>CAWDOH010000054.1:0-91685 GCA_963803725.1 Bryobacterales bacterium | reverse complement strand
CTAGTTCGCGAACAGCCCCTGGAACTCGGTACTTCCGATGAAGCCCTGGTTGGGTGTGCCCGGTCCCAGAATCTGAATTCGCGTGGCGAAGCCGGCGCTGCCCTGGAACAGTAGGCCCGCGCCGCCGCTGTTGGCAACGCCTAGCCAGAAGGCGAAACCGCTCGGGTCCGGATCGCGGCTCAGCGTCACGTAATAGATCATCTGCACATACAGGCCGTTGGTGTGGTCCACCGCGTGGTAGATCCCCGTGCTTTCAAATTCGTTGTTCGCGGCGCCCACCGGGGTGGTGCTTGACGGATAGCCGACGATGGTCTGGAAGCACGCGCTCAGTCCCGTGTTGATGCAGGCCGAATCCGCACCCGTGGGCACGCGGCCCAACAGGTTCTGGTACAAATTGGCGGCCGCGTAGCCGGCGCCGATCAGCCCGTTGAAGAGTCCGGGCACTGTCTGGGCGCCGGCGCGGATGCTGGTCACCCCCGCGGTGAATTGGGCGAACGTGGGCGGGGCGCCGGTGGCCGCCTGGTAAGCCGCCATCACCGCGAAGCCGCTGTTGAAGGCCTCCGGACTGGTCAGGAAGGAATCGGCCATCTGGCCCAGGCCCGCGCCTCCGGTCCCGGTCCAGAAGGCGAAGCCGCCCGGGTCGGGGTCGCGTCCCAGGAGCTGTTCGTACAGCGCATAAACCTCGCGGTAGACCTGGCTGTCGCCGGAACCCGCTTCGGTAACGCTGTAAAGCGCCGACCCACTTCCGCTGGTGACCGTGATGGAATAGCTCTGCTGCCCGGTGTGGGTATTGTTGAGCAGGGTGAAGCCGACAGTGCCCGCGCCGCTGCCGGGCCCTGATGACGTGATTTGCAGAAATTCCGGGTTGGAGGAAGTCGCGGTCCATGGCCCGCAGGTTCCAGTGGGCGTCACCGTGAAGGTTTGCGGAGTTTCCGGAGCGACCCCGCAATTCGGCTGGCCGGAACTATTCGGGCAGGTTTCCACGGTGGAGGTGCCGGTGGCCGGCAGACTTGCCGACGCCGCGCTGAAACTGAACGAGCAGGACGAAGATCCCCCGCTGAAGTTCGCGGTGACGCTTTCGGCCGCGCTCATGGTCACTGTAGTTGAGGCGCTGGACGCGTTGGCCGCCGCGCCCGACCAGCCGCTGAAGGTATACCCGCTGTTGGGTGTTGCCGTGACCGCGACCACCGCTCCGGCATTGTAGAAAGCGCTGGCCGGTGTCACGGTACCGCCCGCCGCCGGGAGAGCCGCGGTCGTCAATTGATACTGAGTCTGGAAAATGGCTGTGTAAGTGGCCGGTGAAGCGCCCACCGTGATGGTATCGGAGGTCCCCGTTGTACCGTCGCTCCATTCGATAAATGCGAACTGTGTCCCCGGCGCCTGCGATTGCGTCGCGACAACCGAGATGGCGTGCGTGCCCTGGCTCAGGTTTAGCGTCTGCGGGGCGGTCTGCGCTGCTCCGCCATCCACGCTGAATTGCAAACCTGGCGGGCTGGTCTGAATGGTGATGACTTGCTGCGGCGAGAAAGTCGCCGGGCTGGACGACACGCCGGCCCCGGTTACAATCAGCGAATAAGTCCCAACCGGCATGGAGGGATTCAGCGTGAAGTCGACGGTCTCCACAATGGCGCCGGTACCCACGCCCACCGTGCTCCAGTTGGTGGTTTTGGCGTAATAGACGCTGCCGGAGGGGCTGACCATCCGGATCACCGGATAGTTCTCGTCACATTGCACATCATCGCCGTAACTGGAACCCGCCGATTGGCCGTTGAGTTGCGTGCCGGTGAGCGTGTATACTCCGCCGCCATTGTATACCACCGAGGTGATGCTGGGCAGCAGCGACGCGCCGGCGGCCCCATCCGGCGTGTACACCCACAACTGGTTGGTTCCGTCCCCAAAGAGTAACTGGCCCGTGGGCAGCATCAGCATCCTGGTAACATACGAGCTGATGTTAGTCAGATGAGTGTCCGGAATCGCCGGTGAGACCGGATTGACGGTTCCGGCGACCGGATCGAAATCGAACAGCTCGGTAGGGATGGCGTAAGGGCCGCCGAACGTCAGGGATACGCCGGAGGCAGTGGCGGTGGCGTTTACCGAGATATGGATCTGACCGGCCGAATCCACGCTCGTGATGGTCGCGTTGTCGGGAATGCCATCGCCGGTAACGTTCCAACCCACCTGGAAAAAGGTGGTGGAAGGGATCCCGGTAACGATCTCAGAGCCGCTGGTGGTGTTTCCGGTGGAAGTCACGCCCGGTCCGGCATCGGCGGCAAAAATAACGTGGCCGTTGGGCAGAATCGCCCCCGGCGCATCGTCGGAGGCGAACAGGAACGGCAAGCCGTTCAGGGTGCCTTCCACCGCCGGGCCGGGCGCCCAGGTGTTTGTGGCAGGGGTGTAGAGCGCGGTGCTGCCGTTGGCGCCGATCAGCAGCATGCGGCCATCCTGCAAGCGCAGGCTCGGCCCGAGTTCATTGTCGCTGCTGCTGGTGATCAGAGGAAGAACTCCGTTGGCCGTTCCATCGCCGGGACTGATGCTGGTCCACGCATTGGCGACGGGGTCATACAACTCCGCGTAACCGGTACCTTCGCTGATGCTTTTGCCAATGTCGTAAGTGATGACTCTGCCATCCGCTAACTTAGCCCATCCCTGCTCGCTGCTTGCGCCATAGACCTTGGTCGCCGCAAGGCTCCACGCATTACCCGCAATATTGTAAGAGTAAGTGGACCCGGCATTGATGCTACCTACCAGGATCTGCCCGCCCGGCAGGAGAATAGATGGAGTATCTCCGGCGCAGGACGTTCCTCTCATCTGGATACCGAAGGTCAACGCCACGCCCGTTCCCGTGGCGGTAGCCTTGCTGGAAATGTGGATCTGGGTGGACGAATCGATGCTGCTGATGGTGGCGCCTGCGGAAATCCCCGCCCCACTAATGGTCCAGCCGACCTGAAACCCGGCGGTCGAAGTTATGCCGGTGATGATGGTTGAAGCATTAGTGGTATTGCCGGCGGAACTCTCGCTGAACGAGAGAATGACTCCATTCGCATTAGTGGACGTGGCGTTCTGGGACAGATGAATTTGACTGTTGGAATCCACGCTCAGGATGGTGGTGTTGCCGGGAATGCCGGTACCGGCCACGGTCCAGCCGGTCTCGAAACCCGTGGTCGTCAGAATGCCCGTTACCACCGGGGATCCCTTGGTGATGGCTCCTCCGAATTCGCTGATGTAGTTGCAATTCGACTGGCTCGGATAAGGAGCGATGGGGGTCCAGCTATTTGCCACCGGATCGTAGATCTCACCCGTGCCGGACCAGTTATTGGGCAGGGCGGTGCCGCTGTATTCGCCTCCCACCAGCCAGACCTGGCCGCTGGGCAGCACCTGCGACGCGAAGTAGAGCCGTGGGATGCTCATGGGCGTCAAAGTGGTCCAGGAGCCGCTAATGTAACTGCCCGAACTATCTGGCGTCAACCGCATCCACCGGTTGGAGCCGCCCTGCACCATGATCGTGCCATCGGTCATCAGCATCATGGTGCCGGCGTTATTGGGCGCCAGATTGGTCAACTGCGTCCAGGACGCGGCGCCGGCGGAAATCGGCAGTATCGCCAGCGCCCATAACAGGGCCCGGTGAATGGCAACGCGACGGAGCAACCACAACAAGTTAGTCGGATTCAAAGGTAGCTTCTCCATTTAACCTAAGTTAACCTGAATGCCCGACTCGGCATCGGTCATAGTAGACTATCACAGAATCAGACGGCGGTCTAATGGGCTGTCCCGCTTACCGCTTGCTTACGCGCGCGGTTCCGAAACTGGCGCGATGACCGCTAAAGTTGTTCCCAAGCGGACCACTCACTCACGCTCGTGGCTGATCAGAGCCGCGACCGTCAAGGAGCGTCTGTCGCGCCGGCCTGGCTGAGACACGACACTAACTCGGCCGTGCGTGTCCGCGCATTCCTCGGTCTTCTACTGCGTGGGGCCCACCGGAGGGCCGCTCCTCGTGGCCGCCAACTGGATTCCGTCTCCCAGCGCCGCTAGCCCCGGAATGCTCACCGGTAAGTGGCCGCCAATGCGGATCTCGCCGAAGAGCGCCTTCACGGCGGCGTATTCCGAGGGCGGCACGGTGCTGAAAGTCGCCAGGTACGCCGCCACGTTCGGGAAGCTGCGCAGCAGGTAAGGGTTGCCCAGCGCGGCCAGCGCCACCGGCTTGCCCGCCGCTACGATGGTTTCCATGGCGTGCGGCAGCTCCCCCGTGAGGCCCACCAGGCCGCGATTCTCGCTTACTGAAGAGAACGCCGCCACCGCGTAGTTCTGGCATCCCGAAAGGCCGCCCAGCATCTGGTCAATCAGCTCCCGCGGCATGGAAGGGTCCAGCGTGGCCAGCGCGGGGTGCGGCACGCGGCGGCGGAGTTGCGCGGTGAACATCTGCCCCTGGTTCGAATAAGGATTCTCGGACATCACCACGTAACAGGTGCGGTCCGGGGCCGCCAGCGGTATCAGGTTGTTGGTATTGCGCACCAGGGTCACCGCGCGCTCGGCGATTTCCTGGGCTTTCTCATCCGCCTCGGGCGAATCGATCACGTCGCTAATGGCTTCCAGGTCCACCGTGCGCTTGCGGTCCAGCCCGACTTTCTCCTTGGCCGACAGAATCTTGATGACGCTCTCCTCAATGCGCTGCCGGCTCAGGCGGCCATTCTCCACCGCCGCCACCACGGCCTTCACGGCCACGTCCGCATCGGTCGGCATCAGCAGCGTGTCGGCGCCGGCTTCCAGCGCGCGCACGCACGCCTCGCCGGTGGAAAAACCCTGGGCGATGCCGCCCATTTCCAGCGCGTCGGTCACCACCAGGCCTTTGAAGCCGAGCTGCTTGCGCAGCAGATCGGTGAGGATGGCGGGCGAAAGCGTGGCCGGCAGATCGGGCGGCGCCAGGGCCGGCACGGCGATGTGCGCCGTCATGATCGCGTCCACTCCGGCGGCAATGGCGGCTTTGAACGGCACCAGCTCCACGCGCTCCAGGTGGTCGCGGTCGGCCGGGATGGTGGCCAGGTTCATGTGCGTATCCATGGCCGTGTCGCCGTGGCCCGGAAAATGTTTGGCGGTGGCCAGCACGAGGTTCTTCTTGTCGGAGTGCGCGCCTTCGATGAAGGCCGCCACGTGCGCCGCCACGGCCTGCGGATTTTCGCCGAACGAGCGGATGTTGATGATCGGATTATCGGGGTTGTTGTTGACGTCGGCCACCGGATAATAGATCCACTGGATGCCGATGGCACGGGCTTCGCGCGCCGTCACCTCGCCCTCGTAGCGGGTGAGCGCCGGGTCGCCCGCCGCTCCAAAAGCCATGGCATGGGGGAACTCGGTGGTGCCGGAAACGCGCATGGAAGCGCCGCGTTCGAAATCGCCGGCCACCATCAGGGGAACCCGCGTCATGCGCTGCAGCCGGTTCAGGAACGCCGCCACCCGGTACGGCTCGGCCTTCTGGATGGTGCGTCCGTTGGAAGCATTATTCAGGATCAGCCCGCCCACTTTGATCTCGCGGATCAGGTGGAGGAACTTGCGATACTCCCGCGAGCTGGTGTTGGGCGATTCCCCGTGGAAGGCGATGAAGACCAGTTGCGCAACCTCGTCGCGCAAGGTCATCCCGTGCATCCAGCGCCGCACCGTGGCCGAAGCTTTCAGCGGGACCGCCGACGGGCGCGGCGCGGGCCGCCGGGCATCCGGAACGGCGGGCAGAGCTACAGCCAGGCAGGCGAGCAGCAGCAGCGAAAGGCGCGACACGATTCCCAGTGTGACAGATCAGCCATCCCGCCGCTGCCCTCTCACCCTCTCACCCTTCGGCGCCGGCCGCTGCCTTGGCGAGGGCTTCCACCACCGCAATGGCCGGTACCAGCTCGGGCGGCAGATGGTGGCGCCCGGCAAGGTAAGCCGCCGCGTTGTACGAGACCCACACCTTGCCTCTGGCGTCCTCCCAGACCAGGATCTTCAGCGGAAGATCGATGGCGATGCTGGGAGACGCCAGCATAAGCGGCGTTCCAGCCTTGGGGTTGCCGAAGATCACCAGCCTGGTGGGTGGCATCGCCAGCCCCGCCTTCTCCGCCTCACCGCTGTGATCCACTACGGCGAACACTTTGACGCCCTTCGCCTGAAGAATCGCTTCCAGTTTCCGGACGGCCTGGTCCACGGATTGACCGCAGGGGATCGTGACCAACCCGTTGTCTGCATCGGAAGTCATTGCCTCTTCGCCACCCACTCAATGGATTGCCCGCCGCCTGCCGAGCTAGTCGAGGTGAACTTGATCTCATCGCCGCTGATCTTGCCCTTGTAGTCGATCTTCATCTGGTTCCCGCCGAAATCGGCCGTGATGCTGAACGTCACCGTGTCGCCATCCACCTTGCCGTCCGTGATGGTGGACTTGCCCAGCATGGAGCTGGTGGTCTCGCCGGTGACTTTGCTCCCCTCCACCTTGAAGGTGAAAGTTCGTTCCATGGACCCATTGGGTCCTTCCGCCGTGGCCTTCCAGTTGCCCGAGATATCGGCAGCCAGGGCCGCGCACGCGCCAATCGCCAATACCGCCAGAAGTCTTCTCATAAGCTTGCCTCGCCGTTCCAAGATGCCAGGGTTTACCGGCCGCGGTCAAGGGCCTACATAGGCGCCAAGATCACGACTTCCAGGAGGTGGTCTGTGGCTGGCGTAAGAGAGGCCCACTTTCCTGGAAATTGTTCGCCCTTTGGAAGCCAACAGGGATTGCGTCAATTGGCCGTCGGCTTCTTCTCCATGTGATCGACCACCAACATTTCCACCGGAGCGGTCTCCTTCTCCAATTTCAACCCAAGCTGCTCTTGCAGCGCCATGAAGATCGAGGGGGCGTTGCTGTTCGGGGCCGGCATGTTGTCGGAGGCGTAGTTCAGGTCCAGATCGAAGGTCCCCTGAAATCCGGTATGGTCCACTACGAACGTTCCTACCTCGCCGAATAACTGATCCGCCAAATTCTGCATTGTGACGCGGCGGCCGACCCATGCCGAATGGTCGTTTCTTCCGTAGTAAATGATGATGCCCTCCGACGGCTTGATCCCTTTGACGGGCGAGGGTGAAACCTCATCTTCCGGCTTAACAACCTTGAATTTCGGACCGCCCTTGGCGATCACCAACGCATACACTGGCCGGTACTTGGTCTCGCGGTGGACGACGAGTTGGAACCGTTCCATCAGCAGCCTCCGCAGCATGAGACGGATCTGATCTTCTGTCGCAGCGGCGCCGGTCTCCGCCTGAACAGCGATCCACAGCTTCTCCGGCCCGAGCCCCGAGATACGGTAGTAGGGGGTCTGAAAGGCGTACCCCACGAGTTCCAACCGGTTGGTGGTCCAGGTGATGCGGCCACCGGATCGTTGGCGTCCGATCCCCGGTGTAGGGCCTTCGGCAACTTTCACCGAAGCTACGTCGAAGGCCGGTCCCGGCGCCTGGGCATCAATGTTCCCAACGAGAACGACCAAGAGCAGAGTGCAAAGCGTAGTGCGGCGCGGCATAGAGCAGCTTAAGATTAAATCATTAAATCCCGATCCGCTCAATGCCCCCAAGGTTGTATCATCCTTTCGCAGGCATGCAAGCCGCGTGCTTTCGAGTTCCGATGTGAAACGGTAGAGGGCGTTCTTTCCGATAACGGCCGTGAGACGGCATATTGGAAACTGACCCCAGCCCGCCGTGCTCTGGGAACTTCCCACCAAAACGCGGCTCGCAGAGCAGAATCGCCCAACACCCGGGGCACGTTGGAGCGCCCTTATCTTAACTCCTATGGTCAAACGCCCTGCCATCCCCACCATCCGCACATCCATGGCGATGGCCGCAGGCCCGTCAGCGTTGGTCGTTGGTGTTATGCGGGCCAAAACGGATCTGGTCGGCGCCGCCGCCAATAGCAATAAAGTTGTCGCCATAGAGGGCGCGCTTCATGGCCCACCCCCCAATCGGCACTACGATGGCGCCCACCAACCCCACCAGAATCAGGTTGCGAATCCACAGACCGTATCGCACATCGGCCGGCCCTGGAGAGGTGCGCCCTTCGCGGAGAAAACACCCGATCACCAGCAGGACCGTACACGCGGCGGCGTTGATCGTCATGAACCACTCTGTGACCAGCCGGATGGGCGTGAAGCGCGGCAGCACATCCATGAAGTTGATGCTGACCACGGTCCACAGAAACACCAGGTAGAACAACTGCCCCTTGCCCATCCAACTCGCGGGAATCAGCGGGAGCGGGCGCCGCAGATGCAGCGCCAGCAGAAGAATCATGGCGATGGCGATCGCCAGGAACACCATATCGAACCAACCCAGGAATCCGCGGGAGAAATCAAAGTTGCCATTAATGGGGATTCCGTAGAGGACCGGCTTCATCCCCGCAACCTCGTTGACCCACTCGCCCGGGCTTAGGCGAAGATTCAGATACGGCAGCAGCCAAAGTACGAAGGTCACCCCGAATACTTCGGTCCAACGGCGCACGGGGGGTTCATTAACCAGCTTCGGCGCAAGCGGCGCCAGGAATCCCATGGTGATGGCGAGCGCGATCCCCAGAAAGAAGCCCTGGCTTTGCTCCATAATGCTGTGCCAGTTGGTAGTGAAGCCGCTGGACATCACCAGCAGTTTGGCCGCTCCTCCCAGAGCGAAGCCGATGCCTCCCAGTAGCAACCCGCCCAGCGTGGCGAAGGCCACACCCCCAAGGCGCCGGCGCCAGCAGAAAAAGAGGATTCCGCCTACCAGGCCGGCATTGCTGGCCCACGTGTCGCCGCGCGGCGGATTCATATCCAGGCGCAGCAGCGTGATCAGCACAATATGTCCGATCCAGGAGCCGACGGTCATACAAACAATCAGCAACGCGCCATCGCCCCAGTTGCGCCGCCGGATCAGCACCATCGCCCCCACCACCGCCAGGGCGATCAATCCGGTGAGCGCGGTGCCCCCCAGGAAGCGAAGCCAGGGCAGGCTTCGGTACACGCCCCGGACCTCCAAAAAGTGCCAGGCGAGAAAAATGCCGGCCAGCGGGATGCAGAGTTTGGTCAACTCCTCGCGGTCCAGGTAGGCCGCCAGGCCCAGTCCGGCGGCGGCGGGCGCGGCCCAGAGTCCTCCCAGCACCAGCACGCAGAAGAATCCATACAGCACCGTGGCGGAGTCCGAGGAATGCATATAGGCCACCGCCTTCATGTAAGACATGGCGCCGCCGAACGCGAACCCCACCGCGCCCAGCAGCGCGAAGTAGGGAATGCGCGGGAGCCAGTCCTGGCGTCCGCTGAGCAACGCGACGGTCATGCCGGCAAGGGCGCCGGCCAGCGCGGCGCCGTACTCGTGGCCAAACTGGCCGCGGACGCCCCAGCCGATGGATACCGAAAGGCCGGTCAGCAAAACCAACGGCCAGGTGATGGAAGGTGATGGAATCAGTTTCACGAGAGTTCTCGAGTCGTCGGGAAAGCAACTCGATTATAGTCCCGGTGCCGGCCCTATTTCGCCGGCGGTCGCGCATCCAATCCTTTGCCCTCTGCAATGCGGACGTAACGATCGATCGGAACCGACGTGAATCGCTCGGTTCGCCCGCTCGGTTGGGGCCAGCGAACTTCCAGCCATTCGATGGCATTGGCCGGCCCCAGCCCCAGGACTTCCCGCGGATCGTGCGCCGACAGATAGCTGCCGCCTCCGTTCTTGACGCGCGACCGGGTCACACCCCCCGCCGACCAGGTGATGCGGGCGCCCACCGCATCGCGATTGCATTTCACGCCTTCAAGCTGCACTCCAAGCCAATGATTGCCCGCGCCGGCATGGTTGTGCAGCAGCACCGGAGGCCCGCCGTTATTGCCGATCAACACATCCACGCGGCCGTCGTTGTCGTAATCGCCGATAGCCAGGCCGCGCGCGGCAAACGGTTTGGTAAACGCCGGCCCGGCATCCTCGCTCACATTCCGTAACTGCCCTTTCTCGTTGTGAAACAGCAGCAGGGGCTCCTTATACTTCACCTGCTCGGAGTAGTTGTCGATCATGTCGTCGGGATGGCCATTGGCCAGAAAGAGGTCCAGCCAGCCATCGTTGTCGTAATCCAAGAAGCGCAGCCCCCAGCCACTCAGCAGGCGCGTGGCTTGCGCCACCTGGTTCTTAAACGCGACATCGCTGAAGGTCTCGTTCTTCATGTTCTTATACAGCGAGAACATTTCCTGGTCTACATTGGCGACGAACAGGTCTTGCCACCCGTCCCCGTCGAAATCGGCCGCGTCCACGCCCATACCGGAGCGCGCGCGGCCGTCGGAGCTGAATCCCACTTCGGCAGCCAGCGCGATCTCCTCCCATTTCGGCCGGCCGGCGGCGTCGGGTCCGCGGTTCATGAAAAGAAAGTTCTGCACCGTATCGTTGGAAACGAACAGGTCCATGCGGCCGTCGTTGTTCAGGTCTACGGCCACCACGCCCAGGCCCTTTCCGGTGGCCTTCTCGATGTCGGTGCCGTGGCTGATCTCTGTGAAGGTTCCGTCCCCATTGTTATGAAACAGCAGGCTGGCGGTGCCCCGGAACACCCGCGGAATGCAATAGAAGTGCTTCCCCAGTTTGTTATCGCCGCAGGAAAAGTGGCTGGTGGTCCCGTAGTCCACGAAACTGCACACAAAAAGATCCAGCCGCCCGTCGTTATCGCAATCGAACCAGACCGCGCTGGTGCTCCAGTGATTGGCAAAAACTTTGGCGCCCAGGCCGGCCTTTTCGCTGACATCCGTAAACGTGCCGTTGCCGTTGTTGCGGTACAGAATCGGGCGGCCATAGGCTGTCACAAACATGTCCGGAAAGCCGTCGTTGTCGTAATCCCCCACCGCGACGCCCATTCCGAAGGAGCCGCCCGCCACCCCCGCCTGCTCCGTGACATCCGTGAACGTGCCGTCCCGATTGTTCCGGTACAGCGCGTTGCGGATGGGCTTGGCCGGCTTGTAGAAATCGCAGGGGCCGCTGTTCACCAGGAAAATGTCCATCCAGCCGTCGTTGTCGTAATCCAGAAAGGCGCAGCCGGGCCCCATGGTCTCCGGCAGGTAGTGTTTCTCCGATGCCGCATTATCGTGCACCCACCGGATGCCGCTGGTGTCGGGCGGGACTTCCTCGAAAATCGGCCCTGTTCCGGCGCTCCCGCGGCGCGCCAGGGCAAGCGCGGCCCCCGCGCTGCCCAGGAACTGCCGCCGGCTGATGTTGGCAAAAGGTCGTGACATTTGGTCGCTTCAATTCGGATAGCGGTCGCCGGCGCGGGCAATGCGGATCTGGTGATCGGTGAACTTGGCGTGCGCGCCGGGCAAATCCATTTTCGGCATATGGCATCCCACGCAGTTGGCTTTGGCGACACTGCAAACCTTGGTGTGCAGCGCCTCCGCATGGCACGCGGCGCACTTGGCGTCATAGCTGGCCAGGTTGGTTTGCAGCACAGCGTGCGGATCGTGGCAGGCCGTGCAGCGGATGCGCCGGTCCGCCGCGTCGTAGCATTTGCTGTTGGCCAGCCGGTACGGCTGGAAGCGCACGTTGTTCACGCCGCGCGGTCCGCTCAGCGCGATCTGCGACCAGGTACGGTGGCACTGCCCGCACAACTCCGCTACGTCCTCGGAAGATAGCTCCGCCAGCCGCGGCAGTTGCGCCGCCGCGGCATCCCCAGCGCGCACCGCCGCCGCGTGCTTCTCCACCGCTCCGTGGCACGACCCGCACCCCACGCCCGGAACCATCGTCTCCAAATGCAGTTGGTTGCCGGATACTGCGCCGTTGGAATGGCACCCGAAGCACTGCCGTTCTTCCATCGGCTCGATGCGGCGCCCCGCGGCTTCCAACACGGTCTGCGGCTTGGTGTTGGCCGCCCCCATGGTCAAGTCTGGGCCGCTGAGCGCGTCGAAGAAGCTGATCCGGCTTTCGTACATCGTGCCAGTGTACGCGAAAACGTAAGTCTGTCCGGCGCCCCCGCGGCCGAACGCCCACAGCAGCGGAACGGTAAACGTCTCCTTTCCGTCGGTCACCGTCAGTATGCTGCTCGCGCCCTGCCGCACGATGGTGGAATGGTACACGCCCTCCTGAAAGGAAAGCTCGGGGTGGTTCTTGAGGATGGCGCTGGTTGCCACGGCTTCGAGCGCCTGCGCCATGGGAGTCGCGCGGTGATGGGAGAATTCCGTGGCGTGACATTGGGCGCACGCGGCGTCTCCCGCCGGCGGGGCTGCCGCCATCGCCAGGGGCGCCAACGCGAGCAGCCATAGCCGGATCACTTCGCCTTCGCTCCCGGTTCGGCGGCCTGCTTCTCCGCGTTCAGCCGGAGCACGATCGCGCGCTCGCGGTCGCCGTCTTCCTTTCGCTTCATGCGGTAGTAAACCGTGGCCAGCGAAACGTGCGCCTCTACGAATCGCGGAATTTCTTTAGTCAGCTTCTCCAGCGCCACCCGCGCCTCTTCCATGTGCCCATCCTGCAGATCCATGGCCGCCAGTTGGTAGCGCGCGGAGGCGTCGCCCGGCCGCACCTCCATGGCGCGCAGAAAACACTGCCGCGCCTCAGCATACTTCTCGTCCTGCTTCAGCAGCACGCCCAACTGAATGTTGGCCGTGTAATCGATGGGGTTGGCGGCCAGTTCCTTGCGGAACGCCACCGCGGCGTTCGGCGTGTCGCCGGTGGCCGCCAGCGCCATGCCGTAATAGGAATACAGGTCGGGAAGCGAGGGGTTCAGCTCCACTGCCTTCTTGAGATCGGTCAGCGCTCCGGCGAAATCCTGCACAGACATCTTGGTTGCCCCCATCAGCAGGCGGGCCTCGGCGGAATCGCCGTCTCGCAGGATGCGATCCACCAGCACCTGCCCGCGCGCCGGTTGATCGTCGCGGATCAGCGCCGTGCCTAACATATAGATAAGCGCCTTATCGTTCGGCGACTCACGTTCCAGCGGCGAGAGCAGCTCGATCACCTTCTTGTTTTCGCCCAGCCGCAAGTCGCAATCGGCCAGCAGGAAAATCGCCTGGCGGTTGGAGGGTTGCTCTTTGGCTACCGAGGCCAGTTCGGCCGCAGCCTCCGAGATCCGCGAGCTCTTGTAATAAGCCAGCGCCAGGTTCAGCCGGACCGGAGTATTCCCAGGCTGCGCTTCCAAAGCCTGGCGGTATTCGACGATGGCCTCCTGGTACTCCCCGGCCTTGGCCAGCGCCGCTCCCAGGTTGGATCGCGCCATCACGTTGCCCGGCACCTGCTTGAGATACGCCCGGTACTCCGGGATGGCCGCCGTGACATTCCCCGCCTGGTGCAGCTCGATGGCATGGCGCAGCAGATCTTCCACGGGCGGTGGTTGCTGTCCCCAGGCCATCAGGGACAAACCGGAGATGACCGCCGCAAGGCGCACACGACTACCTCGAACCCAGGGTCTCACGAATTGCCTGCTCCAGTTGGTCGGCGTGGAAATCCAGCTCGCCCAGGCGGGTCTGCCAGGCGATCCGGCCGTCGCGGCCCACTACGTACAGCCGGCTGGGCCAAGCCTGGTAGGCGCGCTCGGCGGCGGTGTCCATGCCATCCACCACCACCGCGAAGGGGAGTTCCAGCTTGCGAACGCAGAGGGTCGCGTGGTCCTGCTTCTCCGCCAGGTCGCGCGCTTGCGGCAGGTCTACGCCTTCCCGTTCATTGATGCTGCTCTGCCACTGCGACGCCGGGCCGTTACCCGCGTGCGCTTCGCTGATGTACACCAGCCGGAAAGCGACCCGGTCGTGGTAGCGCGTGGCGATCCGCTTCAAGTCCGCGGCCGACCCGCGCAGTTTTGGGCACGTGTAGCTGCCGAAAACCAGCACCACGGGCTTGTCCATACCGGTAAACTTGAGAGAACCGATGGGCGGCGCGGCGGTCCCTGCGGGGATTCCCGGATCGTTCCCGGCCGGCGTCCCGAAGTGGAACCCTTGGGCCAACGCCGTGCGGGCCTCGGCCGATTCCGGCCGAACCTGGGCGGCACGTTCCAGCAGTGCCCGCGATTCGGCTGCATTGCCCCGGTTCGCCAGAATCGACGCCAGATAATAGTTGGCCTCGAAATCGTTCGGATTGGCTGCCAGTTCTTTGCGGAAGGCCTGCATCGCGCCGTCCGCATCCCCCGTAAACAGCAGAGCCTGTCCCAGATACGATTCTAGGGACGGGACTTCCGGATTCAGGGCGGCGGCCCGATTCAGCTCCGCCAGCGCGCCCGGATAGTTGCCGGCGCCGAACAGGGCCGATCCCAGCAGAAAGTGACCCTCGGCCGAGTCTCCGCGGCTCAGAATCCGGTCCACCCGAACCTGGCCTTCGGCAACTTTGCCCTCCCGGATGAGGGCCATTCCGAGGACGTAGGCAAGGCCCGCGTCATCCGGATGGCTGGGTTCCAGCGGAGCCGCCACCGCCACCGCTTTTTCGTACTCCCCCATCCGCAGGCGGCAATCGGCCAGCAATAAGGCAATATTCAGGTTATCCGGCTGCGCCGAGTGCAGACTCTCCAGCTCCGCCGCGGCGGCCGGAATTTGAAAGGATTTGTAATAGGCCAGCGCCAGGTTCAGGCGCAGGTTAGGGATTACCTCGGCCGGCGCAACGCGGAGCGCCTCCCGGTCCTGGGCGATGGCTTCTTCGTAGCGCCCCATTTTCGCCAGCACGGCCCCCAGATTCAGGCGCGCGTCCACCCGCCCCGGGTCGGCGGTAATGCAGGCCCGGTATCCTTCGGCCGCTAGCGCCAGCTCTCCAGCCTGGTGCTCGCGGAGCGCGGCCCCGAAGTCGCACCCGGCGGGGGTCTGGGATTTGGCTCCGATGGCGATTCCGGCGAAAATCAGGTAACTGAGGCGCAACCGCTCCCTCCGCCAAGAGATTCTATCACGGGAGGCACTAAAACCTTACGCCACAAGGAGGAATCCTACGTTAACGACGATCGTTAACCCATGCCGAAGATCCCATTCCATCGTTAACGTACCCGCTTTGGAGCTGGTTTGCAGGCGGCGCCCACTCTCGCTGCCGCTGCGGTTTCCTACAGGAATTCATAGGCAAAACGGTTTCGGCCACTAAATCCAGCTTTTGGCACATTACCAAATTCTGAAGCCCGGAAAATCCCAGTGCGTTAACCCACAGTATCCCCCATTAGCCTTTTCATCCACCGATAGTGCTTTTATACTACGTCCTAGCCCATGAACCGACTTTGCTCCACGCAGCGCATTTTCCTGGGCGAGGGGTGCAAATGAGAAGGGGAACGAATTTCCAGATTGGCAAGGTACTGGCGGGACTGCTGCTGACTGCGGCGCTGGCCAGCAACCTTTCCGCTCAGGGCATCTATGCGACGCTCACCGGAATCGTGACCGACCAGTCCGAAGCCATTGTGCCGGACGCCAAGGTCACGTTGAAGGACGCGCAGTCCGGGTCGAAGCGCGATACCGTCACCAACAGCGACGGCTACTTTACTTTTGCGTCGGTGCCTGTAGGCAGCTACGAGCTCTCCACTGAGGCAAAAGGTTTCTCCACTTATAACCTCTCTGGAATCACTTTGGCCGGTGGCGAAAAGCGCAATGTGAACGTCAAACTCACAGTCGGAACGACATCGGAAGCTGTGGAGGTCAAAGGCGATGTCGACCAGATCGCTCCGGTGGATAACGCCGAGAAAACCAATCTGATCACCACCAAGGAACTGCAGAACTTCGTTCAGGTGGGCAGCAACGCGGCCGAGTACATCAAGATCATGCCAGGTTTCGGCATCTCGAACGGCACGTCGAACATAGCCAACTATAGCGGCCAGACCATCGGCATTAACGGCAACGGCGATAGCGGCAGCCAGAGTCCGCTGAACGGCGCCTACTCCTACAACGGCTTGCCCAGCAACTCCCTGGATATTACGGCGGATGGCGCCCACGTCTCGGATCCCGGCTGCAATTGCGACACACCGGTGAACCCCAATTCGGACATGATCAGCGAATTCCAGGTGAAAATGTCCAACTTCAGCGCCGAAAACCAGAAGGGACCGGCCGTAATCACCTCGGTAGCCAAGTCCGGCGGCAGGGATTTCCACGGTTCCGGGTTCTTCTATGCCCGCAACTACGCCATGAACGCCAATGACGCGCTATTCAATGCCAGTGGTCAGAGCCGGCCGGAAGACAAGTACTACTACCCCGGATTCACGATTGGCGGCCCGGTGATCATTCCCGGCACCAATTTCAATAAGAGCCGGAATAAGCTGTTCTTTTTCAGCGGCTTCGAGTACTTCTACCAGGTTCTGGACACGGGCCTGCTGCGCGCCACGGTGCCCACGTCGGCGGAACTCGGCGGCGACTTCTCGCCTGCCTCGGTGGCCCAGGAGGGCAACATCACCGCCAACGGCGCTCCTCCCGGACAGATGAACGCGGCCGCCCTGGCCATGTTCCCCGGCGGAATCATCCCGTCCAACATGATCGACCCGAACATGCAGGCCTTAATGAAATTGTATCCAGCCCCCAACGCGAACCCCAACGCCGACGGCGGATTCAATTACGTCCAGGCGGAAACCTTTAATCAGAACAATCTGCAGTGGATGTCCCGCGTGGACTACAGCATTAGTGACAACACCAAGCTGTTCGTGCGCTACAACCTCCAAAAAGAGGTCCAGCAGTTCCCGGTAGGCCTTTGGTGGCGCCAGGACACCCAGGTGCCCTATCCCACCCCCGTGCAAGGAAGGAACTCCTCGCAAAGCATTACCGCCTCCTTGACCCACGTGTTCAGCCCGACCATGACTAATGAGTTCGTCTTCGCCTATACGTACATCGGTTTCCCCAACGTGTTTGAAGATCCTGGCAAGGTGAATCGAGCCACCGTTGGCTATAACTATAAGGGACTCTTCAACAACGGCGTAGCCCAGATCCCCTCCTTTGGCGGCACCGGTTGGACCAACCAGGAAGCGGCTTTGATTTTCATGCCCGGAGGATTTGAAGATGGCGGAAATTCCCAGGGCCTCTATGCCGACAAGTACATGCCCAGCGCCAGCGACACCGTCACAAAAGTGTGGGGAACGCACACCGTGAAAGCCGGGGCGTTCTGGGAATGGATCCGCAATGCGCAGCCGGACAACAACAGCACCAACGGCCAACTGCAGGTCTGGAACAATAACTCCAACACGTTCGGAAATGAGTACGCCGATCTGTTGTACGGAAATCTGAACGCCTACTCGGAGACAAACAAGAACCGTATCAATGATATTGCCTACAACACGGATGAGGCATTCGTTCAGGATTCCTGGAAGGTCAAGCGGCGCCTGACCCTGGAACTGGGGATCCGCTTTACCCACTTCCAACCTTGGTACGACCGTGAAGGTTTTGGTTATTCGGTCTGGATTCCCGCCCAATACAATCCCAGTTGCTCGGCGCTGCAATACTGCGGCTTCCAATGGCATTCCCGCGATTCTGCGGTACCGCTGGGCGGATTCCCGACGCGCGCGCTGTTCTATCAGCCCCGCCTGGGCCTGGCATACGATTTGAGCGGGCAGGGCAAGACCGTTCTCCGCGGCGGTTGGGGCCGTTATTACTATCACTCCGGGCAGTTTACCAGCGGCCTGGGAGTCTCCGGAGGCGAGGAGAGCGTCAGCTTGGCCAACAACATCAATGGAGTTCCGTTGCTGGCGCGCAACCTCTCGTCCATCAACCTTGCCGCGCAGGCCAGTTCTCCCCAAGCCGTGGATAGCACCGACAATAACCAGCCGTATACCGACAGCTATAACATCACGGTTTCGCAGCGCACCCCATGGTCCGGCCTGCTGGAAGTGGCTTATGTCGGCAACAACAGCCATGACCTGCTGCTGAACGGCAACGGCCCCGGCGCCAATTTCAACACGGTTCCGTTCGGTGCGATGCTATCCAGCAGGAACGGCGGAGTCGATCCGAACACTCTGACGGCCAATAACTTCCGGCCGTTTCCCGCCTTCGGGGACGTATACCAGGCAACCAACAATTTGTACTCCAACTACAATGCCCTGCAGATCACCTGGGTGCGCACTAAGGGACGCTACACCATCAACATGAATTACACCTATGGGAAAGCCATGGGCATTGTGAATCCGGCGCTCGACCAGTACAACCTGAACAACGATTACGGAGTGGTGGCCAACAACCGCCCGCAGATTTTCAATGCCGCGTACTCGGTCGAATTGGGCAGCCCCATCAAGGGCAACAAGCTGGCCGGAGGGCTGATCAACGGATGGCAACTGTCGGGGATCACGCAATTGCAATCGGGAACCAACCTCACTGGCCAGTCGGGCGAGAACTTCGGCATGGGCCTGAACGGGCTGATTGTTCCAGGATCGCAATCAGCCACTAACCCCAACGGGTACATCATCAGCAATGTGTCTCTTCTGGGTACGTCGGATATTCAGCTCAATCCGATCGAGACCTGCAATCCCACTTCGAACCTCGGACCTCACCAATATATCAATCCGAACTGCTTCACCTATCCGAAGGCGATCGGCCAGAACGGGCCGAGCGTGCTGCCTCCCATTTACGGACCCGGATTCTTCAACTCCGATCTGGGAATGTTCAAGAATTTCACCATCAAGGAATCCAGGAAACTCCAGTTCCGCTTCAACGCCTACAACTTCCTGAACCACCCGCTGTGGTCGTTCAATGGAAGCAATCTGACTCTGGGTTTCGATGGGACCAGCGGGGCTGTCAACACGCCCTTATTCGGAACCACTACCGAAAAGCAGGGTCACCGGATCGTGCAGGCCGCCGTCAAGTTCTACTTCTGATATGCGTGGGGCATGCCTTTAGCTTGCCCCACCTCAATTTCTTAAGGCTATTGACGTTCCTGCGTCCGATCCCGAGTCCTGCCTCCAATCCGAGCCGCGACCGCAGGGAGCGGTGCCCTCGCCCAAAAGCACCGCATCTCGCGGTCGAGGACCCAGCCGCCTGCATAACCAATGCCGGCATCCGTCCTCAGCGGCCGACTTTTTCTTCCACGCCCCGTCGCGAGCCGATTGCAGAAAGCTCACGCCCAATCCTATACTGTCACTGGAATATGAAGCTGGCCCTGATCGCGTGTCTGGCCGCAGCCCTTCGTGTGTGGGGCCAGGCCGACGCCCTGCACGATGCCGCTCAGATTGGGCCGCCCGCCGGAGCCATCGCCCCCGGGTTCTCCCTGCCGGATCAGTTCGGCCAGCACCGCACCCTCGAATCGCTCATGCAACCGCATGGGCTGGTGCTGGTGTTTTTCCGCTCGGCGGACTGGTGAATGTACTGCAAAGGGCAGCTCGTGGAGCTGCAACACGATGAGTACCTCTTGCACCGGGCAGGCTTGGGACTGGCGGCCATCAGCTACGACAGCGCCGGCGTCCTGAGTGACTTCGCCAAACGAAAGTCGATTGCCTTTCCGCTTTTGTCCGACTACCAATCCGAAACCATCCGGGCGTATGGCCTCGCCGACCGGCAATACAAGAAGGGCATGGGCCTCGATGTGGACCGGAAAATAGTCTACCCCGATTCCTTTGGAAAGGTGCCGGTCTATGGACTCTCCTATCCTGCCGTGTTGGTTCTGGCGCCCGACGCCCGAGTCAAATGGCGATTTGTTTCCGAAGGTCCCGAATTGCGGCTCACCGGCGCTGCCATCCTGGAGGAGGCTGTGGGTGGCATCGCGGATGAAAGCCGGACTCCGGTTGTCAGCCGCAACATCCAGGTGACCGCTACGGCAACCAACACCGCCATCGGCTTAGGGAACCGCATCCGGATCTCCATAGAACTGAAAATCCCCAAGGGATTTCACGTGTACAGCCCCGATGTCGCGGGCGGATACAAAGGCGTGTCCTGGCAAATCGATCATTCGGATTGCCTGGAAATCGGCGAGCCGGTGTATCCCAAGCCGGTATGGAAGCTGATGAAATCGACCGGCGAGAATCTGCCCATATACGAGGGCACCGTGCGCATCAGCCGCGCCCTCACCGTCAAGCCGGGCTACGGGCCCTCCGATCCCTCCGTCTATAAGCTATTCTGCCATCTGTGTCTCGATCCCACTTCGCACATCAAGGCATCGGGAGTGCTGAAGTTCCAGGCCTGCGATGAGCAGCGCTGTTATCCTCCACAGACGGTCCTGCCCCAGTGGCGCTTTCAATTTCTTCCTCCGGACCTGCAACGGTCGCCCGATAACCTGAAACGCGAGTTTGACCAGTAAGTCCACGCAATTCCCCGGTCTTATCAACATCCGCAAAGCAAATACTGGCCACCGACGCCCAGATTTTACGAGTTGTTCTTATCAGCGTTCATCGGCGTTCATCAGCGGCTAACCTCCTTCGCCCCGTCCGAGCCCTAACCCGGCACACCTCTCCGAAATACTCTGCCGGCGATTGCAGGATCCGGATTCATAGGCACTAAAACCTTGAAATTGAATCTTCCCGGAGGTCCGTGGACCCGCAAAGAGTTAATATAAATTGATGCGGTTTCCGGCCTGGGTTCTGGCGATATCCGCGCTTCTTTTCGCGAGCCAGTCGTTTGCGGCGCAAACCCCCGCCTCGACGTTTTCCAGCCTTTCTCAACAGGCGCAAACCGCTCGCGATGCGCATCAGCTTGACAAGGCTCTCGATTTGTACAAGCAGGCTCTGAAGCTGAAACCGAACTGGGAGGAGGGCTTGGGGAACGTGGGATCCATCGCCTACGATCTGGATCAGTACAAGGACTGCGTTTGGGCCTTCAACAAGCTCTCGGAGTCGAAGCCCGATGCCACCCCGGCCTGGACCATGGCGGGGCTTTGCGAATTCAAGCTGCGTAATTACGGCTCGGCGCTCGACGACTTCACGCAGGTGGAAAAGCTGGGATACACCGAAAACCCCGAACTCGCCCGCGCCGCGCGTCTGCACTATGCACTCATGCTCACCAAGGCCGGGAGATTTGAAAAAGCCATTGTGGTCCTGACCGAGCTGACCAGGCTCGACAAGAAGACCCCCGAGATTAGCGCCGCCGCCGGAATCGCCGGGTTGCGGCAGCCGTGGGTGCCCGGCGAGGTGCCGGAGGCCCAGCGCGACCTGGTTTACAGACTGGGCGACGCCATGGCCACCGCCATGGAGCGCGATTATAAAGAAGCAGACCAGAAGTTCGTGGAGCTGTTGCAGGCATATCCATCCGAACCGAACGTTCATTTCCGTTACGGAGCGCTGCTCTATGTTCAGGAAGCCGACCGGGGCATCGAGGAAATCAAGAAGGCCGTCGCGCTGGACCCCAATCATGTCCCCGCGCTGGTCAGCCTGAGCGCCATCGCTTTGAAGCGCGACGACCAGAAGGCCGCCTTGGAATACGGCGAACAGGCCGTGAAAGCCGGCCCCACCGATTTCACCACCCACGTGGTTCTCGGCCGGGCGCTGCTGGCCAGCCAGCAGGAGGCCCGCGCCGTTACCGAACTGCAGCAGGCTGTCAAACTCGCGCCCAACGATCCGGACGCGCATTTCAGTCTGGCCACCGCCTACCGCCACCTCGGCCGTAAAGACGACGCCATCCGTGAGCAGAACGAATTCAAACGGCTGGAGCACCTGGGAGGAAATTAAAGCCATGAAGCTGTTCATTTCGACCGCGCTGATTGCACTGGCCATTGCGCCTCTAGCGCTGCCCCAGCAACCGGCCACCGTCAAAACCAACGTCGACGAAGTTCTGCTCGATATGGTGGTTCGGGACAAAAAGGGAAAGCCCGTCACCGACCTCAAGCCCGACGAGATCACCGTCACCGACAACGGCGCTAAGCAGACCATCCTCAGTTTTCGCCTCGTGCAGGGTTCTGAGGCCATCAGCGCCACCGGCGCCTCCACGCCCCTCGATCCACTGCGCCAGATCCGCCTGGTCACCCTGGCGTTCGAACCCTTCGCCGCTCCCGATCAACGCAGGCTGGCACGCTCGGCGGCCATCGACCTGATCAAGGGCGAGCAGGGCGTGAATGTCTTCTACTCGGTAGTGGTGATTGACACCCGGCTCCTGGTCTTGCAGCAGTTCACCAAAGACCATGACGCCCTCACCAAGGCCATCGAACGGGCCACCGAGGGCGTCAGCGCGCCGCGCCTCTCTTCGGAATCGGATGCCATCATGGCCGAGCTGAAGCGCAACCTCAACGGCCAAACCGTCAACGGTTCCGATCAGGATGTCAACCTGCTGACCGCGGCCACCCAAACCGCCACTGCCCCAATGCCCACGGGAGGCGCGGGCGCGGCTGCAGCCGCTCTCCAGTCGGCCCTGGCTTCGGTCATGCTGAACATGCTGCGCATGGATCAGGCCGCCATGTCGCAGGGTACGCGGCTCTCCATCACCGCCTTGAAGTCCCTGGTGGATGGCCTTCGCCCCATGCCGGGACGCAAGAGCGTCATGTACTTTACCTCCGGCATGTATCTCACGCCCGAATTGGATGTTCCGTTCCGCAACGTCGTCGCGACCGCTAACCGCAACAATGTCACCTTCTACAGCGTGGATTGCCGCGGCGTCATGATCAACGCCGAGAACACCAGCGCCATGAGCCAGTTGAACGCGGGCGCCTCCGCCAGCGACTCGACGACTTCGCGCCAGGACGGCCGCGTTACCAAGGACGAGATGAAGGCCGCCGACACCTACGAGGTCGCGGCCCGCGCCAATTTGGACCTCGCCTTGCGCGACCTCGCCGAATCCACCGGCGGCTTTCTGATCGGCGACAGTAACGACCTGCGCCAGCCCTTGCGCCGGGTCAATGAAGAGATCAGCAGCTATTACGAGCTTTCCTACAATCCGGGCATTCTGAATTTCGATGGCAGCCTCCGCAAACTGGCGGTTTCCTCCAGCCGCAAAGACCTCGTGATCCACGCCCGTAACGGCTATTTCGCCCTGCCGGCGGAGGCTCGCGCCTCGGGTATGGCCCCCTTTGAAATGCCGCTCCTCAAGGCGCTTTCCGATGGCCAACTCTCCAGCGCCGTGAAGTTCCGCGCCGATGCGGCCCTCCTGCAGCCCAAAAAAGACGGCACCGGAGTCGCCGTGCTGATCGAAATTCCGCTGCACGAACTCCAGGCCAAATCCACTCTGGGAGCCTATGACGTGCATTGCTCCCTGGCGGCGCTGGTGAAGGATTCCAAGGGCGAAGTGGTGCAGAAGATCACCCGCGACCGCTCCTTGAAAGTAACCGAAGAGCAAATGACCATGGGCAACTTCCTGGATAAGACCATCGTCAGTCTCGCCCCCGGCAAATACACCCTGGAAACCGCCGTCATGGATGAAGCCACCCAGAAAACCGGCGTGCAGCATGCCGAATTCCAGGTTCCCGCCACCGCCGGCGTCGGCATTTCCTCCTTGCTGCCGCTGCGCTCCTATACCCCCAACGCCAAAGATCTGGACCCGGCCGAGCCGTTTCAATTTCAGGGCGGCAGCATCACTCCCACTATGGACAACGTGATCAAGAAGGCCCCCAATAGCGCCCTCCGCCTGTTCTTTACGGTCTATCCCGATCCGGCGATCGCCGCCAAGCCCTCGGTAGAAATCGAGTTCCTGTTGGGCGGGAAGAGCTTGACCAAAGTCCCCATGGAATTACCCGCCGCCGACGCGCAGGGGCGCATTCCTTACGTCATGACCATCCCCGCGCAGGCCATCCCCGACGGAATTTACGAGGTGCGCGCTACCGCCAGGCAAGGCGGCACGTCCTCTGTTTCCAGTACTTCGATCCGCTTCGAGTGACCCGCCGCGCCTCCGCGATTGGTAGATGGGGTTGAACGTCTCCCGTCGGCACGTGTATACTGCCATCAATCCAGTCACGGTGACCCATGACGCCAACCGCCTCGGATGTAGCGGAGAAAAACGAACTGCAGTCGGTCCTGAATTCGGGGATCTTCCATCGCGCTCCTAACCTCGCCAACCTTCTCACTTACGTTTGCGCCAAGTACTTCGAAGGAGCCGTCGAGCAGATCAAGGAGTACAACATCGCCGTCGAGGCGCTCGGCCGCATGGCCGACTTCGATCCCAAGCGCGATTCCATCGTACGCGTGGAAGCCTACCGGCTCCGGAAACGCCTGCGCGAATATTATGAGGCTGAAGGCGCCACCCACAGCCTTCGCATCGAAATCGTCCCGGGCCAGTACGTCCCCCAGTTCCTTCGGCAGGCCGCGCCTCAGCCCAGCCTGACCGAGGAAGCCGTCGTGGTGGCGGACTTCCTGGCCATCGAACCCGAAGCGCCGCCGCAGGCTCTGATCGCCGCGCGCCCCGCCGAAATCCAGGCGGTGGTCCCCCTCCAGCGGCCGGCTTCGTTTATTCCACCGGTCCCTCTGCCGCCGCTCCTGCCGCCTCCACAGCGCAATCGCGGCGGAATGTGGATGGCCATCGCGCTGGCGGCATTGCTGCTCACCGCCGGCCTCGTCTGGAGACAGGTTTTGATCCCGCCGAGCAAGGCTGCGGTGTCCTCCGTGGGCGATATCACGGCTGCGCCGGGACAGGAAGTCCGCTTCCTGGCCGGCCTCGAAAACGGAACTTACATCGACCGTTTCGGACGCACCTGGCAAAGCGACCGTTATTTTCAGGGCGGCGACGCCTTTGACTCCAAGGATCATCCGATCATTTTTGCGCGCGACGCGCGGCTCTTCCGCACACGGCGGGAAGGTGCCTTCTCTTACGATATTCCCCTGCCGCCCGGCGACTACGAACTCCGCCTTTATTTCGTCGAGACTCTGTACGGCGAAAACAACGTGGCCGGCGGCGGAGAGACCAGCCGCATTTTCAACGTCAGCGCCAATGGCGTCGAGATTCTCGGCGGGTTCGATGTCGTTGCCGACGCGGGAGCCAGCACACCCGATATCCGCGCCTTCAAGGACATCTCGCCCGCATCCGACGGCAAACTCCATCTGCATTTCGTCCCCGTAACCGGCCTTGCCATGGTGAGCGCAATCGAAATCACTCCGGGAGTGCCGGGCACGATGCGGCCTATCCGATTCGTCTCCCGCGACCATCCCTACACCGATAAGCAGGGCCGCACCTGGGAACCCGACTCCTATTCCCGCGGCGGACAACTGGTCATGCGTCCCAACCCGGTAGCCGGCGCCGACGACCCTGACCTGCTTCATGGCGAACGATTCGGCAATCTGACCTATGTCATTCCGGTGCCGTCCGGACGCTATGGCGTGACGTTTTATTTTGCCGAGACCTGGTTCGGCCCGGCCAATTTTGCGGGCGGCGGCGCCGGCAGCCGCGTCTTCGATATCCTCTGCAACGGCGTGGCCCTCCGCCGCGGATTCGATATTTTCAAAGAAGCCGGTGGCAGCGGCCGCGCTCTGATCCTCCCGATTCACGGCCTGGAGCCTAACCCCCAGGGCAAACTCAGCATCAATCTATCTCCCATGCGCAACTATGCTTCCCTCAATGCCATGGAAGTAGTGGATGAATCCAGGCCCGCCAAATAACCGCCACGCCTCCCGCCTGCGCGCGCCCCGCAACATCGCCTCCCGCCCCGCAACATCGATTCCGCCCCGCAACATCGATTCCGCCCCGCAACATCGCCTCCCGCCCCGCAACATCGCCTCCGCCCCGCAACATCGCCTCCGCCCCACAACATCGCCTCCGCCCCACAACATCGCCTCCGCCCCACAACATCGCCTCCGCCCCGCAACATCGCCTCCGCCCCACAACATCGCCTCCGCCCCACAACATCGCCTCCGCCCCGCAACATCGCCTCCCGCCGCACCATCGCCTCCGCCCCACAACATCGCCTCCGCCCCGCAACATCGCCTCCGCCCCGCACCATCGCCTCCGCCCCGCAACATCGCCTCCCGCCCCGCACCATCGCCTCCGCCCCGCAACATCGCCTCCCGCCGCAGCATCGCCTCCCGCCCCGCAACATCGCCTCCCGCCCCGCACCATCGCCTCCCGCCGCACCATCGCCTCCGCCCCGCACCATCGCCTCCGCCCCGCAACATCCCCTCCGAGCCGCGACCGTAGGAAGCGGAATCTCGCCCTCCGACACCTTCCTCCCCCCCAATCCCCGCCGCTGCTATCCTGATTACCAGCCATGTCCCTGCGCCTCGTCTGCTTGGTCCCGCTGGCTCTGGCTCTCAGCCTGAAGGCGGACAGCCCCTGGGCCGTCGCCCGCGACGGGAACATCGAGGTCTATGCCCATC
Source organism: Bryobacterales bacterium (assembly GCA_963803725.1). Taxonomy (GTDB): domain Bacteria; phylum Acidobacteriota; class Terriglobia; order Bryobacterales; family Bryobacteraceae; genus JOPF133. The sequence goes on along the minus strand of CAWDOH010000054.1, from coordinate 65,650 downwards.
GCAGCGCTGAGGACGCCGGCGCCGCCCTCGCCTGGCTGGAGCAGTTGCGCTCCCTCGTCAAGGACCGTCTCGGCCTGGATCTGCCCAACGATCGCCCCGTTTCCGTCTTCGGCTTCCAATCCAGGAGCGAATACGAACCCTACCGTCTGCGCGCCACATCCGACGCCTATTACGTGGCCACCGACGGTCACGACTACATCGTCCTGCCCCTGTCGGGAACCCGCAGCTTGGCCACCGCCGCCCATGAATATGCCCACCTGATGTCGCGTGCCGCCGGCGGCCACCTCCCGCCGTGGCTCGGCGAAGGACTGGCGGATGTCTTCTCCACGGTTCGCTTCACCCGCTCCGGTCCGCAACTGGGCGGAGAGCCGTTCGAACGTCTGCTGATCCTGCGCAATCGCCGCTGGCTGCCCTTGCAGACTCTGCTTTCCCTGCCCGCCGATTCCCCCCTTCGCAATACCCGCGCCGGCTCCGGCATTTTTTATGCCCAGAGCTGGGCCTTGACCGAAATGCTCCTGATGTCGCCCTCCTACGCGCCGCGGTTTCTGCGCCTGGTCATGGCGCTTTCACAAGCTCCAGCGGAGCTTTCACAAGCTCCAGCGGAGCTTTCACAAGCTCCAGCGGCACTTTCACGAGGTCCGGCGGCACTTTCTCCGGGCACGAACTCCGCCGAATTGCTCCAGGCCACTTACGGCAGGCCTCTGGACGCCATCACCCGCGATCTCGTTGCCTGGGTGCGCCATCACCGCTCCAAGCCCATGCCCCTCGGACCCCCGCGGGAAGCCAACCGGCCCACGTTCCAGACAGCCGAAGTGCCGGATGCCGCGGTTCAAATCAAGCTCGCCGGCATGCTCCTCGCCGTGGGAGATTTGGCAGCGGCCGAAACCGTGTACCGCCAGGTTGCCATGGCCGCGCCCGAAGATCCTGCGGTTCTCGGAGGCCTGGCTGCCATCGCCCTGAAGAATGGCGGGGCGGAGGAAGCCAGCGGCCTGTTCGCCAGAGCACTCGCGGGCGGCCTCGCCGACGCCGACCTGTGCTACCGCTATGCCGATCTGCTGGATCGCGCCGGCCGCCCCGTGGAAGAGCGTCGCGCCGCCCTCGATCGCGCCGTAGCTCTGCAACCCGGCTTCGATGACGCCCGCTATGCTCTGGCGCTCCTGGAGAAAAACCAGGGCCGCGACGAGGCCGCGCTAGCCAATCTGCGTGCCATGCGCACCGTCCCTCCCGCGCGCGCCTATCATTATTGGCTGGCCATGGCAGACGTCCTGATCGGTCTGGGCCGCAACCAGGAAGCCGCCGCCGCCGCCAGTCAGGCAGTGGCATTGGCTGCCGATGCCGATCAGCGCGCCCATGCCGCCAACCTGGTGTATACGGCGCAGACTCACCTGGCCGTGCGTTTCGTCCGCGATGGCTCAGGAACGCTGAAACTGGTCACCACCCGCACCCCCAACGGCGGCACGGATTTTAACCCCTTTATCGAGCCCACCGATGACCTCCGCCGCGTCGAAGGCAGATTGCGCGAAATCGACTGCCGCGATCCGGTAACCCGCCTGGTGGTCGACACCGATGCCGGCCGCCTGACCGTCGCCATCCCGGACCCCTCGCACGTTCAGATGCGCAACGCACCGCCCGAGTTTATCTGTGGACCGCAGCCCTTGGTCGAAGTAACCATCCAGTACGCTGCCGGCGCCGCCATCCCCGATAGCGCCGGTATCGTCCGGGGTGTGAATTTCCGGTAGCGCGGCCCTTCGCGCGCACCGTCTTCCTGTCCAATCGCCCGGCCTCTACTCGTGGCGGATGGCGGCCATCGGATCGATTCGCGACGCGCTTCGGGCAGGCACATAGCCGGCCACCAGTGCCGCGCTCACCAGCGTCACTACCGCTCCCACCAACGCCAGCGGATCGGTCGGTTTCATTCGAAAGAGAAACGACTCCACTACCCTCGACGCCGCTAGAGCTGCCGGCAGACTGATCGCCAGCCCCACCCCCGCCAATACCACCACCTCCCGCAGAACCATCCTCACCACCCGTCCCCGTTGCGCTCCGAGCGCCATCCGGATTCCGATCTCGCCCGTCCGCCGCGCCACCGTGTACGACATCGTTCCGTAAAGACCCACGCACGCAATCGCTAGCGCGAGTATCGCAAACGCCGTGCACAGTCGGGCCAGCACAACCTCCTGGTTGATGGTCTGGTCGATCCACGCGCTTTGGCTCTTCACCTGCGACAGCGGCACACGGTCGTCAGCCCGGCGAACCAACTCGCGCACCGCGGAAACATAGTCCAGCGGATTCCCCGCCGTTCGCAGCTCATAGACCATCTGCTGGACAGGCCCCCAGGCGCCCTGTGCGAAGGGTAGATAGACCGTCGGCGGTGGCGTCCCCTTCAGGTCCCCATACAGTGAATTCGCCGATACTCCCACGATCTCGATCTCGCATTGCTCGCACTCCAGTGGCACCGTCAAGCGCCGGCCGAGAGGATTCCGGCCGCCCAGGCTTCTTCTGACAAACTCCTGGTTCACCACCGCAACCATAGGCGATCCCAGCCGGTCGCGCTCGTCAATCCCACGGCCCATCAGCAAGGGAATCTGCATGGTGGTGAGGAAATCGGCCCCCACGGTCAGAATTCTGCTGGCCATCGGCGCCGCGCCGGACACGCTGACCTCCGTCGCGCTGGTGCCCATTCCGATCAGGATGTGATTCGAAAGACTGGCGGCGCGGACGCCCGGAATCGCGCCCAACTGCGTCCGCAGATTGTTGTAGAAGGCGACAATCTCGGGATCGTGGTGCCCGGCCTGCCGAGCGTTCAACTGGAAGGTCAGCACATTTTCGCGGTTGAATCCGAGTCGAATGGCCGCCAGGTTCGCAAGCGTCCGCACGAACAGCCCGGCCGCAACCAGTATCAACAGGGTCACGGCGATCTGCGAAACCACCAGAATGCGGCTGAGGCTCAACCGGCGCACCCTGTGCCCGCGTCTGTCACCGGTCCGCGATTCCCTGAGCGCCGGCATAAGGTCCAGCCGCGTCGATTGAAGAGCCGGCGCCAGTCCGAACATCACTCCGGTCAACAGGGAAAGGCCGGCCACCACAGCCAGCACATGCCAGTTCAATTCCGCGCGCAACGTGAAGTTCTGGCGTCCATTCGCCAGCAGGCGGGTCAGGAATCGGATTCCCCAAACCGCGAACGCCACGCCGCATACGCCGCCCGCCACGGCCAGCAAAACGCTCTCCGTCAGAAGCTGGCGAATGATTCGCAACCGTCCCGCCCCAAGGCTGAGCCGCAGCGCAATTTCGCGCCTCCGCGCGGCCGCCCGCGCCAGCAGCAGATTGGCGATGTTCGCGCAAGCAATGCTCAGGATCAATCCAACCAGCGTCAGCAGCAGATACAGCGGCTTCGCATATTGCCGCCGCAGGCCGTCCAGTCCGCCCGAACCCTCCCGGACAACCAGCGCCGGCACTTCTTCCGCCCGGCGCCCCGGGTTGGCCGCGAGCGCCCACTCCCTGAACGGACCAGCCAGCGCCGCCTGCGCCTGCTTTGGACTCACGCCCGGACGCAAGCGCGCCATGGGCACAATCCAGTCGTAGTACGGGTCCAGATAGGTTGCGGCAGTGTAATCCCGCGGCTCAAGAATCGGACTCGTGTGCAGGGGCACATAGATGTCCGGAGGCATGTCCGGATCGGCGCCAAAGAACTCCCGCGGTGTTACGCCGACCACCGTGAATGGCAGATTGTTGATCAGAACCGATTGGCCGCGCGCACCGGCGGGTCCCCCAAAGCGTCTTTCACTCAAGGCGAAGCTGATCACCGCAACCGGCGCGGCCCCCGCCCGGTCGTCATCCGGTGCGATCAGCCGGCCCGTGGCTGGCCGCGTCCCCAGACCGCGGAAATATTCGCCGGTCACATATTCCGTATGTGCCAGCTCGGCATGGCCGCCCAACGCCAGGTTGAGGCTGCCCGCCGATTGATATCCGAACACGCTCGAAAAAACCCGCTCGTTCTTACGCAACACTTCGAAGGCCGGGTACGAGAAAATGCCGCCGATGTATCCGCCGTGGGGATCGTCGTAGCTTTCGTCATGGCGATTCGATCCATTGAATTCCGCCCGCGGAGTCCGCCAGCTCAGAATCACCAGCGACTGCGGATCCGATACCGGCAGCGCCCGCAGCAGGATCGAATCCAGGAAGCTGAAGATCGCCGTGTTGGCGCCGATCCCCAGCGCCAGCGACAGAATCGCCATCGCGCTGAATGTCTTGTTGCCGGCGATTGTGCGCAGCCCGTAGCGGATGTCCTGCGCCAGGTGTTCCCAGAAAGTCCACGTCCACGTGGCGCGCGTGTCCTCCTCGACCAAAGCGCGGTTGCCCAGCTCGCGGCGGGCGGCCCGCATCGCAGCGTCACCGGTCAGGCCTCGCGACTCATTCTCGCCGGCTTCTTCCTCCAGGTGGAACTGGATCTCCTCCCGGAGCTCGGCCTCCCTCTCCGGACGCCGCATCAGCCATCGTAACTTGCGAAAAAACGATCTCATCGGCCCTCCTCATCCCCTAAGTTCCGGTCGGTCCCACGCCAGTTCGCCCGCTCCCAGACAATCCAACACACAACCACCGTGGGGCATGCTTGAGCTTGCCCGCCGGCGGGGCCGGTTTGAACGAAAATGTGACCCGCCACCGGCCGCGGCCTACGTGCGCATTCCTCGCCTGCAGACTGTGCCCTGCCAACTCGGCTATAAACTCGAGCCACAAACGCGTGAGGAGCCGCTAACTGATTGAGCGGCAATGGGGTCACAGATGAGCTTGCCCTGCCTTCGATTTCTTCACAGCTTCTGACGCGCGCCGGCCTCAGCATCGAAACCGCTCATCGAACCGAGCCGCCCCCGTAAGGGGGCGCACCTAACGGCCGCAAACCCAGCCCCTCGCACGGCCCGTCCCGCTTCATTGTGTAGGTATTCTACACCGCTTTGTGTAGAATGTCTACGAATGCCCGCAGGACCGCGCCCCGTAACCCGCCCTAACCAAAGCTACCCGGCCACCGGTGCCCCCAACATACCCTCCCGCACCGGCATATACTGTTCGGTATGCTGAGGACCAGTCTGATCGCATGCTCGGCCCTGACCGCCGCACTGGCGCCGTTCCTCCTCCCGCAAACCAGCGTCAAACGCCCGCCAATCACCGGCATCGCCCATGTCGCGCTCAGGACCAGCGACCTCGCCGCCGCCCGCCGCTTCTACGGCCATGACCTCGGCTTCTCCGACGCTCTCGCCATGCCCGCCAGCCTCGGTCCCGCCGCCTGGTTCAAAATCAACGACCACCAGTACCTCGAAATCTACCAAACCCTGAACTCCGAAGACCAAGACCGCCTCATCGAAGTCGCTTTCCAAACTACCGATGCCCAGGCCATGCGCGACTACCTCGCCGGCCAAGGCGTCGGCGTTCCCGCCACTGTCAGTAAAGGTTGGGACGGCAACCTCAGCTTCCAGGTCAACGGCCCCGAAGGCCACCGCATCGCCTTCGTCCAGTACCTCACCGGCTCCATTCCCGGCAAGCAGTTCGGCCTCCTCATGCCCGCAACCCGCATCTCGGAGCACCTGATCCATGCCGGCTTCCTGGTCCAAGACCCCGCCGCTGAAGACCGTTTCTTCAAAGACATCCTCGGCTTCGACGAAATGTGGCACGGCGGCAAGACCGACACATCCGCCGACTGGATCAGCATGCGCGTCCCCGATGGCGAGGATTGGGTCGAATACATGTGCAACGTGCACAATCCGACGCCGAAGACGCGCGGCGTCATGAACCACGTCGCGTTCGGCGTTCCGGATATGGATGCCACGGCAAAGATCCTGCAGGCGCGGCAGGTGTCCATGCCGGAAAAACCCAAGATCGGCCGCGACGGGAAATGGCAGCTCAATCTCTACGATCCGAATCTCACCCGCGCCGAACTGATGGAACCCAAGCCGGTCGAGACTCCCTGCTGCTCCGAGCTGAAACCGCGCCGCGGTCCGGAGGGTCCGGTCGGCATCTTCACCAACCAGGGACCGGTGGGCGACGCCACCCCGGGCAGCCGGGCTGAATTCGATCCCGTCAAGCAGGAGTACCGCATCACGGGCGGCGGCGCCAACGTCTGGGATACCACCGACGCGTTCTACTTCATCTGGTCGCGCATGGCCGGCGATCTCAGCCTCACCGCGGACGTAACCTGGTCAGGCGTCAGCCCAACCGAGCACCGCAAGGCAATGCTCATGGTGCGCGATGGCCTGGCCGCGGGCGCTGCCTATGCCGATGCCGTCTCGCACGGCAACGGACTCACGTCGCTGCAATTCCGCGGCGTCGCCAATGAGAATACCTACCAGACATTCATCAATGTCGACGGCCCCGCGCGCCTGTGCCTTGTCCGCCAGGGCAGCCGCATCACCATGTACGCCGGCAAACCGGGAGGAGAATTGAAAGAATTGGGCCCGGTCGAATATATCCGCCTCAAGGACCCGGCATTCGTGGGCCTCGGCGTGTCGTCCCACGTCGCCACCTCGCTCGAGACCGCCGTGTTCTCCAATGTAAAACTGGAGCCGTTGAAGAAATAACCGCCATCTGTTCGTGGGGCATGCTTTAGCTTGCCCGCCGGCCGGGCCGGTTTGAACGAAAGTGTGACTCCGCCGCCGGCCGCAGCCTACGAAAAACGCTACCAATCCGCGCGCATTCATCGCCCGCAAACTGCGGCCAACCAACTCGGCTATGAACTCGAGCCACAAACGCGTGAGGAGCCGCTAACTGATTGAGCGGCAATGGGGTCACAGATGAGCTTGCCCTGCTTCAATTTCTTCACGGCTTTTGAGGAGCGAACCTCCTCTGGTCAGCCCTCGCAGCCGCGTGGCCGAACAGAGCCACCGGTTCATTCCTGATCGCCTGTATCTGCAATAACCTCCACCTTCTTGTGCTTATGGTGGAAAAATGGTGGAACTTGCCCGCCGCACCGGAATTGTATCACCGATCGCCCCTAGCCAAGTCCCGGATTATTTGAATCCCGCGACGCACATAAATTTGGGTAAATTTGGGTGCACAGTCAATCTAAATAAGTGCGCTCGAATGTCATGGAATTCTAACTAATACAGCGCCTCCAGTTATTCCGGATGTCGCATCGTCCAGAACCCATCAACCAAAGCACAGCCAAAAAAGGAGATTCTAGTGTTAGTCGAAAGATTTGCCCTTATTGTCCCCATCGCCGAACCGAGACTCCGGGCCGCCGCCGCGAACTAGCCGCGAACACGACAAACTCGAGTGCTATCAGGGCGCCAAAGCAACTAACAACTCCCGAATCACCGTCGAGGGAGCGTGGGCCAAAGGGTACATCAAGGGAACCCTGGATGCCTGCCATTATAACGCGCGGTATCAGGATTCCAAGACCGTCAGGACTAACTACGATCATCGCCTACCACATCCGGCTTGCCCTGAACGGCGAGACAACGGACTACCTTGTCACTAACCCGCCAGTTCCGGCGCCAACCTCCCCGACGGCAGCACTTACCCAGGCGGCTTCAAACCGATGGGAGCACCCCAGGAAGTTACTCTAAGGACCGGCCGCTAAGGCCCCGCCCGCATTGATTTCCGTTCGCCCGCCAGCTTATATGCGCACGGCTCACCATCGAAACCGAGCGCCATCGAAAACCTGCCATACAAGCTCGCCGCCGCGGCCAGCAAGCCAATCTCGCCCGGGCCGCGGCCGCAGCGCTCAGCGCCCACTGTCCAGTGGACCCGCATCTGCGGCCCCATTTCGCGCCTCGCCGCCGATCCAGGCTGCCCCGCCTCCAGGCAACAAAACTGCGGGCCACAGCCGCGCCGTCGTGCGCGGAACACCGGCTCCGCCGCGTCGGATATCGCCGTTTATCCATAAATTGCGAGGGCAGCCGTTCGCATCGGGAAGCAGTCCTCCTCACCAGCCTCGCCCGGACAGCCCAGGACCGAAGACCTGCACCGATTGCTCAACGCCGCCGGTGAGAAAGCGCCCCACGCTCTGGTTGGGACTCGATCGCCGGAATCTACTGCCGCCGCGTCCGCCCATGCCTGGTTGACTCCAAGAACAGAACGCCGCCCCTTGCGCCATAGTTACGCCCGCTTGAGGAATACGTGCGTCGCAAGTTCCCCACAAACCGTCCGGAACGGCGTGAAGCCAATTTTGGGAAGATCGAGTCCGGAAAATAGCGACTCCCCTTCGCCCAGCACCGGCGAAACCGCCAAATGTCAATCTGGCCCGCGGCCAAATACCGGCGAATCACCGACACGCCGCCGCCAATCCGGACGTCTTCGCCTTTCGCCGCTTCTCTCGCCTGGTTTAACGCGGATTCCAGTCCGTCGGTGACGAAATCGAGCCTGGTGCCGCCTTCCATCGTCAGCGAAGCTCGCGCGTGATGCGTCAGCACGAAAACCGGCGTATGGTACGGCGGATTGTGTCAACCGCCGCGAACCGGCCCGAACAGGTTACGGCCTAAAATCCAGGCCCCGACATTTTCGAAGGATTGAGCCGCAATATCATTATCCGTGCCTCGGGTCCCGTCGCTTTGCCCATGCGTCTTCTGAAATACGTCGGTGCTTCGGAGCCACGCGTGTAACTCGAAGCCGCGAACCCCCTTCCGGCCACCGTTCACCAATCCCTGGACCCTGTTTTCTTAGTGTTCTACGTCTCCGCGTCGAACCCCCAGCCCCACCCCACCACCCGTTCACCAAGTTCGCCTCCCCGCATCTCCCTCATTCCATGCCACTTCCGAAAACCACCCCCAAGCCTCCTCGCTCCGCCATGCTACACGTCGGTTGAGGACCCATTTCATGTCCAATCGCCAACTCTCCGAAAAGCAGCTCGCTGCCAACCGCGCCAACGCCGCTCGCTCCACCGGCCCGCGCACCCCTGAAGGCAAATCCCGCTCGGCTCAGAATGCCCGCCGTCACGGCTTCGCCGCCGCCGAATTCATCGTCGTCCGCGCCGAACATCTCGACGAAGTCGCCGACATCAAAGCCGACCTCGTCGCCGTCTACCACCCCGTCAACTCCGAAGAACTCTCCGCCCTCGAGCGCATCGCCCTCACCCGACACACCGTCCTGCGCGCCTCCCGCCTCGAAGCCGGCCTCTTCTCCTCCGGCATCAACGAGGCAGTCGACACCGAGGGCGCCTTCCGCAATCAGCCCTCGCTCGACATCACCGTCAGCCAGGGACTCAACCACGCCCTCGCCGATGGCTTCGTCCGCCTGGTCCGCCAGTCCCCCGAAATCTGGAAGCTCTTCCTCCGCTACCAGGCCCAGGCCGGCCGCAACTACCGCCAGGCCATCCAGGAATTCGACCGCCTCAAGTCCCTTCGCGACGAATTACCGAACGAACCCGTCATCGAGCCGGAACCCGCGCCGGCTCAACCGGTTACCCCTCCTCCGAACGAACCCGCCGCAGCTCGCGAACCGGTCCCCGCGCCGCCGCCCCCGCCGTTCCCCCGCGACATTCCCCCCACCACCGAGCCCATCGTCATCATCAACAACGCCCGTCCCGGCTCCCTCCGTCCCGAACCGGCCCCAAAACAGCCGTAAACGCGCATGAAAGTCTCTCCGATGCCCCGCAATACGCCACGGCTTCGCCCGTCCCTTGCCAAGGCCGCCCCCGCGTGGTCTCTCACGGCCGCCACCGCGCCTCTCCACTCCGGCCTTCTGCGCGTTACATCCGCCTTCCCGCTTTCTCCGCGTCTCCGCGTCTCCGCGTCGAATGGGCCCCGCGCCCGCCGCTGGCCCGTCGGCAGTTTCCTCGCCCCACGAACATCGACAGCAGTCGATACGTGTTCTCTCCGGAAACTCCGCTCCCTCTCTGACCTGTCCTTACCTTGGGTCTTCTCCGCTTTCTTCTCCGCGCTTGCTCCGCGTCTCTGCGTCTCCGCGTCGAATGGGCCCCGCGCCCGCCGCTGGCCCGTCGGCAGTTTCCTCGCCCCACGAACATCGACAGCAGTCGATACGTGTTCTCTCCGGAAACTCCGCTCCCTCTCTGACCTGTCCTTACCTTGGGTCTTCTCCGCTTTCTTCTCCGCGCTTGCTCCGCGTCTCCGCGTCTCCGCGTCTCCGCGGCGAATGGGCCCGCGCCCGCCGCTGGCCCGTCGGCAGTTTCCTCGCCCCATCAACATCGACAGCAGTCGATACCTGTGCTCCGCGGTGAGGCTTCAGTCCGCCTTTTCCCAGAAGACCCCTGCCATCCCCTCACTTGCGGGCATGTCGAAGATTCCCACAAAAGAGTCAAAAATGTCTGATTATGCTGCAAATCTTTCGAGGTATACTGAGGTTTCAGAGGGACCGCAGGTATGAGAAAATATGGCAAGTTCGCTGCTCTGATCGTGGTCGTCATCGGCACTCTCGTCTGGCTGGCTGCGGCCGGCATGGGCGAAAACAAGACTTACTATAAAACCATTGGCGAACTCGGCCAGATGGGGAACGCCGCCATCGGCCAGCGCACCCGCGTCGAGGGCTTTGTGGAGAATGGCTCCATCCAGCGCATCGGTGCCCGGGTGCAATTCGTCCTCGCGCAGGACCCGGCCCTTGCCCAGAAGGCGGACGTCAAAAATCAGCGCATCACCGTCGCCTACACCGGCACGGACCCCCTGCCGGACACCTTCAAAGACGGCGCACAGGCCCTCGCCGACGGCAAGCTGGATAAAGACGGCGTCTTCCTCGCGGGAAGAATTCAGGCCAAATGTGCGTCCAAGTATGAGGCCAAACCGGGACAATTGACACCCGGCAAGGCCGCTCCCAATATCAACACCGGCAAGAGCATCTAAGTACAGACTAAGAAGAGGGGATAATGGAAAATCTGGGTTCGTTGGCCATCCTGCTGGCCTTGTGCCTGGCTTTCTACGCCGCTGTGGCCTCCGTGGTCGGCCGCGTCAAAGCCAAGCCGTTTCTAGTGATTAGCGGTTCCCGCGCGGTTTATTCGGTGTGGGCGCTGATCACCCTCGCCTCGGCCATCCTGGTCCACGCCCTGCTGACCGGCGACTTCCGCTTCGCCTATGTGGCCGAGCACTCCAACCGCGCCATGCCCACCCTGTACAAGTTCGCCGCCTGGTGGGGCGGGCAGGAAGGCTCGCTGCTGTTCTGGAGCTGGCTGCTGGCCACCTATGCCTCGGTGGTGGTCTTCACCAACCGCCGCAAGCACCGCGACATGATGCCCTGGGTGATCGGCGTGCTTGCCAGCATTCAGGTCTTTTTCCTGGTGATGAACAACTTTGTCGCCAACGCCTTCCAGATGCTGGCCACCGACAAGCTGATCGTCGCCGTCCCGGATGGCAACGGCCTCAGCCCGCTGCTGCAATATCCGGCCATGGCCATCCATCCGCCCATGCTCTACCTGGGTTACGTCGGCTTCTCCGTGCCCTTCGCCTTTGCCATGGGTTCGCTGATCACCCGCCAACCCGGCGAAGGCTGGATCCACACCACCCGCCGGTGGACCCTGGTCACATGGCTCTTCCAGGGCACCGGCATTATGTTAGGCGCGGCGTGGGCCTATCACGTCCTGGGATGGGGCGGCTACTGGGGTTGGGACCCCGTGGAAAATGCCTCGCTGCTGCCCTGGCTCAGCGGCACCGCTTTTTTACATTCGGTCATGATGCAGGAAAAGAAGGGCATGATGAAGGTCTGGAACATGGTGCTCATTTCGACCACCTTCTTCCTGTGCATTCTGGGCACCTTCATGACGCGCTCCGGTTTCGTCGAGTCGGTGCATGCCTTCGCCCGCTCCGATATCGGCAAGTATTTCGCCGGCTTCCTCGCCGTGGGCATTGCCGCCACCGCCTACCTGATCCTCGACCGCCTACCTTATCTAAAGAGCGAGTCGCAGCTTGAAAGCGTGGTCTCACGCGAATCGAGCTTCCTGTTCAATAACCTCGTCCTGCTGGCCAGTTGCTTCGCGGTGCTGTGGGGCACCCTGTTCCCCACGCTTTCGGAGACCTTCTCCGGCACGCGCATCTCCCTGGACATCAACTGGTACAACCGCCTGATGGTCCCCATCGGCCTGTTCCTGCTGCTGCTCACTGGCGTCGGCCCGCTGTTTGCCTGGCGGCGTACCTCGCTCGAAAGCCTGCGGCGCAATTTCCAGTGGCCTGGCATTGCCGCCGTGGCGCTGGCGGCCGGGCTGTTCGCCGCGGGGATGCGGCAATACTACGCCCTGGTCTCCTTCGGCTTCTGCCTGTTCGTGGCGCTTACCGTGCTGCTGGAGTTCTATAAGGGCGGTAGCTCAATTGCCGCCAAGAACCACATCAGTCTGCCGCACGCCCTGGTGGAACTGACCCATCGCAACACCCGGCGCTACGGCGGCTACCTGGTCCACATGGGCATCGTCCTGATTTTCATCGGCATCACCGGCCACGCCTTCAACGTCAGTGAAGTCAAGGAGCTGAATCAGGGCGACAGCATGCGTGTAGGCGCCTACACGCTGAAAATGCTGGTCCTGCAGCAGGGCGAAAACGCCAACTACGCCTGGGACCGCGCCGCCATGGAAGTCTCCAAGAACGGCGAAGTGCTGGGCACCCTGGAACCCGAAAAGCGCTTATACAAAGCCAGCCGCCAGGGCACTTCCGAAGTCGGCATCCGCATGCGGCCCAACGAAGACCTGTACCTGAATTTCGGCGGCATGTCCGACGATAACAAGCGCGCGGTGATTCAAGCCTACGTCTTCCCGCTGGTCTCGTGGATTTGGATTGGCGGCCTGGTGATGATCGGCGGCACGCTGATCTGCCTGGTGCCCAGCAAAGTCAAACTGCAATATGCCCGCACCGAAGTGGTGGGGTTCACCAAGAAACATGCGACTGTTCAGAACTAAACACAACGCAGAGGGCGCCCCCAGGGCCCGGAGACGCGGAGGGAATTCCATATCTCCGTCTTCTCTCAGCGCCTCCGCGCCTCTCCGGAAACTCCGCTCCCTCTGCGACCTGTCCTTACCTTGGGTCTTCTCAGCGTTTGCTCCGCGTCTCCGCGTCTCCGCGTCGAATGGGCCCCGCCGTTGGCCTGTCGGGAGTTTCCTCGCCCCGAGAACACCGACATCAGTCGATGCCTGTGCTCCGCGTCGAGTCTTTTTCCTCGGCTTGGCCTTGGTGGGCGTCGTGGCCGCAGCCGCACTCGCCCAGACGGCCTCCGAGAAACCCTCGGCCGCTGTTCTCCGGGTCGGATCGCGTCTGGCCTGCAAGTGCGGCTGCAAGGACACCCTGGCAAGCTGCAGCATGCTCGATTGCGAATCCTCCAAAACGGGCAAGGTGCACATCGCCCAGATGCTGAAGCTGGGCTACTCCGACGAGCAGATCATCCAGGCTTTCGTCCGCGAATACGGCGCGAGCATCTACCTCGCCGAACCCGACGCCTGGGGCTGGCTGGTCCCCTATATTTGCCTGGGCTTCGGCGTGGTCATCGTCTGGCTGTTCATCAGAAAGTACCGCAAGCCGCGGCCGGTCCCCGAAATCGGGGCGATCGAGCTGGATGACCCGGCCTTGCAGAAGTACAAGGAGCAGATCGAAAAGGATCTCGCGAACCTGGAATGATCATTGTCTGTACGTGTCTGGTCGCGATCGTCGTCATCGCGTTTGTCCTCGGGGTTCGACCCAAGGACCTGCCCGCTCCCGAGCCGGAGTCGCCCTTCCGCCACCTCGACGACCGCAAAGCCGCGATTTACGAAAACCTGCGCGACTTACAGTTCGAGTACCGCGTGGGTAAGCTCTCGGATGAAGATTACCAGGCCACTAAGCACGACCTGCAGAAGGAATTAGCCGTCGTGATGGCCGAAGTGGATCGCGTCCGGGCTGCGCTGGGGCAGGGAATGAGCGTGCCCGCCGCGCAGGCGCCGGCTAAGCCGCCCGCCAAACCGCCCGCTGTCCCGAAACCTTTGCCGGGCTACCGCTGCCCCCACTGCGGCGCCAAATTCGAGCGCGCCCTCAAATTCTGCGGCGAATGCGGCAAGCCCATGAAGGAGGCCACCGCATGAAGCCGCTCGCCCTCTTATTCCTCACTGCTTCCGCCGGCCTGGCCGCCATCACCGGCACGGTCATCAACCGCACCACCAGCAAGCCCCAGGAAGGCGCTACCGTGGTGCTGAATTTGCTTGCCCAGCAGGGCATCACCATGATCGACCAGGCCAAGAGCGATGCCCAGGGCCATTTCACCATCAACCAGGATCTGCAGCCCGGCGGACCTTCGCTGCTCCGTACGGCCTTCGACGGCGTGACCTACAATCACATGCTGCCGCCCGGCTCGGCAACCTCCGGCATCACCGTGGATGTGTATAACTCCAGCACGAATCCAGGCGACGCCAAAGTCTCCAAGCATATGCTGCTGTTCGAGCCGGCCGGCGGGCAGATGGTGGTCAACGAAACGTATCTCTATACCAACAGCGGCAACATCGCCTGGAACGATTCGGACCACGGCACCATGCACTTCTTTCTTCCCGCCGGGGCCAACGGTAAGGTGGAGGTGAATGCCACCGCACCCGGCGGCATGCCCATCCCCGCCGCCACTTTGAAAACCGGCAAGCCCGATACCCTGGCGGTGGATTTCCCGGTGAAGCCGGGCGAGACCCGCTTCGACCTGACTTACACTACACCTTATAACTCAGGCGACGAATACCTCGGCAAAATCCTGACTAAGGACGACAATACTTACCTGATCGCCCCCAACGGCATTACGCTTACCGGCGACCACTTGTCGGATATGGGCACCGAGCCGCGTACTCAGGCGCATATCTGGGGCTTCGCAGGCAATAGTTTCAAGATCAAGCTGACCGGCACGGAAGCCGCCGCCCCCTCCGATGCGGACGCCAGTGCGGCGCAGGGCGATTCTTCCGATAACGGCCCGCAGATCGAGCAGATCATGCCGCGCCTGTACTCCAAGACCGTGCTGATTCTCGCGCTGGCCCTGGGCATCCTGGCGGTCGGATTCGCGCTGCTGTACCGGGCCCCACTGGGGCGCCCAAGGAGTCGAATGAGCGCGGTCGCGGTTGATGGCGTCTGGAAGTTCTACGGCGACTATCCCGCGCTGCGCGACGTACGGCTTTCGGCAGAGCCGGGAGCCTGTCTGGCGCTGATCGGCCGCAACGGCGCCGGCAAAACCACGCTGCTGCGCATCGTTGCCGGCTTCTCGCGGCCCAGGCCGCGGGCAAGATCCGCATCTTCGGCACGGAGCCGCGGGAGACCGCCACGCGCGCCAAGTGGGCTTCATCGGCCACGGCATTTCGGTCTACGATGAACTTTCGGCGCTGGAAAATCTGGCCCTCTTCGGCCGGCTCTACAGCTTGGCCGACCCGCAGAACGTTCCGCCATGGAATGGCTGGAACGCACCGGTCTGGAGCGCGTCCGCAACGGCTTGGTGCGCGAGTTTTCGCGCGGCATGCGGCAGCGCCTGGCGGTGGCCCGCGCCTTCCTCCACGACCCTCGTGCTGCTGCTGGATGAGCCCTTCACCGCGCTCGACGACCGCGCCATCGCGGTTCTGCAGCGCCTGCTGCGCGAAGCGCTCGCGGCCGGAAAAACCATTGTCATGTCCACCCACCAGTTGCGGGAAGCGCTGGAACTTGCCTCGCACGTGGCGCTGTTGGTGCGCGGCCAAGTGGCCTTTCAGGGCCAGTGCACGCCGGAAATGGTCGACGATCCGGGTTATGTCTATGCGCGCTACGGCGAGGCGTGTAGCCCACTGTGAGTTTCTTCCGGCAGGTCTTCGTCGTCGCCGACAAGGATCTGCGCGCCGAACTGCGCACCAAGGAAGCCGTCAACGCTTCGCTAGCCTTCGCGCTGGTGATCCTGCTGCTGTTCAGTTTCGCATTCGATCCGCTGGAAGGAGACCACTCGCGAAATTTCCGGCGGCCTGCTGTGGATTGTGTTCGCCTTCGCCGGCACGCTGATGCTGAACCGCAGCTTCGCGCGCGAGTTGCCCAACGATTGCCTGGATGCCCTGATCGCCGCGCCCATCTCCGGCGCGGCGCTGTTTCTGGGCAAGGCGCTGGCCAACTATGTGTTGGTGCTGGCCGTGGAGTTGGTCGTCGCTACCGGTATTCGGCATCTTCTATAACGTGCATTGGACCGACCAGTTTCCCGAGCTCTTGCTGGTGCTGCGCTGGGCGCCTGGGCGCTGACCGTGATCGGGCACCATTTTCAGCGCGCTCACTGTAAATATCCGGCTGCGCGAAGTCATGCTGCCGATGCTGACTTATCCGATCCTGGTGCCGGCTTTGATGGGCGCCATGCGATTGACCGCCGGCCTGGTGAATGGCAAGCCGATCTCCGGCGACTCCTTCTCCTGGCTGAAAATGCTGATCGGTTTCGACGTGATTTTCACCGCCGTCTCCCTGGTGTTAGTGGAGACGGTATTAGTAGGTTAACTTATGCGCGACAAATTACTCGTGTTCTTAGGCGTCGTGGCCATGCTGCTGCTGGCGCGCGATATCCTGGTGATCGCCGGCTTCCCCAACGAGGCCAACCAAGGCGCGATTTTCAAGATCATCTTCTTCCACGTGCCGGTGGCCATGGCCGCCATGCTGTGCGCAGCGGCGTCTCTGATCGGCAGCGTGATGTTCCTGCTCACGCGCAATTTCAAGTACGATGCGATCGCCGTTTCGGTGACCGAAGTGGGCCTGGCTTTCCTGGCCGCCAACCTGGTGACCGGCTCCATTTGGGGCCGCGTGATCTGGGGCATCTGGTGGACCTGGGACGCCCGCCTCACCTCGGCGTTGGTCTGCTGGTTGCTGTACGCCGGCTACCTGATGCTGCGCCACGCCATCGAAGAGCCCACGCAGCGCGCCACCTTCGCCGCGGTGTTCTCGATTTTTGCGTTTATCGACGTGCCTATCGTGATCTTCTCCATTAAGTGGTGGCGCACGCAGCATCCGCAGCCGGTATTCTGGGGCGGCGGGAGCATCCCGGGCGATTGGTACCTGGCGGCCCTGCTGAACCTGCTGGCGATGGTGCTGTTGGGCATCGTCCTGACGGTGGTGCGTTTGCGGCAGGAGGAAGCCCAGCGCGAAATCGATTCCCTGCGCCGCATGGCGCATGCATTCTAAGGAGACTGATATGTTGCAAGTGTCCCCCGTTGATATTGCCCGCGAGGCCCAGCGCCTCCAGCGTAATTACCAATTCCTGAGCTACGGCTTGACCGCCGCGTGGCTGATCCTGGTGGCGTATGTGCTGATGATGGTCAGCCGGCACCGCAAGTTACAGCAGGAAATCGCCAGCCTGCGCGCCATGCTTGAAGACCGCGCGCCGGGCGATAGGGGCGGCGGCCGGTTGGCGCCGTCTGGGTCTACGACCGTCTGATAGGGCGCAACTCGAAAACCACTTGCTGACGCTCGTGGCTCTGATCGACCGGAGCCGCGACCGTGTGGGAGTGCCCTATGGCCCGCGAGTGGCCGACATAATAGAATCAATGGCTTGCGGCGCGTCTTCAAAGGAGTGCCCGATGGCCCTGCGGGCCACCAAAAACAATGCAGACGCGCGATTCGCCGATGCAATGGAATCAGTGGTTTGCGGCGCGTCTTCAAAGGAGCGCCCGATGGCCCTGCGGGCCACCAAAAACAATGCAGACCCGCAATGCGCCGATGCAATGGAATCAACGGCTTGCGGAGCGTCTTCAAAGGAGTGCCCGATGGCCCTGCGGGCCACCAAAAACAATGCAGACGCGCAATGCGCCGATGCAATAGAATCAATGGCTTGCGGCGCGTCTTCAAAGGAGTGCCCGATGGCCCTGCGGGCCACCAAAAACAATGCAGACGCGCAATGCGCCGATGCAATGGAATCAGTGGCTTGCGGCGCGTCTTCAAAGGAGCGGTGGCCGTGAGGCACGGTATCTAGCGGTCGCCGATTATCGCGCCGTGCGCATCCAGTCCTTCCAGATGGCCGCGGCGAGCGGCTCCGGCTGCTCGACCATGTGCAGCCGGAACGTCCACACCGGGTTCACGGCCAACACCACCTCGATTTCCCGCGCCTCGCCCGCGCGGACCAATTTGAGCTTCAACCGGTCGCCGGGTTTGTGGCTAACCAGCGCATCGCTGAGCACTTTCACGCTGGCCTTGGCGCCATCCACTTCGGCGATCTCGTCGCCGGCGCGTACGCCCTCTTTGGCCGCCGGTGAGCTGGCCTGTGCCGCCACCACCATCAGCTTGCCGTTTTCGACGTGCGTATTGACCCCCAGGTACGCGCCCTTCCCATCGGCCCGCGTGGTGTCCAGGGCCAGCCCGGCGTAGGCGAAGTAGCGGGCATAATCCGGGTCGCGAGTGGTCGCGGCGTACGAGAAAACTTCCTCCAGGCTGCCGCCCGCGGCCTTTTCGCACTCGGCGCGAAACTCGGCGTCGGTGAAGCCGCGGTGCTGTCCCTGGTAGTAGTCGCGGTAGAGCGCGCGCATGGCGTCGTCCAGCGATTGGCGATTGCCGCTCGCGTGGCGGATCTGCAGGTCCAACATCGCGCCCAGCAGGGCGCCGTTGTCGTAGTAAGAAATGGTGGTGTTGCGGTCGTTTCCCACGCCCGACGTGCCCCAGGTGTTCCAGCTCGATTCGGTGGCCGATTGATAATGCCGCCCCGGCGCGCTCTCGAAGCTGCCCAGGGTGGTTGCGAGCTTCTCCAGATACTGCTCGGGCGTGATCAGCCCCGCGCGCACCAGCAGCAGGTCCTGGTAGTAGACCGAAAGCCCTTCGGAGACCCACAGCATGTTGGTGAGGTTTTCGGTATCGTAATCGAACGGCCCCAGCGCCAGCGGGCGGATGCGCTTCACGTTGAAGTTATGGAAATACTCGTGGGCTACGTAGCTCAGCCAGCGGCGGTAGCCGTTTTCGGTGGTGAGGCTTTTACCGTTGAAGGCAATCGAGGCCGAGTCGAGGTGCTCGATTCCGCCGTTGCCGATTCCCATCAGCAGGAACGTGTAATGCCGGTACGGGATGTCGCCCATCATGGCGGTGGCCGCCTCCACGATGCGCTGCAAATCGGCCAGCATCTTGGGACGGTCCACCGAGTCGGGCACATTTTCGAGGGCCGCGAAGTGCGGCACGCCGCGAACCGCGAATTGCCGCACCTCCTGGTTTCCGAGGAGCGTCGGGCAGTCGTAGAAGATGTCGAAATCGGGCGCGGAATAGATGGCGCCCTGTCCATCCAGGCCGCTGGCAATGCGCGTCCAACCCGTCGGCAGGCGGAAGGTCACCTGCACGGGCCGCTGGAGTTGTCCGGCCAGGTACAGATAAAATCCCGGCGGCGAAATGTAGGCGCGGTTCTCATCCAGGTAGTTCTGCGCGCCGAAGCGGGTGGCGCCGTAGACATCGTAATCCACGGTCACCGAGGAGGCTCCGCCGGTCACCATGCGCCAGGTGTTGCGGGTGGTCTTTTCCCAGGGCAGTTCGTGGCCGGCGTCGTCGTGGGCGTGCAGTTGGGACACGTTCCTGGCGTAATCGATGACGCGGTAATACCCCGGCGTCCAGACCGGCATCTTGAAATCCTGGATTGGGCCGACCAGCCCGGTGGCCCGCATGGTGACGTGGAAAAGGTGATTGGCGGGCTGCGGCATCGACACCGTGAAAACCACCGGTGCGCCGGTCTGTGCGGCCAGGCGCCAGCAAACGGCTATCCAGAGCGCAGCGGCGACGGCAACCCGGGATCGGCGGAGCATGCGTCGATTATCGCGCAGATGCGCCCTGTGGGACGGCGGGGTACGTGGGCACGCGGCCAGCCGGCTTCAGATCTCCAGTTCCTTCCCGACGAAGTGGGCCAGGTCGGTGGCCGAGAACTGGGTCATCAGGTGGGTCCCGGCGGGCACCCGCTCCAGCAGCCCTTCGAGCGAGGCGGATTCGATCAGCGGCGCGGCGCGGAACCCCAGGGCTTGCGCCATGGCGCAGGCGCAGGCGACCAAGTCATTGCCGTCTCGCGGCACGCCCTCCACGGCGCCATGGTGGCTGCCCGCGGCCTCCTGAAATTCCCTGGGCAGGCCGCAGGTTTTGGTGAGCCACTCGCCGGCTTCGCAGTGGTCCATGGAGAACAGGAAGCGCTCCGCCTCCATGAGGGTTTCGTTGGTTCCCGAGACGCGCTCCAGCAACTCGGCGTAACGGCTGCGGTGCGCCGAGAGCAGGCCGAGCCGGCCGATATCGTGCATGAGGGCCGCGGTGTAGGCGCGATCGGGGTGAAGCTGATACTGCGGCGCCAGCCAGGCGGCCAGCGCGGCGGAGGCGCGGCTGTGAATCCAGCAGTTCTGCACGGAAGCGTCGTCCTCCATGCCGCGGACCATCCCGTTAAGGGCGGTGCGCGCCACCAGCCGCCGGGTGCGCTCGGTGCCCAGGATCATGACCGCTTTGTGGATGGTGTTCACGCGGCTGTGGAGGGAAAACGCCGCCGAGTTGGAGATGGTCAGCAATTCGGCGGCGAACCCGGGGTCGGAAGCGATCAAATCCGCCACTTCCAGGATGTCGGGGTCCGCTTTCGTAAGCAGCGACAACAACTTAATGGCTACCGGCCGGAAGACCAGAATTCTGCAGAGAGCTTCGTCTCGTTGCATGCGTCTAGGCGGTATTGCCTGGAGCACAGACTTCATACGTTTCATATCGCCTGAAGCGGCGTTTTTTGTAGTTCGAAGGGCGAGGCGGTCGCGCGGGCAGTCTGTTGATGTGGCCGGCTGGGAAAGAGGAGGGGCGCCGCGCGCGGGTGGGTGCCCTGCCATGCGGGGGATGCCCGGAAAGCGCCTGCGCTGGGGGCGCCCGCGATGCGGCGGCCAGGCGCGCAGCGCGGTGTACCGGTGGAGCTGCGGTTTACCAAGGCATCCGGGCCGCCCGTGCGCCGCTGTGCCCTAGCCGTCACACAACTCGCAACGACCGCGGGCCCCGGTGCCGTAACATCGGTCCGCCGCTGTGGAAGGCGAGTTGCTACGCAAGGCCGAAGCGCAAGCTATCCGACTTCACAGAAGGAGGCCCCCAGCGATGCTCCGGTCCATCCGCAAGAATTGGAAGCTGTACTCCGTCGCCGTGTTTTCCCTGGCGATTGCCATGGCGCTCAGCGTGGCCGCTCTGAGCCTCGCGAATACGCTGCTGTTGCGTCCGCCGCTGGCGCGGGATCCGAAGCGGCTGGTCCACATCTTCACGGTGGCGGCCGACGGCGCCAAGGAGAGCATTTCCTATCCAGACTACGAATACCTGCGCGACCACAACGGCAGCTTCGCCGCCCTTGCGGCGTTCAACTACGGCCTCTTGAGATACTACCTGCGCTTTCAGAACCGCGAGGAGATGACGCAGTTGGATGCGGTCTCGGACAATTACTTTCAGGTGATGGGCATTCAGCCTTTCCTCGGCCGCTTCTTCGCTCCGGGCGACGACCGGAGGCGGGCATCTCTCGCTGTTCTGAGCTATTCGTGCTGGAGGCGCTGGGGTGCGGACCCGCGGATTGCCGGAAAGACCATCTTCAACGGCAAGGAGGCGCTGACCATTGTTGGCGTGGCGCCGCCCGAGTTCCTAGGGCCGGAATTCGGCCTCGCTTCGGATGTGCTGGTAAACCTGGGCGCACCGTCGAATATCGGAGGTGCGCCGATCGAAGACCGGGGCCTGGAGGTCTTGCTGCTGGTGGGGCGGCTGAAACCGGAGGTCACGCGCCGCCAGGCTCGCGCGGAAGTGCGGACCCTGTGGAGCCAACTCCGGGCGGCGTATCCCGAGGCCGAACGCAACCGGGTCGTGGATCTGTGGAGTGCCGGCGTGCTGCCGCCCGACCAGATGGCGGCTGCGCGCACGGTCTCGGCGGTGCTGCTTGCGGTGGTGCTTCTGATTCTGCTGATCGCCTGCGCCAACACCGCCAACCTGCTGCTGGCGGTAGCCACCCAGCGGCGTCAGGAGGCGCTGATCAAGACCGCGCTGGGGGCCTCGCGGCGGCGGCTGATGGGCGAGTTTTTGCGCGAGACGCTGGCCTTTGCGCGGCGGGCGGCGCGCTAGGGTATGCGCTGGCCTCGGTGGCGCTCGCCTGGGTCTCGCGGTTCGACGTGACGCTGCCCATGATAGGTACGCTGCCGATTTCCGCGGACCTGCATCCAGGCGCTTTGGTGACGGCCGTCACCCTGGCGCTGATCGCGGTGGCGACCGCAGTGAGCGGCATTGCCCCGGCGCTCTACGCCTCTAAGCCCGACTTGGCCGCCGCGCTTTCGGGCGAGATGGCCATCGGAGGAACCGGACGGGGCACCATTCGCCACGCGGTGGTGTTGGTGCAAGTGGCGGTTTGCACGCTGGTCCTGGTGGGGATGGGCCTGTGTTGGCGCAGCGTCTCCAACTTGCGCCGGGTCGATCCGGGATTTTCGGCGCGCCGCATTCTGATGCTTTCGGTGTACTTCGATACCGCGCAGGTTTCGAAGGAGCAGGGCGCGCAGCTCTACGACGCCTTGCGGCGCGGCGCCCGGCAACTGCCCGGCGTGGAGGCGGTGTCGCTCTCGGACGATCTGCCGCTGGGCGGCGACACCGGCGACCGTGACGAGATCCGCATGACCGATCGCCCGCAGGGCAGCCAGAGAATCTTCATCGAGCGGCAGGCGGTGGACGAGGATTACCTTTCCACCTGGGGAATCCGGCTGCTGGCGGGACGCTGGTTCCGCGCTTCCGACCGCGAGACGGCTCCGGAGACGATCGTCATCAACCACTTTATGGCGGAGAGATTCTGGTCCCACCAGGACGCCATCGGCCGCACCATCCGGATCGTCGATAACACCCGCGCGGAGGGTAGCCGGCTGGTGACGATTGTAGGGGTGGTGGCCGACGGCAAGTACGACAATCTGGATGACCCGCCGCAACCTATTATGTACCTGGCGCTCGGGCAGCATTATGTACCGGAATTCCGGCTGATCGTGCGCACCAGGGGCGATCCGCGGCGCTGGGCCGGGCCGGTCTCCGCGATGGTCCGGGGGTTGGGCGTGAAGCTTCCGGTCGCGCCGATCCCGCTCGAAGACTGGCTAAACCTGACGATGTTCGTTCCGCTGGCGATGCTTGGCGCAACCGCCGGACTGAGCCTGCTGGCGGTGTTGCTGGCGGCAGTGGGATTGTACGGCGCTATCTCCTACTCGGTCCGCGGGCGGCGCAAGGAGCTGGGGATTCGCATTGCGTTGGGTGCGCGCCCGGCGCAGTTGACCCGCATGGTGTTTCGCGAGACGCTGGCGACGGCCGGGGTGGGGGTGGTGGCAGGCTTGGCGCTGGGCGCAGCGGCGGGCGACCTGTTCCGCGCGCGATTTTACGCGGTCGCGAGCCTGGAATGGGACGTCCTGGCGCCGGTGGCGGTGGGGGTGGTGGCGGCTTCGCTGGCGATTGCGTTCGCGGCGGCGCGGCGCTGGACGCGCATGAATCCGATGGACGCGGTTCGTCACGGATAATGGAGAGTATGGAGACACTGGAAGGCACCACGGCCCTGGTGACGGGCGGTTCGCGGGGCATCGGGCGGGCCATCTGTTTGCGCCTGGCGAAGGACGGCGCACGCGTGGTGCTGCACTACCACCGCAACCGCGCCGCCGCCGAAGAGACTGCCGCGGCCATCGGGCGGGAAGTGCGATTGGTGCAGGCCAACCTGGGGTCGACGGCGGAAATCGACGGCATGTTCCGCGAACTGGGGCCGCTGCGGCTGGATTTTCTGATCAATAACGCGGGCATCTGGAAGGGCACCCCGATGGGGTCCACGCCGGCAGCGGTGGTGGACAAGATCCTCGACACCAACCTGAAGGGGCCGTTCTGGGTAACGCAATGTGCGCTGCCGCTGCTGAAAGATGGCGGGCGTATCGTGAATGTTTCGTCGGTGGCGGGGCGCATCGGGGTAGTGGGCGGGCGCAGCCTTTATGGGGCCACCAAGGCCGCGGTGGATTCGCTGACGCGGAACTGGGCTTTGGAGCTGGCGCCGCGCAAGATCCTGGTGAATGCCGTGGCGCCGGGCTATGTGACCACCGACATGACGGCGGACTACTTTTCGAACCCCGCGACCTACGAGAATGCCTTGCGGCGCCACCCCCTGGGGAGAATCGCCGAACCCGAGGATGTGGCCGATGTGGTGGCGTTCCTGTGCTCGGAGGGGGCGCGGTTCGTGACCGGGCAGAGCATCAATGTAAGCGGCGGGTCGGTGATCTGAACGCGGGCGCAGAACGGCCGCGATTTTGCGTCCGGTTCGGCCCGCCCGTGTCACGATAGAACCCAACCCTGGGGAGAATCGCCGAACCGGAGGATGTGGCCGATGTGGTGGCGTTCCTGTGCTCGGAGGGGGCGCGGTTTGTGACCGGGCAGAGCATCAATGTGAGCGGCGGGTCGGTGATCTGAGCACAGGCGCGGAACGGCCGCAGATTTTGCGTCCGGTTCGGCCCTCCCGTGTCACTATAAGAATCTATGTGGCTGGGAATCGATATCGGCACCGGAAGTTCGCGTGCGCTTCTGGTGGATGAGCGCGGCGCGGTGCGCGGCGGGCAGACGGCGGCTCACGAAGACATTCTGATGCAGCAGCCCATGTGGGCGGAGCAGCGTCCGGCGAACTGGTGGGACGCGGCCGTGGCGGCGATTCGCGCCGTGCTGGCGGAGACCGGCGCCAAGGGCAGCGAGGTGAAGGGCATCGGCCTTTCGGGGCAGATGCACGGGCTGGTGATTCTGGACGATGCGCACGAGGTGATCCGGCCGTCCTTGATCTGGTGCGACCAGCGCAGCCAGCCGCAGGTGGACGCGATCAACGCGAAACTCGGCCGCGAGAATGTTCTGCGGTACATCGCCAATCCGGTGCTCACCGGATTCACCCTGCCCAAGCTGCTGTGGGTGCGCGACCACGAGCCGCGCAACTTCGAGCGGGTGCGCAAGATGCTGCTGCCCAAAGACTACATCCGCTACCGTCTGACGGGCGAATTCGCCACCGAGGTTTCGGACGCCTCGGGCATGGCGGTGTTCGATGTGGTCAACCGGCGGTGGTCCTACGAAATGATGGACGGGCTGGGGCTGGACCGCGCGATTCTGCCGCGCTGCTATGAGTCGAGCGAGGTGACTGGAACCATCACCCCGGAGGCCGCTGCATTGACGGGCCTGGCGGCGGGGACCCCGGTAGTGGGCGGCGGCGGCGACCAGGCCGCTAGCGCGGTGGGCAACGGCATTGTAGAGGCCGGGACAGTCTCCTGCACGCTGGGCACCTCTGGGGTGGTCTTCGCGCACATGGAGCACGTGGCCTACGACCCGGCCGGGCGGGTGCACACGTTCTGCCACGCGGTGCGCGACAAGTGGCACGTGATGGGCGTGACGCAGGGCGCGGGCCTGAGCCTGCAATGGTTCCGCAACCGCCTGACGCCGGGCGTGGCATACGACGCGCTGATGGCGGAAGCGGCGCAATCGCCGGCCGGGTCGCAGGGGCTGTTCTGGCTGCCATACCTGATGGGCGAGCGGACCCCGCACCTGGACGCAACGGCGCGCGGCGGCTGGATCGGGCTGACGGCCAGGCACCAAAGGGCCGACCTGGTGCGGGCGCTTATCGAAGGGGTCTGCTACAGCCAGCGCGACTGCATGGAGATTATCGAGGCGCTGGGCGTGCCGGTGAATTCGGTGCGGGCCTCGGGCGGCGGCGCGCAGAGCCGCGTTCTGGCGCGGGGTGCTGGCGAGCGTCCTGCACAAGCGCGTGGTCACGCTGGAGACGCAGGAGGGTTCGGCCTACGGCGCGGCGCTGCTGGCGCTGGCGGGAACGGGCGCTTACGGTTCCGTGCCGGAAGTGTGCCGGGCGGCGATCCGCGAGACCGAATCGGTGGCGCCGGGAGAGGACGCCGCGTTTTACGAGCGGGCGTACCGGGTCTACGGGGCGCTGTATCCGGCGCTGCGGCCGATTTTCGGGCAGATTGGGGAGTTGTAAGGGGCCGCTACGAGGACGCCAAGCTGAGACGGCCCGGCGGAAAATGTTAAAATAGAATTTCCCTACGCATACAGGAGTTCCGTAAAGCAATGTTTGATCTTTTTCGCAGCCGCGACAAGGCCGTGCGCCTCTTACTGGGTGCCCTGCTGGTGATGGTCGCTATCTCGATGCTGACGTATCTGGTGCCCAGCTACAACACCGGCGGCAATTCGCCCGATTCGGTGGTGGCGCAAGTGGGTTCCGAAGCCATCACCGAGTCTCGATGTGCAGCGCGCCGTGCAGAATGCCATGCGCGGGCGGCAGATTCCGGCAGAGATTGTGCCGAACTATATTCCGCAGATCGTGCAGCAGATGATTACCGAGCGCGCCCTGGCCTACGAAGCCCAGCGCCTCGGTTTCCACGTCGATGACCAGCAGCTCGCCGACTACATTCAGGCGCAACCTCAATTTGCCAGTCTGTTCCCAGGCGGCAAATTCGTTGGCAAGGCCGCCTATGCCGCCATGTTGGGGCAGATGAACACCACCATGGATGAGTTCGAGACCTCCGTCCGCCGCGAAATGCTCGGAGGGCGCCTGCACAGCATCGCTCTCGAAGGCATCGTGGTGTCTCCGGCGGAGATCGAGCAGGCCTACCGCGACAAGAATGAGCAACTCCAGATCGAATACGTCAAGCTGACCGCGGATAAGTACAAGAAAGAAGCGGAGCCGACGCTCGATGAGATGCAGACCTACTTCAAGACCAACGCCGCCCGCTACACGGTGCCCGAGAGCAAGGACCTGGTGATCCTGGTGGCGGACCAGAGCAAGCTGGAACAAACCCTCAACCCGACCGACGACCAACTGCACCGCGAATACACTCAGAATCTGGACAGCTTCCGCGTGCCGGAGCAGGTGAAGATCCGGCACATCCTGCTGATGACGCAGGGCAAGCCGCCGGCCGACGACGCCAAGATCAAGGCCCAGGCGGAGGACCTGCTGAAGCAGGTGCGCGCGGGCGCCAACTTCGACGACCTGGCCAAGAAATACTCCGAAGACCCCGGCTTGAAAACCAACGGCGACACCTACACCGTGCAGCACAACGGCCAGATGGTGAAGGAATTTGAGGACGCCGCCTTCCGGCTGAAGCCCGGCGAGAGCGACCTGATCAAGACCAGTTACGGCTACCACGTGGTGCAGGTCATGCAGCACGACCCGGCGCATGTGAAGTCGTTCGACGAGGTGAAGGCCGACCTGCTCGCGCAGTGGCGCAAGCAGCAGGTTTCGGACGTGATGCAGAAGATCGAAGACCAGGTACAGCAGGCGTTCCAGAAGGACCCGTCGCATCCCGACCAGGTGGCGGCGCAGTTCAACATGGACGTGGTGAAAGCGGACAACGTGCAGCCGGGCAAGCCCATCCCGGGCATCGGCACCAATCCGGATTTCGACCAGGCCATCGCGGAGTTGAAGGTGGGCGAAGTTTCGCAACCGGTGGCGCTGGCGGGCAATAAACTCGTCGTGGCTGAGCTGACCGGCATCGTGCCGCCGCGGCCCAGCACCTTCGACGAAGTGAAGGACCAGATCAAGGACACCATGACCACCAGCCGCGTACAGGCCAAGGTGCAGCAGCATGCGCAGGAACTCATGGAAAAGGCCAAGTCGATGGGCGGCGACCTGGAAAAAGCTGCTAAGGCGATGGGGCTGGAAGTGCGAACGTCGGCCGATTTCACCCGTTCCGGCTCCGTCAATGCGGAGAAGCCGGCCACTGGCGAGACGCCCTTGGGGTCGGCCGCGTACGTGCAGGAAGGGTTCACCAAGCCGGTGGGCACGCTGCTGGGACCGATCACTACACCGGATTCTACGGTGGTGGTGAAGGTGGTGGCGCACGTCGAGGCGGATATGTCGAAGCTGCCGGCCGCGCGCGCCCAGCTTCTGGATGACATCAAGAGGGAGCGGGCCCAGGATCGCGCCACGTTGTTCGATGCGGGGGTGCGCAACCAGTTGGTCAAGGACGGGAAAATCAAAGTCCACCAGGACGTGATGATGCGCCTGATCAACAACTACAAGACGAGCTAAGCGGCGCCGCGCCCACCCGATGATCCACAGCCTGATTGATTTTCTGAGGTCGCTGACCGACCCCGAGCGGCTCATCCACCTGCTGAGCACGCTGCTATCGGGCTGGTTGGGGTACGCCGCCCTGGCGGGGATCGTCTTTTCGGAGACCGGCCTGCTGGTGGGCTTTTTTCTGCCAGGCGATTCGTTGCTCTTTACCGTGGGGGTGGTCTCGGGCGCGGGCGAATTGAACATCGTGCTGGTGTGCGTCCTGCTGATGGCGGCGGCCATCTGCGGCGATTCCACGGGCTACCTCCTGGGGCGCAAGACCGGACCAAAAATCTTCAGCCGGCCGGATTCGCGGCTCTTCAAGCAGGAATACGTGACGCGCACGCGGGCGTTTTACGACCGGTACGGCGGCAAGACCATTCTGTTTGCGCGGTTCGTGCCGATCGTCAGGACCTTCGCGGCGTTCATCGCCGGGGTGGGCCAGATGCCCTACCTGCGCTTCCTGCCCTTCAGCGTATGCGGCGGTATCGGGTGGGTCTTTCTGATGACCATGCTGGGTTATACGGTGGGGAACCTGCCGTTCGTGCGGCATTACTTCGATAAGGTGGTGCTGGTGATTATCTTCCTCTCGCTGCTGCCCACGTTTATCGAGGTGGCGCGCAGCCTGCGGGAGCGCAAGGCGGCCAGCGCGCAGCAGGGGTAGAGGCCTATGCCCGGCGGCTCGCGCGAGGTAGGGGTAGCCCGGGACCGCTTCCTAAGCGCTGGCGTATAAGTGGGGTGTAAGATGATGGATGCCATGGGCACGCCCACGACCTCCATGACTTTCGAGCAGTTCGAACAACTGCCGGATGAACCAAACAAGCTGGAGTTAATCGACGGGGAGGTGATCCGCATGCTGCCTGCCCACACGCCGCATATGAGGATTTCGCTGTTCCTCTTCGAGACTCTCAAACGCAATGTCCTGGAGATGAAGGCTCAAGGGCGCGCTCGCGAGTTGGGCGAGGTGTTCCACGAATTCGGGTACCAGATCGGTCCCCATTGGTTGGTGCCCGACGTCAGCATCACGCACGCCGGGCAAGCCGAAGGTAAGTACCTGCAGGGTGCACCGGCGTTGTCCGTCGAGGTTATCTCCAGACGCAACACCGCGGAGGTTATGCAGCGAAAGGTTAAGCTGTACATGGAATACGGCGGCACGGAAGCCTGGCTGTGGTAACCGCGCAGCAAGCTGGTGATGGTCCATCGCGGCAGAACGGCGGTTCAAATGGAAGGCACGCTGACCAGCGGGCTGCTGCCGGGCGCGGCCTTCGACCTGGAAGAAATCTTCGGCGCCGCCAAGCCCGCCGGGCGCTGACCGGCCGGCGCTACCCGGCCAGCGTATATACTGCAACCTATGCGGACTTTCCTCGCAGCGCTCCTGTTTGCCTCCGTCGCCGCGGCGCAGCCGTACGACGTGGTAATCCGCAATGGGCACATCATCGACGGCACCGGGTCGCCGTGGTACGCCGGCGACGTGGGGATTCGCGGCGGGAAGATTGCGGCCCTCGGACATCTGGAAGGCGCTGCGGCCAAGCGGCTGATCGACGCGCGCGGCATGGTGGTGGCCCCGGGGTTCATCGACATGCTCGGGCAATCCGAGCTGACCATCCTGGTGAACCCGCACCTGCCCTCGAAAATCTACCAGGGCATCACCACCGAGGTGACCGGGGAGGGCGGATCGGTGGCGCCGCTCAACGACGCGATCCTGCGGGCCGACCATGTCACCTACGAGCATTACGGCATCCGCCCTGACTGGCGCACCTTCGCCGGGTATTTCGCGCGCGTGCAGAAGCAGGGCATGGGGATCAACCTGGCCAGCTATGTGGGGGCCACCCAGGTGCGGCGGATGGTGCTGGGGGACGATAACCGCGCGCCCACTCCGGCCGAGTTGGAGCGCATGCAAGCGCTGGTGCGGCAGGCCATGCAGGAGGGCGCGGTGGGGCTTTCCACGGCCTTGCAATACGCGCCTGCGCCCTACGCCACCACCGAAGAGCTGATCGCGCTGGCGGCGGAAGCGGGCAAGCTGGGCGGCATCTACGCCACCCACATCCGCAACGAGGGCGATGCCATTTTCAGCGCGCTGGACGAGGCCTTCCGCATCGGGCGCGAGGCCCACATCCCGGTAGAGATCTGGCACCTCAAGGCCGCCGGCAAGGCCAACTGGGGGCGCATGCCGGAAATTGTGGCACGCATTGAAGCGGCGCGGCGCAGCGGCCTGGATGTGGGCGCCAACACCTACGCGTACACGGCGTGGTTCAATTCCTTCTCGGCGGTGATTCCGCCGTGGGCGCACGATGGCGGCGACCAGAAGCTGATCGAGCGGTTGAAGGACCCGGCCATGCGCGCGCGTATCCGCAAGGAAATGGAAACGCCCGGCGGCGCTTGGGACAACGAGTGGCAGGAAGTGCCGGGGCCGGAGGCCATCCAGGTGGCGGTGGTGCAGAATCCCAAGCTGCTGCCGCTGCAGGGCAAGACCATCGCGGAGATTGCCAGGATGTGGAACAAGGACCCCATCGACACGGTCTTCGACCTGCTGATTGAAGATGCGGCCTTCACCAACGTGGCGGTGTTCGGGATGGCCGAGCCGGATGTGGCGCTGGCGCTCGAGCAGCCCTGGGTTTCGGTGTGCAACGATTCTTCGGGTACCGCGCCGGACGGCCTGTTGGGCAAGGAACATCCGCATCCGCGGGCCTACGGCACGTTTCCCCGGATTCTGCGCAAGTACGTCCACGACGAGAAGAAGCTGACCCTGGAGGACGCCATCCGCAAATTCACGGCGCTGCCCGCGGCGCGCATGCGCTTCGCCGACCGCGGCGTGCTGAAGGCTGGCATGTGGGCGGATGTAGTGGTGTTCGACCCGGACAAGATCCACGATGAGGCCACCTTCGCCGAGCCGAACCGGCTTTCGGTGGGAATGCGCTTCGTGCTGGTAAATGGGGTGCCGGTGATCGCCGAAGGCAAAATGACCAACGCGCTGCCGGGGATGGTGGTGCGGCACTGAAGGCTGCGCGGTTCACAGCTCCGCCAGCAGTTTGGCGATTAACGCGGTGCGGTCGGCAATGCGGTTCACCAGAATGCTCTCGTTGACCGCGTGCGCGCCCTCGCCCACGCCGCCGAGCCCATCCAGCGTGGGGACGCCCAGGGCGGCGGTGAAGTTTCCGTCCGAGCCGCCGCCGGTGACCGACTCTTCCGCCTGGATGCCCAGGCCGGCGGCCAGGCGGCGCGCGGCCTGGAAGAGGCGCACAATGCCGGCGGAGCGCTCCATGGGCGGGCGGTTCAAACCGCCGCTCACCTCCAGACGGCAGCGCTGGTCGAAGGGCTTCAGGCGACGGAATTTTTTCTCCAGGGCGGCGGCATCTTTCATCCGCGGCACCCGGATATCGACCACCGCGTGCGCCTCGGCGGCCACCACGTTGGAGCGTGTGCCGCCCGCGATGACGCCCGGGTTTACGGTGATGCCGCGGGCGAAATCGGTGAAGCTGGAGACGCGGCCGATCTGGCGCGCGAGCTCGAGGATGGCGCTGGCTCCGGCCTGGAAATCGACGCCGGCGTGAGAAGCCTTGCCGGTGACGCGGATGGTGAAATCGCCCACGCCCTTACGTGCGGTTTTGAGCTTGCCTTCCAGTCCGGTGCCCGGCTCCAGCACCAGTACGGCCTTGCTGCGGGCGGCGTTCTTTTCGGTGAGCGGACGCGAGGATGGGCTGCCCACCTCCTCATCGGAATTCAATTGCAACAGCACCTTGGAGCGCACCGGGATCTCCAGCTCGCGGAGCGCTTCCACCGCGAAGAGGAAGAAGGCGATGCCGGCCTTCATGTCCAGCACGCCGGGGCCCCAGAGGCGTCCCCGTTCCTGGCGGAAGGGCATGTGGCGCAAGGTGCCCATCGGCCAGACGGTATCGGAGTGGCCCAGCGCCAGAATCTGGCCCATTTTAGGCCGCCCGGGCAGGGTCATTTCGCAAACCAGGTGCTTGCCGAAACGGCCGCCGTTATGGGTCTTGGCGCGCGCCAGGCGGGCGGCGCGGCTGGCTACCAGTTCGACGAACCGCCCTACCGCTTTGGGATCGTCGCTGGGCGACTCGCATTCCGCGAACGCGCGGATGGTTTCGATGATGGCAGTCTGGCGGCCACGGAGGTAGGAAAGGATCGGGTCCACTGGTCTCGTATTCCATACTATGCGATGGCAGGCCCCGCGGCTAGGTCTGCGACCGCGAGGTCCACCGCCTCAGAAGCCGTGAAGAAATCGAAGCAGGCAAATTAAGGTATGCGCCACCATGTATGGGGTAAGCCTTAGCAGGGCCGCCGGCGGGGCCGGTTTGAACGAAAGTGTGACCCGCCGCCGGCCCGCGGCGCATTCATCGCCGGGAAACTGCGGCCTGCAAACTAAGCTATAAACTCGAGCCACAAACGCGTGAGGAGCCGCTAACTGATTGAGCGGCAATGGGGTCACAGATGAGCTTGCCCTGCCCCAATTTCTTCACGGTTTCTGAGGGAGCAATTGTCCATTCTTGGCCGGGACACGACACTGGCGCCCGTCAACGCAGCGGCGGCGTGGTGGCCGGTGCGCGGCGATGGCGGGTGGCCTGCTCGTACGCATAGGCCAGTTTCAGCAGCTTGGCTTCCGACCAGGCGCGGCCGTAAATCGTCATCCCCACCGGCAATGTGCCGCCGCGCGTGTAGCCCATGGGCACATTAAGGGCAGGGAAGCCGGTGGTGGGCGAATAGAACTGGCTGTTGTCGCCGGCCGGTGTGTTCAGGTCGCCGATCAGCCGCGGCGGATTGCTCCAGGTCGGATAAACGAAGGCGTCCAGTTTGAGGTTGTCCATGGTCTTGACCACCGCCTCGCCCACCTGCTGGCGGTAGCTCGAATCCGCCTGGCAGGCCGGCGTATCGGGACCATTCGCCGGTCCGTTTTCGGCGCTCTCCAGGCGGCGCTGGTTGTTGGGATGGAATTTGCCGGACTTCACGATCTGTGCCAGGTCTTTCATCGGCACGCGGTCGCCGCGCGCCGCTAGAAAATGGTCCAGATCGTACTTGAATCCCATGCACGGACCATTGCCGCGCGGGCGCTGGATAGACTCCAGCCCGTCCACGTCCGCGGGATCGACGATGGTGGCGCCGGCGCGTTTCATATCCGCCAGGGCGGTCTGGAAAATGCTTTCGATTTCCGGGTCGGTGGTGGGCCGCTGATAGGCCCGGCGAAGCACTCCGATCACCGCGCCGCGCAGGCCATCCCGGTCGAGCGCCGCCAGGTAATCCTGCGGCAGATGCTGGGGGGCCGCGGCGGTCACCGGGTCGTCCGGGTCGGCGCCCACCACCACCTGGAAGACGCGGGCGGCATCTTCCACCGTGCGCGTCATGGGCCCGGCGATATCGGCCAGCAGGCTCAAGGGGAAGACGCCGGCGCGGCTGGTCAGCCCCATGGTGGAGCGGACGCCCACCAGCGCCTGGTGCGAGGACGGGCCGCGAATGGAGTTGCCCGTGTCGCTGCCCACTCCTACCAGGCCCAAACTGGCGGCGATGGCCGCGGCGGTCCCACCGCTCGATCCGGCCGTCACGCGGTTCAGCGCGTAGGGGTTTCTGGTGTACCCGGGCAGTATCGAATTGACCGTTTCATAAGGGCTGAAGGCCCACTCGGCCATGTTCGATTTGGCCAGCACCAGCGCGCCGGCCTCCTTCATGCGCTTCACCTCGAAGGCATCCTTCTCCGGGCGATAGCCGGCAAAGGCCAGCGCGCCATCGGTGGTCTGCAGGCCCTGCGTTTCGAAATTGTCCTTCACGATGACAGGCACGCAGTGCAGCGGGCCGGTGAGTCCCGATTGGGCGAAGCGGCGG
Source organism: Bryobacterales bacterium (assembly GCA_963803725.1). Classification (GTDB taxonomy): domain Bacteria; phylum Acidobacteriota; class Terriglobia; order Bryobacterales; family Bryobacteraceae; genus JOPF133. Next base: position 31,933 of record CAWDOH010000054.1, on the reverse strand, counting down.
TCCAGCTCCGCGGCCTCTTTTTCCACATCCGGATTGACCATGATGATGGAGTTGATGGCGGGGCCGTTCTTGTCGTAGGCGTCGATGCGCTTCAGGTAGTCGCCCACCAGCTCGCGGCAGGTCAGGCGGCCGGCCTTCATGGCGTCGTGCACTTCGGCGATGGTGGCCTCCACTACCTCAAACGGCGCGGGCCGTGGCGCGGGCTGGGCGGGCAGTATGGTGGCGGCGGAGAGCAGGCAGAGGAGCGGGCGAACCATCCTGCCATTGTATCCGTGACCGAGAGGGAGCGGACCCCGCGAGCGTGAGACACTGTGAAATAATCTAACGCGCGCAGGCTAAAGCATGTGCCACCACTGCAAGGCCTGCGCCTGCAAGGGTGGGCATACTTTCCCGTTCATCTTGAAGCCATCGGCGCTATCCTTGGTCCTGAAAAAATCGCTTCTGTTGACCACGAAATGGATGGCGTCAACGCCGCCATCGTTGGCACGGTCCGTTATTCCGTAGAGGATATCTTCGTCATTTCGGGTCACACGGCTTAAGAAGCTGTTCCACCGTGTAAGAACGGGCACTCGCCGAGGCCGAAGCGGGCAAAGCACAAGGCTTCCCCCTGGCGGCCAGCCTGTCAGTGTGGAGCATTTTCCGGCACACCGATGGAGAGTCCCAATATTGTGGGGGTATTGCGCGGTTCCGGCCCGAAGCCGAGGGACGAGTACGTGGTTTAGAGTGTGAGGACGTAAAATCATAGCTGGAGGCTTTCCGGCACTTTTGAGCAAGAAAATTCCTCATATCAGTAAGATCCCGTCCAAGCAACCTCCTGCGCCATCATCGAACGCAACAATTGAGACCACTCGGCAGGTGCCGAACCGCTTTCTCACGCCAGGCGTCTATCTGGGGCTCTTCTTGACCACGCTATTGGTCTATGCGCCGGTTTACCGTTTCGGCTTCGTCAACTTCGACGACCCGGACTACGTCACCAACAACCCGCACGTGCGCAACGGCCTCACCGTGGACGGCGTCGTCTGGGCGGTTACCAGCACCGAGGACGCGAATTGGTTTCCCGCGACACGCCTTTCGCACCTGCTCGATGTGGAGATCTTCGGTCTGCGGCCGGGCGGACACCATTTCACCAATGCCTTCCTTCACGCGTTTGCCACGGTGTTGCTCTTCGCATTCCTCCGCGCCGCCACCGGCGCCGTGTGGCCCAGCGCATTCGTGGCCCTGCTTTTCGCCGTGCATCCCCTGCACGTGGAATCCGTCGCCTGGATCGCGGAGCGAAAAGACGTGCTCAGCGCGTTCTTTTGTTTCCTTGCCCTATGGAGCTATGTCCGCCGGCATTATTGGCTAACGCTGCTGGCCTTCTGCCTGGGACTCATGTCCAAGCCGATGGTCGTGACCCTTCCGTTTGTGCTGTTGTTACTCGATAGATGGCCGCTGCGCCAGCCGCTCCGCACGGCCCTGCGAGTGAAGATTGCGATGCTGGGACTGTCCGCAGCCGGCGCCACTGCCGCCTACCTGGTCCAAAGAAGCAGTGGCGCGGTCCGCGAAGTGGGCCAATTCCCGCTTGGGTTACGGGTAGAGAACGCCGTGGTCTCGTACGCGGTCTACATCGCCAAGATGTTTTGGCCAGCGAGGCTGGCAGTGTTCTATCCCTATCCACACGAGTTACCGGTATGGCAAATTGCGCTGTCAGCCCTGCTGCTCGCGGGCATCTCGATGGTCGTGCTGCGCGAGCGGCGTTCGCGTCCTTACCTGGCGGTGGGATGGTTGTGGTATCTGGGAACGCTTGTGCCGGTGATCGGTCTCATCCAAGTCGGCGCGCAAGCTCGGGCGGATCGGTACATGTACCTCCCGATGGTGGGCTTGAGCATTATGTTGGCATGGGGCCTGCCAGAAGTTCTTAAGGGCAAGGCCGCCATTTCCGGGGCCATCGTGGCGTGCCTGGCGTGTGCGGTGGTGTCGGAAGCACAGATCCAATATTGGCGGAATAGCGAGACGCTGTTTCGTCACGCGCTCGATGTGACCAGCGGCAACTACCTTGCGCACCATAACCTCGGCGTAGCCTTGGCCGGCGAGGGGCGCTTCCCCGAAGCAATTCAGCAATATCAAGCCGCGCTCCAAATCGTACCCAATGCCGCGAACGTGCAAACCGACTATGGAAATGCCTTGGCAAAATCCGGGCGCATCCCGGAGGCGATCGCGCATTATGAGGCGGCACTGCGAGTCCTTCCCGATTCGCCCATCACGCATAACGACCTGGCCAACGCTTTAGCTGCGACTCCCGGAAGCGTTCCGGAGGCAATCGCCGAGTATCAAACTGCGCTCCGCCTCAAGCCGGATTATGAGGAGGCGCGAAACAACCTGGCGCAGGTGCAGTCGAATGCCGCCGAAATGCAATACAACCTGGGTATCGACCTGGCCAGGAGCCGCAAGCCGGAGGCGGCCATCCCGCACTTCGAGGAAGCCTTGCGGCTTAAGCCGGATTATGTGGACGCGCACAACAATCTCGGCGTGGTGCTGGCGGGCGCCGGGCGGGTCGAGGAGGCCATCTCCCATTTTGAAGCCGCGTTGAGAATCGATCCCAACTCCGCCGACGCGCACGTCAATCTGGGGATTGCGTTATCGGGGATACCCGGCCGAACGCCGGAGGCCATCCGGCATTTCGAAGCGGCGTTGCGCATCAGGCCTGACCCGGAGATCCGGCAAATGCTGGATCGTCTCGAAAAACAGCCATAGCCACCGGTGGCCGGAGTCGACCTCGAACACGCGCTGGCGGTCGCGCAGGGCGCCGCGGCAGGCATAGGTGTCGAGGCCCGCGCCCAGCACCACAAGCTGGCGCACGTCCCGGCCGGCGGTTTGGGCGATCGACAAGGATCAACCTCAATCCGGCGGTTGCAGCCCCGCGGACCGGGCGGCAGCCGTTCGCGGCAACCGGTTGCGGATAAACCGCTTGTCACCCGGAAGGTGATCTGCGCCGCAGTTGGAAATTGGTAGCCCCAATGGCCCTACGCGGGGCGGTGGCTAACTGCCGGATTTAGGATCAACCGATCTTCGGCGTGGCCACCATGAACGAACGCATCCGCCAATCGGGCGCCAACCGCTCGATGGAAACCTGGCTGCTCACCTCGTTCGGCCTGCTGGCCATGGCGTTGGCGGCCATCGGCATTTTATGGCGTGGTTTCGGAATCGGTCAACCAGCGGAGCCGCGAGATCGGTTTGCGCATGGCCCTGGGCGCCGGCCCTGGCGATGTTCTGCGCATGATCCTGGGACGCAGCCTGGCTTTGAGCTTCGCCGGAATCGCCGTGGGCGGGGTCGCCGGGTTGTACCTGGTGCGCTACCTGCAATCGCTGTTCTTCGGCATTCAGCCGCGCGATGCGGTTGCCTTTGGCGCGGCCGGCCTGTTGCTGCTGGCGGCGGCGCTGGCGGCTGGATACCTGCCCGCGCGGAGGGCGGAGCGGATCGACCCGGTGGAAGCTCTCCGCGCGGAGCGATTCACACGGTGGCCGCGTAAAGGATGTGGCCGCCGCGAGATGGAACTGGCCCTGCGGTGCCCAGGTATCGCGAGGCGATCTCGGGAGGACCCAGATCCTCCACTGCGGAAAATCCCGTGGTCCGCAACCGGGCGTGCAACTCGCTCGGCTCGAAGTAATTGATCCACGGTTCGCCTAGCCCGGCAACCCGGGCGGCGCGGCGGTCATGACGGGCGCGGATTTCCGGCGGCATCGACTCCGGCGGATCGGCATAGTCGAACACCACGTGGGCGCCGTTCGGCAGGCCGGCGATGAAGCCGAGCGTGGACCACACCGCTTTCTCGCTGAGGTACGGCACCACTCCCAGCCAGGTGAAGAAGGTCGGCTGCGCGCTGTCGAAGCCCGCCGCCTGCAGGCCGCCGGCCAGGGTCTGGCGTTCGAAATCCACCGGGGCGAAGGTAAGGCAGGGGGGCAAAGGGATCCCGGCCTCCGCCAGGCGCTCGCGTTTCCATGCCTGGGTGGCCGGATAGTCGACCTCGAACACGCTCAGGCGGTCGCGCAGGGCGCCGCGGCAGGCATAGGTATCGAGGCCCGCGCCCAGCACCACAAGCTGGCGCACGTCCTGGCCGGCGGCGGCGGTCAGCCGATCCTCTGCAAAGCGGGTCCTTGCCGCGATGAACAGCCGCATGCCTTGGCCGGACCCACGCCGCTCGACCTCCTGAACGACCGTGGCGGCGTCCAGGCCCAGGATGCGCAGGGCCAGTGGGTCGGCAAAAATGCGCCCCTGCTCCAGCACCTGGTGGGCGGCGCGGTGGAAGGCCGCGCCCTGAGCTGTGCGGCTGGGCTCTCCGGTCTGCATATACCTCGATTTTACGAGAGCGGCGGGATCGGTATCGGGAGCGGTCTGACTGGCGGGATCGGCCACCATCTGCCATCACCTGCCGGGCGGCGGCAGCGATTTCGCGGATCATCTGTTTAATGAACTTTTCGTCGGTAACCGCCGGTTAAGATTGAACTACGACGTGCCGGGCCAGAACATTCCGGACGCTGCAAATGCGGGAGTTGCTTGCAGCATGCGGGGCATGTGCTCGCTTTATGGGCGCAACACCATCTGGATGTGTGGGTTACACTCAGAATATAAAGTTTTACGAGAGCCACGCTGGCGGCCGGCCGTAGCAGTTGTTTGGCGCGCGCGTGGATGCCGTTTTGCGCTGCCAGATTGGCACCCGGCACCGTCTGGGCGAAGCAAGGCGGCGCTGCTCGCGGACAGCCACTGACGCAATATGCAACATTCCTTCTTTTGACCCGTCATATCCATTTGTTAAACTTTTAGATCATCGGGTGTTTCGCGCGCATACCGTAGTCGTTTGGTATTCTCTTTTTCTTCGCTACGCGATAAACTGGATCATGTTCCGCACCGGGGGTTCAATGTCATGCCCTTTCGCCCTGTAATCGGTCTCGCAATCGGCACTACTCTGGCGCTGGCTCTGGCCGGCTGTAAGCAACAGGAAGCCCACAGCATGGCTGCCGGGCCGCCGGTGGTGCCGGTGTCGGTGGCCCAGGTTTCCGAGGAATCCGTGCCCACCGATTTGCGCGTCGTCGGAACCGTGGATGCCTCTTCAGTGGTGCAGATCAAGTCGCAGATCGCCGGCCAACTGGATAAGGTGGACTTCACCGAAGGACAGAACATCAAGAAAGGCGACCTGCTGTTCGTGATTGACCCGCGCCCCTACCAGGACGCCCTGGAGCAGGCGGAAGCGGCGGTGGCTCGCGATCGCGCCCAGATCGCCCAATCGCAGGCCTCGCTGGCGCGCGATGCCGCCCAGGCGAAATACGCCCAGACCGATGCCGCCCGCAATGCCGAGCTGCAGAAGGAGGGCCTGATGTCCCAATCGCAGTTCGACCAGTCGCGCAACGCAGCGGATGTCTCCCGCGAAACCGCGCGCGCCACCAGCGCCAGCATCGATAGCGCCAAGGCCGCGCTGGATGCCGATGTGGCCGCCGCCGCGGCCGCCAGGCTGAACCTCAGCTATTGCGAAATCCGCGCGCCCATCAGCGGGCGGGCCGGCAATCTGCTGGTGCACGCCGGCAACTTGGTGAAGGTGAACGACGTGGCCCTGGTGATCCTGCACCAGGTGGAGCCGATCTTCGTCAACTTCAGCGTCCCGGAACAGCACCTCTCGGCCGTCCGCCGGTTGCAGGCGGCGCATCCTCTGGAAGTCCAGGTCTTCACCCAGGACGACCCCAACCGCGCCGTGACCGGCCGCCTCTCGGTGATCGACAACACCGTGGACAGCACCACCGGAACGATCCACCTGAAGGGCCTGTTCGAAAATCACGACAGCCGGCTGTGGCCCGGCCAGTTTGTCACCGTGGTGTTGACGCTCGACACCATTCGCAACGCCACCGTGGTTCCGGCTGAAGCCGTTCAGAACGCCCAGCAGGGGCAATTTGTTTACGTGGTGAAGCCGGACCACAAGGTGGAGCTGCGCATGCTGACGCTGGGCCGCGCTTTCGGCCGCACCTTTGTGGTGGAGAAAGGCCTGACGCCCGGCGAAACGGTAGTCACCGACGGCCAGTTACGGCTCTTCCCGGGCGCCGAGGTGAAGCCCGTGGAATCGCCCAAATCCATAGCGGGGCAGCCATGAACCTTTCCCGCATCTTCATTGAGCGCCCGGTAATGACGGCGCTGGTGTGCTTCGCGATTCTGCTGTTCGGCACCATCGCGTTCCGCGCCTTGCCGGTGGCCGCCCTTCCCAGCGTGGATTACCCCACCATCTCGGTGACCGCCACGGTGCCTGGCGCCAACCCCGAAACCATGGCTTCGTCGGTGGCCACGCCGCTGGAGCGCGAATTCTCCACCATCTCGGGCATCCAGTCGATGAGTTCGCAGAACTCGCTGGGCACCACTTCGATCACCGTGCAGTTTGCCCTGGACCGCAAGATCGATGCCGCCGCGCAGGACATTCAGGCCGCCATCGCGCGCGCCCAGGGCCGCCTGCCCACCAGTATGCCGCGTCCGCCCTCGTATGAGAAGGTGAATCCGGCCGAGCAGCCCGTGCTGTACCTCTCGCTGGATTCCGATACGCTGCCCATGTACACGGTGAACGAGTATGCCGACACTTTGCTGGCGCAGCGCATCTCCATGGTCAGCGGAGTTTCGCGCGTGCAGGTTTTCGGGGCGCAGAAATACGGCGTGCGGGTGCAGGTGGATCCCGACCAGTTGGCGGCCCTGGGCATCGGCATCGACGAAGTGCAGCGCGCCATCGCCTCCGCCAACACCAACTTGCCCACCGGCCAACTGGATGGCGACCGCCAGTCCTATACCATCGAATCGTCCGGCACGCTGTCCAGTGCCGCCGCCTACCGCCCGATCATCGTGGCCTGGCGCAACGGTTCGCCGGTGCGCCTGGAGCAGTTGGCTCACGTGGTGGATAGCGTGGATAACACCAAGCTGGTGGCGTGGTTCAACAACCGCCGCGCGGTGATTCTGGCCATTCAGAAGCAGCCCGGCACCAACACCGTGGAGGTGGTGGATAGCATCCGCGCTCTGCTGCCGCAATTCCGGCAGGAGATTCCGCCCACGGCCAATCTCAAAGTTGCCTTCGACGCCTCCGAATCCATCCGCGGCTCCATTCACGATGTGGAGTTCACCCTGTGCCTCACGGTGGCGGTGGTGGTGCTGGTGATCTTCCTGTTCCTGCGCAACGTTTCCGCCACCATCATTCCCGGCTGCGCGGTGCCCTTCTCGATTATCGGCACCTTCGCCGTGATGTACCTGCTGGGCTACAGCCTCAACAACCTCTCGCTGATGGCCCTCACGCTCTCGGTGGGGTTCGTGGTGGATGACGCCATCGTGATGCTGGAGAATATCGTGCGCCACATGGAGATGGGCGAGTCGCGCATGCAGGCGGCCCTGGCGGCTTCGCGCGAAATCGGCTTCACCATCCTCTCCATGACCTTTTCGCTGGTGGCCGTGTTCATCCCGGTGCTGTTTCTGGGCGGCATTGTGGGGCGGCTGCTGCACGAGTTTTCGGTGACCATCGTGGTGGCGATTCTGATTTCCGGCTTCGTCTCGCTCAGCCTGACCCCCATGCTGGGCAGCCGGTTCCTGAAATCGGAGCACGAGGCGACTCGCGGCGAAGGGCACGGTCTGGCGTACCGGGCGCTCGAAGGCGGCTTCAACGCCATCACCCGCTGGTACGAATCCACGCTGCGTATCGCCCTGCGGTTTCATCCGGTCACTTTTGCGGTGGCGCTGGCCATGCTGGTGGGCACCGTCTACCTGTTCAAGACCATGCCCACGGGCTTCATTCCCAGCCAGGATAGCGGTTTCCTCTTTGCCATTACCATGGGGCCGCAGGACATTTCCTTCGAGTCGATGGCGGCGCACACCAAGGCGGTGGGGGACATCATTGAGGCGAATCCGGAGGTGGCCGACGTGGGCGTGTTCGTGCCCGCGGGCCAGGGTTTCAACCAGGGCGCCATCTTCGCCAACATGAAGCCGCGCAAAGAGCGCCCGCACTCGGTGGACCAGATTATCGAGGCACTGCGCCCCAAGACGGCCGCCGTGCCAGGCATTTTCACCTTTTTGCAGAATCCGCCGCCCATCACCATCAGCGGGCAGTTCGGCGCCAGCTCCTACCAGCTCACTTTGCAGAGCACCAACCTGGACGAGATCTACTCCTGGGCGCCGCGCCTGGTGGACCGCATGCGCCAACTGCCGGGTTTCGTGGACGTGCAATCCGACCAGCAGATTTCCAGCCCGCAGATCATGGTGGATATCGACCGCGACCGCGCCGAGGCGCTGGGAATCACCGCCGCAGCAGGTGCAGGACGCGCTCTTCAGCGGCTTCAGCCAGCGCGAGGTTTCGGTGATCTACGCGCCCGCCAATCAGTACTCCGTGATTCTGGAATTGCTGCCGCAAGTACCAGCGTACGCCGGACGCGCTTTCCAAGGTTTACCTGCGGTCGGGCACCGGCGCGCTGGTGCCGCTCGATACCGTGGTGCGCACCCACCGGCAGACCGGGCCGCTGCAGATCAACCACTTCGGACAGCTTCCGGCAGTAACCGTCGGGTTCAACCTGCGGCCGGGATTTTCGCTGGGGCAATCGGCCGATGCGGTGAATGAGGCGGTGCGCGATTTGCGCATGCCCGCCACCATCAATACCAGCTTCCAGGGCACCGTGAAGGAGTTCCAAAGCTCCTTCGCCGAACCTCACGGTGCTGCTGGTGGTGGCCATCCTGGTGATCTACATCGTGCTGGGGATTCTGTACGAGAGCTTCATTCACCCCATCACGATTCTTTCCGGGCTGCCCTCGGCGGTGTTCGGTGCTCTGCTTACGCTGATGCTGTTCCACAAGGAACTGGACCTGTTCGCGTTTGTCGGCATCATCATGTTATTCGGCGTAGTGAAGAAGAACGCCATCATGATGATCGATTTCGCCATCGACGCGCGGCATCAGGGGTCGACGGCCTATGACGCCATCTGGAAGGGCTGCCTGCTGCGGTTCCGGCCGATCATGATGACCACGGTGGCGGCGCTTTTCGGCACGCTGCCCATCGCCTCGGATACGGCGAAGGCGGCGATGCGCGCCAGCCGCTGGGGCTGGCCGTGGTAGGCGGCCTGGTGGTGAGCCAGTTCCTGACCCTCTACATTACGCCGGTGATTTACCTGTACCTGGAGCGCGTGCAGGAATGGCTGCGGGGCGAGCCGGCGGAGAGCCCCAAGCAGATGTTGGCGGTACGATGAGAGCGTAGCGGCGCTGAGCGGCGGCGGGGGGGGACGTATGCGGTTGGGGTGGTGGCTGTGGGGCGCCGGAGTAGCGGCCTTCGCGGCCCTTCCGGCGTACGCGCAAACCTGCGTTACTCCCGTGCAGCCTGGCTTTCGAAACCTGGATTTCTCCGAGGGGAATCCCGGTGAACGGCCGTCGGGGTGGGGGCCTTCCGACCCGGCCTGCTACCTGCCGCCGCACGATCCGAACCCCGTCGAGACCGTCTCCAGCAGACTTTGCTACACCGGCCCGCGCTGCGCCGTGGTGCGATCCGTTCCGCCGGACCTGACCGGTGACGAAGTGATGCGCTACATTTCCCTTCTGCGGGCGCCCCACTCCGGCAAGCGTTATGGGATCTTTCAGGTGGTGGACGTGACGCCATTCCGCGGTAAGACCCTAACCTTCCGTGCGGCGGTGCGGGCCGAAGTGCCGCCGGGAAGCGAGGTGCGCTTGTTTGTGCGCCTGCACCGGCGGGATGGCAGCACCAGTTTCTTCGACAACATGGGCCAATTTCCGGTGCGCTCGAGCGCCTGGTATTTCTACGAAATTCCCGCGCCGGTCGGCCGCGACGCGCAGGACGTGGAATTTGGCATGGTGCTGATCGGCGAAGGCGAGGGATGGATTGACCACATCACGGTGGATTTCACGGACCCGGAGAAGTAGGGACGACGGCGGTGTGGGCCGGCCGCCGGCGTCGGGCCGGGGCAGCTTTAGCGCGTTGCGCAGTTACCGGTCTTGCCGTAGTGTGGAGCTATGGAAGTTCATTTCACTCCCGAGCAGGAGGCTCGGTTGGCTGAAATTGCCGCCGATGCCGGGACCGACCCCTCCCGTTTGGTGCAAGACGCTGCCTTGAGGCTCTTGCGGGAAGATGCGCGCTTTCGCGCCGCAGTCCGTGAGGGCATCGCGCAGGCCGACCGCGGGGAGTTCATCGAAGAGGAAGAAATGGACGCCCGCTTCGAAGAAATGCTGCGCTCGTAGCGGCCATGCGGATTCGCTGGACACCAGCCGTAGCAGCAGACCTGCGGAACATCAGCGATTATCTCAGAGACCATCACCCGCAGTACCGGCAGCCCACGATGCCTAAGCTTTATCCTAAATCCGGCAGTTAGCCTTCCACCCGCCTCGTAGGGTCATTAGCGCCACCAATTTCCAACTGCGGCGCAGATCACCTTCCTGGTGACAACCGGTTTACCTGCAACTGGTTGCAGCGCACGACCGCTGCCCGCTCCGTGGGGCTGCAACCGCCGGATTTAGGTTTATGAGGATGTCCGCGCGCTGAAACAGTGGCCCTACCGTGGTCGCCCCGGACGGGAGGAAGGGACGCGTGAACTTAGGTTTCCTCCGCTGCCCTATCTGGCCGTGTACCGGGTCGAAGAGCACTCGATCGAAATCCTGCGTTTCTACCATGGAGCGCAGGGTCGACCTTAGGGTCCGGGCGGCAGCGGCCCCGTCGGGCAAGGCCAAACGGGCACGGAGCGAACGTCTTCCCGGCCGTTGCCGAAAAGCCCCTGCCTTACGCCGTCTTATCCTTGGCGTAGCACAGGCCGTTCAGCGCGCATTCCGCGCACTTGGGCTTGCGCGCCACGCACAGCGCGCGGCCGTGCAGAATCACCTGGTGCGAGAACAGAATCCACTTCTCGGGTGGGATGATCTTCATCAGGTCCTGCTCAATCTTGCCCGGTTCGGTGTGGCGCGTCAGGTCCAGGCGCCCGGCGATGCGCTGCACGTGCGTGTCCACCACCACACCCGAGGCGATCCCGTAGGCCGTGCCCAGCACCACATTGGCGGTCTTGCGCGCGGCGCCGGGGATAGTCAGCATCTCCTCCATGGTGCGCGGCACCTGGCCGGCGAAATCCGCCACCACCCGCTTGGCCGCGCCCACAATCGACTTCGCCTTGTTGTTGAAGAAACCGGTGCTACGTATATCCTGCGCCAGCACTTCCGGGCGCACGGCGGCGAAATCCTGGGGCGTGGGATACTTGGCGAACAGGCCGGGCGTCACCTCGTTGACCCGCTTATCGGTGCATTGCGCCGAGAGGATGGTGGCCACCAGCAGCTCCCACGGGCTGGAGTGGTGCAGGGCGCAGGTGGCGTTGGGGTACATGCGGTCCAGGCCCGCCAGGATTTCGGCTACCCGCGCCTTGCGCTCGGCTGCGGTTTTGGGCCGTTTCACGTAAGCTCGTAAGAGAGCATGCGGGCGCGACTGATTCTTGGGGCCGCGGCGTTGGCTGCCTTCGGCGCTTCGCTCGGTTCGGGCTTTCACTTTGACGATTATGCCATCTTCAGCGACCGTTTCCTCACCTCTTCCACCGGCTGGCTGGAGGTGTGGAGTTTGCGGCAGACCCGCCCGCTTACCTATCTCACCTTCTGGCTGAATTACCAGTTGGGCGGCACCAACCCCATCGGGTACCATGCGGTGAACCTGGCGCTGCACCTGGGCGCGGTGCTGCTGGCTTACGAATGCCTGCGCCGCCTGGTGGGCGAGCGGGCCGCGCTGGTGGCGGCGGCGCTCTTCGCCGTGCATCCGTTCCAGGCTGAGGCCGTGGATTACATTTGGGGCCGCGGCATCGTGCTGGCCACGCTGCTGTGCCTGGCGTCGCTGTGGAGCTGGCTGGGCGGCCGGTATTGGGAGGCGGTGCTGTGGTTTCTGGGTGCGGTGCTGGCCAAGGAGGAAGTGGCCGCCTTTCCGCTGGCGTTGCTGCTGCTGGACCGCAAACATCGCGGCCCCATCGCGGCCATGGTCGCGGTGGCGCTGGCGGCGGGCTTGCGAGTGATCTACGCCACCGCCGTCACGCCCGGCGCGTACGCCGGTTTCCAGGCCGGAGTTTCGCCGGGCCGGTACCTGCTGGCCGAAGGACCGGTGATCCTGCGCTATCTGCGGCTGCTGGTGGCGCCCTACGGATTCACGGTGGATGCCGATGTGCGAGTGCCGGCGCTAGGCTGGGGCTTGGCGGCTTGGGTGATGGTGGCGGTGCTGGCGGCGGCCTGGCGCTTCCGCGGCAAGGATGGTTGGGGAGTCTGGGCGCTGGCGGGGTTGCTCCTGCTGCTGCCCAGTTCTTCGATTTTTCCCGCCGCCGATCTTTCCGCCGATCGCCGCATGTATCTGCCACTGCTGGCCTTCGCCACTGCTGGCGGGCTGCTGCTGGCGAGGGTCAGGTGGCCCGCCGGCGCCGGCGTCGCAGTGGTGTTGGCGGTGGTGCTGGCCGCCCTCGCCATGGCCCGTACGCAGGTCTGGATGACCGAGCAAGCGTTGTGGTCGGAGGCCGTGCGCCGGGCGCCCGAAAAACTGCGGCCGAAAATCCAGCTTGCGCGGGCGGTCCCGCCAGCGGAGGCGCTGGGTCTGCTGGCCGAGGCGCGCAAGCTGGCGCCCAACGATCCGGAAGTGGCCACCGAAACCGGCCGCGTGCTGATGGCCGAGGGACAGCCCGCCCAGGCGCTGGTGGAGTTCGGCCGTGCGCTGGCGCTCGACCCGCACGACGCCCGCAACTTCAACAACCGAGGGGTGGCCCTGGCGGGAATCGGCCAGACCGCCGCGGCCCGCGCCGATTTCGAGCGCGCCCTGGCGCTCGACCCGTCGCTGGCCGAAGCGCGCGAGAATTTGAAGAAGATGGCGGCGCGATGAGGGGCCGGGCCGGGAGGGCCAGCGACGCATGAGAGGCCCCCGGCTCCGCCGGTGAACCGCAGGCTCCGCCCGGGGAGGCGGTAGAAGTTTGACAGATCCGGGTATGTGCCGTTCGCTCGGTCCGCCCCGGGGCGGGAGGATTGCAATCGGCCGCTTCCAGGTTCGGAACTGCGAGCCTAGATTCGGCTACCGTTCTGGGTTTGTTGCGGTTGCAACCGGGACCCTTTCAGGGGCCAGCAACCGGCTGCCGGAGGATGGTTCCCGAGTCGTGTGGCCTGGAGGCACAGCTTGCCTCCGTGAGGTTCTTAGGGGCCGCGGAGAAATATTCTGTGCATTCAAATCCAACCGCTTGCTGGCGCGCGCGGCTCAGAGCGCGGTCTGGCGGAGCTGCGACCGCAAGGAGCGGCTGGGTGCGTCGAAACATCTGTTCAGATTATTGTTCCGCGGCCCCTTAGGAACCGCGCACCCGATGAGCCGCGGACGCGATTACCGAGGAAAGCCCGGCCTCAGCTGGGGCGGTGCCGCAACTATGAGATCGCGGCAGTTACGCGTCCGTCCGTACGGATTGAGGCGTTTGTCCGGATGGGCCACAAGAGGACCCGGACATCTGATGCGTATGGCTTCTGCAAGGGATCTCACCGCTGCCGGCGCCCATCCCCACAGGTAGTACAATACGGCTGAGGTGCGGCGATGATCCGGCGGATGGCGCACTGGGGACTGGCGCTGGCGTGCGCGGGCTTGCTCTGGGGCCAGGCGAACATTGAGCCGCGGGCGAGACCGGCAGGAGCCAAGGACGAGACGCTGCCCAGGCCCGACCTGCGCGTGGATACCACCCTGGTGCTGGTGCCGGTGAGCGTCAACGATCCGCTCAACCGCCCCGTGACCGGCTTGGAGAAGGAGAATTTCCGGATCTACGAGGACCGCGTCGAGCAGAAAATCGTGTCGTTTTCGAGCGAGGATGAGCCGATCGCCGTGGGACTGGTGTTCGATACCAGCGGCAGCATGGGCGAAAAGCTGCAACGCTCGCGCATGGCGGCCAGCGAGTTCTTCAAGTTCGCGGATCCCAGCGACGAATATTTCCTGGTGGAGTTCGACAACACCCCCCGCCTGGAGGTGCCTCTGACCCGCGATACCGGGCGGATTGAGGAGCAGCTTACGTTCTCGCGCTCGCACGGCTCCACCTCGCTGCTGGACGCGATCTACCTGGCGCTCCACGAAATGAAAAAGTCCAAGATGAACAAGAAGGCCCTGCTGATCATCTCCGACGGAGGCGACAACCACAGCCGCTACACGGTGACGGAAGTCAACGACGTGGTGCGGGAGAGCGACGTCCTGATCTACTCCATCGGGGTATTCGGCGGGGGAAGCACGCCGGAAGAGATGGGCGGGCCCGGGCTGCTCTCGAAGATTTCCGAACAGACCGGCGGAAGATTGTTCGAGGCCAACCCGGTGGAGCTGCCCGATATCGCCAAGAACATCGGGATCGAGCTGCGCAACCGGTACGTGCTGGGATACTCGCCCAAGAACGAGACGCGCGATGGCAAGTATCGCCAGGTGTCCGTGCGGGTGGCGCCGCCGCGGGGCCTGCCGCCGCTCAAGGCACACTGGCGGTTGGGTTATTACGCGCCCTTACAATGAGATCCGCAGTGCGTTTCGGGTGAAACGCTAGCGCCTGCCAAGTCATCTAGTGTTTTATAAGCGCGAAATGAGACACATCGTACAAAGGGCCGGGTGGGCCACAACTTGGGCGGCGATTTTGGGCGCAGGCTGCCTGTGGGCCGGAAACGCGGAGCTGGAGATGGCGCATAAGTACTATAATTGCACTAACTTCGACGCCTCTCTTAAAGTTTTAGATGCGATTCGCGACAAAGACGCCACAGTGTACGAGCTGAGCGGCCTGAACCACTACATGCAGGGCGACTACAAGAAAGCCATCGAGTCGCTGGAGACCGCGCTGAAGTACGATCCGCGGAGTTCCATGACCACTTTGTGGTTGGCGCGCGCCTACGGACGGCGGGCGGAGACCTCCAGCCCGTTCACCGCCATGGGATATGCTTCGCGGGCGCGGCAGAACTTCGAGCGCGCCGGGCAACTGGACCCGCACAACCTGGAGGCGCTTTCGGACCTCTTCGAATACTACCTGGATGCGCCCGGGTTCCTGGGTGGCGGAATGGACAAGGCGCAAGGGGAGGTGGCGCGCATCGCTGCGGTGGATCCGGCCGAGGGTCAATGGGCGCAGGCCAAAGTGGCGGAGAAGTGCAGACATTACAAGGCCCTCGAAGACCATCTGCGCGAAGCCGTGAAGCTGGCTCCCCGGCGTATCGGCCTGCGGTTGGAGTTGGCCCGGTTTCTAGCCCGCCAGGGCCGCTTTACGGAGTCCGAGGAGGCCTTCGTGGAGGCCGACCAAGTCGCTCCCGGCAGCCCCCGGGTGCTTTTTGCGAAAGCCGAGACGTACGTAAAAGCCTCACGCAATCTGGAAGTTGCCAGGGAAATGCTGCAGCGTTACATGAGCCTGGAGCTGACCCCTGACGATCCTCCCCGCGCGGATGCGGCCAAGCTCTTGCGGCAGGCCCGGGGCATCTAAGCCCGCCCATGTTTCTGGCCGAAGCCCTGCGCTTTAGCGCTCAGGCGTTACGCGCGAACCCGGTGCGGTCGATGCTGACTGCCCTGGGCATGGTGATCGGCACAGCTTCAGTGATCCTGGTGGTCACCATCTCACTGACCAGCCGCGATTACATCCTGGAGCAGGTGGAAGGTATCGGCTCCAACATGATTTTCGCCTATTACGTTTCGGGCGGGACCACCGCCGCGGCGGACGCCGATTACATCAAGATGGCCGATGTGGATGCCATCCGCAGCGAATTGCAGCCGGACATTGTGGCGGCCACCGGGGTGATGTCGAACTTCGACCGCATCCTGATCGGCGGCAAGCTGCAGGACGTCAAGATCATCGGCACGGATGCGTATTACCAGGCGGTGCGCAACATCGTCATTAGCTCCGGCCGCTTCCTGGACCAGGGCGACCTGCGGCAGCGCGATAAGGTTGCGCTGCTCACCGACCAGCTTGCCGACCGCATGTACGGCGGGCGCAACGCGGCGCTCGGCCAGGTGATCCGGCTGTACGGGTTGCAGTTTTCGGTGATCGGCACGTTCCACGAGAAGGTGGAGACGTTCGGCCAATCCGAGGTGGAGCGCGACACCGTCCTGATTCCGATTCCCGTGCTGCGCTATTTCACCCCGGTGGAGCGCATCGACCCGCTATACGTGCAGGTGCGCGCGCCGGAAGAAGTGGACCGGGTGGCGGTGCGGGTGCAGGACATCATCTCCGGGCGGCATCGAGCGGGGGCCACTTACCGGGTGGACACGCTGACCTCGATCCTGAACGCCGCCAAGAACATCTCGCTGATTCTGTCGCTGGTGCTGGTGCTGGTTTCGGCCATCACGCTGGTGATTTCGGGAATCGGCATCATGAACATCATGCTGGTGACGGTGACCGAGCGGACGCGCGAAATCGGCGTGCGGCTGGCGGTGGGCGCTTCGGCGCGGGAGATTCTGGTGCAATTTCTGACCGAAGCGATGCTGGTCTCGCTTTCGGGCGGCCTGGTGGGCATCCTGGTGGGAGTGGCCATTCCGCTCAGTGTGGCGGTGTTCGCGGACATCCGGATTCCCATTTCGCCGGTGGCCATTGTGGTGGCGTTCGGCGTGTCGTGCCTGGTCGGGTTGGTGTTCGGGATCCTGCCGGCAAACCGGGCGGCGCATTTGAACCCCACCGAAGCACTGCGCTACGAATAGGGGCGTGGGCGGCCGGGGGGTTCGACGCCGCGGCGTGCAGCGGCTCTCGGAGCGTTCACCCGCATTCCGGGGGTTAGCCTGGCCGATCCGCGCCGTTGGCGTGAGGGGCCACAATTTCCACCTGCGGCGCAGATCATCTTTGGTGACAACCGGTTTACCTGCAACTGGTTGCAGCGCACGGTTGCCCCCTCTCCGGGGGGCTGCAACCGCCGGATTTAGGTTCACCGGCACTCCGGAGGTTAGCCTGCCGCCCGGCGCCGTTGGCGTCAGCGGCCACAATTTCCAATGGTTGCGGCGTACGGTTGCCCCGGCTCCGCGGGGCTGCAACCGCCGGATTTAGATTCACCCGCAGCCCGGCGGTTAGCCTGCCGCCCGGCGCCGTTGGCGTCAGCGGCCACAATTTCCAATGGTTGCGGCGTACGGTTGCCCCGGCTCCGCGGGGCTGCAACCGCCGGCTTTAGGTTCACCCGCACCCCGGAGGTTGACCTGGTGCCCGGCGCCGTTGGCGTCAGCGGCCACAATTTCCAATGGTTGCGGCGTACGGTTGCCCCGGCTCCAAGGGCCGCAACTTTCGGATTGATCTCTATCCTCCCGGCGGCCCGGTTACCCCGTGCGCCTTGCGGCGGAACTTGCGGTCCAGGTCGGGCCAGAATTCCTTCAGAATGTTGCCGGCGGTGCCAACTCCCAACTGAATGCCCATTTTCGAGGCGGCGTTGCCAACCGTGCGGCGGCCGGGATAGTAGGAATCGGCAATGGCCGCCGCGGTGGCGCTGCCCAGCATCTCGGAGAAATTGAACTGCGAGCTGCCTCGGTCGGAGTGGGTCCAGAAAATCTGGCTCATGGCGTAGCCCACTCGGGACAGGGTGCTGCCCGTGCCGCGCCGGAAATAGCGCGGGTCCTGGTGGAGTAAGGAGGGGTAGATCGCCTCGCGCATGAAGTTGCCGATGGCCAGATTACCGTAGGCGGTGCCGTAATACCGCAGGTAGCCGGAGGCTTCCTGTCCGAAGGAGGGTGTGGCGTGGGCAAGTTGAGCCTCGCCGGCGATGATCCCGGTGAGCGCGAAGGCACCGGGATCGAAGGAGTCCTCGGTGGCGATCTTGAATTTGCCGGCGGCCTTAAGGGGCCGGTAGGGAGCCCGGCGGGCGCCGTGCGGTAATTGGGAATGATGCCCAGGATGCGCTTGGGAATCGGCGCGGGCGGAATTGTGGGGGCAGGTGCCTGGTCCTGTGTATAGGACGCCGGCGCCAGCAAGCACATCAGGCAAGCCGCGCGGATCGAAAAGGAAAAGGGCATCCGTTATCCTATCCAGCTATTATTCCGCCACCGGGCAATTCGCGCCACCCCCGTACGGGCTGTACTACCTTATAACCATGCGGTTTCTTCCAGCGATCCTCCTGGGCTGCCTCGCGGCGCAGGCTCAGATTCCCGAACGCGACGCGCGCAACGTCGACCTGCCCGACACCGGCACCCACTTCACCGCCAAGACTTACAAAACCCTGGCCGAGTGGCAGGCACGGCGGGCGTTTTTGCGGAAGCAGATTCTCTCGGCGGCGGGACTGCTGCCGGAATTCCCCAAGAACGACCTGCACGCGCAGATTTTCGGGCGCATCGAGGAGCGCGATTACAGCATTGAGAAAGTGCTGCTGGAGACGCTGCCGGGCTTCTACCTGGGCGGCAATCTGTACCGTCCGCGCAAAACCGCGCCGTCCGAAGGTTTCCCCGGCGTGATTTCGCCGCACGGGCACTGGGACTACGGCCGGCTGGAGCATACCCCGGTCGCTTCGGTGCCGGCGCGCGCCATCAGCCTGGCACGGCAGGGCTACGTGGTGTTCACCTACGACATGGTGGGGTATAACGACACCCTCCAGACGCCGCACGATTTCGGCGACAAGCCGCTCGAAGAGCTTTGGGATTTCGGCTCGCTTGGGCTGCAACTGTGGGATTCCATCCGCGCGGTGGATTTTTTGCAATCGCTGCCGGGCGTGAACCCGCGCATGATCGGCGCCACGGGAGCCTCGGGAGGCGCCACCCAAACCTTTCTGCTGACGGCAGTGGACGACCGCGTCCAATTCTCGGCGCCGGCCAACATGGTCTCGCTGATCTACCAGGGCGGCGGCGTCTGCGAAAACGCGCCCAACCTGCGGTTGGACACCAACAACGCCGAGATCGCCTCCATGATGGCGCCGCGGCCCATGCTCATGACGGGCGCGAGCGGCGACTGGACCCGCAACATGCAGACCGAAGAGTATCCCGCGGTGCGCGCCATCTACGACCTATACGGCAAGGGCGACGAAGTGGAGACGTGGTTCCAGCAGGCCCCCCACAACTACAACCAGCCGAACCGCGAGGCCATGTACCGTTTTTTTGGCAAGCACGTGCTCGGGGTGACCGACCCGGCACGGTTCAAAGAGAGTGGCGTCCACATCGAGAAGCTGCAGGACATGCTGGCGCTGATGAACCGCAAGCTGCCGGACAACGCCGTTTCCTTCGAACAGCTATTCGACGAATGGAAGCGCTTTGCGCAGGCGCAGACCGGCGACCGGCGCGAGCGGCTGGCGTATGCGCTGGCGGCGGAGTGGCCGCACGAGGTGCTCAGCCAGGTGGAGGGCGAGCACATCCTACTAAGCCGCGCGGGCAAGGGCGACCGCATTCCGGGCATCTGGCTGAAGGGCAAAGGCCCGGCGGCCGGACCGCCGGCGCTGGTGGTGCATCCGGAGGGCGCGGCGGCGGCGCGGCAATCGCCTGAGGCGGCCCGTTTGATCGCGGCCGGACGGCCGGTGCTGCTGATCGATGCATTTCAGACCGGCAGTGCCGTGGCGCCGCGCGACCGCTCGGCGAAGATGTTCCTGACGTTTAACAAATCGGACGACGCCAACCGCGTGCAGGACATCCTCACTGCGCTGGCCTGGCTGCACACGCCCAAGACCCGCCTGGTGGGATTGGGCAAAGCCGCCGTCTGGTGCCTGTTCGCCGCGGCCGTAGCCGGCGAGCCGGTGGATCTGGAAGCCAACCTGGGCGGTTTCGGCGGCACCGACCAGGAGTTTGTGGATTCGTTTTTCGTGCCGGGAATCCAGCGGGCCGGAGGGTTGCAGGCGGCCAGGGAACTGGCCGGCGCGCGGTGAGGGCGGGGAGAATGGCTATGCTAAAGGTGAATGGCGTGGGGAATAAAATGAAGACGCTCGACAAGTTGGTCGCCGCATCGGAAAGCGAAGGTCTGTTTGAGATGGCGAACCTATCGCCGAAGCGTACTGGACTGCCGTTCGTGGTCTGGATTTCTCCGAAAGCTGGCGCTCCGCATGATGTTCGGGTAAAGGTTTCGAAGGGACCGAAGGTCAACACCTCGGAATTGGTGTGGGTGGCGATCCGGCCTGATGTGCGTGTAGTGGGCGGCGGCGAGATGAGCGCCAACGATCTCGCCCTTCTTAAGAAATGGATCGAAGCAAACTACGACGTAATTCTGAAGTACTGGGATGGCGAGATCGAATATACGGAAGATGCCATCGCTGCGTTAAAACCGGTTCAATTGTAGGCGCAACGGTTATACTGAAAGTAAATATGCCCGAGGAATTAAGCTCTCGAGTAGAACGGTTGGAAAACCTGATGGTCGTGCTCGCCGATAAGCAGGCCAAACTGGACGACGTGCTGGTGTTGCTTACCGAAGCACAGATTAAGACCGAGGAACGCTTCCGCGACGTTGAGCAGCGCTTCCGCGAGACCGACGAGCGCTTTCGCGAAACCGACGAGCGCTTCCAGGAACTCGAACAGCGCCACCGCGAGACCGACGAACATCTGCGCCGCGTGGAACAGGAAGACCGCGAGCGCGCACGCTTCCTGGATGAACGCGTCGACAAGCTGGTAAGCGCCATCGGCGAGTTCATCCGCAGGCGCGACGGCGAGAAGTTGTAACCCCGCCTACGACACCGACTGAATCAACGCTTTGATGTACCCGTAGCAGAAGGCGAACGACTGCAAACCGCCGGGGTCGTTGGGCGCCTGCGGGAACGTGGTCGGGCATCAGCAGGTACGGGTAGCCCGACCTCTTTATAGACCTGGATGGCCTTCACGAAATCGATGTCGCCTTCGTCGGGGTAGACTTCCATGAAATCGTTGCGGTGGCCGCGGATATTCCGGAAGTGCACGTTGAAAATCTTTTTGCGGGTGCCGAAATAGCGGATCACGTCGAAAATTTCCTTGCCCGGGTCTGCCAGCATTTCGCGACACCGTGCCCTGGCAGAAGTTCAGGCCGTGATAGGGGCTCTCTTTGATTGCGACGAACTTCTTCAGGCCGTCCACCGTGCCGAGCACGCGCACCACGCCCTGGTAGCCTTCGGGCGGCACGCCGGGATCGTGCGGATGGCAGGCCATGCGGATCTTGTACTCCTCGGCGACCGGAATCACGCGATCCAGAAAATAGGTGATGCGCTCCCAGGCGGCATCGGCATCCACGCTGGCCGGCGCGCGTGACAGGCGGATTGGGGTGCGCGTCGGCCAGCCGCCAGGTGCTGTAGGTGGCGTCGCCGCGGCCGGGCGTGCGTCCGGCAGGCGCAGCACGCCCAGAATGCTCATGTTGTACTTGATGGACGGAATCCCGGCCGGCGGCGCAGTTGCGGATCATGGTCTGCACGGCCTCGATATCGCGGTCGCGCTCGCGGGCTCTCGGCCAGCATGATGGCCGGGTGCTTCTCCCGGTCGATGTGGCTGGAGGTGAGAAACGGCGGGGCGATGCAATTCGACCGTCGACGCCATATTTTTCGGCCAAGTCCCGCATGCGCTTCAGCTCATCCACGGTGGCGTAAAGGCGGCCGCCCGCGATCTGCGGATAGCCGCAGATGTTGCGGCACCCCGTAGCGCGCAAAATACTTCACGTGCGTCTCGTTGGTAGGGGCCGACTGGCAGCCCACGCGCATGAGGACCGGCGGGGCGGTCTGCGCGGCGGCGGACGGGACTTGCGAGGCAGCCAGGGCCGCGCCGCCGGATGCGGAAAAGAATTGTCTCCGGTTCATGGATGCAGCCCATCGTGACGCAAAGCGGCGCCGCGGTCAACCGGCGCAGGCCGGCCCCCTTAGCCAAACGGCCGCAAACCCCTGTAAACCTTCGGCAACTTGCCTGTGGCGCCGGCGGGCTTCGAAAATGGAACCTGGAGTTCCGTGACCGACCTACTGTTGGCCTGCATCTCACAGGGGCAACTGTCTCTCGAAGGGAATGGCGGCGGCCAGATACTGGAGAGCCCGTTCGGGCGCTCTCTGCGGGATCGCGCGGTCCAGATCTATAACCGCCACGCCTGGAAGATGCAGGGCAGCGGAGGCCAGAGTTTGACCCGCGCCTTGCGCACGGCTCCGGAACGCGACCCGAGTGACTTCCGGATCGCCATTACCAGCGTTACGCGCGGCAGCCACCCCGGCGAACTGCTGTACACGCTCGAAACCGACGAGATCAGCGGTGTGTTTGCCAGGGATGCCGAGGGCGTCGAGAAGCGGCTGTTTCACACCGCCGATTTCCGCGTCCGGCACCTGGACGTGCGCCCGGACGGCGCCGAGATCGCGGTGTCCGTCGCTTATCGCAACGGCATGGAGAACCTGGCGGTTCTGAAAGCCGATGGATCGGGCCTGACCGAGGTTACGGATGGCGATTCGCGGGACCAGGCGCCGCGTTGGGCCAAGGGGCCGGGCCGCCGCCTGTTGTTTCAGAGCTCCGGCATGGGGCGGGATCCGCATGGCCGGCTGGCGCGGCTGGGTCCATTCTCGATCCAAGAACTGGACCTCGATACAGGCGAAATCTCGTGCCTCGCGCAGGCCGCCGAATTCGATTTTCTGGCCCCGCGGGTCGCCGCCGATGGAAACCTCTATTACATCCGCCGGCCCAACCGCAGCGCGCCGCCACCGCCCAGCCTCGGGACGGCGCTCCAGCAAACCGCTCGGCTGCCCTTCCGGATCCTGTGGGTGATCGGCAAGCTGATCAATCTGTCGGTGGAACAGCGCACGGGAACCCCGCTCGTCCCAAGGAAGGGAATCGCCGAGCAGGATTTCACCACTCCCCGCTCCTGGGTGCTGATGCGCCACGCTGGCGCCGGCCCGGAAGAGGCGGACACCATCGCCGAAGGTGTCCGGTCGTTCGATTTGGCCGCCGATGGCTCGGTGGTCTACTGCGACGGCTTCGCGGTCCACCGCATTCCCGCCGGGGGTGGCGCCGCGGCGAAGGTCCTGGCGGGGGAGAACATCGACTTCATCGCCGCGGTGTAGGCGGCGCTCACCTTCGGCCGGCGCGCAATTGGTCCACTTTGCGCTGCAATTCCGGATCGGGTTTCAAGCGCAGGGCGGTTTCCAGGTGACCCAGCGCCACGGGCAGGCGGCCGGGCACGTTCGACAACGCCACTCCCAAGTTATACTGAGCATCCGCCGAATTCGGATTGGTGCGCAGGGCGGCTTCAAACTCGGCGATGGCTTCGGACAGGCGGCCGGGGATGGAGGTCAAGGCCACTCCCAGGTTCACGTGGGCCTCGGCGTAGTCGGCTTCAAGCGCAGCGGGGGAGAACATCGACTTCATCGCCGCGGTGTAGACGGCGCTCACCTTCGGCCGGCGCGCAATTGGTCGACTTTGCGCTGCAATTCCGGATCGGGTTTGAGCCTTAGGGCGGTCTCCAGGTGACCCAGCGCCTCGGGCAGGCGGCCGGGCACGTTCGACAGGGCCACTCCCAGGTTGTACTCCGCATCCGCCGAACTCGGATTGGTGCGAAGGGCGGCTTCGAACTCGGCGATGGCTTCGGACAGGCGGCCGGGGATGGAGGTCAACGCCACTCCCAGATTCACGTGGGCCTCGGCGTAGTCCGGCTTCAGGCGCAGCGCAGTCTGGAATTCGGCCATGGCGCCGGCGGTCTGCCCCATTCGCGCCAGCACGCCGCCCAGGTTGTTATGCACCTCGGCCCAATCCGGCTTCAGGCGCAGCGCCGCGCGATACTGCTCCGCGGCTTCCTGCAGCCGCGCCGGGTAATGCGAGAGCGCGCTTCCCAGGTTGTTGTGGGCATCGGCGGAATCGGGGTTCAGGCGCAGGGCGGTCGCATATTCCGCAATGGCCTCGGGCAGCCGCGCCGGGTCGCTGGCCAGCGCGATCCCCAGGTTCAGATGGACCTCGGCGGAGTTGGGGCTCTCGCGCAGGGCCGCCTGGTATTGGGCAATCGATTCGGCCAGGCCGCCGGGCGTCTGGGCGAGCGCGGACGCCAGGTTTTCGCGCGCCTCCACATAGTCGGGATCGAGCGCGAGCGCGGCTTGCATCTGCGCCACCGCTTCATTCACCCGGCCCAGCTTCATCAAAGCGCCGCCCAGGTTGTTGTGCGCCTCGGCGAAATCGGGATCCAGGCGCAGCGCGGCTTGGTATTCGGCCACTGCTTCGGGCAAACGGCCGCCTTTCGCCAGCGTGTTGCCCAGGTTGTTGTGGGGAATTGCGGAGTAGGGCGCGACGCGCACTGCTTCCTGGTATTGGGCGATGGCTTCTGGCAGCCGGTTCACGCGCGTGAGCGCAATGCCCAGGTCGGTGTGCTCGCGGGCGGAATCGGGGAAGATGCGGAGCGAGGCTTCCAGATGGCCGATGGCTTCCGGCAGGCGGTCCGGGAAATCCATTAGATAGTTGCCCAGATTGTGCTCTGCCAATTGATTATTTTGGGTAACCGCCAGCGCTCGGCGGAAGACCGTTTCGCTATTTCGCCAGTACGCCACCTGCGCGCGGGTAGCCGGCACACAGGCCAGTGCCACCACGGCCGCCATGGCCAGCGGCGCGCGTGGCCAACGCCGCAGCAGGTCCGCGGCGCCCCATGCCAGAATGATCGACAGGCCGATCATAGGGACGTACGTGTAACGGTCCGCGCGTGCCTGCAAGCCTACCTGCACCAGCCCGATGACCGGCAGCAGCGTGCCCAGATACCAGAACCATCCCACCGCCAGATAAGGGGCGCGGCGCCAGGCCCTCAGCACCGCCGCCGTGACCGCCGCGAGGGCCGCCAACGCCAGCCCGGCCTGCCACAGCGGCACGCTTTTGGGGTACGGATAGAAGATGGCCAGGCCCGACGGCCAGACCATTTTGGCGATGTAGACGCAGCAGGAGACCAGCGCATTTTCCACGCGCAGGCCAATCGGAAAGGAGGACAGGTCGCGGACGGCGCCCGATCCCCGTTGCACCAGAAAGGTCACCACCGAGGCCACCGCCGAGAGTGCGAACAGCGGAATTTTCTCGCGCACCAGCGCCGCGGTTGGCGGGCGCCGCAAGGGCCAGAAATCCAGCAGCAGCAGAACGAAGGGCAGGGTGACGATCATCGGCTTGGCCATCAGCCCCAGCGCGAACCACGCCACCACGGCCAAGTAACGGCCGAGGCCGGGCCGTTCCGTGTATCGCACGTAGGCCCATAATGCCGCGAACCACAGCAGTGCGCTGAGCACGTCCTTGCGTTCGGAGATCCAGGCCACCGATTCCACGTGCAGTGGATGCAACGCAAACAACACCGCCACCAGCGCGCTGGGCCAGCGGGCGCGTGTGGCGCGATCCAGAAAGCCGAACAGCACCAGGGCCGCCAGCGCGTGGAGCAGAACATTGGTCACATGGTGCCAGCCGCTGCGCATGCCGAACAGTTGCGCATCCAGCATGTGCGAGAGGCGCGTGGCCGGAAACCAGTTGGCGGCCTCCCCCGAGGTGAACGCCCAGGCGATTCCCGAGGGAGTGATGCCCTGCCGCACATGCACATTCTGCGAGACCATGTCGGGGTCGTCGAAGTTGACGAAATCGAACTGCCGCACTGGCGCATACGCGAGGAAGGTGGCGGCCAGCAGGGCCACTGAGATCCAGAAACCGGAACGCCAATACAGCGGCGCCGCCTCGGGCTTGGCTGGGGATGCCGGTGCGGGCTGCGCTTTCAAGGCGGGTTTGGCCGGCGCAACCTGTGGTTTGCTGCGAGCCTTAGCCACGGGAACCGACCATGTACCTCATGATAACCGCTAGTGCTACACCCGCGAAATTTGTTGCCTTGATCAGAGCCACGACCGTCAGGGAGTGCCCTATGGCCCGCGGCGGGCCACCAAGAGCGATGAAGACGCGAGTGGCCGACCTAATAGAATCAATGGCTTGCGGCGCGTCTTCAAAGGAGCGTCTGTCGCAACCGCGCAACATCTCGCGGTCAGAGACCTGGGCGCTTGCGGAGATCCCCCGCGGCGTAGCGCGGCTCTCCGCTACCTGTCACCTGGCGGCGGGCACGGGGATCATGAGCACGTCGCTCGGCGCAGGGGCTATGGCCGGGTGGCTCACGGGCCGGAGCTGCCCGGTCATGTGCTGCATCCGGAAAACCTCCAGGGTGCTGGAATTCTGGTTGGCGGCCAGCAGAAACTGGCCCGTTGGGTCGATGGCGAACTCCCACGGCGACTGCCCCAGCGTGGGCGTGTGGTCGATGGGCGTCAGGTTGAGGCGGTTCACGTCAATCGAAAACAACGCGATGGTGTCGCTGCCGACATTCGAACAATACAGCAGCGTGCCCCCGGTGCTGATGGCGATAGCGGAGGCGCTGTTGGCGCCGACGAATGTGGCCGGCAAGGTGGTGATGGTCTGGACCGGCTTCAGCGTTCCGGACGGCGCGTCATAGAGATACACCGTTATCGTCGAATTGAGGTCGTTGAGCACATAAATCACCTGCCCGCTGATGTGTACCGCTACGCGGCCCGGACCGGCACCGGGCGCCGCGGTTGCGAACGCAGGGTCGTTAGGGGCGATGGCGCCGTGCAACACATCAAAATGGTAGACGAAGACTTTGTCCAGACCCAAATCGGCCAGCAGCAGGAAGCGGTTGTCCAGCGAAAACGCCACGCCGCTTGCGTGGGCTGACTTTTGTTGCGGTGCGATGCTGGACCCCTGGTGACGGTCCACGGCCACCGCTTCCCCCAGTTTGCCATCCGTGCCGACCGGCAGAATGGCCAGCGAGCCGCTGTCGTAATTGGCCACTGCCAGCCAGCGGCCGGTGCGGTCGAACGCCAGGTGGCAAGGTCCTTCGCCGCGCGACGAAACGCGATTCAGCGGCACCAGGCGGTCGTGTTTAAAATCCACCGCGAAGGCGCTGACGGTGCCCTCCTTGCGGTTCACGGCATAAACGAACCGGTGGTTGGGATGTTCTACAAGGAAGGTAGGGTCGGGAGTCTCCACCGCCACACCGGAAGCCGAAAGCTTGCCGTTGTTGGTGCGAAAGTGGAAAGCGAAGATACCTTTTACGGGACCGCTGGTGTAAGCGCCCGTGAGCACCAGATACTCGGCTGCATGTCCAGCCGCGGCCAACACCAGTAGCGTGGACAGTAAGTTGCGCACGGTCTACTTACGCGACCTTCCCCGGACTTTGGCTTTCGGTGCGGCCACCACGGCAGGCGGAGGATCGGGTGGAGCGCTGTCGGCCTCGGCCGCATCCAGGGGCGGATCGGCCACGGCCTCCAGAAGTTCGGGGTCGGGGACCTCGGCCACGGCCGCATCGGGACTTACCTTCTTCAATACCTCGGTGAACAGGGCCGCCTTGCGCGCATCCACCTTGGGCGGCGGCGCCTGCTCATGGCGGAAATCATGATCGCTGTGGCAGGTCCGGCAGCGAACCTTGGCGGGGGTTCCGTTGATCACGGAAACCACGGCGTGGTTCATGATCCGCTTGCATCGTACGCAATAATCGTCGATATCATCGCCCAGGCGGGGTTCGCGCATAACTTCTCCTAACTGGCGGTAGACTGGCCGTCCGGCTCCGGCAAGGAGGGCGGCGCGGTAGGCTGCTTCGGTTCCGGCAGCACCCACTCGGCCGGCTCGAAGCCGACGTACTTACACACCCGCAACCGGCCATCTTCGGTTTCCAGAAGATCGCCCACCATCAGAGGGTCGCCAGCCTCCCTGAGAACCTTCCAGGCGTCGTATTCGTGCAGCGCTTCCACCTGGCCGCGCGGTTCATAGTCCTTAGGCTTCAACGATGCGCAGCCGGAAACATGGGGAGCCCAGCGGAACTGTTGTCGAGGCGAATCCTTCATCCGGTAGATCCGATAGAGCGCCATAGCACTACATTGTACCGGCCTGTAGCGGTCTGTGGGAAGGCCACCCCGGAAAGAGGCGCAGAGATGCAACCATGTCGGCGGCTCATGGGCGCGCCGCAGTGGCCGCTTGCTTTACGCCGGCGGTTGCTCTCGCGTGTGCGTGATTTGCCGGAGGAGTTGCCGGCGGCCGGTTCAAAGCCGGGGCAGGGAAGCGGCCATCGCGTCGCGCTCGCCCAACTCGATCCACCGGTGGATATTGGCGGACGTCCACACAGCGGCGTCGCGCAGCGATCCGAGCGGCTGAGAGGGTTCGAACTGGACAACGCTGACCGCCGGGCCGGGCTGCCGCGGCCGCATCACCATTCGCAGCGTGCGGAAGGGAAGCGTAGTGAGCACTTGTAGCGCGACCACCCGGGTGGCGCCCATGGCTTCCGCAGCCCACAAGGGCAGACCTCCGCGAAGCCCGCCATCCACGTAGCGCCGGCCGCCGATTTCCACGGGCGGAAAACACAGCGGAATAGAGGCCGAGGCGGCCAGGTGGCGCCAGGTGATTTCGCCGTCGCGAGCCACCACCTGGCCCAGCCACGGAAGCTCGGTCAGCGTGAGGCCGAACGGCACCCGCGGCCGATAGCGCACAAACAGTTCCTGCGCCTTGGCGTACAGGGCCTTTGGGCACAGACAACCGGCCCGGTGCGGACCCCATTGCATAATGCCGGCGGTTCGCGGATCGGTCCATTCGCCGATCAGATCGGCGGGAGTGGCGCCGCCGGCGATGGACCATCCGTTCCAGCCGCCGGCGGAGGTTCCCACAATGAGGTCCGGCTGGAAGCGCTCGCTCAGCACTTTCCAGAAGCCGGCTTCCCAGGCGGCGAACATGCCCCCCGCGGAGAGAACCAAAGCGGTCACCGGAGCCGCTACGCGCCGGCCGCGCCTGCCTGCTTTTTTCTGCAGCTCCGCCATGAACGCTTCGCGCTCGCGGGTGAGGTGCGGCACGATTCCGAGTATCCTCTCCACCAGCATCAACTGGGCGCGATGGTGCATCTCGTGTTCCTTGACGCCCAGCAGAATCTCGAAGCGCGTCTTGGGCGGTTGCTGTAGGGGCGGCGCGAACTGCACCGTCTCGGCGAGCATGTCATCGGGAAGCGATTCCAGCCACGCGGCAAACTCTTCGCCGTTCTGGTGCAGCGCCTCCAGGATCTGCGGCTTGGTTTTCAGAGCTGCGGTCTGCTGCATGAGCTCCTGCATGGCGGAGGAAAATCTGTCCATGCTGGCCACGGTGATGCGCTCCGAATGCATCTGTTTGGGGAAACGCGTGGCCACCGCCACGTGGGCCAGGTTTTCACCCACACTCCTCAAATCGGGCGCTGGGCGGTATCCATATCGATCCTCGGGAATGTCTTCGGCTACCTTGATGGTATTGCTTCGCACCGTTCGAAAGGAACGGGCCATGTCCTTGGCGTTGTAACCTTGCATTGGAATGATTGCTCCTAAAGAATATGATAGGCCCTCGGGAGTAACAGGATCGTGACGCATATGGCATTCGACCCGGCGATTTACAATTCTGAAGTAGCGGCCATCCTGGCGCTGGCTGGAGACGGACGGCGGCCCATGCCGCTGGCGGGCGGGAGCGCAGAGGAGGAGCCGCGGCAGCGGATTCGGGCGGCCGGCGCCGGTTTGTTTCCGCAGGCGCGCGCGCCCGAGGCGGCCGTGGCCGGCCTGCTGGTGTACTTCTCCTGCATGGACGAAGCCCACGAAATCGCCCAGCGCGCGGAAAACCAGGACAACAATTTCTGGCACGGCATCGTGCACCGCCGCGAGCCGGACGCGGGCAACGCCGGCTACTGGTTCCGGCGCGTGGGGGCGCACCCGGTTTTTCCGGAGTTGCGCGACGAGGCCGCGAGGCACGGCGTGGATTTCGGAGCCCGCTGGGATCCCTTCGCCTTCATCGACCTGTGCGAGCGGGCGCGGCGGCAGCCCGGCTCGGACGAGGAAGCCGGCGCTTTGGCCGTGCAATTGGCCGAGTGGCAATTGCTGTTCGATTACTGCGCCCGGCCGGCGGAGTAAATCCGCGCGGAGGCGGTGGACCCAACCTGTGGGCCCGCGGATCTTTCGGACCCGGTGGCCCCGCACACCCCGCGGCCCACCCCCGCCGCCGGTTGCCCGCTTGGCGGAACTGTGCCATTCTGGCGGTTTCGTATGGACATCATCACCGGCAATGTCGGCTGGATTGAAGTGATCTGCGGCCCTATGTTTTCGGGCAAAAGCGAAGAGCTGATCCGCCGCCTGCGCCGCGCCATGATCGCCCGCAAGCGCGTGGAGGTGTTCAAACCGGCCATTGACGACCGTTATTCCGATGACCACATTGTCTCCCACGGCGACTTGCGGATGCGCTCCGAAGTGGTCTCCGGCGCCGCCGAAATCACCGCCCGCATGGACTGGCGTTCGGAAGTAATCGGCATCGACGAGGCCAACTTCATGGGCAGCGAGCTGGTGGCGGTGGCGCAGCAACTGGCCGACAGCGGCAAGCAGGTGATCATCGCCGGCCTGGATACGGATTACCTTGGCCGACCCTTCGCGCCGATTCCCGACCTGCTGGCGCACGCCGAATCCATCACCAAGACGCTGGCCATCTGCGTGCGCTGCGGCAACCCCGCCAAACACACGCAGCGCCTGCGCGGATCGGACGATTTGATCGTGGTAGGCGCCTCCGACCTGTACGAGGCGCGCTGCCGCCGCTGCTTCGAGCCGGGCATTCCCAAGCAGGCGGAGATGGACTTTGTGAAGGCCAAGCGGCAGGAGAAGGCGCAGCCGTAGCGGGATCCGGTTTGAGGTGGGACGGACGGCCCCCGCCGGTCGCGTCGCTCCGTGCGTATTGACAAAATATGTACAATGAAAAATGGAGACGAGATTAGGTTTGAGTGGGACGGCGAGAATATCTCCCATTTGGCCCGCCACCGGATCAAGGCATCCGAGGCTGAAGAAGTGTTTCGGAAGGATCCGGTGATCCGCAGCCACGATGTCGCGTATGGCGAAGATCGATGGACAGCAGCCGGCGCTACAGCACCACTACGAATTCTCGTCATGGTATTCACCATGCGAGGCGAAAAAATCCGCCTGATTACCGGCTGGGACGCGGACAAACGAACGAAGAAGGAGTATTTCTTGGAAAGAGGATCATAGCAGCCATGACTCGAAAGAAACTGGTGATTCCGCGCTTCAAGAGCGAAGGTCAGGAAGCCGCATGGTGGGAAAAACATCGCGCGGCGGTCGAGGCAGACCTGCGTGCCGGTATGCGCGCAGGCCAAACGGTGAGTTTGCAGGATGTCCTCGCCCAAGGCCGCCGAAAAAAAGAACTGCTGCCCGTGACCATACGGCTGGCCAGCGAAGATATTGCCGCGGCCCGGCGGCTTGCGGAAGACCGGGGTATCGGATACCAGACCTACATCAAGCTGCTGCTGCACGACGCTCTTCAAAAACAGGCTGGGCGTCAATCCCGGGGTGTACGAAAGTAGCCCGGCGCCTGCGGCGCGCCCGTAAGCCCCGCCTTACTCCGACCAAACCGCCAGTTGATTGCCGCTAGGGTCTTCGAAGTGGAACCGCCGCCCGCCGGGGAACGAGAAGACCGGCTTCACGATGCGGCCGCCGGCCTCGGTGACGCGCGCTTCCATGGCGGCCAGGTCGGCGCCGTAGATCACCACCAGCGCGCTGGGACCCTGTCCCACGCCGGGCGCCTTGTAAAAACCGCCGGCGATGCGGCCATCCATGAAGCTGGTGTAATCGGGGCCGTAATCTTCGAAGGTCCAGCCGAAAACCGCCTCGTAGAACTGCCGCGTGGCGGCAACATCGGTGGCGGGAAACTCAATGTAATCGATGCGTTTATCGTTGGGCTTGTTTGCAGATTCGCTCATGCAGCCGATGTTACTGCGCCGCCGTCGGCGGGCGATTGGAAAAAACGGTCATCGGGATCAAGGGGCGCTCCCGCGGCTGGCGTGCGGCCGGAAAACTCGCGGAATTCGTGGATGAAGTGGGCCTGGTCGTAATAGCCGCAATCGAGCGCCAGGCCGGCCAGCGCCCCGGGAGCGCGCCCCGGGGCTGGCGGGCGCCGGGCGGCCAGACGTTCCTGGGCGTGGCGGAAGCGCAGCACGCGGGCCAGGAATTTGGGCGTCAGGCCAGTCCGTTCCAGGCATACGCGGCGCAATTGCCGGGGGCTCAGACCGGCATGGCCGGCCAGCTCATCCATGGAGACCG
>CAWDOH010000053.1:0-20107 GCA_963803725.1 Bryobacterales bacterium | reverse complement strand
ACCCTGCTGACCTTTGAGGAGTTCGAGCATCTGCCCGATGCGCCTGGCAAGCGCGAGCTCCTGGACGGGGAACTGATCGAATTGCCGCCACCCAAGCGCAGGCATACCATTATCCAGCACCGCATCGCCGAAGCCCTAAGGCGATACGCCGTCGAGCGCGGACTCCTGGTCTTCGTCGAGGCGGGGTTCCGTTTGGGAACCGGCCGCAGCGAGTGGCTGCAGCCGGACGTCAGTGTTGTCTCGCCTGAGCAGGAGGAGCGGGCCGCCATCGATCCGGACGGGTATTACCAAGGCTCACCCCTGATTGCCGTGGAAGTGATCTCCCCCGCCAACACCGCCGAGACGGTCGAGCGCAAGCTCGCCAAGTATTTCGAAAACGGCGCCGGCGAAGTCTGGGTAGCCTATCCCAAAACGCGCCGGATCTGGCGGTACCAGGGGTTGCAAGCTCAGGCCGCGATCGAGCGCGATATCTTCACCTCGCCCCTGCTGCCAGGATTCGAGATGGATCTGGCCGCCATCTTCCAGTAGGCGGCCCTGGAATTAGCCGCGGAAGGGATTACGAACCAAGACCGTTCCGTATTGTTGCCCGTCGTTCAAGTCCTCTGTATACAGCAGCTCGGCGCCTCCGGATTCCGCGGCAGCTAGAATCAGGGCATCCCAGAAAGATATTTTGTGCCGTTCTTCATTTTCAATAGCCGACGGTGATGTGTGACGGGCCGACGATGATGAGCGGAGAATCCAACAGAGCGGCGGTAGCGTCCCGCAACTCGCGGCGGGGCATGCCGAGTTTTCGTGAGCCAGCCGCGTAGAACTCCTGAACCACCTGTGTGCTCAGCAACATACGGCCAGCCCGAGCATATTGCCGAAAGAGCTCTTTCGCGCGCGCCTGTTTTCCTGCATCACCGCCGTACATATAAAGCAGCACATTGGTGTCAAAGAATGCTTTAGCGCCGTTCATGCAATTCTTCGCGCCGGATCGAACCGGGGTCAGTGGTGAAGTATGGCCCTTGATCGGCGAGAGCAAGCAACTGGTCGGCCGCGGCCCGGGCCCGCCCCTGGCAGGTTAACGCTTCCTGCAGCAGCTCCCGCACGAGGGCATTGATGGTTGTGTCATGCCCTGCGGCGTAGACCTTAGCCTGCCGGATGAGATCCGTGGGGAGATTGAAAGTAATATTGCGGGTCTCCACATAAATAAGTGTACTACATGTTAATGTGATCGCCGCTTGCTCCCCCAGTACCCCGTCCCCTTCACAAACTCGTCTTTTCAAGCGCTATAATCATACGTTTGATTGAAACACCTGTGAACGATACCAAAGAGCGCATCCTCGATACCGCCGAACGCCTGTTTTCCGAGCATGGCTATGCGGCCACTTCTCTGCGCAGCATCATCGCCGAGGCGGGCGTGAATCTGGCCGCCGTGCATTATCATTTCCACTCCAAAGAGGCGCTGCTGGAAGCCGTGATTCTGCGCCGATCAGTACCCGCGAATCGCGAGCGTTTGGCTTTGCTCGACCAGTTTGAAAAAGGAGGCGGGGGGAATCCGCCGCCCCTGGAAAAGGTGATTGAAGCCTTCGTGGCCCCCACCCTGCAAATGTCCCGCGATCCCCGCAGCGGAGGCATGGTTTTCATGAAACTGCTGGGCCGCCTGCACGCGGAAGGCGACCTGCTGCCCCGGATTCTCACCTCGCAGTTCGGCGATGTGCTGCAGCGTTTTGGCGCCGCCCTGCGCGCGGCGCTGCCGGACTTGCCGCCGGAAGAATTGTTCTGGCGCCTGAATCTGGCCCTCGGCGCCCTGGCCCAGACTCTGCGGGGTGGATCGAAGGACCTGCAAACCATCTCGGATCTTTCCCTCTTTCCTTCGATTCGGAAACCGCGCTGGAGCGGCTGGTCGCCTTTCTGAGCGCCGGCTTCCGCGCTCCCGTGCCAACCCATGCAATCCAGGAATCTCATGTCGCAGTTCAGGAGAGATAACATGCGCCGCTACTTATCGACTATTTTTTGGCCGTTCCCTTCGCCGTATGGGCGGGAGAAGCCGCGCCCCGCGAACCGCTGCGCCTCAGCTTGAAGCGCGCCGTGGAGATCGCCACTTCACCGGAAGGCAACACCTACGTCCAGCTTTCCGATGAGAACGTCAAACAAGCCAAATCCCGCTCCGCGGAAGCGCGCTCGGCGCTGCTGCCGGATATCGAAGCCCAGGCCGGCAAACCACCGCCATGAAGAGCCTGGCCGCCCTGGGCTTGGACTTGGCCACCGACCAGACGCTTATCGGAGCCGAGAACGCTCTGACCGGCACGCTTGCTCAATCGCAAAGGCTCTGCTGAACGACATCATCAAGATATCCCCCGCGTGGTGGGCCCCTTCAACTCCGTGGACGTGCGCGCCAGGCCACCGAGAGCGTGCTCGATTTCAGCAACATCCGCCGCTACCAGGCCTCCCGCGCCGCGGTGCGCGCCGCCACCAACGACCGTGGCAACACCGACGATTCCGTCTCGCCACCGTGGCCAAAGCCTATCTGGCCGCGCTGCGCGCCGACGCCGGCGTGGAAGCCTATCAGGCTAACGTGGCGCTGGCCGAGGCCGTCTTGAAGCAGTCCGAAAACCAGAAGACCGCCGGCACCGGCACCGGCATCGAGGTCACCCGCGCGAAGGTCCAGCTTTCCAACGAAAAACAGCACCTGCTGGCGGTCCAGAATGAACGCACCAAATCCTACCTGCAGTTGTTGCGAGCCATGGGGCTGAGCCTGGCGACCGAACTGGAGCTCACCGACAAGTTGTCGTATGAGCCCACCGATGCGATTTCCGTGGAACAGGCCCAGGCCGAAGCTCTGAAGAACCGTCCCGATATCAAGGCCCAGGCGGAACACGAAGCCGCCGCCCGCCTGAATGCCAATTCCGTTAAACTCGAACGGCTTCCCAGCCTGTACGCTTATGCGGATTACGGCACCACCGGGACCAACGGCAACATCGTCTCTCTATTGCCCACCAGGGACTATGGCTTCGCCCTGCGCGTGCCCATTTTCGACGGCGGCCGGCGGGACGCCCGGCGCGCCGAGACCGCCTCCCAGTTCCGCCAGGAGCGCGTCCGCACCAACGACCTGCACGAACAGATTGAACTCGATATCCGCACCTCGCTCGATAGCCTGCATTCCGCCGAAGAGCAACTCAAAGTCGCCGAGGAAGGCTTGACCCTCTCCGACAGCGAGCTCACCCAGGCCCGCCGCCGTTTCGAGGCCGGCTTCGCCAGCAACCTCGAAGTCACCGACGCCCAGACCCGGCTGGAACGGGCCCGGGATAACCGTATCGATGCGCTGTTCGGCTACAACGTAGCCCGCATCGACCTGGGACGGGCCATGGGCAATGTCCGCCGCATGATCCAGTAGAAAAGGAATCGTCGCATATGAAAAAGACAATCTTCAGTGGTCGTGATTGCGGTCCTCGGGAGCGGCCGGCATGCTGGCTTACCATAGCCTCCATCAGGATGCCCACCAATCGCATCGTTGTTTCCGGCAATATCGAGCTGGCCCAGGTGGATATCGCCTTCAAAACCTCCGGCCGCCTGATTGAGCGCACCGTGAACGAAGGCGACGCCGTGCAGAAAGGCATGGTGATCGCCCGCCTGGACCGCGAGCAGCTCTGCACCAGCGCGATACGGCGAGCCGCCGCGCTGGCCACCGCGCAGGCGCAGCTCGCCGAAAGCGAAAGCGCCCTGAAATGGCAGCGCGAGACCATGGAAGCCGACCTGCAATTGCGCAATGCCGACTTGAACGCCGCCGAGTCGCAGTTGCTGCAATTGAAAAACGGCGCCCGGCCGCAGGAAATCCAGCAGTCCCAGGCCGCCGTGGCCGCGGCTCAGTCCCAATACGATCAGGCCAAGAAGGACTGGGACCGCGCCCAGACGCTGTACAAGGACGACGATATCTCCACTTCGCAGTACGATCAGTTCCATGCGCGCTTTGAGAGCGCCGAAGCCAATCTGAAGCAGGTGAAGGAACAAGCCAACATGGTCCAGGCCGGACCGCGCTCCGAGACCATCGAAAGCGCCTAGGCGCAGGTGGAGCGTGCCCGCGCCAGCCTGCGAGTAGGGCAGGCCAATGCCATCGAGACCAAGCGCCGCGAACAGGATATCGTCGCCCGCCAGGGCGATATCGAGCGCGCCAAATCCCAGATCGCCCTGATCGACTCTCAGTTGGCCGATACCATTGCCGTCTCGCCCATCAACGGCATCGTGCTGGTGAAGGCCGCCGACGTGGGCGAAGTGCTGGCCCCCGGTACCAGCGTCGTCACCGTGGGCGATATCGATCACCCCTGGCTGCGCGCTTACATCCGGGAACAGGACCTCGGGCGCGTCAAGCTCGGCGACAAGGTCAAGGTGACCACCGACTCGTTTCACGACAAGGTCTACGACGGACAAGTCTCGTTCATCTCCTCGGACGCCGAGTTCACGCCCAAGCAGATCCAGACCGCCGAAGAGCGGGTCAAGCTGGTTTATCGCATCAAGATCGATGTCGATAACCCGCGCCATGAGCTGAAATCCAATATGCCCGCCGACGCCGAAATCCTCACGGGAAACTGATGGAAGGGATCATTCGCACCCGGGACCTCACCCGGCGCTTTGATGCGTTGACGGCCGTCGATCGCCTGAACCTGGAGATCCCCCGCGGTGAGATCTTCGGACTGGTCGGCCCCGACGGCGCCGGCAAGACCACCACCCTGCGCATGCTGTGCGGTCTGCTGGATCCCACCGAGGGCCAGGCCTGGGTGGCCGGCCATGACGTAGTCCGCGATACCCAGGCCGTCAAGGACTCCATCGGCTACATGGCCCAGCGCTTCGGACTCTATGTCGATCTGACCGTCGACGAAAACATGGAGTTCTACGCCGACCTCTTTGGCATCCCCGCCGCCGAGCGCCGCCGGCTCCTGCCGGATCTGCTGCGCATGACCCGCATGGAGCCTTTCCGCAATCGCCAGGCCGGCAAGCTTTCCGGCGGCATGAAGCAGAAGCTGGGCCTTATGTGCACCCTGCTGCACCGCCCGGAAATCCTGTTCCTGGACGAGCCTTCCAACGGCGTCGATCCGGTCTCGCGCCGCGATTTCTGGGCGATCCTGTACCAGCTCGTCAAAGACGGGATCACCGTCCTGGTCACCACGGCTTACCTCGATGAGGCGGAGCGCTGCAACCGGGTGGGCCTGATGTACAAAGGGCGGCTGATCCAGTGCGGCGCGCCGGACGCCGCGCGCCACCAGGTCCCCGAGGATTGCTACCAGGTGGAGGCGCCCGATCCGCGGGGCGCGCGCGAGGTGCTGCTGAAATCCGAAGGCGTGCTCTGCGTGGAGCCTTCCGGCGCCACTCTGCACCTGTTCCTGAGTTCCGCCCGCACCTCCCCCGAAGCGCTGCGCCGCAAGCTGGAACAGGACGGCCACGGTCCGGCGGTGTTCCAGCGCATCGTACCGTCGCTCGAAGATGTCTTCATCGCGCAGGTGCGCAAGGCGGAAAAACAGCCCCACTATGACCCCCGCCGCCCAAAACGGCCCCGCCCTCGAAATCCGCGACCTGGTCAAGACCTTTGGCGACTTCGTGGCCGTGGACCACGTTTCCTTCCAGGTGCAAAGGGCGAAATCTTCGGTTTCCTGGGGCCCAACGGCGCGGGCAAATCCACCGTCATCCGCATGCTTTGCGGCCTGCTCACGCCCACTTCCGGCTGGGGCGCGGTGGCGGGTTTCGACGTAGCCAAGAATCCCGAAGAGATCCGCAAGAATATCGGCTACATGTCGCAGAAGTTCTCCCTCTACGACGACCTCGCCGTGGAAGAGAACATCGATTTCTTCAGCCGGATTTATAGCGTTCCCAAACACCTGCGCGCGGAACGTAAAGAGTACGTGCTGCGCATGGCGGGACTCACCGACCGGCGCACCACCGTCACCCGCCTGCTGGCCGGCGGCTGGAAACAGCGCCTGGCCCTGGGTTGCGCCATCGTGCATTCCCCGCGCATTCTGTTTCTGGACGAGCCCACTTCGGGCGTCGATCCCATCGCGCGCCGCAGCTTCTGGGACCTGATCTACCAGCTTGCCGAAGGCGGCCAAACCATTCTGGTCACCACCCACTACATGGACGAGGCGGAATACTGCCATCGCCTGGCGCTGATTTATCGCGGCAAGCTGATCGCTCTGGGCGTACCGGAGGCGCTCAAACGCGACCTGCACTCGCACAATCTGTTGCAACTCGAGACCTCCGATCTGCTGGGAACCATGCGCGCCTTGGAAGGCCAGCCGGGCGTGCTGGATGTGGCTGTCTTCGGCGCCGGCCTGCACGTGAACGTGGCCGATCTGGCCGCCGGCACCGAACAAATCCGCCGCTTGCTGGAACAGCAGCACATTCAGATCAAGCGGCTGGAGCCGATCCAGCCCACCATGGAAGACGTTTTTGTGGGGCTGATCGAAGCCGAGGAACAAAAAAATCCATGAACCTGCGACGCACCCGCGCCATGTTCGAGAAGGAGTTCCGCCATATCCTGCGCGACTCCCGCAGCCTGATCATGGCGCTGTTCCTGCCGTTGTTTCAGATGCTGCTGTTCGGCTACGCGCTCAATCTGGACGTGGACCGCATTCCCACGCTGATCTACGACGGCGACCACAGCGCCGACAGCCGCGCCCTTATCGAGCGCTTCCGCGGCTCCCGCTTTTTTGAGATCGAGGGATTCGCCAATAGCTATGGCGACATTGAAAAGGGCATCGACAAGAGCAAGGTCCTGTTGGGCATCGTGATCCCGCGCGATTACTCCCAGCGCCTGAATGCCGGGAACAAAGCCAACGTCCAGATTCTGCTGGATGGCAGCGATTCCAATACCGCATCCATCGCCTTGAGCTACGTGGAGGGCCTGTTGCAGAACTATGCCCTGCAGGTGCGCTCCAACGGCCAGGACCGCAGCGCCGGCATGCCGATGGTTTCCCCCGTGGATGCGCGCGTGCGCATCTGGTACAACAGCACGCTCGAATCCACCAACTATATCGTGCCGGGACTGATCGCCGCCATGATGATGGTCATTGCCGCGCTGCTGACTTCGCTCACGGTGGCCCGCGAGTGGGAGATGGGCACCATGGAGCAACTGCTTTCCACTCCTGTGCGCGCTTCGGAAATCGTGCTGGGCAAGATGCTCGCCTTTTTTGTGATCGGCATCGCGGATACCACCATTGCGGTGCTGGTGGGAATCTTCGTTTACGGCGTACCGTTCCGCGGCAACACCTGATGCTGGCCCTGAGCACCGCGATCTTTCTTTCGGGCGCATTCTTCTGGGGCATCCTGGTTTCGGCCCTGGCCCGCACGCAGTTGTTCGCGTTCCAGCTGGGCATGGTCACCACCTTCCTGCCGTCTTTTATGTTGTCCGGATTCCTTTACGCCATCGAGAACATGCCCGTGCCGATCCAGATCATCACGCACGTGGTGCCCGCCCGTTATTTCGTCACCATCGTGAGAGGCATTTTTCTGAAGGGTATCGGCCTGCGCCTCTTGTGGGGACAAGTGCTTTTCCTGGTGGCCTTCTCCCTCCTGGTGTTCTGGGCGGCGGAACGCAGAATGAGGCAGAAGCTGGCATGAGGGGGCCGCTATGAGAGAACGCATTTTCGCCATCGTTCGAAAAGAGCTGAGCCAGTTGTTCCGCAACCGGCGCACGCGCATGTTTCTCTTCGTGCCGCCCATGTTTCAGCTCATCATCTTCGGCTACGCGGTCAACCTGGACGTGGATAACCTGCGCATGGGATGGATGGACATGGACCAATCGCCGCAAAGCCACGACCTGCTGGCGGACTTCCAGGGATCGGGACGATTCCTGCTGACCGCCCTGCCGCAAAATGAAAGAGAAATCCAGGACGTCCTGGACCGCGGCGACGCGCAGGTGGTCGTGCGCGTGCTGCCCGGATTTGGCCGCGATATCCTGCTGGGCCGCCCCGCCGCGCGCAAATCCTGGTGGATGGCACCAATTCCAACACCGCATCGCTGGCTTCGGCCTATACCAGCCAACTGGTGGCCGCCTATGCGGCCAGCGTGGCCACCCCGCAACTGCAGTCGCGCATGATGGCCCGCGCGGGCATGGGCACCATGAGCATGAAAGCGGGGCGCATCACCGACAGCGCGCGGGTCTGGTTCAATCCCGATCTGAAGAGCCGCAATTACTTCGTGCCCGGCGTCATCTGCAACCTCATCATGGTGGTCACCGTGATGCTCACCGCCATGGCCATCGTCCGCGAAAAAGAGATCGGCACCATGGAGCAGTTGATGGTCACGCCCATCCGGCCCATGGAGCTGATGATCGGCAAAATGGTGCCCGCCGCGCATGGTGGGGATGATGGACCTGGTGCTGATGACCACGGCGGCGCTGCTGATTTTCGGCATCCCCTTTCGCGGCAATCCGCTGGTGCTGCTGCTCAGCGCGGCGTTGTTCCTGTTGACCAGCCTGGGCATGGGCCTGTTTATTTCGACCATCGCCAGCACCCAGCAGCAGGCCATCATGTCTTCTTCCCTGATCGCCATCCCCACGTTCATGCTGAGCGGCTTCGCTTATCCGATCCGCAACATGCCCATCGCGGTGCAGTATTTCACTTATTTGAATCCGCTGCGCTACCTGATCGAGATCGTGCGCGGCATCTTCCTGAAAGGCACGGGCATTTCCGTGCTCTGGCCGCAGATGCTGACGCTGCTGGTCTACGGTCACGATTATGGGACTGAGCGCCACCAGTTTCCGGAAGAAACTGGATTAAGACGGCGTGCAGAAGCCCTCGCAGCGTGATGTCACTGCTCGGGGTGTCACGATCTCGGCAAGGCCGCACTCGCGTTTGGGCAGGAGCTTGCCCGCATGCCTTTCTTCCATGGTGCCGCGGCCACCACCTGACGGCAGTTTCTCCCATGGCACCAGTTCGCGCCCGCTCTTCCTGGAACAGGGCTCCGGAAGTGCGCGCTGTCTCAGCCAGTTGTTTCAAGCGGCGCTATTCTTCTCTTGCGAGAATATCTTCGGTCTTGGGATATAATTGGGTATGGCCCGCAACCGTGACGCGCCCTTTTTTGATCGGCGTTGTACTGGCGATGGCTGCCGTCGAAATTCACCAGGAGCCATCCGTCCCGCTCCACCAGCTTGCAGCTTCGACATGTCCTTTCCGCGCCGCTCGGCCAGTTTTGCATCGCGCCTGAATTGCGCGCCGCGAATCAGGTTTCTCAACCTTCAGATTCCCAAATCCTTAAACAGCGCGTCGGCAGTCTTGAAGCGCTTGCCCTTACCCCGATTCCGCCCCATGCATCGCCTTCACAGTGGTGGCGTTGGGACCCCCTACACGCGGCCAGTGTCTTGGCGGCCCAATCCTTCTTCCACCTTCGTCCACATCAACATGGTCGTCGCCAGAATCATCTCTTCGACACCATCCCTTGCGATACCTTGAATGCCGGATTGCCGATATCCATGGTCAGGAACAGTTGAGGCCATCGCTGAGCTATGGACCGGTGTAACGTTAAAGTTTTCGGGCATCGGTTGGGGGGGGGGTACGATACTGACGTTACCTTTATGCTCGGTGGGGGGATTTGGGAGGGCTGGATGGAGGTGAACATCGGCGAGCGGGGCGTAATTACATCCGAACGGGCCGAGTTTGGGATGTGTTGGGTGAGCAGTCAGAGGCGTCAGGTTGAACGCCCGCTTGCTGCTCGACACACACATTGTGGTTCGCTGGCTTGCCGCGCCGAAGAAGTTATCGCGTGAGCAAGTGCGAGTTCTACGGGAAGCAGTTCGGAGCGCGAGCGAGTTGACACGTTGTTGATCGCCGTGCTGTTCGGTGAGGGCACTACCCGGAGCGACGTTCCGGTGAGGGAGCTTTTCGATGAACTCTCATCGAGTCCGGCTTTTCAGATCCTTCCCCTGACAGTCGAAATCGCGGCGGAAGTTGCCGCTCTAGGCGGATCTCTCCGCGATCCCGCGGATCGGGCAATAGTGGCTACCGGCCGGGTTAACGCTTTGACTGTTCACTCCAGATCGACGCATCATCGAGTCGAAGCTTGTACCGGTGGTCGATAGCTTGTTCATCCGGGTGGGAGGGACGGCGAGTGCGTGCCACCTATTGGCGCCCGGGTGAAGGCAGGTCTCTCTCTAGATCCTTCGGCAGGAAATCAAATAGATAGTGGGTGGTTGGTTCGAGACGGGGGAGATGGATGTCAATGGCAGGCACCCTTTATTTGTGATCCACCCGGAGAGGCAGGCAGGTGCCCTAGTTAATTTAATTGAGTCAGCCGCCTGATCGAGACCGGCGGTATTTACAGCCAGAAGATAGCCCGCTACTTGGTTGGCTCGGTTTGTTTATTGGTGCTCGCGCGCGAAGCCTTCGCCCGCGGCTGCGAGTGAAGCCTGACTGATGAAGGGTCCGTTGTCTGGTACGTTCTATGTGCGGAAGGGCGAACTACCAAACATACGGTCACGCGCACGGGACCACTCCCCGGTGTCAAAAAGCCCTGTCGAGATGTGAGTGTCTAAATAGGGCGCTGGCCCCTATATTTTTGACGTGTCGCCCAGGGTGCAAAGGACCGCTTAGATTAAGGATTCCCCGCATGATGCCCGCGCGGACCAGCCGCAGCACATTACTAAGCACTTGCGAGTGACGTATAATTTACAGTGGATGTCCTTTCCTGAGCAATACCGAGCCGATCTGTTGAAAGCCATCGAATCCATCGATCTGAGCAAAGTGAGCCAGGCCATCGAATGGTTCAAAGAATCCCGCGACGCCGGCCGGCACATCTTCGTTTGCGGCAACGGCGGCAGCGCCTCCACCGCCTCGCACTTCGCCTGCGATATCGTGAAAGGTTGCAGCTTCAACCGCTCCTCGCGGTTCCGCATCATGGCGCTTACCGATCAGCTTCCCACCATCACCGCCTATGCCAACGATGTCGGCTATGACGTGATTTTTGTCGAGCAGCTCAAGAACTTCGCCCAGGCGGACGACCTGTTCATGGCCATCAGCGGTTCCGGGAACTCCCCCAATGTGGTGCGAGCCATGGACTATGCCAACTCCATCGGCTGCCGCACCATCGCTTTAACCGGCCGCGACGGCGGAAAGCTGGGCCCCAAGGCGCAATTGAACATTCAGGTCCCGGTGGCGCACATGGGACGTATCGAGGACGCCCACCTGAACGTGTGCCACATGATCGGGTATTACTTCATGGATTGCGAGAAGTAGCGCGGGAGGAGGAGTGGGGACAGAGCGGGAGAGGTCGCGTTCGCTACGGGGGGAAGAGGGAGGCGAGAGGGGGGGATAGAGGAGTGCGTGGGAACCGTGGGAGGGGGGTGGCGAGAGGCGGGGGGAGGGGACCGAGGTGAGTAGGTGGGGGAGGTGAGGGGTAGGGGTCAGCGGAGGGGGGGAGAGGAGAGAAGGCGGGGGGTATGTAGAGCAAAATAGCAGTAGGGAACTAATAGGCGTTAGGAGTGAGAGGGGAGGGGCGTGTTTTGTTAGGGAGCAGGGGGGCCCGGTGAAGGGGGCTGCACCACCGGAGGGATATGTGTTTGTATGGCATCGCGGCGGCGAGAGACAGATACACAAAGGGGAGGAGCGGAAGACCTATCTCAAGTTTTAAATGGGGGCGGGAAGGGGGGGGCGTGTTCCTCACAGAGAGGTCCCCCGAGGCGGACTTCTTATCCGCCCCGGCGAGTTAAAGGTGTTTGGGAAGTTTTCCTCTGAATCTGAATGTGTACGGGGCTGGCCGCACGGCCGTCCACCGTCAGTGCCACGTCCACATTTCCGCTTCCGGCCAGGCTGCGGGGAAGCGCACGCTCACCTGGTCCAAACCAGCGAAGTGACCGGCCGGCCCGGCATAGAGCACGGGTACCTCCTGTCCCGCGATCTGCACGTGAATCTCGGCCCCATCGCGTACGCCCGAGGCATAGAATTCGAGCGCGACTACGTCTGAC
Organism: Bryobacterales bacterium; assembly: GCA_963803725.1. GTDB lineage: Bacteria > Acidobacteriota > Terriglobia > Bryobacterales > Bryobacteraceae > JOPF133. The sequence continues at coordinate 8,178 of CAWDOH010000053.1, read as the reverse complement.
GAGTCGCCCAGTTCGACTGGCGCGACGCCGATGGAACGCACCGATTTGGTCCCGTCCGCGTGGGCCGTGATAACCTGCGCGCCTCCCGCATGCAGTTGCACGCTTGCCGGCGCTTCGGTAGCATCTTTGCCGCCCGGAATGGTGGCAACCAAAGTCCGCTGGCGATCCCCAGCGTAGTGGAGGTGCCGGTTGCGGGGTCCGCGTAGCCCATCTGATCGACGCATAGCCCGGGGGTGCCGGTAGTTGGCATGGGCCAAGCGAAATCTCCGCGAAAGGATGGATCAGCGCGTTGGCGATGGTACCCGCCGGCATCTGGAGCTGGGCTGTCACATTGACCTGTATGCCGATCACATTTACCGGAGCGAACATCTCAAACACATCGAATTTGGGATTGCCGGTCGCCAGCTCCATACTGGTGAGGCTGCTCGATATGGCAAGCGCCGACGGCTCCAGGCCGGATGTGACTTGCCCGACATCTTTAGTTTGGTATAGCTGGCCCAATGTGGACCATGCTTCGTGGGTGGCGTCGACGCCCTGGCAACTATGCTGATGTTGAATGGCTCGCCTTGCAACTGGAACAGGTCGGCCCCGCTGATGGGCGGGCTGGCGAACACTCCGGCAGCCGTGTAAGTGACGTTCGGCGCAGTGGTCTCACTCTGAGCAACCAGCTTCTCCGAAGCAGCCAGGCAAAACATCCCCGCTGCCGCAATGGCCACGGCCTGCATCTTTCGAATAAACATACCATTTATTTTGGTCCCCCCGATTCGTAAAACAGTATGGAATCCTAGACCGCCATCTTACCTAATTCCTCTGGCAAAATACCGTATATTCTGGTGTGCCGGTACCAGTACTCTATTCGCTGTTTCTACCGGAAACTGGGCGCGCCCATGCTTGCTTTTGCAGCTGAGCGCGCCCGCTGCTCTCTATTGAATATGAACGCGCACGGGTTCGGCCGTCTGGCCGTCCACTGTCAGCAACACATCCGCATCGCCGCTTCCGACCAGGCTGCGGGGAAGCTGCACGCTGATCTGGTCCAACCCGGCGAAGTGCTCTGCCGCGCCGCGTACAACACCGGTACGCTCTGTTCACCGATGCGCACCTCAATCGCGGAGCCGTCGCGAACACCCGAGGCGAAGAATTCGAGCGCGACTACGTCCGACGACGCGCCCAGATCGACCGGCGCCGTACCGATAGGCCGTACCGATTGCGTGCCGTCTTCATGCGCCGTGATCGACCGGGCGCCCTCTCCGTGCAGCACCACATCGGCATTATTCGTCTTGCCGCCCGGGACCGCGCCCACCAGGCTTCCCTTGAGGTACAGCACGGTGGTGTCGGTGCTATCCGAATAGCTCATGGTCGCGTTCGCCGGGAGCGCTACCGCGGCAAACGGCAGGATGTGGTCGTTGGTCAGGGCGGTCTTCGGCAGATCCAGATTAGCGACGATGGTCAATGTGATCCCGATTACCTTGACCGGAGAATACAGCTCAAACACGTCATAACTTGGGTTGCCCGTCGCCAGCTCGATGCTCGTGCTGCTGTTGGATATCGCCACCGGCGTCGGCAGCAGGCCGCATTGGACTGTCCCGGTCATCTTGAGAGCGTTGTATCCGGCCCACAGCGGGCCATGGCTCTTGGCCACGTCCGCCTCATTGGCAACCACACTGATGCTGAAGGGCTCGCCTTGCAACTGAAACAGGTCACTCCCGCTCTTCACGCTGCCGAATGTCCCTGAAGCGGTGTAAGTGACGTTCGGCGCCGTCGCGCAACCAGATTTTCCGAGGATGCCAGGCAACCTATGGCAGCCGCCGCGACTGTCATGGACAGCATTCTTCGCATATAAAACGATTTCATATAGATCTTATTTCTCCCTTTCCCTTTATGTGGCGTGTAACTTGCGCTACATCAAAGTGTAGATGGCAATACAGTATAAACTCAAGCTACAAAGCTACTTAGTCGGATTTATAAGTACCGGTACAACTTGGAGTGCCGTCGGGGATTTAATAGACAGGGAGGGGATTTTTTTGTCGGCGGCCCGCCCGAGGCGCGCAAGCCCCCGGCGAGGCCGCCCGGATTTATTTACTGGACTACTTACTTAACTGGTCCTGCTGCCTGACACTGCTGCTGCGCCAGCGACGGCCCGCCTCCGACATTGGACGGCGCGGATAGGTTTCCGTTGGCGTCCTGCGCGATCACGTAGTAGAGCGCCTGCAGAGTATTGGGAGGCGTCTCCGAATACGTTGTAGCCGTAATCGGCGTCGAACAATTCAAACACTGAGGAGGCCCCGGGTAGCCATAAGGCGTGTTCGACGCTGCCCGCTGAGCGGCTGGCTGGGCCGCCGGCAACATGGTACAAATGGACCGCTTATCCGGCCCGTCGCTGCGGCGCCAAGCTCGGTGTTCAGGCCCAGGGTCAGGCTTCCCCCAACTGGATCTCCCGGAGGAGGCGTCGTCTCGCTGGACGAGAGCGCGATGCGATAGACCAGGTAATTCGCCGCCCCGGATACCGAGGTCCAGGACAGTTCACTGACCGCCCAACTGACCGGGCGAGGAGCACAGCACCGGCGACGCCAGCGTGGCCGCGGGCCGGGCGGCCCGCACCGCGCAGCCCGGATACGTGCACTGCGTGCGGAACAGCTGGATATCCTTAGCCATGATCTTTACCGTCTCCATCTATATCCATGGGATCGTTCTTGCGGGCCGGTTAGGTTCAACCTGGCGGTCATGAGCGCCTTCTGGCCGGTCATCTGGCTGACCACTCCGGTATCGATATTGAAAACTTGTGTCCCGCCGACTTCCCGGGCCGTGCCCAGATACAGCCCGTACCCCGTTGTCGGCACTCCCAGAGGAGGAGGCGCATAGGCAAAACTCCGGCTACCGGTGTTGAACCCGTCTCCCAGACCGACCTTACTCATGAACTGCCAGTTAATGCCGTCGGGAGATCGCCAGAGATCGGTTCCGAATTCCTGGTTCCACAACGGCCCGAAGGTCGGATTGATGTATTGGTCGGCGCTAATGTCGTAGGTGCCCATGTATATCGCCATATCCACCCACTCCCATTCGCCAGAAGTGAACGGTAAACCCATTGTCGAAGTACTGTCCGATGCCGCTGAGGGGCGAGACTAACAGGCCGGCGCCGGAATCCCGGCGGGACGGTCCGGGGATTACCCACCAGCAGGTCCCAGCTATCCGCCGAACCGACGGGGACCGCGCCAGTGGTGTCGGGATGGATGCGCACTAACTCGTTCGGCCGGTCGGTTCCCACATACAGGCACCCGATGCCGGGGCAATATACCGGATCGCTGAATATCTGCAGGCTCATCGCATAATCGGGCGGCGAGGGCACCATAGAGAAGCCCGCGTTGGGAATGATCTGAGTCCAGGTATAGGGGGCCGAGCCGGTTCCGGCCGGTCTTCCACACGCCGTACAGCGCGGGGCCCGCGCCGGGGGGCTGCCGGTGCCCGCATACATGAAGTTGTGGAACGGATCCAGAATCCAGATGGGCAAAGTAGCGGTCGGCGGGCTGGCCCATCCGAAGCCGCCGCCATTGTCTCCCAGCGCCGGATTGACGCCCGGCGCCGAAGAAATCACCCGGCCCACGCCCGGAAAATCTCCCACTTGCAGAAACAGGACGCTATTCGGTTGCCCGCCAGCCGGTAGTTGCCCCGCCGAGCGAACGCTATAGTTCTGATACGCTGTGGTGCCGGGGCAATTCGTACCGCCGGTGGAGCCATAGCAGCCGTCGCCGTAAGCGAACCGAGGAAGGCCCCCGCCGCCGGCGTCCAGACACTACTGCCTGCCACCGTGGTCAGGGTGCCGTTCTGCGGAATAGGAGTCCACGTCACGCCGTCCGTGGTACGCAGGATGCGTGGCGGAGGCCACGAGCCTTGCGCGGTGCAACCGGTCGTCATTTGGGGGGGGCACTCGAACATCTCTCCGGAAGTCACGCCGCCCGCGTACAAAGCTTGCACGCCGCCCGGTTCGGTAACCAGCGTCAGACTGCGGAAGCCGATGTCCCGGGCGGTCGCCACCGTATCGCCATTATTACCCACCGTAGACAATGAGTTCGGAGATTGGTAGACCCGTGTCCAGATATTGGTCGCCGGGTTGTATTGCCAGATTTCGGCCTGCAGCGGCAGAGCGTGATAGTCCGGCGTACAGTCGCCGATGGACGGCGGATAAAGCGACGGGATGCCGAGCTCGAGCATGGCGGTGGCCGAAGTGACACAGGAAACGTCGCGGCCCGTCCCTACGTAGAGCATGTTATTGAACCATTCCATCGACCAGGACCAGGTGTTGTGCGCGTCGCCGAAGCCGCCCGTAGCCGCGGTGGTGAAGCCGGGCTGCTTCATCTGGAACGCCAGCACCTGCCCATTGATGAATGGAAATGTGTTATCGCCGAGGCGCAATTCAAAGTGATTGCAAGGGACGATACCGAGCTCCATGGCATAACTCTCGGGAGCAGCGATTCCGGATGATCCACTAATCCGTCGTTACACGGGGAATTCTTGGGGTTATTGCCGGTTTCGTTACACGGGGTAAGACTGCCTCCCGGGGGCTCCGTAATCAGCGCCAGCTTTGGCCCGGTCGCGGCGGTGGCGCAGGGTCCCGTAGTATTCGGACACGTGTAAATATTGCCGGACAACGTGAAAAAGGGAATCTGGGCCTGTTGAAAAATGGGGTCCCACTGGGTGCGCAGTTGCTCGACATTGGCGAGCTCCATGGACTGCACCGCGGGGGTGAGCAGCCCCAATGCCTGTCCGAGCGCCTGGTTGGCTGGCAGAAAGATCCAACTGGCCAGCGCGTCTCCCTGATTGGGAGTCCCCATGGTGATCACCATGTTGGCCATGCCGATCCACTCCGGATTAGCGATGGCGGACTCCAGATCCAGCCCTCCTTTGGAGTGGCAGATGAAAAAAACCTTGGACACTCCATAGTGGCTGAGGATCAGCGGGAACATAGTTTTGAGCATCGCCGAGTTGGTCTGGATACTGAGGTTGTTGGGTGTGTTATCGCTGTTCATGCTCAGGAAGACCGTGCGGAAACCGGCCTGGTAGGCATAATCGTACATGTCGTTTCCCCGGCGCCCTTGCATCCCGTAGCGGTCGGAGAGCAGTTGTTGACCTCTATCCAGTCTGATAGTCGCCCCCCAACCCGTGCACAAACACCAGCACCGGTCCCTTCGGACCACTGGGCGGAATGGCGCCATACCACAGGTTCGTCAGGGTCGCATCGACCGTGAGCGGCGGGGCCGATGGGGGCGCCGCCAGCGCCGGGAACGCACCCAGCGCCAGCATCACCGCCAGGGCGAAGCTCAACATTACCGATCGAAAATTAGGGAAGCCGACGGACTGTGACATGCAATTCTCCTCCAGGCGGGCGCGGTATTTTGAGACCTCACCCTTCGCTTTGAAAACGATAACCCATTCGTCTAATTTGGGGTGACTAAACGGTTCCACAGTAACATTACCGGGGGGCAGAGTCCACCGTGGCGCGGAAATCTCGGTACTAGTAACGCACCCAACTTATACCGGTTGCCGACCCCCGCCATCGCTTCCAGCAGATCGGCGGCGGCGGCCGGACCGCCATAGCGGGCGAAGGCGGCGGCCATGCGTTGCGCGTTCCGGCGAAACGACGGCGTGTGCAACACCTGCTCCACCGCCTCCCGGAGCCGTTTTGGAGTACATTGCTCCGGCCCCAGGCGGATGCCCGCGCCGCTCTCGACCACCCGGCGCGCAATGTCCGGCTTGTCCCACTCCGTGGGTACCACGATCAAGGGCACGCCGGCCTTTAAAGTCGATTGCACGGTGGCCGAGCCGCCGGTGGTAATCATCACATCCAGGTGCGGCAGCAGTTCGGTATGGGAGACCCAGCGCACCACCCGAACATTGGGAGCGATGGGCCCCAGATCCAGCTCCTCCGGCTCGCGATTTCCTCCCGTGGTCAGGATGACCTGCATGGGCAGGTTCGCCAGGCCCTGCGCCGCGGCCTTGAGAACGAAGGGCGACAGCACGTGTACGGTGCCCTCGCTGGCATGCACCCAGGGCCGGTCGTGGGGCAGCTCCGCCAGCCAGTCCGCCGGTTTTTCGTGGCGCGGCTTGTCCCACAGGCAGGCTCCCACGTAGTGTACCGAGGGCGGCAGATCGTGTCGCTCGTAATCGAACTCGGCCGTGCCCATCACCAGGTAAAGCGGCATCGTGCCGGTAAACTCGAGCACCGATGTGGCTATCGGCGGCAGGCCGTAGCACCCCCGTATGCGGTTGGCGGCGCGCCGGAAACGCGCTCTGACCGGCATGGTGGCCAGCGCCGCCGCGCGTGCCAGCAGACGCGTCGGCCAGTTTCGCGGACGCGGCAGGCCCAGGCCGAAAGGCGGCGCATCCGGCCCGGGAATGGTACAGGAGTAATACGACAGCACAGCCACCGGAATTTTATGCTTCTCCCGTAACACCAGCACCGGACCCAACATGTTCTGTTCAGTCACCACTACGTCAGGCCGCCACCGCGCCAGGATCGGCTCCAGATCCGCCACCTGTTGCGGCACCGTATCCAGCAGCCACCCTTGTATGGTGGTGGCGAACTGCAGGCTGTTGCGCCAGTTCAACGTCCTGGCCTGCTCGGGCGCAAACATGAAGTCGTACATGGCGTCTTCCTCGGCTTTCCCGGACTGAAACAGAGGAAAGTTTTCCCCCTCCACCACCCGCGCCGCCCGCGGACCGGAATAAAGGCGCACTCGTGCCCGCGCTCCCGCGGCACGCGGCCACAGCCAGCGGCTGAAAAACATGGCCCGGAAAGGACCAGCAGGTGATTAAGAATCTAGCCATGCCTCATTGCGCCAACAAGTTTAGCATTGCGTCCCGCTCCGCCGCCCAGTGCGGGGGAATTCCTCACATGCGCGCTCTATTGTAACGAGATGACTGCGCCCGCGGGGGTGGCCACACCGCCCACGCTCGCACGAATCGGAACATCGCCTGTACCAAGGCCAGCGGGGACTGTCAGGTTGATCTGCCACAGGCCGGCCCCCGACAATCCCGCGAACGTCGGATTAACGTTTACATCATTGATAAGTAGCTGCACGGGGTTGATGGTCGGTGCGGCTCCGGAAAACACATGACCTGCCGCGACTGCCGGATTCGTCGGCCCGAACCCCGTGCCGAAGAGTTCAACAATGTCGCCCGCTTTTGCGGCTACTGTCGAATAGCCGAGCGATGTGTCGACGAATGCGGACACATTCGCCGAGGTCGCTCCGGAGGTCTCTTCCAGGCCTTCCAGTGTCAGTGAATGACTACCGGCACTTGCGGTGAAATCGAGAGTTTCGAGGGTTCCAGGCGGCAGGCAGGTCGTCGTAAGTTCCTCCCGCGATCGCGGTACCGTCTAATAACACGGAAACCGTCTGGGGGCCGTCATCCACGGTAGGTTCGCTGCGATTAGCGACATAGAAGGTAAGGGTGTACAAACCAGTTGTGGGGATATTGATAGACTGCGTTGCCGTAGGAGCGACATCGAGTTCAGCCTGAAGGATGAGCGCATTGCTGGCCCCGTCCGGGTCGGGTTGAGGAATACCAAAGCTAACGCCATAAACCCCAATCGTCGCGCCATTACCTATCTGATATATGCCGGTCCATCCGCTCGCTGAGCAGGCTGGGTAAAAGCCGGGGTCCACGCTAGGGTAAACGGCATTGTCTGTCGTGCAGATTCCGTTTGTTGATAATGTGGGACTGATGCTGTCGAAACTCCCGCTGGTGATGAGATTAGCTCTTGCCTGGGGTGCGAGTGCGAGGAAGGGTAGTAGCCAAAATACTACATTGGCGAAGAGCGTGAAGGACATGAGCTCCCGAACTGTCGATAGCCCTATTCCGAAATGCGACGCCGTGAACAACCCGATTGGTTTCATAAGCGCCCTTTTCTGGGCAGGCCGCTTCATGAACCCGGTGCCCTATAGGGTTATGCGCAGAACGGGGAGTTCGTGACAGGGAAAATCCATTTTTTCTAACTTTTTGTGCACGCTCACTCAGCCTTAATTGAGACTGTTGAATGCACCGGACCAATCACTCTTCCTTCAATTCAAGAGCCCTGCAACCGTCGCTGGCTCACTGAATTCTTCGCAGAAGCTTGTTATACGCCTCGTGCGAGCCGATCCAGCCCCATCGGAAAACGTTGCCTTCGCGGTAGCCGATGGCCCG
>CAWDOH010000052.1:0-35931 GCA_963803725.1 Bryobacterales bacterium | reverse complement strand
TGTCTACTTCGTTCGGCTGGTATTGCTAGCGTCCCGATACGAAAGTCTAGGAGAACAAAGGTGCAATATCTCGTTCAAATGAAAATCGTCGCTCCGGCGCGCCCTGCCAACCTGTCGGACGGAGTAGCCTTCTTCAACGAATACATTCGCCCCACGCTGGATCTCTGCAAGAAACTTCAGGATCAGCGGAAGATCCTGGCTGGCGGCCCTACCAGCGGCGCCATTGGTCTTGCTCTGATCGTCCAGGCAGATTCCGCGCGCGAGTTGGACGACCTGATTACCGGGTTGCCGGTATGGCCGCGCATGGAAACCGAGGTGACGCCCCTCACAACTTTTGAAGACCGTGCTCTGTTGATCAAAGCAGGCTCGGTGAGACATACCAGAGAAAAACGAAATGAGTAACCAGTCAGAAAGGAGTTGATGACATGATCAAGCCAAGGATTATCGTGACTGGCGCGACCGGAAGGACGGGCAGCCTCGTCGTTACCGAACTGCTGAAGGCGGGCTATCCCGTCCGCGCCATGGTCCACCGCGAAGATGGCCGCAGCGCGCGGCTGAAGGCGCAAGGGGCCGAGATCGCGGTCGCCGAAATGACCGATGTCGAGCGCATCGCCGGCGCGTTGAAGGACGTTCAGAGAGCCTATTATTGTCCGCCTTACGATCCATACATGATTCAAGGCGCGGTGGCCTTTGCGGTCGCCGCCAAGGAAGCACGGCTCGAACACATCGTCGGCCTGACCCAATGGCTGGCCAGTCCTTCGCATCCCTCGCTGCTGACCCGCCAGAGCTGGCTGGTCGATCGGCTATTCTCCATGACGCCCGGCGTCGCGCACACGATCGTCAACCCGGGCTTCTTTGCGGACGCCTATCTGCTGACGATTGGGTTGGCCGCACATCTCGGCATCTTTCCCTGGATGTATGGCAACAGCCGCAACGCGCCACCTTCGAACGAGGATATCGCGCGAGTCGCCGTTGCGGCCCTGGCCGACCCCGCGCGGCACGCCGGCAAGAGCTACCGCCCCACCGGACCAGAGCTGCTTGGCGCCGAGGACATGGCCAAGGCAATCGGCCGCGCCGTCGGGCGATCGGTCAGGCCCGTGCCGACGCCGGTCTGGCTGTTCATGAAAACCGCTCGGATGGGCGGCTTCCCGATCGATCTGCTCAGCAGCCTTCGCTACTATATCGACGACCACAAACGTGGCGCCTTCGAGCTGGGCGCACCGACCACTGATGTGCTCGATGTGACCGGCCGGCCTGCCGAAGACTTCGAGACGATCGCTCGCCGTTACGCGGCGCTTCCTGGCAACCAGCGCACCTTCGGCAACTGGCTTCGGCAGTTCGCGAAGTTCATGATAACCCCGCTCGGCCCGAGCTTCAATTTGGATCGATACGATCGCGAACTCCGCCGTCCGTTTCCCTCGGAACCGCAGTTCGCGCCTGAGTCCCAGGTATGGCGGCGCGAGCACGCCATCGCCGGCACTGCCAATCAACAATCATTCCTGGAGAACCGTTATGACCGATACGACCACCAAGGTGCGCGAGCAATATAGCCCCACCGGCCTCACCGGCCGAATCCAGTCGGCGCTCACGGCCATTGCGCCCGAAAATCAGACGCTGAACGTCGCGCAGCTCGCGCCCCTCGACCAGTTCCATACCCGCGGCATCCTCGCCACTGCCGAATTGGCCCGCGCTGCCGGCATCGATCGCTCCACCCGCGTGCTGGATCCCGGATGCGGCATAGGCGGCCCGGCGCGCTATCTCGCCGCCACCTTCGGTTGTAGAGTGACGGGCGTCGACCTGAGCCCCGCCTTCATCGATGCGGCCACTTATCTCACGGCGCGTTGTCGGCTGTCTGATCGCATGACCTTCCAGGTCGGCGATGCCTTGCATCTGCCTTTCGAGAACGCGGCCTTCGATACGGTGTTTCTGCAGCACGTGGCGATGAACGTCGAGGACCGTGCCGCGCTCTATACGGAGTTGCGCAGGGTCCTGACGCCGGGCGGCCAGTTAGCCACTTACGACCTGGTGCTTCGCGATGGCGATGTCGTCTATCCCACTCCCTGGGCGCGCGACGCCTCGACCAGCTTCCTGCTCACCGGGGCCGATACACGCATGGCGCTGGAACAATCCGGCTTCCACGCAGTCCTTTGGCGCGACGACAGCCAGGCGGCGCTCGACTGGTTCAAGTCCATGGCCGGCTCCCCGCCGCCCGGACCGAACCTCGGCCTCGTAATCGGTCCGGACCTTCGAACCATAACCGGCAATCTGGCCCGCAACCTCCGGGAGAACCGCCTCGGCGTGCTATCTGCGGTCCTAACCCGCAACCGAAGCCTATCGCAGTGAGGAGATACTCATGCTGCCGCAACTCTGTTTTTTCCTGAGCATCGCATTTAGTTTCGCCGCGTGGGGGATGGTCACCGCCCGATATATCTGGCCGGAACTCCGCCTGCGGCAACGGGCGGAAGCGTTGCAGCCTCTGCTCATTCTCCACAGTTTCCGTTTCCTCGGGTTGGCGTTTCTGATCCCAGGCGTCGTGTCCCCCGGTCTGCCCTCTGCCTTCGCGCGCTCCGCGGCTTATGGGGACATTATTGCGGCGGCGCTCGCGTTGCTTACGCTGCTATCGCTGCCGCGCAGGGCTGGCATTGTCACTGCATGGATCTTCAATATCTGGGGATCAGCCGATCTCCTGAACGCCTTCTACCAGGCCAATCACGCCGGACTCCAGGCGGGGCAGTTGGGAGCCGCTTACTTCATTCCGACCTTCGTGGTGCCCCTGCTGCTGATCACCCACGCGCTCGCTTTCCGGATTCTTGCGCAACCTCGCAATGAGTCCGCACTGCGGCCCAACCACCAACACCGGTTTGTTCGGCCCACCTGAGTGGACTCGCTATACCGCGAGGAACCGTTTCACCAGAACGGCGGTGTCGTCCGGGTTTTCTTCCGGGAAGAAGTGCCCGCCCTTCATCGCCTGTCCCTGCACATGCGGAGCCCATTGCCTCCAGATGCCCAGCGGACCGCCGTCTTTTGTATAGAAAGTGTCGAGCGGACCACCCTCGGCCCATAGGTGCAGCATCGCGCATTCGATTCGCCTGGAAGCCCCTTTGTCCGCGCGATCATGTTCCACATCGATCGTCGCTGCGGCTCGGTACTCTTCACAAATTCCGTGAACGCGGGCCGGGTCGCGATAAGTGGCAAGGTATTCTGCCAGAATCTCAGGGCCGAAAGAACCCTGTCCGAAGGGGTTATGGAAGACGGCTTCCGGAGCGCCGAGTAAATAGCTCTCCGGTAGCGGCTGCTTCTGCGACAACAGAATCCAGGGCCAATAGGTCTGAGCGAAGCGCGCATCCGACCGGTCCCACGCTTCCAGAATCGGAATCACGTCGAACACCGCCAGACGCTCCACGTTCTTCGGATGATCCAAAGCCATCCGGTAGGCAACGCGTCCTCCCCGGTCGTGGCCGATCAGCGTGAAGCTCGGAAAGCCGAGTTTGACCATCACCTCAACCAGTTCCTTTGCCATGGCGCGCTTGGAATAAGGAAAGTGGTCGTCCGTCGAAGCCGGTATCCCGCTTTGGCCGTAGCCGCGCAGGTCTACGCACACCACCGTATGACTCCCGGCAAGCTTCGGCGCGAGGAATCGCCACATCAGGCTGGTCCGCGGAAAGCCGTGAACCATCAGAATCGCAGGACCCTGTCCATAACGGCGATAGAAGACCTTGTTGCCGGCAACCTCGATCTCATCAGACTTGAATGATGCGGTACCACTCAATGTTACGCCGCTCGAAGTCTCACGCTGCGCGTTAGCAATCCGTGCAAGCGGACCTCCCACCAGTGAGCCGGCAGTCGCGGCTAACAGAAAGGTTCGGCGCCCCACCGGCTCTTTCCGGTGGCAAACAGGTTCCTTGTGTCCGTGCAGCATACTAGATCCCTTTGATTTCGCCGCCATCCATCCGAATTGACGCGCCCGTGAGCCAGCGAGCCTCCTTGGAAACCAAGTAAGCCATCAGGCCGGCAATCTCCTCCGGTTCACCATAGCGGGCGATGCCGGCCTTTTCCGGAAACTGCTTCATGGCCTCTTCCACGGTCATTCCATGGGCCGGCGCCCATCGATCCATGAACGATCGCCGGCGGCCCGTCATCACCGCACCCGGCACTACGCTATTGACTTGGACCCCGTCATGGATGCCTTGCTCGGCAAAGGCCTTCGCCAGCGCAATGATGGCAGCGTTGATCGTCGCTACCGCCGCGAAACCCGGCTTCGGATCCAGAGCTGCGCTTCCGGAGATCAGTACCACCGCGCCCTTCGAAGCCTTCAGAGCATCCCATGCCCGTATCGTCAGCCGCCGCGCGCCGTGCAGCTTGAGCGCCAAGCCGTCTTCCCACTGTGCGTCCGTCATCTCGAACAAATCGACCTGCGGCACCGCCCCGGCGATGTTGATCAGAGCGTCGATTGTGCCAAAGTGGTCCAGCGTGCCCTGGACCAGGATTTCCACCGACTGCGGCTCGCGCAAATCGAGTGCATAAATCAGCGGTTCGGCGCCTGCGGATTCGACCGCTGCCGCCGTCTTCTTCAGTTCGTCCTCCTGCCTCGCGGCCAGGACAACCGCTTGGAAATCGTGTGCCAGGCGTACCGCGGTAGCACGGCCGATGCCCTGGCTCGCACCCGTGACGATGGCAACGGATTTACTTTGCATGGTTCCTCCTTTGACAGCCCCGGTGCCCGGCCTTAAGACGCCAGCGTCTCCTGTGCCGCTTCCAGAATCACGCGAACCACTACCTCTGGCGCCGTGTGCATCGGACTGTGATCTACCCGGTACGTCCGAATCTTCGCGCCCATCCGCTCCGCCATGTAGCGCTGCGTCTCCGGCGCAATCATGCGGTCCTCTTCCGCTAACAGATACCACGATGGCTTGGTCTTCCACGCCGGCACAGACGCTTTCTCCTGAATGCATTTCACCGCGATCGGCCGCTGCACGGCTTCCAGAATCGTGGTCTGGTCCGCAGAAGCCTTGTGAGCCACTGCGTGCGCAAAACCCCCTTCCGCAATCCAGATCAGCCCGTACGCATCCGGCGCCAGATGCGGCGCCTCCGGATGCGGCTTGGCGCGATAAAAGACATCCGCCACGGTCTCACCCTCAGCCGGCGCCAGCGCCGCCACGTACACCAGCGACTTTACCCGGTCATCCCTGGCGCCGGCGATCACCGCGCCCGCATAGGCATGTCCCACCAGCACGGCCGGCCCACTGGTTCTCTCAAGCACCTGTTGAAGGGCGGCGATGTCCTCGGTAAGCGTGGTGAGCGGTATCGGCGCACACGTCACCTTGAGACCTTCTTTTCGCAACGGCAGAATCAGCTTCTCCCAGCAGGAACCGTCGGCCCAGGCGCCATGGACCAATACGATCGTGGCGTTCGGAGCCAGGGATCTCATCGCGAGGCTCCGTTGTCTGTCCGGCGCGATACGCCGTTGGCTTCCAGGAACTCTTTCATCGCGGCGGCAATTTCGCCAACGTGCGTCTCTATGGCAAAATGCCCGGTATCCAAAAACTCGATCCGCGCATCCGGTATGTCCTTGCGAAATGCCTCCGCCCCCGCGGGAATGAAAAAGGGATCGTTCTTGCCCCAAATCGCCAGCAACGGCGGCTTCGCCTTCCGAAAGTAATCCTGAAACGCCGGATACAGCTTCACGTTCGACGCATAATCCAGAAACAAATCCAACTGAATATCTTTGTTCCCTGGACGCTCCAGCAGAGCCGTGTCCAAGGTGTACGATTCCGGCGGAACACTGTCCGGGTCGGCCACACCGTGCGTGTACTGCCATCGCGTTCCTTCCAGCGTCAGAATGGCTTTGCGGATTACCTCTCGATTCTCCGGTGTTGGCTCAGCCCAGTATTTCCGAATCGGCCCCCAGGCATCGCCAAGCCCTTCTTCATAGGCATTCCCGTTCTGTGACACGATACCGGTGACTCGATCCGGATGAGCCATCGCCAGGCGGAATCCGGTTGGTGCGCCATAGTCGAACACATACAGTGCAAAGCGCCTGATTTTGAGCGCCTGCGTGAACGCATTGAGCGTCGCGGCTAATCGGTCGAACGAATAAACGTACTCCCGCTCCGCCGGAACTTCGGTGAATCCGAAGCCAGGGAGGTCCGGCGCGATCACCCGGTAGTCGTTGGCCAGCCGTGGAATGAGTTCGCGGAACATGAAAGACGATGTGGGGAACCCGTGTAGCAGCAGCACGACCGGGGAATTCGGATCGCCGGCCGCCCGGTAAAAGACCCGCACTCCATCCGCTTCCACTCGGTGGATGGATGTAACCGGCACAGAGAACTCGGATCGCTGCGGTGTTTTCAACCCTGCTCCGGCACTCCGCGCCGTTTGGCTTGAACGAACTTGACTCATGAAATGCTCCTTAACTCAGTTATGAGACCTCGTCGCGAGGCGAGGGCAATATTGGAGAATGTTTACCACGCGGTGAGGCACACGTTGGCGTAGGCGTGGACGGTCGCGTTCGATTGATTTTGAAGTTTTGCGGTTGCGACGGGGCCGAAGCGAGTGGAGGGAGCCGAATGGTTGTTAGGGCAAGTCAGGGTGATGGCCCGGCGGGAACGATCTCCAGCAAGATCGGACAAGCGGAACGTAATAACTTCACCAACTGACCAAAAGCATCTTTTCCCTGCTGCCAGCAAGTACGCAAAACGCTGGCCAGAATCTGCTGTGTGCGGGCTCCGTTCTCCGTCCGATTACCACCCCAGGTCTTGCGTGCCATCGCCATCAGCCGGATCGCCCGCTCGGCGAAGTTGTTGGTGGCATGCAAGCCAGGACAGCGCAGAAAGGTGAACAAGTGCGGCTGCTCGTGGCATAGGTGTTTGGCCAACCGTTGGTTGTCTGGGCAAGAAAAGTGCTGATCCAATAAGCGGTCCATCCGGGCTTCCAGCCGCCCGGTGGCCACCGCTAAACCATGGCGAGAAACCGCGCCCCCTTGGTAGCGATCCCGCAACCGGAGACTCTCCTGCAGCAGCGTTTTGACTGCCATCGGGAATTGGGCGGCCGCTACGGAAGCCACCTGGATCATCTCGCGACACCGCCGGATCAGGTGTTCCAGGCAACTCTGATGAAACGCCTGCTCAAAACCATAGAAACAACGCGCTCCGTCATGCACCAGGAAACCGGCGTAGTCCTCTCCCAGAATCGCCGCCGCTTCCGCATATCCGCGATGCGGTTCAATCACGTAAACGGTGACCTGCTGGCTCAACAAAACCCGCAGATTCTGGGGACGTGCGCCCACTCTCCAGCCCGTGTCGTCCAGCCACACCACCGGGCTTTGCCGCAGCGCGCTTCGCAGTTGCTGGTAAGTAGGCGCCGCCAGATTCCCCAATCGCTCCAAAGCCCGGCAGACCCCGCTCCGGCTCCACTTCAACCCATAGCCCAGTTCCAGCACCCGCGCCGTCCGCTCGTGCGACAACCCCAATTCTTTGTTGAGCACTGCCGCCATCGACAAGGCCTCTGGTCCGACTTGCACTTCCCCAACGCGGAGCGAATCGGAGGTCTGCAACGGATGCCGGCCTTGCGCTTGCCGTCCGCAGCAGGCACAAGTCCCCACCTCCACATCAAAGCGGCGGACGATGGTCATCCGCACGATGTCTTCTTGGTACTGAGGTTGGGTGTTCTTCAGGATGATCGGACCTTGACAGTGCTGGCAGCGCGGCGGAAGTGGCACGTGGATTTGCTCATCCACCCGTTTGGGGACGGGTCGCGTAGCTCGCGCTCCGTATGCCGCCCCAGGCTTACGTCCTGGCGGCTTGGGGTTACTCTTGGGTTCCCCCTTGGAAAACGGCGCGGCACTTCGTTTGTTGGCACGGAGCGCTTCTTCCAGTTCCTTTCGCAGGCGCTCGTTCTCCGCCAGCGCGCACTTCAACTGCGTCTCCAGAGACTCGACTCTCCGTTCGAGATCCTTCTCGCGATCTGAGGAGCCACCGCGGTTGGGCGCTTGCATCCATTTGAAGATGACATAAGCTAAACGATTTGTCCAGCCCCTTACTTCGACATCCCTGTCTTTATTGAGTCACGGGCTGGTAAACATTGTCCAATATTGGCATCGCACCCAACAGGCCAAAACCAGAAAGTCTGCAACCGGAATCAGCGGAGGGCGTAACTGGTTTTTGCCATGGCCCCAACTGACGAAATCGCGTCGGATCTCCAACACCTGACAAGCATCGGTCGCACCTTTCGTCGCACGCCCGCCTGCCTGCACGCGGCCCAGCATCGACCGGAGCCGCCACCGTGCTTCGTGAGAAGCCCACAAGCTAACGCACCACCGCGTGGGGCATGCTTTAGCTGTGCTTTAGCTTGCCCTGCTTCGATTTCTTCACAACTTCTCATGGAGCGTCTGTCGCGCAACGGCACAACATCTCGCCCTCGGAGACCTGGTTTCGGAGCCGCGCGCGTTATCGAGCGCACCCCGCGCTCGAAGACCTGAACGCCGTAACGGACCCCCATCCCGCTGACCGGTACCCATCTTCCAGGGTATGCAGGGACGCAAAGAGGACCGTACCAACCGGCACGGCGCAGCCGCGCTCGAAAATTCCCCGGGTGGGCCGCACAAGGGCCGCGCCGCAACTAATCGAAAATCCAGCGCGGCACTTAGCTCTCGGCCTGTTCGCCGCAGTTACTCCGCATGCCGCGGACCCTGGCTCGCAGGCACCGCATCTTGCTCATCATCTCGCGACATCACCGGCGCGCGCACCGTCAGGTACTGAGTCACGTCTTTAGAGAAGATCACATCCAGGGTCCATTGCAGTGCAACCCGAACCTTCCTGTCCCAACCCGGCAGCTTGGTCAGGTAAATGGTTCGCCATAACCACCACGCAGCGAAACCGGAAAACCTGAACCCCAGCACGTCGGCGACTCCCGCGCGTTGTCCGATGGCAGCCATCTGGCCCAGCGTGCGAAACGAAAATTTCCTGGGGGACCGTCCGCGAATAGCGGCTATCAGGTTATTGGCAGCCAGCCGGCCCTGCCTTAAGGCATGCTGCGCTGTCGGAGGACAAGGCCTCCCCGTTCTTCTGTCAATGATAGCGGCGCAATCGCCAATGGCCCATACGTTCGGAAAATCCGCAATCTGCAGGTAATCGTTCACCACCACTTGTCCATGATCCTTCGCGCAAGGCAAGGCTCCGAGTAACGGATTGGGAGTGATCCCCGCCGTCCATATGATCGTGGCGCTTCGGATCACGGTCCCGTTCGTCAGGGTCACGGTGTCGTCCGAAACCGCCGCCACCCGCGTGTTCAGGACAACCTGGATTCCCCGCATTTCCAACTTTGCTTGCGTGTATTTGCCCAGGTCCTCTCCCAGTTCTGGAAGCAGAAACATCCCCGCGTGCACCAGAATGAGTCGCAGCATCTTCTCGTTCAGGTTACGGTACAGCGGCAGGGCTTGCCGCAACAGGTCGTTGATTGCGGCAATCGTTTCCACGCCCGCGAATCCGCCGCCGGCCACAACAAAAGTGAGTAGCGGCTCGCGCTCCCGTTTGGCACAATCCGTATCCGCCTCTTCTAAGTGGGCGATCAGGCGATTTCGCAGCGCCACCGCGTCCCCCAGGCTCTTCATCGTGATCGCATGTTCTGCCAGCCCTGGTAAGCCATGGAAATTCGCAACCGACCCCAACGCCAGGATGAGCTGATCGTACGGAACCGTATGGGAATGACGTTTGAAACCGTGAGCCAACGTCAATCGGCTGTTCGGAAGGTCGATATGCTCCACTTCCCCGGCAAACAGTTGCACCTTGCTCAGGAGCTTTCTCACGGGATTGACGATCGTGGTCAAATCCAGATCGCTGGCGGCAACTTCGTGCAGCATGGGCGTAAAAAGAAAAAAATTGTCCCGGTTCACAAGAGTAATATCGATGTCTGATTCCCGGCCCAGCCGCCTTTCCAGTTCCAGCGCGCTATAAAGACCGCCAAACCCCCCGCCGAGTATGTAGACTTGTTTCTTCATCACTGTTTTCAGCCGAATGCAACAGCAACCTCGCGCTCCATCGCGTCGTTAGAAAGCTTCCAGCTTCGCCAGGCCGAATATCGCGTGGAAGCGTTCGCAATAAATCACCACGGTGCCGTACTGATTCAGGTCAGCGCTTGCCGGCAGATCGTAGTTCTGATCGCCCTGGTTGCCTTTGAGCGCTCCAAGTTCAATCCGGTTCAGGTCCCCTTTCACAATTTCCTGTCCAAGGTCTTTGTCGTCGCTCTGCGCAAGCACCACGTGTACATCCGGGCCATTTGAGGTCGTGAAATCCGTCAAACGCAGATATTGCTTGCCGTCGGTCCCTTTGTAGACTGTGGCGCGGCCGCTGGTCTGGTGCGCTTTACCTTCCAACCGTCCTGTATAAAGCGGTTGAGGGTCCGTTGTCGATGCAAACGGCGCTGGCTCGTCCACTTTTTGGTTGATCCAGAGCTTCTCTGGCCGAAAGGCCCACCAGGCCGCCACCAGCACCGGAAGGCCGATCCCGATCAGGATCCATTTCCTTCGTGAGAGCCATGCATGTGTATTAGTTGCCATGTTTTTCCCCCGCCACTGTTGGAGTCGGGCAGCTCTCGGCCGCCCGATACCGGTGAAACCCGTTTCAGAATTTCTCGAGGGGCGCCGCGCCGAAGTTGGCGTTGAATCGCTCGCAATAAATCGAAACGGTTTGAAACTTTGTCAGATCCGTTCCGCTGGGTATCTCGTAGTTCTGGTCGCCTTCATTCCCTTTCAGAGTTCCGAGTTCCACACGCTCCGTGTTGGCCTTCAGGAAGTTGGCGTCGTCGCTCGCATCCTTGGCGGCAATGAGGACCACGTGCACATCGGGCCCATTTGAGGTCTTGAAGTTGGTCAACCTGAGAATCAACTTACCGTCCTGTTCCCGATAGATGGTTGCCCTGCCCGAAGTGTTATGCACCTTGCCGTGAAAGGTGCCAGTCTCCAGAGTCTGCGCCTTGCTGTCCTGCGCGTTCACCGGGGGCTGCAAACCCAACGTGAAGGCCAGGGCCGCAAGGGCAATTGCTGTCTTAATGTTTCGAGTCATGATTGTTTCTCCTTAGTTGTAGCACCCGGCGGCGGGACTGATCGATGACACGATCCCCCAATTGGGAGAAATCGGCGATCTGCTTGCAGATTGCGTCAATCACGGCGCGCGTGATTTCATCGACTTTGTGGACACGTTTGGCGGCGGCGATCACTTTCCTGGCATTACCCAAAACTTGTTCCGTGATCCGGATGAGTTCGCGGTACTTGGGAATTTGTTGCTGTTCCCGCTGACGGGCGGTCATGCGTTGGATTTCCTGCATGCGGCGGCGGGCGCTGCGCGTGCGATCGGTAAAGCCTTTTACTCCGCGGGGTAATTTCTCATGAAGATCCCAGACCAGACGCGTGACCGTGCGCACGGTGTCCCACAATAAGGTGGCGTCGGTGGGGTAGTGAATATTGGTCTCTACGACCGTGGTATCGACGCGGAGTTGCCGGCCGTCTTCCAGGCCGAGTTTCACGGCTGCCTGCACGACGAGTTGGTTGACGGCGACCAGGGTGGCCGGGGTGATCCGGTTGAAGGCGCGGTTGAAAGCATCGTGCTTGGGGACGGAGTGGCTATCGAACTGCGTAAAGCTGCGCAAGGTAAAGCCATCGTTAACGCGCTCGCGCAGTTCGCGGAAATCCCAATTCTTGAGGCGCATGAGAACCAATGAGCGCAGGGTCTGCGCAGGAGTGATGCCGTGGCGGCCCGAGTCGGGTTTTTTCAGACCACGTTCCAGATCCTGGCGCACGAGTTCGATCAGGGCAGTCTGCTCTTCCAGGAAGTCAGCGACACGCTGCAAAGTAGGATCGAGATGGACGCCGTGACTCTGCAACTGGAGATCGGCGAAGCTGAGCTGCGCGACGGGGAGGCGGCTCATTTCTGCTTCTCCGCCCGCAGCAGTTCCAGGTTGATTTCACAGATGCGCTCCAGAGAGGCTTTCAGCTTGTGATAGTTGCGCAACCACCGCTCGACCAGGGGCTTCTGTTCGGGGCGGAGGCTGAACTGCCTGGTGGCGCCGCCCGGATAGCTGACAGTCAACACCCAGATGGGATGGCCCTTTCCGTCGGCGCACACGGCACAGCCGGAGCGATGGCGAATGACGCGGTGGAGTAGAGAGCCGCGGACGATCTCGGCGGTGAGAGGAAGGTCGGCAAAGAGTTTGGCGCGCTTGCGGAGAGCTGTCTGCTGATTCATCTATATAGATGACATACAATTGAATCGAACTTGTCAAGTGTCCGACGAACATTTTCTTCCGATTTTGTTTTAATCGCAAGCTGGCAGAATGGCGCGGGTTGAGGCTGAGAGGACGGCGGGCTGACCGAATCAGGAAGGTCACACCGATGGCCGGTGTCTAACGAGCTAGAAATCAATGGCTTACGAGTTTCGCGACAGAAACTAGTTAGTGTTGTGTGGTATTTCGCGAAGCCATCCGCTGTTTCCGCTACACGGCCGCCGTCTCGCGATGGAATTGGTGCATGTTTGTTGGCCACCTCAACCAGGCAGTCCCCGGCGGCGAAGTCCAGGAATTCGACCCGCGCGCTTGTCATATCCTTTCGAAATGCCCCTCCCCAGGCGGCGCGACCACCTCCCTGCTAGAAGCTGGAAGACGCGGACTCCATCCGGCTCGCTCACAAGACCGTTGCGGCTTATTCAGTTGTTCACCCGGCTTCCGGACTCTGCGCCCTCGGATGAGCTTGACTCATCAAATGCTCCTTTACTCGGTTGTGACAACTGGCTATGAGACAGGGACAACATTGATATCGCACGCAACAGGCCAGAATAAAGACACCTCTGCTCGGAAGAAACGGATTAGGCGTAACTCGCTTTTGACCCTGCAAGTTCTCGCGGCCACAGCAGCGAACCAATTTCACGTCCAACTGACGAAGTCGCGACGGATGTTTAACACTGACAGGAATTGGTCGTGTCTTCCGTCAGCATCGAAACGGACCCAGTGAAACCGAGCCGCGACCTGAAATCGAACTGCGACGTGAAAAGCTGCGACGTGAAGAGCTGCGACGTCAAACCGAGCCGCGACATCAAAACCGACCCCCGACCTCGAACCCGACCCCCGATCTCAAAGCCGACTCCCGACCTCAATCCCGACTCCCGACCTCAAACCCGAGCCGCGACCGAAGGGAGTGACCCATGGCCCTGCGGGCCACCAAAAACGATGCAGACCCGCAAATGCGCCGATGCAATGGGATCAATGGCTTGCGGCGCGTCTTCAACGGAGCGGTCCCCGCCGTCGAAAACCCGGAACCTGTGCCAAATCGCACCCGGCCAGTTCTGCCGCGGCATCAATAACAGGCTGTTAGTTGGCGGGAGGGGCGGACTAATCCTGGAAAGCGCCGCCGGGGGCAGCGCCGTTGTGTGGGAGGGGTGCCGGACGGCTGATGCGAAGCTTGCGCATCCGGTAAACTAACGATGTCCGCTTCATGCCCAATCGCTCCGCTGCGCCATTACGGCCGCCTACTACCCAATTGCTTGCTTCAAGCGCCCGGAGTATGTGGTCTCTCTCCACTTCCTCAAGTCCCGTCATCCGAATGTTGTTCTCTCTGGGTGAGGGGAAGGCTTCCAGTTCGGAGGTGGGGGCGCGCAACACAGAGTGCGGCGAAAGTATGACAGCTCGCTCAATGAAGTTTTGCAATTCGCGAACGTTGCCCGGCCACGCGTAGCGCGCCAACCGGTCCATGGTCTCTGAAGGGATCTCGTCGATTCGCTTGTTCATTCGCCGGGCATACAGTTCCGTGAAATGCAGGACCAGTTTCGGAATGTCTTCCCTGCGTTGCCGTAGCGGCGGAACGTTGATCGGAAATACTTTCAATCGGTAGTACAGGTCCTCCCGAAAGGTCGACTGCTTTACCATGCTGGAGAGATCGCGATGCGTAGCGGCGATTACCCGTACGTCAACTTTATGAGTGCGGTTGCCGCCGAGCCTCTCAAATTCCTGCTCTTGCAGCACGCGCAGCAGTTTCGCCTGAAGTTCCAGAGGAATGTCGCCCACTTCGTCCAAAAAGAGCGTGCCCTTATGCGCCAGTTCGAAGCGCCCCATCTTCTGCGCAATCGCTCCGGTAAATGCTCCTTTTTCATGACCGAACAGCTCACTTTCCAGAAGCCCGAGCGGAATCGCGGCGCAATTCAGTTTCACGAAAGCGTGTTCCCGGCGGGAGCTCAAATCGTGTAGCGCGCGGGCAATCAGTTCCTTACCGGTTCCGGTCTCGCCCAGAATCAGCACGCTGGAATTCGTAGGCGCCACAACCGATACCAACTGCAACGCGGCGTTCAAAGCGGGACTGTCTCCCACGATTGCCCCACACTGAGCCCGAATTTCCTCCTCCAGGTAGAGCCGCTGTTTCGTTTCCTTATCCCGATCCCTTACCGCCTTTTCGTACTCCAGCGTGTTCTCCACGGCAATCGCTACCTGGTGGGCCACCTGTTCCAGCAGGATCACATCCTCTCCCTCGAATGCCCTCTCGGACCTTTTCATGGCCGCCAGCACGCCTGCTGCTACGCCGCTCCTGCCGAGGAGCGGGAGATCGCATCCCGACACCAGGCCTTCCGCCATAACACGCTTGAAAAACCGCCGGCCTACGCCGTTGCCGAAGCTTTCCGGGTCGTCGCGTACCTCTTCAATCTTGTTAAAGTGTTGCGTCTTGCCGGTCCAGAAGGCTTTGCCGCACACCGAACCATGAATCGGGATAATCGTCCCGTCCGAAAGGGCCCCTCGCGCCTCCGGGTTGTACAGGATTGTCATTCGCAATTCGCTGCTATCGGCATCCGGCAGGAGTAGCGCGCAGAAGTCACACCTCGTTACGCCCAGCAGATTTGTGGATAGCGCCTCAACTAACCGTGGCAGGTCCAGCTTCGACGTCGTGCTGTTCGTAATCTCCAGAAGCAGCCGCAGCCGGTCGCGTTCATGCCGCAGCGCCTCTTCGTGTAGGTGCCGCTCAATGGCGATCCCTGCAATGTGGCTGGCATTCTCGATCAACTGGAGGTCGGTGGCGTCGGGATTGCGCACCTCTCGATACAGCATGGCGAAAGTGCCGAGCACTTCACCTTCCCGCGTGAACACCGGTCGCGACCAGACGGCACGAATACCGTAGGGCAGGACCAAGTCACGATAATCATCCCAAATAGACTCCCGCAGGATGTCGGCAACATAGACCGGCTCCCTTCGATAGACGGCTGTGCCGCAGGAAGCCCCCTTCGGGCCAATAGACATCGGGCCAACGTTTGCGGCGAATCCAGGCAGGCTCGGCGCGGCTGCGCAATGCAGAGTCTTTCCGTCGGCGTCGGGAAGCCAAATCGTGCACAACATGCCATTGCCTTGAGATTCGACCAACCCGGCAATGGTCGTCAGTACCTCAGGCAACTCAGATCCGGCAAGGATCGACTTTAGAATGTCGAGAACGGATTCGTTGCAGAAGAAGCCCGATTCGCTCTGCGCTCGTTCCAGTTTCGGCAGATCTGGTGCTGGACATTGCGTTGCTGAATTCATACCCACGGCAACGGCGCCTCGCCGCAAAAAATGAAATTACCCCGCGACAGACTCCCCCTCCGGCCACCGCCAGCCAACACCGGGGAAAGATCTGATTTCAGGTTACACCCATGGATAGGTAAACGCGCCAGGATTGTGCCCGAACGTAGCCTTCCGTACCATCTGGTGCCCGCCACATCCCCGCCCCGCAAACGCGTTCGCAAAGTTCCGCAACTCGATTTCCTTCCCCCTCAATCACTTGCGGCTCTACCCCCCGGCTCACCGCTTCCTCGCATGTTACAAACAGCTTTCGGAAAGGAACTCCCGATGCCCAACCAAACACCGACCTCCCTCGAACCTGCCGAGGAACTCGCCCGCCTGCGCGAAGACCTCATCGCCTTCTATCGCCCCGTCGGCTCCCAGGAGCGGCTCGCCGTCGAGCGCGTCGCCTCCGCCCGGCAATCCATGCTGCGCGCCGCCCGTCTCGAAAGCAGCTTGTTCGCCTCTGCCCCAGAAGGTGAACTGCACACCATCCTGGCCACCGAAGGCTTCAAGGTGTTTCTCCGCTATCAGGCGCAGGCCGAGCGGTCTTACCGCTGCGCCGTGAAGGAGCTCATGGATCTCAGGGAGGACCGCCTCTTCGTATCCGCCGTCGCCGAGCCACCCGTGGCCCGCAAGCCGCAACCGGTCCCCGCGCCACCTGCCGCCGCGTCCGCCGCCGCAGCCTCCCGCAGCAACGCCGTCAACCTGGCCCTCCGCCTCTAAGTTTCCGACCGCGTATTCAGTTCGACGCGCCTCGGCATCGAGCCGAACCGCGACGATCCTTCGGGATGCAGCGTCTGCAAAAAGGCCACCAGGGCCGTGGTCTCCGCGAGATTGAGATTCCGAAGCAAGCAAACTTCGCGTCTGGAAACTTAGGTTTCAACCGGGTGATTCGGATGGCCGCGCACGGACGCGCGCCTCCATGCTTACGCCCGAGCCGCGACCGAATCAAGCGGACCTGGCAGTCGCAGACGTGGGTTTCAACCGCGTGATTCGGTTGGCTCCCGCTGACGCGGCGCCTCTATAGCTTCTGCCGAGCACCGGCCGAAGGGAGCGCTCGTCAGCCGCTCCTCACTGCGAAACCGAGAACGTCGTGACGTAGGTGCCGGCCGCCGGGTCCACGCTGGCGATGCCGTCCTGCACCAGCGCAAGGATGGTCTGCACACCCGGTGGTATCCCCATCGGAATTTGCACGTTGATCTGCCAGATCCCCGGATACGACGGAGACAGGCCGGAAAATTGAATGAACTGGCCGTTCGGCGGATCGCCCGGCTCGAGCGCAATTTCATCCAGGAACAGTGCGTTCATCACGATGCGCGGATTGGTCGGCGTGGTCACCAGCCCCTGCGGCAAACTCCCATCGGCGGGCGCTCCGGGCACAAAGCCCTGGCCCGTGGCGTAAATCGTAATCACGGTGCCCCGTTTGGCCGGATTGGTCGGAGTGTTCAGCGTGGAATCGGCATTCGCCACCACTGCCGCGCGCACCGCCCCCGTGTACTGTTGCAGCAGGATCCCCGGCGACGCTACGTTCATGGGCACTTGCGCGGAAGCATACAGCCGCCCGGTGGATGCCTGCACCACCTCCAGGTCCGCCGTATTCGACGTGGGCGCGCTCATCGGCACCACGAAATTAATCTGCG
This sequence comes from Bryobacterales bacterium, assembly GCA_963803725.1. Classification (GTDB taxonomy): domain Bacteria; phylum Acidobacteriota; class Terriglobia; order Bryobacterales; family Bryobacteraceae; genus JOPF133. The sequence goes on along the minus strand of CAWDOH010000052.1, from coordinate 18,730 downwards.
TCGGCGAAACGTAGTACAGCGGCACCGGTGAGCCGTTGAAGTTCACCTGAACGTCGCCCAGCGTGGTCGGCAGGGGCAGTGGATTGGGCAGGCTGCTGCTGGATGCCGTGATGCTGCCGAATTCCGCCAGGCTGTTCGCGCACGAAGTGCCCGGCGAGCAGATCGAAGCAAACATCCCCGGCGCCAGCGGCAGCGACGAAATCAGGCTCGCGCCGTTGAGCGCTTCGAGGCCCGGGAAGTACAGGCTCACCCGGTTGCTGGCGTCCGCCATGACCAGGTTCCCGTATTGATCCTGCGTCAGTGCGATGGGGTCGGGCGCCGCAATCGTGGTCGTGCTCCCCAGGTTGAACTGCAGCAGGTCGTACTGCGGATAATCCACCGCCTGCCCGGAGTTCGTATTGGCCACCCAGATCTCGCCAGTCGAGGCGTTGACGAAAACTCCGCGCGGCCCATTCAGGCCCGTAATGGGCAGGGTGGACTCGGCGCCCGCCGTGGGCGTTTGCGGATTGTTGGGATCGGGAAGGATCAGCACTCGATTGTTGCCCGTATCGGCTACGTAAAGGCGCCCGTCGGCATCCGCGGCAATCCCGCGCGGGCTCGAAAATTCCGCGTTCGAATTGCCCGCTGTCACGGTGCTGAAATCCGGCTGGCCGTACACCTTGGTGGCCGCTTTGCCATTATCCGATCCCGCCGTGAACGTGCCGTTGGTGGTGGGAATAAACAGCACCCGGTTATAGGTGATGTCCGAAATCAGCAGCCCGTTGATGTTGCAGTTGGTCTCGGTCGGGCTGCAGGCGGGCGTAAAGGCCACCCCGTACGGCGCGCTCAAGGTGGAGGCCGCGGGACCGGGGCTCCCCGCTGTCGTAAAGCTCGTCTGCCCCAGCACCAGGTCGGCCTGCTCCAACTGTCCCTGGTACGCGAATGGCGCCGGGAATCGCAGAACCCGCCCATTGCCGCGATCCGCCACGTATAAATTGCCGCTCGCATCCACCGCCAGCCCGCTCGGGTAGCACAGGCTCGATTGCGTGGGCTGATTCGGATTGCCCGTCGGGTAGTTGCACAGCGAGGTGGCGAAATCGGGCTCGCCGATGACAATATCGGCCGCCATCCCCGCTGTCACCAGGCGCGCGTCTTTGAAACCCAGAATGCGGTTATTGTAAGTGTCGGCTACGTACAGGTGCGGCGTGCCGCTGGAGGCATCGATCACCATGCCGCCGTCGGCCGCCAGTTGATTGTTGCTGGTGATGGCCGTGAATCGGAATTCCTTGCCCTCAATCAGGTTGGGCGCGTTGGACGTCATGTTGTCCTGGCCCAGCAGGCGCGTGGCGCCGCCAAACGTTCCGCTCGCGTACGGCAGCACCACCACGCGGTTGTTGCCTGTATCGGTCACGAACACTTCGGTCCCCGAAAAGTACACCTGGGACGGGTCCCAGAGCGACGAACTGGTGGCGCCCGGCAGCACCCCCGACACCGTCGCCTGGTTGGGGTACACGCTGTTGATCGATAACGCCGCCTGCCCCACCACCGCCGTCGCCGCCGCCGGCGTTACCGTGGAGCCGGTCGTCACGTTTGGCCAGTTGGCCGCGGGTGGGAAAATCAGAATCCGGTTGAGGGCCGAATCCACCACCCCCACGCCGGTATTACCCGGCAGAAAGAAAATCCCGTTCGGTTCGATAAACTGCGTCTGGGCGCGCTGCGCCGTCGTCGGCGTCGAGCCGGGATAGTAAACCCCCAGAATGCCGTACGCGCTCTGTCCGCTGCTGAACGGCGGCTTGAACGCCAGCACCCGGTTGATCCCCGTAATGGCGCCGCTGTTGTCGAAATCGCCGATGTACAGCCAGCCGCTCGAATCGAACGACAGATTGGTGGGAATCGCAAGCTGGTTGGCGGTGATCGCCGAGGTCGTGACCGTATTGCTCAACCGCGTGCTCGAACCGAAGTCCAACTGGCCGATTTCCAGCACCGCGGTCAGCGGCCCGCCCCCATTGGCCAGGTCCGAAGCCTGGAATTCGAGGACCCGCGAATTGCCCACATCCGTCACCCACAGGTTGCCCGAGCTGTCAAACGCCATGCCGCCAAGGCCGGGATTGAGCGCCAGCCCCTGCGAGGCCACCAGCCCCGTGTAATTGGCCGCCGACGAGTTCAGATTCGGCTGCCCTATATAAAGGTTGGGAAAAATCGAGCCGGGCGTCTGCGTGAAGGGTTTGGGATAGCGCAGCACCCGATTATTGCCCGCGTCCATCACGTAGAGGTTGCCCTGGGCGTCTACCGCCAGGGCGCCTGGATAGGTCAGGCCACCGGGATAAGTCTGGCCGGGCCCCTGGGGGAAGGTGCTGTAGAAATCCTTCTGCCCGATCACCAGGTCCGCCTGCTGGCCGTTGTTAAAAGCCGTCGCGTTTTTCCACGCCAGCACGCGGCTGTTGTTGGTGTCGCTGACGTAGAGAATCGGAGGAGACACCGAAGTGTCCTCGGCGATCCCGTAAGGCGACCAGAATTCCCGGCCCACGATCAGATCCGGATTATCGGTGGAGAGCGTATTGCCCTCGTTCGTAACATGGCCCACCACCCGCGAAGGATTATTATTCAGCGGCACCAGGCTTTGCGCCCAAACCGCACTGCAAACCGCCAGAAGTAGAGCTAACCAAAGGAAGGGTTGTTTTCTCATGGAGATGCCAGAAACGCGCTGCGCGGAAGAGCGGTTCTTATCGAGGATACCAGACGCCGCTCGAAGGGGGCCCGGCCACAGTACTGCGAACTGTGACGGACCTACCCCTCGAAAACCGCCCCGGGTGCTCTACCCCAACTCCAATCGGAGCCGGTAGAGTAGGAGAGGAGGCGACCCATGAGCGCGACCCCATCCCCCCTCGTTTTCTGTCTCAGTTGAGAAACTTTCTCCGGCAGTCCTGGCTCCTTCACCGTTCCCGGTCGCGCCGTTCCTGCGGCTACCCGAGTACCCGTAGTGGGATTTGCATCCAAGCGGTTTTCTCCTCCTCTTACAGATTCATGTCTTCCGTAGGGCCCCTTCGCTCCACGGGCGTTACCCCGCTTCTTCGCTACTATGGACCCATCCGACTCCCAATCACGGCCGCTTCGCCGGTTATGTCTTCCCGCCGAGCGTGGCTCGCTTTCGCTCGCCACCGTGCCGGGCCTCCCAGGCTCCTCGACGGATCTGTCCACGCGCGCTGTCCCCAACCACCCCGGAAGGTCCCCTGGCTGCTTCTGCCTGTTGCTTCACCACGGGTCTTGTCTGGCTTCATCCTAGTCGGCGGACTGGCCCCCTTCGTATTCCTATCGAGGCCGAATCGGGTTCACTTGCGTTACGGCTCGCGTGTTCGCCTCCCGACTCCCGCCCCATCGCTGGGACTCGCGCTCGTTCGGCTACATGCTGAACAGGCAATTTACATGGTGAACTCCTTTCCGTTCACAAGATCAGCCAGGCTTATCCTGGCATACCGACCGTCAGGGAGCGCGCCTCGCGGTCGCGAAGCTCGGTCTGCGACCGCGTGATTAGGTTCGCCCGCCCGCCAACATGCGCGGCTCAACATCGAATCCGAGCCGCGACCATAGGGAGCGGGATCTCGCGGTCGCGAAGCCAGTGCGGCTCCGAACCCGGGTGCCCGGAGATCCGGACGCCCGGGCCGAGGACTTCATGCTTCTGCTTCGAACATCTCCTCGTACAGTTCCCGAACACGTTCGCGAGCCAGTTTCAGTGCGCGGCGCCCGGCGGCTGTCGCGGCATAAGTCTTCCGGCGCCGGCCTTCGACCAGTTGCACCTTAGTGCACAACCATCCACGCCGTTCCATGCCGTGAAGCAGTGGATACACCGTTCCCGGGCCCAAACGGTATCCGTGGCGGCCCAGCTCCCGGATGATCCCAAGGCCAAAGATCGGTTCCTCAGCGGCATGGTGCAGAACGTGCAGGCGAACGAGCCCGATATAGAGTTCCTGATTCCGTCGCTCCGTAGGCAGTTTGTCTGTCATCGCGCATGCAGGTTCGGAGCCTAGATTATAATGCATGCGCAGCGCCGGCCAGGACGATGCGAAAGCGCATCCCTTGCCTCGGTCGCGATTCATCGCCCGGAAGAACTACCGCCAGGCACTCTTCAAAAAAGATCGGCTACGGGAGGAAAGGTCAGCAGCAAGCTCAGGCCCAGAAGGATAAAAGCAACTGTGTTGACGCGCGCCGCCGCGACGCTCCTGCCGCTCCAGCGCGCATTCAGAATCGCCCAGGCGACAAGCCAGACAAGAATGGTCGAAGTCGTCACACCCGAGAGAGGTCCGGTTGGCTTGTAGAACACCATCAGCCGCTTGATCGAAGCGGCTTTGTCGGCCGCGATGGCAAGCACCGGAAGCACAAATGCGCCAATTCCCGCCGCCAGAATGGCCGCTGCGCCGGAACCATTGGGCGGGCCGCTTGCCTCTCCGCTCATCGCGATGCTCCCTGCAGCAAACGAATCATCGGGCCCCCTTCGACCGGCGCGTTCTTATCGATCATCGCGCCGAAAAAGCCGGCGATACCGGCGGCCAGGAACGAGACCAGGACAAAACCCAGAACCGCATTGCGCAGTTGCGGCTGAGTCTGGAGGCTGCGCGCCATACTTGACGAAGACGGCGGACGCCATGGTGATCGAAATCGGCGCCAGCCAGGCAACGTGCTCCTTCCACTCCATGCCGATGGAGTGCCATGCACTGGTCGCGGGACTCGATTGGAGCAGCACTTGCGGGAACCCTGCAAGCGGCCCGGTTCCCGGCGGAGCCGCGGCGCGATACCAGGGATAGATGACGTAAGCGCCGGTGAAGACGGTGAGCCATGCCAGCAGAGTCATGGCCCCAAGGTAGACGCGGAGGAAGGTTTCATCTCTCGCGGCGACGGGCGCCCCGCCTTGCCCGTAGCGGCGCCAAAGTTCCACCATCGCACCCGAACAGGCCAGCAGATAGAGCGCGCCGAACCCCATTCCGTGGATTAACGTCCAAAGACCACGCGCCGAAATTTCCATCGCCTGTGTCCTCTCGCGCGCATCGGCCCCCACGCATTGGCGGTGCCGGCCGCATCCCCGCAGATCATTCAAATCCCTTCCCGTTCATCGGGAGCTGCATCCAGTCCAAGCTGGTGGTGTCCTTCTTGTCGTCTTTTCCCCAAGTCCAGTACATGCCGATATAAGCGTAATTCTCCGTCTGGCCGGCAACGGAGTGGCCGTAGCAAAACAGAAATTGCTCTCCGGGGTGATTCTTGAAATGATAGTAGCCACCCAGGTCGATCATCGTGGAAGCCTCCGTCTGCGGCGTCGCGTAGCCCTCGCGTCCATGGGCAAAGACCTCGACCCCGAGTTCGAGCCTCTCGCTCAGGACCCGTTTCACCAGCCATCCGGTATAAGGAAAGTTGCGGTAATCGGTTTGCGGCACCACCTCATACCCCGCTCCGCCGTCAAAGGTCCAGTGCCCGGCGTTCTTCTGCAACCAGATCGGCAGTTTGTACCAGACTTTGCCAACTCCCAGCCCTCTTTCGTAACTTCCCGTAGGGATTTCGAACATGGTGAACGTGCCGATCTGGGGAATGTGTTTGGTCTCCTTGATGAAGGCGATCTTGGTGCCCAGTTCCATGTCCGTGAGCCCGAAGGCCCTGGGTCCGGTTCCCCCGGGCAAATAGATCGGATTGTTCGATGGCGCAACCACACCCAAGGGCAGAATTGCGTGCAGTTGCACCCTGGGAATGGCGCCCCAGTTGAATTCGATGGCGGGTCCTGTGGCGTCGATTTCCACCGTGGTCCCGTCCATGCCGCCGAAGATGTAGAACTCGTAATGGTGCAGATCGACCGGGACTGGATCGTCGGTTTGATACGGAGGCCCCTGCGCCCACAGCCGGGGAACACCGAGCAGGCAGAGCACCAACAGGGCGACACGAATGAGTAGATATGGGTGCTTCACCAAAGCGCCGGCCCTCGCACGCCAACTATCGGAGTTCGATAATTGCACGGAAGCCGCAACGCTGTCAATCCCCCGAAATCGTTCGGCCTCTTCTGGCGGACATAACTCACCGGCGGGACTTCAGCTCGACGCCCCCGGCGCTTCCAACGCACGGGAGATCGTGCCGGTGACCGTGACCGTGGGACCAGGTAAGCCGCCACGGCTTCCGCACCGGGACCTTCCTGGGGTTATGACGATCGACTCGCGGAGAACCGGGAAGCGCACCCATACGAGACGCAGGGAACCCGGCGATGATTGCCGCCGCGCCGTGGGAGGATCGCCTGCTGAAAACCCCGCGAATCGGGCGGGAGGTTGCCGGGAAGCCCAATCGCTTGACGAAATCCATTGCCTGGCAATAAATGCTGGGCGACAATGGGGTGTTCCGGCCGAGCCGGGGGCGGCGGCGGACGTTCTGACACGGGCAGGCTGTAGACATGGCGAACCAGTTCATCGATCGGATGGAGAAGATTCTCTGGCCGCAGGACGACCGCCGGGACATCTGGATGATCCTGGATGGCGCCCGCGACCGGCGGGTGTATTCCTCGCTGCTCAGCTCGTACCTGGAGTATTCCTGCCTCTACACCGGCGATCTGGCGCCCGCCCTGGAGGTGGCCGCGCCGCACCTGGTGCAGCTCGAATACCAGGACAAATATACGCGCCGCATTCTGGAGGGCGCCTGGGGCAACAGTTGGGGCGTGCTGCTCAAGTGCGATGCCAGCCTGGCCGAATTGCGCCGGCACCTGCGCCATTTCCTGATCGCCCAGGACCACCAAAGCCGGCGCCTGGTGTTTCGCTACTACGATCCGCGGGTGCTGCGGGTGTACCTGCCCACCTGCTTTGGCGACGAGCTACGCACCCTGTTCGGCGGCATTCAGTTCTTCTGGACCGAGGGCCAGTCTCGCGGCGAAATGCTCGAGTTCGGTCTGGATGGCGACCGGCTGGCGCGGCGGACGCTCGGTCTCGATGAAACGCCTGCTCAGGCCCCGTCCGCCAGCCGCGGCCTGCGCGCGGTTCCGTTTGTAGGCCGCATGCCCCGGCGGTACACGCCCTTGACGATTCGCCATGCGCAAATGGCGGCCTTCTCACGGGTGGAGGTGCAGAAATTCGAAGACTGGATGGTGGCGCACGTGAACAAATTCTTCCCCCGGCAGGCGCAGGCCGCGGGCGAGGCGCAGCTTCGGGAAACCATTCAGCACGGGATCCAGCGGGCAGCGAGTTATGGAATCACCGCCCGGCCGGACGTGTGCAAATACCTGGACCTGGCGATCGATGGGGGCCGGATTTTGATACCGGCCGGCGTACCCGATGGGCAGAGCAGATCCTCAGCCAGGCATCCAGCCCGGCGGTGAAGATGCAGCGCCTGCTGCGGGCGGCCAAGCAACGCCTCGGGAACCGGTAGCCACGTATGTCGCCCAACCCAACTCCGCCGCCTCCGCCTCCGCCTCCGCCGCCCCCTCCGCCACCCCGGCCGATGTCGACGTCGCAGGCGCTCGACGCTGCCTCGCAGGACGCCGATGCGAACGCGGGTTCGGGGAACGTCGGGGACCCCACCACTTCGTGCCCCTTTGCTCCGCCCAGTCCAACTCCGGCGCCCACCCCGGCCCCAACCCCCGCTCCCACTCCGGCGCCCACGCCAGCGCCAACGCCGAAACCCACACCGACGCCCACTCCTACGCCTACTCCGACGCCGACGCCAACTCCAACCCCCACGCCAACGCCGACACCTACTCCAACTCCCACCCCGACGCCGGTTCCGATCTCTTTGAACCCGATTGTGATTTTGGGATGCAGCAGCAAACCAGTCTCGTGAGGTTCCGGCAGGCCGTGCAGTCCCGGTGCGCTCCGCCGATGCTATACTGGCCGCGGGCCGCCATGGCGTCACAACTGCTCAACCTGCATAAGACACTCGCCTGGAGCGATTTTGGCACGGGCAAAAACCTGCCTGACCCGGGGGCCAATACAACTGTGGAGACCGCGTTTACCAAGGCGCACTCCGCAACATCGGGTATCTTTATGGATCCGGTGGGCAAAGCGTATAAGCTCCGCGATAGCATTGTGGTCACCATTGTTTTCGACAAGCCAACTGCCGATCCGAACGACACTTCCACCGCCGGAAGTTGGGTGGCGAGCTGGGTCTCTCAAAAACCCCAGAGCTATCAGGACAGCCTGCTGGTCCACGAGCAGGGGCATTACGACATCACCGCACTGCTATCGCGGGATTATTACAATGCGCTGCTCGCGCAACGGGGAAAGACATTTGCCAGCGTCTCCGATGCCCAAACCGCCCTGCAGACGGTACTGCAAAATGCCGACGCGGTTTCGCAACCGACCTCCGATCGTTACGACGCCGATACGGTAAAGGGCACGGATGCGGCGCAGCAGGCCAAATGGAGCGGGTACATCAGCACGGCCTTCGCTGGTAGCGGCACCTTCCTCAGCGTGCTTTCGCAGAACGGAATCACGATATCCCCGTGAGTGGCAGTGGGGTTACCCCCGAAATATCCTTCGTTCTTCCCGTTTACAACGAGGGTCCCCGGCTGTGTCAAACGCTGGCGGCCATCCGCGACACGGTACAGGTCCGCCACGAAGTCATCGTCGTGAATGACGGCTCCACGGATGCCGGCTGCGATGCCCTGCGCACGGAGCCGGACGCCGGTACGCCGCCGTTCGAAGACCTGGTGCTGGTGGACCTGCCGGAACGCGGCGGCGTGGCGGCCGCGCGGAATCTGGGCGCCGAACGAGCGCGGGCCCCGGTCCTGGTGACCATGGATGCCCACTGCATTCCCCGCCCTGGCTGGCTCGAGAAGCTTCTGAAGGAGCTGCACCAACCCGGCGTGGGGATCGTTGCTCCGCAGATCAGCAGCCTGGAGTGCCCCGGCGCAACCACCTTCGGCCTGACCATCCGCGACCGGGAACTGGGCGTCGGCTGGCTCGGCCGGCAGGCGGACCGGCCCTACGCGGTGCCGCTGGCGGGCTGCGCCTGCATGATGATGCGGCGGGAATTCTTTGAAACTGCAGGCCGCTTCGACGGCATGCGCAGCTACGGAATGGAAGATGTGGAGCTGTGCATCCGCACCTGGCTGCTCGGGTATTCTGTGATCATGGTGCCGGGGGCGGAAGTGGCGCATTGGTTCAAGAAGAATCCTTTCCCGGTGAACTGGCACGATTACGTGTACAATCGCCTGCGAACCGCGGTGCTGCATTTTGATGGCGACCGGCTGAAGCGGATTCTGGCCACCCTTCAAACCAAGCCGGCATTTGCCGATGCCGTGGCCAGCCTGCTGGCAGGCGATATCTGGGAACGCCGCGAGCGGGCGCGGCGGAACCGCGAGCACGACGCCGATTGGTTCTGCCGGAAATTCGAGATCGATGTATGAGCCGCCTGAGCGTGGTGGTTATCAGCTTAAATGAGGGCGAGGCGCTGCGGCGCACGGTGGAAAGCCTGCAAGCCACGCTGCCCGATCCCTGGGAAATCATCGTGGTGGACGATGGCTCGACCGACGGAAGCACCGGCTTTCTCGGCGAAGGGTGTCCGGGAGTGACTCTGCTGCGCCCGGCGGCGCGGCTGGGCGTGGTGGGAGCGCGCAATTTCGGCGCGGCGCACGCCACCGGGGACATTCTGGTGTTCAGCGACGCGCACGTAATCGTGCCGCCGGGTTGGGCGGAGGCGCTGCTGGAGGTGCTGGCGCGCCCGGAGGTGGGCGCCGTTGCTCCGGCCATCGCCGCCATGCGGCCGGCGGCGGTGGAGTGCACCGGGTACGGCCAAAAATGGCAGGACGCCAGCCTGGCGGTGGGATGGCTGGGCCCGCAGGGCGACGCTCCGTACGCCGCCCCGCTGCTCTGCGGATGCTTCCTGGCCCTGCGCCGCGAGGTCTTCGCGGAGACCGGCGGATTCGACCCTGGCATGGTGCTGTGGGGCGCTGAGGACTCCGAGCTGAGCATCCGCCTGTGGACCTACGGCTACGAGTGCTGGATCGTGCCCGGCGTGGAAGTGGAGCACGCCTTTCGCGCCCGGTTTCCGTATGAGGTGAAATGGGAGCCGGTGCTGCACAACCGCTTCCGGTTGGCAAGCCTGCACTTCGGTCCCCGGCGCCTGCTGCGCGTGGTGGAGAGGCTGAAGCAATACGACGAATTTGCGGCGGCCAGTGTGCGGCTGCTTTCGGGCGATCTGGGCACGCGCGCAACTGAGGTGCGTGCGCGGCGCCGGCGCGATGACGACTGGTTCTTCGACCGCTTCCGCAACGAATTGCGGAGCGAGCTTTCCGAGTTGGACTCGCGCCCCGCGGCCAGCGTGAGCATGTCGCGCCCGGAACCCGCCAGCGCCTGCCTGGTGTCCTGGAAGCGGCCCGAGAATCTGCCGGCGATTGTGAGCGCGCTCGGGCGCGTGGAATGCATCGACGAGATTCTGATCTGGAATAATAACCCCGCGGTGAAGTTGGCCTTTCCGGAGCCGGGCGTACGGGTGATCGAATCCGCCAGAAACCAGGGCTGCTACGGAAGGTTCCTGTGCGCGGCGCAGGCCCGCAACCCGGTGGTCTACGTCCAGGATGACGATGCGCTGAACCACGATATCGGCGGGCTGTACGAGCAGTTCTGGCGCGACCCATCGCGGATTGCGCACGCCCTGGCGCCCACGCACTGGAACCAGCGCCACCGGCGGACCTACGGTGAGGCGCAAGCGGCCCTGCTCGGCTGGGGAGCATTCTTCCGCAAGGAATGGCTCGCGGTGCTGGAGGAGTTGCCGGCATCCCTGCGCCAGGAGGCGCTCTTCCGGCGCGAGGCGGATGCGTTTTTCACCGTGCTGCTGGAGCGCAAACACAACGCCGTGCCGGGCCAGATCGCGCACCTGGAGGGGCATTCCACGCCGGGAATCGCCCTGTGGTGCGACCCGGGCTACCAGCGCCTCACCAGCCTGGCCGTCCGCCAGGCGCTGCGGCTGCTGCGGCTGAAGAAGAATCCGGCCGCGCCGGCCCCCTGGAATGTGGTCATTCCCTGCCGCAATTACGGGTGCTACCTGCAGGAGACCGTGGAATCCGTGCTGGCCAGCGACGCCGATTACGAAATCCACATTGTGGACGATGCGTCGGGCGATGAGACCGGCGAGGTGGCGGCCGCGCTGGCCGGCGAATATCCGCACGTACATTACCTGCGCAATGGCGAGCAGCGCGGCCCCGGCTACTCGCGCAACCGAGGCATCGCGGCCTATGAAAGCGCGTTTGTGGTGATGCTGGACGCGGACGACCGGATCGGCCCCGATTACCTTTTCCAGGCCGGCCGGAGGCTGCAGCATGGCGCCGATGTGGTCAATCCCGATGCGGTGCTCTTCGGAGACTCCTCGGAGCGCTGGGTGGTTCCGGAAGTCACTACTTACAACATGTTGTTGCAGAGAAACCCGGTGCATTGCATCTCGGCATTCCGCCGCGAGCTATGGGTGCGGGTGGGCGGGATCGATGAGGAAATCCCTTGTTGGGAGGATTACCATTTCTGGGTGCGGATGGCCGCGGCGGGGGCCCGTATTCAGGGTATTCACGGCGATCATTTCCTGCACCGGCGGCATGGAGACTCGCTTTCGCAGGCGCGCAACGGCAAGCGGGCGGAGTTTCTGGCGTACATCCGGCGGCGCGATGAGAAGCTGTTCGAGAGTTTCGTGGCCGCCGGCGGAGCAGAGGTTGCGGCGGGCTTTCAGTGAACAACCGGTGGTGCCGCTCCCCCAGCCATTTGACCGGCGGCATGGCACGCCCTTAAGAGAGTTTTTCAACCAGGCTCAGTACCATCCGAAGCCTTGCTTGCGACCGTTCACCCTTGGCAGCCGCGATTTCGCCCGAGAGCAGCGCGCGAGCGTCACGCAGGCCCAGGATTCGGCGCAGAACCGTAGCGCCGGCAATTCCGAGCTTTTCGCCATCCTCAGCCGCCAGCCTGGCTAATACGGGACGAACCGAAGGCTGGCCAATATCGATGAGGGCCTGGACGGCTGGGAACAGGTCCGCGGGCGGTTGCGGACGCTTGGTGTTCTTGTAAAACGCCTCAAAGGTCAGGTTCCGAACCAAAAGCGGTATCGCATCCACTGCATGCAGCTTCCCAAGCAGCAGCATGTTGTCCTTCACCGTCCCCTGGCGGTCATCGCTGCTCAGATACTTCTCTACAACCCGCATAATCTCGGCGATGTCACCCGGCTGCTTCCGCGCGAGCACTTCCGCGCCAGCCGTGGCGCGAACCTCCGGAGATTCCGATTCCAACCCTGCAATCAATTTGTACCTCTCGTCTCTCGATGCTTGCGCGCCCCATGTTGCGCCGATCAGGCCGGTTGCCATACCCGCCAGGGCGATTCTACTTAAGATCCCATGTGAGCTTCGTTGGACCATTGCCCGCCTGCTTATCGCCCGCTACGTCGGGCGGGTCTATCACCTTCCAGACGGCTCCGGTTGGAGCGGCCGTCTGCTTTTGCGAGAAAACAATAAGATACTCGCGTATCTGGGAACATCGCACCGCCTTGCCCTCCACGGTGATGGATGCGAAGGCCCAGAAATCGTTCCGCGTGCGCTTAATGGAATTGACGGCCGCGTTGGGAATGGCCAATCCGGCGGCGTCAAAGTCATAGATGGTGTCATCCGGATCCGGGTCGTCGTCGCGGGCCTCTGCCGGCCCCGTGTCGTTTCCGGGCGGAACCGTGGCGCTGCGAGCTCCCGAGTCCATTGGGGCATTGCCGTTGTAATCCTGGTAATCGTAATCGCGCTCCAGCTTCAGGTCGTTTCCGGGGTACTTGAATTTGGTTGGATGCACCTTCGCATTGGCTTCGGATCCCCACCCTATGCGTGCCCCCATGGTGGCATTGTACTCCTGGAGACCCAGAGCCAGAGTGCCGGCCTTGGTCCATGCTTTATACGCGTTCTTTTTGGAATTGTTCGCTGATATGGTTCCCGCCAGCCGCACAGTCGGCTGATCTACCCACAGGACCGTCAGGGTGGCGGAATCCACCTTTATCCGCGGTCCGAAATCCAGCGAAACCGTGATGTCCCGCATCGTGGCGCTGAAGTCCACGCCCTCCGCGTATAGATCCTTCGGCAGACTCCCGGCGGCGAAGACATTGGCCGCGCCGTCGATGGCGATCTCCGAGCCCGCGGTCACACTATCGTAGAATTTCACCTTGGCGCTGTTGCATTGGAAGGTCACATTGCCGGGGACACCCGCCGGCGAGACCGCCGAGATGGTGATCTTTTTCCGCGGTGCGTTGTTGCCGTCGAAGTTCCGTACGATCAATCCACCCACGGTGACCTTGTCTCCCGCCGCAACCCCGTCCACGCTCAGAGTGACGGTTCCAGGAGTCAGCTTTACGGGGAGGGTGGCGGTGGCGTTAGATTTGACCGTTGCGGTGCCGCTGCCGGGCGCGTAAGTGTCCTTGGTAACCTTGGCCGTGTAGCTCCCGGGCTTGATACTGTTGAATGCAATCTTGCCCGAGGCGTCTGTGTTTCCCGACTTCGATTCCGGCCCGCTGATGTCCACTTTCGCGCCATCAATCGCCTTCCCGGTTTTCGCGTCCTTCACGGTGACGACGAGATTGCCCGGAAGGGGCTTAGGCGGGGTGGTAGGCTTGGGCGCGGGCTTCTTGGCTTTTTCGCACTGCTGGCAGAACGGAGCACCCGCCGCTGCCGCCGCTGCCAGGGCGCCCGCCTGCGCCTGCGCATCGAGGTTGCTGCCAAAGGTGTTGGGGTCCAGCTCTACGGCCGGCGGCGGGGTGGAGGGAGCGTCGGGAAGGTCCTGCGCCGGCTTGACCTGCGCGTCGTCGTCGCCGCCGCCTCCACCGGAAGGGGGGCTGGTGCCCTTCCAGTCGGCCTGACGGATCACCAGTTCCTTGGTGGCCAGTCGCCAGGCGATGGTATCGACCACCTCGTCATCGGTGAACCGGGAGACCGGATCGGTCGGCGCCAGCAGTTGCCGCAGGGTCACCATGATCCGGTAATCGAACAGGGAGCCGCGCAGGAAGCACTCCAGATCCGGGCGGTCGAGCAGGTCGAACCGCCGGTCCTTCGCCGTGGCGCGCGAGACCGGTAGAATTTCCCAGTGCCCCTTGGGTGTATCGAACATATCGGCGTCTCAGCGTCTTTTGGGTTACCAAGGCCAGGAATCGTACCGCGCGTTTCGGGACCGCCGCCTCACTCCCAGAAGCGGTCATTCTCGAAGCAGTATACATCAGGCCGGAGGACGAGGGCGCGGCCACCGACGCTATATTTGCTCTTTTGGCGGCCATTCGAAGGGCTGAAACTGAATCCGTCGATTAACCTATAATGGTGGTTCGCTGCGAACTTGGCCCATCTGGGGTTGCCAATCGCCACACCCTTTTTGCCCATTTGTAACTGGCCCGGGGCAAGCGAACTAATGAACTTGAGTCTCAATAACCTGCTGATTCACCGGTTCCGTGGTCTGCGAGAGATGAACTTCCGGGACCTCGGCACAGTGAACCTGCTTGTGGGTGATAATAATGCCGGCAAGACCAGCGTCCTTGAAGCACTGGCGATCTTTTGCCGTCCCGCGGACCTTCGCGAATGGCTCGCTATCGTACAGCGGCGCGAAAGCAGGCCGCTGAGCGAGTTGGTTGTCGACGAATTCACCTGGCTATTCGGCCGCAACGGGGACCAAAACGACCCGGCGTTTCCGTATTCGATCCACATTTCCGGCGATGGCAAAACCCCAATCAGGGATGTCAAAGCGAGATGCCGGGTTATCACGGGAACCCTCAAGGCGCCGGTTGCGATTCCCGGCGAAGCCGGGGAAATCGAACATTGGGAAGAGGTGGAAAGCGAGCGCCACGGGGTCGAACTGCGGGTCAGAGTCGATAGTCCGCCTCCTTTTGTGCTCGTGACGGGGCCGCCCGAGGACCCCAGCGAGGTGAGCTTCAGAATCTGGGCCGATTCGCCGTTCGAGGAGGGGCGAAATCTGGGCTTTTCGCTACCCACGCGGGCCGTCACGCCGTACTCGCACAGGCTGGAGAGACTTCAGTTGAGTTGGCTGTCCGATGCGACCGAGGCCGGGTGGAAACAACAGTCGGTGGAATTGTTGCAGAAAATCGACCCAAATATTTCGGATCTGGAGATTCTTGCCCCCCGGGGCACAAGGGCGCTATTAGCAGTCCGCCACGCCAAATTGGGGGTTGTGCCGCTCAGTTCGCTTGGCGAGGGAATCCGGAGGGTCATTACCTTGGCATTGAGCGTGCCTTCCGTGAGAGGAGGATTGCTTCTCATCGATGAGGTGGAAACCGCGATTCACGTCTCCATGCTATCCACTGTCACCTCCTGGTTAGTGTCGGCGTGCCAAAAATTCGATGTCCAGGTTTTTGCGACGACGCACAGTTTAGAGGCTGTGGATGCTTTGCTTCACGCGGGGAGTTCCGGCGCTAGTGAGATGGTGGTGTACAGGCTTGCTGAGCAAACTGGCGTACAAAGGTTCAGCCAGGATGTGATGCTCCGTTTGCGAGATGAGCGTGGGCTGGACGTGAGATAGGATGGACTTCGCTTATATCGTAGTAGAAGGGCCCCACGACGTGGAGTTCGTGGGCAGAGTGCTAAAGGTCAATGGATTCGCCAGGGTTACTAAGCGGTCAGAACTGGATAGATTCTGGATCCCCATTATCCCCACGACCTGGCCGGTAAACGACGACCTTGCGCGGCGGGTGCCCGTCCCCGTGTTCTTTCGTAATCAGGCGTGTTGTGTTGCGGTCGATAGCGCCGTGGGGGACCGAAGGATACCGACGACCATCCACGATACGCTGCTTACGCTTGGTATCGACGCGGGTGGGTTAGTTGGACTGGGCGCGGTGCTTGACGCGGATTCTTCCCAGAGTCCAATTGCGCGATTCAACCAGCTCCGCAGTGGACTCTCTCCACAGGTTCCGGGGTTTCCAGCCTATCCGGGGCAAGTAAGCTCCAGCAGGCCACGATCCGGAGCGTTCGTAATGCCCGACAATGCCTCGGCAGGGACGCTCGAAGACCTCTTGCTGGAGGCCGCGCGGCACACACTTCCGAATCTTCTCGCCGATGCGGAGCGTTTCATTGAACGGGTTGATCCGACGGGGCCGGAGCTCTCAGCGCATGACTGCAGCGATTTCACCAAACCCGCCGGTCGAAACAAGGCAACAGTAGCGTGTCTCGGAAACATCTTCAAGCCTGGCAAGGCAATCCAGACCTCGATACAGGATGACTTTTGGGTCAGCGCTGCAACTTTGAGGATTGTCAGATTGGCTGCATTCGAAGAGTTCATAAAGAGCTTACTGGCAATCCCGAGTGCGTAGGGAATCTCTTCCTCGCTGCTGCAACCAGGCGGGATGTTGGCAACCGGCCGCCGCTACTTTTACCGCACCTGGTCCTCCACCTCGCGTAGCCAGTCGGGCCGCTTCAGAACGTCGCGCGGCCTGCTGCCGTCGGGAGGGCCGATGATGCCGTCGCGCTGCATCATATCCAGAATGCGGGCGGCGCGGCCGTAGCCCAGGCGCAGATGGCGCTGCAAGGTGGAAGTGGACGCCTTGCCCATTTGCAGCACCAGGCGGACGGCCTCTTCGTACATGGGGTCCTGCTCGCCGGAGACGGGTTCCTCTTCGGCGGTCTCGTCGTCGCTGGGCGGGGCGATCAGGAAGGATTGGTCGTACTCGGGGGCGGCCTGCTGCTTCCAGAAATCCACCACCCGGTTAATTTCGGTTTCGGTAACAAACGCGCCGTGTACGCGGGTGAGGCGCGAGGAGCCGGGCGGCCGGAAGAGCATATCGCCCTTGCCCAGCAGGTGTTCGGCGCCCATTTCGTCGAGCACCGTGCGGGAATCCACGCGGGTGGCCACGCGGAAGCTGATGCGCGCCGGGAAATTGGCCTTGATCAGGCCGGTGATCACGTCCACGCTGGGCCGCTGGGTGGCCAGCACCAGGTGCATGCCGACGGCGCGGGCCATCTGCGCCAGGCGCGTGACGCTCTCTTCCACGTTCTTGCCTTCCAGCATCATCAGGTCGGCCAGCTCATCGATGAGGATCAGGATGTAGGGCAGCGGCGCGAAGCTCGTCCTGGGTGCCTTCTTCGTCGGCGAACAGGTTGCGGGGCTGCTCGCGCAGTTTTCGAATCTTCTTGTTGTACTGGTCGATATTGCGGGCGCCCTGTTCGGCCAGCAGGCGCAGGCGGCGCTCCATTTCCAGCACCGCGTTGCGCAGGGCATTGGTGGCCTTCTTGGGGTCGATAATCACCGGCGTCAGCAGGTGCGGGATACCTTCGTACATGCCCAGCTCGACGCGCTTGGGGTCCACCATGATCAGGCGCACGTCGTCAGGCGTGGCCTTGTAGAGGATGGACATGATCATGGAGTTGATCATGACGCTCTTGCCCGCGCCGGTCGAGCCGGCGATCAGCAGATGCGGCATGGATTCCAGCGCGGCCACGCGAATGCGGCCGTTGATATCCTTACCAAGCGGAATGGTGAGGCGGGAATTGGAGCCGCGTAAAATCGTCGGACTCCAGCATCTGGCGCAAGGCGATCAGCTCGCGGCGGGTGTTGGGCACCTCGATGCCCACGGTGGATTTGCCGGGAATGCGCTCGATAAGGATGGATTCCGCCTGCAGGCCCAGCGCACAAGTCCTCAGTGAGGTTGGTGATGCGGCTGTAGCTTGATGCCGGCCTCGGGCTTGAACTCGAAAGTGGTGACTACCGGGCCGGGGTTGATCTGCACCACGTTGCCGAGCACGGCGAACTCTTCGAACTTGGCCTTGATGCGGACGGCGGTGTCCTTGAGCTCCTGCTCGTCATAGGGATTGCGGCCGGGAGGTTCGTTCAGCAAGTCGGTGGGCGGCAGCTCGAAGTGCAGCGGGCGGGTGCCTGCGGGACGGCTTTGGGTACCCGTGGAAACGGACGCGGGCTGGGGCGCAGCCGGCGGCGCCTGGGCGAGGGATGCGGCCGGAGCGGGTTCCTCCAGAGGGCAAATGGGGATCTCCGGTTCGGCGGGTTCCTGCGGCTCGGCGCACTCGGGTTCGGCCGCCGCTTCCGGGGCATAACCGGCGGGCGCGTGCACGGTGGCGCGGGTATCCTCCCACGGCGGGGTATCGGCCGCCGACGGCGGGGTGTCTTCCCCGGCGCGCTGGCCGGTGCGGCGCTGGGCCTTTTCGAAGCGCTTCTGAGCGGCGGCCTGGGCTTTTTCGATCGAGCGCTGGTGCACGCGGTCACGCCAGGCGTGCCAGGCATCCGCGCGCGTCTGCAGCCAGGCCACGGGATGCGCCAGCCACTCCGCCAGCTTGGCAATGGTGAAGGTGGAAACCAGGTAGATCGAGACCACCACTACGGTGCCCGTGACCACCACGGCGCCGGCTATATTGAGCGAATCCACCAGGTACGAGGCGATGGCAAAGCCCAGCGTGCCGCCGATGCGGATCACGCCGCCGAACAGGCGCAGAGGTAGAAACGAGAGCGCCGCGCAAGCCCCCAGGGTGAGCAGGGCCGACCCCACCAGTTTGACCGCGGGGGCCTCCAGGTCATCCGAGCGGATCCATTTCCAGGAGAGCAAAAACGTCAGCAGCGGGAGCAGAAACGCCGCCGCGCCCAGCACCTGGAACAGCAGATCGGCGAAATACGCGCCGGGGTAGCCCACCAGGTTCAGGGGGTGGGCACCGGAGGCGGTGTCCCAGGAGGGATCCTGGGCGTGGTAAGAGATCAGGCTCAGCACGGTCACCAGGCCGACGAAAGGAGCACAAAGCCGGTGACTTCGTTGAGGCGCCGGTATGGAGTAGGCGATAGTAGCTTCATCACGC
>CAWDOH010000051.1:0-397340 GCA_963803725.1 Bryobacterales bacterium | reverse complement strand
CTAATGGCCCTCTCCACCGATTTCCCACGTCACTGGCGCGATCCGCGCACGCAGATGAAGGAGAAAACAAGCATGCTGCGGCTGTTGATGGCCGCGCTGCCCGGGATGTCCGAGAGCGCCTGGCGGGCCAGAAGCTGGCGGCATCGCACCGCCGTATCTGGGGACCAACTGGCGCGAAATCGGGAATCTGGCGCTGACGAAACCCACACTTACGTAATCGCTCGAGGCGGCCAGGCGCAGTTTGCCAAATTTCAGTGCCGGTTGTTATCATCAAAAAGCCCGAGCCACCCTAGCTCAGTTGGTAGAGCGGCTGATTCGTAATTACCGAATCAGCCCGTATGTTATTCATTCCATAGTCGGCTAGCGGGAGTTTACAAGATATCGGCAGATTTCGGGGTAAGCCATTCCTGGAGAATGCTTTACACGTAATGGCTGGTATGACCTAACGGGTGGCAGGGACGAATTGCTGGAGGGCGAGGAGGGAGAAGAGGCGTTGCTGTAGTGGGGTCATGCGGGTAAGACAGGCGGCAGTGGAAGCCTGTCGCTGGCCTTGACGGCGCGGATAGACGACCAGAGTTTCTCGGATGTCTCCGAATTCTTCCAGCAGGCGATTGATGCTGAGCTGCTCGCCTTTCCGCGCCAGTTCGCGTTGGAGCAAGCTAGTGAGCAGCAAGGCCAGCACGCAGTAGAAGGCATGCACTTGGATTTTCGAGTCGGTCCAGTGAAACATCGGGCTCCATCCCAGGAAGTGCGGGTTCTTCATCTGTTTGAAGGCATCCTCGATGTGGTATTGCGAGCGGTAGGCCGATACGATCTGCCCCTCCGACCAGTCGGCATTATCGGTAAACAAGATGGTTTTGCCGAACTGAGTGCGGCATAGCCGGTCGAGAGCCGCTTGATCGGTACGGAAAGTCAGTTCCAGGCCTTTTCCGACCGACTGAACCTCGGCTTGCAAGATCTTCTCCACGAACTGAGCGGAGCAGATCGTATGGATCTGCTTTTTCACCGAATCCAGCGTGGGGGCTTTGCCGCCCTTCACCTTTCCCTCCCGGCGGCGTTGCAAGTGGGTCTGCAGGTCGCGCAATTTGCGCCTCGCCTTGCTCAGATGCGCGCTCAGTCCCTGGAGTTGTCCATCGTACAGATTCTGATTAAAAGTCACGACGATAGTACGCGATTGACCGAAGACTTTCTTCTCCGTGCGATAGGCTTCCACCTCTTCCAGGCCGGGCTGGGACAGTGTCCGGAACTGTTTGCGGGAAACGGCCAATAACTCGGCATGCTGCGAGGGGACCAGCGAACCTACGAAATGAAAGGGAGTGTCTTGCAGAGACGCGAAGGCCTCCTGGCTATTGTTGCCCTTGTCAAAGACCAGGGTAATGTGATCGCAGGATTGGGCCAGTTGACGGTAATGGGTAGAGAGTTCCTCGGTGATGGATTGGAACTCGGTACTGTCGTTGACATTGCCGGCGTAAACCTTGTGGAACAAGGGGATGTGAAAATCGGCGCTGACCAGCAGGCCGAGGCTGACCTGGCGCAGATCCCCGCGCTTCTGCTTATTATGCCCGCGCTGCGGAAGTTCGGCCGAGGTACGGGTATTGATGTAGGTGAAGAAATTGGTGCCGTCGTAGACCAGAGCGCGGAGATCCAGTTGAAACCGCTGGATGAGGCGCTGGGTGATTTGTTTTTCGCATTCGAGGACGTGATCGGCGGTGACCAAATCCATATGGTTCCAGAAGCCCTGGGACGACAGCGCGGCCGGATCGGCAGGCAGCAGACGAGTCAGGACCGTTTGGCGGTACCAGTCAGCAAAGCCCACTTTGCTGGTGGGGGAGACCGCGCGATTGATGGCAGCCAGGAGCAAGTACTGGCCGAGAGAGATGCCCTGGTGGCGTTTGGGAGGAAGGATGGAATCGAGCAACTGGACAAGATCCAATCGCTGAGCAACGTCGAGAAGAGCGGCGACATCTCCGAAAGCGGCGACCTCGGTTTCGAGGGGCTGGGGCGGCTGTTGGGAGCGCTCGGCGGCGGCGACGAGGTCGTCGATTTTGCCGAGGTAGACTTGGCGGACGATTTTGGGCTTGCCGTCGACGCGCTGGCAATAGCGGGCGTAGTAATAGGTGTGGCCGCCGATAATCTTGGGGGTGAGGCTCGGCATGCTTAGGTCATACCATAATTCGCAAAACAAATCCACAAGGAAATGTTCCGGCGTTGCGAAAAAGCAGCAAAAGCAAGGTATTAGGCAATGATTATAGGCCTTCTGGGAGATGCCACCCTCAGGCCCGGCAACCATACCACGAACGCAGATTGCTGGCCAAACAATTAGGTCATACCAATTGCGGCAAAAGAAAACCGCCGTCCGACCAGCAGGCCGCTTGGCTTAAGCCCTTATTCTTCCAGAGGATAGGGCGCGCTGTAAATCGCACGCCCAAGGGCAGGCGGCATAGGCCGCGTCCCTAACTTGTAAACTCCCGCTAGCACCTGATTTCGTGGGCTATTTCGGCGTATTTGGCGCTTTTTGAACCCGATTTTGAACCTCGATTTTTGGCCCTCCTGACGTGCTGATAGAAATCTTCCGACAGTTGCCAATGGACACTTTTATTGCGTGCTTTTAGTGTCCAATGGAGTACATAATGTTTGGGAAAAGCGGCGGCGCGCGTCATCTACATTCTGCGCAACGAAAAACTTCCCGGTTTTCCTCGTGGCGGCATACGCAAAGAATGAGAAAGCGAACCTTGAGCAAGGCGGAACGGAACGAACTGGCGAAGCTGGCGGACGAAATCTTTAACAAGTACCGGAGATGAAGTTATGGCGATGTTCGATGATCTGAAGCAGGGGCTCGGCGAAATCGACGATTTCCTGGCGGGCAAGGAGGATGGCTACCGGGTGACCGTTCCGGCCCGGATCGACGTGAAAACCATCCGCAAGGGCCTCCACATGACCCAGGCACGCTTCTCCGCGGCCTTCGGTTTCAGCCTCGATGCCGTCAAGCATTGGGAAGGTGGCCGGCGAATCCCAGAGGCCTCCGCGCGCGCATTCCTCACCGTCATCGCGAAAAACCCGAATGCCGTCCTGGCTGCCCTCCACCCTCAGAAACATAAGGCCAGGCACGCCAAGGCGCCTTAAATGTTTCTGTCAAGGCCACTGCTGCCGCTGTGAGGTGCAGAGGGGAGGCGTCCAAATTCCTCCCGTTCTTGCATGATCGGCAACATATGAGAGAGCTTATCCCCTGATCCTGCCCGGCCACTAGCTCTACAAGCGGACTTTTAAGCGGACATTGAGACGGTCATAGAATTCTTGAACAGTTCATATCTGTATGATATAAATGGATATAAAACTAAGTATAGGCAGCCATGAATACGGACATCATAGCGGAAGACCGTGGAGAGCTGGTGTCGCTTATGGAGCCTCTGCTCGTTGGAGAAGGTTCCAGGCACAGGCCGGCAATCACTGACCTGGCACTCGACCTCGCCCGGAAATCCGCCGGCTTCCGCCGGAGCCTGCCCCCTTCCCTGCTGGCGTCCCTTGCCGATCTCATCCGAGCGATGAACTGCTACTACTCGAACTTGATCGAGGGGCATGACACGCATCCGGTGGACATCGAGCGCGCGCTCAAGAACGATTACAGTCAGGACCCCCGCAACCGGAATTTGCAGCTCGAAGCAAAGGCACACATCAACGTGCAGAAATGGATCGATGGCGGAGGCCTCCAAGGCGGGCTGGCCATCAAACCCGAAGGGATCAGCGAAATCCATCGGCGCTTTTGCGAATTGCTGCCTGATGATCTCGTATGGGTCGAAGACCCGGCGACCAAAGAGAAAGTCCGACTGGTTCCAGGTGAATTGCGCAGGCGCGACGTGCGGGTCGGCAATCACGTCGCCGTCAGTCCGGGCGCCCTGCCCCGCTTCCTGGAGCGCTTCGCGCAGGTCTACGGCAAGGTCGGCAAAACCGAGTCCATCATCTCCACGGCAGCCTCTCATCATCGGCTGTTGTGGATACATCCGTTCGTGGACGGCAACGGCCGCGTTGCGCGCCTGATGTCGCACGCCGTCCTGATGGAGACGCTCGATACCGGCGCGGTCTGGTCGGTGGCGCGCGGGCTTGCGCGCAACGTCGAACGGTACAAGGCGCTGCTCTCCAACTGCGACCTGCCCCGGCGCAATGACCTGGACGGGCGCGGCACCTTAAGTGAGGAAGCGCTTGCCGAATTCACGCGGTTTTTTCTCGGCGTCTGCATTGACCAGGTGGATTTTATGGAAAGCCTGGTTCAGCCCGACCGCCTGCGCACACGCATTCTCTTGTGGGCGGAAGAGGAAGCCCGCCTCGGGCATCTGCCCGCCAAATCAGGGAGCATCCTTGAAGCGGTGCTCTATCGCGGAGAACTGCCCCGCGGTGACGCTGATGCCGTTGCCGGCACCGGTGAACGGCAGGCCCGCCGCATCGTCTCGGCCCTACTCGACCGAGAGGTGCTGGTCTCCGCCAGCACCCGTGCGCCACTGCGCCTTGCCTTCCCGGCCGCTCTCGCCGCGCGCTGGATGCCGGGGCTGTTCCCGGAGAAGCTTCCGTAGTGTGCACGGCGCCGCCTGCACTGGCGCTGTCGTGAACCCACTGCTCAATATCCCCTCTCCGCTTACGACTGTAAGGCCCCTGCCCTTCGGCCAATAAGTGGATATCCGGTAGCTAATCGAATTCGGGATGCTATCTGGTATCCATCTGCTATCGGCTAGCCATCCGAAATCAGACGGCTAACCAGTAGCCAACAGCTATCCGGAAGCAACCCAGTATCCCAATAGTATCGGAAGGCTATCCGATAGCATCCCGATTTCGCTTGAGTACCGAGTAGCTATCGGATAGGGTGCCTTACCAGATTTTGTATTCAGCAGGGACTCTATATGCCAACCATTGTGTTCGCAAGCCCTAAGGGGGGAGTGGGCAAGTCCACAGCCGCCCTCTTGCTTGCCACTGAACTCGCAACTCACGGCGGCTCCGTGACCATGATCGATGCCGACCCGAACCGCCCGCTTACGCAATGGGGCAACCTTCCAGGGAAACCTGACAATCTCACGGTTATTGCGGCGACGACCGAGGAATCCATTATCGATACCATCGAGCATGCGGCGACACTGACTACCTTTGTCATTGTCGATTTGGAGGGAACCGCGTCGATGATGGTCGGCTATGCGATGAGCCGTGCGGATTTCGTCATCGTTCCCGCTCAGGGTTCCCATCTCGACGCGACCGAGGCCGTAAAGGCGGTCAAGCTGGTGAAGGCGCAGGAGAAGGCCTTCCAGCGCAAAATTCCGTTTGCCATCCTCTTTACGCGCACGAGCGCAGCCATCCGTCCCCGGACATTGCAGAGCATTGAGGCGGAATTTGCTGAAAACAAGGTTCCAATGTTTGGCAACCAGATTCACGAGCGCGAAGCCTACCGCGCTCTCTTTGCTTTCGGGGGCACGCTTACCGGGCTCGACCCGGAACAGGTGGCCAATCTTCCTGCTGCGAGGCTCAACGCGAAGGCGTTCGCAGGCGAGGTCATAGAAAGAATCAAAGCTAGTGCTGCCCCGGCTCGCAGACGACAAGAGGAGGTAGCCTGATGGCCAAGCAGCGCGCGAGTATTTTTGACGCGGGCGAGCAGCTTGATGTAAGCAGCTTTGCCCCCAAACCCAAGGTAGATTCCTCTGCCCCTCCGCCGGAGCAGGTGAGGGCAGTCTCGCAGAACGCGAATTTCCGCAGCCGGGAAGCCCCGGCCCCGAAGCCCCAGACGCAGTCCAAACGGCCTATTCGCCGCTATCGTACCGGCCGAAACGTGCAGTTCAACGTCAAAGCCTTACAAGAAACCGTGGATGCGATTTACGCTATCACCGAAGCCCATCGGGGTTGGGTGTTGGGCTACACGCTTCAGCGCGCCGTCGAGGCCCTCCAACGCGAACTCAAAGACCGGAAATGATCCGTTCCCGCTTCTACAATCCCCAGTTTGATTTGTTCCTCCCGACCATCGTCGATCTGCGGTTCCGTGACCAGAAGGACACGATGGAACGCCCGTTCTTCTCGCTTTCGAAATCCAAGCGCATGAAGCCCATCGAGTACCACAACGAGAATGACGGTATCTTCGTGACGGTCCAGCCGCACCAGGATTACGGGATGGCCACAATCTGGGACGCCGACATCCTCATTTGGGCGGCCTCCGTGCTCTGCGACATGAAGAACCGCGGCACGAACGACATTCCTCGCGAACTCAAGTTCCAGCCCCACGATCTGCTCAAGGCCATCGCACGCTCGACAGGGGGCAGGGACTACGCGCAGCTGCGCGATTCGCTGGAACGGCTGAAGACGACCGTCGTCACGACCAATATCCGCGGCAAGCGCGGCCAGAAAACCACCATGTTCAGCTGAATTGACCAGTGGGACGACCTCATCGACGCCCAGACCAAAGAGAGCAGGGGCGTCACGCTTACCGTCTCCGACTGGTTCTACCGGGGTGTCATGGAGGACGGCGGACTGCTGTCCATCGATCCGGCGTACTTCTCCATCACCGGCGGCCGGGAGCGCTGGCTCTACCGCGTGGCCCGCAAGCACGCCGGCGGCAACGGCGCGGACGGCTTCGCCATCTCCATGCCCGTCCTTTTTGAAAAGTCGGGCGCCGAAGGCACCTACCGCCGATTCAAATTCGAAATACTAAGGATCATCAAGCGCAACGACCTTCCGGGATTCTCCTGTTCGGTTCGCTCGGAAAGCGCGGGGGAGCCGCTCGTGCACATGGTGAGGCGTGAATATGCAGGGGAGGGGGAGCCGCAGCCCTGGAAGCCGGCACCAAAGCAGCAGCGCCCGCGCATATCGCCGGACCGTCAAGTTCCCCCCGCGCAGGACCTCCCGCTCTTAAGCCGGATCAGCCGCACCCTCTCGGACCGCACGATTGCCCAGATTCGCAGGGAGTTTGCCGGTTGGGATATCTACGCCCTGCAAGCCTCCTTCAATGAATGGCTCGACGAAGATCCGACGCGGACGCCAAAGAACTACGAGGGAGCCTTTTACGGTTGGGTGCGCCAGCATCACTCCCGCAACCGCTCACAGGTTTCCTGAAGGCGTTCCTGATAACCCGATAGAAGCACTCCTCCCAAAACCCGTATTGATAAAATTCAGGGGTTTAACAATTTTCCATCGGGGTTTCGGGAACGCCAGATCAACTGAATGGCCAGCCAATGGCGCTAACCTGTGGGTAACTCTCCCGGATTCTGCGTTCCGACGGTACATCAGGAACAAAACCTCGGGGTTTTAGGAACGCCAGCCACGGGGTTTCAGGAACATTCGTTCGGGGTATCAGGAACAGCCCCTACTCGCATCACACTGATCTTCAGGCACAATTACCACGTGTCCAACCTTCTAACTTCTTTAACTCAGAATATTAAATTATCTAACAGCAACCCCGTTCCCGATAACCCGACAGATCTCACTTCGACGCCACCTGGAAGCTCAAAGCCCATCGAGGGCTTTCGCTTCCCAAGAAAGGGCTAGACTCCCTTTCTTGACTATCCCTGATGAAACACGGCGGGGGGCAGAGAAAGCCTCTATTAGTAGTTGAGGATTATGCGATTCCTGCATATGTGATGCCATAGGCCTGAGCCAGAACACAGCTTTCCCCGAGATGGTTTCGGTCTCAACACGCACGGAGCAAGGGCAGGGGCCGGTGGGCGATACTGGCTCCGATGCCCAGGCAGACCTCGGTGAATCCGCCCTGAGTCTTGGGAATGGAACACCCTCAGACGGCTTGCGCAGTTTTCCGGTTCGGACTATACACTGCCTCAGGCACTCACCTCGACTAACACCCGGTACCAGCCCCCAAGGCGTTTATGGACCTTCCGCCACTGACCCTGGTAGAGGCTAACGCGCTCATACACCGTCACGGGGCCGGGGCAGAAGAATACGCGGCCCAGCAGTTATGGGACGCCAGACGAACGGCGGATAGCGAGAATTCCGCGCGATGGCTTTCAATGCTGGAGGCGCTAAAACAGGTGCGGGAATTAAGGGCAAGAACTCAGCATGGAACGTAGCGATCGCCCGGTTGACTCCATGCCACCAGCCTACAACGCTTCTTTGCTTGCTCAGGAAGTGGGCCGGAGGATGAGGGAGGCGCGCCTTCAAAGAGGACTGTCGCGGCGCGATTTTGGGGCCAAGCTCGGAGTCTCGCCCCAGCAGATATATAAGTACGAGAGCGGAAGGGACGCTGTCCCACTCCACCGGTTGCTCACTCTCGCCGCGATTGTCGGCGTATCGCCCCACGCTTTGTGGGGGCAGGCGGACACTCCCGGCGTTGCCCACGCTTGGCTCGGCGCTGCCGACATCAGTACCATCGAGCTTGTCAGGGCCTACACGCGGATAAGTGACGCCAAGGTACGCAAAAGCCTCTTGCAGCTCGTGAAGCAGATGGCCGGCGCAGAGGCGCCCGCAGGCCCCTGAAAACGCGGATTTCACGTTAGGGTCATACGGCGCGCGGTCACCGTTGCTTGCCACCATGAGAAGAGTAATTTGACCAAGAATCAATCACAGGTTATACTCCTCGCGCCGCTTAGAGGCGCGAATGACTCTCGAAGAATTCATCATACAATCCAACGGTGCGTCCTCGCGGGAGGAGGTTTTCGCGCTGTTTCAGGAGGCTCTCAAAGGTCTGGGCTATGACAGCGTCGTCTATAGCCTGTTAACCGACCATCCCTCGATAGGAAGGAAAGCCGGCCATGGCGTGATGGGCAACTATCCGGCCGACTGGATGGATTACTACATGGCCAGGGAGTATTTTGCCAAAGATCCGATCCCAAAACACGCCTTCACCACCGCAGCGGCCTATACTTGGGAGCACGTGGTGGAGACCTGCGCAATCAGTTCCCGCCAAAAGCGCCTGATGCTGGAGGCGCAGGAGGCGAAGCTGCTGAGCGGAGCCGCGGTTGCCATTTATGGCCCGAATTTCGAAGTGGCCGGCGTCGGGATCGCAAGCAGCACCGGCGAGGTAAAGCCGTCACCCGACACCCTGTCCGTCCTGCGCGCCCTGTCTCACCAGTTCCATTTTGCCTATTCGCAGTTTGATCTCCCCCGCGTGCTCCCGGCAAGGCAGGTTTATCTTACGCGCCGCGAGCGTGAGGTTCTTTCCTACAGCGCGGAGGGAAAGAGCATTGCCGCCATCGCCGCGATACTTTCCATCGCCTGGGACACCGTGAATTTCCACCTCAAGAATATCTATGCCAAGCTCGACGTTTCCACCCGCCAGACCGCGGTCGTAAAGGCGATACGCCTGGGCCTCATTACGCCCAGTCTCGTGAAGGCCATCGAAAACCCTACCAAGGTTGGTAGGTAGATTTCCGCGCAGGGCCGTGGTCAGAAATGGGCCACAACTTTCACGGCTCGCTGCACGGATTTTTCATGATTGGCTGCATCACCCTCAAAACCGCGCACCATTTCCGCGGCAACCCCATCGCCTCGATGTTCCAGTTGCGCTTCCGCGCCGTGATCGAGCGGCAGGAATGGGACGTGCCGACCTGGCAGCACATGGAATACGATGAGTTCGACAATCCCGCGAGCACGTATTTTGTCTGGCGCGACCAGGACGATACCGTGCGCGGATGCGCAAGGCTCTATCCTACCGATCGACCCTACATGCTCAAAAAAGCCTTCTCGTTCCTGGTGACCGATGGCACGCTGCCGGAGAATGACATGACGATCTGGGAGGGAAGCCGGCTGTGCGTCGAAAAGGAACTCCCCGCGCCCCTGCGCAAGCGCATCATCTATGAACTGTCCGTAGCCTATATGGAGTACGCCCTGAGCAACGGCATCCGAAAGATCATCGGCGTCATGCTGCCTGTCTACTGGCGCAGCGTCTATATGGCCTCCGGCTGGGACCCGTTCTGGTACGGGAATGTGACCGAACTCTCAACCGGCGAGCGGGTGAGGGCAGGGGGCCTGCCGGTCTCCGAGGAGATGATGCAGAAGGTGCGTCGCACCACGGGCATCGCGGAAACCATTCTGACCTACGGCGACGATGACGAGAGCGCCAGGGGAAGGATGGTTGCATGACCGTGAACAAAGTCATGACTCAGGAGGCAAAGCACGGGGGGGCCACGGCCCTGCAAACCTATCTGATGAGCCTCACCTACCTACGCCAGGAAGCCAGGCGCGAGGGCCTCCATGTCGTCGCGGGCATCATGTGGGAAGCGGGTGTGGCCATAGAGGTCTGGCTCGATAGCGGAAACGCTCCTGCCCACAACCCAGACGTTCTCAATTCGCCCTTGTGCCATTCGCTGGATTTTCTGCTTAAGTGGCTTGCGCTGCCGCCGGCGGGACGACGGCGGGTCGCGCACGACATCGCCAGGGGGTGTGGCTCTCATCCTGGACATTGACCTCAAGCCGCGCGAACAGCCATCCGTAGCGGACGAAGTGTCAATTCGATAGCAGGCTCCCATCGGTCACTGAGTGCAAAAGCTCGGAGCTGCACGATGTGTTGGCCCGTGTCCGGCTTCCAGCGCGCCCCACAGCGCTTCATCCGCATTTCAAACAGACTCTTACAGGTGGCCTCGACATTGCCAGTACCGAGCGCCAATCCAAGTCGGCGCGCACGGGCATAATTCATGCGATCCGTTTCGCAGCCATGGTTTTGTAGATAGGTGATCGCTTCATGGACCGGATGGTCTGTGCCTACACCTTCATCGCGTCCGGAGACGACCAGTTCCCTGAGAATGTCGGCTGCTGCGCTGCTGCGGTGGAGTAGGGCTTGCTTCCAGCCTCCCAGCCGTTCGCCGGCCGCAGCCGCCGAGTCCTCCAGCGCATGCGCTGCTGCGCTGAGCTTTTCCGTCGTGTGATAGAAATCTACAAAACACTCGAGGTCGTTTCCGAATTTGGGCCTGAAGCCGTCCTCCAGCAGATTCCACATCTCCGGGGCCCGTCGCACAGCAGCTCAATTTTCAGGTCTGGACGCTTACTCCGTAGCGTCGCCACATCGGCCACCATGCGGTCGCGTAAGCCCACGATATCTCCCTCCGGCATGCATCCATAACGGATCGTATATCGGCCAACTCCGGTCTTGTCATGCAGCGTCACCGTGCCGCAATAGGCCATTCGGAAATTGCGTTCCACCGGCCTCTTAGCCGCTCCCTTTTTGGGCCGCCCTACGGGTCGCGGCCGCGGTTCTTCCATCGGCACACTGACCCGGTCTAGCGACACACTCACCGAGTATGCCTCCGCCGGCACTTCCAGGGCATCGATCAAAGCGTCCTCGATATCTTGGTGATCCGCTACCGCCAGTGCGCCCACCACGTGCGCCACTCGCTCGAAGCTGGCTCGTGAATATGGCAGCCGTTTAAACTCTTGCGCCGTCTTCTCCGCTTCCCGCGAGGTGCCTTGCTGTACGGCAAAGCTCATCGCCCGCGCGGTCTGCGGCAACCACCCGTCCCCCACCACTCCCGCGCGCAAGCTAACCGCGTCCACCACCCTGCCCCCAGGCTGTCCACCGCGCTCTCCCGATTGCCGGTACAACGATCGCTCCACCGATACCGAACCCACCATCGTGTGATAGGCCCCCTCACACCGTCCCACTCGCGTGTACCGAACCCCGCCGATCACCACTGCCGGAACATCGATGTCTAGCCTCGATTCCCACGCAAAATAAGTCACCTAACACGAATAACGTCTGGACAGCGGGAATCATCTTGGAACCGGGCAAGTGAGCGGTGGTGACCACACGGTTGAGATCGATGCGATCCAACAGAGGGACGAATAGGAACAGACCAGCCAGTGGGGTACGGAAGGCACGGGGAGACAGATCCAATTGGCGGATGTCGGCGACCTCGGCGATGTCCGGCTTGACGGTGGGGGGACGCTCGACGTCGGCCCGGCGGGGAAGACGAGAGAAGCCCTCTTCGCGAAGCAAGACGGTGAGGGAGTTGATGGAGATGGGGAGGTGGAGAGCGTCGAGTTCCTGGCGAATGTCGTAAACGGAGAGATTGCGTTTGCGCATGGCGACAGCCAAATCCCGCACGCGGTCACGAGCGGGAGCGGACTGGGGACCGCGCTGCGGCAGACGGAAGAAAGATGCGCGTTTATGGGGATCGTGTCGGAACTGGTGGCAGAGGACGCGGAAGGAGGAAGGAGAATAGCCAAAACGGCGTGCGACGTCGCCAGACGGCTCATCCTCGACGAGGAAGGCGCGGAGAGCTTCGTACTGACGCTGCAAGGGGAACTGGGGGGCGAGAAAGAATTTCTCATCGGAGGGAGTGATTATGTGATCCACAGTACTGGAAGGCATAGTTCCATGATGCTATAAGAACATTAAACAATCAAGGCGTTTTGAATGTTTAAAGCCGCAATGAGCATCACGAAGCCCATAATACTTGCATATCTATGGCATGTATCCATCAACACAGATGGCTGGTCTCAAACTCTGCGTGGACCGGATAGTGCATCATGATTATAATTATCAGTACTGTATATATCTAATGACACCAGCGGAAACACTGGATTTTAGTAGCGTCTTGACAAAAACTCGTGCTCAAAGGGGGAGCGTGGGAATCGAGGCTAGACTCTTCAAGATTGCTCCGTGGGCCGCCAATTCTGTCCTGGAAGCCCCTTCCGCTATCGCCGCTTCCACCGCTGCATAATCCACCGCCTTCCCCCCACCCAGCCGATCTACAGTTCGCTGCAGCATAGCCAGGTGTTCGGCCATCGCCTTTCCCACTTCCACAAACTGATCCGGAACTTCAATCACCATCTTGGGCATCGCATCACTCCTCGTTTTGGACAGCCTTCGACAGCTTGTTCTATCAGATTTTCGGAGATTTGTCCAGCATGAGAGCCACACCCTCGCCAGGTACGAGGAGGGTATCAGCGCCGGCAAAGCCGGGCCGCGCCCGCGTCCACGCGCTAATAGCCCGCGTCCACGCGCTAATAGAATGACAGCCAGCTGAGGGC
This sequence comes from Bryobacterales bacterium, assembly GCA_963803725.1. Taxonomy (GTDB): domain Bacteria; phylum Acidobacteriota; class Terriglobia; order Bryobacterales; family Bryobacteraceae; genus JOPF133. Next base: position 384,398 of record CAWDOH010000051.1, on the reverse strand, counting down.
CGGGATCTCCTGCTGACGCAGGGTTGACCACGGCGCGGGGGGGGCGGTCGTCATTGTCGGCCAGCACATTCACCCAGCGCTCAAACCGCGCCGGCGTGACCAGCCATCTGCTGAGAAAGTCTCGTGAATAACGCATCTTGCCAACGCCCGCCCGTGAAATGGAACCTCATAGTTAATTCTCAACCCTATCAGGTGTCAATATGGATGAACGTGTTTCGAATGATGACGTGGTGATCGTCGCGGCCAAACGTACGCCCATCGGAGCGGTCAACGGCATGTTCAGGGGTGTACCCGCCTACGAGCTGGGCGAGGCGGTGATCAGGGCGCTTCTTAAGCACACCGGCGTGCAGGGCCACGAAGTCTCCGAGATTGTACTGGGCCAGATCATGAATGCCGGCGCCGGCCCCAACCCGTCGCGCCAGGCGGCGATGCGCGCGGGCATATCACGGGAGGTAGTCGCCTTCGGCCTCAACCAGCTCTGCGGATCGGGTATGCGCAGCGTCTGCCTCGGTTACCAGGCCATCCGCTCGGGCGATGCGGAGATCGTGATCGCCGGCGGCCAGGAGAACATGACCCGCACGCCTCACTTATTTCCGATGCGCGGCGACTGGGAGCGGGAGAGGGCAAAGCTCGAAGACGGCATGTTCAAGGACGCCCTTATCGACCCCTTTTACGATTTGCATACCACCGGCACCGCGGAGAATATCGCCAAGCGATTTCATATTAAGCGGGAGGAGCAGGACGAGCTCGCCGCCGCGTCTCAGAATAAATGCCAGGTGGCCAGAAGGGCGGGGAGATTCGAGCAAGAGACCGTCGCCATTGAAAGCCCAGACGGCAGGGGCCGCCTTACAGAGGACCAGACCCCGCGTGACGGCGTCACCACCACGATGCTCTCCCGTTTGAAACCCACTTCTACTGACGGAACGGTGACGGCGGGTAATTCCTCCGGGATCGCGGACGGCGCTGCCGCCGTCATGCTGATGCGCAGAAAGGAAGCGGACAGGCGGAAACTTGAGCCTATGGCCGCCATACTCTCCTGGGCGCAGGCCGGAGTCGATCCGGCTATCATGGGCGTGGGCCCCGTACCTGCCTGCAGGAAGGCGCTCGGCAAAGCCGGATGGACCGCTCACGACCTCGACCTCATCGAAGCCAACGAGTCTTTCGCCGCCCAAGGCCATTTACGTCAACCGGGAAATGCAGTGGGATCTTGACAAGGTCAACGTCAACGGAGGCGCCATTGCCCTGGGCCACCCGTTCGGCGCCTCGGGCGCGCGCGTGCTCACCACGCTGCTTCACGAAATGCCCCGCCGGAAAGCAAAGAAGGGCCTGGCCACGCTTTGCATCGGCGGAGGCATGGGGATCGCGATGTGTCTGGCCCGGTAGGTCTGGCTTGCGGCCCGAGAGCCGGCAGCGAGGTCGCCGCTTGACGGAGTTGCGGACGAACTGTACAGTTCAGATAATTGAAATGAAGAGTTCCCATGAGAACCGAGAAGAATGACACCATCGTCGTCTCTGCGCTCAGCGCCCGGACGAGTTTCGGCAAGTTGCTGCGCCGGGTCGAGGATGAGCGCCGCTCACTGATCATCGAGAAGCGCGGCATGCCCAAAGCGGTGCTGCTCAGCATCCGAGATTACGTGCGGCTTGCTGCCCCTGAGCCGGAAGTGCTCCGTCTGCTCGGAGCGGAATCGCGGCGCAAGGGCACGGATACTCTCAGTTCCCGCCAGATTGACCAGGTCATCAAGGCCACACGCGCGCGCCAGCCGAAACGTGGATGATTCCGCTTAGGCTCGTCATTGATACCAATATCCTCGTCTCCGGCTGCCCTGAAACCGGACGGGCTCCAGCGAACTATCTTCCTGCTTGCGATCACCCGACCGGCCAAACTCTACGTCTCCGCCGCGATTATGGCGGAATACCGGGAGGTGCTCGCGCGACCGGAACTGAAGATCCGCAAGGGCCTTCGCCAGCAACTCCTCGATCTCATCCGGAACCATGCGAAGACAGTGCGCCCCGTCCGTCCGGTCCGCGTCGCAAAGGACCCCGACGACGACAAGTTTCTCGAATGCGCCGATGCTGCCGGCGCCGACTATCTCGTGACCGGGAACCAGCGTCATTTCCCGAGGTTCTGGAAGAAGACCAAGGTGATCACCTCGCGCGAGTTTATCAGCATCGTGGCGCCGCATCTGATTTCATGAAGCCGGCGCCGGACTCCTCTTCCCAAGGTAGTTGGGGAATTACGTTGCAGCTTGTTGCGTCGAGAGTGACGCAAACTTGATAATCCGAATCCTCACTGCCCAGAAATGATCCGCCGTACATCCTTGAGCAGGACGAAGAGATGCATCGGATCGGTAGGGGAGGGGATGAAATCAAATTTCTGGTAGAAGCGTCTAGCCTCCTCATCCTTCGCATGCACCGCAAAGGCGCGGATGCCGGCAATGTCGGCCGCCTGCAGCGTGCGTTGCATGGCGTCCCTTAAGAGCGCTTTTCCGATACCCTGACCCTGCCAGCGGCGATCCACCGCCAGGCGCGCAAGCAGCATGATCGGCACCGGATGGCGCGCCAGCCCCTTGTGAGCCGCTCGGGCGCTTCCTCACGGTGACACTGGCCCACGGCGAGGGTGTGATAGCCGACGACGGCATCGCCCACCAGCCCGACATAGGTCTGGGCTGCTCCCGCCTGCTGGTTCGCCCAGGCATAGCGCAGCAGGTACCGGTTGAGTTCCTCCCGGCCGCAGTCGAAGCTTTCTATCGGATGATCGGGGCGGAGCTTTTCAACACGGCGGGCAGCATTCACTGATTCGGCCCGGCATCGAAGAATCCGGGTTCTTTCAGGAGACGCTCCAGGCGGGGCAGGGGGCGCGGCGGCGCATCCAGGGCAGCCAGGAAGGCTTTCCACTGCGTGGCATTGAGACCGAAGGTCCGCCGGTCGGCTAGCGCCTCATCAGCACGCGCCAGCGCGCTCTCCAGGACGAATTCGCTGACGGAGCGATGCGCAACCGCTGCCGCGGCCTGCAACGCGCGCTTGGCATCGCGAGTCAGCCGCAGATCGAGCTTTTCGCTGCGTGTGGCACGAGTGGCATAGCTCCTCCTTTCCATTATCAGCCTAGCGATTCCGCCCGACAATGTCAAGACACACCGGACGCCGCCCGCGCCAAGTATCTGATCACCGGCAATCAGCGTCATTTTCGGAAGTTCTGGAAGAAAACCAAGGTGATCACGTGCCGTGAGTTCATCTGCCTCGTGGCGCCACATCTCATCGCTTGAAAAGGGCAGGGGGCGTCTGGTAGATGACGGCATCACTCCTCCCCGCATGGCGCACGGCGGAGATTCAGGGCTTCGGATGTCCCGTGAGCACGCAGTGGCGGGCACACCGGACTGTGAATCCGGGTACAATCGTATTTCTTAAATACGAATGACAGCTGAGAGCCCGGTCTGATATGGGTTTCAATCGTGGACGGAAACTTAGATGTGCCTCAGTTGGAATGAAATCAGGGCCACGCGGTCCGCTTTGCCGAAGAGTGGAAGCACGCGCATTCGCGAGCACCAGCAGGATTTCGGTTTAATCCTGGGTGTCCAGAGGCGCACACTTTCGTGAGGAGATGATGGGTAAGAGCAGAAGGGCGGTTATCACCGTCTCGACCCGTGAGGCGAGTCTCAAGAGGCGGCTGAGAAGCCACCTAAGATCTTTAGGCTTTCACAAGACAGATGACGGTACCCTTGCGCCGCCAGGGGAAGGAAAGGATGTCATCCGAGCGATTCACAGTGCTCAGAGGGACGATCGGCTGGAGATAAGCCGGAAGTTCATCTCTGAGCGATTTTCAAAGCTCATCAACCATTTCGCATCAGGAGAGGATATTGACCCGCCCCGTATATCACCAGCCCTCCAGCAGATTGATAGTCACACCTGGGAAGGAGATCTGTTCCGACTCGCTTCATTGACGTGGTCCGTGCCAGTGTCGAATGGCTTCGGTCGGCGACTTCGATACCTTGTCTGGGACGAACACAACGCAAAGCTTATTGGCATCATCGCTATCGGCGACCCGGTTTTTAACCTGTCCGTCCGCGACGATCTGATTGACTGGGATGCGCAGGCACGCCGGGATCGGCTCGTGAATATTATGGACGCATATGTCCTCGGCGCATTGCCGCCCTACAATGCGCTTCTGGGAGGCAAGATGATCGCCTGCTTGCTTCGCAGCCGAGATATCTACGCCCTGGCTGGCCCAGTTGCCGAGGTTGGAGACGCGGAAGCTGGCCCGGACATAGGCGGCCAGCTGCTCCTCCCAGCGGCGCTGCATCTGCGGCTCTACCGCCAGCGCCTTGAGCGTCTCGATGCCGGTGATGGTCTCGACCAGAAACGCCTGATTCTCCGCCCCGCGATTGAACTTCTCGTTGAGGTGATGGCGGAATATCGGCGTCACCAGTACCGAGATCGCGATATAGAACGGGAAGGAGAGCAGGACGATGCCGGTGAGCGCCAGCGAATAAAACGCCATCACGGCCAGGAACACGAACGTGAAAAACAGATCGATGACCAGCGTCAATGCCGAGCTGGTGAGAAAATTGCGGATATTCTCCAGCTCGCGCACGCGCGCCACGGAATCACCCGTGCGCCGCGCCTCAAAATACGCAATCGGCAGCGCGACCAGGTGCCGGAAAAGCCGCGCGCCCAACTCGACATCGATCCGGTTCGTGGTATGCGAGAAGACGTAGGTGCGCAACGCCGTCAGCACGCTTTCAAACGCCGACACCACAATCAGGCCGAAGACGATGACGTCGAGCGTGCTTAAGCCCCGGTGCACCAGCACCTTGTCGATGACCACCTGGAAGAACAGCGGGGAGACGAGCGCAAAAAGCTGAAGGAAAAAAGAAGCCATCAGCACCTCGGAGAGCAGACGGCGGTATTTGTGCATGGCCTCCAGAAACCACGTGATGTCGAAGCGCCGGGCCGTGCTTAGCAGGCCGGCGCGGCGCGTCATCAGGATGAGCCGCCTGCTCCATTGCGACTCGAATTCCGCGCGGCTTACCGATTGCGGACGGCCCACGGATGGATCGAGGATAAGCACGCTATCCTCTGCGGCCTTGCTGACGATGATAAAGCTGCCGTCGTTTCGCTCAGCGATGGCGGGCAGGGGGGTCTTCATCAGGCGATCCCAGCTGCTGTCGATGGCGCGGCATTTGAGTTTCAGGTCTTTCGCGCAACGCACGATTTCAGTCGTGCCGATGGGTAGGCCGTATTGATGGGCAAGCTGTCCTGCGTCAGCGGCAATGCCGTGATAGCGCAGCAGGAGTATGAGCGCCGACATGCCGTTTGTCTGGGATGGAATATCGGATTCGGGCAGCATCCATCCTGCCTACTGCGACGTTGACGGGCGTTCGGGTGGTACCTTGTAGCGCGCATCATCCCTGCTGAATCCGGCCCACTGGTTCCTGCCGTCGTCGTAATGGCGCCTGGGGTCGTACGGCTCAACGGGGAGCTTGAGGTTTTCAGCGGTGAGCAGGCCAACGGCGGCCTTGATCTGCAACACGGCATAATCCCTGTCGTGCTGCGATTTAACCTGATCGATTTTAGCGTCAAGCAGTTCCTGCTCGGCGTTGAGCACGTCGAGTGTGGTGCGCGTGCCGATTTTTGATTCTTCCTTTACGCCTTCCAAAGCCTCGCGCGCGGCATCGACTTCGGTCGCATCCGCATCCAGCGCGGCTTGCGCCGTCATCAGCGCCTGCCAGGCATTGTCTGCGGTCTCGTGGGCCTTGTGGCGGGCCTCGTCCAGCTCGTCGTGCCGCTGGCTTGCCGTCTGCTCGGCCGCCCGCGCTTTGGAATAGTCTGCGCCGGAGCGGTAGAGCGGCACGGTCAGCTGCACCAGCACCTGGCTGGAGTCTTCGCGTCCGGGAATGGTGATGTTCTCGCCGTAGCTGCGTGTGGAGCTTGCGACCAGATCAACTTCCGGCAGCAGGCTGCCTTTGTTAAGCTCAATTTCCGCCGTTGCTTCCTCGACTGCATACTGCGCCGAGACCACATCAGGGTTCTGCATTTCGGCAAAATGAAATATATCCGACAGCGTTCTGGGCGAATCCAGAATGAGGGCGGGGGATTGCAATCGTTCCGGCGCATGGCCGACCAGGCGCGTGAAGGAAGCGCGATCCTGCGTGAGCGTGCTCTCCGCCTGAAAACGGGTGACATGCGCGCGAGCGAGCCGCGATTCCGCCTGGCGCACATCGGTCTTGGTCAACTCGCCCATCTGGGAGCGCACGCGGGTTTCCTTGAGCTTGTCTTCCAGGATGGCTTCATGGCTGCGCTCCAGTTCCAGCACGGTCTCGTCGCGCAGGACCCCGAGATAGGCCGACGCCGTATCGAGAAAGAGCTGCTGCTCCGCCGAAGCGAGCTTGGCGCGTCCCGAGAGCACCTGTTTCTCGGCGGCTTCGGTCGCCGCCCTGGTGCGAAAGCCGCGGAACAGCGGCTGGGTCACCTGGGCGCCGTAGCTTTTCGTAGTGTCGTTGAAGTTGGGATTCTCAAACGGCGCCAGCTCCGGCGCATATTGATAGGTTTTCCCAACCGATCCGTTCGCATCGATGCTGGGTCGCCAGTTGCTGAGCGCCTGCGACACCTGCTCGTCCGTGGCCCGCAGGTTCGCTCGCTGCGCTTCCAGCGAAGGGTTGTTCTGATAGGCCAGCGTCCATGCCTGCTCCAGGGTCTCCGGCTCGGCATGTGCCGAAAAAGAGATCGCAGAATACAACACAGGCGCGCACAATGCATATGCGCGTAGTCGAGGTCCAGACATGTGTCCCAATTATTTATTGTTGTTAACCATTGCCACTATAAATGGTCTTGGGTTGGTTGCAATAGCTAGAAAGACACAATCCTGCCCTGCCCGTCACGTCTCCCCGCATTCGCATTGGTTAGGTGACGTTGACGAGGCACTGCCGCATATCTTTCAGAAGGGCCAGGGGCAACGTCGAACTCCCTGGTGTCGTCCAAATGAGACCATCAAACCTGAAAAGCATTGCCGGATGTGACTCCGATTGACATCCGGGGCGGATGGGTACTCGTAGTTCACTCCGCTCGCGATTCACCGAGACACGGAACGATCTCGTATTGACCACCATGCCGGAACCCGTTACATCCATCGTCATGGCTAAAACAACCAAACAGCCCGCCAGGAGCCTCGCGGCGCATCGTCCCGTCGAAAAGCTCATTCACGTCATTCGTGGACAGAAGGTCATGCTCGACCGCGACCTGGCCGCCTTATACAACGTTCCAACGGGCGCGCTCAATCAGGCCGTCCGGCGCAATCTCGACCGGTTCCCGGAAGACTTCATGTTTCGTCTGACCAAGAAAGAAGGCCAAAACTTGAAATCACAATCTGTGACCTCAAGTTGGGGAGGCCGGAGAAAAGCACCATCCGCCTTCACTGAACATGGCGTCGCCATGCTCTCGGCAGTCCTGCGCAGCAACAAGGCCATCCAGATGAGCATCCGTGCCTTCGTTCGTATGCGCCAGCTCATCGAGTCCAACCGAGACATCGCCGCCCGCGTCGAGAAACTGGAACGCAGCCACGACCGCTCCGCCTCCGTCATTGAGATTCTCGTCGAGGATATCGACCGGCTCGCGCACGAGGTGAAACAAATGAAAGCTCTTCCTCCGGTCAAGAAGCGGAAGATTGGGTTTCACCTGGGAGATGACGAATCGAGCCTGCGAACGGAGGACAAGCGCCAATGAAGCCCATGCATGATTCGAAGCGCAAAAGACCAACAGCAAACCAAAGCCGATTGCGCCATTCCGTGACGATAGATGCGAGGTTTGGCAGTGAAATGCAGCGTACCGTTGCGATGCGGCTTCTCGACCAATTTCTCGCCGCTTGGAAAGAGGCCGCCGAGTCCCATCACAGGAAAAACTCAATCAGAATCATTCAAGGAAGCGAATCTGCGCCACGGCCCGCGACTGTACGCCAAGCCCAATAGCGGTCTAATGTCGGAAGAGACCGAGCGATAACGCGATTGTGCATCCTCGGGGGTGCGTTACCCACTTGACAAAACCCGAACCTCAAAATGCCAATGCCGTTACTTGGAACCTAAACCATGGCACCTCCCTGAATTACAGGAGTCCTAGTCATGACTGGTAGATATGAGCGAAAGCTCCGAGACTTGTGTGAGAGACTTGGCGATCCTCCTACCTTCACGAGATACCGTAAGATTGGGCCGGTTCTGCTCGATGTATACATCAGGGGCTTCTTGCCTGATAATCCCTTCAAACTGTCGTGGCATAATCCTCCCAAGTTGCCGGAATTGGTACGACAACAACTCGCTTGCTGGTACTTTGAGCCTAAGAATCAGCGGCGTGCGCATTTTGCAGAGGCTCGCCGGTACGTGTTAGATCTGTTGGAGGCTGCTATACAACGGCATCTTGCCTCGTGCGGGAACAACTTGAGGGACTACATTACACAGGAAACGCTGAGGTTCTTTTGTGTGGACTCCCCCGAACGATTCAGGGCGCTCCTAATGATTGGTGCGTTCTCGAAGAAGTCCGCTCGCGAATACTGGCAAGGCATCACCGATGCGATAATGGAACTCGATCCAAGCCGCAGAGCGAAAGGCGGCCGAGGGTATTATATAAACTGATCGCTCGGGCGGCTCAGCATCCCATACGGGTAATCCTGCGGGATAATTGATCGGTTTCGCCAGATTTAGGCGTTCGTGAAGTTCTTTTGAATGGCAATTCGCGTGAGGACGCGGGTGATGGGCTCGTAGAAACGTACCCTTTCCGAGGAATCCCTCTTTAGCACCTTGGACTCGATCAATTGGTCGAGATGTCCTGAAAATGTTCGCCACCAACTCTGTCTGATGTCATTCCTGATCTCGTCCTCGTGCAATACGCCCATCCGTGACGCGCTCAGTGACTTGAGTTGCGTGAAAAAGGAGCCATTACAGCCGAACAAATGGATCTGGCCCGTAGGATACTGGGGATCTGCAACAGAGCGATTCACGGGCAGAACGTCACCCGCGAAGAGGCAATCGACGTGATCGACGCCGCGGCCGTCCTTGCCAACGATTTTCTGGAATGGCTGAGTTGGGGGTTTGATGACAATTGGATTCCGCGAACAAAATCTCAGGCCACGTAGGACGGGTCTTCCGTCCTGCTTGGCAGACGGCAACATACTTTATCGTCTAGTAAAGGCTCCGGATGGAAAACGGGGGCGTCTTGTCAGCTCGTTGCCGCCTGCCGCGCAAATTCTGCAAGATAGGCCCGCAGTTCATCCCGGATGCGCCGGAATGCGGCGCGCCGTTCCTCTTCGGAGCCTTGCAGGGCGGCGGGGTCTTCAAAGCTGTGATGGAGCTTTTTCGCCGCGCCGAAGAAAACCGGACACGTTTCACGGGCATTGTCGCAGACCGTGAGGACGTAATCGAAGCGCTGCCCCTCAAATTCAGTGACGTTTTTCGAACGCTGCCCAGAGATATCGACCCCCAGTTCGCTCATCGCCGCAATCGCTTCCGGCCGCACCGAGCTAGCCTTTGTGCCGGCGCTTTCCACGTCGAAGCGGTCCCCGGCATCGTGGCGCAGTAAACCTTCGGCCATCTGGCTCCGGGCGGAATTTCCAGTGCAAAGAATCAGAATTCGTTTTTTAGCGGGCATGCGCGGTTTCCTTTTGAGGGTGAGCAACGATCACGTTGGCGGCATCCTTCGGAAGCGACGGCACCAGCCACCGGAAAAGCAGGGTTGCCGCCATCGCTCCGGCGAACTGGGCGACGATGAACCCCGGCGCGTCGGCGGGCCGAATCCCCGCGAACGTATCGGATGCGGCACGGGCCAGCGTAACGGCCGGATTGGCAAACGAAGTTGACGAGGTAAACCAGTAGGCGCCGGTGATGTAAGCGCCTACCGCGAACGGCACAGCTGAAGATCGGAGCCGGGCGCAGCCCCAGATGATCGAGAGCAGTCCAAACGTCGCGATAAATTCACTGAAGAGTTGTGCCCCTCCGGCGCGGACGTGGTGCGAAGCGAAAAACACCGGCTCTCCAAACATCAGGTGAGCGGCGGCGACACCGGCGAATGCGCCGGCGATTTGAGCGGCGATATAGACCGGCACTTCGCGCCAGGCCAAGCCACCCTGGGAAGCATCGGCCAGCGTTACGGCCGGGTTGAGGTGCGCCCCGGATATCGGGCCGAACGTCAAAATCAGCGCCACCAGCATGGCTCCGGTCGCAAGCGTATTCGCGAGAAGCGCGATCGCGACGTTTCCACCGGCCAGTCGGTCGCCCATGATGCCGGAGCCGACCACGGCCGCCAGGAGGAACGCGGTACCGAGGAATTCAGCTACAGCACGTCGGGCCACAGCACTCCTTTGCGGTCGGTTTGACGGCGCGGATAAACGCGCTCATGAATTTGTTTTCCACTTGTGGCGCTATCGCGTCCACGTCAACGCCTTCGCCGGTAAGAAACTGGCGGGCGTCTCCGATGCTATAAACGCGGGTTGGCTCAATATCGATTTCGTCGAAACCCGCGCGGGCCAGCTTGGCGATATACTCATATTCCTGGAGAGCACCGGCAATGCAGCCAACCCACATTTCCATGCTCCGGCGCACCTGTTCCGGCACGTCGCCGCGGACAACAACATCGGAGACCGCGAAGCGGCCACCGGGCTTCAGGACACGGAAAGCCTCGCGCAAAACCCGGTCCTTGTCGGCGGAAAGATTAATCACGCAGTTGGAAATGACGACATCGATAGAGTTATCCGGCAGGGGAATATTTTCGATTTCGCCCCTGAGAAATTCGACATTCTCCACCCCCGCCTTACGCTGGTTCTCACGGGCCAGCGCGAGCATTTCGTCGGTCATGTCCAGGCCGTAGGCTTTGCCGGTGGGCCCGACGCGGCGCGCGGAAAGAAGCACGTCAATACCGCCCCCAGAACCGAGGTCGAGAACGTTTTCACCGGCATTGAGTTTGGCTAGAGCGGTCGGATTTCCGCAGCCGAGAGAAGCGAGGACGGCCGCTTCGGGGATTTGGCCGGTCTGGATGGCGTCGTACAAGTTGGAAGTGATCGGATCGACGCCGCAACCGGCGAGACTGGCGCTCGCGCCGCAACACGAGCTGCCCCCGGTGGTGACGCGTAACGCGGCCTGACCGTATTTTTCTTTGACGACTTCTTTGATGCTGCTAGCGCTGGATTCCATGTGGTCCTTTCATGACTTTGTAATGCTGATGAAGGTTTGGGGTTTGATGACCCGATTCCGCGTGCAACACTCCGCGTAGAGGAAAGCCAATAGCTCGTGGAGAGCGTCGATTTGAACCGAATACCACAAATATGTACCCGCTCGCCGGACCGAGATCAAACCCTGATGGCGAAGCTTTTCGAGGTGATGGGACAACGTGGACCCCGCAATGCCGGTTTCGTTCTGGATATCGGTCACAACCAGTCCGGCCGGATGAGCGGCCAGAAGCAATCGCATGATACGCAGCCGCGGCCCCGTACCGATCGCATTGAACATTTCCGCGTAGCGATCGATATCGTCGCTCGATGGGGCCTGTTTCGTCACAGTTCGATGATACTAGAAGTATAGATACAGTGCAAGACCGAGGCAAAGAAAATTTGGCGAAGGCGCAGCTACTTGCAAAACTGAATCAGCACGTCCGGTTTGATTGCCTGGGAGCGTGAGCAACATTCCGAGAATAGAAACCGAATGAGGTCCTGCAGCGTTTCGGTATTCGCGCTGTACCAAAGGAATTTCGCGTCGCGGCGCACGCTCACCAATCCTTCGTGTTTCAGTTTTTCCAAATGGTGCGAAAGAGTGGACGGCGCCATTTTGAGTTCCGCCAGAACCTCACCCACGACCATCCCGTTCGGGTGTGCCGACAGAAGGAGACGCATGATTTGCAACCGCTGTTCAGCCCCCATCGCGGCGAACATATCGGCGTAGTCCGCCATATCCCGGCCCTTGGCTGATCGCTTCACTTCTTCACCATATCAGTCGCTGCCCCCTCCCCGCGCACCACGTCAGGCTTGGGGACGATCACCGCTTCAGTGTCCAGACTCGCCGCCAGGCGCGGATCGGTCTGCCCGCGGTACAAATAGCGGCTGGCGCCGGCGGCGATGCCGGTCAGAGAGATAGCGACAAGTGCGGGCCAATGAACGCCGCCGGAGATCAACAAACCGGCCGCCGTCACCGCGAAAGCCATTTGCGTCAAGCCCAGCACGAGCCGCAGCCAACCCCACACGACGCGATGTTCACCGGAGACTGGAACGCTCGGAAACCGCCTGAAGGTTCTCATATCGCCGCCTACCGGCGCTTATCGGTTGCGATCACCACTCCGGTCCCGCGTCGTCAAACGGAGCAAGAGACTGCCCATCGCGACTCCGAAAACCAGCAGCAGCGCAGCGCCGTAGGCTTGCTGGTGCCACACGTCGTAGGGGCCACGCGCATACTTGAGAATGCGCAGCGTGATCTCATCGATTGGCTTAAACAGACCGGACGGATAATACTCATTCCCCAACGCCGTGAGGATCAGCGGAGCGGTTTCGCCCGCCACGCGGGCGACCGCCAGCACGCCACCGGTGATGACCCCGGCGCGAGCGGCCGGCAGCACAATACCCACGGTGACTTGCCACTGCGAGGCGCCGAGAGCATAACCCGCTTCCCGGAGGCTTTGGGGGACCAGGTGCAGAACATCTTCGGTGGTGCGAGCCATGATCGGAATCATGACGATGCCAAGAGCCAGTCCGCCGGCGACCGCTGAAAAAGTATTGGTCGGTTTGACCAGCACGAAATAGACGAAGATGCCGGTCACAATGGATGGAACACCGATGAACGTGTTGATCGCCAGACGCGCGAAACGTGAGAATCGAGTGTCACCCGCCAGTTCGGATAAGTAGATGCCGACTCCCACGCCAAGCGGTGTCCCGACAAGGCTGGCGATAGCCACGAGAATTAGGGTGCCCAGCAGGGATGGGGCAATACCGCCGCCAGTCTCGCCAACAGCGGCGGGCTCCTTGACGAGAAAGCTCCAGTTGATCGCTCCGATTCCGTGAATGATCAGATATCCGAGGATCGAGAAAAGCGCGCCCAGCGAAAGCAAAGTCGCCACAGCCGTTACGCCAAAGCCCACTATGCCCCGCCATTTTCGGCGGTCGCCAATGACGCGGGCAACGAAGGTTTTAAGCGCTGAAGCCACGAATACCCGCCAGTCTCCTTATGGTGTAATACGCGAGTATATTCACTCCGACCGTGAGCACAAAGAGGATCAGGCCGCAGTAAATCAACGCCGAAAGGTATGTCTCTGAGCTGACCTCATTGAACTCGTTCGCAATTACGCTTGCCAATGTGTACCCCTGGTCCATGATGTTTGTGGGAAGGCGAAACCCGCCGCCGATGGTCATGGCGACAGCGATCGTTTCCCCGAGTGCTCGTCCGAGCGAGATAACGAACGCGCCGATGATTCCGTTGCGCGCGAACGGAAAACTGACGCCCCAAATCGCCTCCCACCGAGTCGCACCCAGTGCATACGCACCCTCTTTTATTCACGTGGGACAAGTATCAAAGCCTCTCGCGACAGCGATACGATGAGAGGCAGCAGCATAATCGCAAGAATCACGATGGCGCTCAGGTAACCAACCCCATAAGGTGAGCCGTTAAAGAAGCTAAATCGTGAGCCCAGATGCGCCAGAAGCCATATTTCCACCGTGTTTTGCAAGATCGGCGCCAGCACCAGCAAGCCGAACAGGCCGTAAACCACGCTCGGGATGAATGCCAGCAGCTCGATTAAATAGGCGATCGGCTCCTGCAACCATAGAGGCAGCATTTCAGTAATGCAAATGGCCGTCAGCAGGCCGACACCTCCCGCAAGAATCATCGCGCTCACAGCGACGATGATCGTGCCAACCACAAAAGGCAGCGCCCCGAACACCAGGTGGACTGGGTCCCACCCGGTGTGAACGATAAATCCGGGGCCGAAGCGCTTCATGGCCGGCCAGGCGCCTATGACCAGCACCAACAAAACACCGGTGAAGACCGATAGAACGGTCCAGACGATTGTCATGATCAGACCGCGAAAAATCCGATCACCCCGGCTTATGCGACCCGTTTTCTTCGGAGGCCGCGCCGCCCGCAACTTTCCGATCACACTCGTCATGCGACACCTGAATCAGCGAAGAAGCAGCAAACCATGTGATTGCCTCTTTACCAAACCACTTCCTACTTCGCAGGCAGGGCGTTCCCCCGCACGTGACGGTTCGAAGGGCCGCTTCGGCTTTCTGGGCGAGATTCTTCGCCAGGACGGCATAATCGAGATCGGTGGCGTACTTTTGGCCGTCAGTGATGGCCCAATGGATGAAGGCGGCAACGAGTTTACCTTGTTCCGCGTCCGACTGAGTCCTGTAAAGCAGCACCCACGTGGACCCCGCGATCGGATAAGCCTGGGGAGCGGTCTCATCCGTGATCGAAAATCGCAGGTCGGCAGGGATATCCTTAAGAGAGGCAGCGGCGTTCGTCACATTTTTGGGATCTGGATCGATGTAGTTGCCGGCTCGATTCTTCACCGAACCATACGTAACTTTGCTCTGGCGGGCGTAGGCGAGTTCAATGTAACCAACACCGCCCATGGTGTTCTTCACTTGATTCGTGACGCCCTCGTTTCCCTGACCTCCGATGCCAGTCGGCCATTGCACGGACGAGCCGCGGCCGACCTTGGACTTCCACTCCGCGCTGACTTTGGTCAGGTAGTCCGTAAAAATATCGGTCGTACCCGATCCCTCCGATCGATGCACGACCAAGACTGGTTTTACTGGCAACGACGACGCCGGGGTTATCGGCGGCGATCTTCGGATCGTTCCAGAGCTTGATTGTGCCGAGGTACATCCCGGCGATGGTTTCGGGACTGAACCGAAGCTGCTTCTTCACCTCCGGGAGATTGTAGGCGATGACGACCGAACCCTGGGTCACCGGAATGTGGACGACGTTCGCCGCCCCTCCGGCCTGAGCGATTTGTTCGTCGGTCAGCGGCGCGTCACTTGCCCCGAAGGCCACAGTCTTGGAGAGAAACTGCTGACGCCCCCCACCCGAGCCGATTGACTGGTAATTGATCTGGATGTTGGGGTGCAGCGTGTGGTATTCCTTGGACCATTTCGACATCAGCGGGTTAACGAATGTGGACCCCGCACCGGTCAGGGTGCCGGACTGGGCCAGCAAGCCCAGCGGGGTAGCGGCTATCAGCAAAGCGATGCTTGGTATTTTCACTTTCCTTTTCTCCTAGCCTCGATTCCCACGCAAAATAAGTCACCTAACACGAATAACGTGTTTCGGGCGAGGTAAGGCTGAGAGATCAGGCGAATCGAATGGTCAATTTCTTGTTGCCGAACCAGGGCATCGGTGTGGGCTTATCGGCCAAGCCGGAGTTGACCAGGTAAGGATTGTGGGCGCGTTTGTCGAGGGTGACCACGACGGAGTTGGCCGCGATCTCCACTTTGCCTGACAGGTCCAGGAGATTGCGAAAGACGGTTTTCGCCTGGGAGTGGCTGTATTCCCGACCAATGCGCCGGGCCATGATGCGGTACAGCGAACTGGCCATGAGTGTCAGTTGCATGTCGAAATCCACCTTCATCCCGACCATGGAAGAGAGCGCGTCGATGTGGAAGAATTGGACGGCTTCGGAGATTCCGTTTTCGATGAGCATGCGCTGCGCATAGCGGGTCACCAGTTCCACGGGTCCGAGTTTGCGGTGGTTGGTCAGCAGGATGGTGGGGTCCTCATGCCCGAGTTCCATGATCGTCAACTGGCGGAGTTCGCCCTCGAAACCGTGGAGCGCCACCTGTTGTTCCAGTACTTTGGGGTTGCGATAAATGCGGGTCAGAGCCGGCAAGTTGATCCGCTTCCAGGCGGAATCCGGTTGACTGTAGATCTCCTGCAGCATCTTGCGCGAACGTCGGCGAAGGGTGATGAAGAAGATCCCTTGCCGGTTCAACTCCGAAAGTTTTCCATAAGTGGTCAATTGCGAGTCGAAAACCAGCTCGGTGGGCAGTTGGCCAGTGCGCTTCTTCCAAAACCGAACGAACTGGAGAATCTCGCCCGCCTGCTCGTTCTTGGTCACGCCCGCATTGGCGTAGCGCATGACCCCTTGTTCGGCATCGCGGGCCAGGAAGACTAGAATGCCCTTCTGGGAGCGGCTGCGGCTGGAGACGTAGTGTTTCTCTAAGGGCTCTTCGGCGGTGTTGGCGGGCACGCTGTGAAAGTCGAGGTCGAAGGAGGGACCATGGGGCAAGCCGGCCTGCTCGACCTGTTCCAACCACGTCTGCATCAATCGCAAACAGGCTTTGTGGTCCAGCCCGGAGGAGTACTCCTCCAGGTAGGAACGTTTGGGGACCACGTTGATTCCTGCGAAAACAGCGATGGCCTGGTCCATCACCAGATCCATGACGTGGCTCTTGCGCTCGATGCCGATCAACTTCATGGCCAGGAGACTGCGGAGGGCCTGGACAGCGGGAATCATCTTGGAACCGGGCAAGTGAGCGGTGGTGACCACACGGTTGAGATCGATGCGATCCAACAGAGGGACGAATAGGAACAGACCAGCCAGTGGGGTACGGAAGGCACGGGGAGACAGATCCAATTGGCGGATGTCGGCGACCTCGGCGATGTCCGGCTTGACGGTGGGGGGACGCTCGACGTCGGCCCGGCGGGGAAGACGAGAGAAGCCCTCTTCGCGAAGCAAGACGGTGAGGGAGTTGATGGAGATGGGGAGGTGGAGAGCGTCGAGTTCCTGGCGAATGTCGTAAACGGAGAGATTGCGTTTGCGCATGGCGACGGCCAAATCCCGCACGCGGTCACGAGCGGGAGCGGACTGGGGACCGCGCTGCGGCAGACGGAAGAAAGATGCGCGTTTATGGGGATCGTGTCGGAACTGGTGGCAGAGGACGCGGAAGGAGGAAGGAGAATAGCCAAAACGGCGTGCGACGTCGCCAGACGGCTCATCCTCGACGAGGAAGGCGCGGAGAGCTTCGTACTGACGCTGCAAGGGGAACTGGGGGGCGAGAAAGAATTTCTCATCGGAGGGAGTGATTATGTGATCCACAGTACTGGAAGGCATAGTTCCATGATGCTATAAGAACATTAAACAATCAAGGCGTTTTGAATGTTTAAAGCCGCAATGAGCATCACGAAGCCCATAATACTTGCATATCTATGGCATGTATCCATCAACACAGATGGCTGGTCTCAAACTCTGCGTGGACCGGATAGTGCATCATGATTATAATTATCAGTACTGTATATATCTAATGACACCAGCGGAAACACTGGATTTTAGTAGCGTCTTGACAAAAACTCGTGCTCAAAGGGGGAGCGTGGGAATCGAGGCTAGGTGTCTCCGATGGTTCTGGGAGTACCAAATCGGTAGCCGCGAAGAGTGCTAACGGGTGTGGCTCTCATCCTGGACATTGACCTCAAGCCGCGCGAACAGCCATCCGTAGCGGACGAAGTGTCAATTCGATAGCAGGCTCCCATCGGTCACTGAGTGCAAAAGCTCGGAGCTGCACGATGTGTTGGCCCGTGTCCGGCTTCCAGCGCGCCCCACAGCGCTTCATCCGCATTTCAAACAGACTCTTACAGGTGGCCTCGACATTGCCAGTACCGAGCGCCAATCCAAGTCGGCGCGCACGGGCATAATTCATGCGATCCGTTTCGCAGCCATGGTTTTGTAGATAGGTGATCGCTTCATGGACCGGATGGTCTGTGCCTACACCTTCATCGCGTCCGGAGACGACCAGTTCCCTGAGAATGTCGGCTGCTGCGCGGCTGCGGTGGAGTAGGGCTTGCTTCCAGCCTCCCAGCCGTTCGCCGGCCGCAGCCGCCGAGTCCTCCAGCGCATGCGCTGCTGCGCTGAGCTTTTCCGTCGTGTGATAGAAATCTACAAAACACTCGAGGTCGTTTCCGAATTTGGGCCTGAAGCCGTCCTCCAGCAGATTCCACATCTCCGGGGCCCGTCGCACAGCAGCTCAATTTTCAGGTCTGGACGCTTACTCCGTAGCGTCGCCACATTGGCCACCATGCGGTCGCGTAAGCCCACGATATCTCCCTCCGGCATGCATCCATAACGGATCGTATATCGGCCAACTCCGGTCTTGTCATGCAGCGTCACCGTGCCGCAATAGGCCATTCGGAAATTGCGTTCCACCGGCCTCTTAGCCGCTCCCTTTTTGGGCCGCCCTACGGGTCGCGGCCGCGGTTCTTCCATCGGCACACTGACCCGGTCTAGCGACACACTCACCGAGTATGCCTCCGCCGGCACTTCCAGGGCATCGATCAAAGCGTCCTCGATATCTTGGTGATCCGCTACCGCCAGTGCGCCCACCACGTGCGCCACTCGCTCGAAGCTGGCTCGTGAATATGGCAGCCGTTTAAACTCTTGCGCCGTCTTCTCCGCTTCCCGCGAGGTGCCTTGCTGTACGGCAAAGCTCATCGCCCGCGCGGTCTGCGGCAACCACCCGTCCCCCACCACTCCCGCGCGCAAGCTAACCGCGTCCACCACCCTGCCCCCAGGCTGTCCACCGCGCTCTCCCGATTGCCGGTACAACGATCGCTCCACCGATACCGAACCCACCATCGTGTGATAGGCCCCCTCACACCGTCCCACTCGCGTGTACCGAACCCCGCCGATCACCACTGCCGGAACATCGATGTCTAGACTCTTCAAGATTGCTCCGTGGGCCGCCAATTCTGTCCTGGAAGCCCCTTCCGCTATCGCCGCTTCCACCGCTGCATAATCCACCGCCTTCCCCCCACCCAGCCGATCTACAGTTCGCTGCAGCATAGCCAGGTGTTCGGCCATCGCCTTTCCCACTTCCACAAACTGATCCGGAACTTCAATCACCATCTTGGGCATCGCATCACTCCTCGTTTTGGACAGCCTTCGACAGCTTGTTCTATCAGATTTTCGGAGATTTGTCCAGCATGAGAGCCACACCCGTGCTAACCCCTCCGAAAAGGTGACTGAGATTTCGACGCTCGTCCTCAGTCCAAAGACCACCGGCAGCGGCGCGGTAACGATCAGTGGCAAATCAAGCGACTGTTCGCCTATCGACATCCAGGGTCGCATCGACATTGGCCGTGGCTACAGAGGTAGTCCCGGCTTTAGTATGGGTGTTATGTTTCTGCCCGGCGTAAATCATCAGTTCACCGGGCACATTTGCTTGCCTACGTCCGGTAGCCGCGTGAAGGTCGCTGATTTTAACGCGAACGTTCAATATCCGGATGGTGCGGACGTGTTCAGTGGCGGCGTTCTGTTCGGGCCAGCGACGTTCCGGGCCACAGCTAGTCTTGCGAAAATCGACGCAGCGACAAAATCAAAATCATTCCAGATTGACACCCAGGGATCTAATCCGCTGATACTCCAAGTGACTACTTTGGGTTACAAGTACGTGTCGGGAAGCGGAACAGTATTGACACCATCCGGGCAGAGGTTTACCTGGTGACCTCAGTAAGATTACTTGCTAAAAAGGAGGATCGCATCCTTAATGACGGTAGTCGCCGAGCCAGTTCAAGCACGAACGAGCAAATTGCCGGTGATTCTCCTTGTTTTTGCTCTCGCTGTGCCGGTCATAACATTAATCGCGACTGTGGTCATGCCGCAGCCCGGTTACACGACGAAAGCGGATGGCGTAACGGTCTTTCATGGGCCGGTTCGCATATATTCAGACGACATGGAACCGGAGTCAGGAGGTTTCACATGGCGTTACTTTCAATGGGGCATCTTTGAGGGAGCTAGACTGAACGGAATGGCCTCCTTCTTTCGCCCTTGGCTGGGGTATGAGACCGGCAACTATGCGGCAAGGATGCTAAATCCGGTCAATCCGACGCCCTTTCTAATAACAGTGATCCTATTGGCATGTGCCGGGCTATCTAGGAGGCTTCTTAGACAAGAAGTCGAAAGCGACGTAGTGGAGGATGCCCTCACGGCGTTGAACCGGTGCGACGGGTGCAACGCGACGTTTCACAATTTCAACTTTCTGACAAAGGTGCAAGGAAAAGGGTTTCTTTGCGACAAATGCCGCTCCAATCTGGTGTAATTCGCTGTCCGGGGCGGCAGCCCCGCCTGACTTGACATGGAGAAGAAATGATGAGGCCCGTAGTGCTTGGTGGTCTGTTGCTGGTGGGTTTGGTAGCCGGAGCTGGGTCTATTTGGCATTGGGGCCTTCCCCAGGGCCTTCCCCCGAGCGTCGCGCGTTTGATCATGGACCCGGACGAGGCAGACTGGCGTGAGGCGGAACGAGCCGATACAGCTGATGGCTTTATCCGGTATCTGCGAGAACACCCCGACGGAAAGTTTGCCGTGCAGGCTCGCAAAGCCGCGAGGCGATTTCTTACAGTCAAGTACAGCGAGTCCGCCGATTCCGATATTGTCACAATAACGAGCGGGTTCGGAGACATGGTTCCCTATCCAACTGCAGGCAACACTCGGGTGCCCGGAATCGAGCATATAAGGAAGGAGTGGACGGAGTATACCTTCAGCAGTCTGGATTTCCAATTTCGCTTTGGCAATGCCGTCCTCCAGCCTCGGCTTACGCCGGCAGTCTATCTTTACCGAGACCACACGAAGGGCATCGGGCTGTTTGGATTTGAAATACGACTGAGCGGAGCATCAGAATCCGTCCCGGTGTATGAATTCTTTAGGAACCCGATAGTCAACGCGGTCAGCCAAAACGATCTTCAGCGCGTTAAGGCCCTAATAGCCAGGAGAGTTGACATCAACGCTGCAAACGACAGTTTCACCGCATTGATGCTGGCGTCGCAAAATGGGCAGGTGGATATGGTGCGAGCCCTACTGGACGCGAAGGCCGACGTTAACGGCAAACCCAGCGGCGGCCCAACCCCCCTGATGTTGGCCGCGATGAAGGGCAACGAGAATATAGTACGGGCGTTGCTCAGCGCCAAGGCGGACGTGAACGCCAAGGCGGGCGACGGTACTACCGCCTTAATGCTGGCGGCAACTGGAGGCCACGCCGCCATTGTGAGCGCACTGCTCGGCGCGAGCGCCGATGTGAACGCAAAAGGAGGTCCCGGTTTCACCGCCTTGAAGCTGGCCTCTCAGGGCCACCATGAAGATGTGATGCAACTGTTGCGGCGGGCCGGCGCTGTTGACCACTGATGGTGTGCCCCCAAAAGGAGCGCAGCTAAGGGGCTGACGGCTGTCCTCCCTCCTACGCCCGGATCGGATCAAGGAAAATCTGAATCCAGCATTCCGGTTTGGGTGAAAAAGCAACCGCCGCGCAAGTGTTCCGGAAAGGCCTGAAAACTGTGCGCAGAAGTGTGCTCTTAAGTGATTCTCCGGCCATCTGCGGTGAGCGGAAGCAGACGCCCCGAATCCATGTAAACCAAACAAAACCCGCGAATCCGTGTATCCTATGGAAGGCGACCCGGAATTTGGGGTGCAAGAGGTCCCGAGTTCAAATCTCGGCGGCCCGACCAAATTCCTCAAATAGCTACCCCAGTGGATTCCATCGCCACCGTGGTGATCCCACAACTCACCAGCCACTGCGCCATCTTTTCCAAATCTTCGCTGAAGGTTGAGAATACCCGCACCGGTTTCTCGTCCCGGTCCGGTGGCACCGCTACAAAGATTTCCCTCGCACCGATATCAATACCTGCTGCGTTTGCTTCCAGTATGGGTCGATCGTCCAAGCACATCCCTTTCCTTTTTCGGCCCCGCTTGCCTTTGCCCGCCGCCATCTTCTCCTCGACGAGCGGTTGGGAATGCTTCTCTTGCTGGGACACGCCTGTTAATCCTTTCGGCTCAGGTAGAGGCCAAGTCGGGCAATCAAGGTACTCTTTTGAAGGGAATCAACCTGGGGTGCTGCCTCAGGTTGTAACCACTATAGGCGCACGGAACTTGGGACCACCCTTCTCAACGGGTTTGACAGCACCACTGACAAGTCGGCCTACTTCCACCACCTGTGCTCGTATCAGTCTGCCATAAACATCCGCAATGAGCGCTGAGTTCCTCTCCCGTATGGAGTCGCGGCACGCGAGCGCTTCGCTTCTCAGGGAGTGGTTTCGCGCGCGGATGCAAGCGGGGAGTTCCCGATTGACGGGCGGCGGAAGTTCCGCTACGCTTTGTAGCGGACCGCGCCTGCAAGGAGGGGTTGACGATGCGATATGGCGTATGCACGGCAATGGCCTTGATTTGCGGAGGCTTGCATGGGCAGACCATGCCCGCCAGGCCACAGTTCGAAGTGGCATCCGTGAAGCCGGCGGCGAATGATGAGGGGGGCGGCCGCCTGGTTCCGATGATGCGTATGATGATGCGGGCGAACCGGCAGCCTGGCGCGATTCCCATGGAGGACCCGGGCCGCATCCGGCTGGATAACTGGGCGATGCTCGACCTGATCGCGGCGGCTTATGGCGTGCGCGCCAAAGAGGTCTACGGCCCGTCGTGGATGGCCGATCAGGGCTTCGATATCGAAGCGAAGGTGCCGGGGGGAACGCAGAAAGAGCAGTTGAATGGGATGCTGCAATGGCTGCTGGAAGAGCGCTTCGGGCTCAAGGTCCATCGCGGCACGCAAACGGAACAAGGCTTTGCATTGGTAATCGGGAAGGGCGGGCCGAAGCTGAAACCCGCCGAGACGCCGCTCACCCCGGAGCAGCGCCAGGTACGTTCGGCGGCCAACGGGAAGCGCATGGAGGAGATGCGGCAGGAGGGCACACCGCTCACCGGGTTCCGCAGGTTAAGGACGCCTTCCACCACCACCGAAGGATTGGCAGCCAGCCTGGGCCTATTCACCGAAGCCCCTGTAGTGGACGAGACCGGATTGACGGGGAAGTATTCCGTCAGCATCGAGACCTGGAAGAACCCGGACGTTCCCGGGGGGACCATTTTCGATGCCGTCGAAAAGCTCGGGCTGAACCTCGAAGCGCGCAAGATCACGGTGGACACGATCGTCGTCAATCATGTTTCCAAGGTGCCCACGGCGAATTAAGAGACCCCGCGGAGGACATGCATCGACGGCTATCGATGTTTCTGGGGCGAGGAAACTCCCTACAGGCCAGCGGCGGGGCCCATTCGACGCGGGGGGTGCCCTCTGGGCCCGGAGACGCGGAGCAAACGCGGAGAAGACCCAAGGTAAGGACAGGTCGCAGAGGGAGCGGAGTTTCCGGAGAGACGCGGAGGGGCGGAGCAAGCGCGGAGAAGAACCAAGGGAAGGAAGGGTCGCAGAGGGAGCGGAGTTTCCGGAGAGGACATGCTGGAGAATGCGAGCGCCTTCCGACTGATTTTTGGCGCCCTGAGACAGTGCAGTTTCCGATTTCCCGCCGCGGTGGAGGCGGCCACGCTTTATCAGCGTCCATCGGCGTTCATCAGCGGCCGATATGCGAGCTTTCGCTTGAGAAAGTCTTGCCCGCGGCGGCACCGAGAATAGTGGCCGCTGATGAACGCCGATGAACGCTGATTAGTCAAGGTATCCTGGCGCTAAAATGATGTGAGCGATGAATCTGCCGAATTCGCTGACGATTCCCGGCATCTTCTTCGTGCTTCTGGAAGCGGCGCTGGTGCAGGAGAATGTCGGTTTCCGGCTGGGCATAGCGGATATGACCAACGAATGGCTGGCGCTGTCTATTTTCCTTTCGGCGGCCGCCACCGATCTGCTGGAGGGTTATCTGGCGCGGCGCTGGCGGCAGGTAACCACTATTGGCACATTGCCCGATCCGATACCGAAGTGCGGTTCCGGTTCCCACCATTCAGGGCCGAAGAGGGCCGAATATGAGTACAATCCCTCATGAGGCAGTGCGGCACAGCATTAGCGCCATCCTGGTGATGGCAGGACTTTCCATCTGTCTCCTTTCTAATGACCAGCCAGAACCCGCCCCGCCAAGGGCGCAGAACTCCTCCCCCACAGCGGGCGGGACCGCGGTGGCTCAACTCGCGTTCGAGGTTGCCAGCGTCAAACCCACCGATACAAGCGGGCAGGTTAAGGTCTTCGTTCAGGTGTATCCGGGCGGAAGAATTGAAATCTTCGGCTACGAGCTCGAGGGTCTCATTCATCTCGCCTTTCACCCCTTCCGAATCTCCGGGGGGACCGACTGGATGCAGAATACCAAATACGATATGGTGGCTGTGCCGCCGCAGGCAGTGCAAAAGAGCATTAGAGATCTTCGCAGCGTGCCCTTTCTGGGTGATGCTCGTCTGCGACAAATGTTGCAAACACTCCTGCTACGCCGGTTTCAACTGCGGTTTCACTACGAGAATTCGACCGGGAATGTGTATCTATTGGAAAGAGGCGGGAGGACTCCGGCATTTCAACCGTCGTCGATCGATCCATATTCAGCGGGCACAGCGGGTTCGAGGTCCGTCTTTCGACGTGGAGGCCAGTGGGAACTCCGCGGTGCTACGATGCCGGAGTTGGCGGCGGAGCTTTCCAGTGTGCTGGAGTCTCCGGTGCTAGATCAAACGGGGTTGAATGGGGCGTACGACTATAAGCAACGCCGGGTGGACTCGTATCCGCCGAACTATGACCCTACGGGCGCCTCGTTTTTGACTTTCTTCCGGGAGCTCCATCTCAATCTAAAGAAGACAAAAGGGCAGATCAGCACATTCGTGATTGATGGCGCGCAGAGGCCATCGCCGAACTGATGGCTGACGAGACTGGGTTGGCGGGGAAGTATTCCGTCAGCATCGAGACCTGGAGGATCCCCGACGTTCCCGGGGGAACGATTTTCGATGCCGTCGAAAAGCTCGAGCTGAAGCTCGAAGCGCGCAAGATCACGGTGGACACGATAGTGGTCGATCCCGTTTCCAAGGCGCCCACGGCGAATTGAGAGACCCGCGGACGACAAACTGGAGGACGCGGGCGCCTTCCGGACGGATTTTCGGCGCCCTGAGACAGTGACGTTTCCAATAACGTCTTAAAAAAATGCGGTTACCGGACACGTACCGCTGATCCTTGTCTCCCCGTTATTATGGGCGGCCTTGGAGTATGGCCGCGAATCCGAAGCGGCGCCGTAGAGAAATTCAACTGACCCACTACCGGAATCTGCCGGCTGGGGCGGTGGGAACGGCGGCCGCTTCGGCGTGGGTCAAGCGGGCGGGCTGCGGAAGCCGGAGCGGGGCATAAGGCGGAGGCGGCCACGTTTTATCAGCGTTCATCGGCGGTTATCCGCGGCCGATATGCGAGCTTTCGCTTGAGAGAGTCTTGCCCGCGGCGCCACCGAGGAGAGTGGCCGCTGATGAACGCCGATGAACGCCGATTAGTTAAGGTATCCTGGCGCTAAAATGGCCTGGGCGATGAACCTGCCGAACTCCCAGGAAAAGCATAAGATCCCGCTTACCAGGGTGCGACGACACACCCCGAGTCAGAGTCCGGCAACGGCGGAATGGACTTACCGATTGCGCGGCGATCGGCAACGCCGCGGGCGCCAATCAAGCGGGTGGGCCCGCCAGGCTGCGGCTCTGGCGCGTTCCCAACCTGCCTGCCGAAAGAGCGCGCCAGAGAAGCCGCCCGGCCTTTGCTCCAATCATCCAGCGGGTCGACTTCCCGGGTGTCGAACTTCCGAACGGGTGCCTGGGTGTCGAGCCGGAACAGTCCTCCGGCCGCCACCCAAACGCGCCGGTTGTCCCGCCGGACCGCGACTCTGCCCGATATGACCCTGACTTGCGGCGGCTCCGTATCAAAACGATACGCGCCTCTCCGGCCAATCGAGGTCGCCGCCTTTTGGAGCAGCACAGTCAGTCTGGCGCCTTTGGCCGGCGACCCGGAACCCACCACCACCGATCCCGTCAGCACCTCGATCCGCGTGTCGGTGAGCACGCTGGAGATCATACGCAAAGAACTGTTCTCGCCCACCCACACCGCCGCGCACGGGCCCAGCAGCACCTCGGCGCGGCCGGCGCCAGTGCGCAACACGGCTTTCTCATTCACCGCCAGGAAGAGGCCCAGGGACGTTTCGATCGGCCGGTCATCGATCGAGGCTTGGCCCTCGACATACAAAACCAGCCCTGCCTTCATAGGAGCCACTGTCTGCGCCCCCAAATAACATCGTGACCGCCGCCGCCGCGGAAGCCTCTCTCCACATCGCCCAAGAGCTTAACATAAGACGCAATTTCACAGGCGATGTCATCTGGCGAGGTCTTCGACCTCAGACTGGCGAGGCATGTGGACGCGGCCTTCGCAGATCTCTCGGCAAGCCGCCAAGCCGCAAAGAACGCAAAGCGAGAGGGGGTATGGTGGGAATTACAAAGACTGCGGATCTGTCCCGAGGCTTACCCTATCACGCCGCTTGGCGATATCCGCACGACGGGAGAAATCGCGATTCAAGGGATTTGGCCAAAATGGCGGAGAGCATTGCCCACGGGGTTACGCAAATCCGAAGCGGCCCCGCAGAAAATTCAACGGACGCTGCCGGGATTTGCCGGTTGGGCGGCGGGAATGGCGGGGCTTCGGCCGGGGTCAAGCGGAGTGGCGACGGGCGGGATCGAGCGCGGCAATTTCCAGACAGCCAGGCGGCGGACGCCGGAGCGGGGCGCTATAAGGCGGGGAGCCATGGTCCCCGCGGTACCGTTGCGCGCGCAAGTGGGACGCCTTTACGGTTTCCTGGCGCTAAAATAGTCTGAAGCGATGAACCTGCCGAATTCGCTGACGATTCTCCGCATCTTCTTCGTGCCGCTACTGGTAGCGGCGCTGGTACAGGAGAATGTCGGCTTCCGGCTAGGCACACTCGATGTGACCAACGAATGGCTGGCGCTGGCTATTTTCCTTTCGGCGGCCGCCACCGATCTGCTGGATGGATATCTGGCGCGGCGCTGGCGGCAGGTGACCACCATTGGCACCTTGCTCGACCCGATCGCCGATAAGCTGCTGGTTTCGGCCGCGCTGATCGCCCTGGTGCAGGTCCGCCTGCTGCCTGGGTGGATGGCCATCCTGGTGGTGGGGCGCGAGTTCGCCGTTTCCGGCCTGCGCAGCATCGCCGCGGCGGAGGGCTACACCATCAAGGCCAGCGACCTGGGCAAGACGAAGATGGTTTCGCAGGTGGCCGCTATCTCCTGCCTGCTGCTGAGCGGACGTCATCCCCAGTTTCGCGTGCCGGGCATCATTTTGATGTGGGGGGTGATCCTGTTCGCGATGCTCTCGGCGGTCAGCTACTTCCGCAAGTTCTGGCGCAAGGTGGATGAGCACGTGAAAAGCCGCCGCCGCCGCGAGTTGCTGATGCTGGAGCGGAGGCGGACGCGATCGGCGCGTCAGCGCAGCGGATCGAGCAAGTCGGGCGGCTTAGGCGGCGCCGCCACGATCTGGAAGCCGCCGGAAGTAAGCTGAATGGTGCGCGGCTGTCCGCTGGGACCCACTGGCCCGATGGACTTGCCGTTGAGCATGATCTCCGCGCCACCCGCATTTCCCAAGCGCAGCACCACCGTATTTTGGGCGTCGACGGTTCGGCTTTGGCTGGGTTCCAGCGTTCCGGTGAAGGCAGTTTTGTCGTCGGCTTTGGCGGAGACCCAGACCAGCGCGGAGGCGGTCACCTGCACGTGGACCGGTCCGGGAGTGGCCGCGGGCGCTTCAGCCGCAGTAGTGCCGGCGGGCTTGGCCGCTTCCGACGGTGGATTGGCGGCGGGGGGCTTTCCGGTGGCCTGCCCGGCGGGTACCGGTGGCACCACGCCATGCTCGGCCGTAACCGGCGGCGGGGCGGGCCGCGCGGCCAGTGGGGCCGGCGCAACCGATGCCTGCTGGCCGGTTGCCACACTCTGTTCGTGCGCCGAAGCCGTGTGCCGGCTACGCTGCCACCAGGCGTATATGCCCGAACAGGCCAGCATGACGACCACCACCAGGGCCAGAGCCGGGAGCGAGGACGACCAGGCCCGGCGCTCGCCCACGCTCTCCCATTCGGCCATCCGGTCTACCTGGATTGCCGGGGCATCGAGCTTCTCGGCAGCGTGTTCGGTGAAGGAAGGGGACGGCTCCAGGGTCTGTTGCAGGGCGTCCGCGAGATCTTCTTCGTGCAGCCCCAGATAGCGGGCATACTGGCGGACGAAGCTCCGGGCGAAGACCGGGGCGGGCAACTTGTCGAATTGCTCTTTCTCAATGGCGTCCAGGAACCTGGCGGAAATCTTCAGCTCCCGCGCGATGTCCTGAATGTCGAGATGGCGGCGTACTCTTTCGGCGCGCAAAGTATCGCCAATGGAATTCATAAACCCCGCTAAGACGATCATACAACGAAGGATTCGGGGATTCAGTGCGTAGAGGTACGCGGACTGCTAGCCCGTCTCAGGTAGGTACCCCAGAGGGAGGTGACGGCGGCTGCGGCGGAGCGCGGGCATCGACTGATATCGATGTTCCCTGGGGCGAGCAAACTCCCGAGAGGACAGAGGCCGGCGAGGGGCCTATTCGACGCGGGGGGTGCCCTGGGCGCGGAGACGCGGAGGAACCACGGAGAAGACTCAAGATAAGGAAATGTGACAGAGAAGCAGAGTTTCCGGAGAACGCGGGCATCGACTGATGTCGATGTTCCTGGGCGAGCAAACTCGCGAGAGGCCAGAGGTGGGCGAGGGTCTCATTCGACGCGGTGGGCACCCTGGGCGTGGAGACGCGGAGGAACCGCGGAGAAGACTCAAGATAAGGAAATGTGGCAGAGGAGCGGAGTTTCCGGAGAACGCGGGCATCGACTGATGTCGATGTTCCTGGGGCCAGCAAACTCGCGAGAGGCCAGAGGTGGGCGAGGGGGGCCCATTCGACGCGGGGGGCACCCTGGGTGCGGAGACGCGGAGGAACGCGGAGAAGACTCAAGATAAGGAAAGGTGGCAGAGGAGCGGAATTTCCGGAGAGATGGGCGGCCACGGCGGCTGCCGCGGAGCGCGGGAAGAAGGATTGGCGAACGGGCTGCGAAGTGGCGGTGGGTGGCGTGCGCCGCGCCGTACCGGCCGGCCCGGCGGGCGACCAGGCTTCCGGGCACGGCTACATTCCGTTTACAATGAGAGGTCACAGGAGGACAGGCTGCGGCGACCCATCGCGCCGCAATCATCTATGGCGCGCATATTGGATGGCATCGATTCTCCCGAGCAGGTCAAGCAACTCTCGATTGCCGATCTGGAACTGCTGGCGGCGGAGATTCGCGAAGAGCTGGTCACCGTGCTCTCCAACAACGGAGGCCACCTGGGACCCAACCTGGGAGTGGTGGAGCTGACGATTGCGCTGCACTATGTCTTCCAGACGCCGGCGGACCAATTCGTCTTCGACGTCAGCCACCAGGCTTACGTGCATAAGTTGCTCACCGGGCGCCGCGAACGCTTTCCTAGCATCCGCACGCCGGGCGGCCTGAACGGGTTTATGCTGCGCACCGAGAGCCCGCATGACGCTTATGGCGCGGGGCACGCGGGGACTGCGCTCTCGGCTGCCCTGGGGATGGCGGTAGCGCGCGACAAGAGCGGCGGCAAGGAGCATGTGATCGCCCTGGCCGGGGACGCCGCCTTCACCTGCGGGGTTACTTACGAAGCGCTCAATAACATCGCTCACCACACCAAGCGGCTGATGGTGGTGCTCAACGATAACGAGTGGTCCATCGATAAGAATGTGGGCGCCATCGCCAGCTATCTGAACCGCATCGTCACCAGCCCGGCGTATGCCGGCCTGCACGACCGCACTGGAAAGCTGGTGGAGAAAGTGGGCGGCGCGGTAGCGTTGCGCATGGCCCGCCGGGCCGAAGAAGCCGCCAAGGGCATGCTGCTGCCCAGCGTGATTTTCGAAGAGCTGGGGCTGCGCTATTACGGCCCCATCGGCGGGCACGACATCGGCACGCTGATCAAGACCTTCGAGTTTCTCAAGAAGCAGGACCGGCCGGTGCTGTTGCACGTACTCACGCAGAAGGGCCGCGGCTTCGAGCCGGCCATCCGCAAGCAGAAGAAGTTTCACGGCCTGGGTCCCTACGATCCGGAAACCGGCGAGACCAAGCCGCTGAGCCAGCGCACTTACTCGGAAGTATTCGCCGATACGCTGGTGAAGCTGGCGGATTTCAATCCCAAGATTGTGGCCATCACCGCCGCCATGCCGAACGGCACCTGCCTGGACCGTTTCCAGGCCTGCCACCGCGACAAATACTTCGATGTGGGCATTGCCGAGGAGCACGCCGTGATCTTCGCGGCGGGGCTGGCGGCGCGCGGATTTAAACCGTTCTGCGCGATCTACTCGACTTTCCTGCAGCGCGCCTTCGATCCGGTGGTACACGACGTGTGCCTGCAAAATCTGCCGGTGGTGTTTTGCATGGACCGCGGGGGCCTCTCGGCGGACGATGGCCCGACCCACCACGGCCTCTTCGACATCAGCTACCTGCGCGGCATCCCCAACCTGGTACACATGGTGCCGAAAGACGAGGATGAACTGGCCGATATGCTGTTCACGGCCATGAAATGGGATGGCCCGATCGCCATTCGCTATCCGCGCGGGGTGGGGCCCGGCACTCCCGTGAAAGACGTGCCCAGGGTCATTGCGGTGGGGAAAGCGGAGCTGCTGGAACACGGGGAAAACGACCGCGTGGCAATTTTCGCTCTGGGGGCGTTAGTGCCGATGGCCCGGGACATCGCCCGCAAGCTGGAGAGCCAGGGAATTTCGGCGGCGGTGATCAACGCCCGTTTCGCCAAGCCGGTGGACGGGGAGATGCTGGAGTTTTACGCCCGCAGCGTGGAGGTGATCCTCACTTTGGAGGACCACGTCCTGAGCGGAGGGTTCGGCAGCGCGGTGCTGGAGGAGCTGAGCAACCGGGGGTTGACGACGCCGGTGGTGCGGATCGGATGGCCCGACCGGTTCATTGAGCACGGCAAGGTGGATGCGCTGCGGGCCAAGTACGGCATCACGCCAGCGGCGGCCCTGGAGAAGTTGCGGCCGTACCTCGAAAAGCAGCCGGTTTCGCGAACCGCGCTGGCATGAGCGGCCGGCGGGGAGATCCCGGCGGCCCGGATTACTGCGAAAGCCGCATAATCTGCGACGAAACGTTCTGGAATGCCTGTTGCAATCCGGCCGTGCTGCTTTGGTAATACCAGCCCTGGGTTTGACCGGACTGGTAGACCGGGTTACCGGCGGTGGTGCCGGCATACGGATCGCTGGTCTGGATCGTGTAGGTTGGGTCGTTGGCGACGCGCGCCAGCCAATCGGAATCCAGGGGTTCGGTGGATTGGTCGGGGTAAGTCAGGCCGATCACGAACAGCACCGGATTGATCACGGTGTCCTGGCGAATCAACTTGGCGATATTGTCGGCGACGTTAAACGCGGCGAAGCGGACCGACTGCGGATCCAAGGTGCTGTTTCCGGAAATGGGATAGTAACCGGCGATGGTGGAGACGCCGGCCGCGGTGTAGGCGGGGATGGTGCCATCCACGTTATCGATGGGGCCGGCCAGGTTGGGGAATGAGGGGATGTCGGTGGGGAGGTTCGTCTCGGGGTTGTCCACCTGGGTGGCATAGTTACAGCCGGTGCTGTTGGTGCCCAGGTAACTAACTTCGCTGGAACCCTGGTAGGTGCTCGAAATGACCCCGAACACGTCCGCGCCGGTGGTGGGCGGGGGCCAATACGGATAACTACTTCCAAGGTTCACATACGATTGCACGACGCCACCATGTGGGTAGGCTGTGTGGCAGTTGGCCGTCGACGTGAAGTTACCCGTAAATCCGCTGGGGCGCCCGTCGGTGAGTAATAGGATCACATTCAAAGCGCCGGGCTGATTCAGCTTGCGGAGCTGATACCACGCCTGGTACAGCCCGTCCGCCGTATTGGTTCCATTGTTGCCCCAGGCGATGTTGTTGATGGCGGTTCCGATGTTGGGCGAGCCGCTCTGAAAAGAGGTAGTGGGAGCGAAATCGAGCCTCCAGGCCCCGCCAAAGGTCACCATGCCGACTACGTCGCGGCCATCGACGAACGTGGAGGTGCTGGAGTTGGCGACGAACTGGGTCAGAACGCTGACGATGGTGGTATTGGCCCCTTCCGTCAAGACCGATCCGGAGCGGTCCACCACGATCATGAGGTTGGTGTAGCGGACCGAGACGGTGGCCTGAGCCGCGACGGTGCTGGTGTTGATGCCGATGACACGCATGAACAACATGGGCACGAGTTCGGAGGCCTGGACGTTGAGGGTGCGCACTTTGGTAGTGCCGTTCTGGGTGGGCGTGGCGCTATAAGACACCGCCGTAGATCCCCAGTAATTGGTCGGAAAATTGGCGTTGAAATAGCGCTGGCTGGTGCTCTGGATGGCAGCCACCTCGGTTGGATCGCTCAGGTTGGTACTGCGCTGCATCAGGTAACCGGCGTCGATGGCCGCCGCGTCCACGGCCGCCTGCAAACGGCTCTTGACGTTGTAAAGCACGCTGAAATCGATGGCCAGACCGGCTACCGGTATCAGCACCATGGAGGCGAAAAGGACGTAAAGGGCCGCGAAACCCCGCTGACCCCTGGCTGTCCGGCGATTGCATTTCATAAAGCTATCCTGTTCCAAGTTAGAAAATAGTTCTGGCGTAGACCTGCGGCTCACCCGAGAACCCTGGGATATTCAAAGCCGGTGTTTGATTGACCATCTCGGCGACATAAGCGATCTCGCCGGCGTTCAGCGCTAACACCGAATTGAATCCTTTGGCCACCGCCGAGGGACTGCTGGCCTGGTTGACGGAGGTCACTTCGTTGGTGACTCCGTTGACCGTGGTGGTGGGCGGGGTGCCGAATGCGCTGGACCCGGAGCCGGTGTTGCCGATGGTCAACTGCTCGATGAACACCGGCTGGCCCAGATTGGCGCAGGGCTTACCGGCAGGGGCAATATTGGCGGCATCGCAATCCGACTGTTGTTCCACTTTGATCTGCGACAGAATCACGACGCTGGTTCCGGAGGAAGTCAGGTTGAAGCCGCTGGCCAAGGTCTGGGCGTTCGAAGTGGGGCCGGTGTTTCTGAAGTTGATGCCTTCAATGTACATGTGGCCCAGGTCGCGGGTGATCTGCATCATTTGAATGCTGCAAACCAGGCGGAATCCGAAAACAAAGGCGCCCAGCAGCAGCGGCGTAAGAAACAGCAGCGACATGCTGAACTCTACGATGGCGACGCCGGAGCGGGATTTCAATTTGCGAGTTGCCATGGTCATTACTCACTCTTTGTAATGCACGGATACGGAGAGGGGATGGGTTCCATCACGTCGTAAGCGCGCGCCCAGATGGTGACCGGACTCTTGAGCGACAGATAGGGCACCCAGGGGTTGAATTGATAACCTTCGACGGAAACTTCGACGATATTTCCGCCGGCGTTGTTGGTCACCGTTCCATTGACCGGGTCGATGAAGTGCACATGGAGCGTGCTGTACGCGGCGGTGCTGCTGAGAAAGCCGACGGCATTCTGTTGGACAAATGCTTTGACCGAGTCGTCCTGGCACGGTCCCGGGCTGTTCTGGCCGGTGATGGCGTAGCGGACGCCCTCCCGCACGGCATGCTGGAATGTGCTGCGCAGAAAGATCGCCATGGACATGTCGAGCAGGAGGAAGGTGATGCCGAGAAGCGGCGCCAGGATCAGAGTTACTTCCACAATCTCCGCTCCGCGCGACCGGGACCGTCGCGAGGTTCTCTTCCTGGTGGGGCATGCGGCCGGCTTAGCCTGCGGTGCATTGCAGGCGGCGGAGTCTCCGTTGTCCCCATGCGAAGTGTTGGCAACAGTGTTCATATCTTGTAACTCCGGATTTGACTCGGTATTCATTTGCGTTCTGGAAGTCATTATAGGAGTTTGCTATCGTTGGAAAAGTCCTAATGATGCTATTGAGGTAATGGTCCACCTGTACCAAATTAGAACTAAGGCGGAGGGGTGAAGGGGACCGCCGCGGCGCATTCGCCGAGCCGCCGGACTGCTGCTAAGTGATTGATTGCGGGGAAGGATTGGCGTTTGGCGAGGGCGGCGGCGGGCGGGCAATCCGGGCCGCGCGCGAAGGGTTTTTGGCGGTTGCGCGACACCACCTTAGTACAACCGCGAATAAATGCCAATTCGTACTGCCGGGACCACATCTTTTTCCTTAGTTTGGTAGGGTAATGTCCGGAATATGGGCGCAAGGAAAACGTTGCCTTTCCTGGGCGTTCAGCGGCCCGCCAATGAGGGATCATTGCCAAAGCCGCGGTAGACCGGGTGCGCTACAATCCCTGCATGTCACAAGTTAGCTCGTTATTCCGGTTGGATGGCCGGGTGGCCTTTGTGGCTGGGGCGGCCTCCGGAATTGGTCGGGCGTCCGCCGAAGGACTTGCCGCGGCGGGCGCCTTCACGATCTGCGCGGACATTAATGGCCCGGGCGCAGAGGCGGCTGCTGCCGGAATTTGCGCCAGCGGCGGGGAGGCGGAATCTTTCGCCCTGGATGTTACCGATGCGGCCGCGGTCGGGGAAGCTTTTCGGGCCATGGAAGAGAAACATGGGCAGATCCACGCGGTGGTCTCTACGCCGGCGGTCAACATTCGCAAGCGGCTGCTGGATTACACCAGCGCCGATTTCGACAAGGTGGTGCGGCTGAACCTGGCTGGCGGTTTCCACGTGCTGCAGGCGGCGGGGCGGCACATGCTGGCGCAGCGGGGCGGGAGTATCATTCTGTTTTCGTCGATGCGGGCGGTGACGGTGGAGCCGGGACAATCGATTTACGCCACCACCAAAGCGGGATTGATTCAGATGGTGCGAGGGCTGGCCGTGGAATTGGGACCGGCGGGCGTCCGCGTGAACTGCATCGCGCCGGGGGTGGTGGAGACGCCGCTCACCGCGCCCATCAAGAGCAAACCGGAGTGGTACTCGGCGTACTCCGCCCGGAACGCGCTGAACCGTTGGGCCAGGGCCGACGAAATGGCGGGGCCGGTGGTGTTTCTGGCCTCTGACGCGAGCAGCTACGTTACGGGGACGGTGCTGTTTGCCGATGGCGGCTGGACGGCCATCGACGGGCGCTTCGCGCCGCCGGTGTAGCCGGTAAAGCGGCTGGCCGGTTCACCAGCGTTAACCAATCTAAGGCGACTCACCGACGGGTGGTCCGCGCGGCACTGGCCCCAGGGCGGGCAGATTCCCCTCGGGATTAAGAACTGGCGCGCACCGGCCGATAAGGGTTGCGAGGGATTGATACGGTAACTCCGGCTGAAGTTACGATTTACGCCCAGCCGCTGGCGGACATGCTCGCGGCGCACGCCGAGTGGACGCTGGACCCGGTCCGCGGGCGCCGCGGCCGATTCCGGAACGTAACCCTGAACGAGGTGGAAATGCGCAATGCCCGGCTCACCCGGGCGTACTTCGAAGGGGTGATGCTGGTGGAGGCCGACCTTTCCGGCGCCGACCTCACGGGGGCCGAACTGAATGCGGTGGACTTCGGAGGAGCACTGCTCAGCGGAGTGGACTTCAGCGGTGCGCAGTTTCATCATGTGGATTTCCTGGGCAGCTACCTGGTATCGGCCTGTTTTATTGAAGCCAGGATCGATGGCGGCAGCTTCCGGCAGGCGCGTCTGGAGAAGGCGGCTTTTCAAAATGCCGCCTTGACCCACGTGGACCTTGCCGGGACAACGTTCACCGGCGCCTCACTGCACGATGCCCGGCTGGCGGGGTGCGATTTTTCGGCCGCCCGGATGGATGGCGCGCAATTACAGCGCCTGCGCGCCGGCCAGTGCCGGTTTGGGGGTGTGACCGGCAAGGATGTCAACTTTTCGTACAGCCGCCTGAACCGTTGCGATTTATGCGGGGCGGAGTTGTTGAGCGCGCGGTTCCAGAACGCCTGCCTGGAAGCCGTGCGACTGGTGAGTGCCGATTTGACCGGCGCGGATTTTCGCGAAGCGTCTCTCAGCGGCAGCGATTTTTCGCAGGCCGTGCTGCGCAGCGCCCGCATGGACGGAGCCAACCTGCTGGGGACGGATCTTTGCGGGGCCGACCTGACGGGCGCACGGGGACTTACCCAACATCAGCTGCAGAAGGCACGCACCGACAGCTCCACGATTCTGCCGAACGGCAGCCGCGGCCCGTACATCCGGTTCTCAGGGGCCGAGAAGCCGGCCGGGAACAGCGGCTGGGGGTGGAAGTAACACTTACTCCTGGTGTGCCGTCCAACTTAGCGCTTGCTTATGCGTGCGGCTGCGGAACTGAGTGTTCGAAACAACGGCTGAGGGTGGAAATGAGCCGCCGTACTTACGCCGGTGTGCTGTCCCGCCTGGCGTCGCTTCGTGCGTGAGCAACCTACGGCACTTTGAGGAGGCACATTCCATCCGCTGTACTTCGAGAAGTGCGGCCGTGCAGCGCTCATGGCGCAAGCCGAATTGCGAGACTCTGAACGATCCTCTTGCGGGGAGAAATATCGTGAGCGCGCCTGGGATGCAAAGGCCAAGAGGGCGAAAAATCACAAATTACAAACATGTGCCAACGATGTAACACAGTGGTCCTTTGGCCCAGCGGTCAACCGGCGCCGGAGGTGGCGAACCACTGTGACGTTTCGATGAACCGGGCACGCCTGCGACTCTGGCATTATGGAGGAAGGAATTTTTATGACCACTAGCCCGACGACCACGCAAGCTCAAGAGGTCCCCACGCTGAGCGCCGAGGAACTGCGCAAGATGAATGCGTACTGGCGCGCCGCGAATTATCTGTCGGTCGGACAGATCTACCTCTACGACAATCCGCTGCTCAAAGAGCCGCTGACCCTCGAACATATCAAGCCGCGCCTGTTGGGCCACTGGGGCACCACGCCGGGACTTAACTTCGTCTATGTCCACTGCAACCGGCTGATCCGGAAATACGATCTCAACATGATCTATGTGGCCGGGCCGGGCCACGGCGGGCCGGGGATGGTGGCGAATACCTATCTGGAAGGCACTTACAGCGAGATTTACCCGCACATTCCGCAAAACGAAGCGGGGATGAAACGGCTGTTCACCCAGTTTTCGTTTCCGGGCGGCATTCCCAGCCACGTGGCGCCGGAAACGCCGGGATCGATCCACGAGGGCGGCGAACTGGGATATTCCCTGCTACATGCCTATGGCGCGGCATTCGACAACCCGGACCTGTTGGTGTGCTGCGTGGTGGGCGATGGCGAAGCCGAAACCGGGCCGTTGGCCACCAGCTGGCACTCCAACAAGTTCCTCAACCCGGCGCGCGACGGCGCCGTGCTGCCGATTCTGCATCTGAACGGCTACAAGATCGCCGGACCCACGGTGCTGGCGCGCATGGGCCATGACGAACTGGCGGACTTGCTGGAAGGCTACGGATACAAACCCTATTTCGTGGAAGGCGATGATCCCGCAGCGATGCACCAGCTCATGGCGGCGACGCTGGACACGGCGATTGAGGAGATCCGCGCGATCCAGCAGGGAGCGCGCGCGCACGGCTTCCAGGAGCGGCGGGCGTTTGGCCGATGATGGTGCTGCGCACTCCCAAGGGCTGGACCGGTCCCAAAGTAGTGGATGGCTTGCCGGTCGAAGGAACGTGGCGCGCGCACCAGGTGCCGGTCGCCGACATGGCGACGAAGCCGGAGCACATCCGGATACTCGAAGAATGGATGAAGAGCTACCGGCCGGAAGAGCTGTTCGATTCCGAGGGCAAGCTGGTCGCCGAACTGGCGGATCTGCCGCCCCGCGGCGAGCGCCGCATGGGCGCCAACCCGCACGCCAACGGCGGCCTGCTGCTGAAAGACCTGGTGCTGCCCGATTTCGCGCATTACGCGGTGAATGTTCCCAAGCCGGGCGCCACGATTGCCGAAGCCACCCGCGTGCTGGGCCGCTTCCTGCGGGACGTCATGAAGCTCAATCTGGGCACCGCGAATTTCCGCGTGATGGGGCCGGACGAGACCGCTTCCAACCGGCTGGACGCGCTTTTCGAGGTGACTGACCGCGTATCCACCGGCAACCATTCTGCCCACCGACGACCACATGGCGCCCGACGGCCGCGTGATGGAGGTGCTGAGCGAGCACATGTGCCAGGGCTGGCTGGAGGGCTATCTGCTGACCGGCCGTCACGGCTTCTTCTCCTGCTACGAAGCCTTCATCCACATCATCGACTCCATGTTCAACCAGCACGCCAAGTGGCTGAAGACCACCCGCGACATTCCGTGGCGGCGGCCCATCGCTTCGCTGAATTACCTGCTTACTTCGCACGTGTGGCGGCAGGACCACAACGGCTTCAGCCACCAGGACCCCGGCTTCATCGACCACGTGGTGAACAAGAAGGCCGACGTGGTGCGGGTGTATCTTCCGCCCGACGCCAACACCCTGCTTTCCGTGGCAGACCACTGCCTGCGCAGCCGCAACTACGTGAACGTGATCGTCGCCGGCAAGCAGCCCGCGCCGCAGTGGCTGGATATGGAATCGGCCATCCGCCACTGCACCGAAGGCCTCGGCATCTGGGATTGGGCCAGCAACGACCAGGGCGTCGAGCCGGACGTGGTCATGGCCTGCTGCGGCGATGTGCCCACGCTCGAAACTCTGGCCGCGGTGGACCTGCTGCGGCGCAACCTGCCGGATTTGAAAATCCGCGTGGTGAACGTGGTGGACCTGATGACGCTGCAGCCCTCCACCGAACATCCGCACGGCCTCTCCGACCGCGAGTTCGATTCCATTTTCACCGCCGATAAGCCCGTGGTCTTCGCGTTTCACGGCTATCCGTGGCTGATCCACCGCCTCACCTACCGCCGCACCAACCACGATAATCTGCACGTGCGCGGCTACAAAGAGGAAGGCACCACCACGACGCCCTTCGATATGACCGTGCTGAACGACCTGGACCGTTTCCACCTGGCAGGCGACGTGGTGGACCGCGTTCCGCGCGCTGCGCGACGTGGCCGGGCATTTCAAACAGTTGCTTCGCGACAAGCTGATCGAGCACAAGCAATACATCGTGAAGCACGGCGACGACATGCCGGAAATCCGCAATTGGTTCTGGCCGTATTGAGGATGGGTGCTCAGCGAGAGCGTGGTTTGGTTGCCCGCTGCTTCGCGCGCGGGTTGGGTGCGAGGGGGAGATGTAATCGGTAAGGGCGGCGGAGGAATTGACGGGGATCAGGACGGTTCTCAGGACGCTCCTCAGGACGATTCGCTGAGAAGCTGTGAAGAAATCGAAGCAGGGCAAGCTCAAGCATGCCCCACGGCGGTGGTGGCAGGCATTGGGTTGTGCGACGCCTCTACCGGCTCGGACAAATTTCGCGGTCATGGCACTAGACTGGCTCGCCGCCGGACGCATTCGCGCGACAGGGCGGACGCGCTGCCCTGGCGGATTGGGCGCGGTGTCTGCGCAAGATCGCCGGGTCGGCGAGATTCGGTCGTTCGCCTTCGGTGCGGAAGTGGTACAAGGGCGCTTCGACCAGGGCTACGCTGGCGCCCAGTTCGAGCAGGGTCCAGATGAGGTCGAAGCCGGCGATTTCCAGGTCGCCGATGGTTTCATCGAGCCCGCCGGCTTCGAGCAGCCTCTCGCGGCGAACGAGAAAGAAGGGCTGCAGATAGCCGGCCTTAGCGGGCAAAGTGGGGCATGCCTGGTAGCCCGCCGGGGATGGAACGCGGCCAGCCTCAAGGCAGACGTTTCCGGTGGCATCGTGCACGGCGCTGCCGGTGGATACGATGTCCGCCGATTGGCTCAGACAACGGGCGACGGTGTCCGGTTCGATCCAGCCGCCGCTGGCGAGAAACCCGATGCGCCCGGTGGAGGCGGCGCGGATTCCGGTATTGATCGCGCCGGGAAGGCTCTCCGGCTGATCGCAGGGAATCGCTCGGAGGGCCGGAGAACGCGCGGCCAGGCGCCGCATGACGCCGAGATGCGAGGCCGGCGTTGCCGCTGCAATTACCGCGATCACCTCTGCCGCGGCGGTCTGGTGCAGTACGGACTCCAGGCACTGCTCCAGCCACGCATCTTGCTGGCCCAGGACAGGAACCACGATGGTGGCGAGCGGGCTGGGCGAAGCGCGCATCAGCCGAGCGAAACGGCTCCGCCATCCAACCCGCGGCAGCACCGGGATTTCGGCGGGGAAGCGCTCGATACGGTAATGGCGAGTGCCCGCAATCGGCCGCAACGACGAATCCTCCAGGCGCAAGGCGCCCGCCTGCACCGCCCGGAAGTCCGCGAACCAGGCGCGTCCCAACTGCCGGCGCAAGGGAGCCCGCCGGCCGGTGGCAGGGGATTCGGTGAGCGATTCGGCGTGCCGCCGCCGGATATACACGAAGGCGTCCACGTTGCGAAACCGCATGTGAAAGAATGCCCGCAGCAGGAACTGGGTATCGTTCGCGATTCGCTGGTCGGTGGACAGGCCCCCGGCGCGATGGAAGGCGCTGCGGCGGAGCATGGTGGTTACGGGTGACATGGTATAGCCGGGTCCGCTTTCGAGCGCGGCTGAGGCGTCCAATGGAAACCGGCGGGCTTCCACCCTTTCGGACAGCTCGTTGAGCCGCAATTCGTGGCTGCCCACCAAGTCGCAGCCGGACGCCTCGATCTCCGACCAGAGGGTCACGAAACGGTCGGCACACGGGATATCGTCTGAATCCTGCCACACCAACGCCGTCTCCAGGGAGCGGTTGATCAGTGCCTGGCGGATGACGTAAGGACCGCAGCCGGCGGGGCGCGCGGCATAAAATTCCGCGGGCATGCCGGCCAGCGCCTGGTACACGGCGGGCCGCTCCACATCCAGGCCGACCCGTACGCTGATAGGCATCCCACACTCTTGCCGAGGTATCGCAGCGCGGTTTCCAGATGACGGATGTTGCCGCGGTGAGGCATGATCACGGCCGCCCGGGCATCGGAGACAGCCGCCGGAACGGGCGGGGCGGCATCGTAGGGCAGTTGGCGCACCAGCAAGCGGTCGACGCAGGCTTCGCCGCGGGCGACCGCCGAGAGCACCCGGTAGCACAGGGTTTCCAGAGGCACCTCGTCAGCGGACAAGCCAATGGCGCGGAGCAGGGTCGCGCTTGCCAGGAACGAATCGACGAATCCGTCGCCACGCATCGCGCTGCCGGGCGGCGGCTTGTAGGGGACCAGGATCACCAGAGCGGCGCCATCGGCCGGCAATTCGGCGCGGAGGCGGGGACCGGCGGCGGCGAAATCCGGAGCCAGAGCCGGAGCAACCGCCGCAACCAACTCCACCGGGGCCCCCAATAATGCGGCGAAGGAGGGCGCCGTCGGGCAATGCCGGCACCCGGCCAGAACCTCCGGCGTGAGATCGTCGAGCCGCAGCCCCAGGATAATGAGATGGGCGTTGTTGGAATCGGCGAGCCTGAGCATACCAGGGCGTCCCTCCAAACCGCCATCGGTATCTTGTTAAGATACTCCCGAACAGGTCCGATGAGCAGTCATCGAGAATGTTTACCACGCGGTGAGGCACACGTTGGCGTAGGCGTGGACGGTCGCGTTCGATTGATTTTGAAGTTTTGCGGTTGCGACGGGGCCGAAGCGAGTGGAGGGAGCCGAATGGTTGTTAGGGCAAGTCAGGGTGATGGCCCGGCGGGAACGATCTCCAGCAAGATCGGACAAGCGGAACGTAATAACTTCACCAACTGACCAAAAGCATCTTTTCCCTGCTGCCAGCAAGTACGCAAAACGCTGGCCAGAATCTGCTGTGTGCGGGCTCCGTTCTCCGTCCGATTACCACCCCAGGTCTTGCGTGCCATCGCCATCAGCCGGATCGCCCGCTCGGCGAAGTTGTTGGTGGCATGCAAGCCAGGACAGCGCAGAAAGGTGAACAAGTGCGGCTGCTCGTGGCATAGGTGTTTGGCCAACCGTTGGTTGTCTGGGCAAGAAAAGTGCTGATCCAATAAGCGGTCCATCCGGGCTTCCAGCCGCCCGGTGGCCACCGCTAAACCATGGCGAGAAACCGCGCCCCCTTGGTAGCGATCCCGCAACCGGAGACTCTCCTGCAGCAGCGTTTTGACTGCCATCGGGAATTGGGCGGCCGCTACGGAAGCCACCTGGATCATCTCGCGACACCGCCGGATCAGGTGTTCCAGGCAACTCTGATGAAACGCCTGCTCAAAACCATAGAAACAACGCGCTCCGTCATGCACCAGGAAACCGGCGTAGTCCTCTCCCAGAATCGCCGCCGCTTCCGCATATCCGCGATGCGGTTCAATCACGTAAACGGTGACCTGCTGGCTCAACAAAACCCGCAGATTCTGGGGACGTGCGCCCACTCTCCAGCCCGTGTCGTCCAGCCACACCACCGGGCTTTGCCGCAGCGCGCTTCGCAGTTGCTGGTAAGTAGGCGCCGCCAGATTCCCCAATCGCTCCAAAGCCCGGCAGACCCCGCTCCGGCTCCACTTCAACCCATAGCCCAGTTCCAGCACCCGCGCCGTCCGCTCGTGCGACAACCCCAATTCTTTGTTGAGCACTGCCGCCATCGA
Source organism: Bryobacterales bacterium (assembly GCA_963803725.1). Taxonomy (GTDB): domain Bacteria; phylum Acidobacteriota; class Terriglobia; order Bryobacterales; family Bryobacteraceae; genus JOPF133. The sequence goes on along the minus strand of CAWDOH010000051.1, from coordinate 342,118 downwards.
CAAGGCCTCTGGTCCGACTTGCACTTCCCCAACGCGGAGCGAATCGGAGGTCTGCAACGGATGCCGGCCTTGCGCTTGCCGTCCGCAGCAGGCACAAGTCCCCACCTCCACATCAAAGCGGCGGACGATGGTCATCCGCACGATGTCTTCTTGGTACTGAGGTTGGGTGTTCTTCAGGATGATCGGACCTTGACAGTGCTGGCAGCGCGGCGGAAGTGGCACGTGGATTTGCTCATCCACCCGTTTGGGGACGGGTCGCGTAGCTCGCGCTCCGTATGCCGCCCCAGGCTTACGTCCTGGCGGCTTGGGGTTACTCTTGGGTTCCCCCTTGGAAAACGGCGCGGCACTTCGTTTGTTGGCACGGAGCGCTTCTTCCAGTTCCTTTCGCAGGCGCTCGTTCTCCGCCAGCGCGCACTTCAACTGCGTCTCCAGAGACTCGACTCTCCGTTCGAGATCCTTCTCGCGATCTGAGGAGCCACCGCGGTTGGGCGCTTGCATCCATTTGAAGATGACATAAGCTAAACGATTTGTCCAGCCCCTTACTTCGACATCCCTGTCTTTATTGAGTCACGGGCTGGTAAACATTGTCCAGTCATCCCACATTGGCCACGAGGATGTTTTACCGCTTCCGCGGGGAGACGCCGGCATTGACCATCTTCTCGTATCACGGAGTGGCGCCGGAGCCGCTGCCGGTAGACTATCCGAGCTTTATGCCACTGGCGGTGTTTCGCCGGCAGGTAGAGCGGATTGGGCGCCGCTACGACGTGCTGCCGCTGGAAGAGGCGCTGGAACGGCTGTGGCGAGGGCGGCTGCGGTTTCCGGCGGCCGTGCTGACGTTCGATGACGGCTACCGCAACAACCACGAGATCGCGTTTCCGCTGCTGCGCCGCCTGGGCCTGCCGGCGGCCCTGTTTGTGTGCACCGCGCCGGTGGCAGCACGCCGCACGTTCTGGTTTGCGCGGCTGCACCGGGCCCTCTGCCTGACGGCCCGCCGCGAAGTGGAATGGCAGGGCGCCTGCTACGATCTGAGCGAACGAATTCCGCGAGCGGCGGCCTCCAGCCGCTGGCGCGCCGCGCTGAAGCAATTGCCGCCGATGGAAATCGACGCGGCGTGCGACGCGCTTTGCGAATTGCTGGAAGTGCCGGAGGGAGGCGCGGCCGACCCGGTTTTCGGGGTGATGGACGAAGCCGCTTTGCGCGAGCTGGATGTGGGCGGCATGATCGGTTTGGGAGCGCACACCCGGCATCACTGGATTCTGAGCCGGCTGCAGGCGGCCGAACAGGCGGGCGAGATCGCCGGGTGTGCGGACGACCTGGAGCGCTGGACCGGCCGGCGGCCGCGCTGCTTCGCCTATCCCAACGGAAAGGCGGAAGATTTTCCGGCGGATTCCGGCGCCATTCTAGGCGCGCTCGGATTCAAGGCTGCTTTGACCACCATCGGCGGCGATTGCGTCCGAGAGCACCCGTGGTGGCGGCTGCCGCGGATCGGAATGGACGCGAAACATGGCGAGAGGCGGATTCGATGAGTCCGCCGGCGGGGCAGAGTAGCGGGCTGACGCAGCGGCGCACGGGCCGGCGGATCCGCATCGTGTTTCACCTCAATATCCTTCAATACGGCGGCCTGGAAAAGAAGGTGATGCACCTGGCGCTGGGCTTGGACCCGAACCGTTTCGAACCGATCGTCACCTGGTCCGACACGTGGGGCGCCGTGGGCGACCGGCTGACCGAGGCCGGAATTGCGGTGCCCCGCTTGAAACTCAGGGAGCGGACTCTTCCCGCAGTGGTGGAGCGGCTCCGCCAGCTTGACGCCGATATTTTCCACTCGTTCAGTTGCCGGAGGAGCGATCAGGATGTGCGCGCCGCCAGCGAGGCGGGCGTTCCGGTGATTGTCACCAACCGCGGGAACGTGCGGCATTGGGACCCACAGGCACGGTTGCAGGCATGGGAGACCGACCGGAACTGCCGCACTCACGCGATCACGGCCTGCTGCGACGCGGTGGCCTGGGTGTGCTTCAACGTGGAGCGGGTGCCGTGGTCGAAAATCGCGGTCCTTTATAATGGCGTGGCGATTCCCGAGGGGCTGCAGCCGGCAAACAGCGTTCGCGACGAGCTGGGGCTTGCCCCCGGGACCATGTTGCTGGGGTACGTCGCCACTTACCGCGCGCTGAAAGCGCACGATGTGCTGCTGCGCGCGTTCCGCAAGGTGCTGCGGGCACGGCCCAACGCGCACCTGGTCTGCTGTGGTGGCGAACTGGAAGTCCTCGAGTTACCGGAGCTGATCGCCAGGCTCGGCCTCAAACCGTTCGTCAGCCTGCTCGGCGAGCGCGAGGATGTGGGTGCGGTCTACCGGGGCCTCGACCTCTATGTGCATGCGTCGAGATCGGAGGGCCTGCCGAATGCCGTGCTGGAGGCGATGGCCTATGGCCTTCCGGTGGTGGCTACATCGGCCGGCGGCACGGCGGAGGCGGTTGAGGAGGGAGTCACCGGTTGCCTCGTCCCTCCCGGCGACGAGCGCGCATTGAGTGACGCGGTGATCCGCCTGCTTTCGAACGAGGAGGAGCGCCGCCGCTTCGGCCGCCAGGGCCGCGAGCGGGTCATGCGGGAGTTTGCGCTGGCCGGAATGATCGACGGGTATGCCCGCTTCTATGAGCGTCTGACCGGCCGGGGCGAACTGGCAGAGCTACCACAAATCGCTGACGCGGCGATGCGGCGGGCCCCAGGTCTCTGACCGCGAGTTGTTGTGCGGTTGCGCGACAGCGCTCCCTGGCGGTCGCGGCTCTGATCGAAGCCACGAGCGGGAGCGAGTGATCCGCTAATGGGAACAAATTTCGCGGTCTGAGACCTACGTGAGCTTCCAGGGCGCGCGATAGGGTCGCGAGAGCCAGCGGTTGGCTTCGGCGTCTCCGGTAATCTTCTCGGCGGCGGCGTCCCAGCGCAGCGAACGGCCCAGGCGCGTGGAAATATTGCCGAGGTGGCACATGACCGCCGAGCGGTGGCCCTCCTCCACGTCGGCATTGGGGCGCTGACGGCTCTTCACGCAGTCCAGGAAATTGCGCGCGTGGGCCGAGTCCAGGTCGCCTCCCTTGATCTGCAACGGCTCCATGGCTTGCTCCTTGTCCTTGCCCGGGCCAATCATTTCAGGGGTCACCTGGAAGCCGCTGCGCAGCAAGGTCAGCTTGCCCTTGGTGCCGTAAATATCCAGCGTCACCGGCTTGCCTTCGGCGATTTCACTTACCGTCCAGGTAACTACGACCTTGGGAAACTGGTAAGTCACCTCCTGGATATCGGGAGTCTCGCCACCGTCGGTGAGGGCGTACCGGCCGCCGAGGCCGGCCACTTCGGTGGGGGCATCGGCGCCTACGATCCAGCGAGCGATATCCAGGTGATGGGCGCCCCAGTTAGTCATCTGGCCGCCAGAGTAATCCCAGAACCAGCGGAAGTTATAAATGCAGCGGAAGGGATCGAAAGGGCGCTCGGGCGCCGGACCGAGCCACATCTCCCAGTTGAAGCCGGGCCGGATGCCGGAGGCCATTTCAGTGGGTTGGAGGCCGGGGAAAATATTGCGCTGCATGCCGGCCTGGATGCGGTGCACCTCGCCGATGCCGCCATCGCGGATCAGTTTGACGGCCTGCGCATAGTGCGCGCCGGAGCGCTGCTGGCTGCCGGTCTGGAAGACACGCCCGTGCTGGCGCGCGGCCTCTACCATGCGGCGTCCCTCCGCGACGGTGAGCGAGAGTGGCTTTTCGCAGTACACGTCCTTGCCGGCTTCGCAGGCGGCGATGGCGATCAGGGCGTGCCAGTGGTCCGGGACCGCCACTACCACGGCGTCGATGTCTTTCTGCTCCAGGAGCGGGCGGAAATCGCCGAAGGCTTTGGGGCGGCCGCCGGCCATCTCGATGGCCTTGTCACGGAAGGGTTCGTAGAGGTCGCAAATCGCAATGGGATCGGCGTCCGGTTGTTTGAGGAAGGTGGCGAGGTCCTGGCGGCCGCGGCCCCCGCTGCCGATCCAGCCCATGCGGATGCGGTCGTTGGCACCGGCGACGCGGCTGGCGCTGAAAGCGGTCAGGGCGCCCATGGCAAAGGTCCGGCGATTCATGTGGAAAGCCCTCCTTGCCTATAGTGTCCTGTCCCGGCCAGGAATTGGCAAGCGCTCCCTGAGGGGTGCCCCGTAAGTAAGCAAGCGGTGAGCGGGACACGACACTAAGTCTCCGATCGCGAGATGTTGTGCGGTTGTCGCGACAGACGCTCCCTGAGAAGCGGTGTGCCCGCGTGCCGGGCGGTGCCATACCGGAGAGGAACTCGCTTCGACGAAAGCCGATGAAGCTTCTGAAAATGCCCCATGGTGTTTTGCAAGCTGCTGAAAACGTTGATTGAAGTTGCGAGTTCCTCAAAAGCAAAGGGCCCGCGTGCCGCGGGTCCATACGGGGAAGGAAGTCGCTCATCTTCTGCGACCTAACTGGCACGTTTTTAGTTTCTCGTGATTCGTTTGTTATCAATGGGTTGCGGGTGACTTCCTCAAAAGCCGTGAAATAATCTAACGCGCGCAAGCTAAAGCATGCGCTACCGCTGCAAGTTTTGCGCCCTGCGAGATTGGGGCACGCTCTGGCTTGCCCTGCTTCGATTTCTTCACGGCTTCTGACGCCCGCGGCTCTGATCAAAGCCACGAACCGTAAGCGACTGGTCTGGTGAAGGGAGCAGATTTCGCAGCCGTTGGCCCTTCCATTCAATGCACAATCGGCAGCACCACGTGCGAGGGATATTGCCGCGACCGGTACACCGTCTGCCCGGCCTTCTGGTAATCCGAATCTTTGGCCAGAAAGATATTGTCCACGTACTTCTGCGGATTGCGGTCGTACAGCGGAAACCAGGTGCTCTGCACCTGCACCATGATGCGATGGCCCTTGAGGAAGGCGTGATCGTTGGTGTGCAGGTCGATCCGGTAGGCGGTCGCCTGGTTGGGGACGATGGGCTTGGGGTGCTCGAAGCTCTCGCGGAAACGGCCGCGTAGGATTTCGTCGGCCACCATCAACTCGTAGCCGGCGAGCGAAGGGTCCTCCGGGTTCGACTCCGGGTAGACGTCAATCAGCTTCACCACCCAATCGCTATCGGACCCGGTGGTGGCGGCGAACAGATCGGCCAGGATATCACCGGCGATGTGGACATCCTGGGTCAGCGGTTCGGTCTGCCACGACATAACGTCCGGCCGGCTCTCGACGAAGCGCTGATCTTCCACCAGCCATGCCGGCCAGCCGCCGCCGGGGTAGGTCGGGCTGATGGGGCGATGGCGGTACGGCACCGGATGCGCGGGGTCGGAGAGATAGCTGTCGGAGCCGTCGTCCGCTGGCGCGTCGAAGGAAAGCCGGCCGTTGGCGTGGAAGTAGAGGTTGGAGGGCTGGGCCGAGCGCGGGGGCCACGAGTCGTACTTCTCCCAGCGGTTGGAGCCGGTCTGGAAGACCATGGCTTCGGGGAAATCGCGGGCGCCCTTGTCCTTCAGCCAGTAGGCGAACCAGGGAGCTTCGATCTGCGCCTTGAAATATTTGCTGGTGTTGCTGTCGAGCGGGATTGGGCCCAGCCGGGTGCCATCCGTGCGGGCCCAGCCGCCATGGTTCCACGGGCCGGCCACCAGGTAGTTCAGGTGGTGCGGATCGTCCTTCTCGAACAGCTCGTAGATCTTGAGAGGGCCGTAAAAATCCTCCTGGTCCCACCAGCCGCCCACGTTGAGGTTAGGCACCTTGGGCGAATGGATGTAGCGCGGGAAGGCCTGCTTCTGCCAGAACTCGTCGTAATTGGGGTGGTTCACGAAGTCGTTCCATGTGGGCAGGCTGCCGTGAAGATATTTGGCGTTGACGTTGGAAAGCGCGCCCAGGTCCAGATACCACTGGTAAGTGTCGGCGCGATCGAATTCGAAATGCGTGTTGGCCTCTTTAGCGGTTTCCATCATGGCCGCGTATTCGAAACCGTAGCTGAGGCGGAAAGCGCCGTTGTGATGGAAGTCGTCGCCCAGGAACATGTCGGCGGGCGAGGCCTGCTCGGATGCGGCCTTGAGAGCCGGGTGCGGCTCCAGCAGCGCCATGGTCGTGAGCCAACCGCCGTAGGAGATCCCCAGGATGCCCACGCGGCCGTTGTTGCCGCTCACGTTGTGGATCATCCATTCGATGGTGTCGTAGGCGTCGGTGCCTTCATCGATGCTTCTGGGGTCTTTGGGATCGCGCGGCGGGCGCTGCATCACGAACCGGCCTTCGGACTGGAAACGGCCGCGGATGTCCTGAAAGGCGAAGATATAGCCATCGGCAACCAGGTACGGGTAGCGGGCCAGCAGGGTTTTCTCCGCGTCAGGAGCGCCGTAGGGAGTGCGCTCCAGCAGGATCGGCAGCGATGCGGCGGCGTTGCGCGGCGTGAAGAGGACGGTGTGGAGTTTGATGCCGTCGCGGGTCGGGATCATCACCTCGCGCTTGTCGAACTGTTGCGCAAAGGCCGCGCAGACAAGCAGCCACGGGGCGAGAAGGCGCAGGACGGTTGGCATATCCAGCGACTATACAGGGGCGGCGGGAGGCGGCGCAAGCGCTACGACGTACACAGCCCCGGCCCATCCAGGCGGGTGGTTTTCAGGAAGCCGTCGCGGACATCGAAGATGCCGGGGAACTTCTTTTCCCAACCGCGGTTGGCGGCGGGCACGTATTCGCGGGCGTTGGCTTCGAGCGACGAAACGCCGGGGACGTGGGCGGCGATGCCTACCGAATGGACCAGGGCGGCGCCCGGACAGGTGAGGTCCTGCACGCAGCGGAACATCTTGTATTTCTGAGTGGCCGCGGCCAGCAGCAGCGTCTGCGACTGGCCTTTGCAGGCCTTGAGGGCGACGCCGGTGTAGCCCATTTCGCGGGCCAGCAGAAGGGCGTCCAGACCGGTGAGCGATTCGTCGATCACCACTGGCCGCAGTTTGGCCGCTTCGAACATGGTGTTCTGGCGGTTGGCGGCCAGGTCGCGGGCGGTGGGCTGTTCGACGTACTGCACGCGCTCGAACGCCGTGGGCGCCTTGACGCGCAGGTGGCGGTCGAAATCCAGCAGGTATTGCACGTTGGGGCAACGCTCGTTGAAGTCCAGCGAGTACAGCCAATCCTTCAAACCGCGGCGGGCCTGGGCGGCCACCGTGACGCGGTCGATGGCGGCCACGCGGTCCACATCCCACGCCAGGTCGTTGCCATTGAGCTTGATCTTGAGGGCGGTGACGCCGCTATAGGGGATCCACTCTTCCAGGGATTCAGGAAGGCCGTCGCCGATGTGCTTCTTCACTTCGGCGGGCGTGAGCGGGTCGGAAGCGCCTACCGAATGATACATGCGGATGCGCGGGGTGCAGGTGGCCTGGATGTACCGGTCAAGGAATTCGCCGCGGAATTCGGGGGTCAGGTAGTGGGCCAGGTCGTAGGCTACGAAATCCTTGCCGCAGACTTCAAAGCTGTTGCGGCCGTGGAGGCGCCCGAAGGCATCGTGCACGGCAGCATCCACCGGGCTGGCGGTCACCAATGTACACAGCTTGGGGATGGGACGCGGCAGGTTCAGCTCGCGGGAAGTTTCCGCCGCGGCCTTGAGGTATTCCGGCTCCAGGGCGGTGTTGACGTCCAGGGGATGGGCGTAAGCGCGGAAATCCTGGGTGATGCGGGCGATTTTGGCGGCCAGCGATTTCATGGCCGCGAGGGTGGTGTCGTAGGGAATATCGGGTGCCGGGAACGACCAGACATTGCCCAGCGGCATGGCGGCGAATCCGGTGGCCGCTTTGCCCTGTTTGGAATGGAGGCGGCAGTGGACGTTGAGCATGGTGACGCGGTCCACTTCCTTGCCGCCGAATTTGTAAGGGGCGCGGTAGAGATAGTCCGCGAAGCCGATCTGGATTTCGTCGATTTGGGCATCCGTGGAACTGGCCGCCTTGAGCAGCATGGGCATGGCCAGAAGCTCCCGGCGGCTCATCTTCATAGGCCGGCCTGGGTAAGTTGGCCGCGGAGGGTGGTGAGGTCGCGTTTCATGGCCGCGAAAACCTGGGCTTGGGGCATGGTGATCTTGGCCTTGCCGCTATTGGCGCCGCCCAGGTCGTACTCGAAGTGCTGCTGCAGCGGTCCGTGGAAACCCGCGGCCTTCACCATTTGCAGGAATTCGGCCATGTGGACCATGCCCGTGCCCAGAGGCTTCCATTCCGGCTGCCAGGCGCCTTTGGTATCCTTGGCCCATTCAAAATCCTTCACGGCGATGCCGCGCAGATGCGGACCGGTGATTTTGAAGCTGTTGATCCAGCCGCCCAGGCCGCCTTCGATGGTGGCGTGCGCGACGTCGTAGTTGACGCCCACCTGCGCCGGGTCGATGTCCTGCATGATGATGTGCAGGTCCCATATGGAGGCGCCCACCACGCCGGCGCCGGAGTGGGTGTGGTACATGGCGCAGGCGCGGTGCCGGGCATTCAGGGCCGCGAGTTTGACCAGGCGGGGCCGGAAGGCGGCGAGCTGGAGCGGGTAAGGCTCGGCGGTATATTTGAAGCCGCCGAAGCGGTAGTAGGGAATGCCGAGACCGGCGGCGGTGGCGACCATGTCTTCCGCGAAGGGGGTGTCGGCGTCCACGATATCGGTAGTGATCATGGGCACTTCGAGTCCCTGGGCACGGATGGTTTTGACCAGCGCCGGCAGATCCTGGCGGACCCTTTCAGGCTCCACATGGCCGCCCTTCCGGACGGTGATGTCGATGCCATCGAATCCGATCACAGCGGCACCGCGGGGCAGCGCTTCGCCTTGCAGAAACTGCAAGTGCTTGGAGAAGATCGCTACCTTGGTGGCCGGGCGCTGCCCCTCGGCCGCGGAAGCCAGCAGGGCTGCGCCGGCCAAAAGGCTGCGCCGCGAAAGAGAAGAGAAGTCGCGGGTGGGCATTTCCCTTTTAGAATACCGCCGGACGCGGAGGGAAAAGCGTCAGGGACGCTGGCCGGGCGCCTCGAGGCCCGGCCACCGGATGGCCGCGATAACTGATCCGCCAGATTAATCCTGGCAAGCCATCATTATGCTTCGTAGCCGCTCGATCTCGTCAAAACTGAGCAGTCCGTGTTTGCAGAACCGCGAATTCTTTCCGTCGACGTGCTTGGAATCGAACAGAGCGACGAAGCTCATCATGAAAACGATCGAAAACAGCGCGTAGTAGTGAGTCATAGATTTGCTCCGGTTCTTAGTATGCCGAGTGGCCCGGAGTTCTGACAGTACCGCGAGTTCGGCAGCCGTACTGGACGCCAAACTAAGAAAGGTCTAGTCACAGAACTTAGGGATCAGGATATTTCTTATGCACCGGGACAGTATATTTCAGGCGCGTGGTTCTTGCGGGCTGTGGGGGTAGCGCTGAGGGGCAGCTCAGGGGCTGTGGCAACGCATTGTCTTTAAAAGACTTGCATTTAGCTTAGAGGCAAATGCGAGTGGCAAGGGGCGGAAGGACGGGCGCCGGCGCGCGGGAAATTCAGATTGGATTGGTTAGCGTTCCTATCCGGTCTATTTCAGGGAAGATGGGTCGGGACTCTCAGTTTAGAGGGCAGGGCGCTGGCTCCCCGACCGCGAGGTACGCTCCCTCACGCTTGCGGCTCCGATTTGATGTTGAGCCGCGCGCGTTAGTGGGCGGGCGAACCGAATCACGCGGCCGGAGACCTGGCGGCCCTATCTTCGCGTAGAATGGCGTGGGCTTCCAGGGGTTGGATGAGTTTCGGGACAGGTTGGGTTAGTTCGGGGTTAGTTCAGGACAGGTGTGGATATAGGGAAGAGAAACTGGTTTGGACGCGTGGAGGCAGGTAGGAGCGTGCTGCTGCAAAGCGCCGGCCGCGCTCCCACTGCGCATTGCCACGGCCGGCGCGCCCGTCGTCCCGATTAACGGACGATCCTGCGTAATTCTTTGGTGCGGCCGGCAGTCCCGCTGGCCAGGGCATTTTTGAGACCGTTGTAATCGCGCCAGCCCAAATAGAGACAGCTCGGAATGGGTAGCAGAAGGGCCAGGCCGGCCAACGTACCCACCGGATCGTGCGCACTCAGGAAGCGCAGCCCCTGCGTCAGGCAAATACAGGCGATTGCCGATTTGAGCCATGGCTGGACTCTGAGTTTCAGGCTCGGGACCGGCTGCGCCGGCTCCGTGCAGATGACCATCAAGGTGTCGTTGTGGGTGGTATCAATGAATTCGAAAGTCATAGATTCGGCCCCTCCAGAAGCTATGTTGTCAACTCCCAGGGGTTTGATCCAGGTGCACTCCGTACCGTTCCGCTCCCATAACCGGAGTTAACAGGCGCCTCAACCTAACCACCTATAGCACCGCGAAGCTAACTTCAGCTTACCGGCCGCATGGGCAAGTGCGCTTGCACGGGGGCCGCGACAGGCATAGAATCTTCTTAACGCGAAGATCCGCCATGCCTGAAATGGAGCCGATGTTTCTCCCCGATGTGGAACAGAACCCGCAACCCGGCCCGTATCGCGACCTCATCGCGATGATGAGCGCCCACGGGGGAGAATACCCGCAGATCTGGCACATGTTCGCCTTCCTGCCGCAGGCCACGCAGCACCTGGCCCGCTTCACCCAGGAGATCATGCGCGGGCCGGCGCCGCTGCCGCCCGGCATGCGGGAGTTGATCGCGGCGTATACCTCGTATCGCAACGATTGCCCGTTCTGACTGAAGGCGCATGCTGCCGGTGCGGCGGCACTGTTGGGCGACGAAGCCCTGGTATGGGCCGTGATGCGCGACCTGGAGAGTTCGCCGCTCGACGAAAAGCACAAGGCGCTGTTCCGGTTTGTGGATAAGGTCAACCACGACTCGCCGCGGATTACCCCGGCGGACCTCGACCCGGTGCGCGCCGCGGGATGGACCGACGAAGCCATCTACTTCGCCATCACGGTGTGCGCGCTGTTCAATTTCTACAACCGTTGGATTGACGCCAGCGGGGTCCACGCCATGTCCGACGAAGCCCACCGCGAAGGCGGGAAGCGGCTGGCCACCCAGGGCTACGCCGGCTGACCCAGGCGCGCCGTCACCGGATGGCCGCCACCGCTCCCGGACCGTTCATCAACTGGCGCAGCGCCGTTTCCAGCTCCACCGGGTGGAACCCGAAAGGTCCTGGAGCGCTCTTGTACACCACGCGGCCGTTGCGGTCGATGAGCAGCAGCCGGTCGGGCCATCCGGTATAGAGCCGCTCCACGGTGTTGCTCATGCCGTCGATGAGCGCGGGGAAACGAATCCCCAGGTTCCGCACGCAGCTTTCGGCCACCTCAGTCCGCTCGCTTTCGGCCCGCGGGTTGCGGAAGATCACGCCGTCGCGGAGGTTGCTGCTCATTTGCCAGATGTCGCTGGGGTGGGCTTCTTCGATATAGACCGCGTAGAAGGCCACGCGGCCGCGATAGGTATCGTACAGCTTGTTGAGCGCGGGAACCTCCCGGCGAAAAGGCGGTCAAGTGTAGCTGCCAAACACCAGCACCACGGGCTGGGAGCCGCGAAACGACGCCAGTTGGACGGTAGCCGTGTGGTCCAGCGTGGGAAGGCGGAAATCCGGCGCCAGGTCGCCGGCCTGCACGGGACCCGCCCGCGCGCGCATCCACAGGGTTTCGAAAGGCAGCACCAGCATCATGGGCAAGGGCATATGCGCCATGACGCGGCCGAACTGGTCGGGTGGCTGCCGCATGGCCCAGTAGAGGCCCGCGCTGAGCGCCAAGTGCGTGGCCACCAGGATGGCCGCCACCAGCAAGAGCTTTCGTCCAATGCGGTTGCGCATCAGGGGCCAATTCTATCACGGCGGGGATGGGCGCAAGCCTTACGAGCTTCCCATGCCGACGAACACCACGCCCAGCAGCACCAGTCCCAGACCCACGAGCTTCTGCCGGTTGAAGGTTTCTTTGAAGAAGATGCGGGACCAGACCATGGTCCAGATGTAACCCAGGGAGACCATCGGGTAGAGCACCGAAACCTGGCCGCCTTTGAGTCCCAAGGCATAGAATACCGACGATCCCAGGTAGAGGGTCACTCCCAGAATCAGGTTGCGGTTGACGAAAGTGGTGAGCGACCGGCCCACGGTGGCGGAGCCGAATTTCAGGAACACGGCCCCAAACGAGCCGACCACCGACGCGGCAAACACCAACAGCATGGAATGCAGCAGGACCGGATTCACTTACGGCCTCCGCGCCCCAGTACGGCCACGCCGATCACAATGGTGGCAATCCCGATATTCTTGTACGGATTGGGAGGCTCATGGAGCAGCGTGTAGGAGAGCAGAGTCACCCACACGTAAGTGAGGGCAATGATGGGGTAGAGCATGGAAAGCTCGCCATCGCGCAGCGCCACCACCAGCAGCAGGGTGTTCACGCCGTAGAGCGCGTAGCCCACAATCAGCGGCAGGTTGGTGATAAGGGCCGGCAGGCTGAGGGTAAAGTGCTCCATCCCCACCTTCATGAAGATCTGGGCGGCGGCGCCAAAAACCGTGCAGCAGAACACCAGCAGAATCGAGCGCCGGCGGCGCGCAGTGTCGTCCTGGGGGGTGGAAACGGCAGCGGGGGAACCCAATCTATAGCCTCGGGGGTCTCAAAACAGGATAGCAGGGATTCCGCTAGAATGGAGGTCTGTGGATCAGGACAACCTGGCGGTGGCCGACGAGGAGCGCGGGGAAGCGCCCGAACCGCGGCCGGTGTCTCTGCAGCGCGGCTTCATCGCCGAGTGGACCATCACCATCATCCTGCTGCTGTTCGGCACCACCAACCTGGTGCAGGCGTTTGTGATTCCCACCGGTTCCATGGAAGATACCCTGCTGGTGGGAGACCATCTGCTGGTGGACAAACTGGCCTATGCGCCGGGCGGAGCGGTATCCAGCCACCTGCTGCCGTACCGCGAGGTGAAGCGCGGGGATATCATTGTATTCCGCTACCCGGTGGATATCCGGCAGACCTTCGTGAAAAGGGCCATCGGCGTGCCCGGTGACCGCATCCGCCTGGTGAACAAACAACTGATGCTCAACGGCAAGTTAGAAGATGAGCCGTACGCCTTCCATAAGACCGAGTATGTGGACTCATACCGCGATAACTTCCCGAGCGATCCGAACGGGCACGTGGCGCCGGCCGCCATGGATATGCTGGTGAACCACGTGGTGAACGGCGAGGTGGTGGTGCCGCCGGGGTATATCTTCGCCATGGGCGACAATCGCGACTCGTCCCTGGACAGCCGCTACTGGGGGTTCGTGCCGCGCGAAAACATCATCGGCAAGCCGGTGGTGATTTACTGGTCGTACGACGCGCCTACCGACGAACTGATTGCGCCTTCGCTGACCCTGGATCATATTCGCGACCTGGTGCTGCACTTTCCCAGCAAGACGCGCTGGCGGCGGACGTTTCAACTGATTCGCGGTTATCCTCTCCAATAAGATGAATCCCCATCTGCATGCGCTGATCCTGGCCGGTGGACGCGGCACGCGGTTCTGGCCGCGCAGCCGCCAACGCTCCGCCAAGCAGGTGCTCAACGTGGTGGGCGAGCAATCGCTGATCCAGGCCACCGTGGACCGGCTGAAACCGCTGATCTGCCCCGAGCGCATGTGGGTGCTCACCAACCACCATTTGCGCGACATCATTATCAAACAGTTGCCGGAGGTTCCCAAGGCGCAGGTTCTGGCCGAGCCGGTGCAGCGCAACACGGCGCCGGCCATCGGCCTGGCCGCGCACGTGGTGCACGCGGTGGACCCCGCCGCGGTGATGGGCGTATTCCCCTCTGACCACGTGGTGGGCAATCCGGCAGCCTTTCGCAGGGTGCTGCGGGTGGCGCTGAAGGGCGCGGCGGCGGGGCGGCTGATGGTGGTGGGGATTCCGCCACGATGGGCTGAGACGGGCTACGGCTACATCGAATTTCCGTCCGGCACGGAAGCCGGCGCCAAGCAGCCCGCGCCGGTGCGGCGGTTCCACGAGAAGCCCGCGCTGCCCAAAGCGCGCCGGTACGTGGCGGCGGGCAACTTCTACTGGAATTCGGGTATGTTTTTCTGGCGCGCGGACGTTCTGCTGGAGGAGCTGCGGGCGCATCTGCCCAAGACCGCCACGCTGCTGGCTGGCGTGCCGCGATTTGGATCGCGCGCCTTCGCCCGCGGCCTGGAGCGCATCTTTCCGCTCTGCGAGAACATTTCCATCGACTACGCGGTGCTCGAAAAATCCAAGCGCGTCAGCGGCGTGGCGGCCGTGGATTTCGGCTGGAACGATGTGGGAAGCTGGAACGCGGTCTACGAACTGCTGCCGCGCGACGGGTGCGGAAACGTGGTTGCGCTGGACGCGGTCTGCCTGGATGCGCACAATAACTTCGTGGATGCCCGCGGCAAGGTGGTGGCGCTATTGGGGGTGCGCGACCTGATTGTGGTGGACACCCCGGATGCCCTGCTGGTGGCCGCCCGCGGCGAGGCGCAGCGCGTGGGCGAGGTGCTCAAGACGCTGGAAAAGCGCAACCGCCACGATTTGTTGTGAGCGGCAGATAATAAGGGTGCTTAACCGTTTTGGGGAATCGATCCCTGGTGGGAGGAATGGATGCCATTTCGCGCAACTCGACTTAAGTCCTGGCGAGATAGAGACAGGATGAGTACATAATGTTTTATGGAAGAATCGACCGCTCCGGCCCGGCCGAAGGTGGTGGAGCAAGCGTCGCAGTTTATGCTCCTGGAACGTGCCGTGGAGGAAGAATACCGTCCGCGCATGCTGGCGGAGTTGCAGAGCAGAGTGGAAGCGGTGGCTCAGACCGCGCAGGCGGTGGCGCCGGAGTGCCCGCGTTGTCGGCAGGTTATGCACCACAAAGATAGCCGATCCGTGTCGTGGTGGGCTCTTTTTGGACGTCTCCAGGTGCGGGTCGCACGTTACCGCTGCGAGCGCTGCGGTGTCCAGTGCCGGCCCCTGCTGGACTTGCTGGGCGTGGAACCGGGACGCTTTAGCGCTTCGCTAGCCCGCTTGTTGGCGCTGCTGGCAGTGGTCGCGCCGTATCCGCTGGCGGCGCGTTTGGCGTGGTTATTGTTGGGAGTCAAAGTAAGCTCGATGGGGGTCTGGCGAGCGACGAAGCGTTTGGGGGAAGCCGCCGCCAACTACAGCGAGGGCTTGAGTGCGTACCATGCCGACAGCCGAAGCCCGGACGTGGCGAGCCCGAATGCCCCCGCGACGGTGGTTCTGAGTGTGGATGGATGCGCACTAGGAATGCAAGTGCGAGCGCATCGGCGGCGCCGCAAGGAGGGTGAAAGGCTGCCTGCGTTGCCTCCGGTTGAGGATGGGCATTTCCGTGAGGTCAAGACCGGGGTTTTGCTCTTGCCGGAGGAACGTGTCGAGGTCTCGCCGGGACGCCGCTCGGTGGTGCGGCGCTTTCTGGTGAGTTGTCTGGGGGATGCGGATGCGATTTTCCATCGGCTGTATGCGCAGATGCGGGAACTGAACTGGCTAGGCGCCGAAACCATGGTGGTGATCTTGGGGGACGGGGCCGAATGGATCTGGAACCGAGCCACGTGGTTCGTCCGCCGTTGCGAGATTCTCGACTTCTGGCACGCTGTGGAACACGCGTGGGTGTTTGCCCGCTTGCGCTACGGCGATGAGTCGGCACAGGCGGACCAGTGGGTTCATGCGATCGCCGAAGATCTACGCTCCGGCAAGGTCAAGGCTGTGATTGCGCGGCTGAAACGGCTGCGGCCGAACACGGCCGAGTTGCGCGAGAGTCTCGCCGGACTCATTCGTTACTACAGCGAAAACGTCAGCCGCATGCAGTATGACGAGTACCTCCGGCTGGGGTATGGCATCGGCAGCGGCGCCGTAGAGAGCGCGCACAAACAAGTGATCCATGCCCGCATGCGGCAAGCCGGCATGCGCTGGAGCGAGGCGGGAGCGCGCCGCCTGTTGGCGCTCCGCCTGCTGCTATTGAACGATCAATGGACCTTGCTGGACCAGCTGCGGATGCCTTCTCTGGCTTAAAAGCGATCGCTGCGGACGCGGGGTGTTGCTCGTCGGAAGGGGTTGCGTCATGCTCAGGCTTATGGAGCATCGTTCCTCCGCCCAAATCCCTACGGACCTTCGTCCGCGACTGGAAGCGGCGAGACTGGACTTGCTGGCACTGTTTCGTGCTCTGGACCGGATGGATCTCACACCAGCGGAGATACCCCAACGGCTGATCCGGCAGCTATTTGAATTGGACGCCGATTATGTGGAGGCGCTGTGGGCCCTGGACCAGCCCGTTGGCAAGCTCGACCTACATGCCATGCTGCGCGACACGCTGGCCGCTTTAGAACAACTACCCCAAGCCTCTGCTCGTTTCCGCAGGCATCTTCCCTCACGCGCTCAACCGACCCTGGGTAGACTCGAATCGGAGCTTCGTAGCCGACTCAACCCGGTCGAAGCCTACTCCATGGTCCCAGGACGCGACCCCCAAAACGGTTAAGCACCCAGATAATAACCGCCACCTTGGCGCGGCCCGATTTCATGATAAAATCGGAAAGTCTCCCTCCTCCCTGTTCAGAGATTAAGGAAATTCACATTAGTACAGCTTTATGCTAAAGCAGGAACCGAAGAGAATTCTGGCTGTGGTTACCGATCTGTTCTTCTCGGTCAAGCTGACCGAGGCCGCCAAGCGGGCCGGCCTGGCGCTGGAGTTTGTCAAAGACGCCGACGAAGTGATAGATAAGGCGCAGTCGCGGCCCTCGCTGATCATATTCGATTTGAATTACGAGGCGGTCAGCCCCTTGACGCTGATCGGGAAACTGAAGGGCAGCGCCGACACGCGCGGCATCAGCCTGATCGGCTACCTGTCGCACGTGCAGGGCGAACTGAAGATGCAGGCGCAGGAAGCCGGCTGCGACATGGTGCTGGCGCGCTCGGCATTCTCGCAAAACATGCCGCTGATTTTTAAGCGCCACTCGGGCCTGGGTTAATTCGCGACGTGACGGCATGAAGGGATCGCGGCTGCGTTTTTCGGGCGTGGAACTCTACTTCGACGATCTGGAGCGGGCCAGGAGTTTCTACCGCGAGACGCTCGGTATCGAGGTAGTCGACGAGAAGGCCGGACACTACTCCAAATTCGACGCAGGGGCGGGTTTCGTATGTTTGGAGCGGAAAGGGTCCGAGCCGTATCCCTCCCAAGACAAGGCCGTGTTGTTTTTCGAAGTGGAGGACGTAGCGGCCTCGGTGGACGCCATCGGGCGTGAGCGCTTCGTCCAGGTGGCCGCCGGCTGGGCCGTGCTCCAGGACCCGGAAGGGCATAACATTCTGCTGCTGGAACGCCGCAGTCAAGAATAGCGATGGACCGTCAACCGCGGCCGTCGTTTTCAGATGGGCGGCACCTCTACCTTCACCTGTGCGGCCGTCTTGACCAGCGAGTCCCAGTTGCCGTCGGGGATCGGAATGCCATCGCGTAAGCGCTGGGCCTCCGTGCGCCACTCCGGCTCGCCGGCCACCAGCACTTCGTCGTAACCCGGCGCGGTGGGCGTGGATTTGATCAGCTCGACCAGCCATTCCACGCGTTTAGTGAACTCCTCCACGGGCAGGAAACGCGCGATGTCGATCGCCAGAAACGTCTGGCTCACCCGCACCGTGCGGCCGCGGAAACGGATGCCGCCCAACTCGGTGGCCATGGCGCCCCCACTCAGCACGGCGCAGAGAATTTCCACCATTATCGCCAGGCCGCTGCCCTTGTAGCCGCCCAGGGGCATCAGCAGTCCCTTGTAAGCCTCCTGGGTATTGGTGGTGGGGACGCCCTGCGCATCGAACGCCCAGCCCGCCGGTATTTCGGACTGGCCGTTGATCATGGCCTTGAAGATTTTGCCCGCGGCCACGGTCGTGGTGGCCATATCCAGCAGCCACGGGCCGGGCAGCGCCACGCAGATGGGGTTGGTGCCTACGCGGCCCTGGCGGCCTTGCCACGGCGGGACGATCGGCGAAGCGTTGCACATCACGATGCCGATCTGCCCGGCATCGCGCATTTTCTGCGCCCACCAGTTGGCGGCTCCGAAATGATTGGATTCCCGGGCAACCACCATGGCGATTCCCTGCGCCTTGGCGATCCGCACGGCGTGCCCGCAGCAGGTCTCGGCCACCCACTGGCCGATTCCGTTCTGCCCGTCGAACAGCAGGCACGAGCCGCTCTCCGAAACTACCTGTCCATCGGTGTGCGGGTCCATCTCGCCGGCCATCAACTGATCCACGTAAAACGTGAGGAGCTGGATGCCGTGCGAATCCACACCGCGCAGGTTGGTGGCGACCAGGGTGGTGGCGACCAGCGCGGCCTTGTGCGGAGGCACGCCGGCGGCCAGCAGGATCTCTTCGGCGAAGCGTCTGAGTGTGGGAGCGGGAATGAGCGGCATGAAACTTCAGAGTAGCGCTCCGCGGCACGGGTGCTCAACCTCACACCTTTCGAGAGGGCCGGCCGGGCGCTGCGGGACGGCGTACCTTTCCCGACAGTCCGCGAGCGCCCCACCGGTGCTCCGGCACTCCAGTTGCAACTTTTCTCTCTACAGGAGAGAAATATGCCGAAAAAAGAGGAAGGACTGGAAGATCTCTTTGTCGAAGAGTTGCAGGACCTGCTGGATGGCGAAAAGCAGGTGCTTCGCGCCATTCCCACGATGGCGAAATCGGCTTCCGACGAGGGACTGGCCGCAGCCCTGCGCGAGCACCTCGAAGTGACCAAGGGGCAGGTGGGCCGCCTGGACCGCGTCTTTGCCACGCTGGACCGGAAGCCCATCGGCCGGGCTTCGAGAGGAATGCAGGGCCTTGTTGAGGAAGGCCACAAGGTGATGGAGCAGGAGAAAGGCCAGCCGGTGAAGGATACGGCCCTCGCTGCCTCGGCGCGAAAAGTGGAGCATTACGAAATTGCCGGCTACGAAAGCGCCGCCGCGCTGGCCCGCCAGTTGGGGATGAACGACGCCGCGGGGCTGCTGGAGCAGACCCTGCACGAGGAGGTGGAAGCGGATCGCAAACTGGCGGAGATCGGCAGGCGGCTGGCCAGCGAAGTTCCGGCCCTGGCTGCTCGCTAAGGGGACACCGCCGGCGCGAAATGTACCCAACGGCCCCGCGGGTGGGACGTTGGGGGTAGACTGTGCCCACGCTGGCCGGTGGCATCAGCCACCCGGCGCTACCGCCGATCAGCTCTCCAGCGTGGCGTGAAGGGTGATATTGGTCTTGTACAGCTTGGACACCGGGCAGCCCGCTTTGGCCGCCTGCACCGCTTTATCGAAGGCTTCCTGCGAGGCGCCGGGCACTTTGGCCTTCAGGTCCAGATGGCTCTCGGTGATGCCGAAGCCGTCGGGCAGTTTTTCCAGGCTGATGGTGCAAGTGGTTTGGATGCTCTCGGGAGTGAGACCGGCGCCCCCCAACTGGGCCGATAGCGCCATGGAAAAGCAGCCGGCGTGAGCCGCCGCCAGCAGTTCTTCGGGATTGGTCCCCTTGCCGTCTTCGAAGCGCGTGGAAAAAGAATACTGCGCACTCGAAAGTACTCCGCTGGCGGTGGAGACCGTTCCTTTGCCGGTCTTCAGATCGCCGCGCCATTCCGCATTTGCAGTTCGTTTCATATGTTCTCCTTGGGGATGCCTTCGTTTGATGCGGGCGCCGGCCGAAAGGGTTCGCCGCGGCGGCTATTCCTCGGCCGTGAAATAGGCGCAATCGGGATGGTGGAACACCAGCGCGCTGACGCTGGCTTCGGGATCCATCATCATGCCTTCGGTGAGCTGCACGCCGATTTCCTCGGGCCGCAGCAGCTTCCAGATGCCCTTGCTGGTCGTCCAGATTCGGGCAGGCCGGATAGCCGAAGCTGTAGCGCTTGCCGCGATAGCGCGAGGTGAAGCGCTCCTGCATGGTCATGGTGGGCGGATCGGGGAAACCCCAGTCCTCGCGGATGCGGCGGTGCAGCCACTCGGCGCATGCCTTCGGCGGTTTCGATGGCCAGCGCCTGCAGCGCGTGCGCCTTGAAGAACTCGCCCGGCCTGCTTCGCATGCCTCGGAGCGCTCGCGGACGCACGCGCCGGCGGTGACCACGAACAGCGCCAGGTGGTCGCGCCGGCCCGCCGTCGGCGGATCCAGGATGTAATCGCTCAGGCACAGGCCGTCCTCGCGGCGCTGGCGGCCGAAGCGGAAGGTGTGGAGCGGGCTCGCGCGCGCCGGGGTCGAACAGGTGAATCGAATTGCCGTCGCGCTCGGCTTCGAAGAACTGCCACACGGCCTTCACCTTCATGAATCGCGGCGGCTTCCTGCTTCACCTCCTCCACCTCGTGGAACAGCTCCAGCGCCTTGCGGATCGCGCTCGCGCCAGCTCCTTTTCGAAGTTGCCCTTGTAGCCCAGGTGGCGGCCGTAGAGCATGTACGGGTTGATGTAGCTCCAGACCTCCGCCAGATGCGGCACGTCGCGCACGCGGCGGTCCAGATACGGCGCGGCGGAATGGGAATATCGGTGCGCACCTTGCGGCTGCGGCGCGTGGATGGACTGCGGGGCTGACGGGCTTCGGGCGGCGTCTCCACGGCGACGCGGCCGCCTCCGCCGATAGTGTGGCTTGCCAGCACTGCTCGCGCGCTCGGCGGGTCCATGATGCCGTTCAGCAGGCGCAGCCCGGTCATGGCGTCCTTGGCGTAGCACACCGGCTTCGCCGTAAGCCGGGCGCGATTTTGTTGCGGGTGAACTTCTCCGAAAGCGCCGCGCCGCCCACCAGCAGCGGCACAGCTGATGCCGGCCGTCTTTCAAATCGCCGGCCGTGATCACCATCTGCTGCGCGCTCTTCACCAGCAGGCCCGGACAGGCCGATGGCGTCCGGCTGGTGCTCGCTGATAGGCTTGGATCAGCGTCTCCGGGCGGAACCTTGATTCCCAGGTTGATCACCTTGTAGCCGTTGTTGCTCGAGGATGATCTCGACCAGGTTCTTGCCGATATCGTGCACGTCGCCCTTCACGGTGGCCAGAATCATCTTGCCGCGGGCGGCGGTGTCGGCCTTCTCCATGAACTGCTCCAGATAGTTCACGGCCGCCTTCATGGCTTCGGCCGATTGCAGCACCTCGGCCACGATCAGCTCGTTGTTGTTGAACAGCCGGCCCACTTCGGACATGCCGGCCATCAGCGGGCCGTTGATGATGTCGAGCGGCGCCGCGCCTTCGGCCCGCTTGCGGTCGAGATCGGCGATGAGGCCGTCCTTGGTGCCTTCGATGATGTAATTGGCCAGGCGCTGATCGAGCGGCAGATCCGCGGCGCGCTGCTTCACCCGCGCGCCGGTCTTGCGGAAATGCTCGGTGATGGCGGCGATGTGGCACTGGTTGATCGCGGCCTTCTGTTCGCGCGGTCTGCTCCCGCCAGTCTTCCGGCGCGGTGCGCAGCGGCTTGGTCCGCGGCATCCGCCGGCGGCGTGTTGAACAGCAGGTTCTCGGCCAGGCGCCGCTCCTCTTCCGGAATGCGAGGCGAAGCGCTCCAGTTTCTCGGCGTTGACGATGGCCAGGTCGAGGCCGGCCTTGGTGCAGTAATACAGGAAAACCGAATTGACCACTTCGCGCGCCGCCGCCGGCAGGCCGAAGGAGATGTTCGAAATGCCCAGCACGGTCTTGACGTAGGGGCATTTTTTCCTTGATCAGCCGGATGCCTTCGATGGTCTCGACCGCGCCGCCGATGTAGTTGGCGTCGCCGGTGGCGCAGGGGAAAACCAGCGGATCGATGATGATGTCTTCGGGCGGGATGCCGTATTTTTCGGTCAGCAGCTCGTACGACCGCTCGGCCACCGCCAGCTTGCGCTCGCGCGTGAACGCCTGCGCCTGCAGCTTGTCCTCGTCGATGGTGCCCACCACCAGCGCCGCGCCGTAGCGCCTTGGCGATGCGGGCAGACGCGCTCGAACTTCTCTTCGCCATCCTCCAGGTTGATGGAGTTGATGATGCTCTTGCCCTGGCAATAAGTCAGCGCCAGCTCCACCGCGCGCGGGTCGGTGGTGTCGATCATGATGGGCGCTTTGATCTTGCGGATCAGCTTCTCGTAGAACGGCGGGATGTCGCTCATCTCGTCGCGGTCGGTGGTTTGCAGGCAGACGTCGATGACGTGCGCGCCGTTCTTCACCTGCCGGCGGGCGATTTCGGTGGCCTCCTCCCACTTCTCCTCGGCGACCATGTTCTTGAACAGCCGCGAGCCGATGACGTTGGTGCGCTCGCCGACGATCAGCGGCCGGTTGCTCTCCTCGGCCTCCACCAGCTCGATGCCGGAATAATAGGCGCGGTGCGAGCGCGCTGGGCATCGCGCGCGGCCGCTTGCCCTCGGCCATCTGCGCGATGGCTCGGATATGTGCGCGGCGTGGTGCCGCAGCAGCCGCCCACGATATTCAGCCAGCCGTTGTCGATGAATCGCTCGAGCTGCGCGGCCAGCGATTCCGGCGTCTCCAGATACTTGCCCTCCGCGTTCGGCAGGCCGGCGTTCGGATAGCAGGAGATGCGGAACGGCGACAGCTCGTGCAGGGTGCGGATATGGTCCGTCATCAACTCCGGACCGGTGGCGCAGTTCATCCCGATGGCCAGCAGATCGTGATTGGCGATGGAGGCGTACAGCGCGTCGGCCGGCTGGCCGGCCAGCATGGTGCCGTATGCGCTCGATGGTGACCGAGACCATCACCGGGATCGGGCACGCCGAGCTCGCGACGAAGCTGATCGACCGCCATCAGCGCGGCCTTGAGCGCTGCCGGTATCGAAGCAGGTTTCGATCAGCAGAAAGTCGGCGCCGCCTTCCACCAGCGCCTTGGCCTGCTCGTAGTAGGCGTCGCGCAATTCCGCGAAACGTGGCCGTGCCGGTGATGTTGATGTCCTTGGTGGTCGGCCCCATGGAGCCGGCCACGAAGCGCGGCTTGTCCGCCGTGGAAAACTCGTCGGCGGCTTGGCGCGCGATCTGCGCGGCGGCGAAGTTCAGCTCGTAGGCGCGATCCTGCAGTTGATTGTCGGCCAGCACGATGCGCGCGCCGCCGAACGAATTAGTTTCGACGATGTCGGCGCCCGCTTCCAGGTACGCGCGGTGTATGTCTCCGATGACATCCGGCCGCGTGGCCACCAGGATCTCCGGGCAGTTTTCATGCCCCTCGTAATCGGTTTCGATGGACAGAGGCACCTGGTGCATCATGGTGCCCATGGCGCCATCGAGGACGAGGACACGTTGCTCCAGAATGTCGGCGAGCGCGCGCTGGCGCTCAGAAGGTGTGGTCATAACAGAAGCGGCTCTTACTATCTTAGCGGGTGAGGCAAGCTCTGCGCGGCTGTTATCCCGCGGCTGTTATTCTAGAACCAGTGGTACTCACCTGCCTTCGCCCGCTCGCCGTGCTCCTGCTCGCCGCGGCGGCGCTGCCGGCCTGGGCCGATCTCCAGTTCCGTGTGCAGGCGGCCAAGCCTACCCAGGCGCCCATCGCCAAAGGACAGTGCGACATTCGTCTGCGCCTGAGTGGGGAGGCCGAGGTCTCGCTGCGTGGGGATGTTGTCTCGGTCCACACGATCTCGGGCCACGATGCCCGCAATGACGGCTCGACGTGCAACCTGCCGCTGCCCGACCGCGACCTGCGCGGATTTGCCTTCAAAGCGAAGGAGAGCCGCGGCGAAGTCCGCCTGGTGGCGCCGCCATCCGCGGCCAACGATTTCCAGGCCGTTATCCACATCGGCGATACGGCCCCGGGCGAGGGCCGCTACGATTTGCGGCTCAACTGGGATCTCTCCGCCGCCGGTATGTTGGACGAGCAGCAGCCCGGGCCGCCGGGCTTCGTTTGGAACAACGCCACGCGCTACAAGACGCGCGGCGCCGGCGAGGCCGATGTGGGCGACGTTCACCTGGCCCTTCTGGATGTCGACGTGGCGATCGATCTGGGCGGCAAAGCCTGGGTCACCTTCCACACCGCCAGCAAGCAGGCTTTGTCGTTCAGCGGTGTGATCAACGACCGCCAGCCGGACCGCCTGCGCGCCGATGTGGTGTGCGACGGCCCGCAGTGGCATGTCCAGGGACCCATGTTCCTGTCGATCGACGACGCCCACAATCGCGTCACCGCCATCACCCTGGATGCCACGGACGGCCGCGACCGGATGCACCTGAGCTGGAACTGGAAGCGGAAGCGGCGGTAAAGGCGTCCGCCGGTCACGGCAGGAGTGGCGGATATCTCGCCGCAAACCACGCGCTGGCCGGGGGGTAGTAATGCGCCGGGCAGAGCCGGAGGCTTGATTCAGCCGCTCAGTGCGGGTTGGGGATCGGCCGCAGACAGTCCTCGCAATCGGCCCGAACGATGAACCTCCTGGGCGCCGGTCCCACAAAGTCGAAGGGGTAGCACGTGACCAGGGTCAGCGTTTCCCGGCCTGCCGGGTCCAGCACTTGCACATCTTTCGGGCCGACGATCCTGGTGGAAACAACCCGGTACTGGAATTCTCCGCCGCGGCTCGTTACCTGGACGACGTCGTGCGTGCGGATGAATCGCAGCGCGCGGAAGAAGGTATCCCGATGGCCGGCCACCGCGAAATTGCCGCCTTCGCCCGGCAGCGGAGTGCTGGCGATGTGTCCGGGCCCCAGCTTGAGTTCGCGGGCCCCAGCGCCTTCTAATACCACCGAAGAAAGCCCGATCCGCGGAATCGTGAGTGTGGCCACGGCGTCCCCCCGCCTTGGATGCTCCGGCACGGGGGCTTCGGCCGGCCTGGCGGGAACCGCTCCCGCGTCCGGCTGCGCCTGGGAATGCGTCTCCTGCTCAAACCGGCTCTTTTCGGTTGCCTGATAGCGCGACGCCTGGAAGTATTGGAAGGCGCAGTAAGCCAGCGCCAGCAGCCCGGCCACCGCGAAAATGGCTGCCCAGCGCTTCATCGGCACTCCGCTCCCGAGCCGGCCTTCGGTTCGGCGGTGTAGCCCGCGCGTGTGCGCACTGCCAGTTTTCCGCCGCGATCGGTGGTGACGCGCAGTTTGATGGCGCGGTACTCGCCACAGAAATTCTGGTTCGAGGGCGAATAGGAAACCACATACTGCGTGCGAATGTCTCTGGCGATTTGCTCGCAGATCCGCACAGCCTCGCCCGGCATACCCGGCCGGAACGCCTGGCCACCGCTGGACCCGGCAATCTTCCGCAGCACTCCGGCATTGTGATCCGGATCGTCCTCGTCGAACAGCCCGATGGTATAGATCTCCACATCGGACCGGGCCACGTTCTGCAGAAGCTCGGCTTGCGTGGTCTTGCTGGCGTTATCCCCGCCATCGCTGATTATCAGAAGAACCTTGCGTTCGATGGGGCTGGTTCGGATGTGCGCGAGTGCGCCGCCGATTGCGTCGTAGAGCGCCGTTTGGCCAATCGCGACGGGACTCAGCAGGGCGGCGGTAAGTTGCGCCGGCGATGTGGCCAGCAGCTTCGTATCGGGAAAACTGAAATTGGCTTTCTCGTTGAAATTGACGATGAAGATCTCGTCGCGCGGATCGCTTAAGCGCGCGAACGCGGTGGCAGCCTGGGCCACTTCCGGCCGTTTGTCCTTCATGCTCCGGCTGCTGTCCACCACCAACCCAACCGCCACCGGAGTGTCGACCGACTGAAACGCACGGATGGTTTGCGGCTGGCCATTCTCTTCCAGCCGGAAGTTCCGCTCCTGAAGCCGTGGCACCATGCCGCCTTTCTTATCGCGGACGCTGACGTTCAGCACCACCAGCCGTACATCGACTGAGATATTGAGGCCCGTGTCGCTGCCGGGCGGCGGAGGAACCGTCTGTCCCAAACCGAGGCCGGTGCCGATGACGCACAAAAAAAGTGGGCGAACCCAGATCCAGGAAACCCTCCGGGCCCGCCCCAAGTAGCTGCTCTTCATAAGAATCCGCACCAGGCTTAGTTTTTGTCGTTGGATTAGTTTTCTTTCACGGTGGCAGCGGCGCGGAGACCGGCCGCGGTCCCCAGCGACAGCAGGCCGAGGAGGCCGATCAGGGGCAGCGAAGACGCGGTGCCGGGCAATTCGCCGGTCGATTCCTTGGTGGTGTCCGGCGTGGTTGGGAAGGCGGTCTCCAGGGAGACCTCTTCTCCCGTGGGCTTTTCCACCATCACGGGCGCCAGAATGATGGCCACCACTTCGGGCGCATTAATCTTCACATCGGGCTTCACGGTGTCCTCCGCCAACTCCACGGGCATCGCCGGCACCGGAGTGTCATTCAGTTGAGCCAACTGAACAGCCTTGTTTTTCGGGTAGACAAATTCATGGCCGTAGTTGCGGCCCGGGTAGAACCAGGACTTAATCGCCTGCGGTTCGCCGGCCGGCCGCTCGTGGAACTTCACCAGCGTTTGGCTGGAGGCATGCATGTGGTAGTCGGGAATCGCCAGAAACGTTCCGTACACGTGGTTCTCGTCCTGGTTGAAGACCTGGACGACGTGCCGGCTGGAGGAAGAGTTCAACAGCTTGAACACATAGGTTCCGGCAGGCAGCACCTGTCCCGGAATGGCCACGGGGCCGCTGAAGGTGAAGGTGGTTTTTTGGTTCCAGTCGTCGGCCTTGACGGCGGGCGCCATCGCCATGGCCGCCAGGGCAACAACCAGCATCATTTTCGTCTTTAAGTTAGTCATCGTTTTTGCTCCTTGGGAAGTTGTCAGGCGATGGCTCTGGGTTAGTGACTTAGCAGGTCAGAACTCCGTATCGCCTTGCGAATTTACTAAGGGCACTCGTCCAACCAAACCTGTATGCCGAGCGCCGCCAGCAGCGCGGCCTTGTCTTCAGTAACTTACCGGAGGCGCACGGAAAAGCAGGCACGCGTGGGCCACTCGAAACACGACCGCGTGACGAAACCGGGCGACCCGGTGTCCCGCCCTCAAACCTCCACTTCGGCCGACCCCTCCACATTCACTTCCTGGGTGCACTTCCCGCGCACTTCCCGCCTCCGTTGCCACCTCCGACTATGGTGGCGCGGCGGGATACCGCATTGGCGTGTAAGGATGGCAAGAGCGCGATGAGCACCGTTCCGGCGCGATAGAAACCTCTGTTCATAGGTGCTCCCGTAAGCCCTAACTTGCTTTGGTCCGCTCTGACCCGCAGATTGCCGGTGACGTGCGCGGTTACGTTGATCGTTTTGACGTAAATGGCGCTCCGGCCGGCATCCGAATTCACAACGCCCACCAGTGTGACCACGCCGTTCTTCGCGATGATGTGAACGGCTGGGCCGGCAAAAGCGCTCTCGCCGGGACCGGGGGTGTTTTCGAAGATGGCGCGGTAAACGTTCATGCGCAGTGCATGGTCGCGGCGCGAGGAAGGCAGCAACTCGACATGGTTTACCACGCTCTCCACGCCGTCCAACTGCTTTACCGCGCGCACGGCTTTCTCCGCGGGCGCGAGCGAACTTCCGGCTTACCAGAGCGCGAAGCGCCTCTTGCGTTTGATGGGGACCACTGCCTCGACGGGCTTCCCCTCCAGGACGGCGCGGGGGTTTTCCACGAGCAACCGCTGGGCGATCGGCTGCCCGAAACGGTCCTTGAGGTATTGCCAGGCCTCATCGAGAACCGGCGGGCGGTGCCGGGTGTCGTGCGCATCGCTGGCCAGAAGGTGCACCAGACCGAGGCGCATCAATTCCTCCGAGCCGGATTGGGCAGCGCGGCCAAATCGCCCGGTCAAGGATTGGGCGGTGACCTGCAGCAGACAGCCCTCCTCCACCCAGACGTCGAGGTCGGCGAACCGGCCCCGCAGGATCGGGTTTCGCTCCGGATGGGCAAGCACCGGCCGTATCCCCGCTGCCATCAGCCGCGCCAGAATTTCGCCCGCCGTTTTGGGGATCCAAAGGTCTGAAAACTCGATGAGCAGGTAAGCCCGGTGCGCGATCGAGTACCGCGCCGGAAACCGTAGAGCGTCATCAATATTGTCGGGCGTGAGGTGGAGTTCACAACCGTAGTGGATACGGGGAGTCTCGCCGCAGGCTTGCTGCAGTTCCGCGATGCGCTGCCCGGCCACGGTGGGATCGAAGCAGAATTGCTCGTTGGCGTGCGGTGTCGCGACGATATCGGTGGTTCCCGCGGAGGCCGCCATGCGCGCCATGCTTACCGCTTCGTCCTGGGTGCGCGCTCCGTCATCCAGCCCCGGCAGGATGTGGCTGTGAACGTCAATCATCCTGTGGTATTGATCGGCAGCCCGGCTGGGAAACATTAGCCCCTTGGCCGGAAAATCGTGGAAAATGCCCGCGGACCCTTACCTTTTAGTACTTTTTAATAAACAGGGAGAGCGCCATGCCGAAACCGATCGCGATCACGATCCTCCGGACGGTCTGTCCGCCCAGGCGGCGTGCCACGCCCGCCCCTCCATACCCTCCGGCAATGGCACCCACCGCCATGAGCAGGACGTACGGCCAGTAGACCATCCGGGCCCATACAAAATAGAGCGCGGCAATGCCGTTGACGCTCCCGCCAAAGACCACCTTCAGGCTGTTCATTTCGTGGATGTCTTTGAGGCCCAGGATGCTCAAGGCGGCCAGCATCAGAATTCCGATACCGGCCCCGAAATAACCGCCGTAGACACCCACGCCGAGTTGGAACAACATCCCTCCAATCAACCACCTGGTGGTGCCGCGGGTGTCCTCGCCTCCGGTCTTTAGCCAGCGCTGGACGCGGTCCTGGGCCATCAGCAGCAGGGTGGCGAAGAGGATCAGGAAGGGTACCAGGCGGTCGAAAATCGCCGGCGGTGTCAGACGCAACAGCAGGGCCCCCGCCAAGCCCCCAATCAGGCTGGGCACGATGAGAGCCAGAAAGCGCCCTTCGGCCCGGCCCAACTCGCGCCGGTAGCCCCAGGCGCTGCCGACGGTTCCAGGCCAGATAGCGACCGTACTGGTGGCGTTCGCGGCGACCGAATTCAGGCCCAGCCAGATCAGGGTGGGGAAGGAAACCAGGGTGCCACCGCCGGCCACCGAATTGATGGCTCCGGCGAGGAATGCGGCGCCGAACGCTGCCGCTGCGTGAAAGAAATCGAGTCCAGCCAATTCTACAGCTTACAACGGCGCACGGGCCTTTCTACGGACGATGAGGGGAAGGTGAGACAGGGTGGGCAAGTGGCATGGCCAATGGGTCGCAGCCGGCAAGGCGGGTGGGGCCGGAGTGACGCCGAGGTGCCTTTGGGGAGCGGGTCGCGAGGAGGGGCTGCGCCTGGGGCCGGACTGCGAGTCGGCGGGCCGGGGCGGCGGGGTGACGAGGGCCTGCGCCTGAGGTCCCGACGACGATCCGACGTGCGGGGCCGAAGCGATGGTGGGCCGGCTTTCGGGGCGGGGGTGGGGGTGGCGAGGAGGGGCTGCGCCTAAGGCCCTGACGGTGACCAAACGGGACCGCGGGTCGGAGCGATGCCGGGTTGGCTTTGTGGGCGGGGTGGCGCCGGGGGACAAGAGGCGGGGCCCAGCGCTGGCGGCCGTGGTGCAGTGGCCCCGTCATGAAGCGGGACTTACTTGGGGGGACTGTGCGGCTCCTGGCCGTGGCGCCACCAGACCGGAAACTCGATTGCCTCGTAGCGGGTCTGGTAGCCTCCGGCGGCGGGCGTCACGATGCGGGCCAATGCGTGCAGGACATGCCCCGGCTCGCAACTCTCGGGAACGGAGATCACTGAATAGGCGAACGAGGCCAACTGGTGGTCGTAATCGTCCCAGGAATCCGAACCGCGCATCCCGGTGTCCAGGCAGGAATCGTTGGAAAATACCTCAGCGGGGCGCAAAGCCTCGCCATCCGGCAGCAGGATGACGAAGGTCTCTCCGGGAGCGGCCTGGCCGTCGCGGTTGCCCTCTCCCAGAACCGCATCCGCGTGCGCGGTGCCGTGCCGCCACGCCGATACGGTCCGGCCATCGGCGATCTGGAAACTGGTGGAGGCAGCGGAGGGCGGGAAGAGCGGCACGTCGAAGGCCACGTGGCCGCCGGCCATGGCGGCTACGACCCGGACGATGTGCCGGGTTGCGTCGGCAACGGTGACGGTGACAGCCAGCGGCGCGGCCTCCCCCGGACCGAGGCCGAAAAGGCGGCTGGAGGCGGGTTCGAATTTCACATCCCGATCGGGGCTTTCCCAGCGCACCAGCCCGGTTGCCGAACGCACCGCACCGGCATTCAGAAACCGCACCTGGATCTTGTCCGGCTGCGAAGCGGTGGCCCACGCCGCGCCCTGCACCTGCCAGCCGGAAACGGTTAGCGCGGCTTCTTCCCCGATCCCCACCTGATAGGCGTCGCCGTTGAGATCGAAATTCAAGCGGCCTTTGGGATCGGCGCGTAACACGACGTTGCGCGTCTGGCCGTCGCGCAAACGGACGATGGTCACCGGGTGGGTACTCCCGGGCGCATAAAGCGGCGCGGAAGCCAGGGACAACTTCACCTCCGGGATGGTGGCACCGCCGGGCGCCCACTGCCGCACTGCGCAGCGGAAGCCCTTGGCCGAAACCTGGTCCAGCATGGTGAAGCCGGGCTGGCGGCGCGTGGAGGCCACTTCCCACCCCCACACGGCGAAGTTCGGATAGGCATCCCAATGGTTGAAGACGGCCGGCTTGGGCAGCGGCGCGGCGAAGGCGTGCATGTGGAAGTCGAAGGTTTCGGGGATGGCTTCGGTGGCGCGCTGGCGATCGAAGTCCGCGGTTTCGTGGTTCGAACAGGCATGCAGCCAGATGCTGTTGAGGCGCTCGTGGTAGAAGTGGGCCGGCTCGCGCGGGTCGGCCACCAGCCGCGTGCGCACGCCGTCGTAGTTGCCGTAGATCTCGTGCAGGCGGTAATCCACCTCGAAGCCTTGCGGCCCAACCGGCGACTCGGTCATGCCCAGAAAGCTGGAGGCGCTGCCTACCAGGTTGGGGTACTTGCCGGCCGTGTACAGCGCCAGAAAGCCGCCGACCGCGTACCCGGTAACGGCGCGATGATCGCGGTCGGCCACGGTTCGCAGAGTGTGGTCGATGTGGTCCACCAGTTCGGGGAAGTACAGCGGGAAATTGCCGGAGGTCTCCATCGGTCCGGCGTAGATCAGGATGACGTCATGGGTGGCCAGGTAGGCGGCGATCTCTTTTTCGCGCTCCTGGTTGGGTTGTTCGTAACCATACAGCCAATAGATGACCGGATAACGTTTCTGTGAACGGTTGTACGCGGGAGGCAGGAAGACCCGGTAAGAGCGAGTTCCGCCGAGGACCTCGCTTTGGAGGGTCTGCTCTTCCGTGCCAGCGGCCGAAGCAGCCGGAGTGGGGATGGAAGGAGCCGGCGGTGGGGTGCGGCGTTTGGGCGCCGCTTGAAATGCCCATGCCGCAGTGGCCAGCCAGAGAATGCCCAAGTAACGCACTCTTGACTACGTACCATTTCCGTTCGCCGGACTGCAAGCCGGGAGCGTGATTTTGCGGGTTCCGGCCGTCCGGTGGGCACGATCCGGGCTGTCGAGGGTAAAGGCAACCGATCCGATGCGTGTTGGCCGGCTGCGGTATCTCACGCGGTTTGGCGTGTGGTGGCTGAGTGAACCGAGGCGCCGGCTTGGGCCGCTGGAGGCGGCTGGAGCCACGTTGGAAATGCGATTTCCCAGTCTTATATTACGAGGTGTGCGTCAGGTTGCAGTTCGCAAGGCACCAGGCAGGGATCGCGCCTGATGTGCCTGCTGCTAGGTCCGCGACCGCGAGATCCCGCTCCCTATGGTCGCAGCTCGGATTCGGTGTTGAGCCGTGCATGTTGGCAGGCGGGCGAACCTAATCACGCGGTCGCAGACCTAGGGATCACAATTAGCCCGGCGTCTTACGGGGCGCAGTTCTTGTACGCGTTCGGCGCGGGGACCGCACCCCAACAGTTGCCGAACCTTGTGGGCGGCTACCTGACGGATGCCGTGACCGGTGTGGACGTGGACTCATCAGGGTCGTGTATGTCAATCGCGAAACCGAGGCGCGCCCCGATAGTTCCCGCATGCCGAGCGGCACGGCGGCCGTCGTGCCCGTGGCGGGCCGCGAGGCCGAGTGCGGACGCTGGTTGCGAGAATCGCCGACTCCGCGCCATTCCATTTGTTAAGCTAATCCCTTGATGACAATCGATGAGATCCGTGAACTGATCCAGTTGGCGAATGAAACGGGGGTCGCCGAACTGGAAGTGCAGCGCGGCGACAACCGCGTCCGCATTCGCCGGGCGGGATTCGCCGCGTCCCAGGAGATTCGTGATGGGCGCACCCGCGCCGGCCGCCAGTTCCGCCACAGCCGAAGCACCTCGCGAGAAAACCGAGAAGGCCGAGAAGCCCAACGACCCCACGCTGCACCTGGTGAAATCTCCGATCGTCGGGACATTTTACGAAGGCCCCTCTCCGAGCGCGCCGCCGTTTGTGCGCGTGGGCGAGCGGGTGCAGCCGGGCAAGGTGCTGTGCATCATCGAATCGATGAAGCTGATGAACGAGATCGAGGCGGAGACTTCCGGCATCATCGAAAGCAAGCTCGTGCTGAACGGCCAGCCGGTGGAGTACGGGGAGGCCCTGTTTGCCATCCGTGCGGTTTAACAAAATCCTGATCGCCAACCGGGGCGAGATTGCCGTTCGCATCATCAGCGCCTGCAAGGAACTGGGCATCCAGACCGTTGCGGTGTACTCGGAAGCCGACCGCTACAGCTCGCACGTGCGTTTTGCGGATCAGGCGATCTGCATCGGCCCGGCCAAGAGCGCGCGCAGTTACCTGGATATTGCGTCCATCATCAGCGCGGCCGAAATCACGAATGTCGACGCCATCCATCCCGGGCTACGGTTTTCTTAGCGAGAACGCCGGCTTCGCGGAAGTTTGCGAAACCTCCAGCATCAAGTTCATCGGACCGCGGCCGGAAGTGATCCGCCTGATGGGCGTGAAGGAGCGGGCGCGCGCCTTCATGCGCGAGATGGGCGTGCCGGTGCTGCCGGGGTCGCCGGGTGTTTTGAAGACCGCCGAAGAGGCGCTGGAACTGGCCGAATCGATCGGCTACCCGGTGATTCTGAAAGCCTCGGCGGGCGGCGGCGGCCGCGGCATGCGGGTGGTGCATAAGCCCGCGGACCTGGCTTCCGCTGTTCGCGCAGGCGCAAAACGAGGCTGGGGCGGCGTTCAGCTCGCCGGATGTCTACCTGGAGAAATTCATTGGCGCGCCGCGGCACATCGAATTTCAGATGCTGGCCGACGAGCACGGCAACGTCGAGATTCTGGGCGAGCGCGAGTGCAGCATCCAGCGGCGGCATCAGAAGCTGATGGAGGAATCGCCCTCGCCGGTCTTGGGCGCGGAGCAGCGCGCGCGAAGTTTCGGCGGCGTTGCGAAAAGCGCTGCGGCGCCGCCGGCTACACCAATGCCGGCACGGTGGAGTTTCTGATGGATGAGAGCGGGCAAGCTCTACTTCATCGAGGTGAATGCGCGCATGCAGGTGGAGCATCCGGTGACCGAGTTCGTCACCGGCATCGACATCGTGAAGGCGCAGATCCGCATCGCGGAGGGCGAGACGCTGGCGGAGATTCTGCCCGGACCCGATCGAAGTTCGCGGACACGCCATTGAATGCCGCATCAACGCGGAGAATCCCGAGACGTTTGTGCCGTCGCCGGGACGCATCACGGGATTCCATTTGCCGGGCGGCATCGGTGTGCGTGTGGACACCTGGGCCTATACCGACTGCGTGATTCCGCCGTTCTACGATTCGCTGGTGGCCAAACTGATCACTTATGGGAGCGACCGCGCGGAGGCCATCCGGCGGATGCAGCGGGCGCTCGAGATGTTCATCGTGGAAGGCATTCACACGTCGATTCCGCTGGACAAGCGGATTATGGCGGATCCGGATTTCCAGGCGGGACGGTTCGACACTAACTTCATTGCCACAATGAAATAGGCGGCCGCCGTCCGATTTGCGGGTGTGGCGTCCGGAGGCCGCGAACGCCGGCCCTGGTTAGAATCGTGAATAGGATTGGGATGTTTGAATAGCCGGCATTTTGCCATTTCGTCCCCAGGGTCCTACGTCCTGCGAGTTGCAGGAGTACACTTAGAGCAATCCGGGAGGGACTCACCCGAATGCGATCGGTACTCCATGCCTTCATGCTGTTCGTTGGGCTTGCGGCGGCCACGCTAGTGGCGTGGGGGCAAGCGTCCAATCGCCCAGCGGCAGCGCCAGCCGTGGCGTTCGAGGTCGCCTCGGTGAAGCCCGCGACCGAACCTGGGCGCCAGCCGATGGTTTGCCTCATCCCGTGTGCCCCGGGCGAACGCCTTACCGTCGAGCACTCGCGCGTGGAGATCCGCTACATGTCGCTTGACCGGTTGATTGTGACGGCCTACGGCATCAAACTGTACCAGTTGACGGGGCCGGACTGGATGCGGTCGCAGCGTTTCGATATCGATGCAAAAATGCCCGATGGCGCGAGGCCGGCTCAGTTGCCCGAGATGCTCCAGGCGCTCCTGGCCGAGCGGTTCAAGCTCTCCACGCATCGCGACAGCAAGGATTTGCCGGTCTACGCGCTGGTGGTGGGCAAGAATGGCCCAAAAGTCCAGCTGGGCGAAGGGGAAAATATCGATTTTCCGGATACCCCCGGCACACAGGAACTCTACACTCCGCAAGGCGAGGCTCGCATGGTGGGTAACGGTGCATTTGTTGCCAGGGGCGGCCCCTTGGGACCCATTCGAGGCGGCCGTGGATCGAGCGGAGGTGTTCATTTCGAGTTCCTGAATCTGACCATGCCGGGGCTCGCGGATCTGGTGGCGCCGCACATGGACCGCCCGGTAGTGGACCAGACTGAGTTGAAGGGCGGCTACTACTGGGACTTCCAGATGCACGCGCCATCGGGGGATGGGGGCCGCAAGGGCGCCGGGGATGGAGACGGAGGTAGGACGGGCGGCGGCGCTCCCGATGCGGGTCCGCGGCCCGATCCGTATGGCGAAGCCTTATTCACGTCCATCGAAAAAGCCGGGCTGAAGCTGGAGAAGACCAAGACGCCCATCGAGACAATCGTGGTGGATCATCTGGAAAAGACGCCGACCGAGAACTAAGCCGGCCGCGCCGGACCAGAACATCGCCGGAAGTCTTTCCGGCGCGATTGGGCGTCAAACCCAGGAGGAGGGACCGATGAGAAAACTGGTGATTGGTCCGGCGCTGTTGTTTCTGGTGCGATTTTGCCCGCGCCCACGGTTGCGCAGCTCGTCACGTTTGAGGTTGCATCGGTGAAGCCCGCGGCCACTCCGGAGCGCCAGGGTGTCATTTGTCTTGTACCGTGCAGCCCAGGCGAGCGCCTGAGCGCGGAGCATTCGCGCGTGGACATCCGGTACATGTCGGTGAACCAGTTGATCCTTACGGCCTACCGCATCAAGTCGTACCAGTTGTCCGGGCCGGATTGGACGCGGACCGAAAGGTTCGACATTGCCGCGAAAATGCCCGACGGAGCCTCCCAGGACCAGATTCCCGAAATGTTGCAGGCTCTGCTCGCCGAGCGGTTCAAACTCTCGATCCATCGCGATAAGAAGGAACTGCCGGTCTACGCGCTGGTGGTCGGCAAGGACGGACCGAAGCTCCAGGCGGGCAAAGGAGAGAATATCGAGATTCCCAATACTGCCGGCAGCCGCGCCTTGTACACACCCGAAGGCGATGCCCGCATGTTGCCGGACAACAGCTTCGTATCGAAGGGCGGACCATTGGGCGCCATGCGTGGCGGCATCGGCTCGAATGGAGGGATGAAATTCGAGTTCCTCAACCTGACGATGCCGGGGCTGGCGGAACTGGTCGGGGCGCATATGGATCGCCCTGTAGTCGATCAGACCGGCTTGCCGGGCGGCTATTACTTGACGGTGGTGAATCCCCCTCCCTCCGACGACGGCGGGCGCAAGGGAAGCGAGGCGCCGGAGGGTGGCCGCGCAGGCGGCGGCGCTCCCGATGCGCGTTCGCGGCCGTCCCGCTTCGCGGACATCCTGATCCCCACCATCGAAAAAGCCGGCCTGAAGCTGGATAAAACCAAAGCGTCCATCGAAATGATCGTGGTCGATCACCTGGGAAAGACGCCCACGGAGAACTGAGCGGGTCGCGCTAGACCAGAATATCCTTCACCACATCGCCGGAAATTCCCGTCAGCCGCACGTCGAGGCCCTGGAACTTCACCGTCAGTCGCTTATGGTCGATGCCCAGCAGGTACAGCATGGTGGCGTGGAAATCGTGCACGCTGACGGGATTCTCCACGGCGGCGTAGCCGAATTCGTCGGTGGCGCCGTAGGTGAGGCCGCCCTTGATGCCGCCGCCGGCCAGCAAGAACGAAAAGCCCTTGATGTGATGATCGCGGCCGTCGCCGCCCTGCGACATCGGCGTGCGGCCGAATTCGCCGCCCCACACGATCAGCGTGTCGTCCAGCATGCCGCGCTGCTTGAGATCGGTGATCAGCGCGGCGGTCGGCACGGTCGACCTCCTCGGCCTTGAATGCGATGTTGGCCTTGACGCCGCCATGGTGGTCCCAATCGCGGTGGTAGAGCTGGATGAAGCGCACGCCGCGCTCGGCCAGGCGGCGGGCCAGCAGGCAGTTGGAGGCGAACGAGCCGTCGCCGGGCTGCGCGCCGTACATCTCGAGCACGCTCTTCGGGCTCCTTGCTCATGTCCATCAGGCCCGGCACGCTGGTCTGCATCTTGAAGGCCATCTCGTACTGCGCGATGCGCGTGGGGATCTCCGGATCGTGCACGGCCGCGCTCTGCATCGCGGTTGAGCGCGTTGATGGCGTCGATCAGAATCGCGCTGCAGCGCGGCGCATGACGCCCTGCGGGTTCTTGATGTAGAGCACCGGGTCGCCCTTGGAGTTGAGCTTGACGCCCTGAAACGGCTGGGCAGGAAGCCGGCCGACCATTGGCGCGCGCGATGCGGCTGCTTCTGGCCGCCGCGGCCGGACGAGAGCAGCACCACGAAACCGGGCAGGTCCTCGGCCTCCGATCCCAGGCCGTAGAAGATCCACGAACCCATGCTGGGGCGGCCGGCGATGATGGAGCCGGTGTTCATGAAGGTGTGGGCGGGATCGTGATTGATCTGCTCGGTCCTCATCGAGCGGACGATGCAGATTTCGTCGGCCACGCTGCCGATGTGCGGAAACAGCTCGCACATCTCCTGGCCGGATTTGCCGAACTTCTTGAACTTGTATTGCGGCCCGAAGCACATCAGCTTCTTGCCCTGAAGCTGGGCGATCTGCTGGCCCTTGGTGAACGATTCGGGCATGGGCTGGCCGTTCATTTCGGCGAGCTTGGGCTTGTAGTCGAAGGTTTCCAGGTGCGACGGGCCGCCGGCCTGGTAGAGAAAAATCACGCGCTTGGCCTTGGGAGGGAAATGCAGCGGGTTGATCACGCCTTTGGAAGACTCGGCCGCGAAGAGGCGCGGGTCGAGCAGGAAGTTGAGGCCGAGCAGGCCGAGGCCGGCGATGCCGCGGCCCAGGAAAGTGCGGCGGCAACATTGGCAGGAGTCGTCAGGGGTATCCATGGGTTCCTTAATTCCTTGTGATGGTTTCGTGCATGTTGAGGACCGCCCGCGTGACTACGGTGAGGGCCGCGAATTCGGCGGGCGTGGATTTGAGAGAACTGGCTGCGGGCACGGGCGCTTCGCCGGAATGGATGAGGGCTTCGGCTTCGGCGGGTGACTGGTGGTACTCGGCCAGGCTCTTGCGGTAGAGATCTTCGAGCGTGCGGCGCTCAGCGGGCGTGGCGGGGCGGCTCACGGTGCGCTCGAAGGCGCGGTCGATGCGGGCGTCGAGGGTGCGGCCCTGGCGCAGCAGGTTTTCGGCGAACACCCGCGCGGCTTCGACATAGATCGGGTCGTTGAGCAACACCAGGGCTTGTAGCGGCGTGTTGGAATTGATGCGATTGATGGTGCACTCCTCGCGCGTGGGCGCATCGAAAGCGGCCAGGCTGGGATGCAGGAAGGTGCGCTGCCAGAAGGTGTAGACGCCGCGGCGGTACAAATCGTCGCCGTGGCTGGCGGAGTATTCGCGCTTGGGGAAGTTGAGCGGCGCCAGGTAGCCATCGGGCTGATACGGCTTGACGCTGGGGCCGCCGAACTTCTCCACCAACAGGCCGGAGGCGGACAGAGCGATGTCGTGGACGTTTTCGGCGTCCACGCGGAAGCGGGTCTGGCGGGCGAGCAGGCGGTCATACGGATCGTGCTCTTCCAGATCGGTCCGGGGCATGGAGGATTGGCGATAGGTATAGCTCAGCACGATGGTGCGGATGAGATGGCGCACATCCCACGGGTGCGTGCCGTCGGCTTGCCACTGGGGCCGCATGAATTCGGAGGCCAGCCAATCCAGCAGCTCGGGGTGCGTGGGCCATTCGCCCTGCGAGCCGAAATCGTCCAGCGATTTGGTGATGCCGGTGCCGAAAAATTGTCGCCACATGCGGTTGGCGAATACGCGCGCGGTGAGCGGGTTGGTGGGCGAAACCAGCCAGTTGGCGAGATCGAGGCGCGTGGCGCGCGGGCCGGAGGGAGTGAGCTTGCCGAGGAACGCGGGAATGGCGGGCGTGACCACCGCGCCTGTGTCATCCATCCAGTTGCCGCGCGCCAGGATGCGGGTTTCGGTGGGTTCGGTGGCCTCGGTGACCAGGGTGCGCTCGATGGAGGCATCCAGCCGGCCGGCAGCCAACTCCAGTTTGTCTAGCGCTGCAAGTTCGGCCTGAGCTTCGGGCGAGGCCCATTCAAAATGCGCGTCGATGGCCTTCTTCTCCGCATCAGTGCGCTCGGTTTCGGGCTTGGCCAAGGCCTTGGAGACGCGGTCGGGGATTTCCTTGCCCGCTTCGGCGGAGGGCCAGGAATCGGCGGAAGCGGAGAGCGCCACGCGGAAACGGCCGAGGGTAGCGCGGCGGAATTCGGATTCCTGCCGCAGCCGCAGGGTGACCACGGAATTGGCTTCGGTGTGCAGCGGTTCGGCCAGGCGCAGCGCCAGGGCGGCCTTATTCACATCGTTGTAAGTGGCCATGGCCCACCCGGTCTGGAGGTCGCCATCGATGGCCCCGACCGGCGCATACTCGGGCGGCGCGTTGGCGCTGTTGGTGTTGGCGGTGGCCAGCGAAAAGCGGATCGGCCGGCCGGCCATTTCGGCTTCCACTTCGCTGATCACCAGGCGGTCGGCGCCGCGCGCCACGCGGATGCCGGGCAGCGACTCATCCTGCACCACCTCGATTTCTAGGGCCTTCCAAACGCCCTCGCCCGGCCGGAAGGTAACGGTGTAGATTTCGGTATCGGGATTGGGACCCGACGCCACCACCAGGCCGTTGCCGGGGCCGCGGCTGGACGTCATGTTGCTGCCATCGTAATTGGTGAAGTCGATGGGCTCGTCGTTGTAAATCTTCAGCACAGCGCCGTGAGCGGATTGCGCGGTGAGCGGGTGCTGCGCTTTCCACGCCAGGTCGCCGGCCTTGTAGCGTGCCATCAGTTGCGTCTCCCACTCGGCGCGGCGGGGCGCCAGGCTTTTCATGCGGTCGGCCAGGCGTGCGCGGGCTTGGGCCAGTTGAGTCTTGAGCGACTCCTGCTGGCGCGCCTGCTCCTCGGTGGGAATGGCCAGCACCGAACCCCAAGCCTTGGGGCCGCGATCGGGCACCAGGCCGGTTTCCTTGATATCCGCGAAGAAGGCCTTCATGGAATAGAAGTCGCGCTGGGTGAAGGGATCGAACTTATGGTCGTGGCATTCGGCGCAGCCGAGGGTGCTGCCCATCCACACGGCAGTGGTTGTGCGCACGCGGTCGGCGGCGTATTTCGCGAGGTACTCTTTGGGCTGAATGCCGCCTTCGGCGGAGGTGCGGTTCAAGCGGTTGTAGGCGCTGGCCACGCGCTGCTCGATGGTGGGGTTGGGCAGCAGATCGCCGGCAAGCTGCTCGCGGGTGAATTGATCGAAGGGCTTGTTGTCGCGGAAGGCATGCAGCACGTAATCGCGATAGGGCCACGCGGGAAAGGCATTGTCGCCGTGGAAGCCGCAGGTATCGGCGTAGCGTACGGCATCCAGCCAGTGGATGGCTTGCTGCTCGGCGTAGCGCGGCGAGGCCAACAGGCGGTCCACCACCTTTTCATAGGCGTTCGGGGAGTTGTCTTTGAGAAATGCGTCGACTTCTTCGGGCGTTGGCGGCAGGCCGGTAAGATCGAGCGTGACGCGGCGCAGCAGGGTGCGGCGATCGGCTTCGGGCGAGGGCTTGAGTCCTTCGCGCGCGAGGCGCTCCTGAATGAAAGCGTCGATGGGGTTGAGAATCGTCCCGGAGGCCACCGAGGGAGGAGTGGGGCGCTCAACGGGCTGATAGGACCAGTGGCCTTCATATTTCGCGCCTTCGAGGACCCACTGGCGCATGGTTTCCTTCTGCTTCTGGGTGAGTTCCTTGTGGATGTAAGGCGGCGGCATCTGGTGGCCGTTGGTGGCGAAGATGCGCTGGATGATGCCGCTCTTGTCCGGATTACCGGGCACGATCGGAATGGTGCCGTCGGCAGTCGGCTTAAGGGCCTCTTCGCGGATATCGAGGCGCATTCCGGCCATCCGCGACCCTTTGTCCGGTCCATGGCAGCGGAAGCAGGTCTCGGAGACGATGGGGACGATATCGCGATTGAAGCGGACTTCGGCGGGGCAGAGACCGGCGGTGAGGGCGCAGACACAGAGAAAAAGGAGGGAGCGCGGAGCAAGGCTCGAACGAAAACCAGCGCGTTTCATTTCGTCCAGCAGTATACACCCGTGGGCATAGGGGAGGGCGGGCCGGTGGGGTACCGATTCTCACGATCGGCGGCAGGGTTCAGATGCGCCGGTCCAGGAGCCGGACAAAGCCTTCCTGGGCGAAGTGCCGGTTGTGCGTGAGCACCTCGCGAATCCGCTTCTGGCGCATGACGTTCATGGAGATGCAGTCGGTGAGGCTGTACTGCTTATCGGGGCGGCGCTCGTAGAGAGCCAAGCCGGCGAGGAAGGATTCGTGGGACTGCACCACGACTTCAATTCGGCGGTCGTCGAGAATCTTACGAACACCTCGGCACGCGAGGCTGCGGATGTGATCGCCATGAGCGCACACCGCGGTGAGAAATTCGCTCAGCACTTCTTCGGTGGTGACTAGGGAAATATCCGACAAATTCACGGCGTGGGCAGCTAAGGGGCCGCGGAACAATAATCTGAACAGATGTTTCGACGCACCCAACCGCTCCTTGCGGTCGCGGCTCCGCCAGACCGCGCTCTGAGCCGCGCGCGCCAGCAAGCGGTTGGATTTGAATGCACAGAATATTTCTCCGCGGCCCCTAAAGACCATTCGTCGCCAGGCACAAAGAGCGCAATCCAAAAGGAGGTGTCGGCAAAGACCTGCCTCACCTCTTGGGTGTTCCGTAGACGTAGTGATCAACCTGGCTGCTGAGGTCTTTCGGTATCCGCCGCAACTCCTCTTTGGGGATCATGCGACCCAAGCGCCCCAGAACTTGCGCAATGTTGGGTATTTTCGAAGCTGTGCGCTTCGGCTTGGCAGCCGGCTTCGTAGCGCCCTTCGTTTTGGCGGCCTCACGCTTCTTTGGTGTTCCGTAAACGTAGTGGTCGATCTGGCTGATGAGGTCCTTGGGAAACCGCTTTCGTTCTTCTTCGGGGATCATGCGGCCCAGACGCTGTCCGATCTGCACGATGCGCGGAACTTTCGGAGCGGCACGCTTCGGCTTACGGGCCGGCGGCGCAGCAGTCTTCGTCTTTTGATCGGAGCGTGCCATCCAGTTCCAGCATACCAAGGCCGCTTGGCGGGCATATAATAAATGCCATGTTCATGAGGGAGGCGGCGTGGCCGGCCGCTGCCGTGCTGTTCTTCACTGTGCCGATGTTGGCGGCCGATAACGCGGCACTCCCACCGGCCGCGAAACAGAAAATCGAGTTCGCCCGCGATATTCAGCCGCTGCTCGTGGAGCGCTGCCAGGTTTGCCACGGCGCGCGGCAGCAGATGAGCGGTCTGCGCCTGGATCAAAAGCAATCCGCGCTGCAAGTAATTCAGCCCGGGAACAGTGCCGCGAGCCTTCTGATCCACATGGTGGCTGGGACCGGAAAAAAGGTGATGCCGCCGATCGGCGCGCGGCTCACCGCCAAGGAAATCGGATTGCTCCGCGCGTGGATCGATCAGGGCGTGGATTGGCCTGCCGAGCCGGCGGCGGCCACGGCTAATGCGGGCGGAGCGGGATCG
Source organism: Bryobacterales bacterium (assembly GCA_963803725.1). Classification (GTDB taxonomy): domain Bacteria; phylum Acidobacteriota; class Terriglobia; order Bryobacterales; family Bryobacteraceae; genus JOPF133. The sequence goes on along the minus strand of CAWDOH010000051.1, from coordinate 300,098 downwards.
ACGCTTTGGTCGCTGCAGCCGATCCGGCGCCCCACTCCGCCGGCGGTGAGCGATCACGCCTGGCCGCGCAACCCGATCGACAACTTCATATTGGCCAAGCTCGAAAGCGAAGGCATTGCGCCCTCGCCCGAGGCCTCCAAGCCGACCCTCATCCGCCGCCTCAGCCTCGACATCATCGGCCTGCCGCCCACGCCCGAAGAAGTCGCCGCGTTCCTCAACGACAACCGCCCGGATGCCTACGAGCGGCTGGTGGACCGCCTGCTGGCTTCGCCGCACTACGGCGAGAAATGGGGCCGCTACTGGCTGGACCTGGCCCGCTACGCCGATAGCGACGGCTATGAGAAAGACCGCTCGCGTCCGTGGGCCTGGCGCTACCGGCAATGGGTGATTGAGGCGCTCAATCGCGACATGCCGTACGATGAGTTCACCATCAAACAGCTTGCCGGCGACCTGCTGCCCAACCGCACCACCGACACGCTGGTGGCCACCGGCTTCAATCGCAACACCCTCACCAACCGCGAAGGCGGCACCGACCCTGAGCAGTTCCGCGACGAACAGGTGCTGGATCGCGCGGCCACTCTGGGCACCGTGTGGCTGGGGCTGACGGTGGGCTGCGCGCAGTGCCACAATCACAAATACGACCCCATCAGCCAGAAGGAGTTCTACCAGCTCACGGCGTTCTTCAATACCCAGGAGGAGGTCAATATTCCGGCGCCGCTGCCCGGAGAACTGGGTCCCTACCTGGAGGCCCGGCCGGCGTACGAACGCAAACGGAGCGAGCTGCTGGACGAGTATAGGATCCCCGAGAACGAGGCTGATTGGGAAAACAAGCTGCGCTACGCGGAGCAGCACCCCACCGAGCACGACGACTGGATCTTCGCCTACGGCGAGTTCACCCACAACATCGACAACGGCAAGAAGGTGCTGTTCATGGCGCCGGAGAAGCGCAGCGAAGTGCAGCAGACGGCGCTCATCGATTACTTCCTCAGTTCCTGCGGCAACCTGTATCCGAAGGCGCATTGCGAGGAGTTGAAGCTGAGCGAAGTGCGCCAGAAGCTCAACCAGTTGAATGCCACGCTTCCGCCGCTCAGCTACGCGCCGGTGCTGTTGGAAAGCGATACGCCGCCGAAGACCTACATCCACATCAAGGGCGACTGGCGCGATCACGGGGACGAGGTGCACCCGGGCATGCTGGCCGTGCTGCCGCCGTTCCCCGCTGGCGAGCCGGTCACCCGCCTGACGCTGGCGCGCTGGCTGGTGTCGCCGGAGAATCCGCTGACCGCGCGGGTGGCCGTAAACCGCATCTGGCAGGAGTTGTTCGGGCGCGGCATCGTGAACACCTCGGACGATTTCGGCACCGTGGGCGACCGGCCCAGTCATCCTGAGCTGCTGGACTGGCTGGCCACCGAGTTCGAAGGGGCCGGCGGCCCCAGCCCGTGGAGCATGAAGCGGATGGTACGCACCATCGTGACCTCCGCCGCGTACCGGCAATCGTCGAAGGCGCGGCCGGAGCTGGAACAGCGCGACCCCGACAACACGCTGGTGGCGCACCAGAAGCGCCTGCGCCTGCCCGCCGAGCTGGTGCGCGATGAGGCGCTCTATGCGGCTGATCTGCTGGACCTGCGGATTGGCGGTCCCAGCGTGAAGCCGGCGCAACCGAAGGGTGTGGCCGAGCTTTCCTACGCCAACTCGGTGAAGTGGGTGGAATCCACAGGCGCCGACCGCTACCGGCGCGGCCTCTACATTCATTTCCAGCGCACCACGCCGTATCCGCAGCTCACCAATTTCGATGCGCCCAATTCCAACCTGTCGTGCACGCGGCGCGAACGCACCAATACGCCCCTGCAGGCGCTGAACCTGCTCAACGATCCCGTCTTTCTGGAGGCCGCGCAGGGGCTGGCGCTGCGCGTCTTGCGCGAGGGGCCCGGCGGAGTTCCCGGTTCGCCTGATGGGCCGGCGGCGGCTTCCCCAAGCTTCCGCGACCGCTTGAATTACGCGTTTGAGGTGACCCTGGGCCGCACTCCCAACGCGCGTGAAACCGAACGCTTGGGCACGTTCTTCGATGAAACCATGAAGAGCCTGCACGACCATCCGCAGACCGTAGCCGATATGTTTCCCAATCGCCTGGAGGGCGTTCCGCAACTGGACGCCGCCGCGTGGGTGGAGCTGAGCCGCGTGCTGCTGAACCTGGACGAATTTATCACGAGGGAATGAAGTATGAACCGCGAAGAGTTCCGCAAAATCCAGTCGCGCCGCAGTTTCTTTCAGGAGTGTGCGGGCGGTGTGGGCATCATGGCGCTGGCGCAATTGATGGAGCGCGAGGGCCGCGGCGCCGTGCCGTCGGTCAACCCCCTGGCGCCCAAAAAGCCGCAGTTCCCGGCCAAAGCCAAGAACGTGATTTTCATGTTCATGGAAGGAGGCCCCAGCCAGCTTGATCTGTTCGACCCCAAGCCGGAGTTGCAGAAATGGAGCGGCAAACCGCTGCCGCCTTCTATGACCAAAAACCTGCGCCTGGCTTTCACCAAGCCCAACGCGGCCGTGCTGGCCAGCCCGCGCACCTTCAAGCCGTACGGCGAAAGCGGCATCGAGTTTTCCGATTATATCCCGCACATCGCCTCCTGTGCCGACGACCTGTGCCTGGTGCGGTCCATGTATACCGACGCGTTCAACCACCATCCCGGACAGTTGCTGCTCTTCGGCGGCAGCATCCAGGTGGGGCGTCCCACCATGGGCGCGTGGGTGCTGTACGGCCTGGGCAGCGAATCGCAGAATCTGCCGGGGTTCGTGGTGCTGGCGTCGGGCGTGGGCACCAGCGGCGGCACCTCCAACTGGTCCAGCGGCTTTCTGCCCTCCACCTACCAGGGCGTGGTTTTCCGCAGCTCCGGCGACCCCGTGCTGTACCTCTCGAACCCGCCGGGCCTCACCAGGGATATGCAGCGCGCCGGCCTGGACGCGCTCAAGGATTTGAACGAAGAGCACTACGCCGAGACTGGCGACATGGAAATCGCCTCGCGCATTTCCTCTTACGAGCTGGCGTTTCGCATGCAGGCGGCCGCGCCGGAGCTGCTCGACTTTTCCAAGGAATCGCCCGAGACGCTGGAAATGTACGGAGTCCACCAGCCGGATACCCAGCAGTTCGGCTCCAACTGCCTGCTGGCGCGCCGCATGGTAGAGCGCGGAGTGCGTTTTGTGATGCTGACGCACGCCAGTTGGGACGATCACACCGACCTGGACCGCAAGTTGAAGAAGCACTGCGCTATCGCCGACCAGCCCACCGCCGCGCTGATCCGCGACCTGAAGCAGCGGGGCCTGCTGGATAACACGCTGGTGGTATGGGCGGGCGAGTTCGGACGCACTCCCATGGTGGAGATCCGCGATCCCCGCGACGTCAACAACGCCGGCCGCGACCATCATCCGCTGGCGTATAGCCTCTTCCTGGCCGGCGGCGGAATCAAGGGCGGGCAGGTAGTGGGTAAAACCGACGACTTTGCATGAACATCGTGGAAGATAAGGTCCACGTGCACGACCTGCAGGCCACGATCCTGCATTGCCTGGGGCTGGAGCACACGCGGCTGACCTATCACCACATGGGCCGCGATTTCCGCCTGACGGATGTGGCCGGGAAATGTGGTGCCGAAGATGCTAGCGTAAGTTCAATCCAGCGGATCGATCCGGCAAAATGCTTACGCCGCCATTTTCGGACGGCGCCAGGCGGCCGTCTCAATTCCGAAGTAGCATCGATACAGGGATGACGTCCAAGGCATTGAATCACGGCGCTTCCGGAGAGCGCGGCTCGGTGTCCGCCATGCTTGGTATCGGGCTGGCCGTAGTTCTGGTGGCCGCGGCTTGGGCCGCTACCATCCTCTTTGCGGAACATCATTTCCACCGACGGATTTGTGTTCTTCTATACGGCTGTGGTCGTAAGCACATGGTACGGAGGGCGATGGGCCGGCGTGCTGGGCGTCGTCCTGGCAGCCCTCACAGTGGCTTATTTCTTCATACCGCCGCTGCATTCGTTCAGCGTCAATCCCGAGTCTTTGCCGGTCTATGTCGAATTCGCCGCGTCTTCCGCGGTCGTGGGCTGGTTCAGCTCGTGGCGGAAAGAGGCGGAGGCTCAGCTCCGTGACGCTCGCGATGAGCTGCAGCTCAGGGTCGAAGAACGAACTGCCGAGCTTCGCCGTACCAACCAACAGTTGCTGGCGGAAATCGCCGAGCGAAAACGCGCTGAGGACGCTTATTACGAAGCCCAGGCCGAGCTCGCCCGAGTCACCCGCATCAGCGCTTTGGGAGCGCTGGCGGCGTCCATCTCCCACGAAGTAAATCAACCCCTCGCCGCCGTGGTCACCAATGCGGACGCGTGCAGTATGTGGCTCTCCGCAGATCCGCCCAACCTCGACGAAGCGCGCGCGGCAGTCGATTCCATCGCTCGCGAGGGCACCCGGGCCAGCGACGTGGTCCGCCGGATTCGCGCCATGTTCACAAAATCCGCGCCGGAAAGGACCATCCTCGACGTCGACGCCATGGTGCGCGAGGTGGCCGGGCTGATGGAACCGGAGGCAGTTCGAAGCCAGGTAACCCTTCAGATTGACTCGGCCGAAAACCTCCGCCCGGCCATCGGCGACCGCGTCCAGTTGCAGCAGGTCCTGGTGAATCTGATCCAGAACGGCATCGAAGCAATGCGCGATACTACCGATCGGCCGCGCCGTCTCGTGGTAAGGTCGGAGATGCGGAGCCCGGATGAAGTGTTGGTGGCAGTACGAGACGCGGGCGTCGGAATCGACCCCAAGAACCAGCGGCGCATTTTCGATCCTTTCTTTACCACCAAGCCGCAGGGCATGGGTATGGGGTTGAATATCAGTCACTCCATCGTGGAGGCCAATGGCGGCCGCCTCTGGGCGACTCCGAATAGCGATTTCGGCACCACTTTGCAGTTCACCCTTCCGGCCAACCGTGACGCGGGAGTATGACTCTCTCCGACGCGGTTGTCTTCGTTGTGGACGATGATCCCTCGATCTGCGAGGCTGTCAGGAGACTCATCGGGTCGGTCGGCCTGCGAGTGGAAACCTTTGGGTCGACCCGCGAGTTCCTGGCCGCCAAGCGTCCTGACGCCCCGGCCTGCCTGGTGCTGGATGTGCGCTTGCCGGATGTCAGCGGGCTGGAATTTCAGCGGGAGTTGGCCGACGCCAACATTCAGATCCCCATCATTTTCATTAGCGGCCACGCCGATATTCCCATGACCGTGCGTGCCATGAAGGCCGGAGCCGTGGAATTTCTGACCAAGCCGTTTCGCGGCCAGGAACTGCTGGACGCTGTTCAGGAGGCCATCGCCAGGGACCGCACGGCCCGGAACCAGCGCGCGCAAATAGCGGGCCTCGGCGCCCGCTACGCCACTCTGACCAACCGGGAAAAAGAGGTTCTGGCGCTGGTCGTCTCCGGAATGCTGAATAAACAGATCGCCGCGGAGTTGGGCACCAGCGAGCTGACCATCAAGACCCACCGCGGGCGCGTCATGCAGAAGATGGAGGCCGATTCCCTCGCCGACCTCGTGAAAATGTCCGAAAAACTGAAATCCTCCACCGCTACATAGAGATAGGCGTCCTACTAAGGTAGGATGGAAAACGGACCCGGCTACCGTTTATTATAAGAACGGAATGAAGACCGCCGAGCAGAGCGTCGCGGGAAAGTTTGCCGGTTCCGGCGCTCGCCGCATTTCTATCGTAGATGACGATGCTTCCATACGCGAGGCCTTGCAGAGCCTGATGCGATCGGTGAAATTCAATGTGGAAGCCTTTGCGTCGGCGGAGGAATTCCTGGCCTCCGAGCGTGTCAAGGACACCTCGTGCCTGATCCTGGATGTCTACCTGCCCGGTATGAGCGGCTTCGAGCTGCAAAGCCATCTGAACGCTGAGCGGCTGGATATCCCCATCATTTTCATCACCGCACACGCGGATGAGGTCTCGCGGCAACGCGCCCTGAAAGGCGGCGCCGTGGAGTTCCTGGGCAAGCCGGTTCGCCGCGAACCGCTTTTTAAAGCGATCCAATCCGCGATCGGAAAGTAAGTACCCCGCAGGCTGTAACATAGCCAGCCCGCGGGGGCGAGCTTTCGTTTGCTAACTCGCGTTTCCCTGCACCTTCCCTTGTACCCTCCTCCAATAAGCCCTCCGGCTTAGTGCGTCCTACCTCCAGGTAACAAACCGAGTAGAGATGTCCTACTAAAAGAGGATTCCCTTAGAACCGGCGTTCAACCTAACATGATGCAGAGGGGATTCATGAGATGCAGTCTGAAGACGGCGGAACTCCTCAGCCGCCGCGGCAATGACTCGACACCTAATGGGAGCAAAAACAATGTCCTTGAAAGCGTACGATATTAGCGAGAGACGCGATTATTCAAGCAATACGGTTTCGCAGAGCGAACGGCCGTCAAGTGAAAAGGTTCTCTTCATCAATCAGGAGACCGATTCGTCGCATGGCACGCATGGAATCATCGGAGAAAGCCGGGGGCTGAAATCGGTGCTTCAGCAGGTTGCCCTGGTTGCGCCTACCGGTTCCACGGTGCTCATTCAAGGAGAGACCGGGACCGGGAAGGAGCTGATTGCGCGCGCCATTCACAATCAAAGCCCGCGCCGCAATGGTCCTTTCATTACCTTGAATTGCGCCGCCATCCCGGCCACGCTGCTCGAAAGCGAACTGTTCGGATACGAGCGCGGAGCCTTTACCGGCGCGGTTGCCCAGCGCATCGGCCGGTTCGAAGCCGCCAACGGTGGAACGCTGTTCCTCGACGAGATCGGCGAAATCGCTCCGGAATTGCAGGTAAAACTCCTCCGCGTGCTGCAGGAGCAGGAGTTCGAAAGGCTCGGAAGCACCCGCACCACCCATGTCGATGTTCGCGTGGTGGCGGCCACCAATCGAGATCTCCTGCAGATGATCGAAGAGAAACAATTCCGCGCCGATTTGTATTATCGCCTGAGCGTCTTCCCGATCCATCTGCCGCCCCTGCGCGACCGCCGCGAGGATATTCCTGCTCTGGTGCGCCACTTCATGATCAAATATGCCGAGCGGATGAACAAAATCGTCGAGGAGATCCCAGCGGAAACCATGGAGGCGATGCTGGCGCACGATTGGCCGGGAAATATCCGCCAGCTCCAGAACTTCGTGGAGCACGGCGTGATCATTTCCGAGGGAAGCGCGTTTCAGCCCGCGGTGTTGCAGTTGCAAAGCAAGAAGACCGGCCTTCCGAAGATCCGCAAAACGCTCGAAGACGCCGTGCGCGAGCACATCCTCCAGGCATTGGAGCAGACCAAATGGGTAGTCGGCGGACGGCACGGCACGGCTGCTTATCTGGGAGTCGCGCGCACTACTCTGCTGGCCAAGATGCGGCGGCTGGGGATCGAATCGGTGCGCGAGGGTTCGGCGTATCGGAGGGCGGAGGGGGCAGCCTTCGCTTCGATGGCGTGAGTACGCCCTTCCAAGCGGCGGTCTTCGCCACCATCGGAATCGCCACGGTGGCGTGCGCCTGCTGCCGTCAACACCACGGCCGGCAGGCGCCCTACAGGCCCATCGCCGAGGTGGAACGTACTTATGGCCCGCTCGTCACCGCAGGCAATCATCCCACCGTGGATCAACACGGCACTGGCGAGCGGGTCGGACTTTTTCAGGATGCCAGCGGCACTGTGTGGGGCTTGCCGCTGTCCGTCGATAGCACTGCCCATGTGCTCGCGTGCGCGCCGCCCGCGCTGCAAAACGCCAGGGTCACCGGCACCTTCGATGCGGCCTCGATCATCGTCGGATCGACTAACCAGCCAACCGGTTGGCGCGGTGGCTCGGGAGATCTGGAACTGCTCCTGCGGGATAAACAGGGGACCATCCGCTGGGAGGCTGTCCAGGGCGCCGACCTACCCGGCGACCCTGCGTGCTGGGCGCCCGAGTTTCCCGGTCCGCCGCAGCGCCTCCACTATTACCGCCTGGTCCCCACCCCGGCGGGAAATCAGTAGCCATGTCTGTTCCCGTGGTCAGCAACGGCCGCGGCTCCCGAAGTCTGGACAAAGGATTAGAGCGGTCCAGATTCTGCAAACCTTTCGAGCGTCCTCCTGTCGAACCTCCGGTGGTCTTTCCAGCCTTCTACGCGTAGCGCCTGCCCAAACGATTCGAGTACGATCCGGATATCTCCTAGCGGTCGAATTACCGCAAACTCACGAATCTGTGCCAAGGGCTAAAGAATTTTCCCCTACCGGCCGATATATTCCTTGTGGGCCTGTGGCGAGGTCCGCAAACAGCCGCCGGCGCACGGCTGTTACCGGGCCAGACGGTCTAATTTGAAATGATTTCTATCAGGCGATTCATGCAGGGGTCGGAGGCCCCCACAGCCGAGGACCTCCTGAAAGCCTCCGCCGATCTGCGTCACCTGCTGGTGGACGGTATCGCCGCGCAGCGCCAGTGGGGGCGGGAGGTCGCCACGCCGCAGTTCGATCTGGTGGCGCAGGCCCTCCTCCACCGCTTGGAAGAGGAAACCTCGCCAGTGGGGCTGCTGGCCATCGCCACGGAAATGCTGGAGGCATTTGAGAACCAGACCCGGAATGCCACCGGGTACTTCCGCGAACAGTGCGGCCAAATGCAATCCATGCTTGCCATGTTCACCGAGACAGTGGCGGATATCTCCGGCCAGTCGGAGGCCTCGGTGGCCCGGTTGCAGGCGGTGGAACGGCAGATCGAACGGGCGTCCCGGCTGGAGGATATTCGAGAGTTGAAGGCGAGCCTGGCGGTTTGTCTGGCGGAGGTGAAGGAAGCCGTCATTCAACAGAGGAATGCCGCTCGCGCGACTGCGGACCGGCTACGGGACCACATCCAGAAAGCCGCGGTTCCAGCCACCGAGGCCGTCACGCCAACCCGCGGCGCGACCGGAGCCGGCGGCGGCGAGTACCTGGTGGCGTTCAAACTACAGCGCGCCGAACACATCCTGGCGCGCTTCGGGGAGGCCACCCTGGAACAGATGCTGGCCCTCATCGCCGAGGGCCTCAAACCGGCACTGGCGGCCGAAGACCGCCTGGCGCGGTGGAACGGACCCTCCTTCGTGATGTTCCTCCGCTCGTCGGAGAGCGTTCTGGCGATCCGGCGGCGGTTGTCCGCGGCAGTCCTCAAGATCGGCCAGCGTTACGTGGAGGCCGGCACGAATTCCGCTCTTCTGGCGGTCGGCGTGGACTGGCTGATTTTCCCCCAGGCGCAATACCAATCACCCGAAATGGCATCGGCGGAAATGGAGGCTTTTCTGGCGGGCAAACCGGAGGAGGAAGGCAAGGCCGCAAGTGCGGCCGCGAAACGCCCCAGCCGCCCCGAGGAACCGAAAGGAGGAGTGGCGAAATGAAGGCCTTAGTGGTAGACGATGACCTGACGAGCCGCCTGGTCCTGGAAGACGCGCTATCCGGTTTCGCCGAGGTCGACACCTGTGCGGACGGAACCGACGCCGTGCGCGCAGGGCGCCTGGCGCTGGCCCTCGGTAGACCATACGACCTGATCTGCATGGATATGCTGATGCCCACCATGGGCGGTCTGGAGGCTCTGCGCCTGATCCGCCAGGAAGAGGAGCATCGCGGGCGGCCCCACACCTCCAAGGTCATCGTCATCACCGGCAGCGAAGATACCGGCACCATTCAAGACGCTTTCGGAGAGCTTTGCGATGCCTACCTGGTGAAACCCATCGATACGAAACAGTTCTTCGATGTTTTGGCCTGTCTCTGCGAGGTGGACCATCCCGGCCGAGGTTTGACTCCCGGCAACTCCCGGCCGGCGTAACCCGTCCTCTCCAAATTCCGCAGACGTAACCGGCCGTCAGTAAGGCGAGCGCCGGTCACACCCGGCGTCTACCTGCCATTCTTAATCCCCCGTTTACGGTTGCCCATAAATGGAACCGCGCTTGCCTTCTTACTGCGTGAAGCGATTCGCTCTTCAGCAGGAATCCTTCCTTGCAGCGCTCTGGGCCGTCCCCAGTATCCCGCCTGTTTGGAAGCCGATGCGGCAAGCGATCGCCAAATAACCATTCCAATGGAGACAAGCCGTGAACATCTCAAATCTTACGAAGCAATATGCCACCGTAGTTCTGTTCTTAGTCGCGGTCGCTCTTATCCCCAGTCCGGCTCGCGCTAGTCAGGAGCCGAAATCGCGTGCCGCTCAAAGCACCCCGGAGCAGGCACAGGCGGCACAACCCGTCACGCGCGGCCGGGGACGCGCGGCTGTGCCGGGACAGGACGCCCCCGCGCCACCTGATCTCCAAGGCGGCGGCCGCGGTGAGGCACCGGCGAGGCCTGCTCCCCCGGACGCTCCCGCTTCTTCCCGCCCCGACCGCGGCAGCCCCACCGGCGCCACGCCGCAACCCGGCGGCGGCGCTCGCGGTGGCCGGCCTGATCGTCCTGATACCGTCGCTCCGGCCCGCCCCGACCACTCCGGCGCCACTCGCGGTAGCCGGCCTGCTCGCCCTGATCGCAGCCCCAGCGGCGCCACGCCGCAATCCGGCGGCAGCACTCGCGGTAGCGGACCTGCTCACCCCGATACCGTCGCCCCGGCCCGCCCCGACCACTCCGGCGCCACCGGCGCCACTCGCGGTAGCCGGCCTGATCGCCCTGATCGCAGCCCCACCGGTGCCACGCCGCAATCCGGCGGCAGCACTCGCGGTAGCGGACCTGCTCACCCCGATACCGTCGCCCCGGCCCGCCCCGACCACTCCGGCGCCACTCGCGGTAGCCGGCCTGATCGCCCTGATCGCAGCCCCAGCGGCGCCACGCCGCAATCCGGCGGCAGCACTCGCGGTAGCGGACCTGCTCACCCTGATACCGTCGCCCCGGCCCGCCCCGACCACTCCGGCGCCACTCGCGGTAGCCGGCCTGCTCGCCCTGATCGCAGCCCCAGCGGCGCCACGCCGCAATCCGGCGGCAGCACTCGCGGTAGCGGACCTGCTCACCCTGATACCGTCGCCCCGGCCCGCCCCGACCACTCCGGCGCCACTCGCGGCAGCCGACCCGGTCGCCCCGAAACCCTCGCCCCTTCCCGCCCTGACCGCAGCAGTAGCCCCGTCGGCGCCACGCCGCAACCCGGCGGTGGCCGGCCTGCTCGCCCCAATCGTAGGACCCAAGCCGGCGCCACGGCGCAAGCTCCCCAAGCAAACGCTCCTCGCGGCGCGATCAATCGCAACACCTACGCCGGCCGCCCCGGCGATCGGCGTACTTCCCTGCCCGGCGGGCGCACCGAGTTCCGGGATCCCAACGGGCGAACCATCCGGACCAACTCGCGTGGTGAAGTAACACGCGTCGCCGCCAACGCCGGACGGGGCGGCAGAATTGAGGTCAGCCGGGGACCACGCGGCGAAAGAATGGTCGAGACCCGGCGTTCCGGTGTGCGCGTGGTGAGCTATGGACCGCGCAGCGGCTTCGTAGAGCGGAGCGTTCGGCCGGGATATGTTTCGCGCACTTATATTCGCGGAGGGCGGCCCTACGTCTATGTGTACCGCGGGTATCGGTATCGGGGATTTCCGTATTACCACTACATGCCCGCCATTTATTATGGACCGCGTTTCTATCGGTGGACACTTACTCCCTGGCCGGTTCCGGCGCACTATATATGGTTCGGGATCGGGACACCCGCGCCGTGGTTCCGATTCTACGGGGGTTACTTCACACCCTATCCTGTCTATGCCGCTCCGGACCTTTGGCTTACCGATTACCTTCTCGCCGAAAACTTACGGCTGGCTTATGAAAGCCAGCAGGCCGGAGCCGCAGAGCAAACGCTCTCACCGCTATCCGCCGGCAGCAACGAGCCGACGGTCTCGCCGGCAGTCAAAGCCCTGATTGCAGACGAGGTCCGGAAGCAGCTTGCTGCCGAGCAGTCCGCCGCGGCTCAGCCGTCAGGCGCAACTCCGGCAGCCGCCGGCGATCAAATCCCCCCAGCGCTTAGCCAGAGATTTTTCGTGGTTTCTTCGAACCTCGACCTGACCGCCGCGGGCCAGGCCTGTTCGTTGACCCCGGGCGACATCGTTCAGCGCAAGGGCACCGACGTCTCAGCCGCCGGAACCGTCGCAGCGGAAGTGGTCGCCAGCAAGCCGGGAGACTGCGCCGTGGATTCCGCGATTGACGTGGCCGTCGCCGACCTTCAGGAGATGCAGAATCAGTTCCGGGAACAGATCGATTCCGGCCTCAAATTGATGGCCGAAAATCAGGCCCAGGGACTGCCGCAAGCGCCTGCCGCCGATGCTCGCACCATAGCCGCGTTTACGGCGGCCCCGGCCGACGGCGCCGAAGCCCAACTGTCCAGTCAGGAGGAAGCGGCCCGCCAGCTTGAGGCCGAGTTGCGCCAGGGTCGCAATCCTAACTACTGATCCCGCCGCCTGCGTAACAACGAAAGGAGAAATCGAAATGAAGTGGTCTTGGAAACTTGCACAAATTGCGGGAGTGGAGCTGCGGATTCATGTCACCTTCCTGGCCCTCATGGCCTGGTTCGGGACGAGTTATTGGATCGCAGGTAGAAGCCTCAGCGGCATCGCGGCCGGCATGGGCTTCATTCTCGCTCTGTTTGCCTGCGTGGTGCTTCACGAATTGGGCCACGCGCTGGCGGCCCGCCGATACGGCATCCGGACTCGGGATATCACGCTCCTCCCGATCGGCGGTCTGGCGCGGCTCGAACGCATGCCGGAGGAGCCGCGCCAGGAATTGTGGATCGCACTGGCCGGTCCGGCGGTGAACGTCGCCATTGCCGCGGCCCTCGATGGCTGGCTCACCATTACGCATGCCTGGGAGCCCCTCAGCCAACTCCACACGACCACCGGACCGTGGTTTGAGCGTCTGCTGGTGGCCAATATCTCGCTCGTGCTGTTCAATCTCATCCCGGCCTTCCCGATGGATGGAGGACGCGTTTTCCGCGCGCTGTTGGCGTCGCGCATTGGTTACACGAGAGCCACTCAGTTGGCCGCTTCGGTCGGTAAGGCTTTGGCCTTTGTGATCGGCCTTGTCGGACTCTTCATGAATCCGGTGCTCTTGCTCATCGGCTTATTCGTGTGGATCGCGGCGTCCCAGGAGGCCGGCGCCGCCCAGGTGAGATCGGCGCTTTCCACCACGCCCGCGCGCGCGGCCATGCTCACCGATTTCGACACCCTGCGCTCCAGCGATTCCCTGGCCGAAGCCGTGCGCTTCACCCTGAACGGATCGCAGCGCGACTTTCCGGTGGTCGACCAGGGCAAGGTAACCGGGATGGTTACTGGATCGGGCCTGCTCGCCGCACTGGCGACCTATGGAGAGGAACAGCCAGTCAGTTCGGTGATGCGCCGCGATTTCGCGGTAGCAGAGTCCTCCGAAACGCTGGAGGCGGTCTTCCGGCGTCTGCAGGAGGACGGCGCCGGCGCGATGCCGGTGTTAGACAACGGCCTGCTGGTGGGATTGGCCACGATGGAGAACCTCCACGAATACCTGCTCGTCCAGGCGGCCTTGCGGGACGGCAGCATTCGCGCCCGCGCAATCCAGGGCGGCGCCAATGCGGGAGCGGCAGGCGACTGATATCGGCGCCTTGTTGCAGCAGCGGCGCCGCGGGACAGAAGAAGTTGGCGGTCCGGCCGCAAGGCCGGCCGCCGCCACGATCCCCAAGCCCCCGCAATCCCCTCCAAATTGACCCCGGTCACGCTACAACGCCTGTCCGATTTTCACAATCGCGGGAAGCCCAATCACCAACCGTGCCCAGCCGTCCGCGGCTGTTACTCAGCCACGATTGCCGGCGTCCGTGGGTTGAACCGGCTCACTCGCACCGGGAAGCCGTTCGCATCGGCGCGCGACCGTTCGCCGGCGTACCAAACCGCATCTCTGCCGATCAGCAGACGTGCCGGAAGACGATCGCTGTCCCGCAATCGGAGGATGACCTGCGCCACTTTGCCCGGATCGCCGGCCTCGTGACCACAAAGCGAATGCACCCGCCCCACCATGGCGCCGACGGACGGCTCCTATTGCGAAAGCAGTTCGGGCATCCTTTCGTGCGCACAGGTACTCCAATTCGTCCGCATTCCGCCGGGTTCGAACGCACACACCTGAACGCCGAACGGCCTGGCCAGCGATTCCCTGAATCCACTTTGCCCGCGTCGTATGCACTGCCGAGAAGGGCCAGACGGCCGCCGACCGACGAGAACTGCACAACGCAGCCGCGCTTCTCCTCTCGCATGATCGGCTCGAACGGCGCCGCATCCCCGTAGCCGGCATTCACGACCACATCGAGAGGGGCGGTGCGAACTCGATCTCCAAACTTCCCCACCAGGTCTTCGAGGCGTCCAGAGTCGCGAGCAGTTGCCGCCAGGCGATCGCCCGACGGGATCACCGCTTGCGCTATATGACGCCCAGCCCGCTGGCACTTCCGGTTACCAACCAGACTTTATTGTGCTGTCACGCTTACCACTTGCTTACCCTACGCGCACGGCTCCGAGACCAGTGCCCGGAGCCGCGACCGTGAAGGAGCGCTTGTCAATGGTTCGGACCCGCAAAATCCTTTACATTCACAGACTGGCCCATCCTTATTGAAGGCGGCCCAACCGCATAATCCCGTCGCAAGGGAGACTGGTCCAGACCCACTTATTCAGCTCTCGGGCCCCTTTGCAGCGCAAAGAAACACGGGGCGGCGGATGGCTGAGCGCCCATATTTAAGTACCTGTGAGACGTGAATTACAGTATTCACGAGCTGAAAGTGCATAAAGGATGTCCCCGGCCGGACACAATTCTTACCTGGGACACGACACTGGACATGAAAGCCCTCCACGAGCGGTGCATTCGCGATGCCACCTTCGGAGACAGGCTCGAAAGAGCCGGGGTCGTCCTGGCCAGAGGGATCGCCGGGCATTGGCGCCGGTGCGGACCGGAGAGCTTGACGATATGAGAGGGGGATCGATCGGGTGAACCTGACCTGAGGGGCCTGAGGGGGTTGAGGGAACTGCGGGGGCAAGAGAAAGGCCCAGGGGCGCGGACCAGCGGTCCGAACCTCTGGGCCCGGTGAGGTTACTTCGCGGCGGGTACCCATACGGCGTCGGGAGTGGAGAAGTCCACACCCGCAACCTCCGTCGTCACGGTCACGTATTGAAGCCCCGCTTTCTTGCCCGGCTTGGCGGAGAACGTCAACAGGTACTGGTTGTCCAGAATCTGCTGCAGTTGTCCCAGGTAAGGCGAGAAGCTCACGGGAGCCTGCGTGCCGAGGAAGAACGATTCGCCGCCAGTGATATCCGACAGTTTGGCCAGGGCGTTCTGTCCATTATTCCTCTCCCAGAAATTCCGATACCAGTGCCCCACCCCCGGAAAGTAAATCGTGTGAATGATGGTGCCGGTTTTCTGCGCCACTTCGGCTGCGGTGTCTACATCCGGGTTCAGCAAAGCATTGCGGCCGCGGCCCGCCCGGTCGATCCCGTCGGTCACCAGGACCACCTCGCGCCGGTTGGAGCTTGCCGTCCAGCGCTTCATCAGATCGACCACCGAAAGATACGGGCTGCCGTAGGCTCCCACGTTGCTCACCGGCAGCCGCAGGGACTTGGCGGCCAAAGCGTGATCGCTGGTGAAATCCTGGCGAATCTCAACGGTCGCATTCCTTGCATAGCCGATGCCAACGGCGGTGGTAGACGGTTGCGCGTTGATGAAGGTGCGAAGGTCCTCGAGCTGCGACCCGAGATTCGAGGTGCTCGCGTCGTCGATGAGAAAGAACAACTCCAGGCCCGCGCGGTCCCCCTTCGCCGCTACCCATTCGGTTACCTGCAGCCGTTCCTTGCCCTTCTTGACAACCACATCCTCCTTCTCGACCTGGGGCGCGCGTTTGCCCTTATCGACGTTGGCGGTGACGGTCATTCTCGCGGGAATTCCCGCCGCAGTGGTGTTGTTTGTTCCCGGCGGCACTTCGCTCAGAAGCATTGCCGCGCAGAGTATCGTTACGATTGAACCAGACATTGAAGTCCTCCTTAAATTGCTTGGTTTTTGGGTTGAGATTCTGACACCGCGTGGTGTCGACTACGCCGGACAGTTCCGGCGCTTCCGGTTGGATTCCGCCATCAGGATTGCTGGAGAGCGGTCCCCAGGTCCCCGCCTCCGAGGTCCTCCGGGATCGCGCCACTCTCTTCCTGCGCCAACGCGGCCGGCGCCGCCTTCATGAGTTTGAAGAGTGTGGCATTGACCAGAATTGTGATCAGCGAGGCGGCCAGCGTGGCGTTATACACGTCGGCGCCGATCAGCCCTGCGTGCAGAGAAACCTCCGCCAGGATGAACGAAAACTCGCCGATTTGTGTAAGCCCGAGGCCGGCGCGTAATGCCGTCTGGGCCGGATAGCCGAACAGACGAACGACCGTAAACCAGACCGCAAACTTGCCCACCAGAATCAGCCCCACCATCACCGCCAGCACGCGCCAGTTGGAGAACACCGTCCGCGGATCGATAAGCATCCCGATGGTGACGAAAAAGAGCGCCACGAACGCATCGCGGATCGGAATGATTTTGGCTGCCAGTTTGTGGGCGTAATCCGAACTGCCCAGCAGCAGCCCGCCGACGAATGCGCCAAGCGCCAGCGAAAGGCCCACCGCCTCGGTGAAGGCGGCAATCGCCAGACAGGTGGTGAGCGCCAGAAGAACCGCGATTTCGTCGTTGCAGGTTCGTTCGACGCGAGCGAGCACGCGCGGCATAATCTTCCACCCGGCGTAAATCACCGGCACCAGCAGCAGAATCGCCTTACCAACCGTCCAGAGGACGCCGTAGCCGCCGCCGCCCGAAGTTCCGAAACCGGGGAGTAACACCGTAAGAACGATCACGGCAAGATCCTCGAAGAGCGTGAGGGTGATCATCACGCGGCCGGCCTCCGAAGCCAGTTCGCCGCGATCCATCAGCAGGCGCATGAGGACCATCGTGCTGGCTACGCAAACGATGCATCCAACGGCGATGCCCTGTGAGAGCGGCCAGCCGAGCAGCATACCAGCGCCGATGCCCAGTCCGATGGAAAGAGAGATGCCGATGGGAGCGCCGATCAGCGCCACCCATTTCACGCGCAGCAGCTCGGGGATGGAAAACTCGGTGCCGATGGAAAACATCAGCAGAATGACGCCCACCTCGGCCATCACTTCGAACGTGTGAACGTCGTGCACGCGAGGCCCGGGCGTGAGCGGGCTGAGTAGCAGGCCAGCCAGAACATAGCCCAGAATCAACGGCTGTCGAAGGCGCCAGAAGAGCAGGCCGGCCAATAAGGCGGCAGTAAGAACCATGGCGATGTCGCGAAAAATGAACATGGGACCTCAATCCTTGAGCGCCGTTCGTGCGTTTTTGAAAACCCACGCCGGAATGGCGGAAACGCAGCTTGGTGCGGGCGTCTCCCCGCCCCACGCTGTTATCGGGGATCCGGGGGGCTTACGCCTGCTTCCGCTAAGGACTTGGCAATCGACACTCCAAAGGCAGTCAGGCAGCGCCGCGAAGGCTGCCCCGTGTGTCTTCAGAGGGTTGGGACCCGTTGAGAGCGAGGCTTGGCGTTGAGACTGCCCGGCGCATCCCTTGGCTGACGGAATTTAGCGACCCCGAGACCACTTTTGGCCGCGGAGCAAGGGCGCTCGAGAAGCGGGGTGTGAAGTATGGGGCACCGCGGCCGAAGATTTGCGGCTGAGGCCAATCGAATGATTGCACGCGCCACAAGCGCGACCTGCCAGTCCAGCCGGGGACATCCGCCAACCGTGCCCGCAGAGGGCGTCCCGTATAATCGCTACAATGGTTGACTTTGCTCCCGGCGTCCGGCTGGAGACACACTCGTACCTGGGCATCCACGCCGTCAACATATACGTCAAGGATCAGGAGCGCAGCCGCGAATTCTATGTGCAGAAGCTTGGATTCGACGTGGCCTTCGACGCGCGCATCCAGTCCGGCGAGCGGTGGTTGGCGGTTGCGCCGCCGGATGGAACCGCAGTCCTCTCCCTGATTGCGCCGAAACCCACGTCCAAGCTGCATGCGCTGATCGGCCGTTCCACCGGCGTCGTGTTCGTTGCCGAGGATGTGGTGGCCAGGTACCAGGAGTGGCGCAAGCGCGGCGTGCGGTTCCTGAATACACCGCGATTGAGAAGGGTCGAGTATCGACGCTCCTCATCGCCCGAAGCCGCCCCGGAACAGCAGCCGGTTTGGGGTGGCGTGTTCACGCGCTTCCGCGATCTCGACGGAAACATTTTCGGGCTGGCTGGTTTTGATGTCGTGAATCGTCATATCGAAACGCGGCGGAGGCGCGTGGCCGACCGGTTGGAGGCGGAACGCCGGGCTGCGCGCGAATTGGAAATTGCCCAACAAGTGCAGTCCCGTCTCTTTCCGCAACGGCTGCCGGCTCTGGAGAGCCTGGAATACGCCGGGGTTTGCGTTCAGGCGCGGCAAGTAGGTGGCGATTACCACGATTACCTCGATCTCGGCAGCGGACGCCTGGGATTAGTGATCGCCGATATTGCCGGCAAAGGAATGCCCGCCGCTCTGCTGATGGCCAACTTGCAAGCCAACCTCCGGAGCCAATCCGCCACCGCCTCGGAGCACCCCGAGGTCTTCCTCGGCTGCGTCAATCAACTCTTCTACGAGAACACGGACAACAGCGCCTACGCCACCCTCTTTTTTGCCGAATACCACGACGCCACGCAGCGGCTGCGTTATGCCAACTGCGGTCATCTGGCGGGCCTGGTGATTCGCGGCAGCGAGGTGGAGCGGCTCGAGTCCACTTGCACGGTTGTCGGCCTCTTCAAGGAATGGAGTTGCGAAATGGCGCAGCTCCGGTTAAAGGCCGGCGACCTCCTGGCCTTGTACACAGATGGAATTACCGAGTCGTTCAACGACGCGGATGAAGAGTTTGGAGAGTGCCGTCTGATCGATGCGCTGCGAAAACACAGCCAGCAAAGCCCGGATTCCGTCGTAGCGTCCGTGATTGACGAGGTCCGGCAGTTCAGCCGCGAACAGCACGACGACATCACGTTGATCGTAGCCAGATGCCGGGGTCCCAGGAAACGGCGGAAGCTTGTTACCTTACAGTAGATTAGAGAGGGGAGAAAAGTCATGTGCCGCTTTCCGATTTGCTTCCTCCTGATTTGCAGTTTCTGCTGTGCCCAAGCTGGTTCCGATTCGCAGCCGGCTTCCTCGAACGTGCGCGGCGCCGAGTACCCGCGCGTCAGTGCCGACCTGCGCGTTACCTTCCGCATCAAAGCGCCCCAGGCCAGGCAGGTACAGTTGCAGCCGGGCGGCGACGACAACGGCCTGGGCAAAGGCCCCATCGACATGATCCGCGGTGCGGACGGTGTCTGGACCGTGACCACCCCGCCGGCGGTCCCCGGCTTCCACTACTACTGGTTCCTGGTGGATGGTCTGGCCGTGGGCGATCCCGGCAGCGAAACCTATTTCGGCTGGGGCAAGGAGTCGAGCGGCGTGGAGGTGCCCGAAAAGGGCGCTGACTTCTACACCGTGAAGGACGTGCCCCACGGCGAAGTGCGCGCCCGCTGGTATTACGCCAAGACCACCGCCGCCTGGCGGCGCGCGATGGTCTATACACCACCGGAGTACGACCGCAACGCCCGCGCGCGTTTCCCGGTGTTGTACCTGCAGCACGGCGCCGGCGAGGATGAGCGCGGCTGGACCAACCAGGGCCGCGCGAATTTCATCCTCGACAACCTGATCGCCGAGCGAAAGGCCAAGCCCATGATCGTGGTCATGGAGCAGGGCTACGCCACCGCTCCGGGCCCGGTGCAGGGATCTGCCACCCAGGGCCGCGGCGCTGGCCAGTCCGCCGTCTTCGAACAGGTGGTGCTGAACGATCTGATCCCCATGATCGACGCGACCTATCGCACCCTGGCCGACCGCGACCATCGGGCGATGGCCGGTCTGTCGATGGGCGGGGGCCAGACGCTCCAGATCACCCTCACGCATCTGGACAAGTTTTCGTGGATCGGCTCCTTCAGCTCCCCATTGCGCGCAGGGTTCGACCTGAAGACGGCCTACAACGGAGCCTTCTCCGACGCCGCCTCGTTCACCAGGCGAGTTCACCTGTTGTGGTTCGGCGCCGGCACGGCCGAAGAGAGGATGCTCAAGCCTGCGCTGGCCATGAGCGAGGCATTGCAGCAAGAGGGCATCAATAACGTGTTCTACCAATCGCCCGGCACAGCCCATGAGTGGCAGACCTGGCGCCGGGACCTGCACGAATTCGCCCCGCTCTTGTTCCAGTAGGGCATGCCCCGCCCGCCGAGAAGCGCACAAGCTAAAGCATCCGCTACAACGTGGGGCATGCTTTAGCTTGCAATGCTTCGATTTCTTCACCGGCCTCTGACGCGCGCGGCTCAACATCGAATCAGAGCCGCGAGCGTCAGGGAGCACCACATCTCCCGTCCGCAGCCCTAATTAGCGAACAGCCCCTGGAACTCCGGACTTCCAATGAACCCCTGGTTGGGCGTGCCCGGTCCCAGAATCTGGATGCGCGTGCCGTAGCCCGCCGATCCCTGGAACAGAACGCCCGGGCCGCCGTTGTTGGCGACGCCCGTCCAGAAGGCCAAGCCGGACGGGTCCGGGTTCCTGCTCAGGGTCACGTAGTAGATCATCTGAACGTACAGCGCGTTGGTGTGGTCCGCCGCCAGGGTCGTATGGTAGGTCCCCGTGCTTTGGAATTCGTTGTTCGCGGCGCCCACCGGTGTCGTGTTCGACGGGTACCCGATGATGGCCTGAAAGCAGTCGGCCAGAGTCATGGATGTGCAACTCGAATCGGCCCCCGTCGGCTGCCGGTTCAAAAGGTTCTGGTACAGAGTGGTCGCGGCGTAGTTGCTGCCGGTCAGCGAATTGAACAGCCCCGGGACCGTCTGCGTGCCTGCCCGTAAGCTCGTCACCGCCGCCGTGAATTGGGCGTATGTGGGCGGAGCGTTGGTGGCCGCCTGGTAAGCCGCCATCACCGCGAAGTCGCTATTGAATGCCTCCGGGCTGGTCAGAAAGGAGTCCGCCATCTGCCCCAGGCCGGCGCCGCCCGACCCGGTCCAGAACGCGAAACCCGCCGGGGTCCGGGTCGCGTCCCAAAAGCTGTTCGTACAGCGCATAAACCTCGCGGTATACCTGGCTATTCCCAGATCCCGCCTCCGTCACGGTGTAAGTCGCCGACGCCGCCGCGCTGGCCACCGTAATGGTATAGTTCTGCTGCCCGTTGTGGGTGTTGTTCAGCAGTGTGAAGCCGACCGTGCCCGCGCCGCTGCCGCTCGTCCCCGAGGTGATTTGCAGAAACTCCGCGTCTGAGGACGTAGCCGTCCACGCCCCGCAGGCCGCGTCGGGCGTAACCGTGAAGGTTGCTGGGGTTTCCGGCGTGACGCCGCAGTTTGGCTGGCCGGAGCCGTTGGGGCACAGCTCCACGGTGGACGTCCCCGTTGCCGGCAGACTCGTCGAGTTGGCGCTCAGGCTGAACGAGCATCCGCTCTTGGTTACAGTGGTAAACGAGAATACCGCCGAAGACATGGAGCCGGCCGCATTAATGGCAGTTACCGACCAAAAGTAAGTCGTATTGTTCTTCATCGTTGGCGGAGTGTAACTCGTCCCGCTCGTGGTAGCAACCAACGGTGAGGCCGAAATGCCAAAGTACACGTTATAGGAAGTGGCACCGGGCGACGGTGCCCAGGTCAAACTGCCGTTCACTGGGACACCGGTCGCCAGCACGCTCGGTGAAACCACCGAAACTACGCCGGGCGGCAGAACCGTTTCGATGGTGGTCACATCGCTCGCGCTGGCGCCGGCCGAGCCGCCCCCCGTGACGGACGCCTGGTTGGTCACTGGCGACGCCGCATCAGTCGCCACGTTCACGGTTACCGTAATCGCAGGGTAACTGGAGCCGCCGTTCAGCACATCGCTGCGAGCACAGGTGTTGCCGGAGCAATCCCAGCCTGTGCCGGACATCGAGACCAGCGTCAGGCCGGCAGGGACGGTGTCCGTGACGGTAACCGTACCGGAGGTGGCGCCGCTCGATGCGCCGTTCGACACCGTCAACGTGTAAGTCGCAAACTGCTGGCCCTGGCTGAAGCTGCCGGCGTGCCTCTTGGTGATACTCAGGCTGGATGGCGCCACTGACCCCGGCAGTTCGGAAATCAGGGCCAGCGCCGGAACCGCCTGGTTGAGCAGTTGCTGCGCAGTTATGGACACCGTAGCCCCGCTGGTCTCCACCACCTGCGCCGGCGCGTTCACATTCAATTCCGCGTATTGGATATCCGGCGAGTAAATCTGCATGTAATTCATGGGCGCCGGAGTGGCTCCCGGAGTCCCGCCGAACAAAGCGGCGGCCGCCGTTCCGTTGAAGTAGGCATTCAGCACGTTGTATTCCGACTGCTCCGGCGGAATCAGGTCCGCCGCCGGAACCTGGCTGAATTTCGTGTAACTCGCCAGATTCGCTTGAGTAATGCCCGGGGCGAGGCAAGCCGACGGGATGCACGCCACGGGAAGGCACCCCTCCCCGGTGCAAGTGGGCGGAATGGTGCAACCCGCGGGCGTATCGTTGGCGTTCGGTGGAAACGTGCTGAGGCATCCTTCCGCCAGCGGGTCGTTCGAGAAAGACGTGTTGAACTGCGCCCCGCCCAGAATCCGCGCCGAGGGCGAGGCGAACTGCGCCGTGCTCTGCGACAGCAGTTTCACGCCGGCAATCCCCAGGTTCGGACTGCCGTCGGCCGCGCGCGAAGCTTCCAGCCCGCTCGTCTGGGTTGCCTTGGCGTTGGTCCCGCCCGCGGTGGGCTGCATGAAGAAGGACAGAATCGTCGTTTCCGCGGCGCAATCCATGTTAGGATTGCCGCAGTACTCAGTGAATCCGGGGGGAATCGTGAAATTGCTGCTGAGGTTGGGAAGGCCGCTGCCGGTCGTGGCCACCAGCGTCAGCCCGCTGAAAACCGTCCCGTACATGTCGATCGCCGCATCCCATGCATCGATGAATGCCTGATCCGTGTTCTGGTACGCCGTCTGGGTCGGGTACTGGAACAGCAGAAGTTGACGCCACATGTCGTTTGGCGCGATGGGCACCGGGAACTGGGTCTGCGGGTTGTTCGAGTTACTGTCGTTAGGCAGGAGGATCTCCGCCGACGCGCCAGTGGGTCCCGCCACGGCGATCGAGACAAACGCGGGGTTCGACCCGTACCGCGCCGCGAGGGCCGTCAGGAACGTCTGCCAGGCGCTCTGATAAACCGGATTCCACGGCAAAGGTAATACCGTGCCGTCGCCGCCTTCCTGGTAACCCGTGAAGGTCGCCGATCCGCACGTGCTCGGAGGAGTCTGAACCGGCGACTGAAACAACCCGTCGCACGAGGGAATCTGGCTCAATACCCACTGGGGCGTCTGAAAGCCCGCCGTGACGATGAGTTGGATGGTCTTCGGGGTCTGGGTCGGATTGGCGGTGTTCCACGCCGCAGCCTGGCCGAAGGCGTCATCCACGTAGTTCCAATAGTAAGGGTTGGCGCCGGTGGGAGGGTTGGGGTTGAGCGTGTCCCAATGCACCTGCAGCGTCAGGCCCGCCACCGCCCCATCCTCTAATAGGCTCTGATAGAGGCCGTTGAAATAGGCGTCCAGTTCCGCCGCCGTGATCGATGGATTGCTTTGCTGCTGCTGGTTGAGGTTTTGCTCCACGTTGACCACCGTATAAATCCCCTGCGGCTGACGTGGGGCCGGCTGAGCCTGCGCCACCAGGGCGGGTATCAGCATCAGAAAACTCAGTACCGCAGCGTTCCGAATCGCGGCGCTGCCATCAGACTTGCATAACATAAAGTGTTCCTCCATTCCCAGCGTTAGCTCCACACGCGCGGCTCACTAATGTTGCACCGTGATCAGCGTCCCCGCCTGCGTACTGGAATCGTTGTAAGTCGCCGTAACCGGCTGATCCCCGTTGGTCAGGGATGCCGGAATTGTTACGTTGAATTGAAACTGCCGGCGCAACCAGGCCGGCTAACTGCACCGTTGCGCTGACGCCGCCGATCTGGATGGCGGGCAGGGGCGACAATGTTCCCGATTGCGATACCGACCCGCTCACCACCCGAACGCTGGTCGTTCCGAAGCCATTGGCGTAGAGCACCACGGTCTTTCCTGGCGCCGCGGGGGTCGTCGAACCGGGGTACAAGGTGGCGGGCCCGATCAGGCTCCCGTTGAGGTGCTCGGCGGCGACGTAAGGGACGCCGTTGAAGACGAAGAACGATGGTGAGGCCGCTTGCGCCTGGGCCGTGTACGCCGCGCTCACCACGCCGCCGTCGCCACGTCGTCTCCCAAAACATCGCCATTCGTCGCCGTCTTGCTGGTGGTAGGTTTGCATGTGGGCGTCTTGTTAGTGATGGCGGCGTCCCACTCGGGCCAGTCGCAATCGCCGTTGATCTGAGAGAGCTTGACGGACGACCCGGGAATATAGGTGAGCGCCGGGTTGGCGGACTGCGCCATCGCTGGTGGCGCGGCCGTAATCGCGCTTAGAAACAACAGCGCCGGAATGGTCTGAAGGTGATGTCTCATCTCCTCTCCTCAGCCTGATGTTGCACCGTGCTCCCCGTTCCACCCTGAGTGCCTGGCCCCTTATCGGTTGCAGTAAACTGGCTGGCCGCCATTGGCCATCGAGGCCGGCAGTTGCGGCAGCGTTCCCGAATAGGTCTCCGTCTGCGCCCACCACGGCCATGAACCAGTCAAATGCGACCTTCGCTACCTTGTGCGGCGCACAAAAGCCGCGGCGCCCCTCAACTGGATGGTTCCTGCACGGCTAAAACAGCTTCTCCCGCCTCCCCGCCAGCGGCCCGGAAAAGCTCCCTCTATAGTGAACGGCGGAAAACAACGCCCGGAACTGTCATGAAACGAAGAAAAATCGGTACTGGGTCCGCTCGTTCCAACTCGTCCGGTACCAAAATCCGTTAGTTGGGCCACTTCGATTTTCTCGCTCTTGACAGGAGACGCAATTTGTGCTTCGCGAGCGGGGGCGCTGTGATAAACTCCGGGGATGCCGCGGCGCCCGTACACTCAAGCAGAAATTGACAGCCTGATCTCCTGTGCTAAAGTGTTCGACGAAGAGCCTCGGCTGGAAATGAAATTGGACCGCGGACATTTTCGCAATGGGATGCGGCTTATATCGGCTGACGGAAACTCCCAGTTTCGGTGCTTCATGCGTCAAAGCGAGGATCTACCGGAGAACTTCTCGATAGGGTTGGTATTCACGCCGAGGGACGGCACCGGCGAAATTGTTTTGTTAAGATGCAACGGTCCGCATGGCGGGTATAACGATAGCTGCGACCCCGATCACCCGCATTGGGGATTTCACGTCCATCGCGCGAGCGCTACCATGATCGAGGCGGATCTCAGGCCGGAGAGGGAGGCCACTGGAAATAAGGAGTTCGCATCGTTCGTGGGGGCACGGCAGTATTTCTGGAAGATTGCAAATATTAACACCGCCGGAACCTGTTTTGCCCAGAGTGTCTTGCCTTTCCCAGGATCGGAGCAGCCCTCCCAATGACGCCGTGGGATCAGTTGAGACAGCAGTTCAACGGCCATATCGCATTTCGAGATCGCCGTCCGGGCATAAGACAAGTGGTGGTTCCACTCTTTCACGAAGACGGCGACATGGTTGACATCTTTATTGATGATCCAGATCCGAGAATGAACACGAACACGTACCGCATTAGCGATCACGGCATGACGTTGATGCGACTGACCTATGCCTATGATCTGGATACGGACAACAAGCAGCGTATCTTCAGTCGAATCGTGACGGAGAACGGAATTCAGGAGCGGGATGGGCGACTTTATATAGACGCCGAAGGGGACCGCCTCTATCCGGCGCTTCTACAGTTCGCGCAGACCGTGGCAAAGGTATCGAGTATGCAATTTTTCAAGCGCGAGGTGATTCAGAGTCTCTTTTATGAAGAGTTAAATCAGTTCATTGAAGAACATTTGGTTCAGTACCAGCCACAGGCTAAAGCCCTTCCCGTCCCCAGCCACGATGAGTATGAGGTTGACTACGAATTCGATGTCGGTCCGCGCCCGATCTATCTCTTTGGTGTCAAGGATGGCGATAAGGCTCGGCTATCTACGATCTCATGCCTGGAATTTCAAAGGCGTCACATTCCATTCAAGAGCGTGATGGTTCATCAGGATTTTGAAGGCGGCATTACGAAGAAGGATCGTACGCGGATCACCAGTGCAGCGGACAAGCAGTTTCCTTCACTAGACGATTTTCGAGAGAACGGACCGCAGTACTTCGAGCGGGAAGTCAGCTTAGTCTAGGGACCGCCTCCCGACATCTTGAGGCATTGGCCATTAGGCTGCCAGCCTTACGCTTCGCTGGTCCACCAAGGATACAATCTCTTCGAGCGACCAGACGTTGATTTGAGATGCCGCTTCCATGGCTGGTGTAACCCGCAATGTCTGATGAATCCGCGCGAAATTGTAGTGCATGAAGTGGAGGGCCACCGAAGCTTCGTGATTCTCGATCTTCTTGGAAAAGGCGTTCGTTAGACGGGTGAATCTGCGCATGCCCATCCTCATGGTGAGATTCTGGCGCTCAATGTAGCTTGTGCTGATGTGTTTTGGATCGGGATCGCCGAGGATCGATTCAGTTCGAGTGGCGAGGGACACCACCGGACTATAGCGTCTCTGGGGTTGCGGGTCTTCGCCCCAGACCTTCACGAGCACGGCGTGATCGATGTCATCCGCAAAGGCGTCAATCACGGCATTTAGGTAGAGTTTGAGGCCGTTCGAAGTGAGTTGCACCCGGTGAGAGAGTCGAGTCTCCAGGTCCGCGATAAACTGGGTGGCGCAAATTGTGTCGCGCTGACCTACCAGCCAACAAGGGACCAGCTTGGTCTGAGCATCGATAGCGACCCAGACCCAGGCATCCCCGAATACGCCCGCCGCCGCCTTCTTCGCAGTGAGGTTTGTCTGTTTGCATCTGACGTAGCTCCAAATCTCATCGACCTGGAGTCGCCTGAAGGTGAGGTTGCGGAGCACCCGATCCTGATGCTCGAGGGGAGCAAGACATTGGATTTGGTGCGAACGACGAAGAAGGCCGCGCTGAGAGTGAAGACGTAGAGGCGCTCGAAATCCACGTAGCCGCGGTCCATCACGTAGAACGCGCCGGCCTCCGGCAGAATCGCATCGAGCATATTGACGTCGTGCACTTTGCCGTCTGTAATACCAATAAACGTTGGGATATTGCCGTGCAAGTCCAGCAGCGTATGCATTTTGACGGCCGCCTTGTGCCGCCGGAAGCGAGCCCAGGGAAACAGCGAAAGACACAGGTCGATGGTGGTGGAGTCCAACGCGTACAAACTTGCATCCAAGTCGATGCCAATCGGATCGCCGGCATACAACGGCCGGGCTGTGGCGATCAAGTGCTGTGCGAAGTCGGCGAAGATGCGCCAGTCATGGGTCTCGTTGGCGTCCGCCAATGTCGAGCGCGCAATCCGGCTACGGAATCCCATGTGGTAGAGCTTGCCACTCATTGACTGCAAGCAGGCCTCGATGTCTCGAAGGCTCTCGCGATAAGTGAACTGAGCGAAAGCCATCGCCAGATACCGATCCCAACAAGACAAGCTTCTGTGGTGACGATCGCCATCATAGCGGGTCACACACTTCTGGAATTCGATGTGCGAGAGGTGGGCAATCAATTCCGCGAAAACTGTTCGGCCAATATTCATCCACCAGTATTCCGCCGTTCTGCCGGCGGGGTGCAATGTGATTTAAGTCGTCGATTCCGTCCGTTCTCAGTTCAAATCGTTTTTTGCCAAAATGCCCGCTATGCCATTGACGGCAAGCTGGTTAGCGGAATTCGCAAAGTACTTTACCGGACACTAGTGATTTCACTTGTCCAACCGAGAGGGCAGGTTTATAGCAGGATTTGACCATTTGACCAACCAAGGCCTCTACACGGCGTTTACCTCGTGGCCCCTCGATGCGCTCGGTGGTCATCGACAGCGGCCAGAACCACTGTCGAAGACCGAAGGCGCGCCAGCCGGGCACTCTTCATTGAGCGGAGCTTGGGGCCGTAGGGGCAGAAGTGTTGGGCACGCGGGCGCGCCCCTGCTGATAGATGGTCAGGGCAACGAATGCCGCTTGGACGATGGGCGCGGAGACACCGTGTTTTAGCCCGCGTTCTACAAGATCACCAAGAATCGTGTCCACTTCGACGGGCGCCTGTTCTTTGAAGTCGCGATACATAGACGAAGTCAACGTCGAACCGGACGCACTGAGTTGAGAGCTCTTTTCGGCTACGAATGCCTCCGACGGCGGATAGCCGCAAGCACCCGCGATTGCGACGCATTCACGAAGTGCCGAGAGAGATAACCCGGCGCCACCGGGGACCGCCACGATTTGGCCGATATTTCCGCGAAGCAAACACGTGATGGCTCCCAAACTGGCCAACGTGATCCACTTGTTCCACATATCGCGCAAAATATCACTGGAAATGGCAGTGTCAAATCCAGCCCCACTAAAAGCTTGATGCACCGCTTCTATCCGAGAGGTCTCCTTGCCGTCCAGTTCGCCGTAGCTGAGACTCTGGAAATCGGCTAACTGGATTATCCGGCCTTGCGAATCGATGGCGGTGGAAACCAGGCAAACCCCACCCAGTACAGCATGTCCGCCAAACCTCTCCGCCAGCACGTCCATGTGATGCATGCCGTTTAGCACGGGAACGATGACCGTCCGTGACCCAACTGCGGGGGCGAAATCATCTATAGCCCCGGCGAGATCGTAGCTTTTCACGCTCAAAAGGATAATGTCGTACGGGGACACAATCTGAGCCGCGGTCATTACACCAGGCCGGACGGTGAAATCGCCATACTTTGGGCTGAGAATCCGTAGCCCTTGGGTCTGGATTTGCCCGGCTCGCTTTGGACGAACGAGAAAGGTTACGTCGCGGCCAGCCTGTGAAAGGCGTCCGCCAAAATACCCGCCAACCGCGCCAGCGCCGACGACTAGAATTCGCATATCGCTATCCTTTCAGCTTACAATCCCTCGGAATTCTGTTTTCAGAGGATATCCCGACGCTGCAACTACGATTCCAAGAGGAATCTTCGTTGGAGAGGAGCTGTCTGGATACATCCAATCACCTCAGCGTGCTGTTCCGGAAGATCGCGATCCAAATGACCGCGGCATGCGCCCACCAGAAAGGCCAAGCCGGTACCAGAATTCGGGAAGTCTGTTGACAGCGCCGCCACCGGCTGCTTAACTATAGTTAAGTCGGAGGTTATGGCAGGACTGGCTAATCCCGGAGCGGCTTCGCGATCACTGTCGGACGTGCATGGCAGCGTCGGGACGGCCGACCTCTCCTTCTGGCGGCGCATGTTTGCCTTCGCCGGGCCGGCCTATCTGGTCAGCGTGGGGTACATGGACCCCGGCAACTGGGCTACCGACCTGGAGGGCGGCGCGCGCTTCGGCTACCGCCTGCTGTGGGTGCTGGTCATGTCGAACGCCATGGCTATCCTGCTGCAAACGCTCAGCGCACGCCTGGGAATCGTTTCCGGCCGCGACCTGGCCCAGGCCTGCCGCGAAACCTATCCCCGCGCAGTCAATCTGGCGCTGTGGGGCCTGTGCGAAGTAGCCGTGGCCGCCTGCGACCTGGCCGAGGTGCTGGGCGCCGCCATCGGGCTGAACCTGTTGTTTCATATCCCTTTGCTGGTGGGCGTGCTGCTCACCGCCGGCGATACGCTGCTGATTTTGTGGTTCCAGAGCTTCGGCATCCGCACCCTGGAGGCCTTCGTTCTCTCGCTCATCGTGATGATGGGCGGATGCTTCGCAATCGAAATCTTCTGGGCCAAGCCCTCGGTTGCGGAAATGCTTACCGGCCTGGTGCCCCGTCTGGGTGGCGACAGCCTGTACATTGCCATCGGGATCCTGGGCGCCACGGTCATGCCGCACAACCTGTACCTGCACTCCGCGCTGGTGCAGACGCGCCATATCAACCGCGATCCGGCCGGCATGCGGAGCGCCTGCCGCTATAATCTGCTGGATTCGGCGGTGGCGCTGAACGGCGCGCTGCTGGTGAATGCCGCCATCCTGGTGATGTCGGCGGCGTTGTTTTTCAAGCGCGGCATCGTGGTAACCCAGATTCAGCAGGCCCACGAACTGCTCGTGCCCTTGCTGGGCGCCAGCATGGCCGGGGTCATATTCGCCGTGGCGTTGCTGTGCTCGGGCCAATCGTCCACCCTTACCGGCACCCTGGCCGGCCAAGTGGTGATGGAGGGATTTCTCAACATCCGCATGCGGCCTTGGCTGCGGCGGCTGATCACCCGGGCGCTGGCGGTGATTCCGGCGGCTCTCACCATCTACATCTCGGGCGACCAGGCCACCTACCAGCTCATCATCCTGAGCCAGGTAATCCTGAGCATGCAACTGCCCTTCGCCATCATTCCGCTGGTGCATTTCACCAACGACTCGCGGCGCATGGGTCCCTTCGCCAATCCAGCCTGGGTGAAAGTGCTCTCCTGGACCACTGCGGCGGTGATCGTGGCGCTGAACGCATGGCTGGCCGGACCCATCATCAGCGGCTGGCTGGAAGGGTCGGGGCGGTGGCGGTTGCTGGTCTGGCTGGTGACCGTCCCGGCGGCGCTGCTAATCCTTCTACTACTTTTGTGGGTTACCTTGGAGCCATTTCTCGCCCGCGGGTTTCAGGGCTTCGGGCGTACCCCTGTTATTCTGCCGGAAACCGCTGGCGCCGAAGCAGTTGTCCCTCCGGCTTACCATCGTATCCTGGTCACTCTGGACCACACCGTGCTGGACCGGCTGGCGGTCAGCCACGCCGCCGCGATGGCCCGGCTGTACGGCGCCAAGCTCTTTCTACTACATGTGGAGGAGGATGTGACCAGCCAGATCTACGGGCAGGCCGCTTCCACGGCTGAAGTCGAAGCCGGCGAGCAGTATATTGGCCAGATCGCCAAGGGGCTGCGGGAACAGGGGATCACCGTAGAAACGGCGATCTCTCATTCTTCGTCTCCGGGAAAGGAGATCGTGCGCTACGCCCATACCGTGAAGCCCGACCTGGTGATCATGGGCGCGCACGGGCACGGCGGAATCAAGGACCTGATTTTCGGGACTACTATCAACCCGGTACGCCACAATCTGGACGTCCCTATGCTGATTGTCCGGCCGGGGAAGACCTGAGGCCATTGGGACAGGCTGTCCCAAGTGCGTGTCACAGCAACACAGAACCGACCCTGGTACTCGATCGAACACTAATGCAATCAGTGAGATTAGCTGGTATTTCAGATGCTTTCCAGAGAACCGTGAAGCGCTATCTTCCGCTGGTTCTAACGGTTTGCCTGACACCCCTGTACAGCGCCACCCTGCAGCAGCTCTCGATGAACGACCTGATTGTCAAATCCACGGCCATCGTTCACGGCAAGGTCACCGGCTCTTCCGCGGCATTTACCAACAAAATCATTTATACCCATTACAGCATCCAGGTATCCGAACAGTTCAAGGGTCCCAGTCAAAGTTCTATTGATGTAGTAGTTCCTGGCGGGACGGTCGGCACTCTGCGCCAGACGTTTTCCGGCACTCCGTCTTTCAGCGTGGGTGACGATTACGTATTCTTCCTGTGGACCAGCCGTGCGGGGCTGACCCAGGTAATGGGGCTGACGCAAGGGCTTTTCTCAGTGGCGCAGGACGGCTCCTCAGATCCCGTGACCACCCGCAACGCCAGCCGCGAAACCATGCTGAGCGCCACTTCCGGCCAGCAGGTGAAAGATCAGACCGTCACGATGAAACTGAGTCAGTTGCGCGCCCTGATCGCTTCCACCTTGGGAAGCGGAACTCCGGGGGGCAACCAGTGACCATCCGGACTCGCATGGTCCGCAGCCTGGCGGTGGCCGTGTTGGCGGCGCTGGCGACTCCGTCGCAGGCCTACTACCACTACGTTCATTTTCTGGGCAGCCGGTCGGGGCCGTTCAACCCGGTGTACGAGCGGTTCGATCTGACCGCCCTCAGCAACAATACGGTGACGGTTTACGTGAACGATCAGGGTCCCCAGGTCTACGGCCCCAACGATTCTTTCGGTTCGGTGCTGAGCCAGGTGAAGGACGCCACGGCGGTCTGGAATTCGGTCAGCAGCTCGGCGTTGCGGATCTCGTTTGCCGGTCTGGAATCCGCCAACCAGGTCTCCAATACTCCGGGCATCGATGTGACCTTCATCGATTTGCCGCCTGGTTTGTTGGGGTTGGGCGGGCCGACCACCTCGACGGTGCTCTCGCCCAGCGGCTTTTTCCCGATTGTCAACGGGCAGGTGATGCTCACCACCAACACGTCCTCTGCCGCCACCGGGCCGGGGCCGAGTTACCTGGAGGATTTCTTCACCACCGCGGTACACGAATTCGGCCACGCGCTGGGGTTGCAGCATAGCTGGACGGCTAGCGCCATGTCGTCCCCGGACGTCACCCGCAATACCTCGCGGGCGCGGCCCATCGACGCCGACGACGTAGCCGGCCTTTTGGTCCTTTATGGCAAGCAGCCATCCGGGTCGCAACCGGGCTGGCTGGCCAACTACGGGAGCATTTCGGGCCGGGTGACGTTTACCAATGGGCAGCCTGTGTCGCTGGCTTCGGTGGTGGCGTTGACGGCTACCGGGCCGGCGGTGAGCACGCTG
Organism: Bryobacterales bacterium; assembly: GCA_963803725.1. GTDB lineage: Bacteria > Acidobacteriota > Terriglobia > Bryobacterales > Bryobacteraceae > JOPF133. The sequence goes on along the minus strand of CAWDOH010000051.1, from coordinate 267,515 downwards.
ACTAATCCCGATGGGACCTACCAGATCACCGGGTTGCCGCCCAATAGCGGCTACCTTCTTTATGTGCATCCGTTGCCGCCGGGCGCGATCACCAACGACGAACTGGGGATCCGGTTGCCGGTAGATGCCAGCGGAACGACCTTTCCGCAAAGCAGCCAGCTCAACCAGACCCTGTTCTATCCGGGGGTGCAGAATCCGGCGCAGGCAGCCATCATTCCCGTCGCCGCGGGCGCCAACGTAGCCAACCAGAATTTCGCGGTGGCCCCGGTAGCCTCGCTGCCGATTTATAACGTCCAGACCTACTGCAAGCTGCAAAGCACCACCCGCACCTACGTCTACACGGGCGATCTGACGCCCACGCCGGCCTTCATGAGCAACACCTCGGGAAGCACCGACCTGGTGATCGTGCAGCCGCCGTTTTCGATTGCCGCGGCGCCGCAATCGGCCACCATCCTGGGAGGCATCGGGAATTCGCTTTACGCGCCCGTGTTGTATTCCACGCCGGGCCTGCCTCCGGCGATTGCCCTTTATTTCATGGCCCCCATCGGTGCGGGAGTGGGGCCGCGGCACGTGGTGCTCAATTTCGGTTCGGACATTTTCGTGATGCCGGACGCCGTAAACCTGGTGGCGCAAGGCCCGCCGGAGGTCAACTCGGTAACACCCAATGCCGATGGCTCCGTGACCATAGAGGGCGCGGGGCTGAATTCCGCCAGCGAGGTATTTTTCGACGGCCTGGAGGCTGCGGTGGAAACTCCCTTCAGCGGCGCCGATGCGGCCGGAACGGTGACGGTGGTGCCGCCGAACGGGGCCGCGGGCCAGGTTTCCACCATCACGGTGTATGGCCCCGACGGGCAGAATTCCATGTTTCTGCAGTCGCAGGACCCTGCCACCTGGGCCTATAACGTCAGCGGCACGCCGCAGTTCAACACCGTCAGCTACACGGCCCTACCGGCCGCTTCGTCGGCAGCCGTGGATATCACCGCTTCCAATGTGAACTTCGTGAACGGCCAGGTGACCGTGGGTTTCGGCAGCAACGACGTCACGGTGGGCCAGGTGTGGGTGCTCAGTCCGACCCACATCGTGGCCAACGCCGTGGTGGCGCCGGGCGCGGCCATCACCCCCTCGGATCTGAGCGTGATTGCCGGATTCCAGGTGATCGACCAGCAGGGCGGCTTCCAGACGCAGGTGGCCCGGCCGGCATTCCCCGATGTCGGGCTGCCGGTGGTCAATGCGGACCCCACGCAGGCGACCATCTACCCCGGCAGCGATGCCAGTATCTTCGGGACGAATCTGGCCGTCGGCGGGTCTTCGGTGGTGCAGGTGACTCTGAACGGAACGCAGCTCCCGGTGCTGTTCTCTTCGCCCGGGCAGATTAATGTTTCCATTCCAGCGGGGTTCCCGCTAGGGCCGGCATCGCTGCTGGTGAACAACGGGGCGACCACTGCCTTTCCGGTGGACGTGGAAATCGACGAACTGCCGCCGGCCATCGTGGCGCTGACCACTCCCTCCGGCGGATCGCTTTCCGGAGTGATCTCCAATGCGGGCGACCTGATTTACGTGGTGGTGAGCGGTCTCGACCCCACCGTCATCGGTACCGCCAACCTGCAGGTGACCGTCTCCGGAGTCCCCATGACGGTATTCCAGGTGGTCCCGCTACCCAATGGGCAAGACCAGATCCAGGTGTACCTGACCCAGGACTTCGGCGGCGAGCAAGTCCCGCTGGCGGTGTGGGTGAACGGTTCGAGCAGCCAGCCGGTGACGATCACGGTGCGATAGAGGCGGCGGTCCGGCGGCCTTCTTTGCGCTTTCTCCGTTTCTCCGTTTCTCCGTGCCTCCGCGTCGTGGTTTTTTGTTCCCGCCGCCGTATCATGTGGTAGAGGAGACTGCATGAACTGGAAGCCGCTGTCGCTAGTGCTGTTGTTTGCCGGGTTGGCGTTGCCTGCTGGAGATCCGCCGGGGTTTCATTTCTGGCCGGCTTCCGAATTGAGGGGCTTCAGCAAATCGCTGGCGCCCAAGATCAACGCGCAAAAGATCGCCACCCAGCAGTTGGCCACCGTGGGGAATTACCTGTTTCTGATGGCCCACCGGGAAGGCCCCGGGCAGGCCGAGTGGCACGGCAAACAGGCCGATATCATGGTGGTGGAAACCGGGGAAGCCACGCTCATCTACGGCGGATCGCTGGTGAACGGCAAGACCACCGAGCCTAACGAGATGCGCGCTGCCTCCATCAGCGGGGGGCTGCGGAAGCGGCTGGGGCCGGGAGATGTGATTACCATCCCGGTCAAGACGCCGCACCAGCTCATCGTGGAGCCGGGCAAGGAGTTCACCTATCTGACGGTGAAGGTGACCGAGTAGCGCGCCGGAGGCCGGCCCCCAAGGACACCGCAGCTGACTGCCACGCGGGAGCGCCTCGCAGGCTGCCGGTCCCGGCTGCTTTCGCGGTTCGCGGGTGTTTACAGTTCCTTCCAGAGCAACTCGGCATCCGAGCGGCGCACGTAGTTGGCGTCGAGCGCGGCGGGGTCCTGCGCTTCGCCGGCTTCGAAGCGGGCTACCGCCAGGCGGCCCACCGCGGCTGCCAGCGCCCGCGGCGCGGTGACCACCGGGGCCCCGGCGAAGCGTGTGCCCGCCAGCGCCGCGCGAAACGGCTCGAAATCGGGCGAGACGAATTCCAGATCGCCCGCCGGCAACTCGGCCAGCCAGCGCTCGAACGGCGCTACTGTTTCGGGAGCCACCAGGCGCGCCGCCTGGTCGTACATGGCGCCGTAGATTTCCCCGCGCCGGGCATCCAGCACCACCGCGCGCAGCGGCCGCGAGCCGAAACAGGAGAGCGCCTGGAGGTTCGAGACCGCCACTGCCGGACGGCCCAGCGCCTCCGCCAGCCCTTTGACGCAGGCCAGCCCGATGCGCACGCCGGTAAACGATCCCGGCCCGGAGGCCGCCGCGAAGCAATCGATCTCCGCCGCGCGAACGCCGTGCCGCGCCAGCAGATCGGCCAGATGCGGATAGAGCACGTGCGCAAACCCGCCCGGTGCGTGCAACTCCCGCTCCTCCAGGGTTTCGGCGCCGCGCATCAGCGCCAGGCTGCCGTATTCGTGCGTGGTATCGACCGCCAGGATGAGCGGCTTCACTTGACGATCTGCAGCCCCGAATCGAGCTCGTACACCTTGCCGTTGGCGTTCATGCCGTAGAGCCGGAGGTGCATCAGGGCCGGATAATCGTGCGAGATATCCCGAGGAACCTGGAAGGTTCCCTTCTGCCCGGTGGCCAGGACCCGCGCGCCCTGGTGGTCTTCCGCCACGTCGCCCAGCCAAAGCCAAAACATCTGCCGCGTGGCGCGCGTCTCGCGGGTGATCTTGGCGGCGTAGGACACGGGCTTGGAAAGCGAAATGTCGCCCGACGGCTGATCGATCGCGAACGGCACCTTGGGCGTGTTGGACTCGATTTCCTGCAGCACGATCTCCTGCGATTCGAATTTATACGATTTGTTCATGCCCTCCAGGTGGCCTTCGCGCACCACGTGCAAAACCCAGTCGTGCGAGCGGTCGGGCGGCTCGGCGGTGAAGTGGTCGCCCGAAAATTTCTTGCCCTTGACGCTGGTTCCATCGGCCGGATTGATCCAGACCACGTCGTACCCGTGCCGCACCACGGTCAGTTCCAGCGGGCCGGGCTTTTCCATGTACACCACGTATTCGGTGTCTTCAAGCGCCAGGGCGCGTCCGCCATCCACATCGAAGTAGGGTTCCAGCTCCCAGTGGCGGGTGTCGGAGAAGAAATCGAACCACGCCGTCATGGTTTTGGCTCCGGGCGAGTTCAGGTACTGCCCGCCCGAGCCGGTATTGGCGTAAGTAACTGACTGGCCGTCCATGGTGGCATTCCACAAGCGATGGCGGAAGGTGTCCGGGTCCACATCTTCGGGCCGGGACTTGCCAGCTCCGCTATCCTCGCGGCCGAAATCGACATTCACGAAGGGCACCGCGTAGATCTGGTGCTCGATAGCGCCCACGTTGTCGTCGGGGGTCTGGCAGGCGGCGAAATCCATCCAACCGTCGTCGAGCAGCGGCGTGGAAGTCACCCGCGAGCCGCTGGAGCGGGGATGCTGGTAGGGGTCGAGCTGCTTGAGCAGGCCGCCCAGGTCCTTCAGCAGCGCGCGCCCATCGGGGTAGTCCTCGAATTGATCGACGCCCTGCCAGGTGACGTCCATGGCGGCATAGCGGCCCACCACGTAGCGAACGAAGCGACGGCGCTGGGCCGCGCTGGGGAACAGCTTAATCAAGTAGGAAGGGCCGCCGGCCAGGATCAGATCGGCAATGATCCTCTTCTGATTCAGATAGCGCACGCGCTGGTCGAGGCGCTGGAAATAGGCCACGTTGGGCGAGTCGGGCCCCGAATAGGCCCCGCCCTGGGCCTCGGAGAGGACGAAGCCGCGCAGGTGGTTGAACTTCTGGGCAGCACGGGCGTCGGCCATGGCGTGAAACGCGGCATCGTCCATGGTGGCGAAGAGCAGTTCGGTGGCGCCCATCCACAGGTGCGCCTGGAACAATCCGTTGCTGCCCTTCTCGTGGTATTCCCAGTGGTGCATGTTAGCCGGCTCGATGAAGCCCAGCGATTCGGAGGGTGCCGCTGGGAAGCTGCCGGTTTTGCCGTCCCAATCGGGCAGGTTGGCGGTGACCAGGTAGTCCCACTGGCCGCCTTCGGTGGGGGTAAACCGCGCCACCATGCGGCGGCCGCCATCCCAATACGCGGGCACTGCCACGGTGTGGTTGCGCGGCGACCGGAACTCCACTTTCATATCCACGGTGGCGTAGGGATTGGGATTGGCGGCGGCGTCCTGGGCGGTCAGTTCGAAGACCATTTCACAGGGCGAATACGCGGGCGTGTTGGCGCACCCGGACTGCGCGTGCGCCGCCAGCGGAACGAGCGCCAGCGCCCAAGCGGCGAGGCTCCTGCACATAATTACAGTGTAGCTGGCGATTCTGAGGGGCTGCGACCCGCGGCGCGGGAACCTGGCGCGGGAGCCGGCACAAAGAACCGCGCGCGGCAACCCGGCGCCGCAACTCGGCGCGCAACCCGGCGCGGGAGCCGGCGTGGCAACCCGGCGCGGCAAACCGGCGTGGCAACCCGGCGCGGCAACGGATGCGGCAATCCGGCGCGGCAACCCGGCGCGGCAACCCGGCGCGGCAACCAGTGCGCAACCCGGCACGGGAGCCCGCGTGGCAACCCGGCGCGGCAACCGATGCGGCAACCCGGCGCGCAACCCGGCGCGGCAACCAGTGCGCAACCCGGCACGGGAGCCGGCGTGGCAACCCAGCGCGGCAACCGACGCGGCAACCGGCGCGCAATCCGGCGCGGCAACCGGGCGCGGCAGTCGGCGCGGCAACCGGTGCGCAACTCGGCGCGGCAACCCGGCGCGGGAATCCGCCGGAGCCTATCCGAAGCTCTTGATTTGCGCCTCCACTTCGGCACACAGGTTCGCGGCCGAGGGGAACGCACCGCAAGAGAGGTGACTCGGCAGCGAGCGGAGGATCTCTTCATAGTCCGGTGCGGGGGAGTAGCGGACGGCCGAAAAGCCGGTGGCTTCGGCGATGCGGCAAGAGACCTTCACCACCTGCAGGATTTCCGGGTCCTCGGGCGTCAGAGGTGCATGATGGTCTTCGCAGGCTTGAATGAAGGTGGCCGGGTACGACCAGTTCTTCACCAGCCAGGCGCCAGCGACTCCATGGTCGACACGCAGCAGCGCGCGCTCGGCGCTAAGCACGTGGTCCACATTTTCAAACGTGCTCTCCAGGACCGGCGAGTATTCGTTGGGGTAGGATTTCAGGACCCCAGCCGGCCAATGTCGTGCAGCAGGCCGAGGGTGTAGGCGGCATCGCCGGTGATCCTGAAGATCGGGGAGATCAGCCTGGCGATCATGGCGCAGGCAGCGCTGTGCTGCCATATCTGGTGGAGTAGCGGCCCGCCTTTGCCCATAAAGCTTCGCATGGCCACGGTGACGGCCAGAGCTTTGATGCGGTCGATTCCCAGCACGGCGAGGGCGTGGCGCAGCACCTGGATTCGCGACGCAAATCCAAAAAGCGAAGAATTGGCGATCAGCAGGGCGTCCGCGGCGAATGCCGGATCGCACTCCATGACCGCCGCGAGTTGCTTGAAACTGACGTCCGGTTTGGCGGTAGCGGCGAGCACCTGATTGGCAATCGCGTTGAGCGGCGGCAGGTTACACAGCCGCAAGGGAACTTCCTGGCGATCTGACGGAAGCGCACGGTCTACGAGCGAAATGGGGGGCGGGGCCGGGGATCGATCCTCCAGCCCGGGAAGCCTCTCGGTCATGAGTACCATTTCGGCAGAAAGCTGGTGGGCCTCCATACTATCGTTCGTTAGCGAGCGGCGGGCGCGCGGGGGTGTCTTCACCGCGGAGCACACGTGTCGACTGCTGTCGATGTTCTTGGGGCGAGGAAACTCCAGACAGGCCAGCGGCGGGCGCGGGCCCATTCGACGCGGGGGGTGCCCTCTGGGCCCGGAGACGCGGAGAAAGCGCGGAGAAGAAAAACGAGGGGACGCTTGGCCGACATTTTCGCCATTTGCGCCCGCTGAAAATAAAGGACTTCCCGGAGAGCCGCGGAGCAAACGGAGGAAACGCGAGAAGGGCTTACGCGTGGCGGATGGGCCGGCGTGAATTCGGCCCGCGCGGCTACGGCGTTTGAGTCAACATGGCTCGCACGGCGGCGAAGATCCGCTCGACCGCCGGGCGGCGATAGTCCCACCGCGGATCGGGTTCCGGGGGATTGACCACCATGGTGGCGTTGGCCTCGAAGAAGAGGAGGTCGCCGGCGGGGCTCAGGCCGAAATCGATGCCGCCGTAGTCCAGGCCGAGGACGGTCTGGATTTCGGCCACCGCCGCGACGGCGGGCGGCCCCAGCACGCGCGGCATATCCTCTAGAAACGCGGCGTCTTCGGCGCGGTGGTCCGGCCGATCGGCCATGTCGGCGGTAAAGTAGTGGACCTTCCAATTGCCGGAAATCGCCAGGTGCAGCGGATAGAGCCGGCCATCGATCATCATCACGCGATATTTGCGCACCTTGCCATCGGCAGAGCGGGCGTCGAGAAACTCGATCACGGTGAGGTGCTGTCCCGGCAATTGGGCCACGGCGCCGGCGAGCGTTTCGGGGCTTTCCACGCGCAGGAAGTGGCGGCCGGTTTGAAAGCCGGGCGTCCGCACCAGCAGCGGGAATCGAAAGCCGAGGCGGGCCAGGTTCGCCGCGGCATCCGGAGCGGCCAGCGTTTCGCGCGGCAGCACGGCGGTAGACGGGATCACCACGCCCGGAACGCGGCGGAGCCGGGCGTGGGCGGCGCGGCCGGTGGCCAACACCGCAGAGGGCCGGTTGATCACCTTGGCTTGCCCGTGGGCGAGTAACCGCTCGGCGGCCGCGAGGGCGGGCGCATCCAGATCGGCGTCGCCAATGGCATTGAACACCACGCCATGTGGCGGCAGGGGGACTTCGGGGTCGTAGAATTCGGGGGCCACCACGAAAGTTTGGAAGACGCGGTCATCCAGCAGATTGCGCGTGGGGATGTTGCCGCCGATCGCAGAAATCAGCAGCACCAGGGGCACGGGGGGGCCCGATCCGCGATAGGGCAACGCGGTGAGCGCGCGATTCTCGAAGCCCTTCCGGCGGTGGAGGCGGGCGCCCGCTTGGTCCCCGAGTTCGGCCAGCACATAAGCCAAGCCTTGGTGCGCGTCGATGTTGGCGGGGTCGGAGCGGAGCGCGGTTTCAAAATGCTCGCGGGCGGCGCTGAATTCACCCGCGTCGAGGAGCACATTGCCCAGATTCGCGTGGCTCAGGGGGTCGCCGGGATGGCGCGCCACGGCCTCAGCGTAAGCCGTGCGGGCGGCGGTGCGATATCCGGTGCCGAACAGTAGCGTGCCCAGATGGTTCAACGCCAGGCGGTGCGTGGGATCGCGCGCCAACAGCTCCAGGTAGGCGTTGCGGGCCTCCAGCGTGCGGCCCATCGCAGCGAGTAAGCCGGCCATTTCCAATCGCAGATCGAGCGCGCCGGGATCGGAGGCCAGGCGGTCCTGGATGTCGCGGAGCGCCGCCGCACGCTCTCGATACGGGGGCCAAACTAAGGCGGTGTCCTCGGTATTCATGGCGCGACCTTCAATTATGCATGACCGCCCGCCGGCTTGGATCCGTAATCCATCGCCAGGTTGAAGGTCATGGCCGGAAAGGTGGTCGGAAACGGGGGCGGCATAAGACCCAATTCGACGGACCGCCCTGGTTCGGGTCAAACACGGCGAATCCCACCTCGGGCGACCCCTTGGGCAGGAGTGATCGGCGGGACAGGCCGGGTTGTTGAACCCTAGGCTTAGGTTAACCCAAAGGTTGCGGGCGGTGTTTCGGCGATTCCGGCCACGGGCGGAAGCCGGGGTTCACGTCCGACTCCGTAGCAGCGCCTTGCATCTACGGCCCTGTTCTTCGGCCCCTTCTCCGGTCTGCGGGCCACCGGTGACCAGAGCTACGGCACCGGGCGCCGCCCAAAAATAATGTGCCGGCCGCCTACAGAAAATCCTCTTCCGTGCCGATAGAACAATTTGAGGAGCGTTTGCGACCGCGCATGAGGCGAACAGGACGAATTCTTGCGGTGACGCTGCTGCTGGCCGGCAGCGCCATGGCGGCACACTATCGCTTTCGCCAATACGGTCCCGAAGAGGGCCTGAATACCGCCGTGAGCGGACTGTTGCAGGATCGCACGGGTTTCCTGTGGGTCGGAACGGGGGACGGCCTGTTCCGCTACGATGGCGCGCGTTTTCAACGGTTTGGGACTGAGGACGGGCTGCCCGTCGCATCCATCCGCTGCATGCGCGAGACCAGCGATGGGACCCTTTGGGTGGTCACCGGGCGCGGCCTGGCGCGGCGCCGGCACAGCGCATTCGAAATCGTGGACACCGGTCTACCGAAGGAAGGCGTCGATTTCCACGCCCTGGGCGCGGCTCCCGACGGCACCCTCTACCTGGGTTATGATCGCGGCCTGTTGATTGGCACGATTCCGAAAGGTGGGACGGCTCCGCGCTTCGCCCCGGCCGCGGGCGTTCCACGCGATAACGTGAGCGGAATCTACGTGGAGAAAAGCGGGGCGGTGTGGTTCAGCTCCGGCCGGCGGCTGTGCCGTTTGGATCACGGCAAGCTGCGCGTCTTGGACGAGAAGGATGGCGTGCCGGCAGAAAGATGGGGAGCCATGCTGCGCGACCGCGGCGGTGACCTCTGGATCCGCGGTCCGCAGCACATGTCGGTTCTACCGGCCGGGGCCGATCGTTTCGAAGCGCGCGACCAGGGTCTGCCGCAGTCCAGCAACACCATTCTCAACCTTGCCCTGGATCGGCAAGGTGTCCTGATGGTTTCGACCGACCAGGGGCTGGCGCGCTGGATCGGCGGCCGTTGGGAGCTGATCGGAACGGCACAGGGACTGGAGTCGGACACGGTCACCTCGGTCCTTCAGGACCGCGAGGGATCGATCTGGATCGGCTTGTGGGGCGCGGGGCTGGCGCGTTGGCCCGGAAGCCGGGAATGGACCAACTGGACGACTGCGGATGGCCTCACCAACAATATCGTGTGGGCCGTTCGCAGGGACCCTTCCGGCGCTTTGTGGGTGGGCACAGATCGCGGGTTGGTGCGCTTCGATTCCGCCTACCGTGCGAGGACTTGGTTTGCAAAGGACGGACTGGGAGGCGATAAGGTCAAGGCCCTGGCCATTAGTTCCGATGGAGCAGTCTGGGCCGGATGCCTTCCCGGAGGGGTTTCGCGTATCGATCCGCAGAGCGGGAGTGTCCGAACCTTTGGAACGGCTTCCGGGTTGGTGGACGACCGGGTGATCGCCCTGCATTTCGACCGGGAGGACCGCCTCTGGGTGAGCACGGCCGAGGGTCTGTTCCGAGGTGGCTCTTCGGGACCGAACCCTCGATTCGAGCGGCAAGTCCCGCCGGGCACCCGCGACGACACCATGTTCTTCCGCTTTCTGGGCGACCGGCAGGGGCGCGTATGGGCGACCAGCACGCAGGGCCTTTTCCGTTGGGAGGCGGGCCAATGGACGCGATTTTCCAGTGCCGACGGGCTTCGGCGCGACGCGGTCACGCATGTTGCGGAAGCGCTGGACGGCTCTATATGGGTCGCCTACCGGGAGCCCCTCGGGATCTCGCGGATGACCTTTTCCCATGGCAAGGTGGAGATCCGTCACTTCTCCAAGAAGGACGGCCTGCCCTCCGATTACACGCTGTTTCTGGGCCAGGATGCCCACGGCCGGACCTGGGCCGGTACCGATTACGGCGTAGCAGTGCTGGCGGAAGATCGTTGGATCGTCTACACCCACGAGGATGGCCTGGTGTGGGACGACTGCGCCGCCAACGCCTTCTGGCCGGAACCGGACGGCTCGGTATGGATTGGTACGCTGAAGGGTCTCTCTCGTTTTCGGCCGGCCAGCCGGCTGGTTCCTCAGACCGGTCCGCCGCCCGCGATTACCTCGGCCAGGTTTGGGGAACATGCCGCCGATCCGGCGGTGCCCGCCGAAGTCTCGTTTCGGGATCGCGATTTTCTGGTGACCTTTACGGGACTGACGTTTCTGAGCGAGAAGAACGTCCGCTTCCGCTACCAGCTGGCCGGTCTGGATCACGATTGGATTGAAACGGCTCAGCGCGAGGTCCGCTATTCGAGCCTGCCCGCAGGTGGTTACACCTTCCAGGTGGAGGCCCGCAATGCGGGAGGCCCGTGGAGCCCGGCGCCCGCAAGTCTTGCTTTTCGCGTGGTGCCTCCGTGGTGGCAAACCTGGTGGTTTCGATCTTTCGCGGCAGGGGCGCTGGCAGGACTGTTCAGCCTTCTACTGAGGGCCCGCATGCGCCAGTTATCGCGGGACCGCGAACGGCTGGAGAACGCGGTCAGCGAAAGAACCCACGAGCTGGAATGCGAGCGGGATATCGTCGAGCGGCAGAATCACGAGATCGAGGATTTGCTCCACCAGGCCGAAGAGGTCTCTCGCCTGAAGAGCGAGTTCCTGGCCAACATGAGCCATGAAATCCGGACGCCTATGAACGGCGTGATTGGAATGACCCAACTGGCCCTGAACACAGCGCTTACCCAGGAGCAGCGGGAGTACATGACCACGGTGCAGAATTCCGCCGAGGCGCTGCTGGTGGTGATTAACGACATCCTCGATTTCTCCAAGATTGAAGCCGGCAGGATGGAACTGGGGAATGACCCGTTCTGCCTGCGCCAGTGCGTCAACGATTCCTTGATGATGTTCGCGTGGAAAGCACAAGAAAAGGGGTTGAAACTCACGCAGGCGGTAGGCCCCGAGATTCCGAACATCGTGGCAGGCGACCCGTACCGGCTGCGGCAGGTTTTGTTGAACCTGGTCAGCAATGCCATGAAATTCACCGAACACGGCGAGATTGCCCTGACGGTGTCGCCGGCGCCTTCCGATCTTCCGGCCGCCTCCGGAATCGCCTTGAGCTTCTCGGTGCGGGATACCGGCATCGGCATTGCCCCCGGCAAGCAGGCTTTCATTTTCGAAGCGTTCGCCCAGGCGGACGGCTCATCCAGACGCAGGCGGGGCGGCACGGGCCTGGGCCTCGCGATCTGTTCGAAGCTGGTGGCGCTGATGGGCGGGCGGATCTGGGTCGAGAGCCAAGAGGGCGTGGGCAGCACTTTCCACTTCACCGCAACTTTTGGCCGTCCGGAGACCGGCGCCGCGGGTCTGACCGCGCTCGCGCAGCAGATCTGCCCTTGCTCCCCTGAGGCCACCCCGGACCAGCTTCCGAAAGCCGTGCGGCCGCTGCGCGTGCTTTTGGCTGAGGACAATCTGATCAACCAGAAGGTGGCTCAGCGGATGATCGAGAAAATGGGCCACTCGGTGGTGGTAGTTGAGAACGGCCACCTGGTTGTCGATGCCGCCGCCAAACAGCCATTCGACCTGATCCTGATGGACGTACAGATGCCGCAGATGGATGGATTGGAGGCCACGGCTCGCATCCGCGAGGCCGAAAGGAGAGACACGGACGCCGGCCCAGGCGCTCCGCACATCCCCATCATCGCGCTCACGGCACACGCCATGCAAGGAGATATCGATGAGTGTCTGCGCGCGGGAATGGATGGCTACATTTCGAAGCCGATCGCCCTTCGGGCGCTGGTTGATGCATTGAATCGCGTGCAGGCCGATCCAGTTCGAGGTACCCGAGACGCCCGCTTAGTCGAAGTCAGCTCGCAGCCGGCTCGCGGATTAACGTCGCAATGGCCTGGGCTTCGGCCGACCGCCGTTCCCCGACCGGTCCCACCTGCTCGGCGGTCTTGAACTTCACCGATACGCAATCCACAGCCAGTTGCAGCGCCGCAGCCAGGCTTTCACGGATGGGGAGGCGGTAGTCCTTCAATTTAGGCCGCTCCAGGATCACCGTCGAATCCACATTGACCAGGCGGAATCCGGCGGTCGCCGCCAACCGGCAGGCATGACGCAGAAATACCAGGCTGTCGCAGCCCTTCCATCGCGCGTCCGAGTCGGGGAAGTGCATGCCGATATCGCCCAGCGCGGCAGCACCCAGAATGGCGTCGGTGATGGCGTGGGCCAGCACATCCCCGTCGGAGTGGCCCTCCAGGCCCAGGTCGCTCGGCACCGTCACGCCGCCCAGTATGAGCGCCCGTCCCGGCGCCAGGCGGTGCACATCCCAGCCCAGGCCGGTCCGCACCTCGCTCAAGATACGGCTTCCTTGGCAATCTCGGTCTGAAAGTAGAGGCGGGCGAGATCCATATCGCCGGGCTTGGTGATCTTGATATTGCGGTCGCTGCCCATCACCACGCTCACTTCCACGTCCATGCGCTCCACCAGGCTGGATTCGTCGGTTCCCACAAAACCGTCCACGCGGGCCAGGTCGAAGGCGCGCCGCAGCAAGTCGTGCCGGAACACCTGTGGAGTCTGCGCCATCACCAGCTTTTCGCGCGGCAGAGTGGCGCGGATGCGCACATGCCCGGTGCCGCGGCTGACCTGTTTCACGGTGTCCACAGCGGGCACGCCCACGATGGCGGCGCCGGTCTCCGCCGCCTCATCGAAGACCTTGTGGATAGTCTCCAGGTCGATGAACGGCCGCACCGCATCGTGCACCGCCACCAGGTCGGTATCCGGGTGGATGCACGCCAGAGCCTTCTCCACCGACTCCTGACGGCTGTCGCCGCCTTCCACCACCCGCACGCGGTCTCCGGGAAACTCGGCGGCGAGCATTTCGCCCACCCATTCGGTATCTTCGCCGCGCACCGCCACGACGATCTCGGAAACCTGGCTGGCGGCGGCAAATTTGCGCACCGTGTGCACCAGAATCGGCGAGCCTTCCAGCAGCATGAACTGCTTGCGGCTGGTGCCGGCCTTTTCCGCCCACACCTTATTCATCCGGGTTCCCAGACCGGCAGCGGGAAGAATCACAGCAACTTTCATGCGATCTACGATTCTATCGTGGTTTTTTCCGGTCCGACGCTGGTCACAGGCGCGGCTTCGGCCTTGCGCGGCGGCCGTTCGTGTTTTTCCGTCCCAGCGCGGTCCGCTGCGCCGGCGGTGGCGTGCATGCGGTCGTCGTACTTGCCGAAAATCATTTTTCCGGCGGTGGTCTGAAGCACGCTGGTGACCGCGATGTCGATGGTCTTGGAGATCATTCTCCGGGCGTTGTCCACCACCACCATGGTGCCGTCGTCCAGGTAGGCTACGCCCTGGTTGTACTCCTTGCCCTCCTTCAGGATGAAGACCCGCATGGTCTCACCGGGCAGCACGATGGGCTTCAGCGAATTGGCCAGTTCGTTGATATTGAGCACCTCCACGCCGTGCAACTGGGCCACCTTGTTGAGGTTGAAATCGTTGGTAATGATTTTGCAATCGTAGATCTTGGCCAGCTCGATCAATTTCATATCGACCTCGCGGACCTGCGGAAAATCGTCCTCTACGATCTGCACGTTCAGATGGGCCATTTTTTGGACCCGCTGCAGAATGTCCAGGCCGCGGCGGCCGCGGTTGCGCTTCATGGAATCGGCCGAATCGGCCACCAGTTGCAGCTCGCGTAGGACGAACTGGGGAATCACCAGCACGCCGTCCAGGAAGCCGGTTTCCGCGATATCGGCAATGCGGCCGTCGATGATCACGCTGGTATCCAGGATTTTGAACGTCTTCTTAGAAGACTTCTCGCCGCCGAAAATTCCGCCCAGGGCGGCCAGGTTGAGCATATCGCCCTTTTTGGCGCCTACGATCAGGCCAATGTAAGTCATCAACAGCAGCAGGCAGACCTGGACGAACGGTTCCGGTGTAGCGTGCGCCAGCACCAGGGACATCACGAAGGCGCCGATAATTCCCAGTACGGAGCCGAAGGCGGCCCCAATCAACCGTGTCAGGCTGACTTTTTCCAGGCGGATCTCGAAGAAGATGATTCCGATCCCCAGCACCAAGCCTCCGGCCGAGGCCATCCAACGGGACAGTCCGTACTGTTGGAAGGGAGCCAGAGCCCAGGCGGAAAACACCAGAATCGCCACAAAAATAGTGCGGACAACGAGTAGGTCGAGCATGAAGACACCCCCTTAGGGTGAGCACAAAATGCGGAGAAAAGCCCATTCGGGAACCCCAACCCCTGCAAAACGTGCGGTCACACCGCGCCAAGAGTATACCACTGGGCACAGCGCGAATGTTTCCGGTTATCTTTCGCCCATTTCGCCCGGTATCAGCATCAGCAGCAGACCGGCGACCCAGACGACATGACCGATCCGGACGCTCAGATCCCTCGCCATCACATACCAGGTCACGGGGACTAAGCTCAACACGGCGAAGGCGAGCACCCGCCGCACGCGGGGTTGAGCACCTTTCAGGCGAAGGACCAGCCAAGCCATTGCCAAAGGATTGATCAGGCCGCTGGCCAAAAATGGCAGACTCAAGCCACGGGAGCTGATGGAGGCAATCAAGGTGACCCGGGCGCAATCCCATCCGCTGACGGAGCTACCGTCATAGGCGCGAACGCTCACTGCGGGCAAGGCAAAGCTGATCGTGTAGAGCGTCGCGCCCAGAGCTATCAGCAGGGGCCGCGGCGCGATTGCCGGAATCCTGTATTGGATCATGCCGGCCTAAGTGGCACGGCTGCGGCCTATCGATGTGCCTTATGCCGATCAACAAGTTACAGTGATCCGAAGGCTGTTTCGCACCGGCAGGGCGTCCATTCGCTGTACAGGCCCCAGGCAGAAAGCGTACGCCGCCTAATCACTGTAGCTGATCTCGGTAGTCCGGGCGGTGGCCGCGGCGTAAATCAGCAGGATCAGCGAGAGCGCCAGCAGGCCGGGAACGGCGACCCAGAACGGGGTGGGGTCGGCATCCACCACCATTACATTGAACGGCGGAGGAATGGGGACCTCCACGGGGCAAAGGCTCTTGAGGTAGAAAATCACGCTGATTTTCTTGAGCATCGAGGGCAGGAAGGGGTTCAGGTTCTCCCACACCCACACCACCGCGGCGGGGATCATTGGGTTTTTGTAGACCAAGCCGCAGGTCAGGAAAACGGCGCCATAGCCGACGCAGGCCAGCACCGTCACCAGAACGTAGGCGCCAAGCTGGTGGAGGCCGGGGCCGTGGAGCAGATAATCGGTCCAGGAGGGGCCGAAGTGACGGCCGATGGTGAGAAAGGCCAAGGCTACGCTGCCGCCGAACAGCGCCACGGCCACGACCAATCCCGCCAGGTACTTCCCGGCCACCAGCAGTTCGCGGCGCAGGGGCGTGAGGAAGTAATAGTGGAGGGTCTTTTCCAGCATCTCGGCGCGGAAGAGGTTGGAGAAAATGCCCATGCAGCCGAAGAAAATCCCGGCGCGCAGGTAGTAGAACATGAACATACCGGCGAAGATGATGCTGTCCTCGCCGATGCTGTGGCGGTTGCCGGTCCGGCCGAGGCGCGCTTCCACCAGCCAGTGCAGCACCGTAACGCCCACCGGGCCGAGGGCCAGAAAGTAAATCCACCAGCCGCGCTTGGAGAGGAAGGTCTTCTTCAGCTCCAGCCGCATGACGCCGCCGATCTGGCGGAGGACGGTGGAGTCCACCGCTCGGGCAGGCTGGGGTCCCTGTGGCGTCTGGGGCTGGGCGGGAGGAGTTGACGGGCCGGCGGCGGTAGTGGGGTTCATTGGGCGGCTCCTTCGGCGCGGACCCGGCGTGGGACGGGCTGGTGGCTGAAGCTGCCGCGGGCTGGCGCGTGGCCTGCCGCAGCGCGGGATCCTTCGGCGGGAACCCGGCGCGGCGGGGCGAATGGGCGAGCCGTCTGCGGCCTGGTGCATGGCTTGCCATAGCGGGCAGTTTCGTTCCGGCGCGGACCTGGGGAACTCATTGGGCCCTCCTTCGGCGGGAACCCGGCGCGGCGGGGCCGAATGGGCGAGCCGTCTGCGGCCTGGTGCATGGCTTGCCATAGCGGGCAGTTTCGTTCCGGCGCGGACCTGGGGAACTCATTGGGCCCTCCTTCGGCGGGAACCCGGCGCGGCGGGGCCGAATGGGCGAGCCGTCTGCGGCCTGGTGCATGGCTTGCCATAGCGGGCAGTTTCGTTCCGGCGCGGACCTGGGGAACTCATTGGGCCCTCCTTCGGCGGGAACCCGGCGCGGCGGGGCCGAATGGGCGAGCCGTCTGCGGCCTGGTGCATGGCTTGCCATAGCGCGGGCAGTTTCGTTCCGGCGTGGGCCTGGGGAACTCATTGGGCCCCTCCTTCGGCGCGGACCCGGCGCGGCGGGGCCGAATGGGCGAGCCGTCGCGGGCTGGCGCGTGGCCTGCCATAGCGGGCAGTTCCGTTCCGGCGCGGGTCTGGAGAACTCATTGGGCGGCTCCTTCGGCGCCGTTCCGGGCGTGGCACAGGCGCGTGACTGGAGCCGTCGCGGGCTGGCGCGTGGCCTGCCATCGCGCGGGCAGTTTCGTTCCGGCGCGGGTCTGGAGAACTCATTGGGCGGCTCCTTCGGCGCCGTTCCGGGCGTGGCACAGGCGCGTGACTGGAGCCGTCGCGGGCTGGCGCGTGGCCTGCCATCGCGCGGGCAGTTTCGTTCCGGCGCTGGCCTAGGGAACTCATTGGTCCCCTCCTTCGGCGCGGCCCCGGCGTGGCACGGGCTGATGGCTGAAGTTGCCGCGGGCTGGCGCGTGGCCTGCCGCGGCGCGGGCAGTTCCGTTGCGGCGCGGGTCTGGAGAACTCATTGGTCCCCTCCTTCGGCGCGGACCCGGCGTGGCACGGGCTGATGGCTGAAGTTGCCGCGGGCTGGCGCGTGGCCTGCCGCGGCGCGGGCAGTTCCGTTGCGGCGCGGGTCTGGAGAACTCATTGGTCCCCTCCTTCGGCGCGGACCCGGCGTGGGCACGGGCTGATGGCTGAAGTTGCCGCGGGCTGGCGCGTGACCTGTCGCGGCGCGGGCAGTTTCGTTCCAGCGCGGGCCTGGAGAACTCATTGGGCGGCTCCTTCGGCGCCGATCCGGCGTGGCGCGGGCTCGTGGGTGAAGCCGCCGCGGGCAGTTTCGTTCCGGCGCGGGTCTGGAAAACCCATTGGGCGGCTCCTTCGGCGCCGGCCCCGGCGTGGCACGGGCGCATGGCCGAGGCATCCGCGGGCCGGCGAACCGGCTGCGGTCGTGGGGTTCATTGGGCCGCTCCTTCGGCGCCGATCAGGTACTGGTAGACCGAGTTGACATCGTCATCGGCGGGGGCGACGGACTCCACTTCCAGGCCGGATTCCAGAATCACGCGGTTCAGCAGCAGGTAAAAGCTGTCGGCGTCGCGGGTGCGCAGCAACAGGCCCTTGCTGTCGGCAGCGATTTTGGCCTCCACCACGTGATCCTGGGCGAAGAGGCGCGAGGCCAGCAGCGCGGGGCGGTCGCAGCGCACCAGGATCTGCATGGGCTGCTCCTTCACCTCGCTGCGCACGCTGTGGATCTGGCCCTCGGCCACCACGTACCCCTGGCTGAGCAGGACCACCTGGTCGGATATGCGGTCCACTTCGTGCAGGATGTGGCTCGATACAACCACGTGGCAGCCCTTATCGCCCCACCGGCGAAACAGGGCGATGGCTTCGGCACGGGCCAGCGGGTCGAGGCCGTTGAGCGGCTCATCGAGAATGATCACCTTCGGATCGTGGGCTACCGCTTGGGCCAGCTTGATCCGCTGACGCATACCTTTGCTATAAGCGGCCACGTGGCGGTTGGCGGCATCCATCAGGCCCACAAGCTGGAGCGCTTCGCGGGTCCGCCGGTCGCATTCGGCAGGCAGGTATCCGAACATCATCAGGAAGGAGTAAATGAACTGGTAGCCGGTGAGGCCCTTGGGAAAGGCGTCAAACTGAGCGCAGTAGCCCACCAGGCGGCAAAGCTTCTCGGGATGCTCGGGCGACACGCCGAGAACGGAGATGCTTCCCTGGGTGGGGCGGATCAGCCCGCAGACCAGGTTCATCAGGGTGGTTTTGCCGGAGCCGTTGGGCCCTACCAGGCTGGTGATGCCGGGCGGAATGGAGAGGCTCACGTTGTTGATGCCCAGGACCTCGCCGTAGAAGCGCGAGACGTTTTCGAAGACCAGGCGATCGGCGCTCATCGCACCACCTCGGGGGAGCGGGCCGACCGCTCCTTTGAAGACGCGCCGCAAGCCATTGATTCTATTAGGTCGGCCACTCGAGTCTTCATCGCTTTTGGTGGCCCGTCGCGGGCCATAGGGCACTCCCTGACGGTCGCGGCTCCGAAAGACAGCCGCGCTGCGAGAGGCGGCGGTGACAGAACGGCAGGCGTCGGGAAGGTCTGGACGACCGCGCTAGCCAGTGCTACGTCATGGCGGTTCACCGCACCACCTCCGCGCCGCGGATTTTGCGGGCCAGCATATAGAGACAGACGCCGCAGAGGGCGCCCAGGGCCAGCCAGCAGCACCAGAGCGGCAGCTCCTCGCCGAGAGGCACGCGGAAGAACACCGCGCCGTTGGTGGTGTGCTCGGAACCTTCGAAAAGCTGGAGCCACAGCGATCCCACCAGATAGCTGATGTTGAACAGGTGGCCCCAACTGGTCCGCTCGACGGCGTTGATGACGGCGCCGAATCCAGCGGCCACGAAAAAGACCCCGAACATCAGGCCGCCGGCGGCGGGCTTCCACTTCACCCAGGCGGAAAGGGCCAGGGCCAGGAGCGCCAGAATCAGGATCCAGACCCAGGCGCCGAAGAAGAGGCCGGAGGCGAAGCGGGCGTGATCGGACATCCAACCCGGTCCTTCCAGGTAGCCTTCCAGGCCGAAGAGCAGCAGGCCGGGCACCCAGGTCATCAGCGACATCAGAATGACCAGCACGGACATTTTGCCGAGCACGTATTCGACGCGCGAAAAAGGCCGCGCCAGGTAGAGTGAAAGGGCATTATTGGCGAGATCGGGCGAGACCAGGCCGGGCCCGATGAACGACGCCAGAAACAGCGCCAGCATGCTCTGCCAACCGAGCAGGGAGAGGAAGAACACCACGTTGATGGCGATCAGCCGGTTGGCGCCCTGCACGCCTAACAGGCCCAGGGCGCTGGCGTTGTGCTGCACGTAGATGATGAGCGCGCACATCAGCGGATAGATGTAGCTGGCGGTGAAGAAGACGTTCAGGAAGCGCGAGCGGTGCAGGTCCTCGAAGGCATAGCGCGGAATCACCCAAAGACGCGCCAGGGGGCCGGTGAGCGCGCCTTCGTAGGGCCGGTAGGTTTTCTTATAAACGGCCATCGGCGGTCTCCATGGCTTTGAGGAAGATGTCTTCGAGCGAATCGCGCTTGTGGTTCAGGCGGCGGATCTGCACGTCCTGCGCCGCGGCCACTTCGTAGAGGCGGCGCACTTCCAGGCCATCGGGCAGCACCAGCTTGACGCGGCCCTGCACGCCGGGGGCGGTTTCGCAGCCCAGCGCGCGAATGGCGTCGAGGAAGTTGCCGTTGGACTCGCCGCGGGTTTCGATTTCCAGGAAACGGCGGTTGGAGCGGCGCTCCTCCTCCAGGTCGCAGTATGCGGCCACGCGGCCGTCCTTGAGGATAAGCACCTGGTCGCAGCATTCCTCGACATCCCGCAGCAGGTGCGAGGAAAGAATCAGGTGGAGATCGCCGCGGTCGCGGATTTCCTGGATGAGCTGGATCATGCGGGTGCGCGCGGGCGGATCGAGGCCGTTGGTGGGCTCGTCCAGAATCAGCAGCTTGGGGCCGTGGGCGATGGCCTGGGCCAGCTTGGCGGATTGTTTCATGCCCAGCGAGTAAGTGCCCAGCGCGCGGTAGCGGACTTCGCCCAGGCCGACATAGAAGAATGCCTCGTGGGCGCGCTCCAGGGCATGCGCGCGCGGAAGGCCGGCCAATTCGGCCATCAGGCGGACGAAGCGCACGCCGGTCATCGACGAGATGAAGGCGTCGTTCTCGGGCATGTAGCCGATCAGGCTGCGCACCTCGCGGGCCTGGGTGCGGATATCGCGGCCGAAAATGCGCGCGGTGCCCGCCGACGGAGGGTGGAAGCCCAGCAGGGTGTTGAGCAGGGTGCTTTTTCCGGCGCCGTTGGGACCCAGCAGGCCGATGGAGCGGCCCGTCAGCGAGGCCTTCAACTGCTTGAGAATGGTGCGCGTGCCGAAGCGTACTTCCAGCCCATCCAGATCGATTACCGGCTCCATTACTTATTTATTAACGCAGACTGCGGGCGGCGTGTTCCCTGGAACTGGGGGAGCGGCACCACATTGCCCACCATCCCCATCAGGTTACCGCCGACGAGAGCCGAGAGGCCCTGGCCCAAGCCATTGCCGTTGCCGGCTATGGTGATGCGGTCGGGTTCGCCATAAGCCGCGAGGAACAGCGGCTTCAGGTGCGCCAGCCCCTCCACGGCACTCGCCTGGCCGCCGCGGCTGGGAATGAAGGCGCCCAGCAGGTTGGCCAGCGGCGCCAGTGTGGTGCCGAGATTCTGATACACCACCAGCGAGAAGTTGGTGTGCCGGTCGTGCGGCTCCAGGGCCACGAACTGGGCTGAGTGAGAGATGGAAGTTCCGGCGGTCTTCACCTGGATGGCGTGCGCCACCAGCGCGCGGGTGAGGCCGGCGATCAGGTAGCCATCGGCGAAGGTATAGTGGACCTCGGTAAGAGGATTGGGATCCGCGGCAGCGATCATATAATACACGCGGCCCTCGAAAGTCTCCTGGGAAGTGCGCAGCGGCTTGCTGCCTTTCGAGACGGCGTATTGGTTGTAGGCCTGGACGGCCTTCTGCACGGTGGCTTCGAAGCGCGCCGGGTCGTAAACCTCGGCCACCAGTTTCACCGACGGAACCGGGAAGGCCGGGCCATCCAGCGATACCGAGAATTCGCCGCCGAGCGTGGCGGCCAAGTCGTCGTGGAGGTCGAAGCCGACTTCGCGGCGGACATCGTCGAACACCTTCTGCGCCTCCGCCGGGGAGCGCTGCTGCAGCGTGACCATCTGATCCAGAATGGCGGACGGGCTTTGCACCGTGGCGGCGGCCACCACGGTGGCCTCGGGCGAAATGTATTCGAGCGAGCCCATGGGAGCCGGTGCGGCCAGCCAGGAGGCGATGCCGGTGCGCGGGCCATCGAAGCCCAGAGACGCCGACATCTCCATCTGGCCATCGATTTCCTTCTGCTCGCAGACCAGGTAATGGACCGACGGCATGGGATGCTGGCCGAGACGCGAAAGATCGGCGCACAACAGCAGGCCGGCGCCGTTGCGGAAGGATTCCTGGATGCGCGCGAAGAAGGGCGTGCCCTGAATGCTCTGCGGGCCATCGAGCGAGGCGGCCAGGGCCTCCACGCTTTCCCGCGAGGGACCGAAGACTACCAGCGGGCCACGGGTCTGGATATAGAACGAAGGCACGTTCTGCTTGAGGAACTCGGCGAATCCGTCGCGGCGGACTTCGGCGACGAGCGCGGGCGGCTGCATCTTGCCATCGGCGCCGGTGCAGCCGGCGATGTCGATTTCGTCGCCCAGGTAATCGGAGGCGGCGCGCAGCTTCTCGATGACCGGCTCAATGCGGGCGCCGCGGCTCTCCCACCAGTCGCGCAGCTCGGGGCTTTCGGCCAGTCGGGAATGCAGCACGGTCTGGGCCTCCGCGAGATAGGCGGAGAGGTTCGGGATGCTGGCCACAAACACCGTGGAAGCCGGCAGGTGGGCCACCAGGTTGCTGGAATAGCGCAGCGCCGGCAGGTGAATCTGCTGGAGGCCGGTGCGCAGCTTGTCGAGATCCTTGTAAAGCTGGTCGCGATTGCGGCTCCAGGAGATGTCTTCCTTCACCGAGACGGGTTCGATGGACGGGCTGGTCACGGCCTGGTCGCCGGGGTGAAGGATTTTCTCCTGGTTGTCCTGGGAGACGTGGACTTCGCCTTCGACCACCGAGACGCGCGATCCTTTGGCGCCCGAGCTGACGCTGAAAATGGTGCCGGTGACGGCCACCCGGCAATCCGCGGTGGACACGTAGAGATGGCCCTTGCGGCGCTTGGCGGCGTGCACCAGGACGCTGCCGCGGGCCAGCCGGATGGTGAGATCGCCGGCCGGACCGGAAGCGGTGAAACCGGAGCGCTCGCGCATTTCGACTTCGGATCCGTCGCGCAGCAGCAGCATGGCATCGGAGTCCTTGGCGGTGCGAATTTCGACCCCATCGGGCAGAGGCTGGCCGGCGCCCAGCGGGTGGATACCATCGGCGGCGATGACGTAAAGCTGGCCGTTGACGGCCTCCACGATGGGATGGCCGGTGCGGACGCCGTTCTGATCGACCGCGAACCAGATGGAGACGCCGGCCGTGGCGATCACGGCGGCGGCCACGGCCCAGCGGACGGGGTGCGAGGATACGGCAGGACGGACGGGACGGGCGGCCGGCATCACCGTGACGCGGCCTTCATAGACGTGGCGGCAGGCGACGCATTCGTGCAGGTGATCCTGGACCAGGGTGGCGCGGGCGGCGGGGAGACGGCCGGCGCGGTAATCGGGCAGGAGCGCCTGGAAATCGGCGCAGTTGCGGATGGGGGAGGGAGCGGCGGTCCCGTTGGGGACCATGGCGGCGTTGCTCCGAACGGCCGGAGCGCCCTCGGCTTGCGGGGCCAGGCGGGCCCACACGCGGGCGGCGGCGGCGGCAATCACCTCAGGGGCCACGGATTCATTGCGGATCTCTTGCACGGCATTTTCCAGAACCGGATCGATGGGTTCAAATTCAGAAGGGGTCATGCTACTCCTCCCAGGTAAGCTCGATATTCTTTTTCCAGGCGGTCCCGGGTGCGGGAAAGGGTCACCGCCACGGTGCCGGGGGTGGTGTTGAGCAGGCGCGCGATTTCGGGGTTGTCCTTACCTTCGAAGAACCGCAGACTGAACATTTCGGCGATGCGTGGGTTGAGGCGCGCCACGGCGCCGCGCAGCCATTCGCGGATTTCGCCAGCGGCGTGGGCGCGGTCGGGCGCGCGGTGGGCGGAATCGGCCAGCACCGGCTCCAGGTCGTCCAGCGGGATACTGCGGGCGGTCTGGCGCGAGCGGACCAGGTCCAGCGCGGCATTCACCGCGGCGCGGTGCAGGAAACTGGCCATATTCTCGACCGGCTCGGCGGAGGGGTCGCGTTTGATCAACCGCAGGAACACGGTTTGGAGTACGTCTTCGGCGTCGTTGGCATTGCCGGTGACGCGGTAGGCGGCGCGAAACACCATGGCGTGGTGTTCGCGGAAGACACGCTCCAGATCCGCGGCGGGCGTTTCGACGGGGTCCATAGAGGCGGCCATTAGCGCTTTCATCCTATCAGCACATCCACGCTACAGGGACGCGCCAGGGGCGGAGATATTAGCCGGAAGGGGGCCGGAGGGGTGCGTCCGGGGGGTAGCCATCGAGTAGCGAAGTTTCGCCTTAGCTTCGCTGGCCCCCGGCGCTGTGCCGCGGCCGCAACGCCTGGGGTGCGCGGCGGAGTATTTCGGCCCGCGTTCGCGGGGGATCAGTCGGGGCCACCTCGGAAGCCGCATGCGATGAGGAGGGCACGACGCACTTCGGGCCATCGGGTCTCCAACAGGCAGCACATCACCGGTCCAATTCGATTCCTTTGTGCCAGGGAGACATGATCGAAGTTCAGAGCGCACGCGACGGGCATCCCATCCTCCTCTGTCATGACGACCTCGGTTGTCAATCCCCGAATGGTTCGCGTCGCAGGCACCACGATGATTTCGTTGAGACGTTCGAGAACCTCGTCTCGTGTGAGGATCAGAACTGGCCGGCGCTTATCGGGCATGCGAAAGGTGTACCAGCGGATTTCACCTCGCCTCAACCAACGTCCTCCCATCCCTCTGTCTCCCAAGCAAGCGGCTCCTCGTCCGCCGAGAACTCGTCGGGCGATGGAGGAACGGAGCGGTAAACTGCCGCGTCAGCGCCTTGCGGCAGGGCTATCAACCGCAGTAGGCGCGCGCGTTCTCGTGGCGTCAGGGACGCTACCAGAGGGAGCAGATCATCGGCTTTCAGAGCCTTGCCCATCGATTGCATTCTAGCAGGCGGCCAGAGCGCTAAAGATCGGCAATGCCCCAAACCATGGCATGGGGCAACAGGCACTTGGGCGGATCGCGTCCTACCCGGAGATGAGACCGGTGTGGCGAGCGTGTTACCTGCCACTTGTACATTGGTCGGTCCCATCTATACTTTTGGCGGGAGTCGGTTGCGAACCACACACTCTGACCGGCTCCGCGTCAAGCTCCTCTATTTACACGCCCGCGCGGCGGGAGGCGCCGGGGTCGGCGGGGAGATACCACGGGATGTTGATCACGGTGATGCGCTGGTCGCCCTGGAATAAGAGCAGGGCCTTCAGCACCGCGGAGCGATGGTTGTGCAGCAGGTTGTAATACCAGCGGCGCTCCACCAGTTCGGGGATGAGGACCGCAATCAGCCGGTGGGGGTTCTTCTTTTCCAGGTTAAGTACGAAGTCCAGCACCGGGCGAATCACGAACCGATAGGGCGACTCGACCATGGTCAGCGGGGGCGGAGTCAAGCCGGCCTCACGGGCGGGGTTCTCCACCAGGTCGGCCCACTGGGCCGGGAGCTTGCAAGGATCCTGGCCGTCGTCGACATGCAGGGCCACCACGTCCGGGGAGATGCTCATGGCGAAACAGAGCGCGCGGTGGGTGATGCGTGTCCAACGGTCCATGGTGATTACCACGATCGGCGGTTTCAGTTCGCGGGTGTTCAGGCGGGTGGCGTCGTAGGTTTCCAGGGCCACGTGATTGTAGTGGCGCCGCACCATCCGCATCATGAATATGAGCAGGGGAATCAGCAGCAGGGTGATCCAGGCGCCTTCGGCGAACTTGGCCACCAGCACCACCAGCACGGTGATTCCGGTGGCGGCGGCGCCCAGGCCATTGATGAACATGCTCTTGGTGGCGCCCGGGCCGCCCACGCGCCGCCAGTGCATCACCATACCGGCCTGAGAGAGGGTGAAGGCCAGGAAGGCGCCCACGGCGTAGAGGGGGATGAGGTTGTCCGTGACGCCGCCGAACAGGATCAGCAGCACGGCGGCCGCGAAGCCCAGCGCGTAAACGCCCTGGGTGTACACCAGGCGCCGGCCACGCATGGCCAGGCCGTGAGGCAGGAAGCCGTTCTGCGCGATGGCGCGGGCCAGGCGCGGAAAATCGGCAAAGGCGGTGTTGGCGGAGAGCGCCAGCACGGCCAGAATCGACGCGATGCTCACGCCGTAAAAGACCCCCGTGCCGGTGACCGCGGCCAGCAATTGCGAGAGCACGCTCTGGTAGCCCTGCTGACCGGGAGCCGTGGCGGCAATACCGTAGGCTTTGGAAAGGAACGCCACGCCCACCAGCATGGCGACCAGAATGGCGATGACCAGGGTGAGGGTGAAGCGCGCCGTGACGGGGGCGGGTTCCTTGAAAGCCATGACCCCGTTGCTGACCGCCTCCACGCCGGTGAGCGCCGTACAGCCGCTGGCGAAAGCGCGCAACAGCAGCCACAAGCTGACGGTTTCCACGGCGCCGGCCAGGTGGGGAGGCGCCACCACAGGGATGGGATGGCCGCCGGCCAACAGGGTTTTGATGGCGCCGAGCACGATCATGGCGAGCAGGCAGAAGACGAACAGGTAGGCCGGGATGAGGAAAATGCCGCCGGTCTCGCTGACGCCGCGCAGATTTACCAGCGTCACCAGCACCAGGATGAACAGGCACAGGGCCAGAGTGTGCTTTTCGAGCGAAGGGACGGCGGAAATCAGGGCGCCGACGCCCGCCGAGATGCCCACGGCGGCGGTCAGGATGTAGTCCACCATGAGCGAGGCGGCCGCCAGCAGTCCCGGCCACACGCCCAGATTTTCGCTGGCCACGGTGTACGATCCCCCGCCCAGGGGATACGCCATGATGGTCTGGCGATAGGAAAAGTACACGATGCCCAGCAGGATGATGATGCTGATGCTGATGGGGACGATGTAGGCAACGCCCGCCATTCCCAGGGGGATCAGGAGCGTGAGGGCGGCTTCCGGTCCGTAGGCGGCGGAGCTGAGCGCATCCAGGCCAAAGATCGGGAGGCCTTTGGCGGGCCCGATCCTTTCGGCTTTCTCCTCCTCGGTGGCAAGCGGTCGGCCCAGCAGCAGATCCATCAAACCCATGGGTCTATTCTCTCTCGAAAATCTCGCAGCAAACCGGAAGGCGTGCGCGGAGGCGCGGAGGCACCCCTGGTTCGCAGGCGTCTTAAGCGGTCATCGCTGCGGCGTTTCCAAGTGGGCGTCAAAGAACTCGATCGCCATCGCCGACGTTTTTTGGTGAATGGCGTCGCGATTCACGCCGGGTTTGTCGGTACAAAGCAGGGGCAGGCTCCGGCGGCCCGCGGCGGTGCAGGAGGCCAGAAACTGATAGTGCTGTACGCCATTGGGGAGCAGCACCAGCTTCGACCCGGGAATATGCGCGGCAAAATACTTGGCGCTGCTGCCGATCGGCACGTTGTCGTCGTCGGTGCCGGCCACGATTTCGACCGGGATCGCAATCTTCCTCAGCCCCTCCGGCCGAAACGCGGGCCCCAATGCCGGCGCGATGGCGAAAACGGCGCGCACGCGGGAATCGCGGTGCGACTCTCTTTCCTCTTTGAGCGAGGCCGCTAACTCCGGATCGCTTTTGGCCGCGGCATCCAAGCCATTGAAATACTCCAGCAGTTGGGGGAACTCCGGCGGCGATTTGCAAATGCCGTCCGCCGCCGGCGAGCCGCAGAACTCCCGCAGCGCGGCCCGATCGGTGATCCCTCCGGCGATCTCGATCATGGTGTAGCCGCCCAGTGAAAATCCGGCAGCCGCAATTCGGCCGGAATCGATGCGGCCGCCAAA
The DNA here is from genome assembly GCA_963803725.1 of Bryobacterales bacterium. Lineage (GTDB taxonomy): Bacteria > Acidobacteriota > Terriglobia > Bryobacterales > Bryobacteraceae > JOPF133. Next base: position 240,215 of record CAWDOH010000051.1, on the reverse strand, counting down.
TTCCGGGTCGGCCAGCATTTTGTCGATCACCTGGCTCAGGTCGCGTGCTCGCTCCCACCACAGCGAGAAGCCCTGAGGCGTGTACGGCTCCAGGGCATTGTTGCCGGGATGATTGACGGCGGCCGCGATGTATCCGTGCGCGGCCAACGCGGTTCCCAGCCAGCCCAGCATGGCTGCCGAGCCGCCGGTTCCGTGAGACAGCACGATGAGCGGAAACTTCCCGACTGTCGGCTTCGCATCCGGGGCGGCGGCGCCGGTTGCGAACAGAGGCGCATTCGGCGGCCCGACCCACTGCGGCTTCTCCACCGCCGCGGAATCCGCGGGATACCAGACCGACGTCAATAGCGCATGCGTCTTCGCGCCGCGCCAGTGATAGGGTCCCTCTGGCAGGAAGGCCCTCTGTGCCACTCCCACCTTGAAGATTGGCCGGGCCAGCGCTGGCTGGCCGGTGGCGGCCAGAAGCGGCACGGCAAACCAAATCGCGATTCGCATAACGCTCCACAGAGACCCACGCTTGGGTCTTGCTATCAGTTTAAACGCCCCCCGCCAGGCGCGGGCCGGAGTCGCCTCCCGGGAGGCCGCACCCAATAGCGGCTCACAGCGCTGGATCTGCCGAGACCCGCGTCACCGTCGCAAGTCAGCCGGGCGCCGGATCCCGGTTGACCGCCCGGGGCTGCGGAAAACCAACTCGAATTTCGTCATGCTAGAATTGGGAAACCTTTTTCAAACCTATGCTGTGGAGCAGGTTGCACATTCCTACTTTGCGCGACACGCCGGCCGAGGCCGAAGTCGCCAGCCACCGGCTACTGCTGCGCGCGGGGTACGTTCGCCAGCTCTCGGCGGGGATTTACAGCTACCTGTTCCTGGCGCAGCGGTCGCTGCTGAAGATCCAGGCCATCGTGCGGCAGGAGATGGACGCCATCGGCGCGCAGGAGATGTACCTGCCGGCGCTGAATCCCGCCGAGGTGTGGCAGGAATCGGGGCGGTGGGACATCATGGGCGAGAATCTTTTCCGCCTTAAGGACCGCTTTGGCCGGGAACTCTGCCTGGCGATGACCCACGAAGAGGTTATGACCACCATCGCGCGCGGCGAGCTGCGCAGCTACAAGCAGCTTCCGCAGATCTGGTATCAGATCCAGACCAAGTTCCGCGACGAGCCGCGGCCGAAATCGGGCCTGCTGCGGGTGCGGCAATTCCTGATGAAGGATTCGTACTCCTTCGACATGGACTTGGCCGGGCTGGACGCGGCTTACCAGAAACACTACCAGGCGTATTGCCGGATCTTCGACCGCTGCGGCCTGGATTACCTGGTGGTGGAGGCGCATTCGGGGACCATGGGGGGGAGCCAGTCGCACGAGTTCATGGTGGCGTCGGAGGCGGGCGAGGATTTCGTGGCGCTGTGCCCCGGCTGCGGCCACGCGGCCAATCTGGAGAAGGCGGTGGCCGAAGCCGCGCCGCCAGCCGCCGCGGACCCGGAAGGCGACCTGGCGCCCGAGCCGTTCCACACGCCGGGGCGCAAGACCATCGCGGACATCGCCGCATTCACCGGGCTGCCGGAAAGCTCGCAGATGAAAAGCCTCGTGCTGGTGGCGGATGGGAAGCCGGTGCTGGTGATGCTGCGCGGCGATCACCAACTGAACGAGGCCAAATTCGGGGCGGTATCGGGCGACCCCGAATTCCGCGCGGCGCGGCCGGATGAGATTGTGGCGTGGTTCGGCGCGGCGGCCGGATCGCTGGGGCCGGTGGGGGTGACCAACATGCCGATTCTGGCGGACCGTGCGCTGGCCGGGCGGCGCAACATGATCGCGGGCGCCAACCGCGACGACTACCACCTGCGCAACGTGACCATCGGGGAGGATTTCCAGGCGGAGCTGCACGATCTGCGGCAGGTGGCGGCGGGCGATGGGTGCCCCGGCTGCGGCGCGCGGCTCGAGATTCGCAAGACCGTGGAGATCGGGCATATTTTCAAGCTGGGCTATAAATATTCGGAGTCCATGGGGCTGCGCGTGCTCAACCAGGACGGGCGCGAGATTACGCCGATCATGGGCTCGTACGGGATCGGCATTGAGCGGATTCTGTGCGCGGCCATCGAGCTTCGGCACGATAAGGACGGGATGGTTCTGCCGGCGGCCATCGCGCCATTCGATGTGGTGATCACGCCGGCTAATATTGCCGACGCGGCGCAGCGCCAGGCGGCCGAATCGATCTACCGGGAGTGCCTGGCGGAGGGGTTGGACGCCCTGATGGACGACCGCGATGAGCGGCCGGGGGTGAAGTTCAAAGACGCCGATTTGATCGGGGTGCCGCTGCGAATTGTGATCGGGAAAAAGCTATCCGCCGGGCTGGTGGAGCTGGTGGACCGCAAAACGCGGGTGGCCCGCGATGTTCCCGAGCGCGAGGTAGCCGGCGCCGTCAGGCTAACCGTGCGGACGGGATGACCGGAAGGGTGCTGTCGATCGCCGGATCCGCGGTCTTCCTGGTGATCGCTCCGGGGTTCGTGGCTGGAGTGGCGCCGTGGTGGATCGGCGGCTGGCGGATGCTGCCTGCGTTGGGGGGAATCTGGCTGTTCCGGCCGGCGGGTTGCGTGCTGATTGCCCTGGGCTGCCTGGGGCTGCTGGATTCGTTTGCGCGGTTTGCCCTGCAGGGCCTGGGCACGCCCGCGCCGGTGTTGCCCACCCGCCACCTGGTGGTAACCGGCCTCTATCGGTACGTGCGGAATCCGATGTACGTGGCGGTGGCGAGCGCCATTTTGGGGCAGGGCTTGCTGCTCGGCAATGTGGCGATTCTGGAATATGGCGCGGCCGTCTGCCTGGCCTTCCACCTGTTTGTGCTGGGCTACGAGGAGCCGCGGCTGCGGGCCACCTTCGGCGCTGAGTACGACGCGTTCTGCCGCGCCGTGCCGAGGTGGATTCCGCGAATGCCGAAGCTTTGACGCGGGGGGTGCCCGTTGGGCCCGGAGGAAGGCCAAGAGAGGCCGAAATGCCTTCCCCGCGAGTTTCTCCGCGTCTCCGGGCCGGGAGGGCGCCCCCACAGGAACGCGGTTCGTCAGGACAACCCTCTTTACCACCAATTGACAAGCCGGAAACTTCCTAACCGGTTCACGGAGATCACGATGCCGCCAGGTTTCCCGGCCTCACGCTTCCCCAACCGGGCTTTTGTCCCGTAACGCTCGACTCCGACCAATGTCCGAGTGGCGAGTGATACGGACGGAGCAAAGCCGATCAGCGGCGGTAAGCCGACGTGTCGTTGCCAATCCACTGACGGCGCTGAAGATCGCGTTTTGCGGTGGGGCGCTCTGCATCATTCATGCGAGAGAGCCTCGTCAGGACGCTCCCAAATCAACACTGTTTGGGCTTGGTGGCGCGGATGTCCCTTTTGAAGCATGAAGGCGAAGGAATCGGCACCCGGCGCATGCGTTCCTCTGATCCCAAGAAAAACCATAGAGGAGTGGCGCCCCAAAGAGCGTACCCTTTCCACGCCGTTGTATACTGCCCAAATGACGGCAAGGATTCTCACGAGGGTTCCTAAATCATGACGCGAATATCGCGGACGGCATATTGGGTGCTCGCAGGTTCGAGCATACTGGCATCAACTTTCACTGCAACGGCGCAGATCAATCCCGATCTCTATGCGGGCCTCAACTGGCGAAACGTGGGGCCTTTCCATGGCGGACGAATTTCCTCCGTCACCGGTGTCATAGGCCAACCGGGGGTGTTCTATGCCGGCATGCCGGTGGGCGGCATCTGGAAAACCACCAGCGCCGGCGTCACCTGGTTCCCCATCTTCGATCAGGAGAAGAGCGTCGATAGTGTCGGAGCCATCCAGGTGGCTCCCTCCCATCCCGATATCGTATATGCAGGCGCCGGCGACCCCATTCAGGGCAGCCTCGGCAACGGCATGTGGAAGTCGAGCGATGCCGGCAAGACCTGGCAGCACATCGGCCTCGAAGACACGGTGAAGATCTGCAGCATCGTTGTCGATCCCGCCGATCCTAACCTGGTGCTCGTCTCCGCGCTTGGCGATACCACCCGCCATGGCGGCGGTATCTACCGCTCCACCGACGGCGGGCAGACCTGGACCAACGTCCTGAAGCCGGCCGGCTACGACGGCGCGCGCGAGCTCCAGTACGCATACGATGACCCCAGTGTGATGCTGGCCGCCACGCAGGGAACCGGCGGCCGCGGCGGCGCTGGGGGATTCGGCGCCGGCGCTGGGGGATTCGGCGCCGGCGCTGGGGATGTCGGCGCCGGCGCTGGGGGTGTCGGCGCCGGCGCTGGGGGTGTCGGCGCCGGCGTTGGGGGTGTCGGCGCCGGTCGCGGTGGTCGCGGGGGTCGCGGCGCCGGTCGCGGGGCGAGAACCAAGCCGCCCCTGGTGTTCAAGTCCACGGATGAGGGCAAGACCTGGACCGAGATCAAGATTCCGCCCTTCTCGGGCCGCGTTGCCGTCGCGATCGCCATGCACACCAAGGGCCAGCGCATGTACATCGTCGGCAATGCCATTGAACGTGGCTCGGGACTTTACCGCTCCGATGATGGTGGCGCCACCTGGCAGCACATGGCCGGGAACGACCTGCGGATCAGCCAGCGGATCAGCAACGGCCAGGGCAACTATAGCAGCGGCGTGTTCGTGGACTCGCAGAATCCGGACATCGTGTACACCATGAGCACCGCGATGTACCGCTCGACCGATGGCGGCCTCACCTTTGAGGCTTTCAAGGGCGCGCCCGGCGGTGAGGACTACCACAAGCTCTGGATTGACCCCACCAACGGCCATCGCATGCTGGTCGGCTCCGACCAGGGCGCCAGCGTCACGCTGGACGACGGCCGCACCTGGAGCCTCTGGTACACCGAGGTCATTTCGCAGATCTACCACGTAGCCACCGACAGTGCGTATCCATACCACATCATGGGTGCGCAGCAGGACACCGGCGCCGTAATGATCTCAAGCCGCGGCAACTGGGGACAGGTGAACTTCACTGACTGGAGCCCGGTGCCGTCGTCTGAATTCGGCATCAATACACCCGATCCTAAAAATCCAAACATCATCTATGGCGTTGGATATGGTGCCGGAGGCGGCGGCAGCGGCCTCGTCAAGATCGATATGACCACCGGCCAGTGGGAGAACGTCGCGCCCAACTTCGGAGCCGATGCAGAGAAATACCACGCCGGGCGCGATTTCGAGAAAAAATTCGACATCGCGTTCGATCCCAGCGCTCTCTACGTCGCCTACCAGTGCCTTCTGGTCTCGCGCGACGGCGCCCATTCCTTTAGCGCCGCGAGCCCCGATCTGACCACGCCCAAGGGCAAGCCCCAGGTGGCCTGCGGCACTGCGCCGCCGGAGCCACCACCGCCCCCACAGCCTCCCGAGCCGAACCCCACGCCGCCGGGAGCGCAGGAACAACCGGAGGCGCAGTCGCCGAGGCCGGGCGCCGGACCGGCCGCAGCCTCGATCAACGACTTCTCCCTATCCAGGGTCAAACGCGGCGTCATCTGGACGGTCAGCAGCAACGGACAGATCTACAACACCATGGATCAGGGCAAAACCTGGACGAACGTCAGCAACATCGCCGACGTTCCGGCCCACACCAACTTCAATATCGAGGCAGGCAACGACGTCAATACCGCGTTCGTCGCCGCTCGCATTGCCCCCGCGCGCGGCCAAACTTTGCCCTCCGAGGTGAACCCCGACGTGCCGCTCATCTGGCGCACCACCGACGCGGGCAAGACGTGGACCAGCATCGTCAACGGCCTGCCCCGCGACGAGCGCACCGGAAGCTGGATCAACAGTCTGCGGGCCGATCCGGAGCAGCCGGGCTTGCTCTTCGCCGGATCCGAGACCACGGTGTATGTCAGCTTCGATAATGGCGATCACTGGCAGTCGCTGCGCCAGAACCTGCCCAGCACCTCCATCCGCGACCTCGACGTCCACACCGATCACCACCAGAACGACCTGGTGATCTGCACCTACGGCCGCGGCTTCTGGGTTCTCGACGACATCACGCCACTGCGCCAGATCGCGGCCAACGCCCAAGCCATCGGCGCATCGTCCGCGTATCTCTTCAAGCCCGAGGAGGCCATTCGCGCACGCATCAACAGCAACTGGGATCAGCCCTTCTCCATCGAAGTGCCCCATGCGGCCAATGTGCCTTACGGCGCGATCGTGGATTACTACCTCAGCCACGAGCCGAGCGGGCCCATCCAACTCCAGGTCTTCGATTCGAAGGGCAATCTGGTCCGCACCATGTCCAGCACCCCGCCGCCGCCCATTGAGGACGCGGCGTATCCCCACTACTGGCTGGCCGCTCCCGAGACTCGTGTCCTCTCGAAGCACGTCGGTCTCAACCGCGTCAACTGGAACCTGCAGTATGACGACCCGCCCGCCCTGCGGCACGACCTCGAGAATCAGATGAACATGGTGGCGGGCTCCACCACCCCGGGTCCGCATGGGCCGCAGGTGATTCCCGGCGTTTATACGCTCAAGCTGACCGTAGACGGCCAGGTCTATACGCGCGACGTCACCGTCATGAACGATCCGCGCGTCGGCCAGAGTCCCGCGCTCATGGCCGCCCTGCGCACCCAGAACAAGCTCACTCTGCTTTCAGTGCAAGGGATGGAGCATAGCTTCGAAGGGCATGAGGAAGTGAATGCGGTAAAGGACCAGCTTGCAACCCTGATGAAGGGCAACCTGCCCGCCGATGTGGCCGCGCAGGCCAAAACACTGGAGGCCAGTCTGACCAAAATTGGCGGCGTCACGCCGGCCGGTCGCGGAGGCGGCGGGCCTGGCGGAGGGGGCGGGCGTGGCGGGCGTGGGGCTGCCGATCCCAAGGCGCTGCAACCGTTCTCCGAACTGAACAACGCATTCAACACCATGGTCAGCATGATGCAGGTCGGCCTCGACATGGCGCCCACCCCCACCCAGATCGCCACCTGGCAGAAAGACTGCACCGACCTGAACCGTACCAGGACGGCCTGGGAGGACGCCCGGAAACAGATCGCCGACTTCAATGCGGTGCTGGTCAAAAACAACCTGCAGGAGATGAAGGTTGCCCCCACCAAGCTCACCGTTTCGGCCTGCAGCTTTATGCCCTAAGACATCGGCACCGGCGCGCAAGCGTTCACTACTTCCCAGGGATTGCGAAGCTGGCCGCCGAATGGCCGGCTCAGCGCGCACGGCGGCTATTTGGAACAGCCTGCGGGGCGTAAAGCCAGTCACGGCCTTCAAACCGCTTACCCCTGCTCCAGCCAACTGCGCCGCCGGATATGCATGGTGGCGAAGAGGACAGCGAAACCGGCGGCCAGGCCTACGGAGGCGCCCACGCCGATGCGCTCGGGTTGGAACGATCCGGAGCGCAGGGTGATGACGGCATTCAGCAGCAGCGGCAGGAAAGCGGCCAGCACGGGAGGGCCGCGGCGGTCCAGGGCGAACAGCGAGCGCGAGGCGATTTCGAGCAGGGTCCATCCAACCACGGCTGGCCCCATGCCCAGAAAAACGGCGGAGACCAGGGTGGTGGATTCAGCGGTGAAGTTGCCGTGCTGGAAGAACAGGGCGATGGCCGGGCGGCGGAAGGCCAGCGCGAAGGCGCATCCGGCGACTACCGCCAGGGCGGCCAGGGCGATGGTGCGATCGATCAGGCGGAAGGCTTCGCGCAGGCGAAAGACGCTGCGCAGGCGCGCGATTTCGGGCAGCAGCGAGTTGGTGATGGGATTCACCAGCAGGGCCATGGGCACCGAGACGCCGCGCATACAGTAATCCAGGGCCGCGGCCATGCCGGGGCCGGCGTGGGTGGCGTAGGCGCGGGTGAAGGTGACGTTCAATCCGAGGCCCAGCGCGTACACGGCGAAGAAGGCCGGCTTGGCCAGAATCTCGCGCCAGTGGACCGTGCAGACGCCGCTTTCGGCCGCCGCCAGGCTGGAGCGCGAGGCCAACCACACCACGGCCAACTGCGCGCAGGCGCCCGCGGTGTAGCCGATCGAAAAGGCGTACACCCCCAGAGGCCGCCACAGCGCCAGGGCCGCGACGATGGTGAAGAGGTTCAGCGCCGCGGCATAGAAGGCCGTGGGGCCGAAGCGGCGCTCGGTGTAGAGCAGCGCGCAATAGATGGCCGAAGTGCCGGCGGCCACCGTAGAGAAGGCCAGGATGCGCAGGTTGGCGACCGCCACGGCGAAATAGGCGGCGTCCAGCCCAGGCGCCAGAACGTGCATCAGCGGGGGCGCGGCAAGGATCAGCCCGGCGGCGATGGCCAGAAACAGCCGCAACCCGTAAGTGCGCAGCTTGCGAAAGAGCGCCAGGCGCTGCCCCTCGCGGCAGGCGGTGAGCATGGGCACGAAGGCGAACACCACGCTGTTCAGCAGCACGGGGTTCAGAATGTCCACCGGGCCGATGGCCACCGCCAGCGAATCGGCCAGGCTGTGAGTGCCCAGGAGGTAAGCGGTAACCGCGACGCGGCCGAAGCCCAGCAGGTTGCCCGCCAGCACCCCCACCAGGATGACCAGGCCGCCCCGGACCAGCGGGCTGCCTGCGAGGCGGAGGTACAGGCGGGAGGGCTTGCCGGCCAGGGCCTGGGGTGGTTGGGGAGCGTTCAGTCGAACCTCGGTGACGGAGCGCCCGGCCTAAGCCGAAAAGGCCCCGCTCCGCGCGCGGCTTCGAGCGCGGCTTCGTAATCGGGGTGGTCGGCCACTTCCTTGACGTACTCCGCGTGGCGGATTTTGTTCTCCGGATCGAGCACGAAAATCGCGCGGCTCTCGATGCGCAGCTCTTTAATGAGAGTGCCGTAGCGGGAGCCGAACGATCCCTCGCGGTGGTCGGAGAGCATTTTCACTTTATCCACGCCGAAGGCGCCGCACCAGCGTTTCTGGGCGAACGGCAGGTCCATGCTGACGGTGAAGATTTCCACGCCGTTGAGCTTGGCGGCTTCTTCGTTGAAACGCTTGGTCTGGGCATCGCAAACGGGCGTATCGAGCGAAGGCACTACGCTGATAATGCGCACCTGGTGGCCGGTGTCCTTCAGCGTCACGGGCTTGAGGCCGTTATCCACCAGTAGGAAATCGGGTGCCTCGTCGCCAGCGTGCAATTCCGGGCCAATCAAGGTGAAAGGGTTCCCTCTCAGGGTTGTCGCTCCTGGTCTTTCCATTACTCCTCCTGTTTGTGCGGGTGAAGCTTTATTGTAGCAACTCAGGCGTGGCGGGCCTGCGGGAGCGGGCGGCAATAATCTACACGCGCAAGCTCATCTGTGACCCCATTGCCGCTCAATCAGTTAGCGGCTCCTCACGCGGCCGTTTGTGGCTGAAGTTTATAGCCGAGTTGGTTGGCCGCAGCTTGCAGGCGATGAATGCGCGCGGATTGGTAGCGTTTTTCGTAGGCCGCGGCCGGCGGCGGGTCACACTTTCGTTCAAACCGCCCCGCCGGCGGCCCTGCTAAAGCGTGCGCTACCACTGCTTCACGGTTTCGGGCCGTTTACTGCGCCGCCTGCACTGTGATGGTGGCGGGCGCGCTCGCGATTCCGGCGGCGGTCACCACCACCGGCTGTGGACCCGCCGGAACCGTGTCCGGTACGATGATATTCAACTGGGCCATGCCTATCAGCCCGGGGGCCAGCCCGGCGTACTGAATCAGCGCCGGCACGCCGCCGACCGTCACCGACGGCGATTGCAGCAGGGTGAAGGTGGTGGCGGTTGAAGAATAGGCCGTCTTCAGGGCTGGGGAAACTTCGCCCGCGCCGGTCAGGTAGAGCGTGAGCAGTCCTCCTGGTTTGGCGGTGGCCTGGCTGGCCACGTTGCCGCCGGAATCCTGGAAAATCTGGGGCGCGGCGGCGGTCAACTGGATCTGGAATCCCGCCACCTGGCCGTTGTTGTTGATCCCCAGCACCGCCGGTCCCGCGCCCGCGGCGTAAGGGACCTGGAGGTTGATCTGGCCCGCGGAGGCGAAGAGAATCGGCGCCGGCAGGCTGTTCACGGCGGCCGTCACGCCCGCCAGCGAGTACGCCAGGGGATTGCCGGTAGCGGTCGTCGTGGCGTTGGCCAGTTGAGTGCCGAAGATGGTCAGCAGCCCGCCCGGCGCCTCGATGGCGCTGGTGAGCAGGGCCGCGTTGCCCACACCCGTAATGGCCGTTCCGGAGGTGCTTCCGCCCAACACGAGCATCACTGGAACGGTCACGGTTTGCGGCATGGCATTGGGCGATTGAATGACGATGGACGCCTGGTAGGCTCCCGGCTCAAAACCGGTGCCCGTCGCGGTCAGAAGGATCTGGGCTGGGCCGGTGCCGGCATACTGCGAGGCCGCCAGCCACGCGCCGCGGCGGTTGGTGGGAAAGACGGTGATAGTCCAGGGCTGGGTCTTATCGGAAATGCCCACCGAAAGAGTGGCCTGCGCCGGATGGGCGGCGTCCGCCGCGTTGAGCGCCAGGTTGGCCGGGGCGGCCGTGATTTTCGAAGGACTGGCCGGAGGCCCGCTGAACGTCACGGCGATCTGCTGGACCACGCCGCTGCTCAGGTACACAGCAATGTAATCCGTAGCCGGCGGCGTGATCCCGCTGAAACACACGGTCCCTCCGACCGAACCCCAGGCATCTACTCGCGTGGTTCCGAAGATGGCGGGAATCTGTGAGTTCAGGCTGATGCTGCCCACATCCAGTTCGTCGATCAGGGTGAGGTAGCCGCCCAGGTCGTCGATGGTCAGATGAACCGGCCACTGGCAGGATGGATCGGCGCTGGTGTCCTGCGAAACGGCCAGCGGCATAGCGGTCAGGTTGAAATCGGTATAAGTCGGTAAACCGTTGTAACTCACGGTTACCTGCCGCGACCAGGAATTGCCGTCCGCGTCCGTACCGGTGATGCCATAGGTATGGTTCACCGGAGCAACCACATTGCGCAAGGTGAAGGTGGTGCTTACCGAGCGGTTGGCGGGAATCTGCGGCGCCGCGAAGTACTGCGCCACTGTCTGGGCTTGGCCATCCATAGTAAACCCGGTGATCAGGGCGGGCACACCGGCTACTTCCGAGAGGGTGATGGTGGTCTGCCAGCCCAGGCCCTGCGGGTCCGGGGGCGCCCCTGGCCACACCGTAAAGGGCGCCGTCACCAGAATCGCGGCCGCTCCCGTGGGAACGGTGATCAGGAAGATTTGGGTGGCGCCCCCGCTGCTGAAGGCAGCGTCGCCCGAGTAGGTGGCGGCCAGCAGGAAAATGCCCGTCCCCAACTGGTAAACAGGGAAAGTCAGGTCGGCGGCCTGGAGCGCGCCGCGAGCCACCAGCGGCACGGTTCCCAGGGCCGTTCCGTTGACGCTGAAACTGACGGTGCCAGTGGGAGTGCCGGTGACGCCGGCGGCCGGACCCACCAGCAGGGTTGCGGAGAGCGTGTTGTTCACCGTTACCGTAGCAGCGCTCAGCACCAGGTTCACGCTCACGCCCGCAGACTGGGTATTCCAGTTAGTCACCAGGTTATTCACGTCCAGGGATCCTAAGCCGGTGGTCATGTCGTAACCGGCTGTGGCCTGGTAGCCGAGCGAGCCGGTCAGGCAGTCGGGGCTGCCCTGCGAACAGGGCACCACGTTGTTGCCCGCGACCACGTCGTGAAAGGCCGAAGGCGCGCTCTGCGCCAGGCGGTAGAGTTGCGGGTTGATGTTGCCCAGGCCCGGCTGGCTCTGGAAGCCTTTGCTTACCTGGTATTGGTTGAGCAAGGCCAGAATGCCCGCGAGCGAAGGCGTTCCGCAGGAGGTGCCCGACACCTCAACCGTGCTGCCCGAATAAGTAACCTCGTAAGCATCGTGGCCGGCGGCGCTCAGTGCGACATCCGGAACGTGGCGCGCGCCATCGCCGGGCACTCCGGCCCGGTCTGCCAGGCCGGCCTGGAGTAGAGGACGCTGGCGCCGCCTCCCGTGGAAAGCAGGCCGGCGGTGGAGGATTCGTTCCAGGCTGTTTCGGGAATATAGGAGAGTGCCGAGCCAAAATTTGCGGTACTGGTGGAAGCCCAATAAGTGCCGCTCCCCTCCGCGAATTCGGTGCCGCCGACGCCGGTAACTTCGGGCATCACCGCCGGGAAATTCACCGCCAATCCGCGGGTGGCCAGCGGTTCCGATCCCTGAACGTCACAGGCTGCGGGTCCGGCATCCCCCGAAGCCGCCAGAATGGTGATCCCCTGGGCGTTGGCCTGCTGCGCAATCGAACGGTAATAGGGAATGCTGGCATCCACCTCGCACGACGAATAGCTGGCGCTGACGATGGGTGCCACGTCCAGATCCACCGCCACTACGATTGCCGAGAAGGCACTCGCTCCATAGATGTAGTAAATGGTGGCCTTCGGCGCGATGGCTCCAGACCATTCCAGGTCCAGATCGCCCTCCAGTTCCGCCCCGTTTAAGCCCGGATCCGAGCCGCCATAAAGGATCATTCTGACGGTATTGGCCGGGAGGTTGTAGCGTGTGCGGAACGCCGCCAGGTCGCTCGCCAGTACATCGGATTGTCCAACAATGGCGATGCTCTGGTTGGTGCCGTCCATGCCCGCCTGGGCCAGCGGCGCGATGTCATAGATGGTGGCGTAATCCGCCGGCGCAAGGTAATGGGCATTATTCACCGTGTCATCCGGCTGCACCAAAACCGCCTGTGACTTAGGACGAAAGTCGTTCAGCCCCAGGAACCCGCCCACTACGCCGGCCAGCGCTTCGGGAACCTGCGGATCGCTGGTATTGGCGAAGTGCATTTCCCCGTTCACCTGAAACCGGTGGATGGGAGTGTGCAGGGAATGCGTCACCAGTCCCGCCGTACCGCTGAAGGCCACCCAGTTACGCCCGCGCGCGCTTTGGTTTACCTGGAAGCCTTGCGAGGAGAGCCACGCCACGACCTTCGAATGGTCGGCAGTGCTCAGCCCGAAGCGGTTGCCGAACTCCCCAGGGGTCAGCCACTTGCGGAACTGCGGCGAGGAAGAATTTTGCTGCCCGGCCAGCAGTTGGTCGAGATCCGCCTGCTGCGCCGCGGAAGGCTTCATGAGCAGCACCATGTACTCCATGCGCATCCCGTCATCCACCGCGCCGCGGTCGAACTGCGCCTGCGCCAACCGGGGCACGTTGCCTGGAACGGACGTAGTGCGTGAGGGATCCACCGGGCGAAGCACCCGGTCCACAGGGCCGGCCGCCGCAACCGACGCCAGCACCACCCACAGCAGGACGATCCGCCTGCCGGAGTTGAAGACCGGAGACAAAATCGTAGGAAAACGATACCGAGCGTGATTGGACATGTGACTCCCCACTTAGAACGGGAAACATTTGATTATTCGCCAAAAGCTCTCCGGGGTAAAGGGAATTCTTATGTCGATGCTATTACTCCGGCTTGCCCCATCAGTAAGTGGTGCTGTCTAAGGTTGCTTGTGCCGGGCGTGTTCCTAAGTGCGGGCTGTAACTTCGCGCGGGCGGGAGAGAGGCGGCGGAAAACCGGGTATTCGCCGGAGATCGCTTTTGCCCCCGGCTATCCGGCGGGAGCGCGGGAGTTGTACACTGGCTCGGGGTGGCGCCTGCGGCTGGATTGCGATGGCCGCCGGTTGGCGCACGCCAGTTTTCACGGAGAGGTCCTATGGAATTCCGCTTTACGCGAAGAAGAATGATGCAGGGGGCCGGAGGCGCCGCGCTGGCGCAGTCCGTTCAGGCCGCGGCCGCCGCGCCCACCGCGCGCAAGTGGCCGATCGAAGAAGGTCCGGACACGCCGAAGCTTAGCCTGTCTCCGGGCGATGGCGGGGGTCCGCTGCCCACCAGTTTGCAGCCTTCCGCGGCGGCCGCGGCAGCCCAGGGCGGCCGGGGACGAGGTGGCGGCTACGGCGGCTACCTGGCTCCCGGCACCGAGGCACCGCCGGAACCCGACGCCGAGGGCGGACGCGCCGGCTATGTCCGCAACCTGCCCGCGGCTTATCAGCGAATCCGCCAGATCGGCGTGACGCACCTTCTGGGCGTCAACGTGGGCAACTGGACCGAAGAGAGCATCCGCAGCGCCATCGACACCGCCAAACAGCACGGCCTGGTGGCCTACAACGCCATGATCAACCTTCCGGCCAGCGTGATCTACGGCCGCGAGAGCCGGGCCAAGGATATGGAGCCGTTTCTCGCGTCCATCCAGGCTGCCGGCAAGGCGGGGCTGCCGGTGGTGGAGTATAACTTCTACGCCCACCGCGCCATTGAAGGCTATTACGAGACCGTGGGCCGGGCCAACTCGGGCTACACCGGCTTCGACTACGATCTGGAGTTGCTCATCGACCAGAACGGCCGCGTGGTGCAGCCCATTTACCGCGATGCCTCGGGGCAGATCACCGCCGCGACCCTGGAGGCTTTCCCCAACGCCCGGAAGGTGAAGTTCCGGGACCTGCCGCCGCTTGAAAACGAAGGCGCCCACAACCTGCAGGAAATGTGGGCCAACGCCACTTATTTTCTGAAGGCGGTGATCCCGGTGGCCGAAAAGGCCGGCGTCCGCATGGCTCTGCATCCCAACGATCCGCCGGCGCCCATCAGCCGCGGTTCGCAGCAGATTATGGGCACGGTGGCGGGCTGGAAACACTACGTTGAAATCGTCAACAGCCCATCGAACGGCATCACCTTCGATTGCGGAGTAACCCGCGAGATGGGCGAGGACCCGGTGCAGGTGGCCGATTACTTCGCCAGCCGCAAGCGCATCAACCACTGCCACTATCGCAACGTGCAGGTGGTCCGGCCTTACGAGAAATACCAGGAAGTGTTCATCGACGCGGGCATGGGCGATCTGTTCGGGGTGATGAAGGCGCTGGTACGGAATAAGTACAACGGGACGATCTACCCCGAGCATCCGCGGGCGCTCGATGCGGACCGGGACCGCCTCCCGCCCGGCGGCCGTCTCCCCGGCTATCCCGGCGGAGGAGGTTACGACGGCATCACTTTCAGCGTGGCCTACGCCCGGGCGATGATGCAGGCGGCGCTGGAATCGGTTAGGGAGGGCGGAGTGGGTTGAGCGACCGGTGCCCTTTTACCCCGGAGGGGACGAGAAAAAACGCGGGGCGCCGCGCTCTCCCGACAATCTCTGAGCGTCCCACTTGACGCGGAGCACAGGCATCGACTCCTGTCGATGTTCTTGGGGCAAGCAAACTCCCGACAGGCCAGAGTCGGGTCCCATTCGACGCGGAGACGCGGAGACGCGGAGAAAGCGCGGAGAAGACCCAAGGTAAGGAGAGATCGCAGAGGGAGCGGAGTTTCCGGAGAGGCCCGGAAACGCGGAGAAAAACGCGGAGAGCAATCGAGGTGCCTCTCTGCGTTTTTTCTTCGCGTCCCCGGCCACAAAAGGCGCCCCGGAGTCAAACGGTCCCCGCTCCGCGCAAACTTCCGGGAAGTCCTTTATCTTCAGCGGGCCCAAATGGCAAAAATGTCGGCCACCCAATTCCATTGCCGGCGCTCCGAGGAAAGTTTCTTCGTCCCAAGAACATCGACACCAGTCGATCTCGGCGCTCTGGAGTGAAGTCCACACGCCTGCCCTTACAATGAAGATCAGTGCCGGGTCTTCTGGAGCGCGTCGTCCACACTATCGAGCGTTACCACATGCTGGCCCCCGGCCAACGCGCGGGCGTGGCCGTTTCGGGAGGCGCGGATTCGGTCTGCCTGCTGCACCTGTTGGCCGCGCTGGCCGGGCGGTGGAATCTGCGGCTGACGGTCCTGCACCTGGATCACGGGCTGCGCGGCGAGGAGTCGTGCGCGGATGCCGAATTCGTCTGCGCGCTGGCTGCCTCCCTCGGGCTGCCGGTGGAAATCCGCCGGGCGTCGCTGGCGGATGCCCGTGGCAACCGGGAGCAGGCCGCCCGCGCCGCGCGGCTGGAATTTTTCCGCCAGGCCACGGCGGCCCACCACCTGGACCGGGTGGCGGTGGGGCATACCCGCTCCGACCAGGCGGAAACCGTGCTCTTCCGCTTCCTGCGTGGATCGGGCACCGCCGGACTGGCCGCCATTCGGCCGGTGACCCCTGCCGGCATTGTCCGGCCGCTGCTCGATCTGGGCCGCGAAGAGGTGCGGCAGTTCCTGCGCGACGGCGGCCTCACCTGGCGCGAGGATTCCACCAACGCCAGCGCCGAGTTCGCCCGGAACCGCATCCGCCACAGCCTGCTGCCGCAACTAAAGGCGGAGTGGAATCCGGCTATCGAAGCGACGCTGGCCCACACCGCCGATTGGGCGCTGGCAGAGGAGGCTTGGTGGGAGGCCGAACTCGACCGCCTGGCCGAGGGCCGCCTGACCGAGCAGGATGGCCGTCTGCTGGTGAGCGCCGCCGCGCTCCGCGAACTGCCCCTGGCGGCGGCCCGCCGGCTGGTCCGCCGCGCCATGGAGAAGGCCAAAGGCGGCCTCTCGGGCCTTGCCTTCGGGCATGTTGCCGCGGTTATGGAACTGGCCGCGCGTACCAGCGGTACCGGAATTTTCTGCGCCGCCGGAGTACGGGTATGCCGCTCTTTTGACTGGCTTTGTTTCACGGCCATTACAGGCAAGCCTCCCGGAATCAGCGGATACCGGCTGCCTGCGGCGGTCGGCGGCATCGTCCGGCTGCCTGCTCAGGCCGCCTCTATCTCCCTGGAACTGATTGAAAATACGGAAACTTCGGGTCCAGGTGAATCCGTATATAATAAAGAAGTGGATTGCTTAGACTGGCAGCGTTTGTCCGGTCCGCTGGAAGTGCGAAACTGGCGGCCGGGCGACCTCTACCAGCCCGTGGGAAGCACTGCCGAAAGAAAACTCAAGGTACTTTTCCAGGAATCCCAGGTTCCGGTTTGGGAGCGGGCCGGCTGGCCGGTCATCACCGATCGCGACTCCATCGTGTGGACCCGGCGTTTTGGCCCGGCGGCTCGCGTAGCTGCCAGTCAAGGGGCCGTACTGGTTCTCCAAATTCGCGAAATCGGGAATCGGGACGAGGCGGGAAGCGTCTATAGCACTAGGGCCGGTCGGGAGGTTTCGTGAATTCCAGCTTCAGGACTTTGATTTTTTGGGTGGTTTTGATTGCGGTGGGGGTTTTCCTTGTGGCCGTGATGCGCAACGGTCAAGGTCCCAAGGAAAAGGACGTGAGTTTCACCGATTTCCTGGACGAGGTGCAGTCCGGGCAGGTGAAACAGGTGACCATTTCAGGCAATGAGGTCCACGGACTTTATCAGAACCCGCAGAATGGCCTGCACACGTTTATTCCGCTGAATTATCCCGACCTGTACAACCAGCTTCGCGATCATAAAGTCAATACCATCATCAAGGACGCCAGTTCCAGCAACTGGATCACGATGCTGCTGAACTTTTCGCCGTTTATCGTGTTGGGCGCCTTCTGGCTGTTCATGATGCGGCAGATGCAGAGCGGCGGCAATAAGGCCCTTAGCTTCGGCAAGAGCCGCGCCCGTCTGCACTCCACCCAGCAGAAGAAGGTCACTTTCAAGGACGTGGCTGGCGTGGAAGAGGCTAAGGAGGAGCTGCAGGAAATTATCGAGTTCCTGCGCGAGCCGCAGAAATTCCAGAAGCTCGGCGGCCGCATCCCCAAAGGCGTGCTGCTGATCGGCCCTCCCGGAACCGGCAAAACCCTGCTTGCCCGCGCCATCGCCGGCGAAGCCAGCGTGCCGTTCTTCTCCATCTCCGGCTCGGATTTCGTGGAGATGTTCGTGGGCGTGGGCGCTAGCCGTGTACGCGACCTGTTCGAGCAGGGCAAGAAGAACGCGCCCTGCATCATCTTCATCGACGAAATCGACGCTGTGGGCCGCCATCGCGGCGCCGGCCTGGGCGGCGGCCACGACGAGCGCGAGCAGACCCTCAACCAGTTGCTGGTGGAGATGGATGGCTTCGAATCGAACGAAGGCGTCATCCTGGTAGCGGCCACCAACCGCCCGGATGTGCTGGACCCGGCGCTGCTGCGGCCGGGCCGTTTCGACCGGCGGGTGGTGGTGGGACGTCCGGACGTGCAGGGGCGCGAGGCCATTCTGCGGGTACACACCAAGAAGATTCCTTTGGGCGACAACGTGGATTTGTCGGTGCTGGCGCGTGGAACTCCGGGGCTGGCGGGCGCGGACCTGGCCAACCTGGTGAACGAATCGGCTCTGAACGCCGCACGGCAAAATCGCAAAGTCGTCATGATGCTGGATTTCGAGCTGGCCAAGGACAAGATCCTGATGGGCGCCGAGCGGAAATCCATGATTCTGAGCGACGCCGAGAAGCGCAACACGGCCTATCACGAAGCCGGCCACGCGCTGGTGGCGGCCATGCTGCCGAATGCCGATCCGCTGCACAAGGTGACGATCATTCCGCGCGGGATGGCGCTGGGCGTGACCATGCAGTTGCCGATCGACGACAAGCACTCTTACGATAAGGACTACCTGCTCTCGCAATTGGCCATTCTGATGGGGGGACGGATTGCGGAAGAGAAGTACATGCACCACATGACCACGGGGGCGGGGAACGACATTGAGCGGGCCACCGACCTGGCGCGGAAAATGGTGTGCGAGTGGGGGATGAGCGAACTGGGGCCGCTGAGTTTCGGGAAGAAGGAAGAGCAGATCTTCCTGGGACGGGAAATCGCTCAGCACCGGGATTACAGCGAGGAGACGGCCATCCGGATCGATGAGCAGGTGAAGAAACTGGTGCAGGGCGGCTACAACACCGCGTCGGGGATCCTCGAAGAGCGCTCCGATGCGCTGGTGAGGATTGCCGAATCGCTGCTGGAGCGGGAGATCCTGGATGGCGCCGAAGTGATGGCCATCATCCGCGGTGAGCCGCTCGCGTCTCTGCCGCCGTCGGGTTCCAAGGACTCTGAAGATCACACCCAGCAGGTGCTACGCCCCGAAGGCGGGCGGCGGGTTCCGGGCCTCTCGGAAGGGGAGCGTCCGCAACCAGCGTGATCCCGCGCTTTCCGGTCTACCTGTTTGACATTGACGGCACCTTGCTGGACTCGGCAGAAGATATCTGCGGCGCGGTCCAGCAGGTACTTGCCGCAACTGATTGTCCGCCATTCCCTTTCGAATACCTCAAAAGCTACATTGGCCGGCACCTGATCGACCTGTTTGGCGACGTGTTTCCCGACTACACGCCGGCCCAGATCGATGGCCTGATCCAGCAGTACCGCGCCATCTACCTGGCGCGCCGCCACCAACTGACGCGCGTTTACTTGGGCGTGGAGGGGGCGCTGGCCGTGCTCGGCGGGCGCAAAGGGACGGCCACCACCAAAGGCACTCCGACCACCCGCGCGGTTCTGGAACAATTCCGCCTGCTACCCTACTTCGACCACGTGCAAGGCACCGACGGCTTCCCCTGCAAGCCCGCCCCGGACGTGATTTTCACCTCGCTGGCGGCGCTCGAGGCGCGCCCGGAAGATTGCCTGTTCATCGGCGATTCCGCCGCCGACATGGAAGCCGGCAAGCGCGCCGGAGTGAAGACCTGCGCCGTCCGCTACGGCTATGGCAAACCCGAAGACCTGGCCCGTTTCGAGCCGGATTACTGGGTGGACGACCTGCGCGAAGTGGCGGGGTAAAGGCCGACCTTCCCAGGCCGCGCATATACGCAGTTTCCGCCGCGGCTCCCGAATGCCCGGCGGCGACGGCGCAAAATCGGTAGCCTGAAAGAGGCAGGGGCCTAACGTTCCGGCCCCCAAACTCACCAGAAGGAAAGTGCCCACTCTGCGCATCAAGCACGCCGCCTCCCAGGTGGAAGCGGCGTGGGAAGGCGACGGGCCGCGGATAACCGTGGTGCGGCCGTTTTCCTTCTCCCTGACAGCCCAGGAGGCGGAGGATATCCGCTGGTACCTGGAGGATTACCGGATCTATCCGGTGGACCCCGCGCCGAAGATCGCCCGGCGCATCGAGCGGCGCATGGACGAAGTGGGGCGCGAGCTGTTCAAGCTCGTGCTAGCCGGGAGCGACGTGTGGGAGAGCGCGTGCCGCAACCTCGGTGACACGCGGATCGAAGTGGAAACCGAAGTGGAGGACGCGCTGGTCCCCTGGGAACTGATGCGCGATCCGGTTGCCGATCTGCCCCTCGCGCTGGATGTCGCCGCGTTTGTGCGCTGCCATTCCAGGTCTGCCCTCCTGCCCAACCCGGCGAAGCCGGCCGCGGGAAAGATCCGCATCCTGCTGGCGATTTGCCGCCTGGAGGACGACCGGGTTCCCTTCCGCTCCGTGGCGCGGCATCTCATTCGCGGGCTGAACGAGGCGGCGCGCGAGCCGTTCTATCTGGAGGTCCTGCGGCCTCCCACCTTCGAGCAGCTCGCCAGGCGGTTGCGGGCGGCCAAGGCGCAGGGTGAGCCGTTCCACGCGGGGCACTTCGATGGCCACGGGTTGAAGGGCAAGGTGTTCTTCGAAAACCCCAAGCTCAAAGGAAATCGGCAAGAGGTGAAGGCCGCCGAACTGGGCAAGTTACTGCACGAAACCCAGGTGCCGCTGCTGATTCTGAACGCCTGCCGGTCGGCGGCCAGCGAACCTCCGGAGCAGCCCCAAGAAGCAGGCGACCTGCACCAGCAGATCCGCGAGTTCGGATCGTTCGCGCACGCGGTGATGGATTACGGCGCCTCGGGCGTGGTGGCCTGGCGCTATAGCGTCTTCGTGGATACGGCCGCGCAGTACATGGCCGACCTGTATGGCGCGCTGGCCTCGGGATTGCCGCTGGGCGAAGCTGCCACGCTGGCGCGCAAGCAATTGAGCAGCGGCGGCGGGAGGCAGATCGAGGATTGGACCGTCCCGCTGGTGTTCGAAGCGGCGCCCGCGCAACTGTTCCCTAAGGCGAAAGAGACGATGGAGATCAAGCTGGCGGCCCCGGGCGCTGCCGATCCCGGCGCCGAATCGGGTCTGCCGCAAGCGCCGGACGTGGGCTTCATTGGCCGCGATGAGACCATCCTCAGGTTGGACCGCACCTTCGACGAACAGAACATCATCCTGTTGCACGCCTATGCGGGAAGCGGCAAGACCAGCACGGCAGTGGAGTTCGTCCGCTGGTACCGGGAAACCGGCGGGCTGGACGGGCCGGTGCTGTTCACTTCGTTCGAGCAGCATAGGCCGCTGCCGCGGGTGTTGGACGACCTGGGACGTGTGTTCGAAGGCCTGCTGGCGAAGAGCGGAATTCAATGGCTGACCCTCAAGGACGCAGAGCGGCAGGACGCGGCGCTACAGGTTTTGCGGCAGGTTCCGGTGCTTTGGATCTGGGATAACGTCGAACCGATCGCGGGGTTTCCGGCGGGCGCGACCTCGGCCTGGAGCGCGGCGGAGCAGAAGGAACTGCTGGACTTCCTGCGCGCCGCGCGAGGGAGCAAGGCGAAGTTCCTGGCGACCTCGCGGCGCGATGAGCGCGACTGGCTCCACGACTTGCCGGCGCGCATCGAGCTTCCGCCGATGCGGTTTGCCGATTGCGTGCAGATGACGGAAGAACTGGCCAAGAAACTCGGGCGGCGTCTGGAGGACGTAGAGGATTGGCGTCCGCTCCTCCGGTTTACGCAGGGCAATCCGCTCACCTTGACCGTGGTGGTGGGGCAGGCGTTGCGCGATGGGCTGAAGAGCCGGGAGCAGATCGAAGCGTTCGTTCGCAGGCTTCAGGCGGGCGAGCCGGTTTTCGACGATGAGGCGAGCGAGGGGCGGACGCGGTCGCTGGCGGCCTCACTGGCGTACGGATTCGACAGCGCGTTCACGGAAGCCGAGCGGAAACAATTGGCGCTGCTGCATCTGTTTCAGGGGTTCGTGGATGTGGACGCGCTGCGGTTGATGGGCCATCCGGAGGGGGAGTGGTGCTTGGCGGAAGCGAAGGGCCTCACTCGGGAGGTGGGTATCGCGCTGCTGGACCGGGCCGCCGAAGTGGGGCTGTTGACCGCGGTTGGCGCAGGTTACTATCGCATCCATCCGGCGCTGCCGTGGTTCTTCCGGCGACTCTTCGAGGAATACTATTCGGAGACGCGCCTCGCCGCGACTCGCGCGTTCGTGGAGGCGATGGGGGAGTTGGGGGATCATTATTGGGACCAATACGAAGGGGGGAATCCCGATGTGATAGGCGCTCTCGGGGCAGAGGAAACAAATCTGCTGCACGCGCGGAGCCTGGCCCGGTCGAATGGCTGGCGCGATAGAGTGATCGGCACCATGCAAGGGCTGCGGAAGCTTTACCGGCACACGGGGCGGCTTGCCGAATGGTCGCGATTGGTGGAGGAGGTTGTCCCCGATTTCGTCGATCCAGCGACGGACGGGCCTCTGCCGGGGACGGAGGAAGAGTGGTCGCTCGTGACCGGATACCGGGTCGGGCTGGCGAGGGGGGCAAGGCGATTGGGGGAAGCGGAGCGGCTGCAGAGCGCCCGTTCTGATTGGAGTCGTCAACGTGCGGCCGCGATTCTAGCGAAGCCGCTGCAGGAATGGACAGCGCCCGAGAAAAACGCCGTACGCATGCTGGCGGCCTCGTTACACGAGTTCTCCGAGATCCAGCGCGAGCAGGGGTCGGCAAAGTGCGTGGATGGCTACCTTGAGGCCATATCCATTGCTGAAAAGATTCAGGACTCTCAGGGCGCGGCTACCTGCGCGTTCAACTTGGGTCGCGCTTATGAGGACCCGGCCGGAATCCGGGTAGTGGTGCAGTTTGAATTTCCACGCCTTAGAGGCCGAGCGCTGGCCGCAAAATAATCTTTGCCACTTCGTCGATGTCCACCGGCTTGCACCCGGCACATAGCGCGAGTCTGTCATTCGCGTCCAGCGCGAAATCGATCCGGCAGTTGCCTGTTTCGCTTTCCGGATCGGTAGCGCTTGGACGCTGATGAACGCTGACTATGATGTCTGCGGAATGCAGGTGGACCTCCACCTTCACCGATGGACGCAACTCTGGATTCCTTAGCCTGAAAGACCTTCTCCCGTCCGAGGGGTCCAGGATGACTGCCTTGACTTCAGCGTTGCGTTGCGCCAACGATTCGATGGCCATCCGGAGTTGAGACTCCAAAGCGGAGAAAAAGTGGGGACCCTGTTCCTCGAACACGGTCCTTCGCAACAGCCGGAGCGCGTCTTTCTTTGAAAGTTCCTCCTGCCGGTGGCGGATTTCGTCCTCCAGTTCGTCCGTCCAAGCCATACAGCCCCAGTGTAGCCGAATCGCATACACTGGAGATGTGGCGCGCCGCTGATCCTAAACCGCTGTTGGATTGCCATGCCGCTTTAGCAGATGCTAGGCTGGGGGCATGGAATTGCGTTGGGGCGCCTGCCTTGCGATTGCGCCAACCTTGGCAGTCGGAGCCGCCGGCGTGTGGATAATGCAGGGAGACAAGCCCTGGGCGAACGCCCATCAGTGGGTGGCTCCAGCCATGTTGACCACAGCGCTTGCGTGGCCCGTATGTGTATGGCAATGGAAGCATATCCAATCAGCCTGGTCTCGGATCATCCGCTCTCCGTACGCCGAAATCAAGAGTCTGCGCAGTAAACTTTCCGAGCAGGCGGAACTAGACAGACAACTCGCCGAGCTTCATGCTGAACTAACGAAAGTTAAACAGGCCCTGTCGCAGAGAGAATCTGCCGAAAAAGCAAAAGCCGAACACGAGACCCAGCGCAAAGGCAGACTCCAAAAAGCCCCAAGAATAAAGGTGCACTTTAGCGAGGAGAACCGGCGCGACACGCTCCTATTCGAGAATGACGGCGAGCAGACGGCCAGGGATCTGGTGGTTGGTCCCCTGCGTTGGGTCGAAGAGCGTTCCATCAGGCTAGCGCACGAAATCCCTGTTCTTCAATCCCACCACCGAGAAAGTTGCGGGATGACTCTCTTCGAATCATCCCACAGCCAATTCCCGCTGGCGGTATATATGAGGGAGCACGCCCCGGCAGACGCGAAGACGGTTGTTACCGTTGGGTGGCACAACGAGGACGGTGACTGTTTTACCTGTGACTTCAGCCTCAAATCCTTCGGGGACGGCAAGGTCAATTGGAACCCGGGCGACGTTAAGCTGCAAGAGCCTTATGGGAGTCAACGAGGTTGACGATTTCCTGCACCGACCAAACGTGCTGGCTGATCCCCGCTTCCATCGCGGGCGTGACTCGCAGCGTCTGGTGAATCCGCACAAAGTTGTAATGCATGTGGAACAGGGCGATTGAAGCGACGTGGTTCTCGAATTTCTTACTAAAGGCGTTGGTCAGCCGGGTGAAGCGCCGCATGTTCATCCGCATGTTCAGGTTTTGCCGTTCCACATAGCTGGTGCTGATGTGCTTTTGGTCGGGGGAGCCGAATACCTCGATTGCTCTCGTGCTGAGGCATTGTGCCGGGCTGTAGCGCTTCTCCCCGTCGTTCGGGATGCCGTAAATCTTCACCAGTTGCGCGTAGTCAATGCCGCTTTCTCCGAAGGAGTCGGCCACGGCTACCAAGTACATCTTGTGGCCGTCGGTGGTCAACTGGATTCGATCCGCCAAACGGCTTTCCACGTCCTGGAGAAACTGTGTGGCACATGCAGCATCCCTCCGGCCTGCCAGCCAGGAAACCACCAGCTTGCTCTGAGCTTCAATCGCGGTATAGGTCCACACGTCCCCGCGCCTTTCTAGATTGGCGTCCTCCCTGGGAAGGTTCTTTTCCTTGCAACCAACAAACGACCAAATCTTGTCCACCTGAACGCGCTTTGCAGAGATGTTGCGGATTACCCGATCCTGGTACTCAGCGCAAGCGCTGCCGACTTCGACCAGCAGGCGTAGAACGGTATGCCGCGCAACGCCGGTGAGTCTTTCGGTGGAACGAACGGAGCAGCCTTCGATGAGCGCCGCGATCACCGCAACTTTCTTTTCCATGCTCAGCGTGTTCATACTTTAAAGTATACACCAGCGCTTTAGCATGTACAAGCGGAAAGGACAGATTTGCTAGGGATTTATGCGGTTTTCTTGCGCGATCTTGCGGCGGCTTTGGCTCTGACTTTATCCCACCGGGCCTTTGCCGCACCGGAGGCAATCTGTTTCCGCTGCTCAGGGGTCATAGTCACCAGCCGCCGCTTGCCGCCGATCCTGCCACCCTTGCGGCCCATCTCCCGCATGACCTGGAGCGCCACCGCTCGGCTTACGGATGTCTCGCTTGCTTCGATGGCCTGGTCGAAAACGCGCCTGGCATTTTGAACAACGTCTGGCCGCTCTCTGCTACTCCGGTTAGGCATTAACTTCAGCGTGGCATATTCGGTGCCGACCCCGCAAGGGGAAGGCAAGGGGAAGGCCGGGAGGCCCTGACTCATTGATCAGTGACGCGCTTAAAGATTAAAGTGTGGCCATCGCCTTCGGGGAGCGTCCCGCATAACTCCCAACCGTCGCGACCCAGAGCGGAGATGTATTCCTTCAATCTCTGAGGAAACTTTGCTGAAGGATCGTCGTCCCTGTAGACCTGCCCGTTCTTTCCCCAGGCGAACCTGTACTGCCACATAGGGACCATCCTGATCTAAAGCGTAACGCCCTTTTACCGCAGATTGCAATCAACGGGGTAGGGCTCGGTATCAGCAATCCGCCTGCCAAAACTTTAGGCGCGGAAAGTCAAACTGCACCACTACCCGGAAGTCCGGATCCGGAAAGCTTGAAATCTACCGGACCAGTGTCGCGGCTCAAGGAAGCCAGGCGAGCGGGCCGCGCCCGCCCGCCTTCTCGCGGCCGACGAAGCGGCGATCCAGCCCGCGACGGTCGCCACCTTCGGCCGGTCGACCGTCGCCGGGCACCGCGTGAGGTACGCCCGGGACGACGAGCCGCGGCGCACAACACTCTTGGCCGCCCCCGCGCCGCGACGCGCCCTTCCGCGTTTTCCGGCCGAACGAACACGTCGATCGGCTCGGCGGACGCGGCGTTCGCCGGAGGGCGAGCCACGGCGAGCGGCGCCTGACGGGCCGCTCAGATTCCGGCAGCGAGCGCGCCGCGCCCCCCCGTGTTCTCGCGGCCGGCGGACGCGGCGATCGGCCCGCGACGGTCGCCGTCTCCCGCTGGTCGATCGCCACCGGCGCCACTTGGGGCGCGCGCCGGGACAGCGACCCGCGGCGCGCGATGCTTTCCCGCCGCGGAATTCGTCGGCGGTGTGCGACGCGCCCTCCGGGCCGGCGGAAGTGGCGATCGGCCAGTGAGGGGCGCGAACTCCACCCGTTCGATCGTCGCGTGCGCCATGTGAGGTACGCGCCGGGGCGGCGAACCACGGCGGGCGACGCGCCCTCGTGCGCTCTCTGCCGACGAAGACCAGCGGCCCCGCGGCGTGCCGCCGCGTGCGTGAGTCTCAACGGGGTTCCCGCCGTCCTCCTGGAGTAGCCAGATCGCCTTCAAGTGACCCTTACGGCCGTAGGCAGGTTTCACATAGCCACTTTCGATAAGTCGCTTTGCCGCCTCGAGCGTGCGAAAGCCCAGGGAGGTGCCGTCCGCAGCGTAGATCGGGATCTGTTCGCGCTTGGAAGACACTTTGGTTGTTTGGATCGAAGGGAAAGGGATTAACGAGCGTCCCGTCGCTCAAGGAACGCTTCGCGAGCGTTCATCCTCTTGTTAGCACTACGCGATTTCATTCGTCAACAGAAAAGGGGGTCTCTTGCCGGGACTTGTTGAAAAGCGCGGGAGGTTGAGGGTGTAGCGAGACTTACCGCCGCTTTTCGCGCTTATGGCGCACCTGCCGCTTGGTGCAGACGCACGGGGCTCACTCCCGACGCGCCTATTCGTTCAGTAGGAACTCGCGCAGGTCCGTGTATTCGTTCGGCCCGATTCCGGTCTGAAGGAATGCCAGTTGGTGCCGGAGGACGGTGGCAGCTTCGTCGCCGAGGCAGAACTGCTTTGCATCCAGGTGCGGCACGAAAACGGACTGTGTCTCGTCAAGCCGGAGCATGCTGTCTACTGCAAAGACGCCTGCCTTCTCGGGCAGGAACATGAGTTGAGGAAACTCCATTCTTCGCACGCGATCAATGAACGTCGGGTTGAACTGTGGTTCCTTTGTTGCAGAATCGGCAAGCCCGAATACCTGCGCGATCAGCGTCCGGTGCCTTTGAATCCTGCCACGGTAGCCTTTGTTGTCCACGCCCGCGAGCGGGAGTTCAGTCTGAATAGGATCACCGGGCGCACTTTTGCTCGCACGACGATGAACTCTTCGTTCGTTTCCAGTCGCGGGACGTGCAGCGGCAGGCTCCGACTAAAAGCGTCCTTCCCGGCCGCTGTGATTCGGAACTGCGATGCGATGGTCTTGGTGGGTTCAGCGGGGTCCGGTACCGGGCGCCAGAGTTCCAAGTTCTCGTGGGGGTAGTAGGCGTGGGTCCAGAACATCTGGCCGAAACAGAAATTAGCGGGATTGTGATAGCCGAGCGGGAGCTTCTTGTAAAAGTTGTCACCGAACCACTCGTCGATGAACATTCCGTTAGGCGGTCTGGAGCTTGCCCATGGCCTCGAAGTACTCCTCATCGTACTGGGGGGGCGTGAACGTGAAGGGGCGCTGCTCTTTCGCCTTTTTCTCCGCCTGCTGGTGCTCGAACTTCGCGCGAAGCTTGCGGATGTCGGCGGGTGATTTGCCGGAGGACGAGCGCGAATACACGGCGGGGCGCTCTGTTGCGATCAAGGAGAAATCAAGGGGCTGGTTTCGGATTGCTGCCTCCATCGGTTCGGTTTGGAAGTAAACGTAATTCAGGATTTCGCCGGTTGTGCGCGTGCCCCACCGCTTCAAAACCTCAAGCAGGATGGATTCATCCTTCACGTTCACGAACGCGCGGCGCGTTTCCACGCGCTCGCCAGGCTTGTAGAACGCCGTGTCGTACTCCGACGAGTTGGAACGCTGTTCGGAAAGAACCCCGTGAGCCAACAGTCCGCTCAAAGTAGGATCGTATTCCGCGGCCCACGGCCCAAGGTGGAAAAACTTCCACCCGAATCCGGTGAACGTGCATCGGTGCTGGCGGTAGTACTCCACGTCAAATAAATACAGCAATTTCAATAGCTTGGTCTTGGTGGCGTAGCTGTCGTCATCCGCGATCCAGGTGACGATTGCCGGGATCAGGTTGTCTACGACCGTCTGTTCCATCGTCTTCCTATCATATAGACGCACGAGGAACTGCCAGCGATGAACAAACACCGCTCTTGTGCGGAAACCAGTGCTGAGATCATATCATGCGGCGTACAGCCGGAGAACGGGCGAGTCGGCGCGCAGGTGCCACACTCACTCATATCGGCTGAATTGACCTCCACCATTCCCGTGTTTCGCGTTCGTTGCGCCACCGTTGGCGCACACTTGGCCCACGTTGCGCCCCGGCGTGGCGGCGCGGCTCGTCCTACCAAGCCTGGGCTACGGCGCAACGGGCGCGCCCGACTTGGGCGTGGCGCGGCAACTGCAAACAGCCGAGTTAGGTGTTCATTGGGGGGGACTCTGCTGGCTCGTTGCGCGTCACAGCGCAAAGCCCGTAAGTGTATGAGGAATTGGTAGCGCTAACGGGAATCGAACCCGTATTTAAGCCTTGAGAGGGCTCCGTCCTAACCGTTAGACGATAGCGCCAGAGACCTTCTCATCTTAACAGAGTGCCGGCACCCTGTGTCTAAAGGCGCCGGCTGGCCCCGAGCGATTCCTTAAGGTACCCGTCTCGTCAGCGCCAGATTCGTGATTTGGCGCAAGTTGTGGAATTTTGACGTGACTTGCGCGGTTTGCAATGCTCGCGGAAGGAAGAAAACCATTGACAAACAGCAGTGCACAGTGGAACTTCGGGCGAGGGTGAAGATTCTCGGACCTTTAGAGAATTGGTTAGGGACGGCGTCCTGAAACGCCCCGGTGGAGGTTGGATCTGGAGAAGCCTGCGCGACAGGTCAAGTGGTATTAGCCGGGGCGACGAACCAGTAGGCCAGGCGCTTGGCGAATTCGAGGAAGGTCCCCGGATCTCCGCGGGCATGGCTGCAAACTTGCCGTTTAAAGAAAAGTAAGGAAAGAGTGTAGGCCAGCAGCCGAATCATGGTTAGCACGACGATCGCTGTGCTTTGGTGGATCGCAGGGTGCTTGAGATGGCAGTCGACCGTGAGGGTCTGAAAGACTTGGGTATCGATGCGCCATCGACTGCGGCCGAGCTGATGGATGAACAGCGGGGAAATCGAGCCGAGTTGGAAATTGGTGGCGTAGAAGTTGGTGCTCTCTTCGGTTACCTCGGTCTTGCTCTTCTTCCGATGAATGCCCTGTTGGGTGACCGTGACCTCCCGCTTCTGATCGATGCGCACCGTTTTGACCACGCGCACCAAGCGGTCCGCGACGGGCCAATCGACTTCCGGCAAGTGCCCCCAGCGAAGTTCCCGATCCGTCTCCGATGGAACCCCAGCCGGGGGACCGGCGGTCCAGCGACTGGCCTCCAGCAGCAGTTCCGGCTGATTTTCTTTGAGATTGAAAACCCAGTCCAAGCCCAGCCGTTCCACGGCTTTGACAAAGGGGTGGCACCCTGCCGGGAGAGCCGGTCGGAGTGAGCCTTTCCCTCCTATCAGGAGGTGTTGTTCAGAACGGCCCGGAGCGGTCAAGGGCGCGCCATTGTTGGGCGCGGCGAAGCGAACCCTTGACGGCGAGGACCGTTCTAAGATGATCGCTGAGGAGGGAAAGGCGGGGCGAACCTGTAGCGAAAAGTGGTCCGCCATTTTGGTGCCCTCGCCCGCCGCCTCTAACACATCGGTCTGCATCTCTCCGTTCACCTTGTGGTGAACCTCCCGCTGCTGGCAGGCGTCACAGCAGCGGACGT
This sequence comes from Bryobacterales bacterium, assembly GCA_963803725.1. Classification (GTDB taxonomy): domain Bacteria; phylum Acidobacteriota; class Terriglobia; order Bryobacterales; family Bryobacteraceae; genus JOPF133. Next base: position 210,607 of record CAWDOH010000051.1, on the reverse strand, counting down.
AGGATTTGCAGATCTCGATTCCGTCCACGGCGGCTGCCACCAGCCCTCTGGACCAATCGGATGGCAGAACGCCGTTTCGTTTGAGGCGCCGAGCGATTTCACAGTGGAGCGCGAAGATGGGTTCGGGCGACTGACGTTCCATCGCATAGCCGAAGGTGTCGTCGCTGATCGTTCCAATGCGCTTGGCCAACGCCCCCGTGCGGCACTCGGCTTGGATTTGGAGCAGACTGGGCCGCTGCATGGCGGCCCCCAGAAATATGGCATCGAACACTTTGTGCCAGGGGTGTTGGGGAAACTGTCGTCCCTCCGGGAGATCGCCCAACCAGGTTGGAGAAGCCGAAGACTTTGTCGAGGTACGCCTCAAAACGGCGCCGGGACAAGACTACCGATCTTCTTTCTGTTCGAGGAGTCTCCTCAAATTGATGCTGCAGATGGTGGCCACAGCAGCGTCCAGGCGATGGCGCATCTCAATTCTCTGACGCACCTGGTCGGCCAACTTGGCCGAAATGTTAAAAGCTTTAGGTTTGCCATCGACGAGAAGGGAAATCTGAAATTGGGAATGCAGATTCTTACCATCGGCGCAATGGCAGTTGGGGCGGCCACAGGAGCGTTTGCGCTCGACGAAGGAGCCGGGGAGCATCTCGCGGAGGGAACCGAGGCTGCGGATGAGTCTGCCACGCAATTCGAGATCGGGGTCGCTGGGCATTTATTCTGACACTCATTATAGTGTCAGAACGCGTGGAAAGCAAGAGGCCAAAGAGATTTGCAAAAATGCCACGGACGGGCACCTTCCGCGAATGCATCGCAGGATCAGGAGGTTAGGTCAGGTCGCCGAATGACCTTACGGAATTGCTGGGGCTGGCCCCGCTGGCCCTCAGACTGGACGAAAAGCTCGCGATCGCGAACCCGATTCCCTCCGACTGGTTAGCCTCCACGAAAGCGCTCTGGGTGCCCTTCACGATCCCAACATCTTGAGCGCCCGGTCCAGGCTGTGCCTCATGCGGTTGAACGACCCGGCCAGAACGGCGATTTCGTCCTTGCCCCGCACGGGCAACTCCGGCATGTCCATCTGTCCCACGCTGATCTGGTCCGCCATGGTGGAAAGCTTGCGGAGCGGCCGCACCACCGCAAACAGCATCACCAGGTCCAGCAGGATGAGGCTCGCCAGAAACACCGCCGCCAGATAGATCACCAGCGTTTGAAATGCCTGGTCGGCCATGCGGATCGGCAGCGCCATGGGTACCGACACAATTTGCGCGCCCACAATTTCATTGGGCTGCCAACCGAATCCGTTGTTGGGGCCATAACGCCGAATCATGGCCGGAGGCGCAACGCGGGCCACGCTGTGGCACTCCAGGCAGGGAGGGAGCGCCGTGAGGGGGCGGGCCAGGTAGAGCGATTCTCCGGTGGGAGTGGACCGTTCGCCCACCAGTTCCTTGGCCCCAGTGGGGTGGTTGCGAAACATGTTGATGATGTCGGCTTCCCAATCCACTGCCCGGTCTCGTGGATTGGTCGGATTCAGGGTTGCCTCTTTGTAGGCGTAGTCCGGATAGTTTCTCCTCAAGTAATTAAAGTTCTCGGTGGCCGCAAACGCCGGCACGGTCTGCGGCAGGAACGACCGCTGATGCTCCTGCTCGTTCACCAGCAGCGGTTTGATCTGGTTAGTGGTGTAATCGCGCGCCGATACCATGGCTTCCATCATCAAGCGGGCTTGCCGAAGCACTTCTTCGCGCGCGTCGTCCCGCAGAAATCCATGCGAGACGACCGCCGCGATAGCCAGACCCGAACCCAGCACCAATCCCAGGATCAGGTTGAATTTCGCCAGCAGTTTCATAGTTTTTCCGTTCCCAGCGGTGTCAGGCCCCGCCATTTATCCTACCCCGCTGGAAGGCGTGGCGCTTGACAGCCGGCGGTTTGCGAGGTCTTCCGCTGGTGGGTGTGCAACGAAAACTAGCGGACCGCCGGCGCCGCGCGCGTGTAAAACGCGGCCAGATCGGTCTTCAGTTGCTTGAGCGCATCCACGTTGAGGTAGATCATGTGCCCGGAAGGGTAATAGGCGAATTGGATATTTTGCCGCAGCTTCGGCTCCAGCTCCATGTGCGAAAGGTCGAACTCGGTGATGAAAAACGGGGTGGCCAGATCGAACAGGCCGTTCACCGAAAACACCTGCAGGCGCGGGTCTTTGCGAATCGCGTCGGCCAGATCGCCGGCCACGTAGGCTTCGCGCAGCGGCTGCGCCTGCGCTCCGGGCCCGCCCGCGGCAGGTGGGCGGTGCGAATGGTCCCACACCTGGTTGATCCCCGGTCCGCGCGGGAAGTAAGTCTCCTTCGACGAATACTTCAGCTCGCGGTCCAGATAGTCGTGGAATGCGGAGACGAACGCCCCGGTGATACCCGTCCCCGAAGGATCGTAGCCGGGGTCTTCGCCCGCGGCGTCGATATCGGTGCCTTCGAACCGGGCATCGTAGCGGCCCAGTATTTCGCGCTGATCGCGCAATAATTCCTTGCGGAAGCGCGCCATACTGATGCGCAAATTGGCCTCTTTGATGAACTGCTCGCTGATCCCGGTATACCCGGCCACCTTGGCGGCAATCGCGTCCACCTGCGATTGCGGAAGGTTGTGTCCCTGGGCCAGGGCCTCCGCGTACGGGCCGCGGGCAAAGGCGCGCACCTCGTTCAGGAAGGTCGGCAGATCTTTGCCCTTGTGCTGAATTTTCTCGAAGTGCCATGCAATCGCAGCGAATGAAGGCAGGTATCCGATGTAGACCGCATCGCTTCCCGGCGCCCGCGTGTAGTAGTTCAAAATCGTCGACATCAGCACCATGCCGTTGACCGCCACGCCATCGTCTTCCAGCGCATCCGCCAGGGCGGCGGAGCGGGTGGTGCCGTAGGATTCGCCGAACAGGAATTTGGGCGAGTTCCAACGGTGATTTACGCTCACATACCGCTCGATAAACTTGCGAAAGGCCTGCACATCCTGATCGGTGCCGGCAAAATTGCGGATGGTGGCTTTGCCAACCGGACGGGAAAAGCCCGTGCCGGGCGCATCCACAAACACCAGGTCGGATTTGTCGAGCAGGCTGTACTGGTTGGGAACCATCTGATAGGGGCCGGGGCCGGTAGCTTCGGGGCTGGCGGTCACCACGCGCACCGGACCCACCGATCCCATGTGCAGCCACAGGCTGGCCGATCCGGGGCCGCCGTTGTAGAGGAAAGTGACCGGCCGGGTGCGCAGGTCGGTCACGCCGGATAGGGTGTAGCCCACATAGAAGATGCTGCCGTAGGTTTTGTCTTCGTCGTCATCGATGAGCAGATTGCCCGCGGTGGCCGTGTAGCGAAGAGTTTTGCCATCGAGGGTGAGTTCGTGCTCGGTGGCCGAACTGTTTTCCGGCGGAACCGGTATGGTCTCGGCCGCGGGGGGCGTCGGCGCGTTGGGGCCGCGCTGCGCGAACGCCTGCGGCGCACTCGCCAGGAGCGCCATGGCACAAAGGAGGCAAAGGGGGTAACTCCGCATATTCAGCCATTCTCGCATAGGGAAAACACGGCGGGCAGCGGATTGCGTCGCGGCTCATTGGTCTCAGTGGAGGGCACCGCGACGCTGTGACGGGCGCTATGTTCGGTCTTTGGCGTTATGGTTGTGGAAGGGACGCGGCCGCAGCCTCATTCAACAGCATACGGTTCTGCCGGTAGAAACGAATAAGGCGCACACAAGCGCTAAATGCGGTACGCACCTTCATCAAAACCGCATCATTCGGTTCGCAGATCTCGAACGAGGGAACCTCAATCCGAATCGCTGCGGCTTTTCCCGTCTGTTGAACGTACATATCCCTTTCAAGTACGGCCGATACCCTTGGCGCAAACAGACCTGCAAGACACGCGCTGAACGTTAGATCAACCTGACCAAATGCCCCCTTGCAATTTACATAAATTCTTCGCGGCTGTGTGGGCATGTCTAGCGGGCGAAAGCCCACCCATGTTTGACTTTTTGTAAACTTGGGTGGTTGCATCTCGAGATCTGGAAATTCCCTGCCGGCGATCTCGTATGCAGCTCGCCAAAACGCATTCGTTACGGGATCATCTGTCCGTTTCCAAGCATTGGAACATCTCTTGGCTGCCGTCGCGACAAATTCAGCGCGATAAGCACGGCGGGCGTCGTTCTCGCTTTGCAACTTGAGGAAGTCGCTGACAGCCTCGTAATGCACACACGAATCGAATCTGGAGGCCTCGGTGTGGGTGAGCGGGTACGCCTTCGGAGAACACAGAACCACCTCAAACGCAGAATAGAGCCTTTTCTGGATAGCGGCTTGTGCGCGAAGCCTGTAACGGGCCTCCTGCTCGGGTTGAAGCGGAGCGTCGATCTTATCTTCAATGTGCAATGCAAATCGACGGCAACCGTCGTGCTCTTCGAAGACCACGACCAGGTCCGACTCGCCAGTTGTGTCGCTTCTCGACACCCCGACGTCGATAACGCACGCTTGTGTTCCTTTGAAAGCTTGCGTTTGCTCCAGAAACCACGTCGCGAAGGATGGCGACACAGCGAATTCCTCAGCGAGGAGAAGATCAATGTCTCTCTCAGACTTGCGTGCGACCGTAATCCTGACTTCCTGAGTTAATGGACGGACGTGGGATTTTCGACTTATCGACTCCGAAGCGCTTGCCGAAATCGTCTCATATCCCTTGAACTCCTGCTCCTTCCGCTGATGGTCCAGCGCCTCACACCAACGTGCCTCCGCCGATGGCCCACCCCGTGATCTGATCTCCGCTAAGACTTCATCGACAAACTTGGGATGAACTTCGATAACGTACAGGTCGATCCAGTACGGGTATTTATCGAACAGCTTGAGCGCTTCGCCAAGCGAGTCGAGGTAATCGGTCCGTTCGGGGAAACCCGGCGATGTCGTCGGGCACTTCGTCATCGGCGCAGTCGTCGTAGAGCGCCATCTCGTTCCCCACCATTCGGAATTGCCATCCCGTGTCGCCGTAGTGCTTGCCTTCGATAGTAAGGGATCCCCCCTCGGCGCCCACCTGGACGATGATCTCCGTTCCGGCCATAGTGTTACCTCGGCATATAGGTGCATCGCACGACCTCAGATCGAATTCCTGTACTACGTCCGGCCACTATATCCGGCAGTCGGGCTCGCGGTCGCAACGATTGAATTGTAAGTTAACTTACACTCTAGCACAGGCCGATGCGCTCCGCCCTCTTCGGCCGCGCTTTCGACGCCGCCATCGCCTGGGCCCGCTTGTTCCTGCTGCCGCCGGACGTACCAGGCCACCGCCATCGGCCAATGGCTGCCATGGCTTGCATCCCGATGGCAGTTCTCTTCACGGCTCCGCAAGAGGGTGTCCCTGGGCGATTCGTTGACCGGGCACGAATCCATCTTGGTTAAGGGGGGCGGCGGATGGGTGATTGTAGAGCGAGCCGGCCTGGCGCTGACCGGCGAACCTCATTCCGCCCGCCCCGCGCGGTAGACCGCCGCCGAAATAGTATTCTGAAATGGATGGCTGATTCCAACGCTCCCGCCCGCCAAATGGGCTTCGCTACCCGCTCCCTGCACGCCGGCCACTCTCCCGACAAGGCGACCCTGGCCCGCGCCGTGCCCATCTACCAGAGCACCTCGTTCGTTTTTGAGAACTCGGCGCACGCCGCCTCGCTGTTTGCTTTGCAGCAGTTCGGCAATATTTATACCCGCATCATGAACCCCACCACCGACGTGTTTGAGCAGCGGGTGGCGGCGCTGGAGGGCGGCATCGCCGGCCTGGCCACCTCCAGCGGGCAGGCGGCGCAATTCCTGGCCATCACCAGCCTGATGGGGCTGGGCGATGAGCTGATCTCCGCCAGCACCCTGTACGGCGGTACCTACACGCAGTTCGATGTCAGCTTCCGCCGATTGGGAATGGACGTGAAGTTCGTGGAGCCGGACGACCCCGAAAATTTCCGCCGCGCGATCACACCCAAGACGCGCGCGATCTACGGCGAGACCATCGCCAATCCGCGCATGAATGTGCTGGATATCGAAAAGGTTGCGGCCATCGCCCACGAAGCCGGCGTGCCGCTGATTGTCGATAACACCATGGCTTCGCCGTATCTCTGCCGCCCTATCGAGCATGGCGCCGATATCGTGGTCCACTCGGCCACCAAGTTTCTGGGCGGCCACGGCACCTCCATCGGCGGCATCATCGTGGATAGCGGCAAGTTCCCGTGGACCGATCATTCCGATAAATACCCCGCCATCACCCGGCCCAGCCCGGGTTATCACGGCATGGTGTTCAGCCAGGTGTTCGGCAACCTGGCCTTCATCATTAAAGTGCGGGTGGAGGGCCTGCGCGATTTCGGCCCCTGCATCAGCCCCTTCAATTCCTTCCTCTTCATTCAAGGCGTGGAAACGCTGAAATATCGCATGGAGGCGCACAGCCGCAACGCACTGGCGGTGGCCGAATGGCTGGAGAAGAATCCGGCCATTTCCTGGGTCAAGTATCCGGGCTTGCCCACCAGCCCCTACTACGAGCTGTCGCGCAAGTACCTGCCGCTCGGCCAGGGTTCCATCGTCACCTTCGGCATCAAGGGCGGCATGGATGCGGGCCGCAAGCTGATCGATTCGGTGCAGCTCTTCTCCCACCTCGCCAACCTGGGGGACGCCAAGAGCCTCATCATTCATCCGGCCTCCACCACGCACCAGCAGCTCAACGAGGAACAGCAAGCGGCAGCCGGCGTGTCCTCCGACCTGGTGCGAATTTCGGTGGGCATTGAAGATGTGGACGACCTCATCTGGGATTTGGACCAGGCCATCGCCGCCTCCCAGGCTTGACCCGCCATGCTGCGCCTCCTGAGCGGACTCCTATTGATCCAAGCCCTCTGGGCGGGAGGGCGCCAACTTGTGGTATTCGACACCGATTCCGGCCTCTTCGGCGACGATGGCGCGGCGCTGGTGATGCTGCTGCGCAGCCCGTCGCACGTAACTGTAACGGGCATCACGGTGGTGCCCGGCAACGTCTGGCCGGCGCAGGGCGTTGAGTACATGGAGCACATTCTCGACCTGCTCAACTACGGACCGATGGCAGTATACACGGGCGCCGAAACTCCCCTGGTGCACACCGCCGCCATGGCTCACGAATCCGAGCGGCGATGGGGCAAACTGCTATACGCGGGCGCATTCGACCTGAATCCAGCCGAGGTGAAGCCCGCGCCCGGCGCCGTGCTCAACGCGCACGAGCGGGTTCACGCGACTGCCAGGACTCATCAGGAAGCCGCCGTCGAGTTCCTGATTTCGGAAATCGAACGCCACCCGGGCGAGATCACCGTGCTGGAGCTGGGTCCCATGACCAACCTTGCGCTGGCACTGCGGCTGCGTCCGGAAATCGAGACCCGGATCAAGCAGGTGGTCTTCATGGGCGGCAGCCTGCGCCCGCCTGGCAATGCCACTCCCTCGGCCGAGTTCAACTTCTGGTTCGACCCGGAGGCGGCCCGCATCGTGCTGCGCTCGCGCATTCCGCAGAAGATCATGTTCGGCCTGGACATCTGCAACACCGCACCGATTCACAAAGCCGAGTTCGACCAGATCGTGGCGGTGCGCACGCCCATCACCGAGCTTTACCGCGAGGATTTCGGTTACCGTTACCCCGGTTTTCTGGAGCACCCCGGCGCCACCGCATTTATGTGGGATTCGCTGCCGGCGGCCTACTTGGTGGACCCTGGCTTCGTGACCCGCTCGGAGAGCCGTTACCTGGACGTGCTGGCGTCCTGGGGACGCTTCTACGGTTCGACGGTTCCGCTGGATCGCCGCGTAGCGCCCAACGCCACCCCGGTCACCGTAATGGTGGCGCTGGATTACAATCGCGTGTTCGGGCTGTACAAAGAACTGCTGACCAAGCGGTGACGGCATGCGAATCGTTCCGGCGGTGAGCGAGGAGCAGATCGGACAGGTACGGCGGCTCTTTCAGGAGTACTGGGATTCGTTTGGCTTCACGCCGTGTTTCCAGAACTTCGGCCAGGAAGTGGCGGAGCTGCCCGGCAAGTACGCGCCGCCGGGTGGCAGGCTCGGATTGGCGCTCGCGGAGGGAGGCGAAGGCGGACCTGCGGGCTGTGTGGCGCTGCGGCCCATCGACGCGGCGCGTTGCGAGGCCAAGCGTCTGTACGTGCGGCCCGAGGTGCGCGGCTATGGCTTGGGCGCGGCGCTGCTCGGGTGGGTGATTGCCGAAGCGCGCGCCGCGGGCTATCGCGAATTGCTGGGCGACACCATGCCGGTGATGGAACAGGCGCTGGCGATGTACGATCGGTTCGGCTTTGAGCGCATCGGCCCGTACGGGACCGAGGCTACCCCCGGCGCAATTTATCTACGTTTGAAACTGTAGGCTGGGGCAACTACGGGCGGTGGAAGCTCACCGCTGCCGTCAGCGGTCCCACCGCGACCGGCACGCCATCTTTCAAGCCGGGACGGAAATGCCATTGGCTAACGGCTTCGGTGGCCTTCTCGTCCAGACCGTGACCCAGCCCTCGCACCACCTTCAGCTTCTCCGGATTGCCTTCGGCGGTCACCTGGAACGACACCAGGACGATTCCGGAAACACCCGCCGCGAGCGCCTCCGCCGTAGATGCCGTAGATTCGGGCTCGAGCTTCGAAATCACCTCGGGAGACGCAATCTGCGCGCTCATGCGCTAAACCCCATTTTCGACGATCAGGCCCGGCTGCGGTCCGTCATCCACGAAATAACCCGTGGGGACCTGGAACTGGAACAGATCGGCGGATAGGGCGGTGTTGCGTTCGTATCGGCTGTAAGTGGTCGTCTCGACATAAAGCATTCCGGAACTATTTCCTCTTTCGGCCCGGTCACGAAGAACTAACTTCTGAGCGCGATCGATGCAGAGGGTATGTACGGACGGCGGGGCTGCGGGGCCGGCGCCCGGGACCGCCTCGGAGTATTCGGCGCGCACGAGTTCGCACTCCCTTTGGGCGCCCTCGCCCGCGAATTCCACGTGGTCGCGGCCAATCGATGCGGCGGAAACCAGATTCTCCGTGATTTTGGAGAAATCTCCGAAGTCCGGTTTGCAGCCGCCGGCGGCCTCATGAGAACGATAGAAGCTATGGCTGGGCGAGTTGTACACCCAGTGGTCCGTGCCGTCACAGACTCTCAGCGTGCCGGACGGATACACGGCGTTGACACCGGCAACCGTGGAGTTCGAGGAGGTCTGCGACAGCATTTTCGAAGGCGCCTGGTAGGCAGCCTTGAAACGGCTCTCATCGTGCATGTGCATTCCACGGCCGGACAAATCACTCACCTGGACGCCCTCCACGAGCCAACTCCTGGCCGCCCGCGATGCCGCGGCAGTTTCCTCGAGCAAGGCCCGGGCGTCCTCATTGGTCTGGGCAGGCGCGGCCGCGGCGGCAGTCAACAACAAAACTATGATGAAGATCGTGCAGGTCACTCGGTAAACTCTCAGAAGGAACCCCACATGCATATCGCATACCTCCTGATCACGGTAATGTACGCGCTGCTGGTCGCGTTTTCCGGCATCGGCAAGATACGGCGTGATCCGCACCAGGTTCGCGTAGTCCACGAAACCATCGGCCTTCCCCTGGGCTACTTTCCGCTGCTGGCCGCTTGCGAGTTTGCCGGAGCCGTGGGACTCCTGGCCGGAATCTGGTGGCTTCCGATCGGCATTGCCGCGGGAACGGGCGTGGTGCTGTATTTTGTGGGAGCCACCGTGTCTCATGTGCTGGCCCGCGATCTCAAGGGCATCGGGCCCGCCGTCTTTATGCTAGTGCTGGCCGTGGCCGCCCTGGCCCTTCGCGTCCTGACTGCCTAATCCGCGCGCCGGGCCGCGCCGTCAAACCCCGCGAAATCGCTCGTCGATTTCCACCTGGTATCCGCTCGCCAGCCGGTTGCTCTCGTTGGCCATCCCCACTACGGCCATCAACTCGGCGAACATTTCCGGCGTCATGCCGGCCTTCCGCGCGGCGGCGGTGTGGGACGCGATGCAATACGGGCACTGGTTGCTGGCGCTCACCGCCAGGTACAGCATTTCCTTGGTGAGCGCATCGAGGGCGCCCGGCGCCATGATCTGCTTGATGCTCTGCCAGGTGCGGCGCAGGGTGGGAGGGTCGTTCGCCAGGGCCTTCCAGAAGTTGTTGATCCAATCGGTCTGGCGGGTGGTCATGATGTCGTCATAGACCTCCCGCACCTCCGGGCCGGCGTCGCCGTATTCGATCATTCCAAAAGTTGCCATGCCGCGATTATCGCGCGCGCCGCCTATGAGGGGGCGCCCATGGACATTTTGGCCTGGCGCTCGCGAAGTTCCTCCGGCGTCAGCTCTTCCTTCTTCGTGGTAATGGCCCACACGAACCCAAACGGGTCTTTCACCTGGCCGTAGCGATCGCCCCAAAACTGATCCGCCAGCGGAAACGCCACCTCGCATCCGGCCGCCAGCGCCTGTGCCCAGGCGGCGTCGGCATCCGGCACATAGAGGTTCAGAACCATCGGAAGGCGCCCCTGCGCCAGCGGCGGCAGGTGGAATTCCTCGGCGAAGTCGTCCGCCAGCATCACCATGGAATCGCCGATCTGCAGCAGCGCGTGGATCAGCTTACCCCCAGGCCCAGGCGCGCGGTTGATTTCCACGGCGCCGAATGCCTGCTTCAGAAATTCAATGAATTGGGCCGCGCCATTCACCATGAGGTGCGGCGTAAGGGTGTGAAAACCCGGCGGAATGGGATTTGCGGATTTCGGCATGGGGTCAGAATATCAGACCCGCACTGTAATTTTCAGTCACAAATGTGAATCTGCGTGCGGCCCGGCACGGCCTCAGGCGCGGGCCGGCTCCGGGGATTGCGGCGTCCGCCGGGCGGCCTCCGGAGGAGGGACAATTTCCACCTTCCAGCGGTTCATCCACAGGAACAGCGTCAGCAGACCCCACAGATGATACCCGGCATTGATGCGCCGCTCCATGTGATCGCGGATCAGGCTTTGGATGGCGCGCGCATCGAATATGCCGGTCGCCTCCACGGCTTCGGGACGTAAGGTATCCATCAGCAACTCCCGTAAAACGCCGCGGAACCAGCCGTGCGCCGGAATATCGAACCCGGTTTTTTCGCGCCGCAAAACCGTCTCCGGCAGCTTGCCGCGCATCAGTTCGCGCAGCAGATATTTTTGCTGCGAGCCGCGGATCTTCAACCCGGCCGGCAAGGTGGCAGCGAAATCCACAATCCGCGGATCGAGGAACGGCGGGCGCACTTCAAGCGAATGCGCCATGCTCATGCGGTCCGTCTTGTATAAGATGTCGTCCGCCAGGTAATAAGCCTGGTCGATGCGCAGGAACCGCTCGACGCCGCGCGTGCGGATGCCCAGGCGCGCCACCAGTTCCTTCAGGCCGCTGCCGCCCGCGGTTCGGCAAATCTCCCGCCGCTGCTCCTGGGAAAAGGTTCCGTTCCAGAAGAAATGCGCCTCGTCCGGGTCTAACAGGCTTCCCTCGATCCACCGCTTCAGCTTGTACTCCAGGCTGATCTTCTCGTCGGAAACCGGCACATACCGGTTCAACGCGCCGCGCATCAGCCGCCGGATCCCGCCGGGCACCAGGCGCAGCGGCCGCGCCAGGCGGTCCGCCATGTGGGTCAGGTAGCCGCCGAACAGCTCATCCGCACCCTCGCCGGAGAGCGCCACCGTCACGTGCCGGCGGCTCATGCGCGACAGGTACCACACCGGCAGCGCGCCGGCATCGGCGCTGGGTTCGTCCGAGTAATAGGCGAAGTCTTCGATCGCCGGGCGTAGCTCCACTTCCGGATTCAGGTCGAACTCGTGGTGATCGGTGCCGAACACCCGCGCCACTTCGCGAAAATAGGGGCTCTCGTCGAAAGTGCGCCCCGCGAACGACACCGAGAACGTCTTCAACTGCCCGCTGGCGGCTGCGGCGGCGTAGTACAGAATGGTGGAGGAATCCAGACCGCCCGAAGCCCACACGCCCAGCGGCACATCGGACACCAGGTGTTCGCGCACCGCGTCGCGCAGCAGCCAGTCCAATTCCTCCTTCGCGGCCCCGAGTGAAATTCGCCGCGGGGCACTCTGCGCGGCCGGCGCGCCGGCCCAAGGCTCCGTGCGCGTGCCGCCTGCTCGCCATTCCAGGAAATGGCCGGGCTCTACCTTGCGGATTCCTTCGATCAGCGTTTGCGGCCCGGGCACGTAATTGACCGAAAGATACAAATCCAGCGCGGCGAGGTCCAGCCGCCGCGGCACGTCGGGGTGCTCCAGAATGGCCTTCAGCTCCGACCCGAAATAGAGATCCTCGCCCGCTCGGTAGTAGTACAGCGGCTTGATGCCCATGCGGTCGCGGGCCAGCACCAGGCGCTTCTGCGACTCGGTCCAGAGCGCCACCGCGAACATTCCGCGCATGCGCACGAAACAGTCGCGTATCCCATTGAAGAAAAGCGTGCAGCACGGTTTCGGTGTCGCAGTGCGAATGGAATCGGTGCCCCAGGGCCTCCAGTTCACGGCGCAGTTCCAGGTGGTTGTAAATCTCGCCATTGAAGGCGATGGCGGTATCGCCATCGTCGCTGACGATGGGCTGATCGCCGCCGCTCAGGTCGATGATTTTCAGCCGCACGGCGCACAGGGTCGCCAGGCATCTTTCCAGGACGCCCTGCTGGTCCGGCCCGCGATGCAGCAGCGACAGGACGAGACGCTGCGGAAGGCCCCCGGACGGGCGTCCGTCGAGACTTGTAAAGCCTGCAATGCCACACATTTAGATCAAATCGCCCAGGTTCGGAAACTGTCCGGCCACTCGCCGCCGGGGAACCCCGCGGCAGGGCATAGTGAATAACTCATCTTAACGAATTTTCGTATCAACCATTCCCGTTCAACCAGCGTCTAATCTGGGAGACCGCATCCATGAGGCTTCTTCTGCTCGGGCTAATCGCGGCGGCGTTACTGGTAGTACTGGGCGGCTGCTCGCGGCCGGGCGCCCCGGTGGCCGAGGCCGCATCGGCCGGGACGGTCCCCGCCACGTCCTCCGCCGGCGTTTCCCGCGAAGTCCGGCTTACCGGCATCGTAGAGGCGGTGCATTATTCCAAAGTGCTGATTCCGGCGATTTACGGGCAAGGCGGCGCCCTCACCCTCACCCACCTCATCCCCAATGGGTCGCAGGTGAAGGAGGGCGACCCGATCGCCGAATTCGACGCCACCGCGCAGGCCGATAACGCCCGCGACGCCCAGGCCAAGTTTGACGACCTGGGCCACCAGGCCGAGCAGAAGCGCGCGCAGAACCGCGCCGACGCCGAAAAGCGCGCCGCCGATTTGAAGCAGGCGGAAGCCGACCTGGCCAAGGCCGAACTGGAGTTGCAAAAGGGTCCGCTGCTGGCGGAGATCGACCGTCTCAAGAACGAGGCCAAGGCCGAACTGGCCCGTGAGCATGTGGCCAGCCTGAACAAATCCAACGCCTCCCACGACCGCTCCGATGCGGCCGCCCTGAAGATCCTCGAACTGCAGCGCGATCGCCAGAAGGTGGCGCTGGAACGCGCCCGCAACAACATGCAACTGCTTTCGGTGAAGGCAGCACTGGCCGGGGTGGTGGCCCACCAGAACGTGTACCGCAATAACTCCGTCGGCCATCCGCAGGAAGGCGACCAGCTCTGGCGCGGCCAGGCGATTGTCAGCATTTTCGATCCTTCCAAAATGCTGGTGCGCTGCGCGGTGGGCGAGCCGGATGGCGCGGTGCTGGTGCCCGGTTTCAAAGCCACGGTATATCTGGACGCCTATCCCGACCTCTCCTTTCCGGCGCATTTCGAATCCGCCAGCCCGGTGGCCTCCTCGGCGCTAGGCAGCCCCATCAAGACCTTCACAGCGGTCTTTGCGCTGGACGCTTCGGATGCGCACCTGATGCCCGACCTTTCGGCGAGCGTGGTGGTGAAGCCTTCCGCCACCACGAGCGATATTGCCCGCGCGGCGGGAGGATCTCATTGAAGGCTGCGGTGGCGCGGCGAATCCGCCTCTGGGTCACTTTACTGGCCGTCTTGCTTCTGCTGGGAGCGGCTTCCGCCGGAGTGTATCGCATCCGCCAGGTGCAGGCCAGCGTCACGCTGCCGATGGCGCCCGCACGCGGGGGCGAGTTCGAGGTGATCATTCGCTGCCGTGGCCAACTCAAGGCTAGCCGGTCGGTAGACATCTACGTGCCGATTGTGCCGCAGCCGCGGGTGGCGTGGCTGGCGCAGGATGGCGGCCTGGTGAAGCAGGGCGACGCCATTGTGAAGCTGGATTCCAGCGCCACCGAGCAGCAACTCCAGCAGATGCAGGCGCAACTGGTGGCCGCCCAGGCATCCCTGGACCAGGCGCTGGCGCAGGCCCGCATCGATACCGAGCAGGACCGCAGCGACTTTGCCGATTCGCAATTCACCGTGGAGAAGGCCCGCCTGGAAGCCTCCAAGCAGGAAATCGTGAGCCGCATTCAGGGTGAGGAAAGCAAGATCGACCTGGGGGTGGCGGAGCAGAAGCAGAAGGTTGAGGAGGCCACCGTCGATTTGCACAAGGCTTCGAATGCCTCCAAAATCGCCTCGCTTACCCGCCAGCGCGACAAAGCCCAGGCCGATGTCAACCTGATGAAATCGCGCATGGCCCAGATGGAGATCAAGGCTCCGCTCACCGGCTTCATCGTCTTTGAACCCAACTATTCGCAGGGCTGGATGAATGCCAAGCCGTTTAAAGTGGGGGACAACGTTTGGCCCGGCGGCCTGCTGGCCGAAATACCCGACCTGGACACCCTGCAGATGGATGCCACAGTGGAAGAGATCGACCGCGGCCGCATCGCCATTGGCCAGGATGTGCGCGTGCGCGTCGACGCGCTGCCCGAACTCACCATGGCCGGCAAGCTTTCGCAGATTTCGCTGCTGGCGGAACAGAGCAACGAGTTTCCACCCACTCGCAGCTTCCGCGCCTATGCCGCGATTCGCAAACCCGACCAGCACCTTCGCCCGGGCATGAATGCGGGCATGGATATCATTATCGACCGCATTCCGCACGCCATCAGCATCCCGGCCAAAGCGCTGTTCACGCGCCAGGGCAAGCCGGTGGTGTTCCTGGCCGAATCCAATCGCTACCGCCAGGTGGAAGTGAATGTGCTGGCCCGCAATCCGGATGAAATCGCCGTCTCCGGAATTCGCGCCGGCGCCATGATCGCCCTGGCCGATCCTGAGAAGAAGGAGAAGAAATGAAGACGCGCCTGGTGGCGGCAGTAGGTTTGCTGGCGCTGGCCGGCTTGGGCGTCTGGGGCGGCCGGCGCCTCGTGCAGGCGGCCACTGCAACGCAGGCCTCCGAGATTCCCACCACCCGCATCAAGAAAGGGCGGGTCACCATCACGGTTACGGCGCGCGGCGAATTGCAGGGCGGCAATTCCGAGATGCTCACGGTTCCCATGGTGGGCGGCGGGCCAGTAGCGATTACCTATCTGCGCGAGCCGGGCGAACTGGTGAAGCAGGGCGACGTGGTGGCGGAGTTCGATACCACGCAGCAGGAGTACAACCTGAAAGAGGCCCAGGCCGATCTTGCCGAAGCCCAGGCGAAAGTGGAGCAGGCCAACGCTGACGCCGAGGCCAGCGCCGAAGAGGCCCGCTACCAGCTTCTCTCGGCCCAGGGCGATGTCCGGCAGGCCGAGTTGGACGCGCGCAAGAATCCGCTCCTTCCGGCTATCCAGGCCCGCCAGAACCTGATCGCCCTGGAGGCGGCCAAGAACCGCGAGCACCAGGCCGAGCAGGACCAGGTCAACAAGAAGGCTAACGCCGTGGCCGGCATCGAAATTCAGAAGGCAGCCGAGAACAAAGCCAAGGTGGCCGCCGATACCGCCCAACGCACCATCGACAGTCTGACCCTGAAAGCTAAGACCGCGGGCTACGTGAACATACAGCAGAATACCAACCTCAACATGATGTATTGGGGCATGCAATTACTGCCGTTCCAGATGGGCGATAACGTGAACGCGGGCATGGCGGTGGCCCAGATACCGGACTTGAAAAGCTGGGAAGTAAGCGCCAATGTGGGCGAGTTAGACCGCGGCCACCTGAGTATCGGGCAGAAGGTAACCGTGAAGGTAGTGGCCCTGGCGGGCAAGCAATTTACCGGCCATGTCAAGAATATTGGCGGCACTTCCGGCACTCCCTGGGACCGTCATTTCGAGTGCCGCATCGCCCTCGACCAGCCTTCGCCCGAACTACGGCCGGGCATGACCTCTAACTTAGTCATTACCGTCGAAGCGCTCGATAATGTCACATGGCTGCCTTCCCAGGCGCTCTTCGAAAGCGACGGCCGCACTTACGTGTTCCAGGAGACCCCCAAGGGTTTCATGCCCCACGATGTGAAGCTGGTGCGCCGCAGCGAAAGCCAGGCTGTGATTACCGGGCTGCCCGAAGGGACGGTGGTGGCCATGTCCAATCCCGACCAGTCGAACAAGGGCGCCGCCCAGTCGTCCGGGGCCATCAAGGCGTTGCAGCAATGATTCTGCGGCTTTCCGATATCAGCCAGGCTCTGGCCAACCTGCGGGCCCAGAAGACCCGCACGCTGCTCACAGCGCTGGGCATCGTGTTCGGCGTCGGCTCGGTGATTGGCATGCTGGCCATCGGCTCGGGGGCTAAAGAAGAGTCGCTGCGCTTCATCGAGCAGTTAGGCGTGCGCAATGTCCTGATCGATTCGCGCCCGGCGAGCAGCCAGGAGGAATTCCAGCAGCGCCGGCGTTCGTCGCCCGGGCTTTCCGAGCGCGACGTGCGGATTTTACAGGCGAACATCGAAGGGCTGGAAACCATGTCCGCGCGGCGTACCATGCACCCCGCCCGAGTGCTCCCCAAGCCCGCCCGCGACGTGCCCGAGCTATATGGCGTGCGCCCATCCTATAGCGTCATCCACTCGTTCCGCCTGGCCGAAGGCAATTTTTTCAATAATTCGGACGACGCCGCCAGCGCCACCGTCTGCATTCTGGGAGAAGGCGCCAAGGTCAACTTATTAGGTTATGCGCCGGCAGTCGGTAAGGTGATCAAGGTAAACGATGTCTGGCTTACTGTGGAGGGCGTTCTGACGGAGCAACTCATGGCCGGAGCGCAATCCAGCGGCGGCCAGATGCAGGACATCAATAACATCATTTACATCCCGCTGAATACCCTGCAATATCGCTTCTGGGACCAAAGCTTCGCCAATCTGAAGGACGACCTGGACGGCATCGAACTGCGGCTGAAGCCGGACGTTGACAGCATCGAAATGGCCAAGGTGGTGACCGCGGTGTTGAATTCGACACACCACAACACGCAGGACTTCACGGTGACGATTCCCGCCGCCCTGCTGGCCCAGCAGCAGCGCACCCAGACCATTTTCACTTACGTCATGGTGGCCATCGCGGCTATTTCCCTGCTGGTCGGCGGGATCGGCATCATGAATATCGTGCTGGCCACGGTGTTGGAGCGCACCCGGGAGATCGGCATTCGCCGCTCCATCGGCGCGCGGCGGTTCGATATTGTGCGACAGTTTCTCACCGAATCGGTGCTGATCTCCGTGGGCGGCGGGCTGCTCGGCATCGCGTTCGGCTTCTTCCTGGCTTGGCTGATCGCCCGCACAGCCGAGTGGAAGACCATCGTCACCTCTGCGTCGGTCGTAATTGCGTTCGGTGTGTCGGTAGCCGTCGGAGTGATCTTCGGGATCTACCCCGCGGTGAAGGCATCGCGGATCAATCCCATCGACGCCCTGCGCTACGAGTAAGCAGCCGCGGCCTCAGAAAGTAAATCGCGAGTCAAACTCGATGCGGCGGTTGTTGGCCGTGCCGGCCCCGCCGCCTCCCACGCCACCTCCTCCAAAGCCGGTGTTCACCGTGGTCGCGTCCAGAAACTGCGGCGAGGTAATCACCCCCTGGTAACCGGCCGGGTTGAAATGGTTGAGGATATTGGTCACGTTCAGTCCGATGGTCAGATTGAAGCGGTGTTCAGTGGTCCCGCCGAACATTCCGCGTCCGCCGCCGGCGGGTCCCATCGACATGGCGCCGCCGCCGCGCCCGCCGCCCCCGCCACCGCCACGCCCGCCGCCTCCACCGCCACCACCGCTAGGCATGGCCCCGTTGCCTTGAACCGGGCCGAATCCGAACACGCGGTAAACCCGTATATTGACCGACACCAGGCCGGCCATGGTGAGGTAGTCTCGCGGCACCAGGTTGGCCGGGCTGGCGGGATTATAATTCGTCGTGAAAGCGCCGGCGCGGGAACAAACCACGTCGCCGATTGTTCCGATGAAACCAGCCGGGCAGGAACCGGAGGGAGCGAAGGCCGCGCGGGCATTTTCCAGAGTGTCGCCGTAAAGATCCTCACCCACCAGTACATCGTAAGGCATGCCGGAGCGGAGGGTAACGAAGGGCGCGAATCGCAACCCCAACGGCGCTTGGATGGAACCGAATAGCTGGAAGTTATGCCGACGGTCCAGGGTCGAGCGGCCATAATCCTGCATGAAGTCATAAGGATTGGTGGGTGTCGATGGCAGATCGTTGGCATAAGTGAGCTGGTAGTTCGCATAGAGCGACACGTTCTTATTGAAGCGTGTATTCAGCGTCGCCATCAGGATGTTCTGGCGCAGAATCCCACCCGATTCGTATTCGAAGATGTTGCCCGCGTTATACCCGAACGGAAAGGCCCCGTTGGTCGGTCCAAGCGGCAGCAACGGGTTGAATGTCCCCGGCAAAGGAGCGTTGATCGGCACCGTCTGCAGGTAATGTTCGGCATGCGTGTTGGTATAAGTGAGGGATGCAGTGCTACTCCGCGGCAACTGCCGCTCCACTCCGATGGCGCTTTGGATGCTATAATCCGCGCGCAGCTTGGGATCCACGATGTAGATACTGTTTTCCCCCGCGCTGAGAGTCGAGACCGGCGGAATATCCGAAAGATAAAAATCTGGATTATAAACTGTGTAATTGGTCTGGGTGTGGCCGTTGTTCAAAGCCGCCTGCTCGTAAGGACCCAAGGCCACACGGTCGTAGAATATGCCCGAGCCGCCACGGATCACGGTCTTCTGGCGGCCGTTTTTGCTCTTTCCGGGCGCCCAGGCGAATCCCACGCGGGGCGCCCAGTCGTTGTAATCGTGATCCAGATTCTGCACTTCGTAGCGCAGCCCCAGACTTAACGTGAGGTTGCTCTTCATCCGCCAGTCGTCCTGCACAAAAGGCGCGGCATCGTAGCGTGTCATGCTGATGTACGGCACGCCGGCCTGAATGGTGTAGCGGGAAGGTCCGCCGCCCAGCGTCTGGATCTCGGCCGCCGTGAGTCCGGCCTGCTGCAGCATCAGGTTTCTCTGGTACTGCTGGAGAGAGGTAAGCAGTTCCGTTACTGCGTTGCCGTTCGCGTCGTACTCGATCTGGTTGTCGGCATTCAATACCGGCTCATCGCCACCCAGGAAAGTGAAAGCGCCGTTGAAGCCTTGGGGATTGTTGTTCTGATCGCTGTCCCTCCGGGCGCGCACGCCGAATTTGAGAGTGTGCTTTGACTTGGCGAAGCTGGTATAGTTCTGTAACTCGAAGTGATGGGTCCGGTCGAAAGTGTTTCCAATTCCATTGCCACCGGTAATAAATGAGTTCGCCACGTTGACTTCGGGCAGTTCGTTGCCCAACGACCGGCTCCAGTTGCGGTAATACTGGAAGCGCGTCTCGTTGACCGTCGCCGCGTTTAAAACCGCGGTCTCGGTGATCATCAGATTCTGCGCATCGCCGGAGTTATTGTAAGCCTGCTCTGAATACGGCGCCGGCAAGTGATAACCGCCCAATCCGGCATTATCGAGATACGACATGCGCTCTTCGAAACGCACCGTCAACGTGTTATTGGTGCTTAACTGGTAATCCAGGCGCGGCGTGATGGTGCGGTTCATCTGGGGAGTGATCACCGCGTTGTTAATCGGCAAAGTGGTCAGGCTGGTGGGATCCAGATAGACCGCGTTGGTGATGGCGTTATTGGTAATGTCGCGCTCGTTGTAATCCAGGAAAAAGGAGGCGTGCTTGCCGATCGGTCCCCCCACGTTGCCGCCGTACATGCGGTTGGAATAATCCGGCTTGTTGGAGGCGAAGGGATTGCGCGAATCGAACACCGCGTCGCTGTCATTCAGGAACAGCATGCCGCGCAGGCGGTCCGATCCGGGCTTCGTCAGAATCTCGATCCGCCCAAAACCCAGCCGGTCGTATTCGGCGGAGAAGGGATTCTGGTTGATGCGCACCTCGCGAATGGATTCCTTGGGCGGAAGCTGCCCGCCGGAGAAGCCGTCGATATAAATCTGGCCGCCATTGGGTCCCGCGCCGGGTCCGGCGAGTGCTTGCAAGGCATCCGCCAGATCGTCCGGATCGTCAGGAAGCGACTGGAGATCTTCGCCTTTGATCACCAGGGCGGTGGCGTTGTTTTCGGGCTCCACATTGACCGTGGGACCGGATTCGGCGCTGACCGTGATTTGCTGCTTCTCGGTACTCAGCGCTAATTGGATAGGAACTTGAACCGTGGCGCCTGAGTTCACCGAAATGGGGTGGGAAAATGGGGTGAACCCCGGAAAGTTCACCTGAACTGTGTATTGGCCGGGGGCCACGCCGTTGAACGTGTAACTACCTTCGGCTTGTGATTGTGCGGTCCGACTACTACCGTTGCTGGAGGTGAGGGTCACGGTGGCCGCCGGAATCACGGCGCCGGAATCGTCCGTCAGGGTGCCCTTTACCGTGCCGGTCCCAGGTTGGCCGTATGCGGAACTGAGTAGCAATCCGGCGGCCAGAAAGCAAGACAAGATTCTCCCGATGTGAGTCATAGTACCTTAGCGATGAGCACTGCCGCATACTTACTAAGCTTGCACGAAGCCACTAGAATGAGGGCGATGGCGAGGCGGTTTGGGTTTCCCTTCCGAAAACGCGGAGAGTGTGTTGAATAACAATTGTTAAACCGTGAGTTTCGTGCGTCAGGTGTGAATTTTACGAGCCGGCCCCGCGCCATCTCAGTGGCTTCCGCCGTAGAGGCGCCGGTAGATATCCGCGTTGCGGAGCACGGCCTGCACGTAGTCGCGGGTCTCATTGAAGGGGATCGATTCCACGAACTCGGCCGGCTCGCGATAATCGTTCCACCCGCTCCACAAGGCGACGCGGCTGGGGCCGGCATTGTAAGCTGCCAGGGTCTGCTCAATGCGTCCGCCGTTGGAATCCAGCATAGATCTCAGCACCGAAGTTCCAATGCGCAGGTTCATCACCGGCTGCCACAACAACCCGGTGGTGAAACGCGGAATGCCGGCCTTGCGCGCGTATTCCCGCCCGGTGACCGGCAGCACCTGCGTCAGCCCGTACGCCTTGGCGGGCGAGAGGGCCTGCGGATCGAATTCCGATTCCTGGCGAATGAGGCCGGCTACCAGGAACGGATCGAGGTCGTGTTGGCGGGCGTACGTCTCCAGATCGCCGCGGTAAGGTAACGGGAAGAGCAGCTCCCAGAATTTGCGCGGCGCGGCGTCCAGGTTGAGATTGAGATATTCCGGTGCCATGGCCTTCATCATGTGAAGCGCGAGGTGCGGCGAATCGGCGGCGGCAGCCATCTCCATGCCCAGCAGCGGTGCCTGGCCGCCGTGGCGCGCGCCAAAGCGCAACTCTCCATCCGCCAGGTCGCCCAGACCCGCTGCGCGCAGCAGGCGCGAACGGTCAATCCGCGAAGTGGTGGCGGCGCTGGCCGCCGTGGCAATGGGCGGGACCTGCGCCAGTTTCACTTCCGCGAGAACTGCGTCGGCCGCGGAATCGCTCACTGGCGCGGCCACTTCCGGGCGCTCCAGCCGCTCGCGCGCCAGCATGGAGTAGTAGTGATTCTGGTAGCTGTCGGCCAGTTTGCGATAACATGCGCGCGCCGAAGGCAGGTCTCCATTCTGCTCGTAGTAGCGGCCCAGAAAATAGAGCGCCGTACCGGCCGTGCCGTGGCTTCCGTAGTTGCGCAGTTGTTCGCGGAGCAGGTCGGCGGCTTCGCTTTTGTGGTGCAGATAGGCCTGAAAGGTCACCCGCCAGTGATATAACCCCGCTTCGGGGTCGCCAGGAAAGGCTTCATAGGCCGCCTTATACAGGGGCATGAAGTCATCCGGCCGCCCGGTGACCAGATACCGGTTCGCGGCGCCCACCAGCGCCCGCAGCCGCCAGGGCGATTGCGGATAGTCCTTGGCCAGCCGGTCCAGTGCTTCCATCATGGCGGTCTCGTCGCCGGCCCGGCGGTTGCACTCCTCAAGATCGAAAAGCCGTTCGGCGCCGGCGTCCAGGGGTCCCAGCTCAAGCGTGCTCCAATACGAGCAGGCTGCCTCTGTCTTCCCCGCCAGAAAATCCACCTGCCCCAGGCGGACCAGCGCCCGTTCGTGGTCCAGTCCAGTCGTCTGGTCGGCCGCGGATTGAAACTCCGTCCGCGCGTTGTCAAACTGCCGCGCATCCAGCAGGCGGCCGGCTCGTTGCAACAACTGCGCCCCAAGCGGCTGCGGGTATTGCGCGCTCATGGCATTTTCCAGTGTCACCAGGGCGGCGGCCGCGCGCTGGGCGCCATCGCCCGAAATATATTGGTAGTAGACGCGCTGGTAGAAGTCGGCGGCGTGTTGCAAATCGCCGCTGGCCTGATAGGCATCGGCCAGGGCCAGGTTGCCATCCGGCTGCGGGAGCGAGGTGAAATGTTCGCGCAGCAGGCGCACCGCTTCGGCCGGCTGCGTGGTTTGGAGCGCGCGCGCTTCCACTACCCAGGCCTTGCCTTCCAGCGGCGATCGCACGTCACCCGCATGAACGGCGGCCAATTCCTGCCGGGCATCGCCGTCGGCTTTCAGCTCCACCTGGGCTGCGGCCAGGTAGTAGCTGACATAATCCGCAATTCGCGGCAGCCGGTCGGCCAGGTCCTGCAACGCGGCCACGGCGCCCAGATAATCCTTCTGCTCGTACAGGCCCACGCCCAAGGCCAGCCGCCCCAGCGCGCCGCTGGGGTCGCCGCTATGAGCGGTGACGTAGGCCTCCACCGCGCTGCGCCGCGCCGGGTTGGGCGCCTGGCGCCAGGCCTTCACCAGCGCCGGCAAACCAGTCTCCCTGGTGGGTCCCACCACCCTGGTCGGCAACGGTTTTCCACGCTGTGCCAACAGCCCCAGCGAGACCGCCAGCCCGAGACCGCTATACCAAAGGACCCGGATAATCCGTGCCGAGCAGTTCTGCATCGTCGTTGGCTAAGGTGCGCACCAGTTCCAGGTGCAAATAGTCCACCATGCTGGGACAGGGCAGGAAGAACCTCTGGTGGAAAGTCGCCCGGGCCTGGTTGATGGGCTTTTGGAGCAGCTCATAGAGGTTGCGCCGCGCGCGCCCGGTTTCCACCGCGTCGGCTTCGTGCAACCGCATTTCGGCCGCCTGCACGCGCGCGTAGCGTTGCGCCCGCAGGTGAATCTGCTGCTCATCGGGCGAGAGCTGCTCCCACGCGGTGCGGGCCGGCTCGCTCTCCACTACCGCGGGCACGGCAGCCGGCGTAATGCGAACCAATTCCGGCGCGGCAGGCGGCAGTGCATCGGGCGGCGTGCGAATTTCCCACGCGGCCGAGGCCACTTCCGTCAACATCTCCAGCACCGGCTCCTGCGTCTTACCCCAGGTATACAGCAGCGCGGGTACGCCGCTCTTCGTGACCAGCGGGAAAATAGCCACCCGCCCTTCCGTAGGATGTCCCGGCAGCGCCAGCAGTGCGGCAGACAGCTCGCCTTCGGCAATTGCCGCAATCACCGGATCGCGGCTCTCCACGGCGCCGGCCAGCGCCGCGGCGTTCGCCAGCGGGATCTCCAGCGCGTGAAACGCCTCGCCGTCTTCCGTCGCGACGCCGCGAACCGGCCCTCCGCGCGCGCTGCCATCGGCCACCCGCAGCCACGCTGCCCCGCCGGAATAAGAGGCGGCAGCGTCCACCAGCGTGGAGGCCAGTTCTTCCCGATCGTTGGATTGGCGGATGCGCCGCACTGCTTGGCGCAGCTTGTCGCCAAATTCCCGCCGCTCGCGCTCCACCGACGCCGCAAACTCCCGCTGGTCGCGTTCGCGCAATTCCACCAGTTCCTGCCGCGCGTTGGCCAGCGATTCGTTGAACTCGCGCCGGTCCTGCTCGCGCACTTCGGTGTGATGCTGCCGCTCGCGCTCCAGCGATCCTGCGAACTCCTGTTGGTTGTTTTCACGCAAATCCGCCAGTTCCTGCCGCGCATTGGCCAGCGATTCATTGAACTCGCGCCGGTCCTGCTCGCGTATTTCGGCGGAACGCTGCCGTTCCCGCTCCAGTGATGCGGCGAACTCCTGCTGGTCGTGCTCGCGCAGCCCGGCGAATTCGATCTGCGCATTTTTCAGCGATTGCTCGAACCCCCGCCGGTCCTGCTCGCGCACTTCGTCGAAATGCTGCCGTTCGCGATCCAGTGATGCGGCGAACTCCTGCTGGTCGTGCTCGCGTAGCCCGGCGAATTCGATCTGCGCATTTTTCAGCGATTGCTCGAACCCCCGCCGGTCCTGCTCGCGCGTTTCGGCAAGTTCCTGCCGCTGGCGCTCGGCCGCTTCGGCGACCTCCTGGCGGTCGTGCTCGCGCAGCCCGGCGAATTCGGTCTGCGCATTTTTCAGCGATTGCTCGAATTCCTGCCGGTCCTGCTCACGCACTTCTCCATGGTGCTGCTGTTCCCGTCCCAGCGATGCGGCGAGCTCCTGCTGGTGGTGTTCGCGCAAATCTGCCAGTTCCTGCCGCGCGCCAGCCAGCGATTCGTTGAACTCGTGGCGGTCCTGCTCGCGCACTTCGTCGTACCGCTGCCGCTCGCGCTCGGCCGCTTCGGCGAACTCCTGGCGGTCGCGTTCGCGCAGCCCTGCGAATTCAATCTGCGCATTTTTCAGCGACTGCTCGAATTCCTGCCGGTCGTGCTCGCGTGCTTCGGCAAGTTCCTGCCGCTGGCGCTCCAGGGCCGCGTGGAACTCCTGACGGTCCTGCGCACGCAACTCTGCGAATTCCCGCCGCTCGCAATCGCGCGACTCGGTGAGAAGCCGTTCCATCTCTTCGGAGATCTGGTCGGCATGACGATCGAGGATCTGGCGCAAGGCCATTCCTGGCGACATGGAAGCCATCGCTGTTGCTTTATTCTAACAGGCGACAGCCCGGCGAACCGCAGATTTCCACGGCATCATTTCTTCCGCGCGGTGATTTCGGCGGTTCCTTTCGAGAGACCCTCGGAGGTGGCTGTCACCGCAATTTTCCCGGTTTGTGTGCCGTTCGACCGCACGATCAGCAGCGCCAGGCCTTTGAAGGCCTTGCGATGATCGGCGTGAAACGGCTCCACGGTAGCCGCGTTGCCGTTGTCCACGGCTTCGTTATGGCCGGCTCCAGTTACCTGGAAATGCACCAGGTTGTCGGCTTCGGGTACCAGGTTGCCGTCCTTATCCTCAATCCGCACGGTCACGAAGCTCAGGTCGTCGCCATCGGCCGTGATGATGGTCCGGTCGGGCTGCAGCTTCACCTTGGCCGGGGCGCCGGCGGTTCGCCTCTCGTCCACCGCTACCTCTTTGCCGTCCTTGTAGGCCACGGCTTTCAGCGACCCCGGCGCATAAGGCACCTGCCACTCCAGGCGGTACTTGGTGAGGAACTTGTGGGTCGGGCTGACGTTGCGCTCCGACCGGAATTTCGATGGGCTCGCGCGAAGCGCTTCTTGCGCCCCAGCGACTTCCCGTTGAGGAACAGCTCCACTTCGTCCGCATTGGTATAGACCATCACCGGGATGGCCTGCCCTCGTGCCCCGCCCAGTTCCAGTGCGGCAGCACGTGGACCATGGGGGCCTTGGTCCACTGGCTCTGGTACAGATAGTAGCGGTCCTTGGGGAAGCCGGCCAGGTCCACCATGCCGAAATAGGAGCTGCGCGCCGGCCAGTCGGTGGCCATGCTGTTCCGCGGCCATTGAAAAACGGGGTCGGCTCGCCGATATAATCGAAACCGGTCCACACGAACTCGCCCAGCACATTGGGAAGTCGTCCTGCGCGTCGAACTCCACGTCCGGGCAGTATGGCCCAGCTGGGGCGCGATGATGTCGTAACTGGTAATCTGCAGCGACGGATGCTTCTCGTATTTCTCGATCGGCAGATGATAGGTGCCGCGCGAGCTGACGCACGAGGCCGTCTCCGAGCCGTAGATCACCCAGTTGGGATGCTCCTTCATGATCTCCTCGTAGTGCGTGGGCGCGTAATTGAAGCCGGGGATATCCACCTCGTCGGCCAGTTTGTTCTGGATGGCGCCGCGCCAGTTATTGAATGCCGAGGTGGTAGGCCGCGTGGGATCCTCCTCGTGGAAGAACCCCGTCAGCCGCTGCGCCATGGCGGCCGCCCGCGGGGTCTCGCTGCTCGGGAATCTCGTTGCCGATGCTCCACATGATGACGCTGGGATGATTGCGGTCGCGGTGCACCATGTCGCGCACGTCGCGCTCGCTCCATTCGTTGAAGTACTTGCTGTAGCCGTTGGGCACTTTGGGGATGCGC
Source organism: Bryobacterales bacterium (assembly GCA_963803725.1). Taxonomy (GTDB): domain Bacteria; phylum Acidobacteriota; class Terriglobia; order Bryobacterales; family Bryobacteraceae; genus JOPF133. The sequence goes on along the minus strand of CAWDOH010000051.1, from coordinate 184,139 downwards.
CACATGTCGAAGGATTCGTCCATCACCACCAGCCCCATGCGGTCGCACAAATCCAGCAGCTCCGGCGAGGGCGGGTTGTGGCTGGTGCGGATGGCGTTCACGCCGGCGCCCTTGAGGATTTCCAGCTGCCGCTCGGTGGCGCGGCGGTTCACCGCCGCCCCCAGCGCACCCAGGTCGTGGTGGTCGCAGACGCCCTGAATCTTGTGCGGCTGCCCGTTCAGCAGGAAGCCTTTCTCCTTATCGAAGGCGATGGTGCGAATGCCGAAGGGCGTTTCGTAGCGGTCCACCACCTTCTTGTTTTCGAGCACCTCGCTCACCAGCGTGTACATGTAGGGATGGTCCATATCCCAGCGCTCGGGATGGTTCACGATCAGCGTAGTAGGTTGCGTCTGGGAGCCGCCGGGCGGGATGGTCACCGCGTCGCTCTTGCGGCTCACGGCCTTGCCCGCGGCATCCACCACAGAGGTTTCGAGCGTCACTTCGGCCGGCTGATCGGTGCGGTTGCGCAGCTCGGTTTTCACCGCCACGGAAGCTTTCTGCGCGGAGACTTCGGGTGTGGTCACATAGGTGCCCCAGCGCGCCACGTGCAGAGGGCCGGTGACATCCAGCCAGACGTTGCGATAGATACCGGCTCCGGGATACCAGCGGGAGGAGCGGTCTTCGGGAGTGAGCCGCACCGCGATCACGTTGGTTTCATCGCCGTAGTGCAGATAGGGCGTGAGGTCGAAGGAGAAACCGATGTATCCGTAGGGCCGCCCGCCGAGTTCATGGCCATTCAGCCAGACGGTGGAGTTGTACATGGCGCCATCGAACTCAATGCTGATGTACCGCGACTTAGCGGAGGCCGGCAGCGTGAAGGCCTTGCGATACCAGCCGGTGCCGAAGATGGGCAGGGCGCCGGTGTGGGGGTTGAACTTCTGGTCGAACGGCCCTTCGATGGCCCAATCGTGGGGCAGGCGAACTTCCCTCCACGAGGAATCCTGGAAATCCGGCTGTTCGGCGCCGGGGGCTTCTCCTTTGAAGAAGCGCCAGCCTTCGTCGAATGACAGCCGGCGCTGGCTGCCCACGGGAACGGCGGTGGCAGCGAACAGCGCCGACCCCATAACGGCGCACAACAGGGCGCCCGGAAGAGACTTCGTCATGGATACCATCTTAATCTCATGCACGGAGGGCGCGGGTTCGCGGCGAGGGCGGCTGGTGCATCTCCGGTTTCTGTGGCGCCCGCGGCTGTGGCGCGGCCAGGCGATGCTTTGCGCCCGCAGGCGTCGCTACTGGAAGAGGTGCGCCGCGTCGCTGAAACCGAAGGCGTGGCTCTCAACCAGTTCATCAATGTCGCGGTGGCCGAGAAGTTGTCCGCCTTGCGAACCGAGGAGTATTTCCGCGAGCGTGGACAACGGGGCGATGTCGCGAAGGCGAAGCGGCTCCTGAAACGCGCAGGCCGCGGAAACCCGCCGGTGCCCGGCGACGCAGTGGAGTGAAGCGCACTCGTGCCACGACAGTCGGCTGCCGGAGACCGCAGGCACATGCGCCGCCTCATTCCGGCTGAGCACACCGCCCGGAAGCCGCTGCGATACCATGTTGGGCATGTTCACCCGGAGAGACTTTCTCTCGTCCGCGTCCGTCGCCGCCGGCGCCATGGCCCAGACCCACAGCCCCGCCCGCAAACCGAATTTCATTATCTTTCTGGCCGACGATCTGGGCTGCCACGACATCGGCGCATGGGGCGCCACCGATCTGAAAACTCCCAACATCGACGCGCTGGCCGCCTCCGGTGCGCGCTTTACCAACTGGTATGCGGCCGCGCCAGTCTGCGCGCCGTCGCGGGCGTCGCTGCTCACCGGGCGGTATCCCATCCGCGCCGGCGTTCCTTCGAATGGGCCGGCGCTGAAGCCCTCCGAGCAGACCATCGCCGCGCTGCTCAAGCCGGCCGGCTACGCCACCGGCATCTTCGGCAAGTGGCACCTGGGAGACACCCCCGACACCGTGCCCAATGCCCACGGGTTCGACCGCTACGTGGGCTTCCACGCCGGCTGCATCGATTATTACTCGCATCGCTACTATTGGGGCGAGCCGCGCACGGTGAACTATCACGACCTGTGGCGCGACCGCACCGAAGCCTTCGAAGACGGCCAGTATTCCACCGAGCTGTTTGCGCGCGAAGCCGCCCAGTTCGTACGCGACAATCGCTCCAATCCGTTTTTCTTGTACGTGCCCTTCAACGGTGTGCACTATCCCATGCACGCGCCGAAGAAATACGTCGAGCGGTTTCCCGATCTCACGCCCGAGCGGCGCATGTACGCGGCCATGCTATCGGCCGTCGATGACGGCGTGGGCCTGGTGATGCGCACCCTCCGCGAGCTGCACCTGACCGAAAACACGCTGGTTTTTTGTACGGGTGACAACGGCGCCACCCGCGAAGCCCGTGCCGGGCTCGGGCAGAAGACCGCCACCGCCGGCAACAACTGGCCCTTCCGCGGCAACAAATTCAGCGCCTTCGATGGCGGCATGCACGTGCCCATGATGATGAGCTGGCCGGGCGCCCTCCCCAAAGGCCAGGTGCTCCACCAAATTGGCAGCCACCTGGATCTGCTGCCCACCATTTGCACCGCCGCCGGCGTGCCAGTGCCGTCGGATCGCACCATGGATGGCTTCGACGCGCTGCCCATGGCGGTGTCCCGCGCGCCCTCCAAACATGACGCCATCTTCTGGTCCTCCGGCGGCCAGCTCGCCGTGCGCCGCGCCAATTGGAAGCTGGTCAAGAACGGCCGCACGTTCGATGGCACGCCGGCCGGCGATAAGCCGCTCGAAGGCGACGACGCGGTGTTTCTTTCGAACGTCGACCAAGACCCCGGCGAATCCAGGAACCTGCGGCACCAGAACCCCGCAGTGGCCGATGAGTTGGAAACCCTGGCCGAGCGCTGGCTGGAGAACGTAAAGCAAAACTGACCGGCCGGGGCCCGTCGCTTTCGCCTTCGCCCCCAATGCTAAACTCTGAAGGTGGCGTCCGGCTCCCCTTTCCCGATCTATCGCGGCGCGGAGACCGAAGCGCTGGCCTCCGGCCCTACCCCCCGGATCACTTCGCTGCTCATCAAGCCGGCCTCGGCAGTCTGCAACCTGGATTGCTCCTACTGCTTCTACCTCGACCGCGATGCCGATCCCTACAAGAGCCTCCCGGCGCGCCGCATGACGTTCGAAACCCTGGAGCACTTAGTCGATTCCTACCTCTTCTACTCCTACCCCAGCAGCATTTTCGCCTTTCAGGGCGGCGAGCCGACGCTTGCCGGACTTCCGTTCTTCGAGAAGCTCGTGGCCTTCCAGCAGCAGCACGGGCGCAACGGGCAGACTGTCAGCAACGCGCTGCAAACCAACGGCATCCTGCTGGACCAGAACTGGTGCGATCTGTTTCGCGCCTATCACTGGCTGCTGGGCGTCTCGCTCGATGGCCCTGAAGAGATCAACGACCGCTACCGCTTCAACAAGGAAGGCCGCGGCACCTGGAAGCGGGTGATGCAAAGCATCGAGCTGCTGCAAAAGAACAAGGTGGAATTCAATATCCTTTGCGTGCTCAGCCAGGCCAATGTGGGGTGCGCCAAGGAACTCTACCGGTTTTATCGGCGCCTGGGAATCGATAACGTGCAGTACATTCCGCTGGCGGAATTCGATAGCGATGGCAATCCCCTGCCCTTCACCATCACTCCCGAGCAGTACGGCCGGTTTCTCGTCGAAACATTCGATCTGTGGTGGCCGGAGCGGCGGCGCATGCGCATCCGCTTCTTCGATAACCTCGCCGAAGCGGTCGCCGGCCAGAAGCCGGGCACCTGCACAATGCACGAAACCTGCGACAGCTACGTGGTGGTGGAGTATAACGGCGATGTCTACCCCTGCGATTTCTTTGTAACCGGCGCCTGGAAGCTGGGCAACGTCGAGCTGGATTCCTGGGCGGAGATTGCCCGCCGCACGCGCCGGTACAGTTTCGCATCCAAGAAGTCACTGGCGCATCCCGAGTGCCAGGTGTGCGAATACCAGTCCCTCTGCCATGGCGGATGCCCTAAGTTCCGCCACGGCCCACACGGCAACTTCGAGGAACTGGATTACTTCTGCCAGGCGTACAAGATGATCTTCGCCCATGGCGTCGATCCGCTGCGCAAAGAACTCCGCCGCATGTACGGCGGCAAGATCCCCGAGGCCGCCGCGCAACTCAGCCCCTATTAGGGCCGCAGGGGGCGGAATCCCATGCCGGCAATCTTCCCGTCGGGCGTCAGTGCAATGTGGCATTCCATCGCGCCATCCTGAAATTGCACCAGGTAAACGTCCCCGCCGCCCGCTTCCACTCCCTTGAACGTCACCGACAGCACCGCGCCGAGTTGCTTTGCGCTGGCCTGCGCCTCCGGCAACCCCTGGCGGATTACCGCGGCAAATTCCGGAAACAGTTGCGAATAGTCCGGCCGCCCCTCCCGCAGTTCCTCGATCAGCCGCCGCATCGCCGCCTCGCTTCCCGGCGCAGGCTTCTGCTCCTCAAACCTCCTGGCCGCCGGCGCAAGGTTCGCCTCCACGCGCCTCGCCTCGGCATTGTCCAGCCGGTCTGCCGCCAGGTCCATTCCGTTTTGATGCAGCGTCAGTCCCGTCGCCTTACCCTGCGCATCCACCTGGAACGTGAATTGCGCGTCCACCGCCGTCAGGAAAAACTCCCGCGCGCCCTCCGGAAACGCCGCCTGCTTCGGCTGCATCCCGCGTTGCACGAAAAGCTGCTCCCCCACCTTCGTCACCAGGAACACGTCGCCCGGACTCCGGTAAGCGCCCACATAACTCTCCAGCGTTTGCGGATCCACCTTCGCCATCGTCCGCTCCGCCGGTTGAAAATCCGGCCAGCCATACTCCCGCGCCACGCTGCGCTCGATCTCCGCAGCCAGTTGCCCTCCGCTGTCGCTGTTCGTCATCACCACCAGCCCGTCCCCGCGGTCGTACGCGAACAGGTTGCACCGGTAGCCTTCATTGGCCCCGCCGTGGTCGAAGTAGGGATGCTCCGCGCTTCCGCCCAGCGCCGGTCCCAGCCCCTGATGGTTCAAGCCCGGCGTCAGCATCTGCCGCACCATAGCCACCGAGAGCACCTTATTCGACATCCCCGCCAGCGATTTCTGCACTTCGATGGCGTATCGCGCAAGGTCCGAAGGCGTGGTCCACAAACCGGCCGGCGCCATTTCGGGATACACGTGCGGTCCACCGGGAACGGAGCTCCCCATCGGCCCGGTAGGGCGTCGCCGCTTCCGCCATCCGATTCTGGGGCAAAGGTTGCTCGTAAGTGCTCCGGGTCATGCCGATCGGCGCCAGCACGGTATCGTGCATCAGCTTGGGGAACGGTTCGCCGGTAACCTCCAGCAGTAACTGCTGCACCACCACATAGCCGCCACCGGAATATCGCCACAGCGTGCCCGGCTCAATGTCCACGCGGATCGGCGGACTATTCGCCGGCTTTTCGCCATTCAGAACCTCGATCAGCGTCGGCACCGGAGCACCCCCGGCATAACCTCCGAACCCGTGCACCGTCATCCCGGCGCTATGTGTGAGTAACTCGCGAATGGTCACCTTTCTGCGCTCGGTAAATGAATTCGCCGGCACCTTCCAGCTCTTCAGATACTCGTTCACGTCCGTATCCAGCGACAGCTTTCCCGCCTGCACCAGGTGCAGCACCGCCATCGCCGCCACCGGCTTGCTGATCGAGGCCGCCTGGAAAAGCGTATCCGGAGTCACCGGCGGGCCGCCGCTCCGGGTCACGCCGAACCCGCGCGCCCATTCGATCCTGCCGTCATGAATGACCGCGATGCTGACTCCGGGGACGTGCAGCGCCGCCATCCGGTCGGCCAATTTCGCCGTGGCCGCCGGCTCGCCTTTGACAATCACCGCGGGCGGCATAGTATCCACCACGCGCCGGATACGCTCTTCCAACGCCGAGGGCGTCTGACCGGCCAATGTGCCGGCGATCGCCGCGCAGAAAGCCCCGCCGGCCACCCACCGAAAAAAAGTCGAAGTCCCCATATCCACCCCACTTCCAGCCGAAGCCGCAGCCAGTCTAACATACCCCTCTGCGCCGTCCGCCCTCTCGCTCCCCGCTTTTTCTCCCGCTCCCTCTGCGACCTTTCCTTACCTTGGGTCTTCTCCGCGTTTCCTCCGCGTCTCCGCGTCTCCGCGTCGAATGGACCCCGCCGCTGGCCTGTCGGCATTTTCCTCGCCCCGAGAACCTCGACATCAGTCGATGCCTGTGCTCCGCGCAAACTCCGCTCCCTCTGCGACCTTTCCTTACCTTGGGTCTTCTCCGCGTTTGCTCCGCGTCTCCGCGCCTCCGCGTCGAATGGGCCCCGCCGCTGGCCTGTCGGGAGTTTCCTCGCCCCGCAGAACCTCGACATCAGTCGATGCCTGTGCTCCGCGGAAACTCCGCTCCCTCTGCGACCTTTCCTTACCTTGGGTCTTCTCCGCGTTTCCTCCGCGTCTCCGCGCCTCCGCGTCGAATGGGCCCCGCCGCTGGCCTGTCGGGAGTTTCCTCGCCCCGAGAACATCGACATCAGTCGATGCCTGTGCTCCGCGGTGAACACACGCCCCCATAGAACACACCCGTTTCTGTTATCCTCGTCAGCAAGGAGCCATGACCCTCCGCAAGTCTGTCTGGTGGGCGATCAGCGTGGTGCTGCTGGGAACCCTTTCCGCGTTCCAGGCGCCCTTCCGCGAATACCCCGGCGTGGAATACCGCCTGGGCGAGATCCCCCTCCCTCCGGACTACCAGGAGAAAACCGAGTGGACCTTCGCCCGGCTGATGTATCCTCCAGCACCAGGTGGCCGCTACGGGCGCAGCTTCGGTTTCGGCGGCTACGGCTATCGCGGCGCCGGATACTGGACCGAGGGCAACTCCATCTGGACGCAGGACTATCCCCGCGCCGACCGCCACTTCGTACAGGCCCTGCGCCGCCTCACCCGCATCCAGGTGCGCAGCGTGGAACAGCCCATCAATCTGGACGATGGCTCGGTCTACGATTGGCCGTGGCTCTACGCCGTCCAGCCCGGCCATTGGATGTTGACCGACGGCCAAGCTAAGACCCTCCGCGAATACCTCTTGCGCGGCGGCTTCTTCATGGCCGACGATTTCTGGGGCCCCGACGAGTGGGAGGTCTTCATGCAGAGCATGAAAAAAATCTTCCCCGACCGCCAGTGGGTGGACCTCGACGATAAGGACCCCATCTTCCACACCGTCTACGACCTCGACGAGCGCTACCAGATCGCCAGCGAAGGCTCCGTCCAGCGCGGCCGTAGCTGGAAGTGCGAGGGCTGCCCTGCGCGCTGGCGCGGTATTTACGACGATCATGGCCGCGTGGTGGTCGCCATGACTTACCAGTCCGATGTCGGCGATTCGTGGGAGTGGGCGGACGCGCCTTACTATCCCGAGCATTACTCCGCCCTCGGCATCCGCATTGGCGTAAACTACGTGGTTTACGCGATGACCCACTGATCGCCCCCGAAAACATGCTGACCGCTATCACCCGCGCCGTGAGTCCGGCGCTCAACCGCTGCGAACTCACCTTTCTCGACCGCCAGGAAATCGACGTCGCCAAGGCCATCGCCCAGCACCGATGCTATCGCGATTGCCTCGTGGAACTGGGCCTCGCGGTGCTCACCCTTCCGGCCGAACCCGGCCTGCCGGATTCCGTGTTTGTCGAGGACCCGGTCGTGGTAGTAGATGAGGTTGCCGTGATCCTGCGCATGGGGGCGGAATCGCGGCGCCCCGAATCCGAGAGCCTGGCGCGCGCGCTCGTGCCGTACCGGCCGCTGCGCCGTCTGCGCGAGCCGGCCACGCTCGAGGGCGGCGACGTCGTCCGCGTGGACCGCCGCATCTTCGTCGGGCTTTCCGGCCGCACCAACCAGGCCGGCATCCAAAAACTGGCTGCCGAGCTGGAGCCGCTCGGCTACACCGTCAGCCCCGTCGAAATGCGCGGCTGTCTGCACCTGAAATCGGCATGCTGCGCCCTGCCCGGCGGCCGCCTGCTGGCCAACCCCGAATGGGTGGATACGGCGCCATTCGCCAGCCTGGACATCGTCGATGTGGCGCCGGATGAGCCGGCCGCCGCCGATGTGCTGGCGGTCGGCGACACCGTGCTCATCCCCGCCGCCTTTCCGTCCACCGCCGCGCGCCTTGCAGGCTTGGGCTTCCAGGTGATCCCTCTGGACGTTTCGGAGCTTATGAAGGCCGAAGCCGGCGTGACCTGCATGAGCGTCATCTTCACCGCGTAGCCATTCGTCCAACCGCGCCCAACCGCGTACGCCATCGATACAATAAATTTATATGGCCACCCCGCGCGAACTGCAATTGCTTTCCGTTGTCGCGCTGCTCGAAGAGATCCCCGGCCAAGGTTTCGGGCGCGGTCAAGTCGGCACAGTTGTCGAACAGCTTCAATCGGGTGTGTACGAAGTGGAGTTCAGCGACGATGAGGGGCGGACTTATGCCTCTCTGCCGCTCCGCGCCGATCAGTTGCTCCCGTTGCACTACCAGCCGGGCGGCCAGGCTGCCTGATCAGCACGCGCGGCGCAGCGCATGGATCGGATCCACGCGGCTGGCCCTGCGCGCGGGCAACCACACGGCCACAATCGCCACGCCGCTCAAAATCACCGGCACCGCCAGAAATGCCAGCGGGTCCAGCCCATCCACCCCGAACAGGAAGCTCCGCACGAAGCGCGTCAACCCGAACGCCGTGGCCAGCCCGATCGCCACGCCAATCAGCGCCAGCCGAATGCCCCGCAGAACCACCATGTTCCGCACGTCGCTCGATTGCGCTCCCAGCGCCATGCGGATGCCGATTTCGAGCGTGCGCTGCTCTACCGAATACGCCATCAATCCGTAAATCCCCACCGCCGCCAGAAACACCGCCAGCCCGCCGAAAATGCTCATCAGCAGCATCTGGAATTTCTGCTCCGCGGTCGATTGCACCAGCACTTCGCGCATCGACCGCAGCGGAGGCACCGGCACGCCGGTGGCCCTGCGCAGCTCACCGCGAATCTCCGCATCGAGCCCGGCGATTGCCCGCGAATCCGCAGCACCGCCCACATTCCGTATGCCCGCGTATTCGGCCGCTGCGCCAATGGGACAAACACCGCCGGCAGCGGCTGCATCCCCAGCGCATCCTCATGCACATCGCCCACAATGCCGATCACCTGGCGCGGCGGCTCGTCGAAATTCTGCCCCAGCCCCCGTCCGATCACCAGCCGGTCATTCAGCGGATCACCCGCGGGCCAGAACTGCCGCGCCATGGCCTGATTGATCACCGCCACCGCCGGTGCCTCGCGCCGGTCGCCTTCCGTGAATACCCTTCCGCGCAGCAAAGGAATTTTCAGCACGTCGAAATACCCCGGAGACACCGTCATCCACCGGGCGTTTCCGTGGGCCAGGCCCGTCAGGGGCCGGCCGAGTATCACGATGGTCAGGCTGTTAAAGCCGCCCTCCAGCGGCAACAACTGGGTCAGCGCGGCGTTTTCCACCGCCGGCACGCTTTGCAGGCGCCGAAAAACATCCGCAGCGATCTCATCCACACCGGCCGTCCTCGCAAGCGCCGGGTCCAAAGTAACCCGCGCCGCCACCGCCCGCTGCGGGTCGAACCCCGGATTGACCGACCGCAGCGCAACCAGCGTGCGAATGAAGAGCGCCGCCCCAATCGATAACACGATCGCCAGGCTCATCTCCCCCACCGCCAGCACCGAGCGCGCCCGATTCTGGCGGGAACTGCCGCCCGTGCGCCCTCCGCCTTCCTTCAGCACCCCGCTGAGGTCGGCGCGCGACGCCTCGAGCGCCGGAATCAGGCCAAACAGGATGCCCGTGGCCAGCGCCGTCAGCAAGGTGAACGCCAGCACGCGCCAGTCCATCGCCACATTCGCGCCCTTCGCTCCCAGCCGTGGAAGATCCACCGGATTGGCCGCCAGCAGCGCGCGAATCCCGCCGGCTCCCAGCGCCAGCCCGCCCGCGGCGCCGGCGGCCGATAACAGCACGCTCTCGGTCAGAAGCTGCCGCACGATTCTCCAGCGCGGCGCGCCCACGGCGATGCGCGTGGCGATCTCGCGCCTCCGCCCGGCGGCCCGGATCAGCAGCAAATTGGCCACATTCGCACAGGCAATCAGCCATACCAGACCCACCGCGCCGGCCAGCAGCAGCAGCGAAGCCCGCACATCGTGCGCCAGAAAATCCCCCAGCGGCTGCACGCTGAAAACGTCTTCGCGGCTGGTCGAAAGCGCGTTCGGATACCGCCGCCGGAATTCTTGCGTCGTCAGCCGCATTTGCGCGTTGGCCTGGTCCAGGCGGACGCCCGCCTTGATGCGGCCCAGCGCCCGAAAATAGTGCACCTGGTTGTTGCTGTTTGGGTCGATCGGAAATGGAAACCAGAGGTCCGGAGGATCGCTCTCTGCAATGCGAACGCCCGCCGGAAGAATGCCTATCACCTGGTAAGACTCGTTGTCGAGCGAGATAACCTTGCCCACGATCCGCGGATCGCCGCCCAGCATTCTCTGCCAAAAGCTATGGCTCACCATCACCACCTTGGCGCCGTGGGGCCGTTCTTCCTCGGCCGTAAAAGTGCGGCCCTGCTCGGCGGAAAGGCCGAACAGGCGGAAGTAATCCACCGTGACGAATGCCCCCGCGGCGGGTTGCGGTTCGGCAATGCCCGTCACGTTGACCGCGCCCGTGCGATAGCCGCTTACATCCTCGACGACACTGGTCTGTTGCCGCCACAAATTGAACTTGATGTCCGAGGCAAAGGGGCCCGTGCCGCCCCGGTTGGTGGCCAGAAACACCACCACATTTTCGGGGTGCGGTGCCGCCACAGGCTTCAGCAATACTGCATTCACCACTGAAAAAACCGCTACGTTCGCGCCGATGCCCAGCGCCAGCGCCGCCACCGCCGGAATGGCGAAACCCGGGCTTCGCCGGAACAGGCGCAACGATTGACTCACATCCTTGAGGATTCCTTCCACCTTCCGAGACTCCTGTGGTTGAGTATACGGCTCTCCGAGCCGCCACTCCAATCCGAGCAGCGACCAAAAGGGAGCGTCCTCCGCCCCCCGCGCTCATGGCGCCTCCCAGGCCCATTGTGCGCCCCATCGGGTCGCACCCCCGGAGCGGCCTACCGCGCTCCGCCGCCTCGCAGTACGCTACACTGGGAGTCAACACTAGGCGGATACTTGAGGTTTGTCCTTTCAGCTTTCCTGGCCCTGGCCTGCGGGGCGCGGGCTGCGTCGCCCGCACTCGGGCAATTGGACGCCAGCCCGTCCCTCTTCACCGTCATGGCCGCCATCAACGCCGCGGGCTACAACGCCGGTTTCGATTCTCCGAGCAACCATCCCCTGCGCACCGAGATCCGCAACCAAGTCGCCAGCCGCAACCTCCCCTCCCTCGCCGCCATTAAGGAATTCTACGTCCGCCACAAGCGCACCGACCCCGTCCAGAACCTTTCGCAATACATTTCCTTCGGCCTCGTGTGCAACGGCCCGCCCGATTTCGATTTCGAAAAGCAGCGCGAGATCAACATTCCCCCGGATGTCAGCGGCATGCGGGATCTCTCTCCGCTGCTCGCCAAGTTCTACCAGGAAGCCGGCATTGCGGATCTGTGGAAGAACGCCCAGGGCGATATCGATCGTTACATCCAGCGCTATCACAACCCCGTCTCCGAGGTCGTCCTGCAGGTGAATGCCTACCTGCGGCAGCAAACCTCCGGGTACACTGGCCGCCGCTTCCAGATTTTCGTCGAGCTGCTGGCGCCGCCCAACCAGGTGCAGGTGCGCACCTACGGCAACCAGGACTTCATCGTGGTAACGCCTTCGAGAGAGCCGTACATTTTCGAAATCCGGCACGCGTACTTGCGTTACCTGCTCGACCCGCTGGCCACCCACTACAGCGAGATGATCGAACGGAAAAAAGCCCTCGCCGATCATCTGGCGCGAGTCCACGCCCTCCCCGATTCCTATAAGAATGACTTTCTCGAAGTAACCACTCAGTCCCTGATTGAGGCCGTCGAGGCGCGGCTCGACCATAAGCCGCAGATGGTCCAGCAGGCCCTCCTGCAAGGTTATATCCTGGCGCCTTACTTCGCCGAGGCGCTTCCGCTCTATGAGCGGCAGGCGGCAGCCATGGGGGTGTATTACCCGGAGTTAGTCGGGGCCATCGACATGATGCGGGAAGATGCGCGGCTGCAGCAGGTGCAGTTCAATCAGGCGCCCATCGACCAGCCGTCGTCTAAGAACCAGGGCCCCGCCCCCCTGTCCGGCGCTGCCAAGACCCTCGCCGACGCCGAAAACCTGCTCAACGTGTATCTGAAAAGTCCCGCTGACAAAGATAGCCTGGCCCAATCCAGGAAGCTGTTCCAGGAGGCCCTCGGGCAGGCCACCGGGAAGCCCCAGCAGGCCGCCGCAACTTACGGACTGGCGCGTATCGCGCTGGGGGAGAAAGACTTCGATAGCGCCGAAACGCTCTTCACCAAGGTTCTGGACCTTAGTCCCGATCCCTTTGTGAGAGCTTGGGCGCTGGTGTATCTTGGCAAACTCTCCCTGGCCGCAGGGGAGAACGACAAGGCCGTCCAATTTTTTCAAAGCGCTCTGAAAGTGGAAGGCGCATCCGAAAAGGCGCGCGACGAAGCCGTGAAGGGCGTGCAACAGGGTTCCAGGAAATAAGAGATTGCATAAGAGGAGTTAGGCATGAAGACAACGATCATCAGCGGCCTCCTGGTTTTGGCGGCCGGTATGTTAGGCCTGATGGCGCAGCAAAAGGGCATGGTAAAAGGGGCTAAGTCCCAAGGCGAATCGGATGCGGTGATGGCGCTCATGCAACAGGCCAACGCGGGTGACGCGGATGGGATCATCAAGGCCGCCGACGACTTGGTTACCAAGTATTCCGATACCACCTTCAAGGAAGTCGCCTTGTATCTGGAGGCCACTGCCTACCAGCGCAAGCACGATAATGAAAAGGCGCAGATCTACGCCGAGCGCGTCCTGGATATGAATCCCAAGAACTACCAGGCCAGCTTGTTAGTAGGCGAGATTCTGGCCACCACTACGCGCGAAAACGACCTGGACAAGGAAGACAAGCTCACCCGAGCCGAGAAACTGCTAACCGACTCCATCACCAATGTCCAGAGCGCGCCGAAACCGAACTCCGGGCTTACCGACGAGCAGTGGGAGGAAGGTAAGAAGCAGATCGCCGCCGAAGCGCATAACGACCTCGGCCTGGTCGATCTGGACCGCAAAAAGTACGATGTGGCGGTTAACGAGTTCAAGACCGCCCAGGATGGGGACCCGCAGCCCGCCTACCAGGTGCGCCTGGCCTCCGCCCTGCAACTCTCCGGCAAGAATGACGACGCCATCGCTCTTTGCGATAAGCTGTTGGCCCAACCCAACCTGCACCCGATGATCCGGCAGGTGGCCGAGAACGTCAAGAAGGCCGCCGCGGCTGCTTCTACGGCGAAGAAATAACCGGCGCCGCGCCCATGCACGCCGCCCCGGCCACCCTGGAAGAGAGAATCGCTTATCGATTTTCGAACCAGGAGTTACTGCGCCGTGCTTTGACGCATAGCTCGCTGGCGAATGAATCGCGCGCCGGCCCGGTGCCTGTGTGCGATAACGAGCAGCTTGAGTTTCTGGGCGATTCGGTGCTGGGCTTCCTGATCGCCGAAGCCCTGGTTCGACGCTTCCCGGAGGCGCACGAAGGCGAACTCTCGCGCCTCAAAGCGCACCTGGTGAGTGCCGCGCATCTGCACGGTGTGGCGCGCCGCCTGGACCTCGGCAGCTATCTGGGATTGGGCCGCAGCGAGGAGATGAGCGGCGGACGCGCCAAGAAAACGCTCCTCGTGGATGCGCTCGAAGCCATCATCGCGGCGATGTTTCTGGATGGTGGTCTGGAAGCCACCCGCACTTTCATCTGCGACCACGTGCTCGACGCGCCGTTCGCCGCCGATGAGGAGGCCGGCACCGACATCCAGCCGGCTATCACCAATTTCAAGAGCGCTTTGCAGGAGTTGGCCCAATCGCACAGTCTGCCCCAGCCGCGCTACACCATCGTTCGCGAGCGCGGCCCGGAACATTCCAAGACCTTCACTGTGGAAGTGCGGCTGGGCAAGGATTGGGTCGGCCAGGCCGAGGGCCGCACCAAGAAAGTAGCCGCTCAGCGGGCCGCGCGCGGCGTCTACGATCGCTTGCTGCGGGCCTGCGCTCCAGGCCCGTCTGCCGGGGAGGAGGGCGCCGCCGGCCCCGAGTCGCCCGACCTGGACCCGGGCGAGCCGCTTGGTTGACCAGGAATCGCCCCGGAGTTCGGTAGCGGGCCCATTTGGAAGTGAGAGGATTTGACAAATACGGCTCGACTATGTGAGAACGCTACAGCCTTCCTGGCTAGCTTCCGTCGCGAAACACCTGCGTCAAATTCAACTGTTTGGCCACATTTTCCACGCTGAAAACACTGAAGTCGTTGTTCAATAGGCGCCCCCATATTGCTTTCGCTGCTCCTTTACCTCCGCTGTCACCAAGACCCCCTCAAGACTTTCCCGGATTGGCACGGCGCTCTGCCAGAACCCGACGGCCGCCGGGAGATGTATCTTTGAGTGTGAGGAGTTTTTTGCATGATGGCTCCATCCAAAGCCTTGTCGCTCGTATTTTTTCTCGCCGCCTCCCTGTGCGTCGCCCAATCGCGCGAGCCGGATGATTCCTGGCTGATGCAGAACTACCGGCTTGCCGGACCGCCGGCGCCGGGTGATATCCAGCCGGTCCTCCCTCTGGTAGCGCAACTGCAGGAAGTCCAGACCACCGTCTTAAGCATTTTGCGCAAAGCCGATTACGCTGGCGACTTTGAGGCCGCATTGGCTGCCTCGGCGCAGGCCGCGGCCAACGCTCAGTTGATCGGATTAATCACCGGCCAGTTGAGGCCGCTGCCTCCGGCCCCCTTTCCTGGCGAATCACCGCAGCCCGACGCGGCAAATTCCCTCAGCGCTCGTCAGGATCGCCCGGTTCGGCCGGTATCCGCATTCAGGCCAGACCAGCTCTATGCCCTCGCGCAATCCGGGCGCGGCGCAGGCCCTCAGGGTGTGCCGCGTCCCCAGGGCCAGAACCCCAGGGGAATGCATATTTACCTCTGGGCCGGCCTCAAGTCCCATGGCGAGGGTCAACACGACTACCCACAATTTCTTGCCGATTGGAGCAAGCTTCTCACCGAGCGCGGGGCGGTCGTCGATGGGGCATTACACGGCCCCAGTATTGCCGACCTCGAACAAACCGATGTGATCGTGATCTACAAAGGCGACGCGGCATACCTGAGCGATAGCGAAAAAGCCGCCCTCGAGGCGTTCGTCAAACGCGGCGGCGGGCTGGTTAGTTTTCATGATTCCTTGTGCGGCCCAGACCCGGCCTTTTTCGCGTCCCTCGTGGGCGGAGCCAAGAAGCACGGCGAGGTGAACTATACCCTGGATGCACCGATCCCTTACACCGTTGTGGACAAGTCCAATCCGATCATGGCGGACATGTCCGATATCACCATTTCCGACGAGGCCTTCTTCGATATGACGTGGGCCAAGGACCCTGGCATCCACGTGCTGGCGACCGCCAAAATTCCGCCCACCCACAGTGCCGGCGAGCATAAAGGCGAAGTCGTACCGCAAATCTGGACCTACGAACACGAACTCCCCGGCGGCCAGACCGCGCGCGCCTTCGTGTGGATGCAGGGCCACACCTATGCTAATTTTTCCAATTACCAGATTCAGAAGACTCTGCTAAGGGGCATCGCGTGGGCCGGCAAGAAGCCGGTGGATGAACTGGTGAACTACGTGGCGCCTCCCCGCCCCGGTCGTGGAGGAACGGCTCCATCGGGCAGGGGAAATTAGTAGCGTGGGTTGACCGGCCAATCTCTGCCGTCAGACCGCGTAGCGCTGGCCGCCGAAGGCGCGGGGCGCGGGGCCGCGGTTGGGCGTGCCGCACGAGCCAGCCCGGCACTACAACCTCAGATCGCGTCCAAGAGCAGCTTGGAGACATCGGTTGTAGCGTGGTTCGGGAGCAGGTTAATCAAGCTAGCGCCAGGGACCAGAGAATGGGCTAGGGCAGTGATCGTTTCCGCGCCTGGCATATGCGTATCCAGCACGACCACGCCGATCCGGTTAGCGTCGGACCGGAGGATTATGCTCGCGCTCGCTTCGGTCTCCGCAACCACCACGTGATAGCCGCGTGGGTTCACCGCGAAAGCGACCCGGTTCTGGTCGTTGCGATCGGTTGTGACCACCAGCACCTCGGGCCGAGGGGGGACGACCGCTGCTACCGGTTTCTGTGGAGCGGCCCATGAAAGCACCTCACCGCGCAGGGTATGCCCGGTGTTCGTCAAGGCCAGCGTTAGAATGGCCATTAGCCCGAACACCAGGGCAACTGGCCAACTTGCGTCAAATCGTGTGTCGCGTTGCATCTTGCGTGATTGATCGGCTGGTCCTGGGCAGACTTTAGGCCCCCACGTTCGCCAATCATTGATTGAACGTACCAGGACCCTCAGAACATGCGGCGGAGCGCCACGGCTCCCACGGGCGGTGGTTAAAGCTGGCTCAGCTCGCGCACAACCGCTATCGCCGGACTGCAACCTTGCCGGTCAGCATGAAGCCGCAGACTCGCAAGCCGGCCTTCAGGAGCGCCCCGCGTGAGGCCACGTTCCGAATGTCGCAGCGGGCCGCCGGCACCCTGCCGGCGAGGTAGCATTCCCGCTTCATCTCCTGTAGCAGGAAGCTGCCGATACCGCGGCTGCGGCAGTCCGGCCGAACCTCCATGTACAAGTCCGCGAACGGCGGATTGTAGTGGCGCAGGAACCCACCGCTCGCCACAACCTCACCACCGAGATCCACTACAAAGTCCCCAACCGGCTCCGCGGTGTGCTCGAAGATCTGGTCGTCCTCGCGCCTGGGACGCACGGCAGCACCCGCAATCGCGAGCCTCGTGACGGCGTGATCCTCAAATAGCACCACATCGGCGCTGACCGATCGCGAGAACTCGTAGAGCATCGAAGTCAGCAGCAGGTCGTTGCTCTGGCATTCGATGAATCCGGCGGCCGAAGCGGCGAGTAACTGCCGGAATAACTCGCTCGCCCGGCTCCGGAACGGCGGCACGACAAAGTACTCGAACACCGTGTCGCGATCCTCGATCTCCCGCCCCTTTACCGAGCCGTAACCTACCGGCAGATCGTCCAGCAGCAAAAGATACGAGTCGCTCCAACCGCGCTTATGACACGCGTCATAGCGTATCTGAAAATTGGTTTCCTGAAGAAACAGGGCGCGCAGCAACTGGATCGTTTGCAGGCCGCACTTTCGGGCAGCCGCAGAGCGCAGAATTCCCTGCCCCACCTCTTAGGTCAGGTCCAGGCCTGCCAGCTGGCCGGTGGCATCGCCGAAATGCTCCATGTGCACGCCCATACGGTCCATCATGCTCAGGAACAGGT
Organism: Bryobacterales bacterium; assembly: GCA_963803725.1. Taxonomy (GTDB): domain Bacteria; phylum Acidobacteriota; class Terriglobia; order Bryobacterales; family Bryobacteraceae; genus JOPF133. Next base: position 166,672 of record CAWDOH010000051.1, on the reverse strand, counting down.
TGCACATGGGGGTTTCCTTGCGGTAAACCACGCGCCGCCCGGTCTTGATGAAGTTGCCGCCGCGGCCCACGATCATCGTCGGCAGATCCTCGTGCAGATGGCGGTTGCCGTCGGAAAGCCCGGCGCCGTAGACGATCATGCAGTTGTCCAGCAGGCTGCGGCCGCCCTCCTGAATGCTCTTCAGCTTGCCGATCCAGAGAGCGAACTGCTTCATGTGGTACTCGTTGATCTGCGAGACCTTCTCGATCAGGGGAGCCTGGTTGCGATGGTGCGTCAGAGGGTGGTGGCCATCGGAGATGTCGATTTCGCGATAGGCGCGGGAGGTGCCCTCGTGGGTGACCAGGAAGGTGGCCACGCGGGTCAGGTCGGCCTGGAAGGCGATCGTCAGCATGTCGGTCATGAGCTTGAAATGCTCAGCGAAATCGGCCGGCACGCCATACGGCTTGGCCATGTGCGGATCGATGTGCTGGTTGTCCTTCTCGGCGCGTTCGATCTGCCGCTCCACTTCGCGGATCGAGGAAAGGTACTCATCCAGTTTGCGGCGGTCGGTGGGTCCCAAATTGGACTCCAGTTTTCTCGTGTCGCTGCTAACGAAGTCCAGAATGCTCCGGCGGTAGAGCGATTGGCGCTGGCGCGCCTCCGGGCTGAGCACTTCGCCATTGCCGAAGAGGCGCTCGAACAGCGCGCGCGGATCGAGGATCGGCGGCAGCGGCTCCGTCGCGCTGCGCCAGGCCAGGTTGTTGGTGTAGGCGCAGGAATAGCCGGAATCGCAATCACCGGACTGGCGGGCGTCTTCCAGGCCCAACTCCAGCGAGGGGAAGCGCATCTGGCCGCCCACTTCCTTGGCCACAATCTGGTCCATCGACACGCTAGCGCGGATATCCGAGGTGCTCTTCTTCACCTGCACGCCGGTGAGGTACGAGCCGCAGCAGCGGCCGTGATCGCCCGCCCCATCGAGCAGCGCGCGGCCCGTGTTGTGGGTCAGGTTGCCCATCAACAGGATGTCGTCCTTATACGGCTCCATGGACTTGAGGGTGCGCGGCAGCGCGTTCAGCTTGCCCTCGTAATCGGGATTCCAGGTGTTCATGATGATGCCGTTAGGCACGTAGACAAACGCCATGCGCACCTTGTTGGGCGCGGAACTGGCGGCCATGGCCGGGGACATGGCATCCAGGAAGGGCAGCGCGATGGCGGTTCCCATTCCTCTCAGAAACGTGCGGCGCGGAAGCGCTTTGCGGGTCATCATCGGACAGCGACCTCTTTGGGCTTGACTACGTTTTGGGTGGTCGTCACCTCGCCTCGCCGCGACTGAAACGGCAGGCTGTGGACGACTTCGAAAATGAACGCTTGGAACGGGTAGTTCTGGACCGCCAGGTCGCGGTCGATCTGTTCAACGGTGTGGCGGTCGTTCGGCCCCACCCCGCGGCCCAGGGCGTACGTGAGCATCTTTTCGGTCATGCAATGGGCGAAATCGGGCAGGCGGCTGAGCAGGGCCTCGCGCATTTCTGCGGGGCCGTTGAAGGTCTTGCCATTGGGTAGCGTGCCGGTGGCATCCACAGGGAATTTGCCATCCATAGTGCGCCACTTGCCGATGCCGTTATAGTTCTCCAGACCGAAACCCAGCACATCCATCTGGCTGTGGCAGGAGGCGCACACGGCGTTGGCGCGATGCGCTTCCATCTGCTGGCGCAGGGAGGCGGAAGCGCCCACCGCGGCTTCATCCAGCAGGGGCACATCGGGCGGCGCCGGGGGCGGTGGTGTTCCCAGAATGTTCCCCAGGATGTACTTGCCGCGAATCACCACCGAAGTGCGGGTGGGATAGCTGGAAACGGTCAGCACGCTGGCTTGGGCAAGCAGACCGCCGCGCTGGTCGGTGGTAAGGTCCACGCGGCGGAACTGGTCGCCCTCCACGCCAGGAATCCCGTAGAACTTCGCGAGGCGGTCATTCAGATAGGTGTACTTGGCGTCCAGGAATTCGGTCAGAGGACGGTTTTCGCGCAGGATATGGTCGAAGAACAGGCGCGTTTCGGTGCGCATGGCGTCGCGCAGCTCGGGGTTCCAGTCGGGGAATTTCTGCGGGTCGGGCTTGACCACATCCAGGTTGCGCAGCTCCAGCCACTGCCCGGCGAAATTATCGGCCAGCGCGGAGGAGCGCGGGTCGGCGATCATGCGCTTCACTTGCCCATCGAGCACCGCGGGGTCGTGCAGTTTGCCCGCTTCGGCGAGGCCCGTGAGTTCCTCATCGGGCATGGAACTCCACAGGAAGTAGCTCAGCCGCGAGGCCAGCTCGACATCGCTGATGCGGTGCGCTTCGCCTGCGGGGCCGGGGTCGTGCTCGATGCGGAACAGGAAGTCCGGCGACACCAACATCGCCTCCATGGCCAGTTGGATGCCCTGCTCCACGGATTGGCCATTGGTTTTTGCCAGCGTCACGAACTTGAGCAGCGACGCCACTTCGGCGCGCGTCACCGGCCGCCGCCAGGCGCGGTGCGCCAGGTTGGTCACGATCTTATCGACGCAGGCTTGCCCGGTCTTGGGGTCGCAGATCAGGATCAGATTGCGGCTGGCCGGTTCGGCCTGCGGGCGGTACGGGCCGATGAAGCTGATGGAATCGAGGAACTTGTTCTTCTTGTTGTCGTAGATTTCCTTGGCCGTGAGGCCTTTGACGAAATCGTCGCCGATGAACCCGGCGCGGAAGACATGCTCACCTTCCGGCAGGAACAGACGCATCTGCTCTTCGGAGTAGGGATTGAAATACACCAGCCCCGAGGGTTTGGTCTCGACGGGCATAGTTTTCAGCAACTTGCCATCCATCCAGAAGCCCAGCGTGACGGGCTTGGCATCGGCGGCGCGCTCTCCGGGCAGACCGAAACGAACAGTATATTCGCCATCGAAATCCAGCCGGCCAGTGGCCTCGATGGTGCTTGGATCGACCCGGCGGATCTTCTTGTCCTTGGCCTGGAACTGCACTTCCATGGGCTTGGGAAGCGGATCGACCGCCATGGCGCGCGAGGCGATCCGTTCGGCCGCGGCCAGGTACTTCTCCATCAGCACCGGCGAGATAGTGAGCACGTCGCCGCTGTTATCGAAGCCGTTGCCCAGGTCGTCGGTAGGGAAGTTCTGCTCGGCGTGAAACTCCACCGCCAGCAGGTCGCGGATGGTGGCGGAGTATTCGGCGCGGTTCAAGCGGCGCGCGGTGACCCGGCCGGGGTCCTGCTTCACGTTTTTGTCCGCCAGGTCGAACTGGCCCTGGATATAAGCGATGGCGGCATCGAGCTGCGGCGGACGGGGCACACCCGCAGGCGGCATTTCACCGGCGCGGAGCTTATCCAGTATGGTCTCCCAGCCGTCGCGCTGCTCGGTGACCGAAGAGGCCTTGGTGAACGGAGCGAGATTCAATCCACCCGAAGCAAATTGGGCATTATGGCAGGGCGAGCAGGTTTTGACCAGAATGGGCTGTACGGTCTTTTCAAATGAGGGTGCGTCGGCCGCGAGCAGGACACCGCCTGCCACGGCTGTGAGGAGCAGCGTTCGAAGAACTGTCGGGAACAGCATCCGGATTGTTAAAATGTTAACCGATTTCGGGGAAGAGCACAATGCCGCAAAGGGGCCGATTCAGCCTCACCTAGCGCCCCTGGATCTCAGGCGTGACAAGCAACACCACCTTGGTGCCGCCGGAAGTAGCGATAGCGCGAAGCAAGGGTGCGTCCACCACAGGGGGGAGCTTGGCAAACGCTTCCACCAACTCGCCATTCACCAGACCGCTGATGGCGAAGCTTTGGCCCGCGGCCAGATCCAGTTGCGTGACGTTCCGGCGCCGGGACAACCCCGGAACCGTGAATCCCAGAACCATAACGGCCTGTTTGTAATCCAGGAAGCTGACATCGGAGGCCACCTGAACACGAATGCCGGCGGCAGCGGCGGTGGGAAGCAGATCGAGGCGGATGCCGAACGGCCGATACTCAACGGAGGCCACGTGGTCGGAACCAGGGCTGACCACCGGGAAGGGGAAGGTTGATCCCGCCAGAAAACTGGCCTCCCGGCCCTCGCCCGGCAGGACGCTCGTTTCGGCCAGGATCTCGATTTTCCCGGCGGTGCCCACCAGGCGGATCAAGTCGGAGGGACCTACGCCCGCCGGCAACGGCACGACCGAGATGCCATCCAGTGCGGTGGCCGGAGTGAGATAGGAGGTAATGGCGGCTTCCGCACTCGGATCCAACTGGACCATCCGAAGATGAAAGGCTACTTGGGGATCGGCGGTTTGGGCGTGCGCCGAGGGCGTAAGGGCTATCCAGGGAAGAATCAGCAGAAACGGGCGTGCGAACATGGCCGATTGGAGCATTCCAGGCGGCGATGCCACAAGTTACCGAAGGATAACAGGAGCGGCGGATGGGTCCGCTGCGGGCCGGCCCGCTACTTGGCCCTTCGGCATCGCGAAACCCATGGGTGCGGCGCTTGACACAGCACATGGTGAGACGACATCTTACTTGCATGAAGACCACCGTCTCCTCCAAGGGCCAGATCGTTCTGCCGGCAGAGTTCCGGCAGATGGATCGTATCGAACCAGGGCAGGAGTTCGAAGTCGAGCGTCTCGATCGTGGGGACTACCGCCTCGTCCGGCGGGTGGTCCCGCATAACGAGGGCGCCATCGACTGGCTGCTCGCCTGTCCGCAAAAGAACTTCTTCGTGCCCATCCACTCTGAGTCGACGGATCCCCTGTGAAGTACCTGGTCGACGCTAACGTTTTGAGCGAGCCGACGAAAGCGAAGCCCGATCCGCGCGTCGTGGCGCCCATGAGCCGGAAATCTCCGTCGATCCCGTCATTCTCGGCGAACTGCGGTTCGGGATTCTCATCCTTCCCAAAGGACGGAAGCGAACCGCGCTGGAACATTGGTTCCACTCGGGGGTCGGGCTATTGCATTGTCTACCCTGGGACGCGGACACGGGACTGAAATTGGCGGAACTGTTGGCGCGGCTTCGCGCAACCGGGAAAGCCATGCCCATCAAGGACAGCCTCATCGCGACGACGGCGATCCTCCACGGTCTGGCTGTCGTCACTCGAAACCGCGCTGATTTCATCAACGCTGGCGTGCGCGTCGTCGATCCGTTCGTTGGCTGAGGTCCAAGTGTAGGTGCGCCTTCGAATGTCTGATCGCGTATGCGCCGCACAAAAAGCCCCTGTGGGTGGTTGCCGTGACGCACGGCCGGCGCAATCACGCGTGACGGGCGCGATCCTCAGATCTCGCGAACATCCCGCAGCCTTACTGCTTCTTCTTCTGCCCTGGCCGGAACGATCGCCGCGGCACCGGCTTGGTGCTCGCCAGTTCGGTGTAAGCCGCCAGGACGCGGTCCTTCTGGGCGGGGTCGGCAATCAGGTACTTGTGCTTTCCGTCCGCCGCGGGGGTGAAGCGCACGCGGCCGCCGGGGCCGACGGAAAACGTGCCCGGGGCCGACAGTTTGAAGTAGGTCTCCTGCGGACGCACGGCATAGAGCACCGCGGCCAAAGCCGGCGAGGCGGCATCATAGGGCATCGCCTTGGCGGCGCGATAGGCATCCGCCAGGGGATGCGCCGGCACCCAGGCGAAGTCCTTATCGATGCTGGCGCCGGGGAACGGCAGCGCGGCGCCTACCTCGGCACCCACCGCGACGATAGGCCCGGGCCAATCGGTGAAAAGCGTTTGCGCAGCGGCCAAGTCCGTCTCCGCGGCGGGGGTAGGCGGTCCGTCGGGAAAGGCGCCCAGCGCCGCCACCAGGTAGCGGGATTTGCTCGAGATCAGATCTTTCGCGCCGGGAAGCGCCAGGGTGGCTGCCAGGTTGGTAGCCGGACCAGCCAGCACGGTGATGGCGTTTTGATCGTACTGCGCGGTGTACGCATTGCGGATCTGGGCATCGGTCTCAGCCGTGTCGTTCCACTTGCGGATGCTGTAGGGGTACTGCGGTTTGCCATCGGCGGCTTGGCGCGCGAGCACCGCCGCGGCCATGGGCGGATCGCCGGTGAGTTTGCCACCCTCGGTCACGCCGATCGGCATATTCCCTGGGCCGAACGGGCCCGGTTCCCCCAGGTAGAAGCGGGTGAGCACTTCGGTGAAGGCCGCCGCCGCCAGGCTGGATCGCGTGATGCTCACCGAAATGACGCGCGATTCGTTCTTACCCTGGAAGCCGAAAAGCATGGCCAGCGCCAGCGCGCTCCCAACGCTTCCCATATCGCAGTCGAACACCACTCCCAAAGGCGGCTTCTGTCCACCGAATTGCATGACCGCACGCTCCCCTGCCAGTTTACTGCTTCTTCTTATGGAAGACCGAGAGGATATCCGGTCCAAACTCACGAAAGAGGTGGCCGATGGCAATGGTTCCCATGCCCGCGGTTCCCCACTCCAGAATGGAATCCACGTTGCGATATTCCCTGGGACTCCACAGCGTGGCGATGGCCCAACTGCCGTACGCGTTGGCAGGAAGGGAGTACGACATGGTGCGCCCGCCGGTATTCGGATTGGCCGCCGTCACGGTATCCGCGATCACGTGCGCGAAACGCGGGAAGAAGCCGCCCTTGCCCAGGCGGTGAAAGCGGGTATCTTCGGGGTGAATGGTGCGCACGCCATCTTCGATCATCAGCCCGATGACGAATTGGCCGTAGAGCGAGCCTACGCGCTTCTCGAAACCCAGGCGGTCCTTGCCCCATTGGCTGGGCCAGTCGTGCACCTGTTGCAACACGGCGCCGGGCAAGGTCGCCGTTACGGCCTGCACGGTAAACAGCCTCTTGAAGAATGGCTTTTGCGGTGGGTATTTAGGGGCAGCCGCGCCAGGATTGCCAGTAGCGCCGCTGCCATTGGTCTCCGGCTTGGCCTCGGTGGCGGCAGGAACAGCGGGGGAAACCGCGGGCGCCGAAGCGGTAGCCCCAGATTGCCGTGGCGGAGGAACAGTGGTGTCCTGCGCACGGGCAGTTGCGCACAAAACCATCGAAAAGGCACACAAAACCTCTGCTGTCAGTTTCCGGCTCAAAAACGGCTTCCTTAATTCAGACGGCGCGTACCCTCGTAGTGTACAAAATTCCCTCTGGCCGCCGCTACCGGCTTGAATCCGGCGAACCCGGCCCGCGGGACACGGCGGCCCGCTGGTTCGAGAACAGCACCACCGTGACATCGCCGAAATCGCCAGTACTCCGGCTGCTCCAGCCGGCCAACTCCGGACGGGCCGCCAGCCACTTCCACCAGAAGCCGGCCTGCCCGGCGCCGCCGTAGATCACGAAACTGCGGGCTGCCGCCAGGGTGGTGGCGGCTGCCCGTGCAGCATACGATTCGGCCTGGGGTGAATCTTCGAACGGGAACAGCAGGATCCGGCCGGCCAGCGGATACACCGCCAGATGGGAGTACAGGAAGCCGGGCAGCGGGTAGTCCGGAGTCCAGACCGGCGGCCGCGCTTCTACAAACGGACTGGGGCAGATCACCGGGGTGGCCGGATCGAGGGCCAGTTCGCGCACTTCGAGCGCCGCGCCGCGCCAGTCCGACTTCTGGTGCAACGGCCAAAGGCGGTTCCACTGTCCGGCCATCAGCAGCGCGCCGACTCCCAACACCGCCGCGGCCGGTTTCCACGCGCGCCCGCTCAGGCTGCGGGAGGCCCATAGGGTACCCGCCAGGGCCGTGCCCGCGAGCGCCGGCGAATAGTAGCGGGAGACGAAGACGCTGCTGCCGGTGACCAGCGAAACGGCGAACAGGCACAGCGGCTGGCACAACCAATAACTCAGAATAAGGAGGGAATCCTCGGGATGCGGCGCTGGCGGCGCAACTCCCGGCGCTCCCAGGACCCGGCCGGCAATCCGCCGGCTGAGCCACGCGCCCACGCCGCACACCAGCAACAGCCCGTACTTCAAGGAGTTGGCTACGTCGCGCAGTGTGGGAGGCGCCACAATCACGTGCGCCCCGGCATGGCGCATTAGACCGTATGCGCGGACGGCCACCGGCGCGAGGGCCAGCAGCACGGCGCCGGACACCGCGGCCACCTGCGGCCACCGAACCGCCGATTTCCCCCGCCCTACCCGCACCAGCGCATAAATCGCCAACACCAGGTAAAACGGAGCGAACAGCAGATGCACACGCCAGAGAAGCGCGGCCATGGCGGCGAACGCCAGCGCGTCGCGCCATCGGGCGGTGTCCAGCCAGCGCACCAGGAACCACACTCCCAGCGCTACCGTGGCAGTGCCCAGGGCGTAGGGACGCGCGTCGGCCGCTTGGGTATCGAAGCCTGTAAGCGCCAGGCAGGCGAACACCGCAAACCAGGCGGCGCCGGGGTGGATCAGGCGGGCGGCCAGCCGCGCCACGATCCAAAGCGCCAGCCCCATCAGCAGCAGCGAAGGCAGGCGGTAGGCCGCCTCAGAGAACCCCAGCAGTTCTTCGGCGGTGCGCGGCAAAACGTAGTAGATGGACGAGGGCACCTGCGGCGCTGCCGCGAAAGAAGGGTGCTCGGCCCCGTAGTGCACCACGAAGGCCGTGGCGGTCTCATCCACCCAAAAGCTGGAACCCAGCGGCATCAGCCAGAGGCGGACCAGCGCAATTGCGAGCAGGCCGGAGAGGAGAAGCGGCAGCGCGAGCCGCCGGCTCATCGGCGGTTTTCCAGCACCACCGGAGACGAATCCCGGCTCGGCACGCGGACCGGAAACCGGAAAATGCGAGCGCGATATATGCCCAGGCGCGCGAAACAGCACTGCATCGAGGTTTTCAGCACGCCCATGCCGTAGACGATGCTGCGGCGCAGGTTGATCGAGGAGGCTTCCGGAAAATACCGCGTGGGACAGGAAACTTCGCCGATGCGCGCGCCGTAAACGATGGCCTGCGCCAGCATCTGGTTATCGAAGACGAAGTCTTCGGAGTTCTCCGCCAGGGGCAGCGCTTCCAGCAGCCTGCGGTCGAACGCCCGGTAGCCGGTATGGTATTCGGAGAGCCGCGCGCCGGTGAGCAGATTCTGGAACGTGGTGAGCGAGCGGTTGGCGATGTACTTGTAGAGCGGCATGCCGCCCTTGCGCGCCCCGCCCACCAGGATGCGCGACCCCAGCACCAGTTCGTAAACGCCATACGCCACCATGCTGGCCAGAGCCGTCACCAGCAGCGGCGAGTACTGGTAATCCGGGTGGATCATCACCACCACATCGGCGCCGCGTCCCAATGCCGCCGCGTAGCAGGTCTTCTGATTGCCGCCGTAGCCGCGGTTGCGCTCGTGGACGATTACGGTCAGGCCCAGGCGGCGGGCCAGGGCGACCGTTTGGTCGGAACTCCGGTCATCCACCAGGATGCACTCGTCCACCGTTTCGGGAAGCTCACGGATCGTAGCTTCGAGCGTGCGCTCGGCATTGTAGGCCGGCAGAACCACGATGATGCGCTTACGGTTGATCATCCCAACTACCTTTATGATATAGGGACTCGCCACTGTGCAATCGGGTTTCGCGGCTGCGCCCGGGCGCGGCGGCCAGACAAAGAAGGTAGGATTTCACCGCGCGGTTTTCGCGGCGGCCCTATTGATGCTTAAGCGCGAGGGGTAACGATCCTCCGGCCGAGCCGGAGGCTTTTCGGTTGCGGACCCCTCGAAGGGGCCTAATCGCAACCGCCCAAACCGGAGCGCCGACCGCCAGCACCGATGTTCACGTGCCATCTTCGGGCGCGACGGAAGGCACCTTGCCGGATACGTCAAACTTCTACTGCCTCCCCGGAGGAGCCGGGGGATCTCCCGACTGAATTAGCCGGCCCCGGAAAGACCGTATCACGAAGTGCGTAGGGCGCCATCGTCCTGCCGGCTGCGGGTGCATTCCTCGCAGGGGCAGATGTCGCGGAAATGCTCGTAGGAGTAGATGCCGGTCGATGTGGCCGTCGCTCCAGTTGATGCGGATGGCATAGTTGCCCACCGGCTCCACGCCCAGCATTTTCAGCGCGGGCTTGTACATCTGGAACGGATTGTTCGGCTTCCGGCTGCCGCGGCGGCGTGCCGTGCGCGCCGGTGCAGGCCGCGCAGGGGCACTTGTCGCGCAGGTATTGCAGGCCGTATTCGCTGCGGTGGCCATCCTTCCAATCGATCTTGATGCCCTTGGATTTGGAGATGGCGATGTGTTCGGGGTCGGTCGAGAATGCCATGTTCAATTGAAGAGCCGCTCCACGTCGCGCACGCCGGAAATACGGCGCATGGCGGAAACCAGCTTTTCGAGCTGCTTTTTGTCGCGCACGTCCACGGTCATTTCCACCACCCCGCCATCGTGATCGAGCGCCGTCCTGGCTTCCAGGCTGCGGATGTTGGTGCTCTCGTCGGAGAGCACGCCGGTGAGCTGGTTGAGCATGCCGGGCCGGTCGTCGGTGTGGACCATGATGCGCACGGGAAACGCATCGTCGGCCGCGCGCGCCCATTCCACTTCGATCTTGCGCTCCACATCGTACATCAGGTTCTGCACGTTGGGGCACATCTTGGAATGCACCGCCACGCCCTTGCCGCGCGTCACATAGCCCACAATGGCTTCGCCGCGGATGGGGTTGCAGCACTTGGCGCGGTACACCAGCAGGTCGTCGCATGCCGCGCACCTTGATTACCGCATCGCCGTTCTGCTGGCGGCCTGGCGCGTTGGGCGGTAGATAGCCGGGCGAGGACGGCTCGGCCGTGGCCGGCCGGGTCTCGGGCGGCTCATCCTTCACGACTCCCGGCGCGATCTTGGTGAGCACCTGCCGGGCGGAAAATTTTCCGTAGCCGAGAGCCGCGTGCAGGTCCTCCATCTTGCTGTAGCCGTACTCGGAAGCCACCCGCTCCAGATCGGCGCGGCTGAACTTGCCAAGCTGCACACCCAGCCGGCGGGCTTCCTTATCCAGGTACTTCTGGCCGATTTCGATGGCCTTGACCCGCTCACTGGCATTGATGACGTGCTTGATTTTGTTGCGCGCGCGAGAGGTCTTGACAAAGGCCAGCCAGTCCTTGCTGGGCTCGTGGCCCGGCTGGGTCATGATCTCGACAATGTCGCCGTTGTGCAGGGGCGAGCGCAGCGGCACGATCCGCCCGTTGACCTTGGCTCCCACGCAGGTGTGGCCCACATCGGAGTGGATGGCGTAGGCGAAATCGATGGGCGTGGCTTCGCGCGGCAGGATCAGAACCTTCCCGCGGGGCGTGAAGGTGTAGACCTCTTCGGGGTACAGATCCACCTTCAGGGTGGACATGAATTCGGTGGAATCCTGCACGTCGCGCTGCCACTCCACCAAGTGGCGCAGCCAGGCGATGCGCTGGTCGTCGGCCGCCGGACCCTTGCGCCCTTCCTTGTACTTCCAGTGCGCAGCGATGCCCTCCTCGGCGATACGGTGCATCTCCTCGGTGCGGATCTGCACCTCGAAGGTCTGCCCGTGCGGTCCGACCACCGAGGTGTGCAGCGACTGATAGAGATTGGGTCGCGGGATGGCGATGAAGTCCTTGATCCGTCCGGGAATGGGGCGCCACTTGTTGTGAATCACGCCCAGCGCGGCGTAGCAGTTCTTCACCGAGTCGGTGATGATGCGGAAGGCCAGCAGGTCGTAAACCTGGTCCACTGTGATCTTCTGCCGCCGCAGCTTCTGAAACACCGAGTATGGGCGCTTGACCCGGCCATCCACGCGCGCCGGGATGGCCTCGTGGCGCAGCTCCGATTCCACCGTCTGGCGGATCTCGGCGAGGAATTCCTCATTCGAGTGGCGGCGGGATTCGATGGCTTGCACGATCTCCCGGTAGGCATCCGGCTCCAGGTACTGAAAGGCCAGGTCTTCCAGTTCGCTGCGCACTTTGCCCATGCCCAGGCGATGCGCGATGGGCGCGTAGATTTCGATAGTCTCACGGGCAATCCGTTCGCGTCGCTCGGCGTTCAGGAACCCCAATGTCCGCATGTTGTGGATGCGGTCGGCCAGCTTGACGATGATGACCCGGATATCCTCCACCATGGCCAGCAGCATCTTGCGGAAGTTTTCGGCCTGGCGGTCTTCGGCCGAGAAAACGTCCAGCTTGGTGAGTTTGGTGAGACCATCTACGCAGCGCGCCACTTCCTCGCCGAATTCCTTGCGCACCTGCTCTACGGTGACGCTGGTGTCTTCGACGACGTCGTGTAGCAGCCCCGTCGCCATGCCCACCAGGTCCATGCGCATTTCCGCCAGGATGTGCGCCACCATGAGCGGATGCACCATGTACGGCTCGCCTGAATCGCGGGTCTGCCCTTCATGGCATTTGCTGGCAAAGCCGAAAGCACGCTGGAGGATGCTGAGGTCGTCGTTGGGCCGGTACTCGCGGATCTTCGCTTCGAGTTCCCGGTAGAGGCGTTCGACCGGATCGGGAGGGGACTCTGGTGACACGGGTTCCGAAAGGCTGACGGGTTCGGAGGCCACTTTGATCTATTCTAGCAGCTAGAGATTCACTCGGGACACACGCATTAAATCCTGACGCGGAGACGCGGAGGCACGGAGAAAAGCGCTGAGAAATTCTTTTCTCTGCGTCTCCGCGTCTCCGCGTCAAAAGCGGCACGCTTGGAACGGATGGTTACTTCGGCTGTTCGGCGGTGATGCCGCCCTGCGGCTGAGATTTCTTTTCGGCGTTGGCCTTCTTAGCGGCCAGAGCCCTCTGAACCCAGTCGTCCGCGATTTTGACCTGCTTCTCGTACTCTTCTTTGTTGTCCGCCAGGTCGGCGCGCTCGCGGATCAAAAGGTTCTCATAGGCCATCGCGTCGTCGCGCGACCCGTCGATTTGCAAGCACTTGTCAAGCGACTGCAAACCGGCGTCGATCATAGGAGTGTACTTGGCCTTCAGCTCCTCCTTGACTTTCTTATCCTTGATGGGGCCGGGGTCTTCCTGCTTCATCCCCAGGTTGGCCCGCGCCGTTCCGTAAACCGGATACCACTTCGACCAGGTGATGAACCCGATGCTGTAGTAGGCGTCGGCATTGCTGGGATCCACCGCGATGAGCTTTTCGTACCACTCCTGCGCCTGGTCCCATTCCTTCTGGTTGAGGTACAACGAGGCGATGGAGGCGAGCGCAACTTTATCTTTGGGGTTCTGCTCCAGCACCTTCATGAACTGGTCGTGGGCTGCCTTCGCCATCTGATCATTCTCGGGCGATTCGGCGCCCGGAATGTACTGCTGCATGTAAGCGGTGGCCAGATAAAGCCGCGCCGCCGCGAAACCGGGATCCAGTTCCACTGCCCGCTTGAAGCTCTCGACGGCTTCCGGGTACTGGGCGTTCTTGAAGGCCTGCACGCCCTTGTTGAGCTGGTCGCGGGATTGCAATTGCTTGCAGCTTGTGCCGAGGACCGCCAACGCGGCCACGGCCAACATCAACGTCCATTTGCGCATCTGCATACCTACTGCCCGGCCTCCACTTTGGCGGTCATCAGCCCCACTTTATCTATACCCGCACCGTGCGCAATGTCGATCGCCTTGGCCACCCACATGAAATCCAGCGACGGATCGCCTTTGACGAACACCACCCGTTCGGCGCGCGTCTTGAAAACCTCTTCCAGGCGCGCCCCCAGTTGGGACTCATCGATCGGATCCTGGTTAATCATCATGGAGTGATCGGCATTCACAGTGATCACCACGGTGCGCTGGTCCGATTGGTTTGGAGGTTGATTGGGCGGAGGAGGCTGCGGCACCAGCGCCTCGAGTCCCTTCGGCGTCAAGGGGGTGATCACCATGAAAATGATGATCAACACCAGCAAGACGTCAATCATAGGCGTCATATTGATATCTGATTTCGGACCGCCATGTCCGCCGACTGACATTCCCATAAAAAATTGCTCCTTGTGGCGCCACTCCCATGGCGCCATTCACAAACTTATTTAAACCGCTGCTACTGCCCGGACGGCGCAGTGTCGGAGGGCTTGGTAGACGGCTGCCTCTCCTGAATCTGCTCCGTAAGCAAACCCACGTCGTCCACTCCCGCTGCGCGCAGGTTGTCCACTACGTCGGTTACCTTCTCATAACGAGCCCGCGCATCCGCCTTGATGAATACCGTCTTGTCCAGACGGTTCGTCAGCAGGTCCTTGACTTTCTGCGGCAGATCTTCGGGCGGCATTTGAGAGGTGTTGAGATAGGTCTTTCCGTCCCGTGTGATCGACACGATAATGGCGTCGCTCTTATCGGCCGCCTGCATGGCGATGGGGTTCTTGGTTTTGGCCAAGTCCACGCTGACGCCTTTGGAAAGCATGGGCGTGATGACCATGAAGATGATCAGCAGCACCAGCATCACGTCCACCATCGGGGTGACATTGATGTCCGCTACCGGCGGTGGCGCTTTATGTTTGGTTACGTCTTCGTTCGACATGATCTCTTTCTCCCGGTCCCGACAGAATCGGGGCTCGCCGGGCGGGCCCTTTTTCAACTCGCCGGATGCTTGGATGCTACTTGCGGGCGCTGGCGCCGCGCTGCGAACGCTTCAGGAAGTAATCGATCAATTCGGAGCTGGAGTTGCCCATCTCCACGTCGAAGGCTTCAATTTTGTTGGTGAAGAAGTTGTACATCCAGACCGCCGGGATGGCCACGAACAGACCGATAGCCGTGGTCACGAGGGCTTCCGAAATACCGCCGGCCACAGCGCCCAGACCGGTCGACTTCTCGGTGGAAATTCCTTTGAACGCGTTGATGATGCCCGCAACCGTTCCGAACAGTCCCACGAAGGGAGCCGTCGAGCCAATGGTCGCCAGGCCGCTGACGCCGCGCTTCAGTTCGGCGTGCACGATGGCTTCGGCGCGTTCCAGGGCGCGCTTGGAAGCTTCGATCTCTTCACCCGGAATCTCCGAGCTGATCTGGTGCGCCTGGAATTCCTGCAGGCCCGCCACCACCACCTTGGCAAGATGGCTCTTCTTGTAGCGGTCGGCAATCTTCACGGCTTCATCCAGCTTGCCTTCGCGCAACGCTCCGGCCACCGCCGGCGCAAACTGCCGCGACTGCTTCCGCGCCGCGCTGTAAGCCATCAGACGGTCAATCATGACGCCGATCGAGTACGCCGACATGATGAACAGACCAATGACCACGGCCTTGGCGAGGTTGCCCATCTGGGACCACAGGTGTACCGGGTCCCAGCCTACGCTACCAGAGTCCTGGAGCAAATAAAGCGACCAAACGTGCATATGCAGATGCAAAAACATTGTTGTCTCTCTCTCCTGCGAGTTGAATTTTGTTACTTCTTACCGACGTTCCTTTAGGTTCGCCGGGTTACTACTGACTCAACGTAAAGTTCACGTCGATGGTGGTTTGCACCTCCACCGGCTCACCATTCAGCAGCGTCGGCTTATAACGCCACTGCTTCACCGCGTCCAGCGCCGCCTGCACCAATAGCGGGTGGCCTCTGACCACGCTGAGATTCTGGACCGTGCCATCCTTGCCGATCACCGCGTTCAGCTCCACCGTGCCCTGAATGCGCGCCTGCTTGGCCAGCGGCGGATACATGGGGTGCGGCTGAGAGATCAACATGGCCTGCTGCACGTTGCCGCCAACCTTGATGCGCTGCGGAGTGGCTACAACTTCCTTCTTGACAGGCGGAGGCGGAGGCGGCGGTGCCGCGCTGGGCACCGAACCGATAATTCCACCCAACACACCACCCGGCGCTCCACCCGGTACGCCACCGGGCACGCCGCCCACTACGCCGCCCACACCGGAAGCAGGCGGCAGCTCTTCTTCTTTAATCACGGCCACGTCTTTGGGGATGACCTTCGGCGCCATCAATTTGCCGGCGTCGAACTGACGGGGAATAACTTTGACCACTTTCACCGGAGGCGCGGCTGCCGGCGGAGGTGGCGGTGGTGGCGGCGGTGGCGGCGCCACCAGGAAGCTCGTGAGTGTAGCCATCGGGAGGACGTCAAACCAGATCATCGGGATGATCACCAGCACGGTGAGGAAAACAATCTGCCCGATGAAGGCTAGCAGAACCGTCCAAGTCTTTTTGGTATTTCCGACCCCTACAAATGTCTGCTCGAACATGCAACGTTTCCTTTCCTTCCGGCCGCGCCGTCCCGCCCAACCCGGGACGCCGCGGCTCGATCTAGAAGCATCTGGCCGCTCCGGGCATTACCTCGCCGCCGTCGGCACCGATCTTACCCGCCTCCCGGCATTATCTGGCGCTTTTACCATTTACCGTGCCGCCTTCGTCGGGGTCTTCCTGACGGATTCAGCACGCGGCGCCGTCACTGCCGGAGAAGTTCTCTTCCTGCGCGCGTCCGTATAGTTGTGCCAGAACAAAACGATTGGACTGGCCACAAACACGGAAGAATATGTCCCCACGATAATGCCACAAACCAACGCAAACGAAAAGCCGATGCAACACCGGGCCGCCAAACAAAAACAGCGCAATCACCGTGAGGAAGGTTAGCCCCGACGTCATCACGGTCCGGCTCAAGGTCTGGTTGACCGCCCGGTTCATGACTTTCTCGAGCGGCTCGCGCCGCGAGATCTTCAGGTTTTCCCGGATACGGTCGAAAATTACGATCGTGTCGTTCATCGAATAGCCCACCAGGGTCAGCAGGGCCGCGATCACGGTCATGTCAATCTGTTCGTTGAAGATCGAAAACAAGCCGACGGTGATGATGGTGTCGTGGAAGCACGCAATCACCGCGCCCAGCCCGTAAATCCACTCAAAGCGGAAAGCGATATATACCAGCATGCCCGCCAGGGCGTACAGGGTAGCCAAAACGGCTTTTTTACGCAACTCGGCGCCCACCTTGGGTCCGACCATCTGCGTCTCCAGAATGTGGTATGGCGACAGGTAACACTCTTGACGAAGAGTGTTCATAATACCAGCATTCATGCCGGGCACGCCGGACAACTGATTGAAATTGGTAATGAGGCCGGAGTAGTTCTGGTCCACGTACCCGGTGATGTTGGCGGCCAGCTTGTCGATATCCTGCTGGCTCATAGGCACACCCGCGGTTGCCAGAGGCCCGCTGAGGTGCTCGGCCAGCGCTTCCTTGCTGGTGTTGTTGAGGTCGAGCTTTCCTCCCGTCTGGCCGAAATTCGTGGAAAGCGCCTGCTCCATCGCCTGGCGGTTGATGTTCAACTGGTTCTCGTCGGCGAGTTCGGTACCGATCTCGACTTCGTTCACCGCCCCCGAACCGCTGATCGCCTGGACGCTCACTTCGCCCTTCAATTGGGACGAATGGCCCATTGCCGAGCGGATCTTCTCGATGGGCGGGGGGACTGAGAACTTGACCCTCATGACCGCGCCGCCTTTGAAATCGATCCCATAGTTCAGCCCGCCCCGGACCACGATGCTGGTGATACCCGCTACCGTCAACACCAGCGAAGCAATAATAAAGGGCCACTTCTTGCCCAGAAAGTCAAAATCGGTATTCTTGAATAATTCCATCGTTTCGCGTCCTCAGGCCCGACACTGCCAGCCCGGAACCGCCCCGAGGGAGAAGCGGCCAAATTTTGCTTTTCTGGTGTTCTACGTACATTCGACACCAGCCCTCGCAATTTTGTTCCCGTGAGCGGCGGCCAAAGCCGTCCGTTCCCACGCAAAAACCGTTAAATACTCAACTCCTGCATACTGCGGCGTCCGGAAAGCTCCCAGGCGAAAATCGTCCGCGATACGAAGACCGCAGTGAAGACGTTGGCCAGCAGGCCGATCGTCAGAGTCACGGCAAACCCCTTCACCGGACCTTCGCCGAACAGAAACAGGAAAGCGCACGATACCACCGTGGTGACGTGTGTGTCGATAATGGTCAAAAAGGCTTTATCGAATCCCGTATCCACAGCCGCCACCACACTCTTGCCGGCCCGCAACTCCTCGCGGATGCGCTCGAAGATCAGAACATTCGAATCCACCGCCATACCAATCGTCAGGATGACTCCCGCGATTCCCGGCAGGGTCAACACCGCGTGGAAATAGGAGATGGCCGCCAGCAGGATCACCGTGTTCAGGAACAGCGCCAGCACGGCGTTTACACCACTACGCCTATAGTAAATCAACATCGCGGTGATCACCGCCATCAGCCCGGCGATGCCGGCCATGAATCCTTCGTGGATGGAGTCCGCCCCCAGCGAAGGGCCGATGGAGCGATCTTCCAGATACTGCACCCCGGCCGGCAGCGATCCCGACCGCAGGAAGCGCGATAAATCCTCAGCCTCCTGCTCGCTGCCCAGGCCCGTGATGCGGCCCGAGTCCTCGATCTTCGACTGAATCGTGGCTACGCTGACGATCTTATTATCCAGCACCACCGACAGCTTATTGCCAACATTCGCCTCGGTATAGCGGCCGAAGCGCTTGCCCCCGTCCGGCGACAGCGTGAAGTTGGTTTCCCACTTCCCGTACTCGTCCTGGCCGGGATGGGCGTTGCGCATTTCCCGCCCGCTGATCACGGGGCTCTTGCTCACCAGATACCAGTCGCCCACCGAGCCGCCCCGCGGCATCGATTGCACCAGCTTGGAACCCAGCGGCAAAACGCCGCCATGCTGGGCCAGCGCGGCATCCTTGCTGCTGAAGGGCCCGTCCATGACGTTGTCGATTTCCAGCACCGCGGCGGTACCGATCAGCCGCCGGACCTGCGCCGGGTCGTCCACGCCGGGCAACTGCACCAGCACTTCGTAATCCGCGCCCGCCTGCCCGTACTGTTGGACCGATTTCTCGGCTAAACCAAGCTGATCGATGCGGTTACCGATAGTGTCGATGGTCCGCTTCACGGTGTCTGCCTTGAGCGCCACCACTTCTGTTGGCGTCAGCCGCAGGGAATAGTCGGTGGAGTTCACGGCGGTCACCACGTAGGTGGAATAGCGCTCGCTCAGCAGATCGCGGAACGCGCTGGACTGGGTCGCCGGCACGCCTTTGATGGAAATCTCCACATCGTCGGCGCCCTGTACAGTCTGCGGATCGTTGCGGTCCATACTGGCCCAGGTGATGTTCTGCTTCTTGAGATCTTCCTTGAGCCGCTCCATGGTCTGGTCGGCGTCCGCCTTCACCGCATCCTGCACCTGAACCTGGAGCACCAGGTAGCTGCCGCCCTTGAGATCCAACCCAAGCCGGATGTTGTCCTGGAAATTCCGCTTTATATCGGTCCAGGACTTTGGAAAACCGATGATGCCGTAAATGCATACCAGGATCGTCAGGACAATAGTAATGGTCCGCGCCCGAACATTTGTCTTCATGGGGATTGTGAGCCTTGCTTAATTAAGATTACTACTTCTTGCCTTCACCCGAGACCAAGCTCGAAACCGAGCTTCGTGCCACCTGCAGCTTCACGTTATCCGGCTTCACGCGCAACACCAGGGTATCGTCGCCTTCGATCGCCACGATGGTTCCGACGATCCCACCGCTCGTGACCACTGTGTTGCCATTCTGCAAACCCGCCAGCATCTTCTGCGTGTTCTTGCGCTGCCGCTGCATGGGAAGGAACAAGAGGAAATAAAAAATGCCGAAAATCAGCAGGATGGGCAGCAGGCTCAGAAGGGAACTGGGCGTCGCCGATTGCAAATATAAGTTAAGGATCACGTTTTGGCCGAAAGCACTACCCGGCGTCCGCGCACGCTGCGCGCACACACCTCAAGTATTCTGGGAATGTATCCGATAGTATAGCCTGCCTGATCTCGCGCATGATGTCAAGGTACCGCCACAGGTTGTGGCGGGTCGCCAGTACAGAATAAAGCATTTCCCCAGCCTGAAACAGGTGCCGCAGGTATGCACGGGAGTAACTGCTACAAGTATAGCACCCGCATTTTTCGTCCACCGGCCGGGGATCGTCCCGGTAGCGCGCGTGCTTGATGATCAGCCGGCCCTCGGAGGTGAACAGGTAGCCGTTGCGGGCATTCCGCGAGGGCAGCACGCAGTCCATCATATCCACTCCTCGCGCGACGTATTCGGGCAGCTCCGCGGGCATCCCTACTCCCATGGCATAGCGAGGCTTATGCCTGGGTAGCAGATCTTCGGTGGCTTCCACCATCTGCATGCTCAGCGGCCGCGGCTCGCCCACCGAAAGCCCCCCGATGGCATAGCCCGGTGCGTCCAGGTCCACCAGCGCCGAGGCACATTCCCGCCGCAGGTCGGGAAACGTGGACCCCTGGACGATCGGGAACAGCGCCGGCGCCCCGCCTGGCTGCACCGGCGGCGCATCCGAACTCGCCTCGCGCCGCGAAATATTATCTTTGTAGTATTCGGTAGCCCTGCGCGCCCACCGTACCGTCCGATGCATGCTTTCGCGGGCGTATTCATGGCTCACCGGGAATTCCGGACACTCGTCCAGCACCATTAGAATGTCGCTGCCGTAAGCCAGTTGCACGTCCACCGTGGATTCCGGGGTAAAGGTGTGCGCATCGCCGTTCAAATGCGACTGGAATACTACCCCCTGCTCGGTAATTTTGCGCAGGCTGCTGAGGCTGAATACCTGGAATCCACCCGAATCCGTAAGGATAGCGTGCGGCCACGACATGAAGCGGTGCAGCCCGCCCATTTGCCGGATAAGCTCGTGCCCGGGCCTCAGGTACAGATGGTAAGTGTTGGCCAACAATATAGTTACGCCGAGGTCCTGGTCCAGGTCGCGCTGCGTAAGACCCTTGACTGTGGCCTGTGTCCCCACCGGCATAAAGACCGGCGTAGGGATGGTCCCGTGGGGCGTATGGAGGAGACCGGCGCGCGCGCGAGTCTCGCGGCACTCCGCCACCACCTCAAACCAGTTCTGGCTCAACTCCCCATTCTACCGTGGCCGTTTGGCACACGGGGGCCCTTTGCACAGAGGTCTCTGGCGTGCTCTGACGCTTCCGGAGGAGAAGATACATACCAATGAAAGCGCAAGTTTTGTGGCTTCTCGCGACCGCCGGAACGGTCCTGGCCCAAATCCCCAACCCGACCCAGCAGTCGCAGCCCGCCCTGGGTCCCGCGCAGACGGGCCAGCCTATGCCGATTTTCCGCGTCACGGTGGTTTCGCGCACCACCAAAGCCATCAACTACCATCATCGTACTGGGACCACCCAGGTGGATTTCCGGGGCACCGAACTGATGCCCGCCGCGCGCGGCGAGGCCCGTGTGGACAGCCAGATGGGATCCACCAAGGTCGAAACCACCCTGAACCACATGACTCCCGCCAGCCAGTTTGGACCCGAGTACATGACCTACGTCCTCTGGGCCATCACGCCCGAAGGCCGGGCCATGAATCTGGGTGAGGTGGCGCTCTCGGGCGATCACGCCAAGTTGCTTTCTACCACCGACTTGCAGACCTTTGGGCTGATTGTTACGGCGGAGCCGTATTTCGCCGTCACGCAGCCGAGCGATGTAGTAGTTGCCGAAAACTTCGTCCGCAACGACACCAGCGGCACCATCGAGCAGGTGGACGCCAAGTACGAGCTGCTGCAGCGGGGCCAATACATCCTGAATCGCGCGCAGTATCAGCCCGTACGCATCAATCCCAAGGGCCCGCTGCAACTCGCGGAAGCCGAGAATGCCGTCGAAATCGCCCGCCTGGCTGGCGCCGGCCAATATGCCGCCGATACCTTTCAGAAGGCCATGATCGATCTGCAGAATGCCGAGGGTTTCCTGAACCACGGCGGCAACCGCAAGGAATCCGAGACCAACGCCCGTGAAGCCGCCCAGATGGCCGAAGATGCCCGTATCATCACTTTCCGCAAGATTCATGCCGATGAGTTAGCCAAGGAACGCGCTGATGCCGCCGCGCGGGAGGCTGCGGCCCAGGCGCAGGCCCAGAAGGCCACCGAGGAGGCCCAGCACGAGGCTGCGGAACGCGCCCAGGCGGAAGCCGACCGTCAGGCCGCCTTGGAGGCCAAGCTGGAAGCCCAGCAGGCTGCCCAACAGGCCGAACAGGAGAGGGCCGCCGCGGATGCCGCCCGCGCCCAAGCTATGGCGCAGCAGCAGGCCGCCGATGCCGCCGCTGCCCAGGCGCGCACGGCCGCCCTGCAGGCCGACCAGCAGCGACAGCAGGCCGAAGCTGAAAAGACCGCCCTCCGCGAGAGGCTCCGCCAGCAGTTGAATATGATCCTCGAAACCAGGGAGACCGCCCGCGGCCTGATCGTCAACATCAACGATGTTCTGTTCGACTTCGATCGCTACACCCTGAAGCCCGGCGCGCGGGAGAAACTGGCCAAAGTCTCGGGCATCCTGTTGGCGTATCCCGGCTTGAAGATCCGCCTGGAAGGCTACACCGATAGCGTCGGCACCGACGATTACAACCAGAGGCTTTCGGAACAGCGCGCCGACTCGGTTCGCGACTACCTGCTGCAGCAGGGCGTCCCGGAGGACAATTTGTCCGCAGTGGGACTCGGCAAAGCCGACCCGGTCGCTTCCAACGATTCCGCGGCCGGCCGGCAGCAGAACCGGCGCGTGGAAATGGTAGTTTCCGGCGAGCCCATTGGGATCGACCAGCCCCAACCGCAACGATAGCCGGCGCCTCGCGGCCGCCCAACTCCACCCGGGGGCCCTCCAAGGCACCCAGTGTTGCAAATATCCACACTTCACTTTGCCCGCATCGGTCCAGCCACTTTGGCCGATGCGGGCTGTGCCGGGTGGGGCAACTGTGGGGCTGCCGCAATAGCAGCCGCACCCCGGGGCCGCCATGGCCCCAACTACTCACCCGGGCTTCCCGTGAAGCCATCTCACCTACCGTTATTCCGGCCTGCGCCGGCAACTCCGCGATTCGCGAAGGTCAACAACTTCGCGTAACGGGGCCGTAAGGGCGGCGGGGCCTTCAATTCAGGCCAACCGGCACATCACTACCAGCTTCCATTGGACCAAGTGGTCCAGAGAATACCCGAACCTGACAGTTGTCCAGCGGATATCGCGGTCCTGAGGTCGGAAAAGCCCGAATCTGGGTTTCACAATCGTGTCCGGCTCCGGCAGGGATCCCGCCGCAGCGGCTGACCGTAAACGACCGTCCGACGTGTTGGTGGTCAACGCCTCCAACTGGCATTAACAGGCCTGATTCGAAGACCCTGCGCAGAAATTGCGCCCCACGGGAGAGCGCACCGGGGTTTGACTTTCGCCCCGGCCAGCACCACATGCAAATAAGGTCGGAAACCCCGAGATACGCCGGCCATCCATTACAGGATCGAAATTTAGCTGAAAATTTCGCGTGATCTGGGAACGAACCCGGTATATACTGTTTCCCATCAGGTCTTCTTTAGGCTACGTAGTCGCAGCGGTCGAGTAGCTAAGTACAAGTCTCATACCCTCGGGTGAAAGGGGTTAACATGCTTTTCCAAAAGTGGAGCAGGATTGCGGGATTGGTTTGCCTTAGCGTAGTGTCGTCCTATGCCCAGGAGGTGAGCGCCGGGATTACCGGGCACGTCACCGATCCTTCGGGAAGCTCGATTGTCGGGGCCAAGGTCACGGCCAAGGATTTGGACCGCGACACGGAGTGGCCCACCACCACCAATGCAGACGGGATTTATGCCTTTCCGCGCATTCCTCCCGGCAGGTATGAACTGAAGGTCGAAGCCCCGGGCTTCAAGACCTACATCAACCCCGAGGTTACCCTCGAAGTCAACCAGCGCGGGCGCGTCGACGTGACCATGCAGGTCGGCGCCATTACCGAAAGCGTCGAGGTGACCGGCGAAGCTCCCGTGTTGCAGACCGACACCACCCAGGTGGGCGCGGTGGTCTCGTCCGATCTGGCTGAAAACACGCCCCTGATCAGCCGCAATCCGGTCGCGCTCACGCTGCTGTCGGCCGGCGTTACGACGCCCGATCCGAGCAGCTTCAATAGCGGCCTGCGGACCGCCGGCGGCGGACGGCCCTACGTGAACGGCAATCGCGAGGAGGCCAATAACTTCCTGCTGGATGGAGTAGACAACAATTTCACGTCCGATAACCTGGTCTCCTACCAGCCCAATCCCGATGCCATCGAAGAAATGAAAGTTATCACCAACAACGCTTCGGCGGAATTCGGGAATTTCCAGGGCGGCATTATCAACGTGGTGATCAAGTCCGGCACCAATCAGTTCCACGGCGATATCTTTGAATACTTCCGCAATGACAAGCTGAATGCCGACAATTGGGGCCGCAACTGGCAAGGTCTGGCACGCACCCCCTTCCGCTGGAACCAGTTCGGCGGCACCGCCGGCGGCCGGGTGGTCAAGGACAGGCTGTTCTTCTTCGCCGATTACCAGGGCCTGCGCCAGGCCAATCCCACCGGCCTGAGCTCCGCCACCGTCATGCCCACACCTTGGCGGACGGGTGATTTTTCGTCGCTCCTGGCTACCACCGGGCCGTTCTCCGTGGGCAAAGTGATCCAGCTCTACAATCCCTTCTCGGCCCTCGACGCCAGCGGCAATCGCCAGCCTTTCCCCGGCAATATCATCCCGCAAAGCGTGCTTAGCCCGGCGGCGGCTAAACTCATGAGCAATACAACGCTGTATCCACTGCCGGAGACCAGCACCATCACTACTCCCAATTACACCTATTCGAGCGCGAGTTATATTGCGTCGGATCAGGGCGACGCCAAGGGCGATTGGCGGCCCAACGACAAGGACTATTTCAGCTTCCGCTACTCCCACGGACGCCAGGACAACCCCGGGCTCAACACCTTCCCGTTGTTCTATAACAGTTTCAGCAAATCGCCCTTTCAGAATGAAGTCATCAACTGGACCCGCAC
The DNA here is from genome assembly GCA_963803725.1 of Bryobacterales bacterium. Classification (GTDB taxonomy): domain Bacteria; phylum Acidobacteriota; class Terriglobia; order Bryobacterales; family Bryobacteraceae; genus JOPF133. Next base: position 142,118 of record CAWDOH010000051.1, on the reverse strand, counting down.
CATCAGCCCCAGAATGGTAAACGAATTGCGGCTCGGCGTAAACAACGTCATGCTGGACACTGGGGGCGCCGACAAAGGCCTCGGCAACATCGCCCAGAGTGCTGGCATCGGCAACCCCGGCGCCGGGCTGATGAGCTTGCAGGGCTTCTCCTACATCAGCAGCCTGGGCAGCGCGAACATCGGCACGCAGGAGTTGTTTGCCAACACCACCTTCCACTATGCCGACAACCTGACGCTAATTCGTGGGCGTCACATGATGAAGATGGGCGGCCAGGCGCTGCGCGAATGGATTGACGTATTCTACTCGGGAAATGACGGCCGCACTGGTTACATCTCTTTCAACGGCCGCTTCACCGCGCAGAACGCGATCAACCCGGTTCCGACCATAGGCGAGGCCGATTTCATGCTGGGACAGACCGACGACTTGGGGCGCGGCCTCCAAGGGAACACCTGGGGCCAACGGGCAACGATCTGGGGCTTCTACTTCCAGGACGATTATCGGGTTAACAACAGCCTCACTTTGAATCTGGGTCTGCGCTGGGAATATCACACCCCCTGGGTGGAAGTGGATAATCGGCAGGCCAACTTCGGCATGTATTCGGGACAGTTGGAACTGGCCGCGCCGCTGCCCCCAGGCTTCGCCACCCCGCCCGGACCGTCTCCTCTCATCGAAAGCAACCGTGCGCTTTACAACACCTTTAAAAAGGATTTTCAGCCGCGCGTGGGCTTCGCCTATACCCCCAATGTGCTGGCCAAGAAGCTGGTTTTCCGCGGCTCCTACACCATTTCTTCGTATCTGGAAGGCACCGGCACCAACCTCCGGCTGCCGTTGAACCCGCCCTACGAGTCGGAGTTCGAGGACAACTACAACATCGCCGGCACCCAGTACGAACTGCCGGGTAGCACCCTCGACCAGGGATTCTCGATTCTGAATCCCGCCAATCCCTATCAGGGCGCCACCATCCGGCTATGGGATCCGAACGTCCGCCCCGCCATCGTTCAGCAGTGGAATGTCACCACCGAATATGAACTCAAGGGCGGCAACGTCCTCACGGTCGCCTACGTGGGCCAGCACGGAGACCGCCTGATGGTGGCCATGCCCTATTTCCAGAACCAACTGATCAACGGCCAGGTGGTCCAGGGTCCGTATCTTTCGGGCAATCCGGCGCTGCGCAGCGAGATCGGCCAGATTTCCGGTACCTGCTCCTGCGCCAAGCAAAAATACGACGCCTTGCAATCTACCCTTCGCCGGCGTTTCAGCATGGGCCTGGAATACCAGGTGGCATTCACCTACTCGCGTGGCATGTCCGATTCCATCGGCTACTACGGCCAGGGGGCGCAGGCCGGCTCCCAATCCGCTTACTGGCAGAATCTATACAACCAGCAGTCGGAGTTCGGACCGACTTATTTTGACGAAAAGTTCAACTTCGTTCCCTCTTTCGTCTACCAGTTGCCTTTCGGACGGGGCCGCCAGTTCGGTAAAAGCTGGAACAGGGGCATCGATGCGTTTGTGGGCGGCTGGCAGGTGGGTGGCGTCCTCACCGCACATACCGGTTTCCCACTGACCATCAAAGTTGCCACCGATGCCTCGGGAACCAACGCCCGCAGCGACCGTGCCGAAGTCATCGGCACTCCGCACGATCCGCACCAGATCGGCCCCGGCGCTACCTGGTTGGATGTCACGGCCTTCACCAGCCCGGCCTTGCACACCTTCGGCGATGCCGGCGTCGGCACCGACCGCGGTCCCGGCGAATTCCGCCTGGATCTTTCGCTCGCCAAGCAATTCCACATCACCGAGCCGAAATACTTCGAGCTGCGTGCGGAGGCCTTCGGCCTGACCAACACGCCGATCTTCTACAGCCCGGCGTCGCAGACCATTACTTCCACCCTCTTCGGACAGATTCGCAGCTCCGAAGGCGAACGCAATGTGCAGGTAGTGGCTAAGTTCTACTTCTAGTTCTGGCGGAGATCGGATTTTTGACGCGGAGACGCAGAGAAGCTGAGAAACCTGCGGAGAAGGCTACTGGATGGTTTCTTCGCGCTTTCTCCGCGTCTCCGCGCCCGGTTTTGCGACAGCGATAAATGGGATAATCTGATCCAGGAGGCATCTATGTCATTCCGCTTCCAAAGGCGCGACCTGTTCCGGCAGGGAGGGATACTGGCCCTGGCGCAGGCCGTTGGCGGTGGTATCCGCCGCGCCGTGGCGGCTCCCCTCGAAATCGGCGCCGATATGTACCGCTCCATCGGCGTCCGCCCGCTCATCAACGCCCGCGGCACTTACACCATCATCACCGGCTCGACCACCCTGCCCGAGGTGAAGCGGGCCATGGATCAGGCTTCCCGCACGTTCGTCAACATGGACGAGTTGATGGACAGCGTCGGCAAGCGCCTGGCCGAACTGAGCGGCGCCGAGTGGGGCATCGTCACCGCCGGATGCGCCGCCGCTATCACCCACTGCACCTCGGCCGCCATCGCCGGCGGCAACCCCGAACGCATGCAGCGGCTGCCCAACGTCACCGGCCTCAAGAACGAAATCGTGATGCCGGCCTATTCGCACAACGTCTACGACCACGCCGCCCGCATGTTGGGCGCACGGCTCGTCATTGTGCACGAACCGGCAGAGCTGGAATCAGCCTTCAACGAGCGCACCGCCATGGTCTACATCCTGGCCGGCTTGCAGGATACCGGCCCGCTGGGCACCCAGGTGGTGGCCGAGGTGGCGCGGCGCAAAAAGGTCCCGGTGCTGGTGGATGCGGCAGCCGAGGTCCTCACCCTCAAGCCCAACGTGCACCTGGCGCGCGGCGCCAACGCCGTGGCTTACAGCGGCGGCAAATGCATTCGCGGGCCGCAGGCCGCGGGCTTCCTCCTGGGCGACAAAAACTGGCTCTCGGCGGCATGGATCAACAGTGCGCCGCACCATGCTTTCGGCCGCTCGCTAAAAGCCGGCAAAGAGGAAATCATGGGCATGCTGGCGGCCATCGAGATGTGGGGGAAGCGCGACCACAAGGCCGAATGGGCGCAATGGGAATCCTGGCTGAGCCACATCGCCGCGAGTGTCGAGAAGGTGGATGGCGTCTCGACCAAGGTCCAGGAACCCTCGCCCGACCTTTCCAACCGCACCCCGGAACTCCACGTGCAGTGGGACGGCGCCAAACTCGGCATCACCGGGGAAGAAGCGGCCAAGATCCTGCTGGATACCGATCCGCGCATCGTGTTGGCGGGTTCGTCCGGGTCGCGCGCGGCCAGCATGGCCAGCATGGTGTCCATCGTGCCGTACCAGATGTCGCCGGGCGATGAGAAGGTGGTGGCCGACCGGCTCTACGCGGTGCTCTCCCGGCCGCCCAAATTCACCCCGAAGCCGGCGCCCGAGGGGCCGCTTGCCAATGTGGCCGGCCAATGGGATGTGCACATCGAGTTTCAGTACGGTTCGGCCGCCCACACCGTGGTTCTGGAGCAGGACGGCGCAAGACTGGTGGGCACGCATCGCGGAGAATTCGCATCCGGCGATCTCGCCGGCGCGGTTGCGGCCAATACCGTGCGGTTCCAGAGTTCTCTGCCCACTGACGGCGTTCGTGTGGGATTCCAATTCGCCGGCACGGTGGACGGCAACGCCATCGCCGGCACGGTCGGCCTGGGCGAATACGGCGAAGCCCGCTTCACCGCCGAGCGCCACCACTATCGCGGCGGCCGCCGCGGGTAGCCGTGGGCCGGTTCTGCCAACCGCCGCTTTCGGCGGCGATGGCTTGAGTGGCCGCGCTTGCAGGTGCCTGGTGGTTCTCTCCGGGGCGGCACGGTCGCATGGCCAGCGGTGGCGCCTCGGCCAACGATAGGGTCCCATCGCCGGCGGCATACGGCCGCATGGTCGCCGAGGTAGAGCCGCAGGCCAAGGGCAGAGATCCTTGGTCAAAGAGGCACGCCTTCAGGGCCTGCGGGCTAACGGTCGCATGACCCCCGGTGGCGCCTCGGAGAACGGTATACGCCCGGAAGGCCGGTAGGGCAACCGCAGGGTCGGAGGGCAGGGCGCACGCCAGCGGTGAAGGACCGCATGGCCGGCGGAGCGCGGCGCCTGAGGGCCGGTGGAGCTGCCCCGCACGCGCCCCGGCCCCCGGCCCAGTGCGGCGCAGACCGGGACCGGCCGCATCCGGTGTACGATACTCCCATATGCTACGTCCTGTTCTTCGCGGCAGATTGCGTCTGGCTGCCGCTGTGGCTCTGGGGCTGGCTGCCGTGGTGGCCGCCCAGCAGGGCTATCGCGATACGCCCATCCTTCCCGGTCAGAAATGGCATGTCCACGATCCTGATCGGCCCCACCCCACCGAGATCACTCCCGGCCCTACTTGCGGCGCCCCGCCTTCCGACGCCGTCGTTCTCTTCGATGGCAAAGACCTTTCGCAGTGGGCCCAGCGCGGCCGTGGCAACGAGCGCGGCAAAATCGTCCCCGCCCGCTGGAAGGTCATGAACGGGTATTTTGAGGTCGCGCCCGGCACCGGCGATCTCTTCACCCGCCAGTCTTTCGGCGATAGCCAAATCCACATCGAGTGGTCCGAACCCGAAAACGTCAAGGAGTCCAGCCAGGACCGCGGCAACAGCGGCGTTTACGTCGCCAGCCTGTACGAGATCCAGGTGCTCGATTCCTATCACCAGTCAACTTACGCCGATGGCCAGGCCGGCGCAATCTACGGCCAATGGCCGCCGCTGGTCAACCCTATCCGCAAGCCGGGCGAATGGAACGTTTACGACATCGTTTATGAGGCTCCCCGGTTCGATGGCCAGAAAATCCTGAAGCCTGCCTACATCAGCCTGTTTTTCAACGGCGTAGCGGTACACAACCGCCAGCCGCTCGATGGCAGCACCGAGCACCGCATCCTGGGCCACTACCAGCCGCACGGCGATATGCCCATCCTGCTGCAGGATCACAGCCACCCGGTGCGGTTCCGCAACGTCTGGGTTAGGCGCATGGCCGCTTACGACCAGCCCGAAAAGTAGTCTGGGGCCGGTGGCCCGGCAGGCCCGCCCACGGTGGCCGGAGCGGGCCGCCGGGCTACTTGACACCTTCCGATGCAGGTCAGTTACAGTAGACGACTGGACTCCATGCCCAAACTGCCTGTTCCGGTGTTGCTCGCCGCAGCAACCTTCCTGCCCTCGGGCGTGGCGGCGGCTCTCATGCCGCTGCCCGTTAAGGTGGAGACCGCCGCCGGCCGGCTTCCCATCGACATTTCTTTCTCCGCGCGCGCCAGCGGTTGTTCCGATCCACGGCTGAACGCGGCGCTCGTCCGCTTCACCGCGCGGCTGGCGCGCCAGACCGGCATCCCCATCGGCCTCGGCCAACCTGCCAATGCCGCCCATCCTGCCCTGGCGGTCGAATGCACCGGGACCTCGGCGGCCTCAAGTCCCACCTGGCCCACATTGGGCGAAGACGAATCCTACACGCTGGATGTCTCGCCCGATGGCGCCCGCATCCAAGCCACGGCGGCGGCTGGGGTGCTTCACGGCCTGGAAACCTTCTCCCAACTGGTAGCTCCCTCCGCCGATGGGTTTGCGGTGCCCGGCATCCATATTGAAGACCGGCCGCGCTTTCCCTGGCGGGGGCTGATGCTCGACGTTTCGCGGCACTGGATGCCGCTCGCCGTGGTCGAGCGCAATCTGGACGCCATGGCCGCGGTCAAGCTGAACGTTTTCCACTGGCACCTGTCCGACGACCAGGGAATCCGCGTCGAAAGCAAGCGCTTCCCTAAGCTGCAGCAACTCGGTTCGGACGGCCATTTCTACACTCAGGAGGAGATTCGCCAAGTCGTTGCCTATGCCCGCGATCGCGGCATCCGAGTGGTCCCCGAGTTCGATATCCCGGGCCATACGCAGAGCTGGCTGGCCGCCTATCCGGAGTTGGCTGCGGCCCCACCGACTGGCGGCACCTACGAAATCGGCCGGACCTGGGGTATCTACGACCCGGTGCTAGACCCCACTCGGGAAGAGACTTACCGGTTTCTGGACGCTTTCCTCTCGGAAATGGCGGCACTCTTTCCGGATTCGTATTTCCACATTGGGGGCGACGAGGTCCGCGCGACCCAGTGGGACGCTTCGCCAGCCATTCAGGCCTTCGCCCGCAAGCACAAGCTCGATGGCGCCCATGGCCTCCAGGTCTACTTCAACCAGCGTATTCAGAAGATCCTCGAAAAGAATCGGAAGACCATGATCGGATGGGACGAGATCCTCCATCCGGATCTGCCGTCCACGATCGTGATTCAGTCCTGGCGCGGGCAGAAATCGCTGGCCGACGCCGCCCGCGAAGGCCGCCGCGGGATTCTCTCCTCGGGTTACTATCTAGACCACCTGTCCCCGGCCCGGCAACATTACGCGGTCGATCCCCTGGGCGGCGAAGCCTCCGGTTTATCCCCCGAAGAAGCTGCCCGCGTACTTGGGGGGGAAGCCTGCATGTGGACCGAATACGTGAACGCCGAAACCGTCGATTCGCGCATCTGGCCGCGGGCCGCGGTGATCGCCGAGCGCCTCTGGTCGCCCAAAGAGGTCACCGATGTGGATTCCATGTACCACCGGATGGAAGCGGTCAGCCGCTGGCTGGAGTGGACCGGAATCCGGCACCGCGACAATTACGCCCCCATGCTCGACCGGCTGGCCGGTGGGGCCGGTTCCGGTCTCTCCGCGGAGCCGCTCCGCGTCCTGGCCGATGCCTCCGAGGCCCTGGGAATCGGGGTGCGCGCGCATGCCCGCAAGTACACCAGCCTGGTCCCGCTGAACCGCTTCGTCGATGCCGTGCCGCCGGAAAGCGAAAGCATTCGCGCGCTGGAGCAGGCCGCTGCCCAAGCCACACCGGAGAGCCTGGTGCTTCTCCGCGAGAAGTTCACTCTGTGGTCCGCCAACGACGCGCGTTTCCAAGCCCTGGCTGGTGATAATGCCCTGCTCGCCGAATTGAAGCCGCTCTCCCGCGACCTGGCTTCGCTGGGAGTTACCGGCCTGAAGGCGCTGGACTACCTTGCTACTGCCCAGCCCGCCCCGGCCGATTGGCTGGCGGCACAGACCTCGGAGATCGCCCGAATCCTGAGACCCAACGCGGAGGTGACCCTGGCCGCCGCCCGTCCGGTCCGCATCCTGCTGGAGCGGCTGGGGACTAAAGGACAGCAGTAACCGGAATTGCCGCTTCTGGCCGGTCCCTGGACCACTGGGTCCGCCCGGCGATTGCCGGCCGATCCGACCGCAGCGATCGCCTCCGTGTTGCGCTCCAGGAAGCTCCGGAGGCGGCGCTCCGCGCATTTCCCGACCGCCGCGGGCGCTCCTTCGCCCCGCCAGCGCCTCAATGAGCACTCTTGGGTGGGGACTTGTCCGGCGGTCTCGCCTCCTTCGACTCCTTCGCCTCACCGGCCGGTTTGCCCTGTTCTGCCGGCTTCGTCTCGCCGGCAGGCTTCGTCTCGCCGGCCTTCGTATCACCCTGTTTGGAATCCGGGGCCGGCGGCAAGTACTGCACGATCACGGAGATCCGGCGGTTGGAGGCTGCTGTGGGATCCTCCGGATGACGCAATTGCCGATCGGCAAATCCCCGTACTTGCCCGACCTGCTCCGGCCGCACGCCATTCGCTTGCATCAGCTTGCGCGCCGAATTGGCGCGGTCGGCCGATAACTCCCAGTTGCTGTATCCGTCATCGCCCTTAAAGGGTTTGGAATCGGTATGGCCTTCAATCAGCAGCGAATTGGGTAATTTGCCCAACTCGCCCGCCAACTTGGCCAACAACTCCGAGCCGCTCTCGCTTGGGATGGCTTTGCCGGATTCGAAGAACATTCCCGCCTCGGTTTCCAGCAGTTCAATCCGCAGGCCGTCGGAAGTGATGGTAATCTCCACGTGGTCCTTGATATTGCGGAAATTCGGCACTTTGAGCAGCGCTTGCTGGATTTTGTCCGCCAGTTTGCTCATGTCCTCCTTGGGGACCTGCAGAGCGTTCCCCAAACCGGCCGCTGCGGTTCCAGTGAGTTTTCCGGGGCCGGCCGGGTTGTTGAAGAAGGCGCTGATCGACTGTTGCACCTCTTTGTCCGCGCTCATCAGCCAGAGCACGATGAACAGCGCCATCATGGCGGTGACAAAATCGGCGTAAGCCACTTTCCAGGCGCCACCGTGGTGGCCGCCGTGCCCACCGCCTTTGCGCCGTATAATAATGATGGGTTTCGGGGGCGGAGGAGCGGATTGGGGTTCCGGGGACATGGCTATGCCGCCTTCGAAGCGGCTTTAGCGCCGCCGCGGCAGGCCGCTTCCATATCCTGGAAACTCGGGCGCACCCCCGTGGGAATAGCCCGGCGCGCCAGTTCCACGGCCATCATCGGACTGAGACCCTTGATGAACCCCAGCGCGGCCATCCGCAGGAAGCCGAAGTAATGGCCCTCCGCGTCATTTTGCTTGCCCATGGCTTGGGCCAGCGGCCCAAAAACCCCGTAGCACAGCAGGATACCCAGAAACGTACCCACCAGGGCCGCCGCCACGTGGGCCCCAATCTCTTCCTTGGGGCCGCCCAGCGACCCCATCGTGATCACCACCCCCAGCACCGCTGCAACAATTCCCAATCCCGGCAGCGAATCGGCCATGGTGGTGAGCGCCGCCACCGGCTCGCCAGCTTCGCGATGGTGCACTTCCAGATCCACCTCCATCATCTGGTCGATATCCATTGGATCCACGCCGCCCGAAACTGCCATGCGCAGTGTGTCGCAGAAGAACTGCAGCGCGTGGTGGGACTTTAGAAACTTGGGATATTTCGAGAAAATGGCGCTCTTTTCGGGGTGATCGACCTCCTCCTCCAGCTTGGCGGTGCCCGCTTTCCGGGCATGGCTGAACAACTCGTACACCATCTTCAGGTTGTCCAGGTACACAGATTTGCTATAAGCGCCTCCGGTAAGCACGCCGATCATGCCCTTGACGATGCGCATCAAGGTGGGTAGCGGGTTGGCAACGACTACCGTTCCGATGGCGGCTCCGAAAATAATCACCAGCTCTGCGGGCTGCATAAGCACCAGCAGCTTCCCATGCTCCATCAGGAAGCCGCCGACGATCGCCCCAAATACGATGACAATTCCGATGATTGAGATCATGTGACTGTAAACGTCAGACATCTCTCTAATCGGCCGAAGTGGAGAAAAGTCTTAGTCGGGTGATTCCCCGATGGCCGGCCCCTGCGGCACCGTCCGACCGGCCCGGTTCCGGCGGCGGTAGAGCAGCACCTCCACCAGAAACTCGTCGCGAATTCTGGCGACCTCGGCGGCGCTCTTGGCGGTCCAGTCGTAGAATCCGTGCCCGGTCCTGGCGCCCAGGTTGCCATGGCGCACCAAGCCGCGGAAATACTCGGGGGCGCGCGGCTCGTTAAAGAGGTCGGGCGCCACATATTCCGCCACCCGCAGGCCCAAGTCCAGCCCAACCATATCCTGGTGTTCCAGAATGCCGTAGGCCGGCAGGCGCAGGCCGAAGCCGTTTTTGGCCACCGTATCCACGTCGTCGGCTGAAGCGATGCCCTCGGCGACGATATACGCCGCTTCACGCACCAGCGCCATCAGCAGCCGGTTGCCCAGTTGCCCAGGGCGATCCTTCTGCACCACCACGGGCGTCTTGCCGCAGGCGGCCAGCAGTTCGCGCACGGCTTCCGCGGTCGGCCGCGCGGTCCTTGTGCCCATCACAATCTCCACCAGCGGCATCAGATGGGGCGGGTTCCAGAAATGCGTGGTCAGGACCCGCTCGGGCCGCGCGCAGCCGCCGGCGATGGCGGTGATGCTCAGCCCGGAAGTGTTGGAGGCCAGCACCGCTTCCGGCCTGGCCAAAGATCCCAGGCGCGCGAAGAGCTGCCGCTTGAACTCCAGGTCTTCGGGGCCGGACTCCACCACCAGGTCCGCGGCGGCGATGGTTTCCTCGAAGCCAGCGCTCGCGGCCAGCAGGCTTTCCGCACGTTCGGCCGCGGCAGGTTCGGCCAGCCCGCAACCGGCCAGGAAATGCGCCTGGGCGCGGGCCCTTGCGAGGCCCTGCGCGGCGCCTTCGGCGGTGCGGCTGACGATGGTAGCCGGTACGCCTCCCAGCGCCAGCGTGAGCGCGATTCCAGGCCCCATCATGCCGGTTCCGATCACCGCGGCACACTCGAAGGCGGCGGCGTGGCGCAATTCCGTTTCGGGCATACCTTAATCCAATAGCACGCCGCGCCGCGCCGATTCGGCGTATTTTTTGGAAAGCAGGCATACCACTGCGGCGAATTGTGGAACAATATGGCTTGACCACCTATGCGTATACGAGTGCTGGGCATCGTGCTGGCCGGCGGGAAGGGTACCCGGCTGTACCCGCTTACCAAGGAACGCGCTAAGCCGGCGGTTCCCTTCGGCGGCAAATATCGCATTATCGATTTCGTCCTCAGTAATTTCATCAACTCCGGAATCTACTCGGTCTACGTGCTGACGCAGTTCCGCAGCCAGTCGCTGTTGCAGCACATGAGCGAGGGCTGGCAGTTCGGCGGCCTGCTGAAATCGCAATTCATCATCCCCGTGCCGGCGCAGATGCGCTCGGCCGGCGAGACCTGGTACCAGGGCACTGCGGACGCGATTTACCAGAACATCAACCTGGTGGAGCAATCCGACCCGCACGTGGTGGCGATCTTCGGCGGCGATCACATCTACCGCATGAACGTCATGAGCATGATCGAGTACCACGTGCAGAAGAGCGCCGAGGTGACGGTGGCCGCCATCCCCGTACACCGCCGGCACGCCGTCGAGTTCGGCGTGATCGAGGCCTCCGAGGACGGACACATTCTGGCCTTCCACGAGAAGAACCCCGACGCTCCCACCATGCCCGGCGACGGCGAGCGCGTCCTACGCCTCCATGGGCAATTACGTCTTCTCCACCCGCACGCTGCTGCGGCTGCTGCACGACGATGCCGACGAAGCCAACAGCAACCACGATTTCGGGCGCGATATTCTGCCGCGCCTGGCCGGCAAATCGGAGATGTACGCCTACGATTTCCAGACCAACCGCATCCCCGGAGAGCCGCCCGACGCGGTTCCCTACTGGCGCGATGTGGGCACCATCGACGCCTACTACGAAGCCAACATGGACCTGCGCGCGGTGAGCCCGGCGTTGAACCTGTACAACCGCGATTGGCCCCTGCGCACCACCAGCTATCCCGATCCGCCGGCCAAATTCACCTTCGACGAGGAGAACCGCCGCGGGCAGGCCATCGACTCGATTGTTTCCGGCGGCTGCATCCTTTCGGGCGGCGTGATGCGAAATTCGGTGCTGGGCCGCGGTGTGCGGGTGCATGCCGGCGCGCTGGTGGAAGATTGCGTGATCCTCGACAATTGCGACATCGGGCGGCGCGCGAAGCTGCGGCGAACCATCCTGGATAAGAACGTGCGGGTGCCCGAGGATGCCACCATCGGTTACGACCTGGAACGCGACCGGGCGCATCACTACGTGACCGAAAGCGGCATCGTAGTGGTGGCCGGCAACCGCAGCCCGGTGGAGATCGCGGCGCTGGTGGTGTAGAGTGGCCACGGGTTCACCGCAGAGCCGCGGAGAACGCTGAGAAAACGCGGAGAAAAAACCTGAGAGTTTCTCCGCGTAGTGTGACGCTTCCGGGCTACGGGGCCGGCAGCGGTGTTAGAGAGGCCCGGCGATTTGACGCGGAGGCGCGGAGACGCGGAGGGAACCACGCGGAGAACGTAGAACTCCTCTTCGCTTCTTTGTCCGCGCCTCCGTGCCTTCCCGTCAACAAGCAGGCCTCACTGGGAGACCATGGGACACCAGATCCTCACCTGGATCACGCACTACGGCTACGGGGCTATCTTCTGCCTCCTGGCGCTGGGCATTGTGGGCCTGCCGGCACCCGATGAAACGCTGCTCGCGTTCAGCGGATACCTGGTCTCGCGCGGCACCTTTATCCTGCCGCTGGCTCTGGCTGCGGCGCTGGCCGGCAGCATGTGCGGCATCACCATCAGCTATTGGCTGGGGCGCACCTTCGGGCTGGCGCTCATCCATCGCTACGGGCGCTACGTGCATATAACCGAAGAGCACGTCAACCACGCCCACGCCTGGTTCCAGCGCGTGGGCCACTGGGGCTTGACCTTCGGCTACTTCGTTCCGGGAGTGCGCCACCTGACGGCCTACGCCGCCGGCATGAGCGGCCTGGAAATGCGGCCGTTTGCCCTGTTTGCCTATAGCGGCGCCTGCCTGTGGGTATGCACCTTCGTCGGCCTGGGCTATTTTCTGGGAGACCGCTGGGAAGCGGTGGAGCAAAACATCCACCGTTACCTGCTGTGGGCCACCCTGGCGGCGGTTATCGCGCTGGCGGGCTGGCTGGTGTGGCGGAAGCTTCTCCGGGCGCCAGGTAAGTCAGCATCAGGGCGGTGAGCACCACCACTCCGCAGCCCAGCGCGTTGTACCACAGGTACGACATCCCGGTTCGGAAGAAGGCCCAGAAGACCGACGCCTCGCCCGCCAGCATACCCCAGAAAACCGCCGTCCCGCGCACCCGCCGGAAGCCCAGCGCCACCACGAAGCACCCCAGCAGCGAGCCGTAGAACAGCGACCCCACCACGTTCACCGCCACAATCAGCGACCCCAATTTCTTGCCCCATCCGGCGAACGCCACGGCATAAACGCCCCAGAACAGCGTGGCCCATCGCGAGGCCATTAAATAATGGTGGTCCGATTGGCCGCGCCGGAAGTGCCGCTTATACAGGTCCACCACCGAGACCGTGGCCAGCGAATTGATCTCGCCCGAGCTGGCCGACATGGTGGCGGCGAAAATCACCGCGATCACCAGCCCCACCAATCCGGCCGGCAGATAGCGGGTCACGAACGACAGGAAAATATAGTTGGTATCGTGGAAGTCCTTCTCGCCGCCCATCTGCGTCGACCAGGCGCGAGGCCCGGTCGCGGGTATTGTCCATCTGCCCCTGGGCGGCGCGATAGTCGGCGATACGGCTGCGCTCCGCGGCGGAATCGCCGGCGTGGTGCGCGGCGGCCACCGCCAGGGCCGATTCGCGGCGGGCATCGAAGGCGTGCTGGTATTCGCCGGAAAGCTCCTGGTACTCGGAGGCGGATTGGATGCGGCTCAGCTCCGCATGCTGAAACAGCATGGGCGGCTGGATGAACAGGTAGAACACGAACACCATCGCCCCGATGAACAGAATGAAAAACTGCATCGGAATCTTGGCGACCGCGTTGAACAGCAGGCTGAGGCGGCTCTGCGCGATCGAGCGGCCCGTGAGGTAGCGCTGCACCTGCGACTGGTCGCATCCGAAATACGAAAGGAAGAGAAAAGTGCTGCCGATCAGTCCGCTCCACAGGTTGAAGCGGTCGTTCCAGTCGAAATGCGTAGTCACCGCGTTCAGCCGCCCGGCGGCGCCCGCCAGGTACACCGCGTCGGAGAAGGAGACCGAAGAAGGCAGCAGCACAATCACCGTAACCAGCGCCACGATCAGGCCGAGAAAAATCACGCACATCTGCTGCACATCCGACCAGGTGACCGCCTTGATGCCGCCCAGCACCGTATAACTCACCACCACGGCGCCCATGAAAAAGGTGGTCAGCCGTTCGGGCCATCCCAGGATGATGGAAAGCACGATGGCGGGCGCGTAGATCGTGAGGCCCGCGGAAAGGCCGCGCTGGCACAGAAAAATCACGCTGGCAAGGGTGCGGGTCTTCGAATCGAAGCGCTTCTCCAGGTACTCGTACGCCGTGTAGACGCGGGTGCGGTGGAAGATGGGCACCACCGTCGCGCAGATGATCACCATGGCGATGGGCAGTCCGAAATAGGCCTGGACGAAACGCATGCCATCGGCATAGGATTGGCCGGTGGTGGAAATGAAGGTGATGGCGCTGGCCTGCGTGGCCATAATCGAAAGCGCCATGGCGTACCACGGCATGGTCTTGCCGGCCAGCAGGTAGCGGTCCACCGTATTGCTGCCGCGGCTGCGGTAAAGGCCGTAAGAGACGATCGAGACCAGCGAGGCGACCAGGACAATCCAGTCGATCGGTCTCATCGGTAGGCCCGCGTAAAGAGATAGAAGATGACGATCACCACCACCAGATACAGCAACACGCCGATATAGACGCGGCGCCAGGTCCCCAAAAAGGGAGGCGGATCATCCGGGACGGGCTGGCTCGGCGGCTGCGGCATGTTGGGAGTTTATCATGCCGGGGCCGTGGCCTCACCGCCGAGGCGTGCAGACAGGCCAGGTTACACCGGAATCGCGGTTCGCATGGTTTCTCCACGTAATCTCCGCGGCCTTCGGACGCCCCCCGGCCAGGAGAGGCCGTGAAGAAAGGCCCCCTTCCATCGCTGTCCGATGCCGCATGTTACCCTGAGGAAAACCGCTCCTCCCAACTATGAAAATCGAGAGCACTGCCGGCGAAAAGTTCCAGAAGCTTGTCGAGATCATGGCACGCCTGCGCGCTCCCGGCGGCTGCCCCTGGGATCGCGAACAGACCTTCGATTCCATCAAGCCCTACACGCTGGAGGAGACCTACGAAGTGCTGGACGCCATCGACCGCCGCGACTGGCCCGGCCTCGCCGAGGAGCTGGGCGACTTTCTGCTGCAGGCGGTCTTCTACGGCGAGATCGCCGCCGAGGAGGGCCGCTTCTCGATCGGCGACACCCTCGACGCCATCAACGCCAAGCTTATCCGCCGCCATCCGCACGTGTTCGGTGACGAAACCGCGCGCACCGCCGAGGATGTGAAGCGCATCTGGGGCGAGGTGAAGACCGCCGAGAAACAAAAGCAGGGCAAGGAAGCCGGCCTGCTGGATTCGGCGCCGCGAGCCGTGCCGGCGCTGGTGGAGGCGCAGCAGATTACGTCGCGCGCCGCCGGCGTGGGCTTCGACTGGCAGAATGCCGAACAGGTGATCGCCAAGCTGGATGAAGAACTGGCCGAGTTCGCCGAGGCCCGCCGCTCGGGATCGCCCACCGAACTGGAAGATGAGCTGGGCGACATGCTCTTCGTGCTGGTGAACCTGGCGCGCTTCGTGAAAGTGGATGCCGAGCAGGCTCTGCGCAAGACCAACGCCAAGTTCCGCGCACGCTTCGGCCACATTGAGCGCCGCCTGGCGGAGCAGGGCAAACGCCTGGAAGATACCGGCATCGACGAAATGGAAGAACTCTGGGAGGAGGCCAAGAGAGGAACGCCACGCACCAATGATTGAATTCCGGCAGTTATTCGCGCTTTCCGAGTTCGAAGAGGTCCTGCAATTGCAGCAGACCATCTGGAGCTTCGCCGATATCGAGCTGCTCCCCCTGCGGTTTCTGGTGGTGGTTACCAGGATCGGCGGCCACGTCTTCGGCGCTTTCGACGGCGCCACGATGGCCGGCTTCTGCTTCGCTATTCCGGGAATCAAGCCGGGAGGTATGACTTATCTGCACAGCCATATGTTGGGGGTTTTGCCGGCTTACCGCAATGAGGGCCTCGGGCGGCGCCTGAAACTCATGCAACGCGATGAGGCGCTCAGCCGCGGCATCCGTCTGATCGAGTGGACCTTCGACCCCATGGAGCTGAAAAACGCCTTCCTCAATATCGAAAAACTGGGCGCCATCGTGCGCCGCTACACCGAGAATTCGTACGGCGTAACTGCCAGCCCGCTGCACGGAGGCCTTCCCACCGACCGCTGCACGGCCGAGTGGTGGATCGATTCCGAGCGCGTGCGGTCGGTACTGGCGGGCGAGCCGCTGGCCCACGGGGCCGCCGAAAGCGTGGCCTATCCGGCGGATATCGCCAAAATCCGGCAGCAAGATCCTGCGCGCGCGCGCCTGATCCAGCAATCCAATGGGCAGAAGCTCCTCGACGCTTTCTCGCGCGGCCTGGCAGTTACCGGATTTGCGCGCGGCCAATCGGAAGGAACTTACTTACTGGAGCCTTGGCAATGAAGCTGGAACGGATTACTCTGCGGCAAATCCGCATGCCCCTGGTGCATTTCTTCGAGACCAGCTTTTCCCGCACTTACGAGCGCAACATCATCCTGGTGGAGGTGGAAAGCGAAGGCGCCGCCGGCTGGGGCGAAGTTACCGTGGGGGAGAACCCGTTTTACAACGAGGAGTGGACCGAATCGGCCTGGCTGATCCTGCGCGAGTATGTGGCCCCGCGGGTTTTGGGCCGCGACTTACAGAGCGCCGCGGATGTGGCGCCCCTCACGGCGCACATCCGCGGCCACCGCATGGCGCGCGGCGGCCTGGAAACCGCCGTATGGGACCTGGAAGCGCGCCGCGCCGGCGTGCCGCTCTGGAAGCAGATCGGCGGTGGCGCGCGCCGCGAAATCCCCTGCGGCGTCTCCATCGGCATTCAGGATTCGGTGGAGCAGCTCCTGGAAAAAATCGCCCATGAGCTGGCCGATGGCTACCAGCGTATCAAGATCAAGATCAAGCCCGGCTGGGATGTGGACGTGGTGCGCCGCGTCCGCGAGCGCTTTCCTTCCATCAAGCTGATGGCCGACGCCAACTCGGCTTACACCTTGGCCGATGCGGCCCACCTGCGCAAGCTGGACGACTATTACCTGATGATGATCGAGCAGCCGCTGGCCAACGACGACATCATCGATCACGCCGAACTGCAAACCCAACTGCAAACGCCCATCTGCCTGGATGAATGCATTCGCTCGGCGCACCATGCCGCCCAAGCGGTGAAACTCCGCGCCTGCGGCATCATCAATATCAAACTGGGGCGCGTGGGAGGATTTGCCGAGGCTCGCAAGGTTCACGACGTGGCACAGGCCGCCGGAATCCCGGTATGGTGCGGCGGCATGCTGGAAGCCGGCGTGGGCCGGGCGCATAACATCGCGCTCTCCACGCTGCCGAACTTCGTGCTGCCGGGCGATGTTTCGGCCAGCCGGCGCTACTGGAAGCGCGACATCATTCAGCCGCCGGTGGAGACCACCCCGCGCGGCACCATCGAAGTTTCCGATGCGCCCGGTTTCGGCTATGCGCTCGACCGCGACTATCTGCGCGGCATCACGGTGCGGGAGGAAACCGTAAGTTGAACGCCTTTGTCCCGCTGCTGCGCGACAACCGCAACTACCGCTACACGTGGATCGGGCAGGTGGTCAGCGAGATCGGCGACCACTTCAATAACATCGCCGTCTTCAGCCTGGCGGTGGCCCACACCAGGTCCGGCCTGGTAGTGAGCGGCGTGATGCTCTCGCGCGCCATTCCGGCCATCCTGGTGGGGCCGCTGGCGGGCATCGTGCTCGACCGCCTCAACCGCAAATGGGTGATGGTGGCGAGCGACTTAGTGCGTGCCGTGGTGGCAGCTCTTTTCATCCTTACGGTGCACCGCCACGACACCTGGCTGCTCTATGCGCTGAGCGCCGTGCTGATGGCGGCCTCGCCCTTCTTCACCGCCGGCCGCGCGGCCATTCTGCCGTCTATCGCCACCCAGGAAGAGCTGCACACCGCCAATTCGCTCACCCAGACCACCGCCTGGACCACGCTGGCCATCGGCACTTTCCTGGGCGGCACCAGTGTCATGCAATTCGGCTACGGGTGGGCCTTCGCCGGCAATGCCGCGTCGTTCCTGGTTTCGGCGCTGTGCATTTCGCGCCTGTTCCTGCCGGGCCTCGGGTTCCGCGCGCCCCGCAAGGCCGTCGCAGCCGCGGACAAAGTCCGGCCGTGGCACGAGTACGCCGAGGGCCTGCGCTATATGCGCAGCGTGCCGCTGGTGATGGGCCTACTGATGGTCAACATCGGCTGGGCTACCGGCGGAGGCGCCGCGCAGGTGCTGTTTACGGTGTTTGGCGAGCTGGTCTTCAACCGCGGACCGGCCGGCCTGGGCATGGTCTGGGGCTTCGCCGGCGTCGGGCTGCTGTGCGGCGGCGTGGTGGCTTATACCATCGGCCGCCGCCTGAGCTTCACCAATTACAAGCGGACCATCTCCATCTGCTACATCGTGCACGGCGGATCTTATATCCTGTTTAGCCAGGCGCGCAGCTTTACCTGGGCGCTGGTGTTCATTGCCTTATCGCGGGCCGGCGTGGGCGTCAGCTCGGTATTGAATATGTGGCAGTTGATGCGCATCGTCCCGAACCACCTGCGCGGCCGGGTGTTTTCGACCATGGATAGCGTGCAATGGTGTGTGATGCTCTTATCGATGGCCGCAGCGGGAGTGGCGTCCACCTACTGGGACCCCCGGACCATCGGCGCCGCCGCCGGCGCGCTCAGCTCCACCACCGCGATCTTCTGGGCCTGGGCGAACCTGACTGGCCGCCTGCCTGCAGCGACGCACGAGGTCCCAACCCAAGAACAGGCCCAAGCCGCCGTAGGTTAAAAGGAAAAGATGTATTCTTATCAGCGTTCATCGGCGTTCATCAGCGGCCAATTCTCCTTGGCGGGCACCAAAGCATTGGCCGCTGATGAACGCGGATGAACGCTGATAAGACAAGATTTTTATGTCTTGTTTTCATTCGTGGCCAATTCGATAACCCTCCCCCAAAGGAGCATCCCCTTGTCTGAGAAAGTAGTCCTCGTCACCGGAGCCGCCAAGCGCATCGGCCGCGGCATCGCCCTGCGCCTGCACAAGGAAGGTTACTCCGTGGCCATCCACTACGGCCGCTCGGCGGAAGCTGCGCGGGAGACGGCGGCAGCCTGCGGCGGGGCGCCTCTGTTCCAGGCCAACCTAGAGAGCGTGCCCGAGATCGTCCGCCTGTTCGCCGAGGTCCAATCGCACTTCGGCCGCCTGGATGGCCTCGTCAACAACGCCGCCCGCTTCTCCGCTTTCGACCCTCTCGCCATCACCGAGCGCGATTGGGACTTCATCCACTCGGTCAACCTCAAAGCCGTGTTTTTCTGCTGCCAGCAGGGCGCCCGCCTCATGCGCCTCTCTGGCGGAGGCCGCATCGTCAATATCAGCTCCCTTGGCGGCATCCGCCCGTGGGCCAACCACGCCCACTACTGCGCCTCTAAGGCCGGCGTCATCATGCTCACCCGCGCACTGGCGAAGGCCTTCGCCCCGCAGATCACGGTGAACTCCGTCGCGCCCGGCGTAATCCCCTTCGAGGACATCGATGCCGAAGGCCGCGCCCTGATCGCCGCCACCCCCGCCGCCCGCGGCGGCACGCCCGACGAGATCGCCGAGCGCGGTGCTCTACTTCCTCCAGGCCACCAACTTCATCACCGGACAGTTGCTCGCGGTCGACGGCGGTCTGAGCCAACGGTGAGACTGCTCAAAAGATTCTGTGCGTTTTCGTACTAATAGCCGGTAGCAAAAGCCGGTTTGGCAGAGTACAGTTCTATAATGGACCGCGGCGCGATGCGGGGATACGCGCCCTCGCGTTCTATCGGAACGCGCCTTCGGCGTTCTATCAAGGAGGAGAAGAATGCTACGAGTTTTCACGACGCTACTGCTGTGCGCAGCCGCCCAAGCGGCGACTTTGACGGTCAATCTATCGGTGAACGCGACCGTCGCGGCATCCGCCTCCGGCTATACCGCCACGGGGACCGCAACGCTGACGGGAGGAATCACTGACAGTGGGACGTTTAGTGCGACGATTCCTTTATCGGAGCTGGAGAGTTCCAGTGCGGTTGTCCCTTATAGTCTGACGTTGAAGCAAGGCACGCTGGCGGGAAACCTGACATTGCCGCTGGCTACGATTCTGTCCACCGGCTCCGGTGCTGGATCCGCGACCGTTACCAGCGCCTTGGGGAGTTACAGCGGCGACACTGGGTCATTCCCGTCTCTCTCTGGGACTGGGGGCATATCTTCCACGGGCATTACTCTAGGCTTCACCGGCTCCGGCACCATCACTACCGGCGGCACGGTCAGCGCTCCGCCGCCCACTATTACCGCCGTTCTCGATGCCGCCAGCTATACCGCGAACATCGCCCAAGGCAGCATCTTCGTCGTCAAGGGAAGCAACCTCAGCGCCAGCGGCTACACCTCACTCAGTTATCCCCTCCCCACATCCTCTACTGCCACCGGCGGGACCTCCATCACCTTTACGCCCGCGTCCGGAGCGTCAACCGGGGCTTACCTCATCTACACCTACCTTGAAAACGGCGTGAACCAGCTCGCCGCCATCCTGCCTTCCACCGTGGCTCCAGGGGCCTACAACGTGACGGTGACCTACGCCGGCAGCACCAGCACGGGCTTCGCGGCCCAAGTGGTGGCGAGTAAGCCCGGCATCATCACGCAGGATTCCACCGGGAACGGGCTGGCCGCAGCTCAAGTCCTCCCATCGTACAATCTAATCCGCCTGACCACCGGCACGGTCGCCGGAACGGCCATTGAGCCGGCTCATCCCGGAGACACCGTGGTGGTCTATGGCACCGGACTCGGCCCCGTGCCGTTTGCCGATAACAACCCCGTACCTAACGCGGGTTACACCTTCTCCAACGTGCAGGCGATCGTGGGCGGGACCACCATTACGCCGCTCTACGCTGGACGCACGCCAGGAGCTTCGGGCCTCGATCAGATTGCTTTCACCCTGCCCTCAAACATCACCACCGGCTGCGCGGTGACCTTGCAGATTATGGAGGGCAATGGAACCAGCAGCGCCACCACGCTCTCCATAGCGCCGAGTTCCTCGGCTACCGCCTGCGTGTATCCCGGTCTAACCACTGCACAGCTCGAGAACCTGGATCAGGGAGGGACCTTTACCACCGGCGCTTTCGAGATCATACAAAGCACCGAGGCAGTGTCCGGTACCAACGAAACCGACTCTTTGGCCAGCGGATCGTTCTCGCAGCTCACCGGGTTCGAATTGTCGTCGGCAACGTCGTCGAGTGTGGTTGCTGTGCCGGGAAACTATACCACCACCACTATTGGGGCGTGTACGGTGTATCAGTTTACGAGCACGGGGACTGGGTCGGGGACCGGGACAGTTTTGGCGGGAGGCGTGTCGACGACTCTGGACGCCGGAACGGTCACCCTGAATGGCCCCAGCGGCTCGAACATCACCAACGAGGCCCTGACGGAAACCAACAACATTTACTCGAAAACGCTGGGAGAGTCGGGCTTCACCGGCCTGCAAAACCCTCCCAACGGCGTTATTGTGGCGGGCACTTATACCTTGGCCGGCGCGGGCGGAAAGGATGTAGGTGCGTTCAACACGTCCCTTACCCTGGCGCCGCTGACGGTTACCGGCGCGCTACCCGCCACGGTGACCGAGAGCGCGGGAGTGACCATCAACTGGACGGGCGGCAACGCGCCCGACGTGGTCGAAATTTTCGGCGTTTCGACTTCCACCACGGGGAGCGGATCGACCGCCGTAACCACTACGGCGGAGTTCCTCTGCCAGACTACCGCCGGAGAGGGGACGTTTACGGTGGCGCCGTCAGTACTGACGCTGTTGCCGAAGGTATCGACGAGCGCCGTTTCGGCCGGGACGGGTTCGGGGAGTTTGGGGGTCTATACGGAGCCGGCGGCGGCAACGTTCACGGCTCCTTTGACTGCGGGCGGAACAGTGGCCTCCACATTCTCAGCGCTGACCACTACGGGAGCCGTGGTCAGTTACCAGTAACCCCCATCGCCGCCCCGCGCCAGACCCGCCGGCCCTGCCACTATACTGAATAGAGATGGAGCGACGGGGCTGGCGGCGTTCGGCGGCGTATGTCGGGCTTTTGTGTCTGGCGCTGATGGTGTCCGCCTGGGCCAGTTTCTACTTTGGCGGCTCGCTCGACAACTGGGCTTACGATTTCATCTTCAGCACCACCAAGCCCCAGCCCTGGCCCAAGCATTCCGTGATTCTGGCCATCGACGAGCGTACCCTCCAGAAACGCGGCGGCGTCCCCAACCTGCGGGGCATGCTCGCCGAAGCGCTCCCACTGGTGAACGCCGGCAAGCCCAGGGCCGTGGTGATCGACGTGATCCTCTCGGACCGCGAAGCCGGCCCCGTGGACGCCGCCCTGGCCAGAGCACTTCGGCCCATCCACAACCTGGTGCTGGCCAGCGACCTGCTTGCCGACGGTTTCGAAGAGCCGCTGCCCGAATTCGTTCAGCCCGATACGGCCATCGGCCACGTCAGTGTCCGTCTCGACGATGGCGACGCCGTGGTCCGCGCCATCCCCCTGGAGAAACACCATGCACCGCCGCCCGAGCGGAAGTGGGCCCTTTCGCTGGAAGCCTTCCGCCTGAGCCGCGGCGTCCAGCAGATCGAAGAAATCTATCCCTCCTCCCTCAAAGTGGGCGACACCACCATTCCCGCCTATTACCGCGAGGGCGGCTACTCCGAAGGGCGCCTGATGCGGGTGCGGTTCGCGGGGCCCGAGCAGCCCATCCGCCGCATCCCCCTGGACAGCCTGCTGGACCATCCGGAACTGGCCATGCAGTTTGCCGGCAAGGTGGTGTTTGTAGGCGCCACCGCGGCCACCGAGCACGACCGCCTGGCCACCCCGCTCACCAACGGCAGCGTCCAACCCACCAGCGGAATCGAGATCAACGCCGAGGCCTTCGAAACCATGGCCAACGGCCTGTTCCTCTCCACCGCCCCCGAGTACCTGATGCTGTTTTTCGCGGCGGGTTTTGTGGCCGCGGCGGGCCTGGCCTTCCGCTATCTGCCGGGCTGGATGGCCTACGCCGCTTCGGTCCTGATCCTGGTGGCGGCCGGCCTCACGCCCTACTTCTTCTTCCAGCGTGGCGTGGTCTTCGCAGCCTCCCTGTCGCTGGGACCTGCCGTGCTCGGCTGTGTCTGCGCGGCAGGATATTACCACCTGGTGGTGCGCCGCAACCTGCGCCGTAGCGAGGCCGATAAGGCCCGCTACCAGCAGGCCATCCACTTCGTAACCCACGAGATGCGCACGCCGCTCTCCACCATTCAAGCGTCCAGCGACCTGATTTCGCGCTATCCCCTCACTGAGGAGAAGCGCAAGCAGATCACCCAGAATATCAACTCCGAATCCAAGCGCCTGGCCCGCATGGTGGAGATTTTCCTGAACGTCGAGCGCCTCTCCGCCGGCCAGATGGAGTTAAAGCACGAGGCCATTCCGGTCAACGAGATGGTCCAGGTTTGCGTGGACCGCACACAGCCGCTGGCCGAACGCAAACAGATCGGCATCGCGCTCGACCCGGTGCCCGCCGCCCTGCAAATCACCGGCGACCGCGAGCTGATGGAATACGCCTGTTACAATCTGCTTACGAATGCCGTCAAGTACTCGCCCCAGCAGACCCAGGTGACCGTATCCGTCTGGAAAGATGGCGGCGATATCCGCATTGCCGTCAAGGACCAGGGCATTGGCATGGACCAGAAGGAGGTCAAGCAGGTCTTCCAGAAATTTTACCGTACCAAAAAAGCGGAAGAATCCGGAGAAGCCGGCACCGGAATCGGCCTCTCCATCGTCCAACAGATCGTGGAGCAGCACGGGGGTGAGATTGAAGTCACCAGCCAGCCGGGTGCCGGGTCGTGTTTTACCCTGGTCCTGCCCGCCGCGGCGCGCCCTGCGGCGTCGGCAGGCCATCCTCCGGTCCCGGCAGTTGTGGGGCGCCCCGCGGGCCCCGCGGAACGACGTTAAATGCAGAGACTACTGTTAGTGGAAGACGATCCGGCGTTGCAGTTCACCATCCAGGTGGCCCTGGAGGAAAAGGGCTACAACGTGGACGCGGTCTCGACCACCGGCGAAGCCATCCGCCGGCTGGACGGCACCGCCTATCCCATTGTCATTTCGGATATCTACGTGGACGAGCGCACTGGCCTCGACGTGCTCAACGCGGCCAAGTTGAAGGACCCCCACTGTTCCGTCATCCTGATGACCGGCCGCGGCACCGTGGAAACCGTCATGGCTGCCACCCGCGGCGGCGCCTTCGATTACATTGCCAAGCCCTTCGACCTGGACGTCCTCACCGACACCATCGAGCGCGCCGAAGCCTCGCGCAACCAGCAGGAAGATGAAGCCGAAGAGGAGGAAATGCCGGAGACCGAGGTGATCGGTTTTTCCCCGGCCATGGTCGAAATCTACAAGATCGTGTCCAAGGCCGCCGATACCGATGCCACGGTGGTGATCGAGGGCGAAACCGGCAGCGGCAAGGAAGTGGTGGCGCGCATGATCCACCGCAACAGCCGCCGCAGAAGCCAGGCCTTCGCCACGGTGGATTGCGGCACCATCACCTCCTCACTGCTCGAAAGCGAGTTGTTCGGCGCCGTGCGCGGGGCTTACACCGGCGCCGATAAGGATCGCGTGGGCGTCTTCGAGGCGGCCCACCGCGGCACCGTGTTCCTGGACGAAATCGGCGAAATCGACATGAATTTTCAGTTGGCCCTGTTGCGCTTCCTGGAGGGCCACGAAATCCGCCCGGTGGGCGCCTCGCGCTCCCGCGAAGTGGATGTGCGGGTAATCGCCGCCACCAATAAGGACTTGCAGCGCCTGGTGGATGAGGACAAATTCCGCGAAGACCTCTGGTACCGCCTGAACACCGTGCGTATCTTCATGCCCCCGCTGCGCGAGCGGCGCGGCGACATCCCCATCCTGGCCCGCTTCTTCGTCAACAAGTACACCGCCCGCTACGCCCGCGAGGTGCCGCTGACGAAATCCGGCCTGGAAGCACTCCAGGATTACACCTGGCCCGGCAACGTCCGCCAGTTGCAGCACATGGTGGAGCGCCTGGTCATCCTGGCCGACCGCATCGACGCCGACGGCGTGCACAACGCCCTCACCGCCATGGAGTCGCGCGAGAAGCCGGTAGAGACCCTGGCCGACGCCGAAGAGGAGCAGATCCGCCGCGTCCTGGCAGCGACCGGCGGCAACAAGAGCAAGGCCGCCCAAATCCTGGGCATCGAACGCAAGACCCTGTACCGCAAGCTGGAGCGGATGAAGCTGTGACGGCACGCGGAAAAACCTGACGCGCCCGTCGAGATCATCCAGGTCACACCCTGTCCGCAATCTGTGCCACCCTGAAATTATGAGCTTCCGGCTGGCCGTCAACTACCGCCCTCGCGGCGACCAGGAAAATGCCATCGCTGAACTCACCCGCGGCGTCCGCGAGGGCGAGCAGCACCAGGTCCTCCTGGGCGTCACCGGCTCTGGCAAAACCTTCACCATGGCCAAGGTCATCGAGGCCGTCCGCCGCCCCGCCCTCGTCCTGGCCCACAACAAAACCCTCGCCGCCCAGCTCTATCACGAGTTCAAGTCCTTCTTCCCCGATAACGCCGTTGAGTACTTCGTCAGTTACTACGATTACTACCAGCCCGAAGCCTACATTCCTTCAAGCGACGTCTACATCGAGAAAGAAGCCACCATCAACGACGAGCTGGATAAGTTGCGCCTCTCCGCTACTAAGTCGCTCTTCGAGCGCCGCGATTGTGTCATCGTCGCCAGCGTAAGCTGCATTTACGGCCTCGGCTCACCCGAAGCCTATTACGGCATGCTGCTGATGCTCGAAAAGGGCCAGAAGATCTCGCGCAACGCTATCCTCTCCAAGCTGGTCGAAATCCTCTACGAGCGCAACGACATCGATTTCTGCCGCGGCACTTTCCGCGTCCGCGGCGACGTCATCGAAATCTATCCCACTTACGAAGACAACGCTTATCGCATCGAAATGTGGGGCGACGAAGTCGAAAGCCTCTCCCAGATCGACCCGCTGCTCGGCCAGGTCAAACAAACTTACATCCGCCTCCCCATCTACCCCAAGACCCACTACGTGATGTCGGAAGAAACCCGCGCCGGCGCCATGGAAAGCATCCGCACCGAGCTGGAGTGGTGGCACAAGGAACTCGAAAAGCAGGGCAAGCTGGTGGAAGCCCAGCGTCTCTTTCAGCGCACCATGTTCGACCTCGAAATGATCAAGGAGATCGGCTACTGCCACGGCATCGAAAACTATTCGCGCCACTTCTCCGGCCGCCTCCCCGGCGAGGCCCCGCCCACCCTGCTCGATTACCTGCCCCACGATTCGCTCATCCTGATTCGACGAAAGCCACCAGACCGTCCCGCAGCTCCACGGCATGTACCACGGCGACCGCTCGCGCAAAGAAGTCCTGGTGGCCCACGGCTTCCGCATGCCCAGCGCACTCGACAACCGCCCCCTGACTTTCGAGGAATTCGAGCACCGCGTCAACCAGGTGATCTACGTCTCCGCCACCCCCGGCCCCTATGAGCTGACGCGCTCGGCCGGCGTGGTGGTTGAGCAGATCATCCGCCCCACCGGCCTGGTAGACCCCACCGTCGAAATCCGCCCTGTGAAAGGCCAGGTCGACGACCTGCTGGGCGAGATCCGCAAGCGCACCGAAGCCAACCAGCGGGTGCTCGTCACCACCCTCACCAAGCGCATGGCCGAGGACCTGGCCGAGTATTACTCCGAGGTCGGCGTCCGCTGCCGCTACCTGCACTCCGAAATCACCACCTTCGACCGCATCAAGATCCTGCGCGACCTTCGCCGCGGCGAGTTCGACGTCCTGGTCGGCATCAACCTCCTGCGCGAGGGCCTCGACCTGCCCGAGGTCTCCCTGGTGGCCATTCTGGATGCCGATAAGGAGGGCTTCCTGCGTTCCCAGGGATCGCTGATCCAGACCATGGGCCGCGCCGCCCGCCACGTGGAAGGCCACGCCATTCTCTACGCCGACGTGATGACCGACAGCATGAAGAAGGCCCTCGACGAAACCGGCCGCCGCCGCCAGGTGCAGGTGGAGTACAACGAGCGCAACGGCATTATCCCGCAATCCATCGTGCGCCCCATCGACATGAGCCTGGTGGCCGTCGCCGAAGGCGATTACGTGACCGTCCCGCTAGAAAGCGACGAAGAGGTGGAGAACCTGACCCCCGAAGAGCGCCAGCGCTTCATCGGCGAACTGGAAGAGCGGATGCGCGAAGCCGCCCGCAAGTTCGAGTTCGAAAAAGCGGCCGGATTGCGCGATCGGGTGAAGTCGCTGAAAGCCGTCGCCGTGTGATGGCACAGCGCTACTCCGCCGGTTTTGTGTTCAACCGCTTGAACACCGCTTCGACCGGAGCCAGAAGCTCCGGGTCAGGTTCGCCGCCTGCCGCCGCGGCAGCCCGCCGATAGTCGTCCAGGATCCTCTGCATCAACGGCGCATGCGCCTGCGGAAGCCGTGCAAAGAACGGAGTCAGAGCCGTCATGGCCTCTTCGAGTTCTTTCGCCGCGTCTCCCGGCCGGTCCACTGCCAGGAGAGAACCGTGAACCGCGAGGCTCCGGGCCAAATCCGGCACGAAGGCCTCCGGCCGGTTTTCCGCCAGTTGCCGTCGGATGGCGACGGCTTCTTCGGCGCGGGCCAAGGCGTCCTCGCGCCGCCCCACGTCGCTGAGGTCGGCGGCCAGATTACTCAGGGACCTTGCCAGATCGGGCAGGAACGCCTCCGGCCGTCTCTCCGCCAGTTGCCGGTGGACGCTTACCGCCTCTTCGGCGCGCGCCAGGGCCTCCTCCCGCCGTCCGACATCGCTGAAGTCGGCGGCCAAATTACTCAGTGACACCGCGAAATCGGGCAGGAACGCGTCCGGGCGCTGCTGCGCCAGTTGGCGATAGATCTGAGCGGCTTGCTCGGCCTGCGCCAGAGCCTCCTCCCGCCGGCCCAGGTTGCTGAGACTGACGGCCAGGTTATTCAATGACATCGCCAAATCCGGCAGAAAGGCGTCCGGGCGCTGTTGCGCCAGCTGGCGGTAGATACTAGCGGCTTCCTCAGCCTGTGCCAAAGCCTCCTCCCGCCGGCCCAGGTTGCTGAGAGTGATAGCCAGATTACTCAACGACTTCGCCAAATCCTTCAGGAACGCGTCCGGACGCTGTTGCGCCAGTTGGCGGTAGATGTGGGCGGTTTGCTCGGCCTGCGCCAGAGCCTCCTCCCGCCGGCCCAGGTTGTTGAGCATCATGGCCAGATTATTCAACGACCCTGCCCAATCGCGTAGAAAGGCATCCGGCCGCTGCCGTGCCAATTGACGGTAGAGACGAACGGCTTCCTCAGCCTGCGCCAGAGCCTCCTCCCGCCGGCCCAGTTCGGTGAGTCTGTTGCCCAGATTGCTTAGTGAGATCGCCAATTCGGGCAGGAAGCCGCCCGGGCGCTGCTGCGCCAGTTGGCGGTAAATCCGAGCGGCCTCTTCCGCGCGCGCCAGAGCCTCCTCTCGCCGACCCAGGTCGCCGAGACCGTTGGCCAAGTTATTCAGTGATCCAGCCAACTCGGGCGCAAAAGCGCCAGGCTGCTGCTCCGCCAGTCCCCGGTAGATCTGCGCAGTCTCCTCAGCCCGTGCCAAAGCCTCTTCCAACCGCCCGCTCTCCCGGTACACATTCGAGAGCGTCCAGAGCGCCCCGGCCGCGGTCTGCCGCTCCGCGTCCTTTATCGCGTCCTCCGGCGCGCCGGCAACCTCCGAAACCCGCCGCAGCGCCGCCAGCCCCTCCTCCACCCGCCTCGCCCTCAGAAACTCATCGAGTGCCGGAATCGCCAGTTCCAACCACACCCGCGCCCGATCCACATTCGGCGTCGCCCCCGCTCGCAGCGCCCGCTCCAGCAAATCGCGCGCGCGCTTCAAATCTCCTTCCGCACCATGCTCGCGCGCCGTCTCCAACCCCGCCCCACGCTCCGCCACCGCCGCTTCTTCCGCTAATTCCTCACGGAACAGAAAGAACCGCGCCAGGTCCGGAAGTTCCTGCCCGAACCGGATTGCCGCATTCGGCATCATCCACCAGATCTGCACTCCCGAATGCTCCGCCAACGTCTCCCGGTGAAAGTTCACCCAGAAAGGCGCCCTCTGGTCGTCGCCGAACAGCACCCGGTCCGGATCCAGCACAAACAGCGCCTGCGCCGTGCTCCTGCCGATCCGCGCCACGAAATCCGCCGCGGTCGTTTGCCCGCACTCCAGCCTTTCCGTCTTCCAGCCGTCGGATTGAAATGCGTAGGTCAGCTCGCTGAGCGCCGCCTCCCGCGCGTCCAACGAGCGGTACGTCACCAGCGCCATCCCCTGCCGGATCTCACGCGCCCAATCCCGCACGGCGCGCACCACCCACGGCACCGACCCGCGCATCACGGCCGCAGATCCAGGCCGCCGCCGCGATATTGAAACGTCGTATCCTTCGCCAACTGCTCCCGCAGAATCTCCACCGCCATCGGATGCACGCCGTATCGCCCTGTTCCGTTGAAGTACAGAACCGCGCGCTTCCGCAGAAGCCGGTACAGCGGCGGGTTGGGTACCTTGGCCGCTGGGTCGTCCTCGTAGATCGCGCGCAGCTTCTGAAGCTGCTCGTCCCAGGTCGGCTTCTCTTCGTTCGGCCCGCTACCCAACTCGTTCCGGAAAATCCCCAACTGCTCTCGTACCGTGGTTTGCGCATCGCCCAGCAGGACCCGGCGCTCGGATGTCGGATCGTCCTCGTGCCGGTATTGCGCCAATCGCCCTGACTTCACGATCATGGCAAACAGCCGGTAGAGGTCGCCGCCCGAAGCCCGCAGCAGCAGTTCCAGTGCATCGTGCGCCAAAATCTCACGGATATCCGCACGCTTCTCCAGTAACTCGATCAACGCTCCACAACCCGCATCGTCCTTTTTATGCTCCGCCGTATAAACCGGGACATCGTAAATCGCGACCCGGTCCTCACGGCGAAAGGCGATCAGGTCATCCCCGTAGGCATACACGAAAGGCACCGGTAGCATGAACAGCATATGCAGACGCAAGTCTCGGAGCAGGCCGGCATATTTGACGAAGGTATCTTCCAGCAAGGCCTGCGGAATCGCCTCTTTATCAAAGTTCTCGCCCACCACGAGCAGTTCGTAGTCCGGAAGACGTTCCTTTACCACGCTGATTTGCCGTTCCAGCGCCGCTTTCAATTCCGTCAGCGTCTCGCGCCGCGCCACCACGTCCGTCTTGCGCTGCCCTTCCACCCGAATACTAGCCTTCAACATGGCTAGGAGATTGACTTCCGCGCCGCCGCCGGTAGTTTTGCCAACCTGTTCCCTATCCTGCAACTCGGGAAAAAATGGCGCGATCACTTGTTGCAGATCGGTGATCATGATATCCGCCTCGTGGAACGCCTCGCGCCGTTTCTCGCAATGCTTCCGGCACCCTTCGATGAGGTTAGCGAATACCAGCAGCAGCACATCGGCCACGCTGAATGTCTGCGGATTCAACTCTTCGAGCGCATCCAGCCGGATCACTACAAACCGCCGCCCAATCGCCGGATCGGCCAGCAGCCGGTTAATCTCGGTCGACTTCCCGGTCCCCCGGTTCCCGTAGACCACGCCTTTGAAGAAGAACCCCTGTTCGGCGGTCTCCATCAAAGCGTCCCGGATGGCCCGCCGCTGATAAGGCCCACGCCGCTTGTCCAGCGATTCCGAGTAGAACTCCTTCATCTCCTCGGCAATCAGCGGTTCCGGCCGGAAGGCCCGCGGCAGCCCCGCCAGGTCCGCGGCCCTCTCCACCCTCGGACGCTTCGGGCGAGACGGCCATTCAGGTATCATCACCGCGTAGTGTAGCGCACCTCCGCTCCCGTAGACCCCAACCCGCTTCTTGCTTATCTTCTCGCCGCGCAGCGCCGGTCCCCGCCACCGACGTTCGCCCAGGCCCGTCCGCTCGCTCAGGCCAACGCTCCGCCCGTCCTCCTTACTTCTTCCCGTTGCTCCATATCCCCTTGGTCTCTCCTGGAAACTTCGCTTAACTCATTGATTCTCGGGGCATCGCATTCGGGGTTTGATACCTTGCCTCCGCAGATGTCCCATTGCGGCGCCAACGCCAGCCAACTATCGAACGCCCCTTCGTTCGGGAAGGCGATCGTCTGTCCTTAACTCCGCGTAGATCACTTGTGCCGTCATCACCCCGCTGCCGCCGATCCGCATCAGATCCGGTCCGAACTGCCGATGCAACTCCGACTTCAGGTCGAAGTTACGCCTGGTTCTTCGCCCAGTTGATTGCCACCTCGGACTGCTCCTTTGGATCGCGTCTTGGCCTTGCCCCAACAACCTCCACATCAGTCGATGCGAAAGCTCCTTGGTGAAGTGGGCCGCGGTCCGCGGAAGGAATTGCCTGACCGCTGTTCCATATGTTTCGTTTTGGAACAATCTGGGACACGGGTGTGCCATATTTGCATTCGGAGACACGCCAACTGGTGCTTGACCTGAGGTTTTATTACGGCTTAAGGATTTGGTCAGGCGATTGCTTATAAGTCGGCGTGACTAAGTTTGCAAGACCCGCGGAGAGACGATTGACCTCGATGGTACTCCCCCACCTTACCAGTCACCTCGCATAAGATCCGCTCGTTTCCCCTTTACCCCGCGACCGTCTCTCCCCGGGCCTTCGCCATCAACGGCGGAGCCCCTCGCGGTACCATGGACCCATGGCTCATGAAATGTTCGATGTCGAGTGCCCGTGCTGCCAGGCGATTCTCAAGATCGATCCCGAAACCCGCACTGTGATTGCCCATACCATTCCGGAGAAGCCGCGGCCGATCGAGGACCTGGCCGCCGAGGTGGCCAAACTCAAAGGAGCTGGCGCCCGGCGGGAGGAGGTCTTCCGCAAACAGTTCGAGGCCGAAAAATCGCACGGCAAAGTGCTGGAAAAGAAGTTCGACGAGCTGTTCAAGCGCGCCAAAGAGAATCCCGACGCCCCCCCGCCCAAACGCGACATCGATTTCGATTAATCCCACCTGTTCGCGGCCACCTATAATGTTTCGCGCGTATTCTGCCGATAAGGTTTCTGTGCGGGAGGTGACCGAAGATGATCGCGAACCACAGCGATTTACCAGCCAAATCCACCGGGGCGGCGGCGGCCGTTCAAGCGGTGCCGCCCTGTTATCTGGCGGCGCCCGCTCTACCCGATGTGCTCAACGAACAGATGGCTTTTCTGCTCGAACACGCGGGTCATAACACAGCCGGTTGCGCCGACTGCCTGCGCCTGGCTCAAGTCGTGCGGCTGCTCATGCGGCCCTTCGAATAGTCAGCCCCGCGCGGCTGGCCCGAGTCCCGGCAGAAAGTGGACACCTGTCCACTGAGCGTCACTCCGCCGAGTCGCGGTTCGGAGTCACGCGCCTCAGCCAGCGTTCAGCGGGCCATTCGCTGACCCTGACCCGGACTATTTCTTCTTCGTGGCGGTCTTGGTATCGTCCACCACGTCGCCGTAGCGAATCGTCGATTTGCCTTCGTACTTCTTGTAATCCTGATACCGCACCGTCATCCGGACGCGCTGCGCCTCGCCATCTTTGAAATGCAGGGTATCGTCGGCGTGGGTGTAAGTGGGGAACCAGTACTTGCCGTCGATCTGCTCCCGATAGGTCTCAAATCTCGGGAAGGCCTGGTTCTTGCTCGACCCCGATTTCAGTTCGCCAACACCCTTGCCGTCGGTTTTCACGATCTGCAAATCGCGGTCGTCCACCCACACGGTGCCTTCAAAATAACGCTTCCCGGTGACCAGCTTCTTCGGCCGCACCGAGAACTCGTAGGTGCCAATTTCGTCCAGCTTCTGGCGGCCCACATAGCTCAGGATGTACTCGCCGATTTCCGCCGTGGTGAGTACAAATGGCTGCACGTTGCGCAGGTCCGCCACGTCCTCGGGCATCAGCATGATGTGCTGCAGGCTCTGCACCGGCGCATAGACCACTTTCTCGGCGCGCTTGCCGTCTGCCGTGAAGTAGATGTCGTCGATCTCTTCCCATTTGCCGCCCTCGGGGTTGCCGCTGGCGTCCAATTCCTCCAACTTCACGCTCTGGCGATAGGTATAGTTGTTGCGCGCTTCCTTGAACTCGGCTTCCTTGGCGGCAAATTTCTGGATGATTCCTTGTACATCGACGTTGTCGCTTCCCGTGGTGACCGCTTTCGGGTCGACCTTGGCGGTTTGAGCCACGGCCAATCCGGGCAGGCACACTACGGCCGCGGCAGCCAGAAGAACGATTTGACGCATGTTTTCCCTCATTCTACAGACGATCTCATTTCCCTAACAGTTTCTTGGCAATGGTCAGCAATTGGATGTTGCTGGTGCCTTCGTAAATCCGGCCAACCTTGGCATCGCGGTAGAGTTTCTCGACCGGGTAGTCCTTGGTAATCCCCACGCCCCCGTGTACTTCGATGGCCTTCGAGGCAGCCTTTTCCGCAATTTCCGAGCTGTAGTACTTGGCCATGGCGGCCTCCGTCAGGAAGCTCATTCCGGCATCCCGCAGCCGGGCGGCGTTGTAAACCAGCAGGCGGGCGGCTTCCACCTCTGTAGCCATCCGGGCCAGTTCGAATTGCACCCCCTGAAATTCCCCAATGGTTTTGCCGAACTGTTTGCGCTCCCGCGCGTAGCTCACCGCATGCTCCAGCGCGCCGCGCGCCAGCCCGATCATCTGGGCCCCGATGGCGATGCGGCCCTCATTCAGCGTCTCTATTGCGATTTTATACCCCTGCCCCACCTCGCCCATGACGTTTTCGCGCGGCACCCGGCAGTTATCCAAGATCAATTCACAGGTCGAGGAGGCCCGCAGCCCCAACTTGTCTTCTTTCTTACCAACCTGGAACCCGGGAAACTCGCGCTCGATCAGAAACGCCGTCACGCCCTTATACCCGGCCGCCGGATTGGCGTTGGCGAACAGCAGAAAGAAGCCCGCTTCGGCGGCATTGGTAATCCACAATTTGCGCCCGGTCAGCAGAAAAAAGTCGCCGCGGTCTTCCGCTCGCGTGGCCATGGCGAAGGCGTCCGATCCCGATCCCGCCTCCGAAAGCGCGTACGACGCCACCGTCGTCTCCGCCAGCCGCGGCAGGTACCGGGCCTTCTGCTCCGCCG
This sequence comes from Bryobacterales bacterium, assembly GCA_963803725.1. Lineage (GTDB taxonomy): Bacteria > Acidobacteriota > Terriglobia > Bryobacterales > Bryobacteraceae > JOPF133. The sequence continues at coordinate 108,504 of CAWDOH010000051.1, read as the reverse complement.
TAGCCCAGCACAGCAGGGCGTTGTTGCAGATGGTGTTCTGCACATCCACGATCACCCCGGCCGAAGGGTCTACCGCCGACAGCTCCTCCACCGCCAGGATGGCCTGAAAGAAGCTCCCGCCCTGCCCGCCGTATTCCTCGGGGATCTCAATACCCATCAGCCCCATCTCGAAAAACTGGTGGATCAGGTCCTTGCGAAACACCCCCGCTTCGTCCATGGCGCGGACGTGGGGGCGGATCTCCTCGCGCGCGAACTTCCGCACGGTGGATTGGAAAAATCGTTCTTCTTCGGAAAGCGCAGTCAGCGGCGCGGCCGTCTCAACCTGAGTAGCCCGCATGACATCGAGCTTACTCCACGGCTGCCATGGCGCGCCACTGCCGCCCCTGCGATTGAGCCACCCCGCGATGCGTCACGTAGCCGTTATAGGTGTTGACGCCCTCTCTTAGGGCCGGCAGCCGCTCGCAGGCGCCTTGTAATCCGTGGTTGGCCAGCTCCAGCAGGTAAGGGAAGGTGGCGTTCGTGAGGGCCAGCGTTGAGGTATGCGGTACCGCCGCCGGCATGTTGGAAACGCAGTAATGCACCACGTCATCCACCAGGTACACCGGTTCGGTGTGGGTGGTGGCGTGGGAGGTCTCGAAGCATCCGCCCTGGTCGATGGCCACATCCACCATCACGCTCCCCCGTTTCATGGTGGCTACCATCTCCCGCCGCACCAGCTTGGGCGCCGACGCGCCCGGAATCAGCACCGCGCCCACCACCAGGTCGGCAATTTTCAGGTTCTCCCCGATAGTCCAGGCGTTCGAGGCCAGGGTGACCACCTGGCCATTAAATATGTCGTCGAGCTGGCGCAGGCGGTTCAGGCTGCGATCGATAATAATCACGTGCCCGCCTAGCCCCAGCGCCACTTTGGCCGCGTTGACCCCCACGATCCCGCCGCCCAGAATCACCACGTTGGCCGGCGCCACGCCCGGCACACCGCCCAGCAGAATACCGCGCCCGCCATTGGGCTTTTCCAGGTACTGCGCCCCCACCTGAACCGACATGCGCCCGGCCACTTCGCTCATAGGCGTCAGCAGCGGCAGCGACCCGTCGGATTCCCGGATGGTTTCGTAGGCCACTCCGCTCACGCGTGCCTCCAGCAGACTGTCAGTCAGATCCGGCAGCGGCGCCAGGTGCAGATACGTAAACAGAATCAGGCCCGGCCGGAAATAGGCATATTCGGACGGCTGCGGCTCCTTCACCTTCACCACCAGGTCGGCCTTCCAAACCTCGGCTGCGGTCTCCACGATGTGCGCGCCGGCATCCATATACTCCTGGTCGGTAAGCGAGCTGCCCTCGCCCGCGCGCGTCTCGACGAGCACCTCGTGCCCCGCCTCGCGCAGCGCGGTCACCCCGTGCGGCACCAGCCCCACGCGCGTCTCGTGGTCCTTGATCTCCCTGGCAACTCCAACGATCATGCACCGCCTCCGCCCGATAGAGTAACACCGTGATGGCCTGCTTTCGCCGGTCCCTTTCCTTCGTTCTGCACGCCCGCGCCGCGTTCCCGTCAAACCTGTGGGAGGCTCCATGTCCACCGGTTTCGGACTCGATCTCCGTTACAGCCTGCGCACCGCTCGCCGCAATCCGGGCTATGCCCTCTCGGCCGTGCTCTGCCTGGCGCTCGCCATGGGCGTCAACGCGACTTTGTTCAGCTTTCTCGACAGCATGTACTTCCGCCGGCTGCCCGTTCCCGGCGCGGCCCGCGTGGTCCAGATTCACCGCGTCCACACCAACCCCTGCACCTGGAGCGAGTATCTGAATTTCCGCCCCAGCCTGCGCTCGCTCCAGGCCGCGGCATGGTTCCGGTTTGGCGCCTACGCCGATCTCGACGGCGTCAACCAGATGCTCAGCATCGAAACCGCCTCCGCCAACTATGCCGCGGTCCTTCGTCTCGGCGCCGCTCTGGGCCGATGGTTCGCCCCGCAGGACGACTCGCCGGCAAGCGAACCTGTCATGGTAATCTCCTATCGTTTGTGGAAGTCGCAGCTCCACGGCGACCCCGCGGTTGTCGGCAAGTGGATCCGCACCGATGTGCAATCCTTCCGCGTGGTCGGCGTGGCTCCCGATGGCTTTCAGGGCGTGGCGCCGCCGATTGCCGATGCCGCCTGGGTGCCCGAGGCTACCCTGCTCAACCTGGGCGTGTCCCCCACCCGGATGCTGGTGAACCTTACCGCCCGCCTCGCCCCCGGAGCCACCCTCCAGAGCGCCCGCGCCGAAATCCAGGTGCTCGATGCGCACCTCCGCGCCGCCAATCCGCGGGCTCCGCGGGCCCGCAATCCCCTGCGCGTCGATTCCACCGCTGGCTTCCTCTGGACCAATGGCAGCCGCTTCTTCCGCCCGGTTCTGCTGCTCCTGAGCCTGGTCTGCGCCATGGTCTTTCTGATCGCCTGCGTCAACGTAGCCAACCTGCTGCTGGCCCGTTCCGCCTCTCGAAGCAAGGAAATCGCCCTGCGCCAATCGCTGGGCGCCACCCGTGCGCGCCTGTTCCGCGCCGCCTTCACCGAAGGCCTGGTGCTGGCCGCCGGCGGCACCGCCCTGGGCCTCGCGGTGGGCCATCTCTCCGGCCGTCTTCTGGAATGGATGCTGCCGTCCATCCCCTCGTTCACCTACCAGGGAGTGGCGTTCGGAATCGACTGGAGGGTGGTGTTGTTGCTCGGCCTCGCCGGAATCCTCAGTACGCTTCTCTTCAGCCTGCCGCCAGCCTTGGCGCACCGCCGCGGCGATTTGCTCGCCGGTTTGAACGGCCGCGGAGCCATCCAGGCGCCTCGCCAGCGCGAGATCTACTCTGTCATCCAGGTGGCCCTCTCGCTCACCCTGCTGATCGCCGCCGGTGTTTTGCTGCGCGCTTTGGCCAGTGTCGAAGCCGCGGACCCTGGATTCGCCCGCGACCATCGCCTCTACGTCAGCCTCCTCGCGCACCCGAACCCATCCCAACCGGATGCCGCCGCAGCCCTGTTCACCACTCTGCTGGAGCGCGCCCGCGCTCTGCCGGGCGTCCGCGCCGCCACGCTATCTTCGGTCTACTTCGAACACACGCCCGGTGCCTGCGCCGCCCAATCCGCGCTCGAACCGCCGCGCAAGCTGGGCGCCGGCGTGGTGGAACCCGGCTACCTGGAGACCATGCGAATTCCCCTCCTGGAGGGCCGCGGATTGGCAACCGGCCGTTCCGCTGGCGCCATTCCCTTGGTCATCAACCAGGCGATGGCACGTGGCTGGTGGCCCGGGGAAGATGCCGTCGGCCGGACGCTCTGGCTCGGTTGCACCTCATCCAGCCGCCGCCTCGCCCAGGTCGCCGGCATCGCCCATGACAGCCGCTACGCCGATCTCGACCGGCCCGCCGAATCTTTCTATTACATCTCGCGCCTCGATGAGCCATCCGAAGATTCCTTCGCGCTGATTCTACAGACCGAATCCAACCCCTACCAATGGGCCAAGCCTCTGATGCAACTGGTGGAAAGCGCCGGGCCGCGCCTTCAGATCGGCGAACTGCGCAGTCTCGAAGACGCCGTGGCCCTTTCGCTCTGGGAACTCAAATGGCAGACGGCCTTACTGGGAAGCCTGGGGCTGCTGGCGATGGTTCTCTCTGCCATGGGCCTCTACGGTGTGATGTCCTACAGCGTCACCCAAAGGACCCGCGAAATCGGAATCCGCATGGCGCTGGGCGCGCAACCCGCCGCGGTTCGAAGGATGGTGATCGCGCGCGCCCTGTTCATCGCCGCGATCGGCGTAGCCGCCGGATTGCTCCTGAGCGCTTTCAGCGTGCGGCTCCTGCGCAACTACCTGTACGGCCTGAGTCCCTTCGATCCGGTCGCCTTTGCCGCCGCCAGCGTGGTGTGGCTGGCCATCGCCATCCTGGCAAGTTGGTACCCGGCCCGGCGCGCCATCCGCGTGGACCCGCTCAAGGCGCTGCGGTATGAGTGAAGGCCAAGCCTATTCGATGATCCGGAACGTGTAGATCTTGCCGATCGAAGCGCTGCTGTGCGAGGCTCCCGCTCCCGGCGGCAGGAACCCGTACTCACCCGCCCCGAGCGTGGTGGGCAGAAGCACCTTATATACACCCTTCTGTACCCGCTTTCCTTCGAACGGAATCACGTCGCGCGTCGCGCCGCCCGATTCGTGCATCACCCCGCCGGTCACGGTGCGGAACTCGCGCGAGTCGGGCTGTTCGTGAAGGTGCAGCAATTGATATTCGGTGATGGCGACTCCTTCCGCTACGTAGATCACCACCTCCACCGGCGATTTCAGCGAGTTACGGCTGTGCGCGCTATCCAGATGCCCGTTCACATCGCCCTTCACCACACCCGCCGTCGCCACGTGTTTGAGCACCCCGCCGGTCTTCCAATTCACCACCTCGGGCAGCATCTCCTCCCACTCCGTGCCGCGCTTGAAATAGCAGCCGATGTCGGCATCCTTTGGCAGATCGGCTGCCGCCGCGGTTCCACCACCGTCTCCCGCGGGCGCCGGGGTCCCCGTGCTCTTCGCAATCATGGCCGCCAGAATCTTGTCTCCCACGCCCTGGTCTTTGAGCTTCACCAGGTCGTCAGGAGTAAGCGAGTAATTACCCGGCTGGCTGTGAATCATCTCCATAATGACCCCCTCTCCCAAGCCGGCCTTCATCATCTTCACCACCGATTCATTGGTCAGGGCTTCCTGCGCCAACACAGCTAAAGTCAGTGTGACAAACAGACAAAGCGTCTTCATATTGCTCCCTCAAAGGCCCATTGCTGTAGTCCGAAATTGATCACCCGATTCAGACCTCACGCTAGTATACATCAAGTCCCCTTTACGGGAATCGCGGAATAGGACTATGGTTCGCGATAGAACCAGCGCAGGCGGCGGGGCCTGTGGGACGTTGCCCGACGCCAAAAAAGCCCGGGCCCCCTTGTAGGGACTCGGGCTCGGTTACAGACTGGCTTCGGTACCGTTACTGTGGCAACTGAAATTGCACGTGCCGCTCGCGATTGAGCCGCATGCTCAAATCGCGATCGATGCTGGTAAGGGGCACCTGCCTCTCTTCGTGCTCCAGGGTCACATAATGCAGGGTCTGCCCGTTCACCCAGTACGCCGCGGCCGCGCGGATGTTCTGGTCCTTGAACGCGATCAGATAAATCGGCGAACCGGCCTGAGTCGCGCCGCCGCCACCCCCGCCCGCTTCCGGGATCTCCTGTCCGTATTGGTCATACTCGTGCATCCCCGGACGTGGCGCCTGCTGCTGGTACACCGCCGCGGCGGATTGTTGCGGATACACCACCGTCACGTTTGGTGAGCTCTGATACGCCGGATATGAGTAGCCGGCGCTATAAGAGTTGTCGTAGTAAGGAGAGTAGCTGTAATCGGGATAATAATCATAGCCCCAGTCGTAGTAGGGCCAATAACCCAAGCCGTAGCCCCAATACGGCGAGTAGCCGCCATAATATCCACCGTAATAGCCACCGTAGCCCCGGTACCCGTACCCGTAGCCGTATCCGCCCCGGAAGCCATTCGCGACCCCGCCGCCCCCGCGGAACCCGCCGCCCCCGAAGCTACCGCCGCCGCCGATATGTCCTCCGCCCCCGCCACCACCCATGTGTCCGCCGCCACCGCCGCCTCCGTGACCGCCGCCGCCCCGCTGCGCCATGGCGCCGCAGGCGAAGATGCAACATAACGCAAGTGTTTGAAGAACCCGCATGGAAATACTCCCAATTGGAGCTTACCGCCGCCCGGCGGCGTTCGCAAGGTGGCAGCGTTGCGCTACTATACATATCGCGACATACTCATGGCCTTTCACCTATCCTCGAACGCCTTTGCCGATGGCGGCTGGATTCCCGAGCTGAACTCCTGCCATGGCGCCGACGTTTCGCCATCCCTGGAATGGAGCGGCCCTCCCGCCGATACCCGCAGTTACGTCCTCGTGCTGGAAGACCCCGATGCACCCTCGGGCGTGTGGTGCCACTGGGTTCTCTACGATGTCCCGGCCGGGGTCCGCGCCCTCCCGCAGGGCTACAAACCGGGATCGCTCGGGGTCAGCGGTGTCAACGATTTCGGCAAGCTCGGTTACAACGGCCCCTGCCCTCCCAAAGGGGGCCCGCATCGCTACTTTTTCAAGTTGCACGCCCTCGACGTGCACACCCTCGGCTTGGGCGCCGGTATCCCGCGGGCGGAGTTGCTGCGCGCCATCAAAGGCCATATCCTCGCCGAGGCCCAGTGCATGGGGCGCTTTCAGCGCCACTAGCCACCGCGTAGCACCACCCTTAAGAGGTTGTCATCCCTTCCTGGATTTGCTACCGTGTAGACAGGTACCGGGTACCTGGGAGGGATGCATGCTTCAGACTCTGACGGCCCCTGGCTTGACCACCGGCCATGCCCCCTTTGTAGAAGAGGCCCGCAATCGCGGAGACCTCTATATTTCACAACCTTACGAACTGTATTCTCAAGAAAATCATGAAGCCTGGGCCAAGCTCTTCTCGCGCATCCGCCCGCGCTGGGAGCGCTACGCCAACGACCACTTTCTGAAGGGCGTGGAAGCTCTGGCGCTGCCTGCCGACCGGGTTCCCCGGTTGGAGGACGTCAACCGGCGGCTGGCGCCACTGACCGGATTTCAAACCAAGCCGGTGAGCGGCTACGTGCCCGGCTTCCTCTTCTTCGATTGCCTGCGCCGCCGCGAGTTCCCTACCACCATCACCATCAGGCCCGCGGATCGAATGGATTACCTGCCCGAACCGGATATCTTCCACGATGTCGCTGGCCACGTCCCGATGCACACCGAGAGGGCCTTTGCCGACACGCTGGTGCGCTTCGGGGATTGCGCCCACACGGCAGTGGAGCTGACCGCCGGCATCCGCGACCAGCGCGAGCGTGCCCGCCGCCTTACCAACATTATTAAGGCCATGTCGCGATTCTTCTGGTTCACCGTCGAATTCGGTCATGCGCCGGGCGGGCGGGTCAGGGGAAGTGGTGGCCTACGGCAGCGGTCTGCTCAGTTCTTACGGCGAGTTGGAGCATGCCATCGAATCCGAAGAAGTGCAGCGCTACCCGCTGCAAATCGAGTGGCTCATCAATCAGGGCGCCGAGATTGACCACTATCAGCCGCTGCTGTTCATCGTGGATTCGTTCGAGCAGCTCTTCGAACTGGTCGACCGCCTGGAGCGCTGGATGCGTGAGGGCAAACTGGACAACGTAGCGCCCGGCCTGCCCGAAGTGAACGAGGGCGATCTGCGCAGCTTCATGGACGCCGCGTAGAGCTGCAATGGGCCGGCTGGCAGGCGCGGGCGCGTGATGCCGACGGGCCGGCCACACCACCGCGTCGTCATGGCTGGCCCGTGCGACCTCGTCCCTCGTGCGTTCATTCGCGCTATAATGTCGGCGTTCCCAACACTCATGGGTTTCGAGGGTCTATGCGCCGATTCATCGTTAGCACTACCGCTGTAGCTGTACTCGCCCTGGCTGCGTTTTCCACCAAAGGGGCCGACAACACCAAGCCCAGAGGCAAAGCCGCCAAGACGGTAGTGGCCGCCGCTTCCAGCTTCGGAAACGCCGACGCGATCTCCGAGCAGGAGCTGAAAATCTACGACTACTTCATCGCCTCCGATCAGCTCGAAGGCCGCAATTTTCCATCGCGCGGCTACGATACTGCGGCGCTCTACGTGGCCAGCCACCTGGCCGAATGGGGCCTAAAACCGGGCGGCTCCACCAGCGACACCAACGGCCCTCTGCAACCCTACCTGATGCCCATTGAGATGGTTTCCAAACAGGTGGTGCCGGACGAGAGCAAATTGACCCTGGTCGCGCCCCCCGGCGGCCGCGGCCGTGGCGGATTCGGCGGTGGACAGGGCGGCGGTGGCGGCCAGCAGGGCGGGCGCGGCGCCAACGCCGAGCCGGTCACCACGCACTACGAATACGGGAAGGAGTGGACCCTCGGCGCGGGCGGCGGTGGACGCGGCGGCGCGGCGGTCCAGCCGCTCGACGTCTCCGGAAACCTGGTCTTCGCCGGCAATGGCTACGTTATCGAGAAAGGCAACATCAATCCCTATGAAGGCCTTGATGTGAAGGGCAAAATCGTCGTGATCGCCGGCGTACCGCCCGAGCTGGCTGCGGAACAGGGCGGCGGCCGTGGAGGACGGGGCGGCGGGCGCGGTGGACGCGGACGCGGAGGCAACGCTGCGGCAGGCGCCGCGGGAGCAGCCGGGGGAGGCAATGCGCAGGAAGCCGCCGCCGGACGGGGCGCCGATGCCGCCAATCCGCTGGGCGAAAACTGCAAGGATTATCTGACCCCTGAGGAAGCCGCTGCCAAAAATGGCGCTCTGGCGGTGGTGACCATCGCCAACTTCCAGCAGGCGGCCGCGATGGGCAATCCCAACGGCGGGCGCGGCGGACGCGGTGGCGCCAACCTGAACGGCCCTCCCTACCAGGTGGTGAAGTTCCAGAACGCGGGCGCCTGCCCCACCGTGCCCGCGGTCAGCGCTGGAATCGAGCTGACCAATGCTCTGTTCCAGGGCGAGAAATCCGGCGGCGCGCAGGTGTTCGAAGCCGCCACCAACAATACTAAGCTGGATTCCTTCGAGCTGAACGCGCGCAAGAAGATCACCCTGCAGGTGGCCGTGCACAGCACTCCGGGCCACGGCGAGAACGTCATCGGCATGATCGAAGGCAGCGACCCGGTGCTCAAAGACGAGTTCGTGGTGATGAGCGCGCACTTGGACCACATTGGGCTGAGCCAGCCGCTTCCCAACGGCCACAACGTCAACAACGGTGCGGACGACGATGGCTCGGGAACCACCGGCCTGTTGGGCATCGCGCACGCGTATGCCGAAGGACTCGCCAAAGGCATGCGTCCCAAGCGCACCATCATTTTCCTGTGGAACGGCGGCGAAGAGAAGGGTCTTTGGGGATCGCAGTACTTTGCCGAGTTCCCGCCGGTCGACCCGGCCAAAATCGTGGCCGACCTGAACATGGATATGATCGGCCGCACCAAGAATCCCAACTCCGTGGACGACAACCCCACCCACGTGCTGGTGAATCCGGGCGAGATGCTGCTGATCGGCCCGCGCGTCAGCAGCGACGATCTGGGGAAGACCATCGACACGGTCAACGGCAGCTACCAGAAGTTGAAGATCAACGATTTCTACGACACCACTGCGCCCGATGCCACCCACGATAACCTGGGGCCGCAACCGCGCGGCCAGCGCATCTTCTATCGCAGCGACCATTACAACTTCGCTAAAATCGGCGTGCCCATCGCCTTCTTCACCGTGGGCCTGCACGTGGATTATCACCGCCCCACGGACACGCCCGAGAAAATCGATTACCACGAGATCCAGCAGATTTCGAAGACCGTCGCCGCGGTGGGCTGGGAGTTGGCCAATCAGAGTGGCCGTCCCAAGCTGAAAGCCAACCTGCCGGACCAGTTGGTGAAGGACATGAAGACCGCGCAGACGCAGGGCTGGGGCAAAGTCACACCGGTGCTGCCGCCCCTGCCCGGCATGCCTTTCTGAGGACTCCAGGCGGCATGACGTGCCGCCGCTTCGGGCGCCCATCGGTGCCTGCTGTCCAATGTTGAAGCTTACCTGGGCACGGGCGGCGGCGTCGCGCATCGGGTGCCAGCACGCGCCGGTCCAGCGGCCAGCCCCCTCTGCGGCCTGCACGCCCAGTTGATGTCGTCGGCTGAGCTGGCCCTCTGGGCCCGGGTCGACGACTTCGACTGCCGCGACCTGCCACAGGCCCTCTGGGAACACCGCAACCTGGTCAAAACCTGGGGCATGCGCGGCACGCTGCACTTGTTGCCATCCACCGAATTGCCCCTCTGGCAGGGCGCCCTCGCTACCAGCCCGCGGTACCTGCGGCCGGCGTTGTGGCGCCGAGGAGCTTTAGTTGTGTTTGTCAAGTTCTGCAAAATCGGCCATGGCTGTCTCCAGCGCGGGATTGCTTGGCCCTGCGGACAAGACTTTCCCCATCTTCTGAGCGGCGCTGTGCCGCGCGATCATCTCGATCTGTTAAAAAATCAGCAGCTCTATGGTTGTCCTCCTTCCCTCGTGATGATCTCCCGGATGCCTTCCTCCGAGAGTTGGTCCGGCTGCCTGTTCTCCGCCAGGGCGATCTCCTTCACCCTGGAGTACCCCGCCATCTGAGCGGCGATCTCCGCACTGGCGCGGCTGGCGCGGAAAGTCCATCGGCTCACCGGTTCGGCGACCCTTCGGAGCCAAAGTCAAGGAAAGCAGTGGAGGCGCCCGGCTCTGCCCGGTGGCCTTTGCCGGCCACCTGTCCTTCGGCCCAAGTTTGGGGCAGCGGGTGCATTCAACCGTCCGGCCACTTGGCTGGCCGCGGTGGGGCAGGTACTCGCGCCTCCGCTCGACGCGCCGGCCGCCACCGCTGACGTCGCGCGGCGGTTTCTGTCGGCCTACGGGCCAGCGACCTGCCACTACGTGGCGCGATGGCGGAATGGCACCGGTGTTTCTACCGTGCGGCAATGGATCGCTTCGCTGGGCGCTGAGGTGTCGCCGGTGGACCTGGAGGGCCCGCGGGCCTGGATGCTCACCGCCCACTCCCGGAAGCGCGCCACCAGGCGCCTGCGCGCTCCGTGCGCCTGTTGCCCGCCTTCGATCCTTACGTGGTGGCCGCCTCCTGCCACGCCGCCAGCCTGCTGCCCGGGGATTTACGACACCGGGTCTATCGCCCGCAGGGTTGGCTTTCCCCGGTGCTGCTGGTCAATGGACGGATGGAGGGCACCTGAAGCCACCAAGCCAAGGGCAGCGTGGAACTGGCCATAGAGCCGTTCGTCAGGCAGCCGGCGTGGGTGCGCCGCGCCGCCGCGCAGGAGGCGGAACGACTAGCTGTGTTCCTCGGCGGCAGGTTGAACCTTGCCTGGAACGGCTGAGACCTCTGTGCCCCACGTGGAAAGCCCTCGGCCACCGGTGCTATGGCACGATCGGGTAGAGAGCCGAACTGATGATTGCGCGTCCGCCCGCTGCCGGCTCGCTTGCCGGGCGGACGCCGTCACATCTCGGCGAACGCGGCCCGGCCACTTTCTAACGCCGCGGCCTGGTCCTTGCGCCGGATCGCCCGTACCATCAACTTCACATGCGGTATGGCGCGCGCAGCCCGTTCCGAAACCGGCACCAGCAACGGCGTTTTATTCACTGGGTCGCTCCGGTACCCCTGGTAAAGCGGCCGGGCCATCTGGTGCATTTCATACGAACATTGGCAGGCGCATTCCGCCTCATCTTCCCATCCAATCTTTCCGGCTTCCTGGAGCGACAGCAGAATACCGCGCAAAAGGACCTTAGTGCTGTCATATAGCATCAGTTCACCTGCTCTCCTTTCAGACAGTTACCTTCCGGTTCAGCGATTTTCTCTCCGTTTCGCTCGGGCGGCGGAGCAAAATCCGTGGACGACTGGAGACCGATATACCAATTGTAACAGAAAATGTTGTGGTACACTAACTACTGGATTTGATGCTTCCGCCGATTTTAGGCCGGCCTTTCTAGCAGTTCCTGCTAAAACCGTCTACCTCTCAAATTAGCCGTCTTCAAGTCAGAAAAGGACCTTTAGAAACATGAAGAATATTTACGTAGGAAACCTCAACTTTGGAGCGACTGAAGAATCCGTCCGTTCCTTGTTTGAAACTCACGGTGCGGTTGGCCGCGTCAACATCGTTACCGATCGCGATTCCGGGCAGCCCAGAGGATTTGGTTTTGTCGAAATGGACAACGACGGCGAAGGGGAAAAGGCCATCGCCGCCCTGAATGGGAAGGATTTTGGCGGCCGGACGCTGAGCGTCAATGAAGCCCGCCCCAAGACTGAGCGGTCTGGCAATGGCGGCGGCGGCTTCGGCCGGCGGCGCTACTAACCCACTGACCGCGTGATTTGGCTCGCCCGCCTGCTTACGCTCACGCCTAAGCATCGGAACCGAGCGCGACCGTAAGGAGCGGAACCTGCGGTCGAAGACTTGCGCGCACAGCGCTTCTTACCAGGGTCCGGGGGCTGATTCAACCGACCCCGGACTTCAAACCGCCGGCAGATGCAATTTATGCCGGGTGCAAGACAAGATTTGGAAGTGATGCCTGATGGACGAAAGCCGCCGGGCGTTATCAATGCTTGCGGGGTTTTTATCCACTCCGCCGGAAGCTTAGGCCGGTGCTCTGGCCGCGCGGCGGTTTCCGATGGGCCGCAGTTCGAGGATCAGTTGCCTTTGCCGCTCCACACGGCGCTCCGGCGAATCCAACTCATAAGTGAACCCCGAGGGATCCCTTTCCGCCAGGAACGGGTCCGGATGTTGCAGTTGGTTGACCAGCTCGGCCTGGATGTTGTCTGTCTCTCCGATATACAGCCATTCCCGGGCATTGGATATTCCGTAAACGCCCGAGGCCGCCGGGGCGTTCTTGTAGATCGAAATCAGGCTAAAAGAACGATTTCCGTGATGATTGTCAAACGGCACGAATCGGTGTCTCCTCCTGGCGCAACTGCCCTGCTTGAATATTTCCTCGAAACCGCGACCTGCCGACAGGCCCGCGCATCATCGAAGCCCTTCAATAGCAGAAGTCTTCCGGGAACCCTCGGCCAGGCATCCGGAGATGAGCGTCCACGGGTAACGGCAGAATCTTCAAATCAGTCCAACCACCCGACAGGGTGCAGAGACAAGCCGCGAACAGCCAGAAGAGGATCGCTTGAATGGATTGTGCCGGGATACCGTGGGGAAACATCATCGCCCTCCGAATTCACCAGGCTAAGAAGGGAAACTCAGGTGGTCCGACTTAGTTCGAACCAACTGTAGATTGGGCGAGAGTGCTCAGTCGGTTACTAATCTAGCGCCGCTCCGTCTTATTGTCAACCTTAGAGCCAAAGGACGGTACTGAACCGAACCGGGTTCGGCTCCGTCGGGCGCCCCTCACGAGTTGGCGCGAGCGCTCGTCAATCTTACAGTCTGACCCGCCTCTAGAGCCAGCGGACATTACAAACGCGGTTGAGCCGGCGGATTGCGGCGCTGAAAGCCTGGTGAAAACTCGACGACGGCCATTGTCCCGCAAATTCCGAATGCACCACGGCCGAAACAGTTTGGCCGGCGAAGAGGAAGTCGACCTGTGGTTTCGGTCCCAGTGCGGGATCGCTCCGCCAGGATGTTTCGAACTCGGTCTTGTCGACCGGACTGCTGAGTTGCGCCATGAATCGCTGCGTAAAGGCTACCTCCCCGGGGAGTACCTTGCGGCTTGGGCCGACGAGTACCGCCCATACTGCTCCGTTCCCACAATAACAGACTTCAGACCTGGAAACTGCTATACTTAGCCTTGCAGCTTCAAGCTGCGAAGTAACATATTTGTAAGTGAGCGCCCGTTGTAGGGAGGGAAACGATCATGAGCCAGTCGTTCACATTTATCGATCCCGGAGGGAACCAGGCGCAATATACGGTCTACGAAAAAGACCGCCACGACGAGTTCTACTGGTCGACCGAGCACGGCGACTGCGGCTTGGCGCCCTCCTACGCCCAAGCCCAGGAGCGGGCCAGAACCGTGCTGAAGGCCAGCATGGCAGCCCGGCGAAGGGCCGGCCAGAATTACGGGTTTCGGTAGGCCAACGGCAGATCTCATGAAGAATATCTTTGTAGGCAACTTGGATTCCGCTACCACGGCGGCAGCCGTCCGCTCCCTGTTTGAACCGCACGGCGAAATTCGCAATCTGAAGCTGATGACCGACCGCGAGACCGGACGGTTCCGGGGGTTTGCATTCGTGGAGATGACCGACTCCGAAGCGGATCGGGCAATCGCCGCTTTGCATGAGAATCTGGTGAACGGTCGCCAGATCGACGTGCATGAAGGTCGCGCCAAACTGCACCGTGGCGGCCTCCCGCCGACGCGGCGCGAGCCGGGCGAGTAAAGCAACCTCGCAAGTTCTCAGCGGAAGTTCAGCTCTCCTCGATTGCGCTCCCCGGAAGACATGCTCCAGTGTGATTCACTCCGGGAAGCACGGCTCATCTTCATTGAGTTCAGTGGGCCGCGGGCGGATCGGCCTGTTCTGCAAAGCGCCGCAGTTGTAAGGAGCGGTTTCTGTGCGCCAATCCGCGCCATCTCCCGAAAATTTTCCGGTACCCAGCAGCGCATCAACGCGCCGCAGGCCGGTACCGGGGGGCTTGGGATAGGTGCCGGCTTCCTCGTCACTGACCCCTCGGAAGACCCCCGGAACCTCTCCGCACCTATTCCACCGGCATGCTCATGCACCTAGCCTTTGCCATCGCCGTTCACGTGGATCCGGATACTCTGATCGTGGGCGAGGTGCTGGCAGTAGGCGACCTGCCCTTTCAGACCAAGTGCTTCGAGCGCATCTGGTCCCCGGGTTAGTTAGCCCCTGCCTTACCTCCGGCGTACCCGCCGCGGCGGTGCCTTTAGCCTATAGCTTCTTGGTCTCCACGTTCTTCAGTTGCGTATCGGGCACTCCCTCGCACATGTGAACCGAGAAATCGGAAACGTTGTGTAAGGCGAATTCGGCCACTCCCTCCACCTGCGGCACCTGGATGCGGAAGAAATCTGCGCCCTGCACGTTATCCAGCACGAAGGCCGGGCGCTGATCCTCCTTGGCCGTGCGGATCTCGACGTTATCGAACTGAATGCCCTTCACGTGGCGCACGTAAAATCCGTGCGAGGGCATACTGTGCTGCGGACCGGCCGGCCCTCGCCCGCCGCGAGCCGCCGCTCCTGCCGCCGCTCCGCGCCCGCCTGCCGCGCCTGCGCCCCTTCCGGCCGTCGCCGCACGGCCGTATCCCTCCGGATGCCACTTCCCATCGGGACCGCGGCCATTGGGACGGGGCCCGCTGACAAACATGGTCGGCTCGGGGTAGGTCTCTTCATATTCCGGCGGCTGGTAGGCGGCGTCCTCTTTGGTGCCGCCACCCTCGTGCAACACCTGAATGTTGCTGATCTTGACGTCCTCGATTTCGTGCCCGGGGATGCCGCTGATGATCGACCCCAGCCGCGCCGCTGAATTCGAGCACACCAGGTTGTCGATGATCACCCGCTTCAAAGTGCCCACGGGCGTATTGTCGGGACCACGCATGCGGTCGCCCAGCCGCAGAAAGATGGGCGCGCTGACAATGTCGCGCATGGAAATGTTGCTCACGGTGATGTCTTCCAGCAGCGCCCCATCCACGGATTCCAGCGCCAGCCCCTGGCAGCCTTCGAAAACGCAGTTGGAAATCGTGATATTGCGGAAGCCGCCGTTCGATTCGGTGCCGAACTTAATCCGGCCGGTGTGAGGGACGCGGGCTTCCGGGCCGAATCGCTTGTAAGTGGCGTCCAGCATGGTGCCCTCTTCCCAACACCCGCTCACGTAGCAGTTCGTGATGGTCACAAACTCGGTCTGCTTGGGGCGGCCCAACGAGTAATCGGCCTTCAGGCAGATACCGTCATCCCAGGGCGAGTTGACGTAGCAATTGGAGATGCGGACGTTGCGGCAGGCATCCACGTCCATGCCGTCGCGGTTGGTATCGATCTTCAGGTTATCGATGGTCAGATTGTCCACGCCCGTCGCCAGAATCCCAAAGTGGCCGCCGTGCAGAATCGAGAAATCACGCAGCAGCACGTTGTGGCAGTTCTTCAGGCTGATGGACTTGTTGCCCACGCCCGGAATCTGGGCGCCCTGGCCCCGGCTCAAACCCTTGCCCCAGATGCGGCCGTTGCCCTCGATGGCGATGTTCTCAATGCCCTCGCCCCAGATCAGGCTGTTGTGGAAATGGCTGTGGCCGAAATCCTGGTACATGTCCCACTGGTTGGGTTCGGCGTGATCGTACCCGCCGGAAGACGCGCCTTCGGCCGGCGCATCCGCCGCGATCAGCGTGGCGCCCTGATCCAGATGCAGCGTGATGTTGCTTTTCAGATGGATCGAATACGACAGATAATTGCCCGCCGGAAAAAGCACCTCACCACCGCCCGCGGCTGCAGCGGCGTCGATGGCTTTGTTGATGGCGCCGGTATCGAGCGTCTTGCCATCGCCGGTGGCGCCGAACGATTTGACGTCGAAGCTGCCGGCCGCGGGCGGAGCGGCAGCGGCCGGGCGTGGCTCGGCAATCGCAGCCAGGGCAGCGCCGGACACACCGGCTCCGGCCAGGCATAGAAAATGGCGTCGCGGACTCAGTTCAGTGGCCATAGATGTTTCCCAGAGCTATGGTATCTCAGTTTTCCAGGGCCGGTAACGGTAACGCTATCGCTCGCCCGGCGGCCCAGAAGTATCCAGGTCCCGTAGCATCTGCTCGGCCTCTTCGTCCCGCGCCGGCGCTGGTGCCGTCATGCTTCACCTGGTTGTGGCGCCAATAGCGAGCCAGGGTTCGCGCGTACAATGGGTAATCGGTCTCGCTCTCGATGTATGCCGAGCATTCATTGTCTATGTGGCGGAGCAGCCGCCCGAGCGTGTTAGAAAGCACCGCCGCCCCGGCAGCAAGCTTTCGGCACAATAAGCCAGCAGCAGTAGCCAATCCCAGCAGAAAACCGCCATGGCAATTCGCCCACACCAGCGCCAGCGGCGGCAGCGCCAACAACCGCGCGGCATCTCCAGCAGGCAAACAAGAACGGCCCGCGCCCAGGAAACTGATCACCCCTGGACGATCAGCCGCGAATGCCACCAACACCGACGCTGCGGCGCACGCTGCGGCGATTCCCGCATAAAACTTCCCCGCGAGCCGCGCCGCCAGAAAACCCGCCAGCGCGCACAGTGCGGCAAGCACCGCCCGTGCCAGGACGATGCCTGGGAACCCGGCCACCACGCAGACCGCGTACATCCAAAGCTGGCTCAGCCATTCGTGCGTCGGGTTGAAGTGGCGCAGGCGAAGGGATCGGGAACCGGTAGGGAGTGCCGTTTTCGCCAGTACTAGCCGGTTTTCAGGTGCCACCCGAAATCCCTATCGCCGATTTCGGTTGAGAACAGCCCCAACAGGCACAGCGCCATCAGCACCAGCGTGGCGGCTTTCAGCCAACGGCGCGCCGAACCGGTGGCCGAAAGCGGTCCAGACTCGCGCGAGGGTCCTTCCGACGCCGTCCGCCGCGGCTCATGCCTCAATCGCGCTCGCGGATCGTGGGCGGGAAACCATACGCTCCAGCGTAGTACATGGCTGGCGACAACGGCCCGCGATACACTCAGGGGATGCCGCTGCGCATCACCGTCTCCCGGCACTCGGTTTTCTACAGCCCGCTCATCGCCACGCTGGCCGCCGGCTTCCTGGAGCGCCGCGGCGTGACGGCCGAGTACGGCATCCTGGGCAAGGGGCAGCGGTCGGCCACGCTACTGCGGGAAGGCGCGGTGGACATCATGCAATCGGCCGTCGCCTCGAACTGGCGCCCCATGGAGCAGGGCGAATCTCCGCTGCCGGTGCACTTCGCGCAGATCAACCGGCGCGATGGTTTCTTCCTGGTGGCGCGCCAGCCCGACGCCGCCTTCGCGTGGAGCAAACTCGCCGGGCAAGCCGTGCTGGCCGACCATGCCAACCAGCCGCTGGTCATGCTGAAATATGCCGCCCGCAGCAACGGCCTGGAATGGTCGCGCACCCAGGCCATCGACGCCGGCGCCCCCGAAGAGATGTCCCGCGCCTTCCGCCAGGGCCGCGGCGCCTACGTGCATCTGCAATCGCCCGCCGCCCACCAGTTGGCAGCCGATGGCGTGGGTTACGTGGTGGCTTCGGTGGGCGCGTCCATGCCGGCGGTGGCCTTCAGCAGCCTGTGCTGCTCGCGCGATTTCGCGGGCACCGAAACCTACCGCCGTTTCCTGGAAGCCTACGGCGAGGCCCGCCAGTGGGTGCGCACGGCGCCAGCCGAAGAAGTGGCCCGCGCGGAGGCCGGCTTCTTCGAAGGGTATTCGCTGGACACGCTGGCGGCCGGCATCCGCGCCTACCAGGAACTGGGCACCTGGGAGGGCGGCCTGGAAATTCCGCGCGACCTTTACGAACAGGCCCTGAACGTATTCCAGGCCGAGGCCGGACTCGCCCATCGCCATCCTTATGAAGCGGTCTGCCTGGCGGCCTTGTGAGCGGCCCGGCCACCTCCCGCGCGGCCCCTCCGCTTACGCCCAACCAGGTGCGCGGGTTCTGGGCCGCGTGGGCCGGTTGGACCCTCGATGGCATGGACTCGTTCCTCTACGCCCTGGTGCTGGTCCCGGCCCTGCGCGAGTTGCTGCCGAAGGCCGGCATCGCGGCCAACCAGGCCGGCATCGGCTTCTACGGCAGCCTGCTGTTCGCGGTGTTCCTGGTGGGCTGGGGCTTTGCTTTTCTCTGGGGACCAATCGCCGACCGCTTCGGCCGCGTCCGCACCCTGGTGCTCACCATCCTCTGCTACTCGCTGTTTACTTTTCTGGGATCGCTGGCGGCCACCGTCTGGCAACTGGCGGCCTTCCGGTTTCTGGCGGGCGCCGGCATCGGCGGAGAATGGACCCTGGGCGGCGTCTTCGTGGCCGAAGAGTGGCCCGAAGCGCGCCGTCCCCAGGGCGCCGCATACATGCACACGGGCTACTACTTCGGCACTTTTCTGGCGGCCATGGTGAATTACTGGGTGGGCACGCGCTACGGCTGGCGCGCAGTGTTCGCGGTGGGCGGTACGCCGGCGCTGCTGGTGGCCTTTATCCGCTACGGCGTCCGCGAGCCGCAGCGCTGGCAGCAGCGGGTGGGCGCGCTGGGCCGCTGGACCGCGCGTGACGCCTTCCTGGCGCTGTTTTCCCCCGAGTACCGGCGGCGCACGGCGGTGAACGCGGCGCTGCTCCTGGTCTCCATGGTTGGGCTGTGGGCCGGCTCGGTGTATGTGCCCTCGGCGGTCACTTACCTCGCGGGACGCCAAGGCTACGCGGTGCCGGACGCCGCGCGCCTGGCCTCCTGGGCCACCATGCTGCTTTCCGCCGGCACCATCGCCGGCTGCCTGGCTCTGCCGTTCCTGGCCGCGCGCATGGGCCGCCGGCTGGCCCTGGCGCTCTACTTCGCGCTGATGGGCGCATCCATCGTGGTGTGCTTCGGTGGCGCGTTCTACCTGCCGCACCACGCTCTTCCCTGGTTCATCGCCGGCCTTTTCCTGCTGGGCGTGGGCGGCGCCAATTTCGTGGTCTACACCCTGTGGCTTCCCGAGCAATACCGCAGCGAATGCCGCGGCAGCGCCTTCGCCTTCGCCACTTCCTTCGGCCGCTTCTTCGCCGCCGGCGTCACCTTTCTGGTGGGGGCGGAAGTGGCCCGCCTGCACACCATCGGAACCCCTATCGCCTATACCGCGGTGGCATTTGCCCTGGGAATCGCACTACTGCCGCTGGCCGTGGAGACCGCCGGCAAGGAGCTTCCGGCGTGAACCTCACGCACCTGTTCGATGTTTCGCTGATTGGCCGCCGCGACCGGACCGCCCTCGAATGGCGCGGACGCACCTTCACCTTCGGCGAACTGGACGCCCGCAGCAATCGCCTGGCGCAGCTTCTGGCGGCCCGCGGCCTGCGCGCCGGCGACCGTCTGGCGGTCTACCTGGCCAACCGCGTCGAGTGGATCGACCTCTATCTGGCCTGCGTCAAGCTGGGCGTAATCTTCGTCCCGGTCAACATTCTCTACCGCGGCCGCGAAATGGCCCACATTCTGCGCGATGCCGATCCTGCCGCGCTGGTCGTGGAGGGCGCCGCGGCCGCCATCGAATGCGCCGCACCGATGTGGGATCCGGCGCAAATGACCGAGGAAGCCGCGAGCCTCCCAGCCGATCGTCCGCCGGCCGCGCTGGAGGGTAGCGCACCCGCTGCCCTGGTCTACACCTCCGGCACCACCGGCGCATCCAAAGGCGCCGTGCTGACCCACGATAACTTCGCCGCCAACGCCATCGGCCTGCTGGCCTCCTGGCAGATCGCCGAATCCGATCGCTTCCTGCTGGCGCTGCCTCTGTTCCACGTGCACGGGCTGGGCAACGGGCTGCACTGCTGGCTCATGAGCGGATGCCGCATGCGCCTGCTGGAACGGTTCGAACACCAGACGGCCGCGGCGACCTTTCTGGATTTCCGCCCGACGTTGTTTTTCGGCGTCCCCACAATGTACGTCCGCCTCCTGGAGACGGCGCCCGACGCCGCCCGCGAAATCGGCGGCTTTATGCGGCTGTTTGTTTCGGGGTCGGCGGCGCTCGCCCCGCAGGTGCTGGCGGAGTTCCGCGCCCGCTTCGGCCACACCATCCTGGAGCGCTACGGCATGAGCGAGACGCTCATGATCGCCAGCAATCCCTATATCGGCGAACGCCGCGCGGGCACCGTGGGGCTGCCCCTGCCGGGCGTCGCCATGCGCCTGGTGGATGGCGAGATCCAAGTGAAGGGCGCCAATCTTTGCGCCGGTTACTGGCGGCGCGAGCAAGCCACTACAGCGGCCTTCGTGGATGGCTGGTTCCGCACCGGCGACCTGGCCGAACGCGCGCCCGACGGCTATTACACGCTCTGCGGGCGCAAGAGCGACCTGATAATCTCCGGCGGCTTCAACATCTATCCGCGCGAAATCGAGGAGTTCCTGGAAGAGCAGCCGGAGGTGGCCGAGGCCGCCGTGGTGGGCCGCCCGGACCCCATTCGCGGCGAAGCCCCAGTGGCCTATGTGGTGCTGAAGAGCGAGCTGGAAGGGGCCGAACTGGCACGCCGCTGCCGCGATAAACTGGCGTCGTTCAAGACCCCCCGCGAGTTTCGCGCCGTGGAGCGGCTGCCCCGCAACGCCATGGGGAAAGTGCAGAAGCACCTGCTGTGACGGGGCAGCCAATCTTTCCCTGCTCTTCATCGCGCCCTGGCCAGATCAAAGACTACCTGGCCTTGATGGATACGGTCGTGGTTCCATTTTGAAGGCCCGCTCGCAGCAAGCCGCTGGGATGGAGGCGGTAAATTAGCGGCCGGGTCCCGAATCGGCGCGATTGCCGGTCATTTCGAGCGGCAGATCCTATACCGCAGGCGAATAGAACCGTCGCTCTGTTGGCTGATGATTTGCGCCGTCCAGAGCAACCGGACGTTGCGGCGGGAAGCAGCAGATGGCGGGCGTGCGCGCACTATTCGCTGGTTACTACGTGAATAGCCCCATGCGCTCCTTCACCAGTTGCACGGTGCTGTTGGCGATGGGCGCCACGCGTTCGGCGCCCGCGCGCAGCACGCCTGCGAGGTAGGCCGGGTCGGCGGTGATCTGGCGGTAGCGCTGCTGGAACGGCTCCAGTTGGGAAATCACCATCTCGGCCACTTGTTTTTTCAGATCGCCGTAGCGCATGCCGGTGAAGCGAGCTTTCATTTCCTCGTCGCTCGCCCCGCTGAACGCCTGGTAGATGGCCAGCAGGTTGAGCACGCCGGGGCCGGCGGTATCGAAATCCACCGCCGGGATTGGAATCGGTGGTGGCCCGCATGATGGTCTTGCGGATCTTCTCCGGCGGATCGAGCAGGGCTACCGCGTGGTTGGCGCCGTTCGGCCGATTTGCTCATTTTCTGCGTCGGGATCGTCGAGGCCCATGATGCGTGCCCCCACCGTGGGCAGGCTGGTGCCCGGCACCACGAAGGTCTCGCCGTAAAGCGAATTGAAGCGCTGGGCGATATCGCGCGTCAGCTCCAGGTGCTGCGCCTGGTCCTCACCCACCGGCACGATGCCGGCCTGGTAAAGCATGATGTCGGCGGCCATGAGGACCGGATATTGCAGCAGGCCATCGCCGACGGACGGCGACTGAGTCGGCGGGAAGACCGCTCGGTAAGCCGGCTTTTCGGGCGGATACGCCTCCTCGAGCGGCGGACGCGGGGCCGGCAACGCGTCCTCAGCGGGCGAAGGCGGTGGTGGGATGGCCGGCCACTCTATCTGCTCTTTCTGTTTCGCCGCCTTGGCCTTGTACTGCGTCATGCGCTCCAGCCAGCCCACCGGCGTCACGCAGGTGAGCATCCAGGCCAGCTCGGCGTGCGCGGGCACTGCCGATTGCACCATGATGGAGCACTGCTCCGGATCGATGCCGGCCGCCAGATAGAGCGCGGCAATCTCGCGATCTTAGCGCGCAACTCGGCCGGTTCCTGGTACAGTGTGATGGCGTGCAGGTCGACGATGCAGAAAATGCATTCGTAGTCGTTCTGGATGCGCACCCAGTTTTTGAGCGCGCCCAGATAATTGCCGATGTGCAGGTTTCCGGATGGCTGCATGCCGGAAAAAACTCGTGTTTTCATGGTAGAGGAAGGGAGGTAATTCTCTATCGTAAGCAATTTCGAAGTCACCGTGGAAAAGCTGGTGTATGGCGGCGATGGCCTGGCACGCCTGGACGGGCGGGTGGTGCTGGTGCCGTTCGTGCTGACCGGGCGAGCACATTCGCGCGCGGGCGGAGCGCGAAAAGCCCGGGTTGGTGCATGCGCGGGCGGTGGAAATGCTGGAAGCCGCGGCCCGAGCGCGTCGCGCCACTCTGCCCGTACTTCGGCCGCTGCGGCGGGTGCCACTACCAGCACGCGGCCTACGAGTTCCAGCTCGCCGCCAAACAGTCGATTCTGGCCGAAGAACTGCGCCGCCTGGGGAAAATCGAGCCGCCGGGCGCAATCGCCGTGGTGGCGGCCGAGCCTTTGGGTTACCGCAACCGCGCGCAGTTGCACATTGAGGACGGTCGCCTCGGATACCGCGAGGCGCGCTCGCACAAGTTGTGCGCCATTCGCGAGTGCCCCATCGCGTCGCCGAAGCTCAACCAGGCCATCGCGGCACTGGCGGGGATGGCCGGCGATGGGCGATGGCCGCGCTTCCTGCGCTCGCTGGAGCTGTTCACCGACGAGCAGGCTGTGCAGTTGAATGCGCTCGAAACCGATGCGCCTCGTCGCCCGCCGCTTCTTTGAATGGTGCGGCGAGATGATTCCGGGCCTGGTGCACGGCGCGCTCGATTACGAAGGCCGGTTCCGCGTCAGCCCGCGCTCGTTCTTCCAGGTGAACCGTTTTCTGGTGGATCGGCTGGTGGAAGCGGCGCTGGAGGGCGCAGAGGGCGAAACCGCCGCCGACCTCTATGCCGGAGTAGGCCTGTTTTCCCTCGCGCTGGCGCAGCGCTTCGCCGAGGTGCAGGCCGTGGAATCGGGCGCTGGCGCCGTGCACGACCTGGAATTCAACGCCCAGCGAGCGGGCCTAGCGAATGTGCGCGCGCAGGTAGCGGGCGCCGAAGAATACCTGGCCCGGCTCGACCGCGCGCCCGATTTCCTGCTGCTGGACCCGCCGCGCACGGGCTTGGGCAAGACTGTGGTGGGCCGGCTCGCAGAGCTGAAGCCCCCGCGGATGACCATCGTCTCCTGCGACCCCGCCACCCTGGCGCGCGACTTGGCCGCACTCCTGGCCGCCGGCTACCGCCTGCAAAAGCTGACCCTGGTGGACCTGTTCCCGCAAACCTTCCACCTGGAGACGGTAGCGCGGCTGGTACGGTGAGCGCCGTATAGTCCATACCTCACAGGCGCGTGTTAGCATGGGGCGCGATGCAGCGGGCCGTCATCGATACTAACGTGCTGGTTTCCGCTATACGATCGAGGCGAGGGGCATCTTTCAGACTGATCAGCCTCCTCGGCGACCAGCGATGGCAGCCCGTTGTCTCGGTTGCGCTGATCCTCGAATACCAGGAGGTGGCGCAACGGGAAGCCCACCGGCTCGGCCTGCCGGAATTGGGTGGTGGATAGCATCATCGACACCTTCTGCCGAATAGGGGCACACCAACCGGTCCGATTTCGGTTGCGCCCAGCATTAAGCGACCCCGACGATGAATTCCTACTGGAGCTTGCCGCAGCTAGCCAGGCCGATTTCCTGTTGACGCACAACATTCGGGACTTCCGCGGCAGCGACATCTACGGTATCCGACCCGTGACACCAGGCGAGTTTTTGAGGACAATTGGAGCATGGCCATGAGCAGAACCATTTCACTTCCTGAAGAGATCGTTCGCCAGGCAGAGGAACTGGCTGCCCGGGAGCACATCTCGGTCGAAGAGCTGGTCTCGGCGGCGTTATCCGAGCAGTTCGCAGGCGCCGAGTATTTGCGGCGCCGTGGTGAGCGGGCCAGCATGGAACGCTTCCGGGCGGCTCTCGAACGGATTCCGGACGCCGATCCCGAAGCTTACGACCGATTGGAATAGTTCGGCTCTCTTGCTTTCCCCTACAGCCGCACGATGTTCTCGTCCCGGAAGGCCTTCAGCGCATTGCGCGTGTCCACGATCAGGCGCGACCGCGCCACCAGGCCGGCGTAATCGAACGAAGCGTGGTCGGTCACGATCACCACGCAATCGGCCTGCGCGGCGGTCTCTTCGGGCACGGAGGTCAAGTCCAGGCCGTCCACGCGCAGGGCGGGCACGAAAGGATCCGTGTACGTGAGCCGCGCCCCGCGCCGCTTCAGCAGCATCATCACATCCAGCGCCGGAGACTCCCGCATGTCGTCGATATTGCGCTTGTAAGCCACGCCCATCACGTGAATGTGGGACCCGAGCACTGGCTTGGCCGCCTGGTTCAATGCCATCTGTACCTTTTCCACCACGAAGTGGGGCATCTGCCCGTTGATGTAGCCCGCCAGTTCGATGAAGCGCGCCTCAATCCCCGCCTGCCGCGTCTTCCAGGAAAGGTAGAAAGGATCGATGGGAATGCAATGCCCGCCCAACCCCGGTCCGGGATAGAAGGGCATAAAGCCGAACGGCTTGGTGGCCGCTGCGTCGATCACTTCCCACACATCGATGTCCATGCGGCCGCACATCATGGCCAGCTCGTTCACCAGCCCGATATTGATCATGCGGAAGGTGTTTTCCAGCAGCTTGACCATCTCGGCTACTTGCGTGGAGCTGACCGGCACCACGTGCTCCAGGGCCTGCGAGTAAAACAGCCGGCCCATCTCCGTGCAGGCCGGCGTCACCCCGCCCACCACTTTGGGAATGTTGGCCGTCTGGAAGCGCGGGTTGCCGGGGTCGACGCGCTCCGGCGAAAAGCACAGGAAGAAATCCGTGCCGACGGTGAGGCCCGATTTCGCCAGCATCGGCAGCACCAGCTCATCGGTGGTGCCCGGATAGGTGGTGGATTCCAGGATCACCAGCATGCCGGCATGAAAGTGGCGGGCCACTTCCTGGCAGGCTGACACGATAAAGCTCATGTCCGGATCCTTGGTCTTGCGCAGCGGCGTGGGCACGCAGACATTGATCGTATCCAGCTCCAGAACGGCCGCGAAATCGGTTGTGGCGGTGAGCTTGCCCGACTCCACCAGCGGTGCGAGCAGGGCCCTGGGAATATCGCCGACGTAGGAATCGCCGGCGTTCACGCGCCCCACCTTCTCCGGACTGATATCGATTCCGGTGACCGTAAATCCCGCACGGGCGAACTCCACCGCCAGGGGCAGGCCCACGTAGCCCAACCCCACAACCCCCACGCGCGCACGCCGTTCGCGAATCTTGTGCTCCAGCAATGCGGCGGTGGCGTACTGGGCTATGGCTGTTTCAGACATGTCCCTGCCATTTTCTCACAGGAAGAACTGACCCTCCGCCACAATCTCGGCCGGGCCGGTGAGGTAGACGTTGGTCTCCCAACGCAGTTCCAGTGTGCCGCCGGAGGTCCGCACGGACACCGGGGATTTTGCCATCCCGCGCGCCACCGCCGCCACCACCGCGCCCACCGATCCGGTGCCGGAGCTCATCGTCTCGCCCGCACCGCGTTCCCAGAAGCGCACATCGAGGGTATGCTCATCCAGCGCGCGCAGGAAAGAGACGTTCGTGCGCCGCGGAAAATGCGGGTGCGACTCGATCTCCGCGCCCAGCGCGCGCCAGTCGAAATCGAACGTCGAGACCGGCACCGCGCATTGGGGATTGCCTACCGCGAGCAGCGAAACGTCGAGCGGTCCTCCATCGAGCGGCAGGAAGAGGCGCTCGGCCACCATCTCCGGCTGGCCCATATCCATCTCGAAGACGAACGCCAGCTCACGCTTCTCCAGCAGGCGCAGCGTTTTGATGCCCGCCCCGGTGCGCACCCGCACCACTCCCGCGGCCAGGCCATGGCGAATCAGAAACGCCGCCGCGCAGCGCGTGCCGTTGCCCGACATCTCCGCCATGCCGCCATCGGAATTGTAGAGCTGGAGGGACCCCTCCGCTTCCGCGCCGGCCGGCGGCGTCACCACCATCCAACCATCCGCGCCCACTCCCGTGTGGCGGTCGCAAAGAGCGCGTGCCGTCTCTGCGCGGACACCGTCCGGCCGGTCCTCCGGCACGTCGGCTTCCCAGGTCAGCAGGAAATCGTTCCTGGTGCCGTGCGCCTTGGTGAAGGGAATCTTCATGGCTCGGCTTCCACCACTACCGCCGTGCCGTAGGCCAGCACTTCGGTGACCCCGTTCATGATCTCGGTGGCGTCGTAGCGCGCGCCGATCACGCCATTGGCGCCCAGTTCGGCGGCATGCTTCAGCATCAGGTCGAAGGCGTCCCGGCGGGTCTGCTCGCAAAGGTCGCTGAAAAGCGAGATATTGCCGCCCACGATGGTCTGCAGGCCCGCGCCGAGCGTGCCAAACAGCGAGCGCGAGCGCACGATGACCCCGCGCACCACCCCCAGGTTGCGCTTCAGGCGAAATCCTGGCAGATCGAATGCCGTAGTTACGTTCTCATGCGGTACCATGATTGCCTCCCGTCCGGTGATAGATCTCGACCACCGGCTCATCCTTCTCCACAATCCTTACTTCCTGGCGATAGCCGGCGCGTGCCACCGCGCGTTCGATGGCGTCGCCCTCTTTGACCACCGCCCACTCCTGCCATAGCCACAACTCCGGCCGCTGCTCGGCGGCCACGAACGGCAGCCCGTTGCACACACTAAAAGTCTCGCTCAAGGGGATGCCCATTTCGCGATAGATGCCGAAGAAATCGTCGCCGCCCGAAGTGATGATCCCCGACCCGCGCACGTAGCGAGGCCGCAGGTAGCCGGCGGCGGCGTGCATCCAGGCGCGCCGCCCGGTGGAATTGGCGCGCGATTCGGCCCACGTGATCCAGCTCTCGGGCTGTGGATTCGCCACCCAGTGGATGCCGCCCGCCACGACGATCAGCAGGGCCGTCACGCCCCGCAGGTTGCGCGGCACCGCCATCACCAGGGCGCTCGCCGCCAGTGCCAGCAAAGGCAGAGCGGCCAGGCCATAGCGCGTGTTGTACCAGGAGTGCGGCCACAGGTCAGGAACGAAAATAGGGCTGGCGCCGGAGTGCATATTGAGCAGATAGAAGGCGGGCGGCAGAGCCAGCAGTGCCACCGGCCAGAAGACGCGCCGCACCAGCGCCACCACCGTCCCCGCCAGCGCCATCAGGGGCAGCCCCGGCCCGGCCACCAGCCGTACGGCGGTCTGATAGTAATAAAAGGCCGCGTCCCAATTGCCGTGCCCCGGATATGGTTTGCCGCCTTGAATCGCGGCCGCCGAATAGGGGCCGCGGTAGAAATCCAGCGCATCGCCGGTCAGGTACCAGTTGTGGGCCAGCCAATACAGCGGCCCGAGCGAGGCCACTGCCGCGAACAGCAGCGCCACCATCCACGGCCGCGCCTCCCGCCACCCGCGATGCTCGCCGGGCCAGCGCTTCCGCCCGGCCGCCCACAGGAAATAGGCCGTCGCGAACGGGATCAGGGACCATCCATCGTAGCGCGTCAGGGTGCCCAGGCAGGCGGCCACGCCCGCGCCTGCGGCGGCGCCCCATCCCAGGGTCGCCCTGAAGCGCACACTGAAATATAGCAGCCCCATCAGGCAACCGAAGAAGATCCCTTCGGTCATGGGGATGGATTGCAGGTACAGCATGTTGGGGTTGAGCGCCACCAGCGCCGTGGCCGCCAGGGCCGCGGTATTGGAACGGAAGATGCGCCTGACCGCGGCGAACAGAAACACGCCGCCCGCCACGAACCCGGCCGCCGGCGCAAAGGACCCAGCCAGGCCACTGCGCCACTGCGAATCCACCGCCGCGAACGGCAGCGTCAGCACGTGCAGCAGCGGCAGCCACACCGAGCCAAGCTGGTCATAGCCGGGAGTTTGGGAATCCACCAGGCGCCGTGCCGCATTCAGGTGCGCTTCGGCGTCCCCGTACCACAGCAGCCAGCCATGCGACTGGAAGAACCATACCGCTCCGGCGCTGAGCAGGGTCAGGAAAAAAGCGCAGGCCACCAGGGCGAAGCCAGACTGCCGCGGGAACCACGCCCACTGGGTGCCCGGGCTTTGGACCCGGGTCTTCATACCGGCTTTTAAAACGCCGTGCAGGATTGGAACTCCTGAAACCGTGCGTCGATTTCGGCACGCGTCAGGCTGCGGAAGCGGTCCACGCCAAACTTCTCACAGCAGAAACTGCCCATCACCGAACCGTAGATTACCGCCCGCCGCATGGAGGCCACATCGAGGCTCGCGCCGGACTGTTCGAAGCCCTCTCCCGCCAGGTAGCCGATGAAGCCGCCGGCGAAGCAATCCCCCGCCCCGGTGGGGTCGAAGACATCCTCCAGCAGATAGCCCGGTGCTATGAAGTGGCAATCGCCGTGGAACAGCACCGCGCCGTATTCGCCGCGCTTGACCACCAGCGTGCGCGGCCCCATCTTCAGAATCCGCGCCGCCGCCCGCCGCAGGTTCTGCTCGCCCGAAAGCATGCGCGCCTCGCTATCGTTGATCAGCAGGAAATCCCACTGGGCGATAGTCGCCAGCAGCTCTTCGCGGAAGTCGCGGATCCAATAGTTCATGGTGTCGCCGCCTGCCAGTTTCAGTTGCGGCATCTGCGCCCGCACGCTCTTCTGCAGCTCCGGCTGGATGTTGCCGAGCAGCAGGTAGGGCTCCCCGCGATAGGTCTCCGGCAGTTTGGGGTTGAAATCGGCGAACACGTTGAGGTCCGTGCGCAAGGTGGTCCGGTCATTCATATCGGCCGAGTACGCCCCCGCCCAGAAAAACGTCTTTCCAGGGACCCGTTCCAGCCCGGCGAGGTCAATCTGCCGGGAGGCCAGGAATTCCACGTCTTCGCCGGCGAAATCGTCGCCCACGATGCCCACCAGCTTCACCGGCGTGAAATAGGCGGCAGCCAGCGAGATATAAGTCGCCGCGCCGCCCAGCATGCGGTCGATCTTTCCATGCGGCGTCTCTACGCCGTCATAGGCAACGGAACCTACTACGATTACGGACATGTAACTGACGATTGTAGCAACCGGTCAGCGCGCCGCGAGCGCCTGCAGTTTGAGCAGGGTGGCCCAATTGCGTGTGGTGACGGCATCGGCGAGGATCCGGCCCACCTCCGCGGCCAGGGGGCTTTCCAGCATCCCGTCGGGGCACCAGAGATAAGCCGCGCGGGTGCCCAGGGCGAGCAGGCCGGGCGCCCAACTCCGTTCGGCCAACGGGAGGAGCTTGGCCCGGTCGGGAGGCATTTTGAGAATCGCGATCAGCAGCCGCGATGGGTCGGTGGCCGCGTCGCCCAGGGGATTTTCGTTGACGATGGCGGTCAACTCCTCCGCCGTTATGACGGTAACGCGCGAAGTGAAGCCGAAGCGCCCGGCGATGGCTTCCTCAATGCGCAGCTCAGCGCGCGCGGAGCTTACGCGGCGCCCGGTGAAAACCACGTTGCCGCTATTGAGCAGGGTGGCTACCCCGGTGTAGCCCAGGCCGGCCATCAACTCCCGCAGATCGGCCATGGGGACGCGCTTGGCGGTGCCCACATTGATGCCGCGCAGAAGAGCAATGTGAGTTGCAGGCATGGGCATCTACTCCGGGAAAATGGTTCGGGTAAGATCTTCGGCCTTCCGCTCGCGGGTAGCCTGCCAATACCCTGCCGCGAAGGCGGCCGCCGCCAGCGTCCAGACTACTACCGCTTCGGTGTCGATGGCGTGGCGGATCGCCAACGCACCCAGGCACAGGCCACAACGGATCAGCCAGGCGTAGAAGTTGCTCAGCTTGCCGCGTCCCCTGCGCAGCATCACCAGGGACTGCGCCAGCAGAAACGCGCACCCTATGCCCAGCGAGCCGATCAGGCCGCGCAGGAAATCCAAAGGCAGGGGCATGCCTCCAGATTACACCGTCGCAGCGTTCCCGGCCGCGCAGCTTATCGCGATGCCCGCGCAGGAACTTGCTCGCGGAGCGGCGTTCCCGGTCCGGGAGGCATCAGCAGAACGATCAGCACCACCACCAGTAAAACCAGCACCGTCATGACATCCGGATCCATCGCTATCTATCCTTGGCCTACACGAATTTTGTAACCCGCGATAGCGATGAGAACGGGAGCCGGGGAGCAGGTGCGCTTCGCCTGAGTACTGCCTTCGAGTCCTGTAGGGTATGCCCAGTATAGCATGGCGCCTGCGGCGGCCCTTCGGAATCGGACCGCCGCTGCCGCCGCCTCCCGCGCCCATGCTCACACCAGCAGGATGATGGTCTCCGGACGGTGCGGGTGATGCTTCTCCGCAGCCACCAGCACTCGCGATCGCTCCTGCCAGGCGCGCCGCACCAGCTCCTCGATGTGCGGCTCCCGGCTTTCGAAGCGCTGCATCTCCCCGCCCATGGTTTCGAGCGTGAAACCTTCGAAATCCCCGAAGCGGTCGTAGGCCAGGCTTTCGATCTTGCCCACGAAGTGCAGCTCATCCTGCGGATGCGGGTGCGGATGCCCGTGCGGCGCCGGCAGCTTCACGATGCCCGTGCCGCTCGGCTGAATCGCGCCCGGATTGCCGCCCATGAAAGTGACGCGGCCGGCAATCTGGCTGAGGTAGCGCTGCATCACCGGATACCAGCGGTTGGTCGATGGAATCGCCTCGGCCACCCACTTCATGATCGAGAGGTATTGCTCCTCCGGCTCCAGCAGCAGCGCCTTGGTAGACACCGGAATGGTCAGCTTGAAGCTGCCGGTGGTGCGCCGCCACTGCCCTGTGCCGGACTTCTGAACCTGGGTCGCCAGGCCGGCCGCATTCGTCCCCACGGTAACGGCTTGCGGCACCACGCTGGTAATCTGCTGGACCACCGCCGTGTAGGTGTCGCCTTTATGAATGCCTGCCGGCAGATCCAGCGTCAACAGGCCCGCGAACGTGACGCCCACGCCGGGTGGAATCGGAATGTAGGTGACGCCGCCGGCGGGGAATCGCAGGGTATGCGCGTCGGTGGCCAGCAGCAGGTGAGCGGTGTACAAGCTGCTGGCCGCCGCCACAATCGCAGCGGCACTCACCGCCGGCAGATACACTTCCGCGAAGCTGCCCGCCGGGACGTTGCTCCACGCAATCATCAGCTCGTCCGGCGGAACACCTTCGGGCAACTGCGGCTGGG
Source organism: Bryobacterales bacterium (assembly GCA_963803725.1). Classification (GTDB taxonomy): domain Bacteria; phylum Acidobacteriota; class Terriglobia; order Bryobacterales; family Bryobacteraceae; genus JOPF133. The sequence continues at coordinate 77,320 of CAWDOH010000051.1, read as the reverse complement.
TCGGCTTCACCTCGAAAGTCTGCGGCACGCGCCGGGATTCCGGATTGCCGGGGTTCGGCGATCCCACAAAGGCCAGGTTCCGCTGCGCCAGTTTGTCGTTGTTCGAGGGATCGGCCCCCGCGGGGATCGGGTCGGGGTCATAGGCGATCTCCACGATCAGGCACTGGTGCGCCGCCACCATGAACCGCTGGATCGGGAAAAGCGGGCTTACCGTGTCGAATGGCCCGTCTGCGCTCACCCCCACGATGCGCTGAGGATAGTACGTGTCGCTGGGCTGGTTGATGTCCAGCCAGCAGCCGAAGAAATAGTCGGTTTCACCGGAGCTGGCATCGATGTCGTGGCGGTTGAAATCGTCCTGCTGCAGATGTAACTGCTGGCTGGGCAGTTGCCGCGCCTGCGCGAAGAACGGAATGGTGAGGATTTCGTCGCCTTGCACGCCCAGCACCGGAATCGGCTGCCCCTCCCCGTTGGTGGCGCGGGCGTAAGTCGTGCTGTTGTACGAAGCGTTGGTCTGCTGCGCCTGCCAGATGCGGAAGAAGACCCGCACGTTGGGGGCGTTGGCGGTGTCGCGCAGCCGCACACGCGCCACGGCAAAGTTGTATACCGGCAGCATTGTGACCGGATCGGTCGGCTGCAACTGCAATACCTCGGAACCCTCGTCCTGCGGCATGGCGTCGAATTCGGCGCGCGTGGTGCCCACATTATTGCGCAGATTGGTGACCGCGGCCGTGATGTAGGTGGTGGCAATCTGAGAGGCTGAGCCGGTAGTCGCGGGGCTCTCGCTGAAGACCGTGGTTCCGGGCTCCACCTGAAAGACCCGGATGTCCTGGCTCAGATACCAGGGCTCCGGAGGAGTGAGGGTCTGATCGCCGTGCAGGATGAACGGATTCGGGTTGGGAGTCAAGGTGATGACCGCGCTGTTGGTCACCTTTTTCCCGGAGGCCGTAAAGGTTGCGTTGAGGGTGGCCTCTGTGGCGGAAGCGCCGAACATGCTGTCGTCCAGAAAGGTGATCGAGTACGGGAACGTGAAGCGCTGCGGCGTCGGAGGCAGGGTGGGATCCTGCGGAATCACCGGTCCCGCAAAGGCGATCAGCATGTGCCCGGGAAACGGCGATGGAACCGAAGGCACAATCGGCGGGCTGGCCAGTTGCGCACTCGACATGATGCCCATTTCGGCCGGTGTGTAGCCTTCCACTACCACGTAAAACGCCGGATTGAACACCGCGTTCGTGGGAGGCATGCCGTGTACGTACGTATCGATCTCGCCAGTGCTGAAAGTGCTGTTTTCGAGGATGAAGAAGCAGTCCTGACCGGCGATCTGCACCGCTACGGCATCGGACGAGATGCCGTTGGCGATCACGTAGAGGTTCCAGGCGCCGGTGGCCAGGTTCGCTGGAATGTCGATGGTGCATGTTACCAGGTCATCCGGTACGGTGGTGCCCGTGGCGATGCCCATGGTCGAGAAGTTATAGCTGCGTAAGTAGACCACCTGGTTGGTGCTCGGGTTGGTGAGTTTCACGATGGGGTAATTGGTGGCCATGTTGCCGTCGTCGCCGTAGGCCACCGCCTGCGTCAAGCCATTGAGCTGCGTCCCCGAAAGCGTATAGCTGTGGCCGGTCACCATGGGGTCAGGCACTGAAATGTTCGCCGGCTTCCATGCCGAATTGGGCGCGCTGGTGGCGGGGTCGGGCGTGTAGAGATACAGAGTCTGGCCCTGCGCGCTGACCAGTAACTGTCCTGTGGGCAAAACCAGAAACCAAAGCTGAAAGGTAAATGTGGTGGATGGGATGGGCGGCTGCACATCCAGGTTGGGTATAGGGTTAGCGCTGCTGGAGGGATCGTACTCCAGGAAGGTAACGCCTTGGGAGAAATAATCGCCCTGGTCTGCAACGGCCGGCCCGCCAACGCAGATCACCTTCCCGTTCGGCATCACGCACGCTGGGGCGTCAATTGCCGTAAGAGTCGCCCAGTTGCCGTTGCCGGAAGTGTCATTCGGAAACGACGGCGCGGCCGTCCAGATTCCTGGTTGCGTCGGATCGCTGGCCGGGGTGTACAGCGCGTTTTGCCCGGTGGCGCCGATCGCAAACAAGGTTCCGCTGGGCAGCACCACCGCCGGGCCGACCTCATAGACGAGCGCTCCGAGCAGGTACTGAAACACCAACTGATCCGGCGTCGATCCGGCAGTGACCCACTTATCGAGCGAAGGCAGATACTTCTCGCTCTTGGGGGCGTTCTGCACCTCGACGGTCACCACAGTGCCGTCCTGCAGCAGCGTGAATCCCTCTTCTTCCGGAGCGTCATTCTTGGTGGTCGTGCTGACCGCGCCGAACTCCAGTCCCGCCTGAACCCAGCTATTGTCGTTGGCGTCCCAAACGGCAGTCAGATTCGACCACGTCGAAGGCGGCTCGGTGGTGCTGGCGCCGCCCAGCAGCACACGTCCATCGGGTAGCACACTGGAACTGGCGTCGCCGCGCACGAATTGAAATGCCGCCGGCTTAACGATCTGCGACCACTTGTTGGTAGTTGGGTCGAAGGTCTCGCCGAGGGGCGAATCGTTCTGTCCGGGTGGGAAGGCAGGATCGTCGGAATACTCGCCGCCGATGGCGAACACACGCCCGTCGGCCAGCACGCCGGAACCGAAGTACTGGCGCGCGTTGATCATATCGATCTCGGCCGACCAGTTGGGGTGCGAATAGTCCCCCTGCCCGTTGGGGCTCATCCTCAGCCACTGTTTGGCGTTTTCCAGATCGAAAGGTGTGTTGTTGGCGTTGTGAATCAGGACGGAGCCGTCGGTCAGCAGGATCATGATGTCCGCGCCAAACGTGCCCGTGGATGTATTGGGGGCATTGAACGTTGCCCAGGAACCAGCCATTTTGTATTTCCTCCGAGCGCGGACGCCTCAAGGCATTTCTCGCGCATTCAGGGATTAGTGCGCGGGTGGGCAGCAACGTTGCAGAGGCGCCTGGCATTTTACACGGCGAGGGTACCGGGCGCGTTTACTTGTGTTACTTCCGGTTTGTTTCTGGCACCTAACTTAGAACCGCTTCCCCACGGTGGCGGCTCCGGGCAGTAGCGCGCGTAAGCAAGCGGTAGGCGGGGCAGCACATCAGACTAAGTGCGCAGTTTCCTTGGAGCGCGATCTGCCCCTCGGTTCCGGGTTAGCGGATGGCCTCCGGCGAGCAGTATGGTACGACGCCATACGAAGCGGCCAGATTCTCCCGAAGGCCATCCGGCCTTTGGCGTTTCCGCCGCCAGCTACTTACACTCCGGCGCAGGCAGCGTTGCCGACGAGATCGCCCCCACCTTATGCTTCTCCAGCTCGCCATTCAGGTTCGCCAGATCCGCCTTCATAAGCTGGTTCCAACTCGTCACCGCACTTACCAGATCCTTGCAGTAGCTTTCGTAAGCGGTCTGCATCACGGGCGTAGGCGCGGCGTCCTGTCCGTCCACTACCGAAGCCAGCGACCCGATCGACCGGTTGAGCGCAGCGAAGGCCGGCGACTGGCGCCCGCCGCGTCCGCCGCTTCCACCGCCGAAACCGCCGTCCGAGCCTTGCAGGCGCAGGGCCTTCTGGTCGAATTCCTTGAGCGCCGCCAACGCGTCGTCGCCGCCCGGCTTCCGCTCCACCTGCTTCTGATCGGCGGCCAGGGTCTGCCGCAGGCTCACCGCCTTGCGATAGAACTCGTAACTCGACGCCACCAGGTCCAGAATCCTGCGCTCCAGGCTGAGCTGCTCGGCCAGCGCTTCGTTAGAAACGTCGACGCGTGGGTCCATGGCCACCTCCAGCGGTTGCTCGAAGGTGCGGCCGCGTACCGTCAGGCGTACGGTGTATTTGCCCGGCGTCACCATGGCGCCCAGCGGCAGACCCGGCGTGCTCTGGTACAGCGCCGAAATCGGATATTCGTGCCGCAGCACCGGCGGCGGAGCGTAGCGCAGATCCCACACGAAGCGGTTCTGGCCGTTGTTCCTGGTCAGCGGCTCGGGATGCCCCACCCAGTATTCCGGCACGTTGGGCGGCGGCTCGGCGGCGGTTTCCTCGGGCTTGGTGGAGTACAGGCGCACCAGCTTGCCGGCGCTATCGTAAATGCCCAGGGTGATGTCTTCCGAAGGCGCGGACTTCAGGTAGTAATCCACAATCGCGCCATTCGGCGGATTCTGGCCGGCCGGCATTTCGGGCGGCAGCGGGGTGTCCTGATTCATGTCCAGGCGCACGCGCAGGGCTTTTTCGGGCTTGAAAAGGAAGGCCGTGGAGGTGGAAACTGCGCGGTCGATCTGGCGCAGCGGCGTCAGGTCATCAAGGATCCAGAAGGCCCGGCCGTAAGTGGCGGCCACCAGGTCGTCGCCGTGGATTACTATGTCGCGCACACTGGTGGTGGGCATGTTGAGCTGCAACGAATTCCAGTGGTCGCCTTCATCGAAGGAAACATACGCGGCGTTTTCCGTTCCGGCATAAAGCAGTCCCCTGCGCACCGGGTCTTCGCGCACCACCCGTGCAAAGCAGCCTTCGGGAATGCCGGCGTCGGTCTCCTGCCACGTCTTGCCGTAGTCGTGCGTGCGGTAGAAGTGGGCGCGGAAGTCGTTCTCTTCATGCCGGTCGATGGCGGCGTAGGCCGTCGCGGCGTCGAAGTGCGAAGCCTCCACGATGCTGATTTGCGTGAGCGGTCCGAGCGCCGGCGGCGACACGTTCTGCCAGGTGGCCCCGCCGTCGCGCGTAAGCTGGACGATGCCGTTATTGGTGCCGGCCCAGATCACCCCCGCCGCCACAGGCGAGGGCGCAAAGGCGTTGATGGCGGCGCGATTGTTCGGTCGGATGGTCTCCTGCTGCTCCTGCGCGCGCCCCCGGGCGGGCAGTGCGGGCTGCCCGTTCGCGCCGGCGTTGGCGGTTTCTGTCGAGGCTTCCGGAGCGGCGTCCGCACGCTTGGTGAGGTCGGTGCTGATGGCCTTCCAGTGCACCCCGCCATCGCGCGTCTCCAGCAGAAATTGCGTCCCCATGTATAAAATGTGCGGGTCAGTGGGTGAAAAACCCAGCGGCGGATTGGTGGCCATGCGGTACTCGTTATCGCCGCGAATGACGCTGGGCGAAACGGTGGCCACCTGCCGGTTGGCGCGGTCAATGCGCACCACCCCGCGGCTCGGTCCGCCGGCGTAGACCAAGTTGGGGTTGAGCGGGTCGGGCACGATGTAGCCGAATTCGTAGCCGCCCACCGGGTCCCAATCCATGAAGGTGATTTCGCCGTAGTCCCCGCGGCTCAAGGTGCCCACCGAGCCGCTATCCTGCTGCGTGCCGTAGACCCAGAAAGGGTAGCGATTATCGGTGGAGAGATGATAAATCTGGCCGGTCGGCTGGTTGTACCACGAGCTCCACGATTTGCCGCCATCCATGCTGATGGTGGCGCCCTGGTCGCTGGCCATGATCATGCGGTCGGAGTTGGTCGGGTCGATCCACAGCGCGTGGTTGTCGTCGCCGCCGGGCGCCCCTTTGTAGGAATCGAAGGTGTGGCCGCCGTCGGTGGAGCGGTAGAGCGACGTCTGGGCGACGTAGACCACGTCGGAGTTCTGGGGATCCAGAAACACGCGGCTGAAGTACCCGCTACCGGTGACCCGCGAATCGTGCGTGCTCTTGGTCCAGTGCACTCCGCCGTCATCGGACCGGTAAAGCCCCGCCGCCGAGGCGCCACCACGCCCGCCACCACCGCCGCCAAATCCGCCGCCGCCCGCCACAATAGCGAAAACTTTCTGCCCATCCGGCGAAGTGGCGACACCGATGCGGCCCAGGCGCCCGGTGGGCAGGCCCTCTGAAAGCTGCGTCCAGGTGTCGCCGCCGTCTGTAGTTTTGTAGACCCCCGCGAAGCCCGAGGATTCAATGGCCCCGCGCGCGCCCGGCGCCGTATAATGCTCCATCAGGGCGGCGTACCCGATCTTCGAATTGCCGGGCGCGAACACCAGGTCCACCGCGCCGGTGACGTCGTCCTTATACAAAACCTTGCGCCAGGTCTTGCCGCCATCGGTGGATTTGAAAACCCCGCGCTGTTCGCTCTTGGAATAGGTGCGGCCCAGCGCGGCCACCAGCACGATATCGGGATTGTGCGGGTCCACGAACATGTTGCCGATGTGCTCGCTGTCATCCAGGCCCATGTGCTGCCAGGTCTTGCCGGCGTCTGTGGATTTATACACGCCGTTGCCCATGTTGACCGACCCGCCCACCATGCTCACGTCGCCCGTGCCGAAATACACGATGTTCGGATTCGACCGCGCCACCGCCACGGCGCCGATCGACGAGATAGGGACGGAGTCCGAAATGGGCATCCACACCGTGCCGCCATCCACGGTTTTCCAAAGCCCGCCGCCCGGCGTTCCCATGTAATAGATGGCCGCGTTGCCGGGAATGCCCGCGACGGCGGTCACGCGCCCGGCGCGGAACGGTCCGATCTGGCGCCACCGCATGGCGCGGTACAGCCTAGTGTCGGGGGTCTGCGCCGCCAGCGAGACGCAGGCAGCCGCAAGGATAGCGCAAGTGTAACGGAGGGGCATACCCCAAATTCTCCTACGAATCGACACATAGCCGCCACCCACCAGTTCCGATGCAGCCGCACTAGCGGCGCTTCACGGCGCTGTGTCCGTGGACCTCACTCGCCGATTCGGCCAGGGGCACTGGTCGTTCGCGCCTGCGGGAAGGGGCGTGCTGAGCGATCTGCGAAGGCCCCTGTTTTCGCGCATCCTGACTGCACGCGACATGGCCGGATGCGAAATGTGGATTCCGCTAGGGCGCCCGGGTGACCTACCAGCGGGGCCGCCTGGTATATTTTTGAGCTGGTCCTGCCCCCCACCCGAATCGCCTCACTCACGAACTGGAATACCGCAGGCCGATTCGCCGCACCAGGTCGGAAAACCGCGCGTCCTGATGAATCGGCTGAAACGCCGACGCCACCTGGAGCAGAATCAGTCCGCCCTCGTGCTGGCGATAGGCGGTTTCCAGCCACTGGAAAGCCGCGTCTTTCTCTCCCAGAGTCGCGTAAACCTGGGCCACCACCATCGCCCGTCCCTCCTGCGAATTGGCGGATTCCAACAGCGTTTGTAGAATCGTGTGGCTCTTCTCCACCTGTCCGGCAAGGGCGTAAACGCGGGCCCGCACCGATTCGGCCCAGGTCGGGTCGGCGTTCAGGTCCAGAGCCTTCGCCGTCTCCAGGATGGCTTCCGAGTACTGCTTCTTCCCGGCGTAGGCTTCCGCCAGGTAGAGGTGCGCCAGCGGAAAACCGGGGTCCAGCTCCAGCGCCCGTTGCGCGTGGCGGATCGCCTCGTCGTAACGCCCCAGGTACGTCAGGAGCTGGCAGGTATCCGTTTCCACGATGGTCGAAAGCGGATCGGTTTCCTGCGCCCGCCGCTCTTCGTCGAGGGCCTCACCGGATCTTCCCCGAGCCATCAGCCAGATTCCGTACCACTGGTGAGCCGTGGCGTAGTTGGGATTCAATTCCAGGGCTCGCCGGAACTCTCGTTCAGATCCTGGCCAATCCCACTCGTATTGCATCAGCACGAAAGCCAGCGACGTGTGGGCCTCAGCCAGGGAATCGTCCAGTTCCAGCGCCCGCAGGGCACTGGCTTTGGCTTTGGTCATGGCCTCAGGGCGCGGCATGGTGGCGTTGGCCAGGGAGCCGAGCAAGGCGTACGCGTCCGCCAACCCTGCGTGTGCCCGCGCGTAGCCCGGAGCCCGCGCGATGGCTTGGTTGAAGTAGTCGATGGCCTTCAGAATGCCGCTTTCGGTGCGCTTATTCCAGAAGTATCGCCCTTCGAGGTACATCTCCAGGACCTGCGGATCGAGGGGCGCCGCGTTGGCCTTCCGGGCGCTGGCCGCCGGCGTCAGTTTCACCCGGATTTCGCCCGCAATCGCACTGGCTACGTCGTTCTGCAAACTCAGAATGTCGTTCAGGTTCCGATCGTAGTCCTGCGCCCAGAGGTTGGTCTGGTCATTCACCCGGATTAACTTCGCCGTAATCCGCACGCGCCCGGCATCGCGGCGAACGCTTCCCTCCATGATGTAATCCACCCCCAGTTCGCGGCCGATCTGGCGCGCATCCTTTCGGGTGTCCTTATATTGCATGGAGGACGTGCGCGCGATCACCGCCAGCCGCTCCGGTTCCAGGGTGCCGAGCTGCGTGATCATCTCCTCGGTCAGGCCATTACTGAAATAGTCCTGCCCGGGATCGCCGCTCAGGTTCACAAACGGCAGAACCGCCAGGCGGATCTTTTCCCGCGGCGGGGCGGGAGAGCGCCTGCCTTCGACCGCGAACCAGACCGCCACCAGAAGTACGGCTCCCATGGCCGCCCGGACAACCGTCCGGTAGGCACGCCGGGGCTTCGGTTCCACAACCGGCTCCTCAGCCTCCGCCTGTTTCACCGTCGCCGAGAACCGGTAGCCGCGGCGCGGTACCGTCTCGATCAGCGAGCGCTGATCCGGTCCGTCGCCCAGGGCCCTCCGCAGGGTGGCGATGTTCTGAACCAGGGTGCCTTCCTCAACGAAGGTGTCCGGCCAGACCCGCTTGATCAGCTCGTCCTTGGGCACCACGTGGCCGCTGTTCTCGACCAGCGCCAACAGCGTCTCGAAGGCCTTCGGAGTCAACGGCACCGGCTGGCCGCCGGCGTAGAGGACCCTTTCTATAGGGTCCAGGCGGAAACGGCCGAACTCGAAGAAGTGCTTTCTTTTCTTGCGGATCATCCGTTTCAGAAATCTTTCACAACAATTTCGCCGCACCTGCGGGACATATCGCCAGCTTTTGCCCTAGCCTGCTGCGAGCGGTGCATATCCGCCTCATTCTACGTGAGGCTACCCGCTCGAACAAGGAGAGGACGGCCCATGAAGATACAGGTAGTCGCGCGGATTGCGAGTTTAGTACCAGGCCTGCCGGCGGGCCATCAGACGGTTTCGAGTGGAAGGAGAAGCTCGAAAATGACCAAAGCGGCAATTCTGCTCGTCTTGGCTCTGGCGGCGCTTCCGGCGATGGCGAGCTCCATCACCTTTACCATCAGCGCCACGGCCACCGGGTCCTTTAGCGGCGGCTCGCTGAATGGCGACACCTTCACCAATGCCCTCATCACTTTTATCCAGACCACGGATACCACCGACATCAGTTCTTCGACGTGCGGCTATCCCTGCTCTCCTGACGTGGCTGGTAACACGGTTACCATAGCGGGCCTCGGTACCGTGACCCTCTCCGGCGACACGTATTTCTTCGACAACGCCATCAACCTCGTAGGTATTACCAACGCAATCGGTTCCGCCTATCTCGCCGCGGAAGACGGGCCGGTGTTCGGCTCCTACACCTTGACCACCCTCCTGGCATCGGCATCCTACCCGATCTACGGTGGCTCCGCGGTCTCGGACGTGGCCACCAGCGGTGGTAACTTGTCGATCACCTCGTTCGGCGACAGTGCGACCTTTCAGGCGTGCACGGTATGCGTGGTGGCCAGCGCTCCGGAACCCGGTTCGGCTGGGCTGGTGCTGCCCGGAGCCATTCTGCTGGCCGCGGGCCTGTTCCGGCGCCGCCGCGGGTCTACGGCTTGCGCGCGGCCGTGAACCAGTTCGATTCGGAGCCGCCTTCCACCACGAAATTCATCCCGATGTTCAGGAACTGGATCACCGCAGCATGCGCATCCTGGTTGTCGTGCAACACCAGCATCACCATGCCGGGTCTCCGTTCCATGCCCATCCTGCCGCCCGTCACCACGGGAACCGGGCGCGTGTCCGGTTCGGCGGCCAAAGGGCGCGCCGTTCCGCCAATCTCTACGGTTTCCGGCTTCAGAGTCATCCGGAGAGCCGGCACCGGATCGTAGAAACGGCGAAGTGCCAGAATCCGCAGGCTGACCGCCGCTCCCCTGGGAACCAGAACCCGGTGGTTGCCGTCGCGAATTGGACCGGTCAATTTGGCCGTGACCCGGTCGCCCGCGGCGGCCGACGCCGGATCGATCTTCCTGTCGAACGCGATCCGAAACGGCAAGCCCGCGGGCAAATCGCCGGCGGCCGTACCGGATTTCGAGGCCGCTGCCTCGCCCGGCCCAGGCGCCGAATCGAAGCTTAGCGTCGATTCGCCCAGAAATTCGTGGCAGCCCGAAAACACCGTGATGTTCCGCATTTCCACCCCGTTGGCGTTGAGAATCTGGAGCTCCGATCGTTTGGGCAGCAGGAAATCGGTGTCGTTCAACCGCAGGCGGCTGTAATCCAAAGTCGAGTTGGTCTGGCAGGCGCCGGTCTCCGGAGGGAGCCCCTCCGTGTGAACCTCCAGGCGCACCAGATCGGCGGTTTGCGGATCCACCAGGATGTCGCCGTAATAGCCGGTAATCACCCGTGTGCCTTCCCCTTTATAAAAATAGTGGCTCATCGGCTTGGGTACGTGGTATTCGAATTCCTCCAGCGTGCGGCCGCCTTCCGTGAGCGGACCTTTGTAAGAAAACGCAGTGTTGTCGGTCCGGAACACCACCAGCAGGAAAGACGAAAAGCTGCCCGTGCTGAGCGCCCCGCTTCCCACCAGGTCGAACAGGCTGCGGTCTTCAAAGTGGCTTTCGCCCACCCAGGAATACATCTCGTGCGACGCCGAGATCGCCACATCCAGCCGCAAACGGTCGCTGGTAGTCAGGTGGGGGCGCAAGCGCCGGTCGGGTTCGCAGGGAGCTTCGACCCGCGAGGGAGGCGGTTCGTACTGGAAGCGGTCGATGGTTTCCGTGCACATGTACCGCGGAAGCCGGTCCACCATATCCAGCACCTTCTTGCTCACCCGCTCCAGCAGATCGCCGGCAGGCTGCGCGTGGCCGCAGGCAACCAGCCCGCACAGCGCTAGAATCGGGGACCGCATCGCTAATAGCATAGCGTGGGGGGCGGCGCCTCAGTGGGTCATGGAATAAATGATGTAATTGATCCCGTAACGGTAGGCCAGCGCGGTCATGGGTTCAGGGTAGTAGGGTACGTCAGCGAATTCCCAGGCGTCGCCTACATCGGTATTGAAATTCACCGCGACCACCATGCGGTTGTGGTAATCGTCAATGGCGCGCCAGGCGGGCACGGAACCCTCCGGCTGCACCACCTGCACGGTGTTGCCGGGGCCGCGGCGCAGGTGCCGCGAGCCGGGGATGAAGGTGCGGTCCTTCTCCTCAATGTCGTACAGCACGTGCATCACGGTGTCGGATTCGTTGATGTCGAGGATAGGTTGGCCGGGCAGCACGCGGTCTATGGTCTCGCGGAAAATCTCCCATTGCTCCGGTCCCCAGAAATCGTCCACCACCAGGTAGCCGCCGCGCAGCAGATATTCGCGCAGACGCGCAACTTCGGCGTCGGAAAGGCCCCACCACCCGGTTTGCGTGGCGTAAATCCACGGGTAGTCGAACAGATCCGGATCGGTGAGGCGCAGGTGCCGGGGGTCGCCGGTGTCGATGCGGGTCAGGCGCTCAATGCCGGTGGTGAAGTGGTTATCGGCCGCCGGCCAATCCACCAGCCACCATCCGGATCCCAGGCCGCTGCGCGACGATCGTCCCCAGCCGCGATGAAACTGCGGCAGGTCGGTGTACTCCAGGCGGATGAAGTGGAACTCGGCCTCGCGGCGCGGCAGCGGTGCATCGTCCAGACCGCGCTCCGGCACGCGCCCGCCGATGCCCCCGCCGAAACGCCCGAATTGGGCCATCGCCGCCAGAACCGCCGCGGTCACGAGGATGAGCAGCCGGAGAGACCGCATGGTGCTTCGAGTTCCCTCTTGGGACCATGATAGTCGATTGCCGCCAGGCACGCCGGCACGGCGGCGCGCTACAATCGCGGAATATGGTGACAGGCATCGAGCACACCGCCATCGCATCGCCGGACCCCCAGCGGCTGGCCCAGTGGTACGTGGACGTCCTGGGGTTCCGGATCAACTACCGGTCGAAGAACAGCCGCACGGTGTTCGTGAAAAGCCAGGACGGATCGATGATCGAGATCATCGAAGCCGGGCGCGCCGCCGGAGGCGCCTTCCAGATGAACGACCCCGGACTGCGCCACCTGGCGCTTACGGTGGAGGATTTCGTGGCCGCCTGCCGGGCGCTCGGCGAACACGGCGTACGCTTTCTGGCCGAGCCCGCCACCCACGGCGGCAACTCGCTGGTCTTCTTCGCCGACCCCGACGGCAACATCCTGCACCTGCTGCACCGCGAGACGCCTCTGCCGTGAGAAGCCGTGATTCACCGCGGAGACGCGGAGGAAACGCGGAGAAAGGCAAAGAGAGAAAGTTTTCTCCGCGTTCTTTCTCCGCGACTCCCTGGAAACTCCGCTCCCTCAGCGACCTTTTCCTCACCTTGGGTCTTCTCCGCGATTCCTCCGCGTCTCCCTGTCTCCGCGTCGAATGGGCCCCGCCGCTGGCCTGTCGGGAGTTTCCTCGCCCCGAGAACATCGACATCAATCGATGCCTGTGCTCCGCGGAAGCTCCGCTCCCTCAGCGACCTTTTCCTCACCTTGGGTCTTCTCCGCGTTTGCTCCGCGTCTCCGTGTCTCCGCGTCGAATGGGCCCCGCCGCTGGCCTGTAGGGAGTTTCCTCGCCCCGAGAACATCGACATCAATCGATGCCTGTGTTCCGCGGAAACTCCGCTCCCTCAGCGACCTTTTCCTCACCTTGGGTCTTCTCCGCGATTCCTCCGCGTCTCCGTGTCTCCGCGTCGAATGGGCCCCGCCGCTGGCCCGTCGGGAGTTTCCTCGCCCCGAGAACATCGACATCAATCGATGCCTGTGCTCCCTGGAAACTCCGCTCCCTCAGCGACCTTTTCCTCACCTTGGGTCTTCTCCGCGTTTGCTCCGCGTCTCCCTGTCTCCGCGTCGAATGGGCCCCGCCGCTGGCCCGTCGGGAGTTTCCTCGCCCCGAGAACATCGACATCAATCGATGCCTGTGCTCCGCGGAAACTCCGCTCCCTCAGCGACCTTTTCCTCACCTTGGGTCTTCTCCGCGTTTGCTCCGCGTCTCCGTGTCTCCGCGTCGAATGGGCCCCGCCGCTGGCCCGTCGGGAGTTTCCTCGCCCCGAGAACATCGACATCAATCGATGCCTGTGCTCCGCGGAAACTCCGCTCCCTCAGCGACCTTTTCCTCACCTTGGGTCTTCTCCGCGTTTGCTCCGCGTCTCCGTGTCTCCGCGTCGAGTGGGCCCCGCGCCCGACTCTGGCCCGTCGGGAGTTTCCTCGCCCCGAGAACATCGACATCAATCGATGCCCGTGTTCCGCAGAAACTCCGCTCCCTCAGCGACCTTTTCCTCACCTTGGGTCTTCTCCGCGATTCCTCCGCGTCTCCGTGTCTCCGCGTCGAATGGGCCCCGCCGCTGGCCTGTCGGGAGTTTCCTCGCCCCGAGAACATCGACATCAATCGATGCCTGTGTTCCGCGGAAACTCCGCTCCCGCAGCGACCTTTTCCTCACCTTGGGTCTTCTCCGCGATTCCTCCGCGTCTCCGTGTCTCCGCGTCGAATGGGCCCCGCGCCCGACTCTGGCCCGTCGGGAGTTTCCTCGCCCCAGGAACATCGACATCAATCGATGCCTGTGCTCCGCGGAAACTCCGCTCCCGCAGCGACCTTTTCCTCACCTTGGGTCTTCTCCGCGATTCCTCCGCGTCTCCGTGTCTCCGCGTCGAATGGGCCCCGCGCCCGACTCTGGCCCGTCGGGAGTTTCCTCGCCCCAGGAACATCGATAGCAGTCGACGCGTGTGCTCCGCGGTGAAAACACGCTGACGGTAGCGCTAAAATGGCCCCATGCTGCGACGCGAGTTTCTCGCTGCCGCCCTGGCCGGGCCGGCTGCCCGACCCCTTCGGGCCGCCGCGAAGTTCGACTTGGTGGCCCTTGAACGGCCCCGCGTGATGAAGGCCGCCGCGGGCTACCTCGCGGCCAAGCCGATTACCGTCACCGCCGCCCATTCCCCGCGCAGCGCCGGCGGGCTGCACGATTTCTTCTCCGAAGGCGACTACTGGTGGCCCGATCCCAAGAATCCCGGCGGGCCCTATATCCAGCGCGACGGCATGAGCAATCCCGCCAATTTCGTCGAGCACCGCCGCGCCATGATCCGGCTCAGCCTGATCGTGCCGGCGCTGGCGGCCGCTTATAAGATCACCCGCGACCCCCGGTACTCCGCCGCCGCCGCGCGCCACCTGCGCGCCTGGTTTATCGACCCGGCCACGCTCATGAATCCGAACCTGCAATACGCCCAGGCCATCCACGGGCGCTTCACCGGGCGCGGCACCGGCATTATCGACACCCTGCATCTGGTGGAAGTGGCCCGCGCCGCGGGAGAGATCGCCCTCGCGCCCGCCGATCCGAATGGCGTGAAGAAATGGTTCGCCGAGTATGTCCAGTGGATGACCACGCACCCCTACGGGATTGCCGAGCGCGACACCAAGAACAACCACGCCACCTGCTGGGCCACCCAGGTGGCGGGCTTCAGTTGGCTCACCGGCGACGCGGAGCAAACCGCCAATTGCCGCAACCGCTACCAAACCGTCCTGATCCCCAACCAGGAGGCCGCCGATGGCAGCTTCCCCCAGGAGTTGCGGCGCACCAAGCCTTACGGCTATTCGCTGTTCAACCTGGACGCGATGGCCATCCTGGCGCAGACCCTCACCACGCCGCGGGACAACCTGTGGAAGTGGCAATTGCCGGATGGCCGCGGTATGGCGCGCGCTATGGCGTACATGTACCCCTTCATCCTGGACAAAAAGAACTGGCCGCTCCCGCCGGACGTGATGTACGACAAGGAGTGGCCGGTTCGCCAGCCAAGCCTGCTATTCGCCGGCCTGGCGCTGGATAAGCCCGAATACCTGGCGTTGTGGGGCCGGCTCAATCCCGACCCCACGGTCGAAGAGGTGCTGCGCAATTTCCCCGTGCGCCAGCCGCTGCTGTGGGTGTAAGCGCGGCTATTGCGAAGGCTGCGAATTCCAGTTCTTGCGCGTGAAAACTTCGTGTAGGAACATCAGCGAATTGACCAGCGCCTGAGCATTGGTCTTTTGGTCTGCATCCAGGCCGGAGAAAATTTTGGAGAAAGCCTTGGCCTCCACCGTACTGACCTGAGCTTCCAAATCGGCATAGCTCTTCACCGCCTGGTCGATATCCGACTGGCCCTTGCCTGCCTCGATGGCGGCGCCGATCTGCTCGCGGCTCTTCGTCATGTTCTCGCGCAAGGGCGTGACTTCTTTCTGTGTCTCGTCCATGATGCCCTTGACGTCTTTCTTCTGATCCCGGTTCAGCTTCAGCATCTGGGCGAGCTGATCGAGCGGCTCTGGACGCGACATGCCCACGTCGCCCATGGAGTCGGCGCTGTTGCGGTTGCCGCCGCGCTGGGCCATCAGCAGGCCGGCCGCCAGAAGCACTGTTGATACAATTCTGAACGCCATTGCGGTCTCCTTAGTTCCTGCCCTGCCCTTGTCCACGGCCCCGGCCGCCGCCGCGTCCGCCCGAATTGAAGATGCCGGCCATCAAGTCCCAACCCTGCAGCCCGGGATTGCTGATTCGGTTTCAGCAAAGCGTAGATCTTGGCGAATGTTTTGGCCTCCAGGCCAGTCTCCTTGGCCACTTCCGCGGCATAGGCATCCTGCGCCTTCTTCACCTCGTCGTCGCCCTTGGCGTTGACCAGGGCATCGGCGATTTGCAGGCGCGCCTTGGCCACGGTTTCGCGCAGGCTGCCGGCTTCCTCGCGGCCCGCGTCTATAATGCTCTGGGCCTGCTCTTTCTGCTCTTTGTTCAATTTGAGCTTTTCGGCAAGCTGATCGAACCGCGACTGGCGCTGGGCGCGCGGCATTCCACCGCCCATGCCGCTTCCGCCGCCCATACCCCCGCCGCCACCCATACCCCCGCCGCCACCGCCCATGCCACCGCCGCCGCCCATCCCGCCGCCTTGAGCCAGGGCCGCGGCGCAGAACACGGCCGCCGTCACCAAAAGCTTTCCGAACATCCAACCTCCTTATCGGGCGGCCGCACACACACGCCGCTCGCGCAATGAAATCACCAAAGTCTTGGTTTCCTCGATTAAAGCACGATTCAGCCCCCGGCGAAAGCGCCGCCTGCGCACCCTGTGGCCGGGGGAGGAGAGCCGGTAGCTTTTGTGGGCTTGCCGGGTGCGCCGCTGGTCCGCAATGGCGGTGGAAGAGTGGCATTGCCAGGAATCGGCGGCTACGCTTCTCTAAGTAGTTCCGTGCGGTACTTGGGCGCCAGCGCTTTCACCTTCTCGATGAATGCAGCCTGCTCTTCCTGGTTCAGCGTTGGCGGGGGTGTTGTCCGCGTGGCCACCGGCACCCCAACCTCCAGGAAAAATTTGTCCTGGCCCGCAGGAGAGCAGATGCACAGCATGCGTACCGGCCGGCCGAAAGCGTTGTGAAACTGATGCGGAGCGTTCGCGGGAATGTGCAGTGTGTCGCCGGTGCGCACGACCGACTTCCTGCCGCGGAAGGTCGCCTCCATCTCCCCTTCGAGCAGGATGAAGGTCTCCTCGAAGTCATGCCGGTGCGGCGGCGGTCCGCCGCCTGGCGGGATGTACATATCGATTACGCAGAAACGTCCATCGGTCTCGTCGCCCGTCACGGTGATGGTGTAGGTACCGCCGGCCACACCGATGTGAGGCAGGCTTTCATCTTTGTCCGGTTGCGCCAACTTCAGATGGCGTCCCCGGTCGTCTGGTGGAATCGTTGGTGTATCCGTTGGCATTTGGTCTCCCGTGGTTGCGATGTTCCGTCCGGTTGCGGCCTGGCTTTCGTGTGCCTTTCGACAGGCCCACGGCCGCTTCCCCTCAATGTATGCTACGCCGAACCACTTGGATCCTGGCAGACGGTGCTTCACCGGCCGAACGCTTGCGCCAACTTCGGGACCATGAGCCGCCGGGCCACTGCGCGGAACTGCGGGAAGGTGCGACCGGCGGAGTGTCGGCGCCACGTTAGCCGGGGTGGTGGCCGGTCATGACATTGTCCGCTGAGCGGACCGCCGTCTTCACGAACCGCTGACCGCACCCATCCATTGAACCAGGACGCTCTCATCGGCCATGCCGGTGGTTGTCTTCCTGATGATGCCGTCGTTGCCGATCAGGACCAGCTTGGGCACGGCACTCACATGATAGGCTCGTGCAACCGTACCATCCGCATCGACAAGCGAGGTGAGATCGATGTGGTTCGGTCCTATATAATCGCGGGCCTCGTCGGCGCTTCCCAGATGGATGGCGACTACGGCGATGCCTTTGCTGCGAAATTGGGGAGCCATCTGACTCAGCGTGGGGAGTTCGTGGCGGCAAATTCCGCAAGAGGTCATCCAAAACACCAGCAGCACCGGCCGTCCGCGATAGGACGCCAGGTCCACACTGCCGCCATAGGTATCCGGGAGCGAAAAATCAGGCGCCTGCCGCCCCAGGTTGGCATCCCGGACCAGATACATTCCCCCAAACACGACCAAGGCGAACAACACGATTCCGCCGCTTGAACGCTCTGCCATGCCCCGTGTCTCCCTTGGGAAGCGACTCCCTCTTGATGGTAAAGAATCCCGGCGGCATCCGACAGTTATCAATGGTTACCGATAAGCGCTATCGGAGGTGATCGCCGGGAAATGGGAGCGGGTAGGACGCATGCGAGCGCGCGGCCTCAAGGCGCAACCACCTTTCCCTGGACCCGCACCTCGCGCACGCTCTGGGCGCGGGCCTGAGTGATGAGCGCCGCGAGCAGGCCCTCGGGACTCTCCGCGCGAGCCATGGCCGCGGCCAGCGGCGTCCCCTCGGCGGGTTCCAGGCGAACCAGGTCGGCCGATTTGCCGGGTGTGAAATCGCCGGTCTCAGCGGATAGGCCGAGCGCCTCCGCGCCCGCGGCGGTGGCGAGATAGAGGAGGTGCGCCGGGGTGAGCGGGAAACCATCCGGCAGCAGGCGCTGCATCATGTAGCACTGCAGGGCTTCGCGCAAAACGCTGAAGCCGATGCCTGCGCCCACATCCGTGCCCAGCGCGAAACGGACGCCGGCGGCGAGGTGGCGGCGCATCGGGAAAATGCCGCTGCCCAGCATGGCATTGGACGACGGGCAGTGCGCAATGGCGGCGCCCGACTCGGCCAGGCGGGCGAGTTCGGCGTCCGTCGGGTGCACATTGTGGGCGAACACGGAGCGCGGGCCAACCAGGCCGAACCTGTCGTAGACCGCCAGGTAATTGGCAGCCCACGGAAAGGCGGCGCGCACATCGGCGATTTCCTGGCAGTTTTCATTGAGGTGGGTTTGAAAGAGCACGTCGGGGTACTCGCGGGCGAGCGCGCCCGAAACCTCCAGCATGCCCTCGGAGGCGGAGAGGGCGAAGCGCGGCGTAACCGCGTACCGCAGATTGCCCTGGCGGTGATAGCGGGCGATCAAGTTGCGGCTGAGGCGATCGGCCTCGGCGGGCGACTGGCGCAGCGGTTCGGGAAGGCGGCGATCGGAAACCACCAGGCCGCTGGCGATGCGCAGGCCGGCGGCGCGGGCGGCGTCGAAGAGGCACTCCGTGGCCGGGCCGAAGTGGGCGCCGAAAACCAGCGCCGTGGTGGTGCCGTTGCGGGCGAGCGCGCGAACGAATTCGCCGGCCACCGCGCGAGCGTACGCCGGGTCGCCCATGCGCACCTCTTCCGGAAGTGCGTGCAGGCGGAGCCAGTCGAGCAGCGGCCAGCCCAGGCCGCCGAGGATGCGGGCCTGCGGGAAGTGGACGTGGGCGTCGATGAAGCCGGGCAGAATCACCGAGCCGCGCCAATCGCGGACCTCGGCATCCGGGTGGGCGGCGCGCAATGCAGCGTAATCTCCGGCCGCGAGAATCCGCCCCTGGGCGATGGCGAGGGCCCCATCGGTGTGCGCCGCGAGCGCGTTGCCGGTTTGGAACGGGTTGCGCGGCGTGTGCAGGATGGTGGCGCGCAGCAACTCCGGCGCGGCGCTCACGAACGCGCCGCCGCGGGCTGCGCCCAGCGAAGCGGTAGAGAGATGAGTTGTGGCATATGCGCCTTCGACCGGCGATCGGAATGCGGACCGCGGGCGGCGTGGGAGTGCAGTCGGCGGGACCCTTCCGAGACTGGATGAATTGTAACCGGTCGGCGCGAGAGGGAGCAAGAGATGCGGCGGCAGAGGCTACCCAGCCGGGCGCCTAGGCCTGCGACCGCGTGATTAGGTTCGCCAGCCTGCCAACATGCGCGGCTCAACATCGAAACTGAGCCGCGACCACAGGGAGCCGGATCTCGCGGTCGCGGACCTAGTCGGATGGATTCAGCTTACGGATCCAGATGTTGCGGAACCGCACGGGTTGCGAATGGTCCTGGAGGCTCAAGGGCTGTTCGGCGGGGTGCGCGGTGTACGTGCCGATGTGCCGCCAGATGGTGGTCCCGAGGAAATCCTTGTGATTCTGCACCAGCACGCCGTTGAAGAGCACGGTGACGTACGCCGGCTTCAGCAGTTTTTCGCCATCGAACCGCGGGGCTTCAAAGAAGATGTCGTAGAAGTTCCACTGGCCCATGGGACGTGCGGGGTTGACCAGCGGCGGCCAGACACCATAGATGGCCCCCGCCTGTCCATCGGCGTACGTCTGGTGCGAGTTCGACTCGAGCACCTGGATTTCGTACCGGGTCATCAACTCCACGCCGCTGTTGCCGATGCCCTGGCCGTTGCCGGTGGAGGTGGTGGGAATCAGCCACTCGATGTGCAGTTGGCAATCACCGAACTTTTCCTTGGTGACCAGCTTTCCGGTGCGCGGCACAATCTCGATATAACCGTTCTCCACTTTCCACTTGGGATCCTCTTGTACGCCGCCGCGGGTTTGGGTGACCCACTGGGAGAGGTCCTTGCCGTCGAATAGCACAATTGCGTCCGAAGGCGGCGCCTCGTTTACATACGGAGCGGGCGTGACGGCCACCGGGCGCGGGCGGGTCATATCGTGCACCTTCCATTTCTGGCCGGGCAATTGCGGGGTGTCATTGTAGCCGTGCACATCGTCACCGGCTTCCGGAGGCGGCGCTTTGTGGGCGCCTTTCTGCGTTGCAGGCGGCGGGTTCTGGGCCGCCAGCGAAAGGGCTGCGAGGAGGGCGACAGCAAGCAGTTTCATGTTTGGACCTCTCCAAGAGTCTACAATCTGGCGGCGCGCCTTGCATCGTCCAGACCTTTTGGAGCGGAGAGCGGCTGGGGGATCGGTCGGCGCGTTCGGAGCCGCGGGGCGAGAAGCGCAACTAAATACTGGCTGGGTGCGCCGCCGGCCGCGACATGCTTCGACGATGGTTGTTTCGACATTGTTTCGACCGGAGGATTTACATTTTACGGGAGCCAATTTACGGCCGTTTCCCTACTTCGGATGATAAGCTTTCTCTGAAATCAAGCTTCCGCCCAGGTTTGGTGTTAAGGAGTGTTAAGGCCAAGCCAGGGCGAGTTATAACCGCATCTTCAGGGAGAGTAATTCAATGCTTCACAGAGTGTACAGGAGAATACTGCCTGCACTGTTACTGCCTATTCTGGCAGGCGTGGCGCTGGCGGACAATGGAACCTTGCTCGCCGGCAATACGGTGTGTTCTCAGGCGGTCGAAGCCACGGGCGTATATTTCAGCGGCGGCACCCAGGAGAAGATGACCTGGACCGTCCTGATGTCCACCACTGCGACCGGCCCGACGGCCCAGATTTTCGAGGCATTATTGCAGATCTCGGACGGAATGAATGTTACACCGTCCACGCCGGGAACCTATTTCTTCCGTGTCTGCATCGCCAACACTTCCGGCAAGACGGGATACTACACCGTGTGGGTAGGCGGTTTGCATGGGGCTGTGGAGCCTCTGGTGGGTCCCAACACGGCGTCGCTGGGTCCCCATGGAAATGCCTGCGCCGAGTTCGCCATAGGACCGGCGAGCCGGGTCGGCTCGTCCAACGTGCCGGTCCTGTGGTATGTGCAGCAATAGGACGCAGACGGGAACGCGCTGAATACAACCAATGCAGTAACTAGCGCTAACATCAACGATGTAGTGCAGCCGGAGGCGGGGGCGTATATGATCGAGCTTTGCGTAACCAATACCTCCAGCTCGAACGCGACGCTGTCGCTCCAACTGATCAGCCAGTAAGTAAGTGGGAGTAAGTAGGGCTGCGACCGCGAGGTGCGCTCCCTTACGATCGCGGCTCCGATTGGACGCCGCGCCGCGCGCGGCAGAGGTCGTGCAAACCGGATCGCACGGGTAGGATGCCTGGCCCGCCCATCCGGCCAGCGTGCGCAACGGGGGTTGCGAGCGCTGGGTTCGCCCCCTACGGTCGGGGCTCGGATCAGGACCGCCCTATGCCTGCGTTTCGCTGACCGCTCCGAAGTGTTTCTGGAGCACCAGCGCTACGGTGCCGCGCAGCCGGGCCATGCCGTCTTCATAGGCCGGCACCAGGCGCGGCACGCATCCGCCGGGCAGCACCTGGGCCTGCACTTCCGCTTCTATGATGGGGCCGAAACGGTGCCAGGAACGCGTCAGATCGCCCACCACGATAATGCGCTCGGGCGCCAGCCCAGCCACGATCATGCGCATCCCGCGGCCCAGGTAGTGGGCCATGGTTTCGAGGGCCTTGGCGGCCAGCGGGTCGCCGTGGTCGGCGCGGCTCAGCAGGTCGGCAAAGCTGAGGTCGGCGGATTGCGCGCCGCTGGCAAGGTAATAGCGCAGGGCGGCGCGGTTGGAGCCGAAGACTTCCCAGCACCCGTGGCCGCCGCAGCCGCAAGCGGGGCCTTGCGGGTCCAGAGGCACGTGGCCGAATTCGCCGGCCATGCCGTTGAGGCCGCGCACCAGCTTGCCGTTGGCCCACACGCCGGTGCCGATGCCCTCGGAAACCGTGACCACCACCAGGTTGCGGCATTCCTCCATGCGGTCAAACCAGACCGCCGCCAGCACGCAGGCATTGGCGGCGTTTTCCACCTCCACTTCCAGGCCGGTGGCGGCTGCGATGGGGTTGCGAATGTCCACGTCGCGCCATTGCAGATTGGGAGCGAACACCAGGCGGTCCACAGTGTGATCGTAGCGGCCCGGAAGGCTGATGCCCACCCCTTCGATCTTCTTGCGGCGGCTGAAGGTGACGATGCGCTGGATGGAGGCGATCAACCCGTCCATGGCGGTCTTAGGATCGGACGAGGTGACGATGATTTCCTGCGAAATGAACTTGCCGTTGGCATCGGCCAGCGCAACGGTGGTCTGCATCGGGCGCAGGTCCACCGCCGATGATGACGCGCTCGTCGTTGAGGCGCAGGAAGGTGGGGCGGCGGCCGCGCGGCAGGCGGCCGGTAGGGCCTTCGAGCACCCAGTGCTCCTGGATCAGCTGCTCCACAATCAGCGAAACCGTGCTGCGCTGCAGGCCGGAGAGCCGCGCCAGGTCGGCGCGCGAAATCGGATGGCTGGTACGGATCAGGTTGAGC
The DNA here is from genome assembly GCA_963803725.1 of Bryobacterales bacterium. Lineage (GTDB taxonomy): Bacteria > Acidobacteriota > Terriglobia > Bryobacterales > Bryobacteraceae > JOPF133. Next base: position 54,955 of record CAWDOH010000051.1, on the reverse strand, counting down.
ACGATGCGGCGGTTGATGTCGCGAATCACTTCGCTTGAGGCGCCCTGCGGGCGGCGGCCTCCGCCACTCTTGGCCTTGCCGGTCATGCTCTGCCGCTCATGCTGCGACTCGCTCAATGCACCTCTTTAGCCGGCCCGGCGACGCGTAATGCACCGGCCACCACGCCGGTGGTGGAGGCGTCCTGCGGTCCATGGAATCCCGGCTGTTTGCCGCCCACCGAAATCGTGTAAGTGCCCGGTTCCACCAGGCGGCGCCCATCCGCCTGCACGGTCGCAAGCTGCGCGGGCGCGACGGATAACTGCACCGTGCGCTTCTCGCCGGGCCGCAGGGCGATGCGCTGGAAGGCCTGCAGCGAGCGGATGGGAGCCGCGCGCGGTACTCCGGGGAACTGCCTGGTTGTGGCCAGGTAGACTTCCACGACTTCTTCTCCGTCCACTTTGCCGCTGTTCTCGACTTCCACCGCAAGTTTCAGAGTATCGCCTGCCTGAATCTGCGCGGGCGTCCGCAAGTTTCGATAAGTGAAACTAGTGTAACTCAAGCCGTAGCCAAAGGGGTATAACGTCTCGCCTCCGAAGTACCGGTACGTGCGGCCGTTCATGCGGTAATCGGTGAACGGGGGCAACTGATCGGCGGATTGATAGAAGGTGACGGGCAGCCGGCCGGCGGGGTTGTAGTCGCCGAACAGCACGTCGGCGATGGCGTCGCCGCCTGCCTGGCCGGGATACCAGGCTTCCACAATGGCGGGCACGTGGTCGCGCGCCCAGTTCACGGCCACGGCGCTGCCGTTCAGAAGCACCAGCACCACGGGCTTGCCCAGCGCGACGACTCGGCGCATCAGGTCTTCCTGCGCACGCGGGATGCCCAGCGTGACGCGGTCGCCCCCTGCAAAACCCTCCACGGGGACGCTCATCTCCTCGCCTTCGAGGCGCGGCGACAGGCCCAGCACCAGGATGGTGGCATCGGCCGCGCGGGCGGCGGCGAGGGCCGCGGCGTCGCTGGTGCCGCCGGGACGCGACCAGACCAGGCGGATGGAGGCATCGCCCACAAATTCGTGATAGTCGAGCCGGATGGAATACAGCTTGCCGGCCTGCAAATGGACCGTGGCCGAGCGGTACGACTTCTCGTGGATGTTATTAAGATCCGCCACCGGTTTGCCATCCAGATACAGTTCGAAGGCGTTCATGCCGATGGCGCCGAGTTGATACGCGCCATCGACGGGCGGCGAAAGATAGCCGGTCCAGCGGACGCCGAAGTTGTCGTCGTCCATACCGGGCCGCGGCGCGCCGTCCCACCACTGAGAGTCCACCTGCGGGTCGATGCGGGTGAAGAGCGGCTGCGGATTCGCTGGAACTGTGCCCACCAACTTACCCGAACTGGGATAAGTCAGCTCGCGCGGGCGATGCTGGCGGCCATCGAAATTAGCCGAGGCGTAGTAGGCGCCGTTCAGACCGGGGCGGCGCTGCGGCGTATCCGAAGTGAACAGAGCGGAGGCGGGGATGGTCTCGAAGCTGGGGAGATTGGCCGCCAGGTCGCTGCCGCGGGCGTAGAGCACGCGCGCGCCGCCGGCCAGTTTGCGGCGGATACCGGCCAGCGGGGTGACTGGGGCGGAAGGCTCGCCATTGTAGTTGCCGAGCAGCACTTCCGGATCGTCGGCATTGGGGCCGATCACCGCCATGGTCTTGAGGGATTTGGAAAGCGGCAGCGCGCCGCCTTCATTCTTCAGCAGGACGATGGATTTGCGCGCGGTTTCAAGAGCCAGTTGGCGGTGCGCAGGGCTGTCGTTCACGCTGTAAGGGATCTGCGCGTACTTCACCATCGAAGGCGGATCGAACATGCCCAGGCGGAAACGGGCGCGCAGCAGGCGGGCGAGGGCGCGGTCGATATCGGCGGGCGCGACCATGCCGGCCTGGGCAGCGGGCAGCAGGTTGGCGTACTCCACGCCGCAGTTCAGATCGGTGCCGGCCCGTAGCGCGCGGGCCACGCCTTCCTCGGCATTGGGCGCGAATTTGTGGTGCAGGTAGATGTCGCCGATGGCGCCGCAATCCGAGACCACGTAGCCCCTGAAAGCCCCACTGCTTGCGCAGAATATCACCGAGCAGGCGGGTGGATGGCGCAGGCCGGCGCGCCATCCACGCGGTTGTAGGCGCACATCACCGAAGCGGCGCCGCCCTCGCGGATGGCTGCTTCGAATTGCGGCAGGTAGGTGTCGAAAAGGTCGCGGTCGTCGATGACGGCATCGAAGGTGTGGCGCTCGGATTCCGGACCGCTGTGCACGGCGTAGTGTTTGGCGGTGGCGATGGTTTTGAGATACTTGGGGTCATCGCCCTGAAGGCCCTTGATGAAGTGCGACGGCCATGCGGCCAGTGAGGTAAGGGTCTTCGCCGTAGGTTTCCATGCCGCGGCCCCAGCGCGGGTCGCGGAAGAGGTTGATGTTGGGCGTCCAGAAGGTGAGACCTTGGTAGATGTTGCGCTTGCCGCGGCGGACGAACTCGTTGATACTTGGCGCGGGCTTCATCGGAGATGGCGGTGGCGACGCGGAAGATCAGATCGGGGTCCCAGGTGGCGGCGAGGCCGATGGTTTCCGGGAAAACGGTGGCGCGGCCGGCGCGCGCCACGCCGTGGAGGCACTCGTTCCACCAATTGTAGGCCGGGATGCTGAGCCGCTCGATGGCGGGCGAATCGTTCATGAGCTGGGAGATTTTCTCCTCCAGGGTCATGCGGGAGAGCAGGTCGTCGACGCGTTTTTCAAGCGGCGCGGAAGGATCTTTGTAGAGGGCGGCGGCTGTGCGGCGGAGCGGTACAACCCCGAAGAAGCCAGCAGCAGCGCGGCGGCAGCCAGGCTTTTGCGGTAAAAAGAATGGGAGCGGTACACTTTTGTTGTCGATTCAAACTATATACGCGATCCACCCGGAAAGCAAGCGAGGCTTAGCATGACCGAAGCGGGCATTTCTCGAACGATTTTATTGGCAGCCGTCATTCTATGGGCCGCGGCGCTGGCCGGCCAGGAGGGCGGCAGCGCGCCTACCTGAATCCCGATCTGCCGCCCGAGCAGCGCGCAGCGGACCTGGTTTCCCGCATGACGCTGGAGGAGAAAGGTGCTGCAGATGCAGAGCCGCCGCGCCGGCGATTCCGCGCCTGGACATCCCCGCTTACGACTGGTGGAACGAGGCGCTGCACGGCGTGGCGCGGGCGGGCGAAGCCACCGTATTCCCGCAGGCCATCGGCCTGGCGGCGACCTGGGACACCGACCTGATGCACCGCGTCGCCGACACGATTTCGACCGAAGCCCGCGCCAAGTACAACGAGGCGATTCGCAATAACGATCACAGCCGCTACCACGGGCTGACCTTCTGGTCGCCGAACATCAACATCTTTCGCGATCCGCGCTGGGGCCGCGGGCAGGAAACCTACGGCGAAGATCCGTTTCTCACCGGGCGCATGGCTGTGGCGTTCATCAAAGGGATGCAGGGCGACGATCCGCACTATTTCAAGGTGATCGCCACCGCCAAGCACTTCGCGGTACACAGCGGGCCGGAGACGACGCGGCACCAGTTCGACGCGCAGGCTGAGCGAGCGCGACCTGAAGGAAACCTATCTGCCGGCGTTCCGTGCCGCCATCGTGGAGGGCAAAGCCGACTCGGTGATGTGCGCCTACAACAGCGTTGACGGCGTGCCGGCCTGCGCCAACACCGATCTGCTGCAGAAATACCCTGCGCGGCGAGTGGGGATTCCAGGGCTACGTGGTGAGCGATTGCGGCGCCATCGCGGATATTTTCCGCGGCCACAAGTATCAAGCCGACGCGCCGCGGCAGCTGCGGCGGTGGCGGTGAAGGCGGGCACCGATCTGACCTGCGGCACCGAATACAGAGCGCTGGTGGACGCGGTGAAGGCGGGGCTGATTCACGGAAGCCGAGATCAACCAGTCGCTGGAGCGGTTGTTCGTCGCGCGCTTCAAGCTGGGGATGTTCGATCCGCCGGAGCGCGTGCCGTTTTCGAAGATCCCGTATTCCGGAGAACGATTCGGCCGACCATCGCAAGCTGGCGCTGGAGGCGGCGCGGAAGTCGATCGTGCTGCTGAAGAACGAGAATCAGCACGCTGCCGTTGAAGGCCGGCGTGCAGAAGATTGCCGTGATCGGCCCTTCGGCCGACGACGTGGACGCGTGCTGGGCAACTATAACGGATTCTCGTCGAAGCAGGTGGCGCCGCTGGAAGGAATCGCAGCAGCAGTTCTCGCGCGCGAGGTTCGCTTTGCGCTGGGCGCGACCTACACGGCGCAATCGCTGGCGCTCGATTCCGGCGGAAGCGTTCACGCCTGAGCGGCACGCGCCAAGGGCTGCTGGCCGAGTACTTCGACAACGCCGATTTGGAAGGCGCAGCCCGAAGTTCCAGCGGGTGGAGGCGCGCCCTGATATGCAGCCCGGAAATCGGGATCCGGCGGCGGGATTCCACCGCGACGGCGTTTTCGGTGCGCTGGACGGGCACGCTGAAGCCGCCGGTAACGGGCGATTACCTGCTGGCGCCGCGTGGCGGTGGACGGGAAGCAGCCTGCGGCTCTTCCTGGACGATAAGGAACTGGCGCCGGAAGGTACGCCGGGGCGTGGGCGGCCGGTGCTGCTGCCGGCGCACCTGGAGGCCGGGCAATCGTACAGGTTGCGACGTGGAATTCCGGTCGCAGGAGGAATCTCGGCGAGCGCGCAGCTCGGCTGGATTCCGCCCGCCGAACCGCTGCTGGCGGAGGCCGTGGACGCGGTGAAGAACAGCGACGTGACGATGGCCTTCGTGGGCCTGAATCCCAACCTGGAAGGCGAGGAGATGCCGGTGCAACATCCCCGGTTTCGCCGGCGGAGACCGCACCGACCTGAATCTGCCGGCGCCGCAGGAAAAGCTGGTGGAGGCGGCCATCGCGCACCGGCAAACCGGTGGTGGTGGTGCTGACCAGCGGCAGCGCGCTGGCCGCGAACTTACGCCGCCGAACACGCGGCCGCGGTGCTGGAGATGCTGGTACGGCGGCGAGGAAGCGGGCACGGCCATCGCCGAGACGCTGGCCGGGCAGAACAATCCCGCCGGCCGCTTGCCGGTGACCTTTTATCGGAGTGTCGACCAATTGCCGCCGTTCGACGATTATGCCATGAAAGGCCGCACGTATCGCTATTTCAAAGGCGATCGCTTGTACGGCTTCGGCTTCGGGCTGAGCTACTCGAAGTTCCAGTACTCCGGTCTGCGCACGCAGCGGACCGCGACCGGGGCGCAGATTTCGGTGAGTGTGAAGAACGATTCTTCGCGCGACGGCGATGAAGTGGTGCAGCTGTATGTCAGCGGCGGCGGGGCGCCGACGATGCCATCCGCAATCTGCGTGGGTTTCAGCGGATTCATCTGCGCGCCGGCGAGACCCGCGAGGTGGAGTTCATGCTGAGCGCGCGTGATCTTCCCAAGGACAAGGTGAAGATCAGCGTGGGCGGAGGACAGCCGGTGGGCGCGGTGGTGCGGGTGGAGGGGGTGCTGTAGGGGGCAGTGGCGGGGGCTAGTCGCTGGGGAGGGAGTTGGGCAGAAGCGGCGGAGTAGGCGAACATACGAGGACGTTATGTTTTACTTAAATGGCCGGCTGTGGTAAGGTCCGGGAGTGGCATACCGACGTCCACTCAAAATGAAGGCTTGGCTCGTCACCTGGGAGTGGTGTGGCGATCACGCAAAACGCGACGACAAGGTGGCGGCTATCTTCAATGTGCGGTCCTCTTCCGAGCGTGTGCGCGAGTTGGTGGAGTTCATTCACCTCTCCGCCATGTACTCCCTGGGAGAGCGAGCAGCGTTCGCCCAAAACAGAAAGCGCAATCCCTACCCCGCAGAGTTCGGGATTACGCCAGATGGCGTTCCGTGGACAGGAGAGATCACTTGCGGGCACAACCCCTTCCTCCGCGCGCGGCTGGTAGATGATTTGGTAGTGGAAGACGACCTAGAGGGCAAGGAGAAGTTGTCATGGAAGGAACGGCCTAAGCCCGCCAATCGGCTTAAACGCTTTACTTCAAACGGAACCCAACTGATTGAAGTGCTTCAGTTTGGCGACAAGATGAAACACGCAGAACTCAGGAATAGCGGACTCAATCGCAGAGATCCTTCTCGACACGATAACCGATAATGAATGTCTCCGGGGAATAACGGTCACGGCAGCAAGCTTCATGTATCCAGGTCTGGCAGTGGGCGAACCGCAAGACATGATGCGCGACACAACTCGGCACTTTCTCCGCACAACTGATGCGCCGGTGAAGGAGATTGCTTTTTTCTATTAGCGTGTGGCGTTCGGCCCTCCAAGGTACAGTTGTCAAGCAATTCTTTAGTCGAATACTGGCATACTTGACACAGGATAGTATGAAAATTGCTGCTCTTCTCCTTATTTGCTTGGCGGCGGAGAGCGCAGCTCTCGCGGCCGACAGGGCAGGCCGCGAGACGTGCTTCGTAGCCGTTCCTTTTTACCAAGGTGGAACCTTTGTGGTGGCGCTGGAAAACGAGGGAAGGGCCACCCGCGAAGTCACAATTCAACGATATTCCGCTGGCGGCACACTCCTAAATTCTCTAACGAGGAGGGTCGCGGGCAGGAGTAAAGAGGAAGCCCGGCTGGATGTGTCCTCGGCATCACCGGAGTTTGGTTGGATTCGGATAGTCGAAAAAGGGAAATCAGTCGCCGTCTCCGGCACGTATGAGTACTTAGGCGGAAACAGCCTTAGCACGATTTCCCACCTAGCCGTTTTTCGCCACCCGCTGTCAGAGGGAGCCGTGCGAAGCGCGCGCCTGCTCTCAATCCGCCACCGATACACATATGATGTGTTCGCTCTGCGTGGTGTTGCGTACTTTTTTGTGAATCTGTCAGATTATCCGGTCGACGTTGGCATGTGTCAGGCCGACTACCCTGGGTGCACAAGTCCGACCTTGCCCCACCGGGTGTCGCCGCTGGCGAGCACTTCCTTTCCAGTTGACCAGCAGAAACGGTTCTTGGTGTTTGAGTCAACGCCCGGCTTTTCGGTTGCGACCGCCCTCGAATGGGGAGAGGGAATGACAAGAATCTTTGGCTCAAGCAGTTCGATTACCTTCGGCCCAGTGAAATGAGAAGCAGGCGTTTCGAAAAATAACTCCCGGACACGTTAGGGCCACGATTGGCGCGTGTTCCGGCTGTGCTTCCAAATTTACCTGATATAACAACTGATATGAACCATCAAACCTGAAGCATTAGGGTAAAACATTCAAGCCCGCTGTTTGCGGGGCTTCGCCGCGTGTTTCAAGTTCTACCCCTTACGACACAGGCGGCTTTCCAATCAGCGCCAGTCTTGCGCCCCGTGCCAGATGTGCAGAATTTCGACGATTTCTTCGGTGGAACGGTACACAACCACGTAAGGCGGGCTGACGAGTTCGCGGGTTCCTTTCACCTCTCCGGGTCGGCCAAGGCCGGGGAAGGTTGCCAGTTTTTCAACGCCGTCGATAACCGCCTGAGCGACATTCCGAACGGCGGCGGGATTGTCCTGCTGGATGTGTTAACGGCGGCTTCCAGTTGGTCGGACGCTTCGGTTGTCCACCGAATCCGATTTCCGGTCGAAGGTTTTCACTCGGTTGCGCCGGGAATGATATTGAGAAAGTGCCTGGCCGTGATCACCTGGGTGTCGAGCCAGGAACCAGGAAAGTCCTTGAGATTGCCGGTCACCAGATAAGCCGCTTTGCCAGCCTGAGCGCATTCAAGGAAAATGTCGTCATCCGGATCAGTACAGACCCGGACGAGTTGAGTGGGCCTGACCCACAACGCTTTCTCACGAATGGTAGCGAGCGCGGCGGTGATGATTTTTTCATCGCGGCGGAACCTGGGCCGACGGATGACTTCCTCGTACTCACCGTACACGGTCCCGGTGACGCAGAGTTGAACCGCACCGCCGACAACTAGCGAAAACACTTGGGCCGGCGCGCCAAGAGGTCGTAAAAGCGCCGAGACGATAATATTCGTGTCGATCACAATCCGGATCATGCGCCGGGTTCTGGCTTGGCTTCGCGGCGAGCCTTTCGCGCCGCGTCGATCTCCGCGTCGATCTCATCCATCGAAAGCTGGTTGACTCCGGCTTCCTTAGCGCTTGCCCACGATTGGCGGAGCCATTCCGGCACCAAGTCCTGTTCCAGAACCCGCAATGCGTATTGCTCTGCCGAAACGCCAAGCGCCGTCGCCTTAGCCTTCAGGGCCGGCACGTCTTCGTCGGGAAGTTGGATCGTCAGGTTCATGGTTCTCTCTTCAGATTAACCCGTAGTCGCCAGTGCAGGCGAGGCAGCGTGCCGTAATCCCGCGCCATCTGCCCAAGTAGCAGGTGAGGACCTTGTAAATGGTTGACGCCGGCGGCATGACGGGGTAGGGTCAGAGCAGACAGCAGAACAGGGAAAGGAAAGCCCAACCGCAGAGGGGCGCGCCATGACGATCACCGTTGACATCAAGCCCGAGGTTCAAGCCGAGCTCGCCCGGCAGGCCGCGGCCCAAGGTAGCGCGATCGAGGCCTATGCCGCCAGCCTGCTTGAAGAAGCGGCTCACGTTCGGCCGACGCAGGAATCCGCGCCGGTGCCAGCCAGCGTGGTCGAAGCTTGCGAGCGCCTCAAGACTTTCGGCAAAAGGCATGGGCTTTCACTGGGCGGCCCTGCCCTTCGCCAACTGCGCGATGAGGCGCGGCCGTGACCGGTCTTGTCATCAATGCGTCGGTAACTCTGTCTTGGCGCTTTCCTGACGAACAAACGTCGATGTCCCTTGCCGTTCTTGACCGTCTCAAGGGCGGTGACCAGGCGGTTGTTCCGGCCTTTTGGTCAGTCGAGGTTCTCAACATACTGCTGCTCGGGGAACGCAAGGGCCGCATCGCGCCGGATCAAACCGCGTCGTTTTTCGACACGCTGCGCGCGCTGAACCCACACATGCATGCGTCATTGGAACGGGTTGCGGGGCCGGTGCAAATCATCTGCCGCGATCACCGTCTCACGCCTTATGACGCGCTGTACGTTGAATTGGCTCTGCGCTTGGGCCTTCCGCTGGCTTCATTGGATCAGCCGCAACGCGACGCCGCCAAAGCGCTTGGTGTTCATTGCTTGTGAATGCGTCAAGCCCGCCCGCGTTCTGCAAAAAGAAGGCCCAGATCAGCGTGGGCCGGGTGCAGCCTGCGGCGGCGCCGCACGTGTAGTGGGCGCCGTAGCGGCAACAGCGGAAGCCAGCACCAGGTTGACGCCTTGCAGCGCCAATCTGCCCTCGCGCAGTAACGCATCGCGGTGCGCCTTCACAGCGGCGTTCATTTCATCGGTCACGCGCGCGAATCCGAACAGGCGGCAGACGGCATTGGGCACCTCTGCCGGATCGATGCCATAGGATTTTTCCACCACCAGCAGAATCGCACAGCGGATTTCCTCAGGCGCCACCAGCTCGAACTTGCGCGACGCCGCTGGCAGATCGCTCCGGTCCCGCACCGCCGGCTGCTGCATTGCGGGGCACCAGAGGAAGCCGTCCCGCTGGCAAAACTGACCCCGCGAGGCGCCCAGCCGCACGGCTTCCTCGAAGGCCTGGTGAATCCGGTTACCGAAGCGCTGGATACCCGCATGGCTCAGAATGCGGCGGGCCGCTTCGGTCCAGTGCACGGGGCTTTCTACCCGGACCACGTCACCCAGCAGATCGGCCAGGCGGCCGCGGCTCACCAGGTGCATGTCGGTGTCGCCAAGCTCAAAGTGGATCTGCGCGCATTCGTAGTGGGTGGCGGCCAGGTTCTCATGCCGGGGTTCTACCGCCGGCGTCTGGGCGGGCACCAGCGGCGCGGCTGCTTCCGCGGGCGCCGTTGGCGGTGCGGGCGATGTTGCCGGTGCGGGGGCCGGGCGGGCGGTGCGGGCCAGCTCGATCGCCTGCACTACTTTGCGCAATTCTGCGCCGGGGTTGCGGAACCAGTCGGTGGACCAAATCCGGTGGATGCGCCAGCCCAGTCCCTCCAGCACCGACTGGCGCAGGCGGTCGCGGTCCCTCGCGGATCGGGCGCTGTGGTAGCGCGCGCCATCGCATTCGATGCCCAGCAGGTACCGGCCCGGAGAGGCAGGGTCCACCACCGCCAGATCCAGGCGAAAGCCGGCGCTGCCCACCTGCGTGTGCACCACGTGCCCCAGGGCGGTTAACTGCCGCAGAACCTGTTCCTCGAATTCAGAGTCCGGAGCCCCGGGCGGGGTGGGCACGTCCATCTGCCCGGTCTGCGCGTAGTGCAGGAATGTCTTCAGCGCGGCCACGCCCGCCGCACTCGTCTTGGACAGGTCGATATCGTCGCCGCACAGGCTGGTGAATACTTCGCAGCGCCTGCGCGCGCGGCTGATCAACACGTTCAGGCGGCGCTCGCCTCCCACGCGGTTGAGGGGGCCAAAACCGGTGGAGAGGTATCCCTCGGCCGTGCGCCCGTAGCCCACGCTAATGAAGATTACGTCGCGCTCGTCCCCTTGCACGTTCTCGATGTTCTTGACGAAGAACGGTTCGTGGGGCGGGTACGCAAAGAACTCCTCGCAGGAGGGATCCTGGCGGCGCAGGAGTTCCAACTGGTCCAGAATGGCATTCATCTGCGCCTGGCTGAAAGCCGCCACTCCCAGCGTCTCGCGCTGCTCGCCGGGCAGCCGCAGTTGGCTCTCGGCATGCGCCATCACGGCCGCGGCAACGGCCTTCGCCTCCACCGGATTGGTGCGCGTGCGGCCGCGGTCGTACGGAGCGTCTTCCAGGCGCCGGTAGGCCAAGCCGAGCTTCTGCCTGTCGCGGTCCGGACTGGGAAACACCACCAGCCGGTCTTCGTAAAACAGGTGGTTCGAGGGTGCAATCAGCGATTCGTGCCGGCTGCGATAATGCCACCGGAGCATGCGCTGGTGCGCGCCGCGCGAGCAGAACAGCCCCAGGACGCTCTCGATATCGGAGGCGGTGGTGGTTTCCTCCTCCGGCTCGGCGTCATCCGGGCCAACCAGCGAATCGAAGAAGCTCGTGGGCGGTAGCTGCTTGCTGTCGCCAACCACCACCACCTGCTGACCGCGCGCGATGGCCCCCAGCGCATCCACCGGCTTTACCTGGCTGGCTTCATCGAAGATGACCATGTCGAAAGTAAGCGCCCCCGGCGGAAGGTAATTGGCGATGGAAAGCGGGCTCATCATGAACACCGGCTTGATCGACTGGATGGCATGGCCGGCCTTCAGCATCAAGCCGCGAATCGGCAGGAACCGGGTGCGCTTTTCAAATTCGCGCCACAGAATTCCGATCTCGCCGGCTCCTCCACCGGCCGGCAGGGACTCGGCATGTTTGGCCGCTAACAAAGTCCGGTTGTACTCGAGCTGAAGAAGATCCAGCCGGCGGAACTCCGCCACCGTGCTGGTGTGGCGGACGCCATCGAAAGTGGCCAGCGCGCTTCGCTCCTGGAAAGCCCGATCGAGTAGCGCGGAGAGGCGCGCCCGCTCGTACAGTGGAACCAGCAGTGCGCCCGCCTGCTCCCACGCGGTTGCCACCGACGCCATGTTTCCGAGCCGCTCCTGGGCGCATTCCGCCAGAATCTGGTTGAAGGCGACCAGCGAATGGAGGTCTTCGATGTGGCTGGCCTGCAAGCTCCAACGGGCCGCCAGATTGGCGAGCGGCTGGTTCGCAAGCGGGCCATCGGAGAATCTGGTTTCGTCGATCTCTAGACGCTCCGCCCACTTTCGCACCACTAGCTGATAGGCCTGGCGGGCACGGTCTAACTCACCGAGCCGGGCAGACGCGGCCGATCGATCGATCGCGACCCGGTCCGGCTGCACGCACCACGCGGCGAACTTCCCTTCCCGTATGCCTTTCTGCGCGCCGGTCACCCAGTTGGCTTGCCGCTCGACAAGATCCCAATCGGAATCCGTGCCCTTCCACGAAGACCCGAGCAAGCCCGGCATGTACTCCCCCGCGTGGGCGATAGTCTCGACGCATCGGGCCGATTCTGCGATGGCGTCCAGAAGGGCGAGCTGCGATGCCCAGCCGAGCGGCGCCTCGGCTTTACACAGACCGGCCAGGGATTTCGCCGCCTTCCGCCAGCGCGGAGAAAGGAACCGCCACCACCGGCAACCCAGCCCGGCCACGGTACGGCGGAGTTCCGAGTGGTCCGCGCCCCATGTTTCAGTCCGCAGAATCGCGCCGTACTGGCGATGGATGTCGCGGTGCCGCTTGCCGGAAGCCAGCGCCTGCCGGATGGCTTCCTCGCGGGCCAGCCATTCCGGCGAGTTCAGATTGACCCCGGCAAGGTCCGGCGCACCGGCCACGTATTGCGCGGATTGGCAGAGCGTTTCGACCTCGCGTTCCGTGCAGGGAGGGTCCGCGGCAAACATCTGGGCCAGAGCATTCGCGGCGCTCTGAAGGCCGGCACAAGCGGCTTCGGCGCCTGCCGCCAGCTTGCGAATCTCGTCCCGCTCGGTGGGCAGCAGCAGCTTCAACTGGCTGCCCCAGAACGGGTGCCGCACAGGAGATCCCGATTTCGTCAGGCGATCCTGCAACTGCGCCACCAACTGCGTGCGGCGGGCCACATCCTGCGCGGTCCAGTCCACGGCCCCTTCCAGTTGCAGAGCCGGAAGATCCGCGCCGCCAAGCGCCGCCTGCGCGTTGAGCAGCTTTCCGTACGCCGTGCAAGGGGTTTCGCCGCTGGCGCCGATCGGTTCGTTGACCGCCTTGCAATAAGCGTTGAGGCGGTCCCTGGCGCCGCCCAGCAGGCTGAGTTCGGCTCTCGATTGCGGGCCTGGCTGCCGATCGCCCAATGCCGAACGGCGCACTTCCTCGATGATGCTCTTCTTGTTGGTGCGGTTGCTGTGGAGTTCCAGGCACGCCGCGCCCAGGCGGACGTTGTCCAACCGGCGCTTGACGACATCGAGCGCCGCCATCTTTTCGGAAACGAACAGCACCCGCTTGCCCTGGGCAACTGCGCCGGCAATCAGGTTCACAATCGTCTGGGACTTGCCGGTTCCCGGAGGACCTTGAATCACCATGTTGTGGCCGTCCAGGCAATCCTGGATGGCGATGGTCTGCGAACTGTCCGCATCCACCACATGCAGCACGTCGCGATTCTGGACCTGTTCATCGAGCAGGCAGTCTTCGCGGTAACTCGATGAAGATGGGGCAAAGCCGCCCTCCCCAAGCAGGGCCTCGAGAATGCCGTTGCCCAGGATCGTGCCGGCGGCGGGCCACGTGGCAGGGTCCAGATCCCGGTACATCAGAAATTTGGCGAAGGAGAAAAAGCTCAGCGCGATGGCTTCGGGGTCGACAGTCCAACCGCTCCGGCTGCCCAAGGCATCCCGCACGCTTTTCAGATAGTCGTCGACGTTCAGGTCGTCGGCATCCGGCAATTCCGGAAAAGTCTTGATGCCGAAGTCCTGCGTGAGCTTTTCCGCCAGCGAAACGTTCTCGCCCAATTCTTCGCCCGAATACTTGAGGCGAAACCGGTCGCGGGCATCGGATCGCTCCAGTTCCACCGGGATCAAAATCAACGGAGCGCGGCACAACTTCCCGGCGCTGTCTTCCTCCTTCCAGGAAAGCATGCCCAGCGCCAGGTACAGAGTGTTTACGCCCTGCTCCTCCATGGAAGTTCGCGCCGCGTGGTACGTGGCCAGGAGGCGGCTTTGCAGTTGCGCCGACGTATAGGCTGTCTGCAGGCGCAAGTCTTTGTGGCGGGCTGCGAGGTTGTGGTCATCCTCCGGTTGCGCCAGCCGATCATCGAGGGCAACGCCGTTAAGTGAGGGTCCGGCTGCCTCACCCGGCAGAAACGTCAGCCGCTTTTCCTCCTTCACCAGGAGCCGGAACACTTCCGCCGGCTTTTCATCGACCACTTCGACGCCCCTCGTGCGCAGCGGGCGGTAATTCAGCAGGGCATTGCGCAGGCCGAGATCGAGCAGATCGCGGCGCGCCGTCTCTAAGGTCGCGGTAAGATCACCACTATTCCTGGCACGAGGCATCGAATTCAAAATTGACGATATCACACGACGTAGAGGCGCCTGTCCCGCGTAACTACCCTGGCGGAGCGGCATTTCCACAGCCGTGGAAGCACACACGATGCCATTCGCGACCCGCGAAGGTTAAGATCACCATGGGTGGGAGACAGCCGGTGGGCGCAACGCCGTACGCGAATGCTGCGTTGCAGGAAGCGCGACTTCTCGGGTGGCGTTCCGCGGATTGCCCCTACGGGCGGAAGGTTTTCCGGCCCGACGGTATCTGATCAAGCTACCCTTGCGGAGCCAGCGGTTTCCACGTCGAGGACCGCTCCCATTCCGAGCAGGGGAGTACGCTTTGGCATATCCCCTGTTTTCCTGTTAGCGCCCACCCACTTTTAGCCCCCCAATTGATTCGCAGAGGCCGATCCAGTCGGAGATAAGCGTGCCCAGTATCTCGTTGGGACCAGCCACGGCGTCATTCAACTCAAAAGGCCGTTCCAATACGAGCGCCCAATACTGTGTTTCATCGTCCGGCAAGATGGCGCAATGAGGATTCTTCCGGCGAATCTGATCGTAGGCTTCATCTCTCGCTCCTCTCCTGGCGAAGTCAAGCCAAACCTTTGCTGTGATTTCACGGGTGTCCTCCTGGCTTTCGCTAAAGTAAAGGTAAATACAGAAGCAGGGGCCTTTGACTCCAGCCTTCTGGATACCACGATAAATCCCGGCAGCAGCCCACCGCTCCGCTGGCTCGTTATCAGTGTACAGTTCGAATGCGTCATCGTCACTCAGTCCCATTGCAGGCAGGAGCTTGTCCTTGTGGCGAGAGTAGGCCCGATTACACATAGCTTCGACCTCGCCCTCAAAAGCTCTGAGTGCCGTGAGCGCATCCAGATAGCTGGGTGCGCCATGCAAGAATAGCGCTTTGCGAGGCGACGCCTTGTCATTCGTCATAGTGGCTCCAGTGCTGCTTCCAAATAGGAAACCAGGTCCTCTGGCAGCAGGGTCGGTTTATTTTTCCAGGCGCGGCGCGGAGCTGTCGTGCCGAATTTCAACAAACTCTGCTCGATCGCGGCGACAAAGGCCAGCATCATTGCTGTGATCGCGAGGTGTTCGCAGTCTTGTGAATAGAGGGCGATTGCCCTCCGCAGCGCAAGGCTAACTTCTTTCCACAACCGCATCTGGAAGCCGCAACGCTGACGCTCGGACACCTCGTGAATCGCTATCAGCACGCACTCCGCTCCCACGTCACAAGGAAATCCCGCAAGCGACTTCACGTAGCCTTCCTGCTTCCAAAATTGCTCGTCATAGGTCTTCACCTCGACGCCGAGCCAGGCCCGCGGCGGATCGCCAAATGAGATCAGCAGATCGATCCGGCCATCCTCACCCGGGAGCCCGTCTTGGACGGGAGCCTCACGTTGCACATGGGTCTTCTCGCCGACGCAGGCCGCGGCAAATCCGCCGCTCTGAACCCCGAGCACGTCGAGTATCAAGCGGGCGTCCCCAAATTGTTCCAGCACCCAGGCCAGCCAGTTGGAATAGGAATTTTCTTCCTGGAGCCAGCGATTTAGCCCAAGATCGCAAAGCAGGGGGTCACTCAGCCCGAATTGCGCGGTACACCGTTCCAATAGAGTACGAAGGCGCTTTGCATTTTCGAGGAGCTGCGGCTGTGCCGCGCGCACCAAGGCATCTGCGGCCGACCAGTCCGCCGGAGGCGTCAGCGCGAGCGCCGATGCCCTCCCAAACTCTGCCCATTGGCGCATCGTCGCAAGATGGTCTTGTTCACTCATAAATCAGGTGCCAGCCAAACGCAACCGTCAGCTTGAGCGTCGAGCAAGACCTAAACCATAGCATTACGCCCACCTCAAAGGAACCCTCTGGGTGACCCATTGAACGCGCGCGATCTGCCCAAGTGAAACGCAGCGTGGGCCGCAAGGAGCCGATGTTCTAGTGGGCCGCGCCAACAGATTACTTGGCCGGTTCCACCGTAACGGTGGATTCCACGTCGAACTTGTGAAACTCCGACTGGCGGTATTCGGTTCGGCCCCAGGGGCGGATGGTTTTCCCCGACTGCCGGTGAATGTCGAGCCTCACCAGAACCGGCTCCCAGACCTGATCGTCGATCTTCGCATATTCCATGGCAATGCTGGAGCCGGGTGACGCGAGGAACGCTCCTTCCCGGGAATGCAGCCCCTCGGCGCCGACGGTGATCGTCATGCGCGCCAGCTCGTTCTGCGCCTCGTCGATCCACACCTTCTTTTGGAACGCGTAAAGATCCTGCTCATGCGGACTGGCGGGAACGTGGTTCGCCTGCGGCGTGCATTCGATGACCCAGGCCTTGCGCCCGTTCACCTCTTCTTCCCCCACCAGCCGGTTATCGAACAGCGTGAGCAGCTCCGGAAGCGAGCCGATATCGGCCCGTGCGCTGCCAAAGCCGACGCTGCCGCCCGCGGCAATGGGCGAATGTCTGCGGCGTTCCGCGGCGGTCTCCTGCATTTCCTTTTCCACCTGGGCCGCTTCGCGCGCGGAAAGCGGTTTGCCGTTGCGGGCAATCAGTTTCCGGAAATTGACTCCTTCGACGAAGATCACGTCGTGCGTTTCGGAGCGGTTCTTATGCGGCCTGCCGCTCCTATCGAAATTGAACCAGGTGGTCTCTTCGCGGTACGTGTACTGGCCGGCCAGTTTGTGGTTTTGGTTGTCCGCTTCGATCAGGCGCTGCAGGATGGTGTTGGCGTCCTCGGCGGCGGCGAGCGGCAGGGCGGCCAGCAGGAGCAGGAACGTGCGCATAAGAGAGGATGGACGGCGGGACGGCGCGCCTGGTTGCGCTGGCGGGGTTGACGACTGGGTTACGGCTGGTTCCCCACGGCGGCGCCATGTTATAGGATGAGCGCAGGATGACGCGAAGAACCTTTCTGCAAACCGGGGCAGCCGCGCTTCTGGCGGCCCGGCGGGCACCGGCCGCGGAGCCACGCCCGAACATCGTGATGCTGCTGGCCGACGACTTGGGATACGGCGACACGAGCTGTTACGGCGCCCAGCGGGTCCACACCCCTAACATCGACCGACTGGCGCAGCACGGCGTTCGATTCACCGACGCCCACACCAGCGCGGCCACCTGCACGCCCTCGCGCTATTCCATCCTGACGGGCGAGTACGCCTTCCGCGTGCCGAACGCGAAAATCCTGCCGGGGGACGCGCCGGCGCTCATTCAGCCGGGCCGGGTGACGCTGGCCTCCCTGTTGCGCCAGCGCGGCTACCGCACGGCCGCCATCGGCAAGTGGCATCTCGGGCTGGGCAACGGCAACCTCGATTGGAACGCCGACATCAAACCGGGGCCGCTCGAAATCGGCTTCGACGAATGCTTCATCATCCCCGCCACCGGCGACCGCGTTCCGTGCGTCTACGTGGAAAATCACCGCGTGGCCAATCTCGATCCGAAGGATCCCCTCAAGGTGGATTACCAAGGCCCGCTGGACGATTCGCCCACCGGCCGCACGCACCCCGAGCTGCTGAAGATGAAGCCGAGCCACGGGCACGACATGACCATTGTCAACGGGATCAGCCGCATCGGCTACATGAGCGGCGGAAAGTCGGCGCTCTGGAATGACGAGACCATGGCGGACACCCTGACGAACCGCGCCATTTCGTTCATCGACCGCGGCCTCACCGGGTCCAATACCGGGCGGCGCCCTTTCTTCCTGTACTTCGCCACGCACGACATCCACGTGCCGCGCGACCCCAACGGGCGCTTCCGCGACTCCACCACCATGGGTCCGCGCGGCAACGTCATCGCGGAGCTCGACTGGTGCGTGGGCAAGCTGGTGGAGACCCTTGAACGGCGCGGGCTGCTGGCCAATACGCTGCTGGTTTTTTCCAGCGACAACGGCGGCGTGGTCGATGACGGCTACCAGGATGATGCGGTCGCCAAGCTCGGGTCGCACCGTCCCAATGGCCCGCTGCGCGGCGGCAAATATTCGAATTTCGAAGGCGGCACGCGCGTGCCAATGATCGTGCACTGGCCGGCACGCGTCAAGCCGGCCGTGTCGGGCGCCCTGGTTTCGCAGGTGGACCTGCTGCGGTCGTGGGCGCAGTTGACCGGAGCCTCGCTGGGGCCGGGCGCCGGTCCGGACAGCGAGAATCTGCTGCCGGCGATGCTTGGCGAATCCCGCAGGGGCCGGCAGCTTCTGGTGGAGCAGGCCGGCGACCTGTCGCTGCGCGACGGAACCTGGAAGTACATCTCGCCGGGCACAGGCCCGAAGATCGAAAAGAACACCAACACTGAGATGGGCACTGATCCGGGCCCGCAGTTGTACGACCTGGCGGCGGATCTCGGCGAAACCAGAAATCTGGCCGCGCAGCAACCGGCCCGGGTGACGGCCATGGCGGAGAAGCTGCGCAGCATTCGCGGCGCTTCTGCTTGACCAGCGTCTGCGCCGGCGACTGACCACTCCCAGGCACACCAGCCCGCCCAGCAGCAAGCTCAGCGCGGAAGCTCCGGTGCGGTTCTTGCGGTCGCGGCCGCTAAAAGGAAAGAGCCGGCCGGCTCAGCCGGGATCGACCACCCATCGGGGGCGCCGGGACCGCGGCGCGCACCCGGAGAAAGCAGCCGCGCGACGAAGTGATAAACTGCAACCGGTAAGAGGAGAATCGGGATGGCAAGCAACGAAAATGGCAAGGCCGCGGGTGTGACGCGCAGAACCCTGCTGGGGGCGGCTCCCGCGGCCCTGGCGGCGCGATCGGCCGCGGCCGCGCCGCCCCAAACTCAGCCGCCCAACATCATGCTGGTGATTTCCGATCAGTTCCGCGCCGATAATCTGGGCTGCATGGGGGTGAACCCCATGGGCATGACGCCCAACCTGGATGCGCTGGCGCGGCGCGGCGTGCTATTCCGCTCGGCCACGGCGAACCACCCGGTGTGCGCTCCGGCGCGCGCCACGCTCTTCACCGGCCAATACGAAGAAAAGCACGGCGTGTGGCACAACGGACCGGGCCTCGCGACCGACGCCACCACGCTGGCCACCGTGCTGCGCGGGCGCGGCTATTCCGCCAATTACATCGGCAAATGGCATCTTGCCCCGGGCACCGCCGGCGAGGCCAGCCAGGGCCCCGTGGCGCCGGAACATCGCGGCGGCTTCCTGGATGTCTGGGAGGCCGCCAACACCCTGGAGTTCACCTCCCACGCCTACGAAGGTTCGCTTTTCGATGCCGCCGGCAAGCCCATCCACTTCGCTGGCATTTACCGCGACCAGTTCCTGACCCAGCGCGGCGTCGAGTTCTTGCGCACCCGCGCCAAGCCGCCGTTCCTCCTGGTGATGTCCTACCTCAACACGCACCATCAGAACGATTCGGACCTCTATGTGCCGCCCAAAGAACTGGCCGGCAAGTACAAGGATTTTTTCGTCCCGCAGGATCTGCGCCCGCTGCCCGGTTCGTGGCCCAGCCAGCTTTCGGACTATTTCGGCTGCGTGACCAGCATCGACAACTCCGTAGGCACGCTCACCGGCGCGCTCCAGCAGCAGGGCTTCCTCGACAACACCATCGTGCTTTTCATCAGCGATCACAGTTGCCATTTCAAGACCCGCAACGTGGAATACAAGCGCAGCCCGCACGCCAGCTCCATCCATGTTCCGCTGATTATGGCCGGGCCGCGCTTCAACCGCTCACTGGAGTTGCGGGAGCTGGTGGGCCAGGTGGATGTGACCCCCACGCTGCTGGAAGCCTGTGGCGCCCCGATCCCGCAGACCATGCAGGGCCGCAGCTTTCTTCCGCTGGTCGAAGGCCGCCGCGACGGATGGCGCGAGGAAGTCTACATCCACATGAGCGAGTTCATGACGGGACGGGTGCTGCGCACACCGCAATGGACCTACGCGGTGGCCGCGCCCAAGCGTCCCGGATGGCAGGGCGCTCCAGAGGCCGACCTATACGTGGAGTACATGCTCTACGACAACTTCGCCGATCCCTTCCAGCACAGCAACCTGGCGGGCCGGACCGAGACAGCGGCAGTTTCCAAGGAATTGCGCGCACGTCTGCTGGCACGCATCGCCGAAGCAGGCGGCAACCGGCCGTCCATCGAGCCAAGCTATTTCCCGTACAGTTGAAACCCGAAGGGACTTGTGATGTGGGAAGGATCGAGATGTACACCCCATCGGATCCTGTACGATAATCAACGAGGGCTACGCGAAGCCGTTCTCGTCAACTACGATCTCGAATCTAGTGGGACATATGGCAGCCTTAGTGATCGCGATATCCTCCAAATAGCCGTCCAGGGCATCCTGAATGCACTTCTTGCTGGACGGGAATCTCACTCCTGCAATTACCTCCTTCAGTCTGAGGCGCTCGCTGAAATCGACAAAGTAGAGCCCGGTTTCGTCATCAATCTCACTCAGCCCTGCGTGTACCCGGATTTCCTGTTCATAGGACCAACCCTCGTACTTCGCTCCAAGCAATCTGTCGATTATTTTGGTTCCCCGTTCCGCGGAGAAATCGCTATGCTTTTCCACCATGAGAGTTGTTTCAATCTGCACCTCGCTGAGGTACTCTACCGGCCTCGTGAGTTCATCGGGCACGTCGAACCCTAGACAGATCCCCCTATGCTTGTCGCCATAATGGCTCCACATCAGGACGTTGCTCCAGGACCGGCTGAAGCATTCGATACCGTATCTCTCCTTTACTGCATCAGTGGTTTTTGCCACGGCCGCCTGCGAAGGAGGGTCAACTGAGTGCACACATCGCAACTCGTACGGATCATTCAAATCATCGATCCTCGACAACTTGAGGCGACGCCTGGCGATATCGTCCAAAGCCCACTTGGCCTCAAGGTAGTGATAGACCCGCATTGGGCGCTGCTCCTTCAATTCAGATTCTCAGGACGATGGCATATCTACTCTGCCACGTGCCCGCTAGGGTTACAATTTATGTTAAAGGGGGCGAAGCCGTTCGCATTATCAGCGCGCGTCGTGCGACGCGGCAAGAGCGCAGGGATTATGAAGGAAACACGGAGTAAAGGCGTGACCGCTAACCGGCGTATTGCCGACGAAATTCTTCCGGAGTACGACTTCAGCCGCGCCGCGCCCAACAAGTTCGCATCGCGGTATGCTGCGGGGAGTAGGGTAGTCGTGTTGGAACCGGATGTTGCCGCCACGTTTCGAAGTTCCGAAGAGGCCAACGAGGCGCTCCGTGCTCTAGCCGGAATCATCCAGAAGCGCCGCACCCGCCGGCAACCAGCCCGCCGCCCCTAGCCGCCCCTCTCGATTCGCCGCCCCGCCTCACCGCTCCGGCACGATCTCGACATAATCCAGCGCCGCAGTCTCGCCGCCATCGGGCACGCCTTCCATGCGGATCTGGTCGCCGGGGCGCAGCGCGATGCCGGTAATCTGCCGCCGCGTGGATGACGTCGAATCGAGCCGCCGCGTGGGCAGCCTCAAATCCGCCGCCCACTCGTCCACCAGTTGCCTGCCGATCCACAGCCGGTAGTGCGAGACCCCGTCGTTCTGGTCGAAATACTCCACGCGCAGGGTGTACCAGCCCGGTTCGCCCTGGTAGCGCAGGGTCGCGGTGCAGGACGGCGCGGCGCACGCCACCGCCTTTCCGCCGGAGGCGTCTTCGGCCGGCGTGACCTCGCGCACTGTGTAGCCTTCGAGCGTCATCGACTCCGCCTCGAAGCGGCCCGGATAGTGGCCCACGCGGCCCTTCGCGTCGGCGATGCCCGAGCCTTCGCGAACCAGTTGGTCACCGCATCGCGCCACACTTCCGCCTGCCCGGCCTGATACTCCAGTTGCGCCAGAACCGTCGTCGTAGCGCTGCTCGTCGATCAGCCCCTTGAGCGACTTCCACTCGCGCACGTAGCCCTCCACCGCCTCCGCGCCCTCGTAGTGCGAGTCGTAAATGGACTGAATCACGGTCTTGCCGGAGTGCAGCATGTAGGTGTACGGCACGTGGTGGAGGAACAGCAGCAGATCGTCCGGGCACGTGGCCAGCGATTCGTACATGCGCGCCACCTCCGGCCGGTACTGGCCGATGTAGCCCGGTGCCGGTGGCGACGGTGCGGTCCATGCCGACGCCCTTCTCGTCGGCGCGATGCCACTGGCCCCAGCCGTTGCGCTCGCGAGCCTCCACGTTCACGCCGTAATGATTGCCGGTGATGTCGGTCAGCGTTTGCAGGCCCAGCGGGCCGGTGTAATTTTCGTACGTGCGCCAGGAGCTGAGCTGCATCTGCGTCGATGGTGTCGATCAACCTTCGGATCGCTGCCGAACGTCAGCCGCGTCCATTCGTCGTCGATCTGCTGCGCGCTCAGATCGGGATTCCACGCCAGCCGCCCGAAGCCATAGAGATTCGCCTGCGACAGGTGATTGCCGAGCCAGTTCGTCGTCCAGGCCCATGTTCGACCACGCCGACGAATCCGCCCGTCGGCCGGTGAAACACTCTGCCCGGCCACCAGCGCCTTCACCGGCGTGGGCTCGGCGGCGGCGTGCATATCGAAATCGAGCGTCTCTTTCCACATGGGCACCAGAAACACCAGGTGGCGCGCCTGGCCGATGTATTCCTGCGTGACCTGCAGTTCGATGGCTTGGTTGGTTTTTTCCAGCGCGCCGAACAGCGGCGAAGCCGGCTCGCGCACCTGGAAATCGATGGGGCCGTTCTTGATCTGGATGATCACGTTGTCGTCGAACTTGCCGTCCAGGTCGTGGAAATTGTCGTAGGCGGCGCGGGCGCGGTCGTTCTTCAGATTGTGCCAGTCCATGTGATGGTCGTAGACGAAGCCGCGATAGAAGAGCAGGCCGCCGTGCGGCTCCAGCGCGCGCGCCACCACGTTGGCGGCGTCGGCGTGCGTGCGCCCGTAAGTCGACGGTCCCACGCGCCCCTCCGAATCGGCCTTCAGGACGAAGCCGCCGAAATCGGGAATGGCGCGGTAGATTTCGTCGGCATTCGCCTTCCACCAGGCGGCCACGCGCGGATCCAGCGGATCGAATGTGTCCAGGCCGCCGATGGTTTGCGGGCTGCCGAAATCCACCGCGAGCGCCACCCGCACGCCCCACGGACGGAACGCGTCGGCGATGCGCGCGATCTGCGGAAGAAAGTCCGGCGCCAGCACTTGGGATTGGCGTTGACGTTGTTGATGGAGCAGCCATTGATGCCCAGCGACGCCAGCAGCCGGCCGTAATCGCTCACGCGGCGTCAGATCCGCGCGCGCCTGGCCGTTTTCCCAGAAGATGGAGCGCCCGCCGTAGCCGCGCTCGATGGTGCCGTTGAGGTTGTCCCACTGGTTCACCCAGCGGACGGGCGCGTAGGGCGATTGGCGCTCGTCCAGGTCGGCCGGCAGTGTCGCCCAGGGCGATCTTGCGCAGCAGCGCGAAGCTGCCGTAGAGCACGCCGCGCGCATCCGATGCGGCCACCACGGTGTAGCGCCGCCCGCCCGCCGCACGGTCTTCAACCAGTAGCCATCGGCGGGCAAGGTGGCGTCCAGATGCCATCCGGGCGCCGCGCGGCGAATCTCGTCCAGCGTGCCCAGCACGATGGCATTCTCCGCCGGCAGGACGGTTTCGGCGCGCAGCGTGCTGGCCCAGCATCCCGCGGACGCCGCGCACCATTTCCGCTTGCGCGCTCTGCGCCACCGCCGAATCGTCCAGCAGCGTCACCACCGCCGGTACGGCCTGGCGGGCCTGCGCCAGCGCGGCGCCTTCCAGCGGGGCGTAACGCAGCCAGGCGTCATAGCCGGTTTCGGCATGCAGGGCGAGGGCGCAAAACGCGGCCATCAGGAGCTTCGGCAACATGGCGGCTCTCCTTACAAATTCACTCCGCGAGCGAGGTAGCCTCCGTCCACCGCGATGCATTGGCCGGTGAGGAAACTGGCGGCGTCGGAGGCCAGCAGCACCGCCGCGCCCACCAGCTCTTCGGGCTTTCCGAAGCGCCCCATCGGAGTGCGCATCAGCATTTCCTGCCCTCGCGGCGTGTCATTCACCATCTGGCTGTTCAGCTCGGTCGGGAAAATTCCCGGCGCGATGGCGTTCACCGAAATGCCGTCGCGCGCCCATTCGCAGGCCAGGCTGCGCGTCAGCGAAAGCAGCGCCGATCTTCGCCGCGCAATACGCCGCCACCTCGATGGAACGCCAGAAACGATCCCAGCGAGGCGATGTTGATCAATGCGCCCGCGCCCGCTCGCCTTCAGCGGCTTCATAGAAGGACTGGCAGGCGCGCAGCGCGCCGCTCAAATTCGTGTCCATCAACGACGTCCATTGTTCTTCGCACACCGTCGCCGTGTCGGTTGCATGAAAGTGTAGCCGGCCGCGTTCACCAGAATGTCCACGCGCCCGAAGCGCGTCCAGCACCGCCTCGCGCAGGGCGTCGATGGATTGCCGGTCGCGCACATCCGCCGGGCAGGCCAGCGTCTGGCGGCCCAGCGCCTGGATGGTGCAGCAGGCCTCTTCCACCGCCGCCTGGCGCCGCCCCGTGGGCACCACGTCCGCGCCATGCGCGGCCAGCCCGATCGCGATCTCGCGGCCGATGCCGGAAGTGGCGCCGATCACCACCGCCACGCGGCCGGTCAAATCCAGGCAGTCTCGCATATCAATAAGGAATCGCCGGCGTCCGCCCGTCTTTGCGGATCGGCCCAGCGGTCGTTGGGAATGATCGGAGTCCAGCCCGGGCGGCCCGGATCCTGGTCGTACGGATAGCCGCCCAGGCGCCGGTACAGTTCGCTGTACTCGCCCAACTTGTCGCGGTCCAGGCTGACGCCCAGGCCGGGCCCGTCGGGCACGCGGATGGCGCCGTCTTCGTATTGCATCAGGCCGCCCTCGATAATGTCGTCCGTCAGATGATGATAGTGGGCGTCGGCGGCGAAGGAGAGGTTGGGCATCACCGCGCCCAGGTGCAGCATGGTGGCGAGCTGAATTCCCAGCTCGCCCGACGAATGCACCGCCACGCCCGAGCTGAAACGTTTCGCAAACCGCCGGCGGCTTTCACGCAGGCGCGGATGCCGCCCCAGAAAGTGGTGTCGAGCAGAATCACGTCCACGGCCGTATCGCAGCACGTTGGCGGCGAGCTGCTCGAAGTTCACGACCACGGTGTTGGTGGCCAGCGGAATGCGCACCATCTGCGCGCGTGCGCCGCATGCCGTTCAGGCCGAAAACGGGGTCTTCCAGATAGTCGTTGCGCAAGCCTTCGATGGCCTGGCCGAAGCGAATGGCCTGCTCGGTGGACCAGACGGCGTTGGGATCGAAGCGCAGCGAATCGCCGGGAAACGCCGCCGCCAGCGCGCGGTAGCCTTCCAGCTCGTAATCCGGATGGAAACACGCCGCGCCTTCAGTTTGTGGGTGGTGAATCCGAAGCGCTGCTTGAGCGCGCGCGTGAAGGCCACCAGCTGATCGATGGTGCGCACCTCGCCCGCGCCCGTCCGCGGATTGGGATAGCGGAAGAAACAGTAAGTGGCGAAGGGCACGCGGTCGCGCAGCCGGCCGCCCAGAATCTCGCACACCGGCACGCCCCACGCCTGCCCCAGGATATCGAGGCAGGCGAATTCCAGCGCCGCCAGCATCTGCGTGCGGTTGTTGTAGAGCGAAGCCGTGGGGTTGGCGATCAGGAAGCGCATCTCTTCGAGACGCGCCGGATCGTGGCCCACCAGGTACGCCTTCATGGCGCGGAACATCGCCTCGGCCGATTCGCCGCCGCCGCCCATCTCGCCCAGGCCGATCAGCCCGTTGTCCGTCTCCACTTCGACGATGGTGCGGACAAACCGGCCCCAGTGGCAGCCGTTGGCGTGGCGCAGCGGGGCCTCCAGCGGCACCGTCACGGTGGTGGCCCGAATGTCCCGGATTCGCATATTAAGTTTCATAGTACAACAATACACAAAATGGGCAAGCGGGAAAGGCCCTTGGCGCGGGGGGTGGCCTCCAGGCCTGGAGACGCGGAGAAGGTATCCGTTGGTGCTTCTCCGCGCGTTTCTCCGCGTCTCCGCGTCTCCGCGTCCAACGGGCTACCACTCGAAACCCTTGACTTTGGCGGTGAATTGCTATATATAGTTTGAGACTGCAACGAATGCGCGGACGAACGGGTCTGTCGGCCGCGCGCTGTGGAGGTTAGCCAAGCTGTATGAGTATGCGAACGCGTCTTCAAATCTGGGCCATGGCCGCCCTGCTCGCGATTTTTGGCAGCATGGCACATGCCCAAGTCCTATACGGAACCCTGACTGGAAACGTCACCGACCCTAGCGGCGCGGCGGTTCCCGGCGCCAAAGTCGAAGCCCTGAATGTAGGAACCGGCGTTAGCCGGGAGGCGGCCACCGACGAACGTGGCGTCTACCTCTTTACCAATATCGGATCCGGCCAGTACAAAATTACCGTAACGGCCAAAGCCTTCAAAACCACCGTGGAAGAGAACGTCCTCGTCAACACCAGCGAGGTGCGCCGCGTCGATTTCAGCCTGCAAATCACCACCACCAGCGAAACCATGGAGGTCTCTGCCTCCGCCGCGGTTCTGCAGACCGACAAGGCCGATATCCATTCGGAAATCACCCCGCAAGAGGTGACCGATCTGCCGTATAACGGCACCGAAGGCAAGAACCCCCAGGCGCTGCTGCTCCTGCTGCCCGGCGCGGTGACCACAGCCGGCACGGGCGAAGCCAATTCGCAGGCGGGCAATCCGCAGCGCGCCATCACCGTATCCATGAACGGCGCGTCCTCCCAAGCCAACGCCACCCGTATCGACGGCACCATGGATTCGTATCCGTGGCTGCCGGTGAACGTCGCCTACGTGCCGCCGCCCGAAGCCATCGAGACGGTCAGCGTCAGCTCCAACGCCTTCGATGCCGAGCAGGGCGCGGCGGGCAGCGCGGCCATCAATGTGACCATCAAATCGGGAACCAACAATCTGCATGGAGTCTTGTTCGAGCGCAATACTAATCAGGACTTCGATGCCGTCAACAATTACTTCAGCCATCCCGGACGCCTGGCCAAGAACATCATCAACCAGTTCGGCTTCGCGGTCGGCGGTCCGGTCTGGATTCCCAAAGTCATCCACGGCAAAAACAAGCTGTTCTGGTTCATGGATTACGAGGGCACGCGGAACAACCAGTACGCGTCCGACCCGAACCTGACTCTGCCCACGGCGGCCATGCGCACCGGCGATTTCAGCGCCGCCCCCCTGACCATCTACGATCCGCTGACCGGTAACGCCAACGGCACCGGCCGCACACCTTTCCCCGGAAACGTGATTCCCACCAACCGGATTGCTTCGGCCTCTGCCACTCTTACGTCTTTGCTGCCGGCGCTGACCCGGCCCAACCAGTACACCTTGAACTATGACGCGTACGGCGGGACCACTTACAGTGTGGATCGCTGGGATTGTAAGACCACTTACAATCCCAACCCAAAAGACCATGATCTGGGGCCGCTACAGCGTTTCTCCCATGGACATCTACGCGCCGCTGGTTCTGGGGAAGGCAGGCGGCGATGCCTTTAACGGCGGTAACCCAGGTCATGCGGGCGGCCGCGTGCAGGTCGTCGGCAGCCGGCTCACTTATAGCTTCTCCCCCACCCTGCTGCTCGACGGCAACGGAGGCTACACGCGGCAGCATATCGGCGCCAATGGCGACCCGCAGGATGGCGATTACGGAACCGACGTCCTGCACATTCCGGGCACCAACGGCGTCGGTCCCAACTACGAAGGCATCCCGGGCTTCCAGATCGCCAGATTCGCCAACATCGGAAACACCAACACCGGCAGCCCCTTCGAATTCCGCGACAACCAATACACCATCAACGTCAACCTGACCAAGATCAAAGGCTCGCACAACATGCGCTTCGGCTTCGAATACGATAAGTACGCGCTGAATCAATTCCAGCCGCAGGGCGGCACGTTCGGAACGGCGCGCGGCACTTTCGGCTTTGACGGCTCGCTGGCGTCGCTCAACGGGGGCACGGCGATTGACCAAGGCAGCCTTCCGATCAACTCGTGGGCGCAGTTCCTTCTCGGCTTTCCGTCGGAGACCGGCAAGGTCACCCAGTTCAACGATCCTAACGCGTTGCGCTTTTCCACCTGGAGCCTCTATGCGCGGGATTCCGTGGCAGGTGACGAGCAAATTGACCGTTGATTACGGCCTGCGGTGGGAATACTACCCGATCTACTCCCACGACAACTACGGTGCGACGCGCTTCGACCCCGTCACGGACAATATCCTGGTGGGCGGCGAAGGCGGCATACCATGGAATACCGGTGCCACGGCTAATACCCATGATTTTGCTCCGCGGCTTGGGGCTGCCTACCGGCTCAACGAGAAGACCGTGATCCGCAGCGGTTACGGCATCAGCATCGATCCGGATAACATGCGCAACCAGCGGAACCAGTACCCGTCGATTGTCAACCAGGTCTACCAACCGCCCAACACCTATCAATTCATCAGCTACGCCGGCGTGCCGAACTCCGATGGGGCCACCCAGGTGTCGCTGGCCGACGGCGTTCCCTTGCCCAACTTCCCGGTGATCTCGACGGGCACCATCACACCGTCGCCCACTGCGTCTTTGACGACCTATCTGCCCAGCACCAGCACCGTGACCTTCCCCAAGAATTTCAACCGCGGATACTACCAGAACTGGAACTTCTTCGTGCAGCATGAATTCTCGCCGACCCTGTGGGCAGAAGCGGGATATGCCGGCATGCACGCCGTACACACCAACATGGGCGTGAACATCAACGGTTCCGCTCCCGGAACCGGCACCGCCGGGCGCCAGCTTTATCCTTACGTCACCAGCGATATGAATGAGTACGAGCCGTTCGGGGATTATCTCTACGACGCCTTGCAAATGCGGGTGCGCAAGCGCATCGGCCCATCCCTGTTCGGCGCCAACTACACCTTCTCGAAAGCCCTCGACAACATGAATGGCGACAACGGCGATGCCACCCTGTGGCGCGCGTACCCGGTGTCCTACACTCTGGATAAGGCGCTCTCCGGCATCAACCGCGCCCAGACGCTGTCAATTTACTACGTCTACCAGTTGCCCTTCGGCAAAGGACACCGCTGGGCGACCACCGGGGCGGCCAACTGGATCATCGGTGGATGGCAACTCAGCGGCATCATCAGCCGGTACAGCGGGCTGCCCTTCACGGTCGGCACCAGTTCCGCCATCAACGCCGGCGGCCAGGCCGACAGCGCCACACAGATCCTGCCCAACGTGCAGATCCTGGGCGGACACGACGCCAACGATCCCTACTTCAACGGCGCGGCTTTCACCAATCCGCCCAACGGCGTCCTGGGAACCACCGGCAGGGACCTGCTGATCGGGCCCGGCTACTTCCAGATGAACGGGAGCGTCTCGCGCACATTCCTTTTCAAGGAAGGAAAGCTCAAGTTCCAGTTAGTGGGCGAAGCCTTCAACCTGACCAATACCGTGGTGTTCTCCAATCCGGGCGGCAGTTGCTGCTGGACCACCAACGCCACTACCGGCGCGACCAATTACAATAGCTTCGGCATTATCAGCGCCACCCAATCCACGCCGCGCTACCTCCAGGTGGGCGGCTATCTGCGGTTCTAACCCGCCTCGTATTTCGATCCAACCGCGGCCGCTCTTTCCCGCGGAGGACCGGCCATTACCCGTTTCCCGCCGCAATTTCGGAGCCGCGCGCGAGAGAAGCCGTAAAATAATCTAACATGCCACTGCGTGGGGCATGCTTTAGCTTTTGCTTTAGCTTGCCCGCCGGCCGGGCCGGTTTGAACGAAAGTGTGCCCCCCCGCCGGCCGCGGCCTGCGAAAAACGCTACCAATCCCTGCGCATTCATCGCCTGCAAACTGCGGCCTACCAACTCGGCTATAAACTTGAGCCACAAACGCGTGAGGAGCCGCTAACCTGATTGAGCGGCAATGGGGTCACAGATGAGCCTGCCCTGGGCATGCTTTAGCTTTGCTTTAGCTTGCCCGCCGGCCGGGCCGGTTTGAACGAAAGTGTGCCCCCCCGCCGGCCGCGCCTGCGAAAAACGCTACCAATCCCTGCGCATTCATCGCCTGCAAACTGCGGCCTACCAACTCGGCTATAAACTCGAGCCACAAACGCGTGAGGAGCCGCTAACCTGATTGAGCGGCAATGGGGTCACAGATGAGCTTGCCCTGCTTTCGATTTCTTCACAGCTTCTGACGGTCGCGCCTCTGATCAAAGCCGCGCGCGTAGCAAGCGGCCTTACACCCCCCACCTTCCCCTCACTCGTGCCGCAGCGCCACCATCGGTTCAATCCGCGTGGCGCGGTACGCCGGCACCGCGATCGCGGCCAGCGCCGCCAGCTCCAGAACCGCCGCCACTCCGGCAAAAGTGAGCGGATCGGTCGCCCGCACGCCGTACAACATCTTCCCCATCAGGCGAGCCAGCAGCAGGGCGCCCGCCAGGCCCGCCGCCGAGCCCGCCAGAACCTGCGCAATTCCCTGCCCCATCACCATCCGCAGCACCGCCCCACGGCTGGCGCCGAGCGAAAGCCGAATGCCGATTTCGTGCCTGCGCCGCGACACCCGGTAGCTCATCACCCCGTAAATCCCCACCGCCGCCAGCACCAGCGCCACGGCCGCGAACACGCCCAGCAACAGCAATTCAAAGCGTGGCTGCGCGTTGGCGTCCGCCACTACGCGGTCCATCGTGGCGACCTCCGAAACCGGCAGGTTGCGGTCGAACGACCAGACCGTCCGCTTCACCGCCGGCGCCAATTCCGCCGCGTCTCCAGCCGCCCGCACCACCAGGGTCAGGTACGCAATGTGCGAACCCAGGCCGCCCGTCCCCAGAAACTCGCGGTTCTGGAGCGCGGCCAGGTAGACCTCCGGTTCGGGAGCGGCCGCCCAATCCGCCTCCACGGCGTTTTTGGACACTCCGATCACCGTCAGCCACGTCGGCGGATTGCGTTTGTCGTCATCGAAGGTGATGCGCTGGCCGATCGCACTCTGGCCCGGCCAATACTCGGCGGCCGCCCGCTCATTCACAATCACTACCCCCGGCGCGCGTGAATCGTCGCTTTCGGCGATGGCGCGCCCGCGAAGGATGGGCAGGCGCATGGTCTCAAAATACCCCGGCATCACGATGCGATAAACGCCCATGGGCGATTCGCCGGGCCGCGGCTTGGGACGGCCTTCAATGCTAAACTGCCAGCCCCAGAGGTCGCCGGCCAATGGCAGATGGTTGATGCCGCCGGCCGCCTGCACGCCCGGCAGCGCCCGCACGCGCCCCAGAAGCCGGCGGTAGAAAATCTCGCGCCGCGCCGGCTCGGACTCCGGCGCCCCAGCTACCGACACCACCATCGACAGCACATGGTGCGGGTCAAACCCCGGATCGACCGATTGCAACGCCGCGAAACTGCGGATCATCAGCCCCGCCCCGATCAGCAGCAGGAACGCCAGCGCGAATTCCGAGGCCACCAGGAAGCTGCGCAGGCGATTGCGGCCAACGCCGTCGCTGCCGCCGCGCCCGCCCTCTTTCAGCGCGCCAATCAGATTCCCGGCCGTGACCTGCATCGCCGGTGCGAGGCCGAATACCAGCGCCGTCAGCAGCGTGACGCCGGCCAGGAACACAACCACCGGGCGGTCAATCGCCACCGTATCCAAGCGCGGCAGCTCGGCGGGACTCAGCGCCACCAAAACCCGCGTCCCCCACAGGGCGAGCAGCAGGCCGGCCCCGGCGCCGAACGCGGCCAACAGCAAGTTCTCAGTGAGCAACTGGCGCACCACGCGGGCACGCCCGGCGCCCAAAGCGGTGCGCACGGCGATTTCCTTTTGCCGGTCCGATGTGCGCGCCAGCAGCATGTGGGCCACATTGGCGCAGGCGATCAGAAGCACAAACCCCACCGCGCCCAGCATCACCAGCAGGGGCGTCTCCATATCGCCCACCACGTTTTCTTTCAAGGGCGTGACCCGCACGTCGCGGTTGGTGCCCGGATATTGCTGCTCCAGGCGCGCGGTGACGGCCGCGATCTCGCCGCGGGCCTGCGCCAGCCCAACGCCCCGCTTCAGGCGCGCAAAGATGCGCAGGCTGTTGCCGCCGCGGTTGTGGATGCGGTCGCCAAACGCGTTGGGCGCCCACAGCTCCGCGTGCGTGGCCCAGAAGGGCGCGAACTGGAAACCGGGCGGCATCACGCCTACTACCGTGTAGGCCTCGCCGTCGAGTGTGATCGCTTTGCCCAGCACGTGGCGATCGCCGCCAAAACGCCGCTGCCACAGCCGGTAGCTGAGAATCGCCTCGTGTTCCGAGCCAACCACGTCTTCCCCGGCCAGGAACAGCCGGCCCAGCAGAGGATCCACACCAAGCATGGGCAGCAGGTTCGCAGTGAGCTTCAGGGCAAAGAGATGCTCCGGCGAGCCGCTGCCGGTCAGGTTGGGAGTCCAGTAATCGGCCGCCGCCATGGTTTCGAAGGAACCGCTCTGGTCGCGCCAGTCGATGAAGTTAGCCACGGCCACGGGATTAGAGCCGTTGTGCAGAATCGTGACCAGGCGCTGCGGGTCCCGGTACGCCAGCGGGCGCAGCAGGACGGCGTTCACCACGCTGAAGATGGCCGTATTGGCCCCGATTCCGAGGGCCAGTGCGACCACCGCCACGGCCGTGAAACCGGGACTGCGTCCGAGCGCGCGGAGCCCGTAGCGGAGGTCTTGCGCGAGGTGCTCCAGCCCGCGCCAGCCCCACTCGTCGCCGCTGGTTTCGCGGAGCAGCGTGGGGTTGCCGAACTGCCGCTCCGCCGCGGCCCGCGCCGCCTCCGGAGCCAGCCCGCGCGCAATCTGCTCGTTCCGGCGCAGCTCGATGTGGAGGCGCATCTCCTCCTGCAGCTCGCGGTCGAACCGCCCTCCCCGCAGCAGCATGGCCAGCCTTCGCCCCAATTCCCGCAATCGTTTCATCGAACACCTCCATGCCGCCCCGCCAAAACTCGCACCGCTTCAGCAGCCGTGGCCCCCGCTTCCTTTCCCCACCCCGTTTCGCTTTTTCTCCGCGCCAGGCCCCGGCATCGCCTCCCAAACCTGCGCCGCTTCACCGGCGCCGGGCACACCCCGCCTTCCAACCAGCCTCACGGCTCGTCGCGTCGTCTCACCGGCTACCCCCCAATCCAATCGCATAGTTAGACTATGTTACTGTCGAAATCGTTAGCCCTGCCGGTATGCAATTCCTGGCTTCGGAGCCGGGCGCGTAAGCAAGCGGTAGGCGGGACTGTACCCTAGCCGCACTGCCGTTCGCGCCAGATTTCCGCGAACTTGCACCAGACCAGGGGCATCCGGCGAGCGGCTACCGCGCGGCCGATCTCCACGGCAGACCATAAAAAGTAGATCGCCGCGATCCAGCGGTGTACCTGCCCTCCGCCCAGCGGCGAGAGCACAAACTGTACCAGCCACAGCAGGAACAGGCCGCCCGCCTCCCACCAGGTAAGCTGCATGTCGAGCAGAAACAGCCCCGCCAGCAGCGACTGCGCGAAGGTCAGCAGAAGCTCCAGTTCCTGCTGCGGGTCCAGGTGGATGGGAACCGCGGCGCCGCGGCTGAGGGCGTAAACGATCGGCAGCATGGCCATCAGCAGGGTCCATTGATTGATGTTGCTGGAGATCATATTCATCAATGCGGTGGAGGCGCGCTCCACCGTCCGCGCCCAGTAGAAGGCGGAAACCTTCTCGGGAAATTCGGAGACGAACGGCGCCACCCACTGCACGAAAACGAAGTTGGGGATCCCCACCGCGGCGGAGACCGCCAGCAGGCTGGCGAGGAACGGCTCGGCGGTCAGATAAATAAGGAGGCCGCCGCCCAGGAACAGGGCCGCAATCGCGGCGATGCGCCGCCACCGTCGGGCCTTGACGATGGCGCGCGGAACGGCATCCAGGTGCTCGACCGTCTCCACGCTCACCGGCGCCATGCGGCTGAGGACCGCCAGGTAGGCGGCATAGATTGCGATCAGCACGCCGGCATCGGCCAGGTGCAGTGAACCCTTAAAAAAAATCACCGGGCTATAAAGCATTGCCGCGAACAGGCCGATGACTTCTACAGAGTGCTCGCTGGCCAGGTGAATGGCGCCCAGCGAAGAGCCACCGCGGCGCCGGTGGAAAATCGCGGCCGTGGCGTAGACCATCGGCCACCCCAGCCCTGTAAGCAGGCGTAGGGCACCGGTGAGGTTGGCCATCAGCAGCGGCACCTGCTGCTTCCAGGCGAGGACCGCCTCAACAGCGAATTCGGGCAGCGTTTGCAGCCAGGCCAGGATGGCTAGGGCGAAGCCTTGGGCGATAAAGAATTGGGCGGATTCGGCAGCCCAGGCAATCAACATGGCGGCCGCCAGGATGGAAGGAGCGGTCCAGAGTAGAGACGTGGGAGCGGTGAGCGGGATCCCGCCTACGGCGAGCGCGAGGAGCGCGCAGACCGGGGGGATGGTTTGCCGGCGTCTATCGGAAAGCGATGTCGGCGGCATCCTTTTGAACAATCGAGTGCAGCGCCGGGGAGGCGCATGGTTTGGGATAGTCGGTGCGGTAATGGGCCCCGCGGCTCTCGCGGCGGGCCAAAGCACAGCGGGCGATCAGCAACGCCACCTGATGTGGGTTGCGGGCCCCGGGAGCCGGAGCGGCTTCCAGGATATGGCACGCCTCGGTTAATCCCGGGGCGCTGCGGATGATGCCGCAGCATTGCCACGCGGTTTCCTGAACCTGGCGAAGGTCTAGCTGTCCGTCGGCCGCCGGGCTGGTGGGGCGCGGAGCCGCGGGCGCGGCAAGCCGGTCGGCAAGCATGGCCCGTGCCGCGCGGGCGCCGAAAACCAGGCCCTCCAGCAGGGAGTTGCTGGCCAGGCGGTTAGCGCCGTGGACGCCGGTGCAGGCGGCTTCGCCGGCGGCGTACAGACGCGCCAGCGAGGTGCGGCCCTCCAGGTCAGTACGCACGCCCCCCATGGCGTAGTGTGCGGCGGGGGCTACCGGAGCGGCTTGGCGCTCCAGGTCGATCGAGTAGTGCAGGCAGGTTTCGTAGATCCGTGGAAACCGCCGGCGGATGAAGCCCGGTTCGCGGTGGGTGAGGTCGAGCAGCACATGCGGGCTGGCGGTGCGCGCCATTTCGTTCACGATGGCGCGGGCTACCACGTCGCGCGGGGCCATTTCGTCGGTGAAGCGTTCGCCGGCAAGGTTGCGCAGCAAGGCGCCTTCCCCGCGCAGAGCTTCGGAAAGGAGAAAGCGGGGCGCCCCTTGGAGGTGCAATGCGGTGGGATGAAACTGAACGAATTCGAGATCCTGGATTTCCGCTCCGGCCCGGTAGGCCATGGCGACTCCGTCCCCGGTGGCTACCTCGGGATTGGTGGTATTGAGGTACACGTGGCCAAGGCCGCCGGTGGCCAGCAGCACGGCGCGGGCCGCCAGAGGCTCGTGGTTGAGCAGGGCGCCCGCCACACCGTGATCGTCCAGCAGCAGGTCGTTGATGGCCGAATAACTGCGAAATACCAAGTTGGGGAGGGATGCAGCTTTGCGATACAGCGTCCGGGCAATCTCGTGACCGGTGGAATCGCCGTGGGCGTGCAGAATGCGGCTCCGGCTATGAGCCGCTTCCCGGGTGAACGCCAGGCGCGATCCGCTGCGGTCGAATTCGGCTCCCCACTCGATGAGTTGCTGGATCGCCGCGGGGCCTTCCTCGACCAGCGTATGCACCGCGGCCCGGTCGCAAAGCCCGTCGCCGGCGTGAAGCGTGTCCTGTTCGTGCAGTTCGACTTCGTCGTCGTCGCTGAGGGCTACCGCAATTCCGCCCTGGGCGTATTCGGAAGACGACTCCCGGAGGCTCTCCTTGGCAACCACCAGCACCGAACCGCCGGCCGCCAGGTCGATGGCGGCGCGCAAACCAGCCACCCCCGCGCCTATGACTAAGAAATCCAGTCCCATCCGTTTATTGGATGATAGCAGCGGCGCACGGCCATCCTGCGTCCAGGGCCGCCGCTACGCCACTTGGCGCCACGTCGGCGAGGGTATACTTGCTCTATTGCGTATGAAAGCTCTCCTTTGGCTGATGGCGGCGGCCCTGGCGGCGACCGCCCAGACGCCCCGCTTGACTGGCATCCGCCAGTTGACCCACGGCGGCCAGAATGCCGAGGCGTACTGGGCCCCGGACGGGAAGCGCCTGATCTTCCAGAGCACCCGCCCGCCGTATGGGTGCGACCAGATGTTCGTGATGAACGCGGATGGCTCGGACCAGCACCTGGTCTCGACCGGCAAGGGCCGCACCACCTGCGGCTACTTCCTGGGCGATAACCGGCATATCATTTATGCCTCCACGCACTTGGCGGCAGCGGCTTGTCCGGCCAATCCCGATCGCAGCAAGGGCTACCTGTGGGGCGTCTTCGCCGGATACGACATCTTTCTCGCGGACGACCACGGCAAGATCGAAAAGCGGCTGACGGATGCTCCGGGCTACGATGCCGAGGGCACCGTGAACTGGAAGACCGGGAACATCGTGTACACCTCGCTGGCCTCCGGCGACCTCGATCTGTGGACCATGAAGACCGATGGATCGGGCAAGAAGCAGCTCACCCGGAGCCCCGGCTACGACGGCGGGGCGGTCTATTCGCGCGATGGCAAACACCTGGCGTGGCGGGCCAACTATCCCAAGACCGCAGCCGAGATGAAGCGCTACAAGGATCTGCTGGCGCAGAATCTCACCGCGCCCATGAAAATGGAGCTGGTGGTGGCCGGCGCGGATGGCGGCAACGCCCGCACCATCACCAATTTCGGATGCGCCAGCTTCGCGCCAACCTTCACCCCCGACGGAAAGAAGATTCTGTTTGCCTCCAACAAACAGGATTGCGACAGCCGGAAATTCGAGCTGTACCTGATCGGCGTGGATGGCAAAGGCCTGCAGCAGGTTACCAATTTCGGAGGGTTCACGTCCTTTCCCGAGTTCTCGCCGGATGGCAAGACGCTGGTATTCTGCTCGGACCGTGACGCCAAAAGCGAGTATGAGTTCAACATCTTCACCGCGCGCTGGGAGGAGTAGCTCCGGGAGTTCGCAGCGCGGGTAAAGCCGCCTGGGCCATCCGCAACCGCCGGCAGCCATATTTCGGCGTCGGGCTATGAGGGGATCGCCGGTCGCGACCAAAGCAAAGGCCCGCAGCAGGTTACCAATTTCGGAGGGTTCACCTCCTTTCCCGAGTTCTCGCCGGACGGCAAGACGCTGGTATTCTGCTCGGACCGTGACGCCAAAAGCGAGTATGAGTTCAACATCTTCACCGCGCGCTGGGAGGAGTAGCTCCGGGAGTTCGCAGCGCGGGTAAAGCCGCCTGGGCCATCCGCAACCGCCGGCAGCCATATTTCGGCGTCGGGCTATGAGGGGATCGCCGGTCGCGACCAAAGCAAAGGCCTGCAGCAGGTTACCAATTTCGGAGGGTTCACCTCCTTTCCCGAGTTCTCGCCGGATGGCAAGACGCTGGTATTCTGCTCGGACCGTGACGCCAAAAGCGAGTATGAGTTCAACATCTTCACCGCGCGCTGGGAGGAGTAGCTCCGGGAGTTCGCAGCGCGGGTAAAGCCGCCTGGGCCATCGGTAGTGTCCTAAATTAGGACACCACCGGGCCATCCGCAACCGCCGGCAGCCATATTTCGGCGTTGGGCTATGACGGCAAGGCCGGTCGCGACCGAAGCGGAAACGGGGTGCGGTGGCCGCCGCGATCGAGAGATCGAGAGCGCTCGAGGGGTTCCAGCGAGGCGGGTCAGATGCGCCGGTTCGGTCCGTTGGCGGCGTGTTCGTTTGGCCGGGTTCGCGGCGGACGGCGTTGGTGAGCTGGGGGCCGAGATTCTCTGTAACGAACCTCCGGCCGAGCCGGAGGCTTTTCGGTTGCGGACCCCTCGAAGGGGCCTGATCGCAACCGCCCAAAACCGGAGCGCCGACCGCCAGCACCGACGCTCCCGTACCGTCTTCGGGCGCGACGGAAGGCACCTTGCCGGATACCTCAAACTTCTACTGCCTCCCCGCCAGATCCGCTTTCCGTCCCGTTCGCCGATGCACTCTTCCG
The DNA here is from genome assembly GCA_963803725.1 of Bryobacterales bacterium. Lineage (GTDB taxonomy): Bacteria > Acidobacteriota > Terriglobia > Bryobacterales > Bryobacteraceae > JOPF133. The sequence goes on along the minus strand of CAWDOH010000051.1, from coordinate 17,066 downwards.
ATCAGCCCCCTTGGAGGGGCAGCAACCGAAAACCCTCCGCCTCGCCCGGAGGATCGTTACTGCGGCTGCCGCGGCCTTAGGCCCGCCGGCGCCTTTCGCCCCTGGAGCAGGCGCGGCGTAACCGTTTGCGGCGCCGCCCTGCCGGCAGATGACCAGCGCTGTTCAGCCGGGGTACGAAGCCGCAACCCGCGGTTGGGAACCTTGGGGCGTCGGGGCCATTGCGGCGGGTAGTTCATTGTGTTATTTATGGGTTCAAGTCGGAAATTTTACGATCCAACTGAACCGCCCCGCTGATCGGGTATGGCGACGGCGAATCATAACCCTTCAAAGGATGGCATCCCGTGGAAGCTGTCAATCGCAAACTTATTCGTCCGTCTTTGAATGAGATCAAGGAGCAGATCGCGCCTCCCCGGCGGCCGCCTCAGCAAAAGAGGCCTGTTCCGCCGGATCAGACCAATGCTGAGAACTTCTATTATGTGAAACAGATGCAGGCGAAGACGCCGATGGTGTTTGTGCTATGCGACGGTGAGACGCTGCATGGAACCATCGAGTGGTACGACAAGTGCTGCCTCAAAGTCAATCGCGACGGTGGGCCGAATCTGCTGCTGTACAAGCCCGCCATCAAGTACATGTACAAGGATGGCTAGTACCTTCCAGCGATCACTGGACGGCATCGCCGTTAGCGTCCAGCGGACAGTAGTAGGCGGGTGACCTCTTTGTCCCGTGCGGGTTTCGTGTCAGCGGTGCGAAATTTCCCGGCGATTGCGCCGGGCTTTCGCGAATTAGTTGGGAGATCCCCGCTTGGTGATATGCCCTCGGTCGCGTTCGCAGACCGCTCCCGGGAATCGGCACCCTGCCAGCCGCCACAGATGGCTCTGCGCGGTTGCCGCTCAGGCCCCGGAAACCGGCACCGAAAAACCTCCGGCTGTGCGGGAGGGTCCTTACTCGCGCCGGTTGCGGCGCGCCAGGCGGTATTCTCTTCGTTCCCCGGCCTGCCGGTAGCGGCGCTGTTCGTCCTCGGTTTCCGGAATCACCGGCGGGATGGGAGTCGATTTGCCGTCTTCGTCCAGTGCCACAAAAGTCAGGTAGGCGGAGCAGGTGTGCAACCGGTGGCCGGTCATCAGGTTCTCCGTCTGCACGTGGACGCCGACCTCCATAGACGTGCGGAAGACCCGGTTGACTGACGAGCGCAGGATGAGCAACTGCCCGATCCGTACCGGGTGCAGGAACTGCATGCTGTCCACCGAAGCGGTCACCACGGGTCTGCGCGCGTGGCGGATGGCAGCCATGGCGGCGGCCAGGTCCACCAGGTGCATCACCTTGCCGCCCAGCACATTGCCCAAGCCGTTGGCGTCATTCGGCAGAGCAAACTCCGCATACTCGGAGATCGATTCGTGAACTGTCTTGGCTGGCTCCATCGGTTCACTGATGCCTCTCAGCGGGCCGGGGCTTCGCTGCGGCGCCGGAAATAGCTGGAAACGTAAGCACGGGCCAGCGGGATCACGGCGGCCAATTCCGGCGCCGGATGGAATTCCGCTTCTGGCAGTGTATATTCCAGGGCGCCGTGGGCGAACGGGAGGTGATCGCGTTCCACCACATAATAAAGATGCACCGAGGGCCCTTCCCCGGCGCAGATCGAAAAGCGGACCGCGTCCGGTCCATCCCCCGCTGGGAACCGCGGGCAGCGCGTCCGCGCGTAGCCGATGTTGCAGAGCGGATACAGGGTCTCGGCGCCCGGCTGCGAGGGCGCGTTGGGGTCCGCATGGCACAACCCGGACCACGCGTCACCGAGCGGCAGCATGGCATGCGCGGCCGGCGAACGGTCGGGGTCCGGCGCCACCGGAAAGAAGTACGGGCAGGCCATTCGGCTCGATAGTAGCACGCGGCTCGGCGTAGAATAGAGTGGACATGGCGAGCACACGCTTAGAGGCCCTCCGAAGCATGGTCACCGGGAACCCGGGCGACAGCTTTCTACGCTACGGACTGGCAATGGAATACCGCAATACGGGCGACCTCCCGGCGGCCATGGGCGAATTCCGCGCGCTCCGCGAAGCCAACCCGGATTATTCCGCGGCCTACTTTCATGGCGGCCAGACTTTGGAGCGCATGGGCCTCCTGGAGGAAGCTCGCCAGTGGTATCGGCAAGGCATCGAAGTCACCACGCGCAAGGGCGACGCGCACGCGCGCAGCGAGTTGCAGACGGCCTTCGACCTGCTCGGATAAATCCCCCGCGACCCGTTCACCAAGTTGCGCCGGCATTTTTCTCAGTCGGCTCAGGCACTTGCAGATATTCCCATCTGCAACCCGGAAACTCAAATGCTACCGTGAAACTGTAGATGGAACTGCTTCCGGGCGAAGCAGTCCTCGGCGCTAATGTCTGCCGGAGCCCAACCTAGGGGGCTAAATGAAATCCGGAGCACAGGCACTCCGCGCTTCCTAAACCCCGCCGTGGGGCGTTACAACCTGCCCTTTGTGGCACGCTTCCTTCGGGGAGCGCTCCTCTTTTCGGGGAGTACGGAACCGGTTCCCAATGTCGGGCCGCCCTGAGCGCCCGTAAGTGAATAGATCGGCAACTATCGAAGAAAAAAACACCCTCCGCGGACCCCACCGCACCGCAATTCCGGCAGGGCGACCCCACAAGACGCCATAGCCGCAGGCTGCACTCTCCGCACCGCAATCGCCCAAACCCGCACCACACTTGTCCCAGCCGCATACGCACAAACCAGCACGCGGCAGTACTCGCCGCCTCCAGCCACTGCGCGGTCGCTCCGATCCGCCATCAGCCGCACGGCACGCGCCGCCTCCAACCGCACGCCACTCGCCCCTCAGCAACACTCGCCCGTCCCCAGCCGCACTGCACTCGCCGTCGCCAGCCGCACCTCACGCGCCCCTACCCGTATCCGGCAGCACCGCCCATCCGCACGGCACGCGCCTCCACCCGCACTCGGCCGTACTCGCACCCCGGCCGCACCTCACGCGCTCCTACCCGCCCCCGGCAGCTCTCGCCGCCTCCCTCCGCACGGCCCTCGCCCCATCCGCACGGCACGCGCCTCCACCCGCACTCGGCCGTACTCGCCGCCCCCGGCCGCACCTCACGCGCTCCTACCCGCCCCCGGCAGCTCTCGCCGCCTCCCTCCGCACGGCCCTCGCCCCACCCGCCGCTCTCGCCAGCCACCCGCCGCACCGGTGCCCCTACCCGCGCCCCCGGCCCCGCCCCGGCGCCCCTCAGCCCTCAACCAACTGCTACCATATGAGTTCCGGATGGGGAAAAAGCGCGTATCGCTGTTCGTCACCTGTATCGTGGACCAGCTTTTCCCGAAAGTTGGCATGGCGATGGCCGAAGTCTTGGAGTCCCTCGGCTATCAGGTGGATTTCCCTGAAGAGCAGACCTGCTGCGGACAGCCCGCCTTCAACAGCGGCTATCGCGGAGAGGCCCGCACGGTGGCGCGGCATTTTCTCGATACCTTCGAAACCTGCGAGTGCCATCGTGGTTCCGTCCGGCTCCTGCACCTCCATGGTGGTCCACCATTTCGCCGAACTCTTCCCAAGGAGCCGGACACCCTGGCCCGCGTGCACGCTCTTGAAAAGCGCGTCTGGGAGTTTTCCACATTCCTCACCCAGGTGGCCGGCGTGGAGGATGTCGGCGCGCGCATGACTGCCGTGGTCACCTTTCACGATGGCTGCCATGGCCTGCGCGAACTCGGCGTGAACGGAGCGCTCCGCGCCGCCTGCTGGCGCATGTGCGCGGCCTCGAGTTGCGCGAAATGCTGCCCGCCGAGGAGTGCTGCGGCTTCGGCGGCACGTTTGCGGTGAAGTTCGCCGAGCTTTCCGGCGCCATGGCGCAGACCAAGATCGAAGCCATCCTGCGCACCGGCGCGCACACCGTGGTTTCGCTCGACCCCAGTTGCCTGATGCAGATTCAGGGCGCGCTCGCCCGCGCCGGGTCGAGCGTGCGCACCATGCACCTGGCCGAGGTCCTGGCGAGCCGCTGATCTCATGTCCGCCGAATTCGACCAGCAAAATCCACGCCACGCTGGCCGACGCCAATCTGCAGCTCGCCATCTACACCGCCACCGGCCGGCTGAAGGACAAGCGCATCGAACGCGGTGGCGCCGCAAGCCCTGCCCGATTATCAGGAACTGCGCACGCAGGCCAACGCCATCAAGAAGCACGCCATCGAAAACCTCGACTATTACCTGGAAGAGTTCGAGCGCAACGTGGAGGCGCACGGCGGCAAGGTGGTCTATTGCAAAGACGGCACGGAGGTTTCCGATTTCGTGCTGGCGCTCGCCAAGGAGCGCGGCGCCCAGCTGATCGTCAAGTCGAAATCCATGACCACCGAGGAAGTCGACCTCAACGAGCGGCTGGAGCACCACGGGCTGGAATCGGTGGAGACCGACCTGGGCGAGTACATCCTGCAACTGGCCCACGAACAGCCCTATCACATCGTGGCGCCGGCGCTGCATAAGACGCGCTACGACGTGGCCGACATTTTCGAGCAGGAACCTCCACGTCGCCCACGAAACCGTGCCCGAGAAGCAGACCGCCGATCGCGCGCGGCGTGCTGCGCGAGAAATTTCTCGCGGCCGATATCGGCATCAGCGGCGCCAATTTTCTGGTGGCCGATTCGGGCGCCGTGGTGCTCGTGGAAAACGAAGGCAACGCGCGCCTCACCACCACCGCGCCGCAAGATCCACATCGCCATCGCCGGAATCGAGAAAGTCATTCCGCGCGCGCAGGACCTGGCGATCTTCTTAAAGCTGCTGGCGCGCAGCGCCACCGGGCAGTCGCTCTCGGTCTACACCTCGTTCCTGGCGGGCCGCGGCGCGCCGGCGAAATCGACGGCCCCGACGAGTTCTACGTGGTGCTGCTCGATAACGGCCGCACCAAGCTGCTGCCCGACCGCGGCAAGCGCCAGTCGCTCTACTGCATCCGCTGCGGCGCGTGCCTGAACACCTGCCCGGTGTACCGCAAAATCGGCGGGCACAGTTTTCCGTGGGTCTATTCGGGGCCCATCGGCGCCATCATCACGCCGCAGTTCATGGGCGTTTCGCACGAGCCGGCGCTGCCCTTCGCTTCCAGCCTGTGCGGCGCCTGCGCGCGAAGTCTGCCCGGTGAAGATCGATATTCCCAAGATCCTGCTGGAGCTGCGCTCGGACGTGAAGAAGTCGGAGGCGCGCGAGAAGCAGAACCGCCTGGAGAAGCTGGGCTTCCGCGTTTTCGCCTGGATGATGACGCATCCGCGGTTGTACGAGATGGCCGGGCGCATCGCCGCCTCGGTCGCCCGGTCCGCGATGGCGGCTGGATCCGTCACGCGCCGCGCTGATGAATTTCGGCCCGGTGAAGGCGTGGCTCAGCCAGCGCGACCTGCCGCCGCCTGCCGCGGCAAAAGTTTCCGCGAAATGTGGAGCCGGCGCTGATGTCGCGCGACAGCATTCTGCACCGCATCCGCACGGCCATCGGGCCGCAGCGCGCGGTCAGCCGCCGGCCGATCGCCGCCTGTGCGCATCCGCGTACCGGAAATGACGATTGCAGGCGCGCATCGCCGCCACTATGCTGGCGCGCGTGGAGGCGCTGGCGGGCAAAGCGCATCCGCACACGCCGATCCGCTTGGCGTTCGTGGCGGCGCCGATCGCCGGCAAAACGGCGCTTGCCTCCAATGCGCCGTTTCTGGCCGAATGCGGCATCACGGCCTTCCCGGCGTGCGCTCCGGTATTACCGATCGCGAGGAACTGCGCGAGCTGCTGCGCCACGGCGGATGTGCGGCATCACCAGCGCCGATTACGCGCTGGCCGATACCGGGACGCTGGTGATGCTTTCCAGCCCCCGGGAAGCGCGGCTGATTTCCCTGCTGCCGCCCGCGCACATCGCGGTAGTTCCGCGCGAGCGCATCCTGAGCGGGCCTCGATGAGCTGTTTACGCTTCTTGCCGAATCCCGCCGGACGAGACCAGCTCCATGGTGCTGATCACCGGCCCCAGCCGCACCGCGGATATCGAGCAGATCCTGGTGCGCGGCGTCCACGGTCCGGGGCAGATCACCGTGGTGATCGCGGACTGATAAAGTAGCGCGACGTACAGTCTCCGGATGTTCAGACGAATCAAGCGGCACCGCGCGGATGACAGTCTTCATCATTACTATGTATGATCGGTTTTGAGCCGCGAAAAGTGAGGTCCTCATGAGTACCAATATTCGCCTGGTAATTGCCGATGTGGATGGAACCCTGGTCACGCAGGACAAAGTGCTGACCCCGCGAGCCATTGAAGCCGTGAATCGCGTGCGGAAAGCGGGTATCGCCTTCACCATGACCAGCGGCCGGCCCCCGCTCGGAATGAAGATGCTGATCGACGCCCTGGCCCTCACCGAACCGATTGCGGCCTTCAACGGCGGCGTGATGGTTCATCCCGATTTGTCGGTGATGACGCAAAGCTATCTGAAGGCGGACGTCGCCGCCACAGTCATCGGCACCATCGCGCATCACGGGTTGGATTGCTGGGTTTACACCGAGCGCGACTGGCTGGTGCGCAACGCCAACGGCGCGCACGTGGCACGCGAACAGTGGACCGTCAAGTTTGCGCCCGTGGTGGTTGACAGTTTCGATGCCCACCTGGACCACGTGGCCAAGATTGTCGGCGTCAGCGACGACTTCGCCGCGGTGGCCCGCTGCGAGAGCGACGTGCAACACGACTGCGGCGCCCGCGTTTCGGCGGCGCGCTCGCAGCCCTACTATCTGGACGTCACCGACCCCGACGCCAACAAGGGCCACGTAGTCAAAGTGATGTCCGAAGCGCTGTCCATCCCGCCCGAACAGATCGCCACCATCGGCGATATGCCCAACGACGTACTCATGTTTGTGAAGAGCGGGATGAGTATTGCCATGGGCAATGCCAGCCCGGAAGTGCAAAAGCAGGCCAAATTCGTCACCACTTCGAATGAGCAGGAAGGATTCGCCAACGCCATGGAGTCCTTCGTCCTGGGCGGGCGCCAATCCGTGCGGACGGCGCCGTAATTCCCACCGGCCCCGCCGTCGGCCCTGCTAAAGCATGCCCCACGCCATGGTAGCGCATGCTTTAGCTTGCGCGGCTTACATTCTTTCACGGCTTCTCACAGTCGCGCCTCCGGGCAATAACTTCGGAGCCGCGCGCCTAAGCACTAATGAAAGTTCTCGACGAGCATGATGTTACTGCTGGTTTGATCGATCTGGCTATAGAGCAGCCTCCGGCCATCCGGTGAGACTCCCAGTCCCAGGTCCAGTGGTTTGGTCTTCACAATTGTAGTGGTCGTGCCCGTCGCAAAATTCAAGAACTCCACCGATGACGTGTAATCCCTCACGATGTGAGGCGTGAAGTAGATGCCCTTATCGGTCACATCGTAATTCACGCGATACACGTCCGGCACAACCTGCGTCTCCTGATCGCCCTCCACCGGCATCCTCCACAGCCCGCCGTTTCCGTCGCGCTTCACGTAATAAAGCATCTTGCCATCCGGCGACTCCAGCGCTCCGGAGCCGCCCGCATGAGTTACCTGCACCACCGCGCCTCCCGCCGCGGGAACTTTCCAGACCTGTTCGGTGCCGGAACGGTTGGAGGAGAAGTAAATCCAACGGCCGTCTCGCGACCAGCTTCCGAAAAAGCTCTCCCCCGACGTCGCCTGGCGGGGCTGTCCGCCATCCTCTCCTATCACGTAGATGTGAAACGTGCCGCCCGTATCGGAATCGAAAACGATTTGCTGGCCATCGGGCGACCAGCGCGGGCTGGCGGTGGTTGTCCCAGCCATGGAAGTAAGCGCTGCGGCTTGTGAGCCGTCGGCGTTCGCCGTCCAAATCTGCGTCGTTCCACTCCGGCTGGAATAGAAGGCAACCTTCTTGCCGTCCGGAGAGAATTGCGGAAACACGTCGCGAAAAGAAGAGGAGAGGGATCGGTCCAGTGAGGCCGCCCGCGTCGTCAGATCCACTGCCCAGAAATTGGCGTCGTGGGTTCCAGTTACATAGGCCAGGCGGTTTCCGCGCGAGGAAACGGTTGGACTGAAGGCAGAGGAGCCGGTGCCCGGTATCGTGTGCTCCAGGGCGCCGTGCCCGGTCGCCACGCGGAACAGTGTGGAGATGTTGTTGGCACTCGACGCAAAAATGATTTCGCGTGTGCCCGGCAACCAGTCGGCCTCTGTCACATTCCGCTGGTGTTCGTCAACCCGCTGCGGACCTCCTTCGGTCGCCATTCCCGCCGAAAGCGAAAGCACGAATAACCCGGAGAAGTTGGCCTCGCGAAGAAACAACAACTGGCGGCCGTCGCTCGAGAGTGCCGGCAGCCCGTCGCCAAATAACTCCGGCCCCGGGTGAGTCAGTGCCTGTGGTTCTCCTCCCTCGATCGGGATCAGCACCAGCCGGTTGGGCCGGCCGGTGGATTCTGCCGCCGAAACCACCAGGGCTTTCGAATCGCCGGCCCAGCAGAGCGACTCTAGCGGCAGGGAGGCCTCGATCGCATTGTTGTGAAACGTTCCGAGGCGCCGTTCCGGGCCTCCCAGGGCGGGAATCACCATCACCGAAAAACTGTCGGTTTTGTCCGCTATTCGGATAAAGGCGATCCACCGGCCATCCGGGGACCACCGTGGATAAAAGTCAAACGCGGGGTTAGTGGTCAGGCGCAGAGGCGTCCCGGCGCCGATCAGCTTGACATAGATATCGAAGTTGTCTTCGGCCAGCCCGTTCCAGGCGAAAGCGATCTGGCTTCCATCCGGCGAAAAGCTCGGAGACAACTGGTTGCCCGGGTAACTGGTGATCGGCACTGGGGCGTATAACGTCGAGGCAGCGGGCGGAGAAAGGAAGAAATATCGCCAGCTTGCCAGTGCGGCCATGCTGAGAACTAGCGCGCCTGCGGTCGCCCAGGCTACCCAGTGCGAACGCCGGACAACCGGAGCCGCCATGGATATAGTGCCCGGCGCGCCCGAATCTGACTCCTCTTTCAGTTCCTCGAAAGTAACTTTGAGATCGGCCATGTGCTGGGATCGGCGCGCCGGATCTTTACGCAGGCATCGCATGATCACGCGCGATAATTCGGGCGGAAGATCGCTTCGCGAGCTGGCAGGCGGTTTAGGCTCCTCGCGCAGGATCGATGAAATCACGGCGGCCTGGGAATCGCCGGTGAAAGGCCGGTGGCCGGTCGCCATCTCAAAGAGGATCGCTCCGAAGGAGAAAATATCGGATCGCGTATCCACCGGCTTGCCCTCGGCCTGTTCCGGCGACATATAGTACACCGTCCCCACCACCATTCCCTCGCCGGTGAGAGCCTTCAGGGTTTGGGTTGCATCATCCTCCCGCTGTGTCGACTGGCTGAACTTCGCCAGCCCAAAGTCCAGAACCTTCACCAGGCCATCCCGCGAGATCATGATGTTCGACGGCTTCAGATCCCGGTGAACAATCCCGGCCAGGTGCGCCTTGGCGAGTGCGTCCGCAGCTTGCGCGGCATAACCGAGCATCTCGCCCACGCGCATACCGCCACGTGGGATTAGCTGGTCCATGGTCTTGCCGTCCACGAACTCCATCACAATATAGTCGACGCCGTCTTCGGAGCCGACGTCATAGACGGTCACGATATTGGGGTGGTTGAGCGCCGACGCGGCCTTGGCTTCCTGGATAAAGCGCAGTCGGCGTGTGGCATCGCCGGTTTTCCCCGGGCGCAGAACCTTGATCGCCACCACGCGATCCAGACGCGTATCGCGCGCCTTGTACACCTCTCCCATTCCGCCCGCGCCGAGGGACGCGATAATTTCGTACGGGCCCATGCGGCTACCGGGGAGCACGGCCATTGGAGTGTCTACTGATTGTAGCCTAGAGATGCGCGAGTGGAACATGCCCCCGTCCCCGCCGCCCCCGCCCCACGGACAGGCGCTAAAACAGTTTGGCCGTTGTCGGCCGCCCGCAATGGAAAGTGGCAATGCCGGCTCGCAGCCGCGGTAACGGCCGCTTCTGAGTGCCGCCGCCGGACGCCCCCAGGCCCGCGGCCGCGCGCGGCTCAGCATTTGATCGCGCATTCTGTCCAGACCTGGTTCCGCGACGCACGAGCGCGACCCCCTCCCCCCGGCATCTCACACCCTTGGGTGCAACGGCGCATACCAGGGAACCGAAGCGGAGCCACCACCTCGAGCTGCCTGGATTTCAGACAGTGCTGTCCAGATTATGGCCGGCGCCACCGTGCGACCTGTGTCGCAGGTTTGCCATCGGTTCGCATAGTCCGGGGCAATGCTCGTGCCTGGAGAACATGGCGGAAATCATAGGAAGCTCTCAGCAGTCGAGGCTAGCGTGGTATATCCGCGCGATGCCGGTGGACACGGAATTCCTCTCATCGCGGTCCACACCGATAAAGGTCTCACCGGCTGGGGTGAGGCACAGGCATCACGGGTTCCGGAGGCCGTCTGCGAGGTCGTTTGCGACCTCCTGAACCCGGCCCTTCGGGACCGTCCTTTCCACGGGGACAGCCGCCTCTCAAAGGTGACGCGCGCTCCCTTGGCCGTCGGCGAGGCTTATCACACGCACTATGAGCTGGCGCCGTTCTTTCACGAGCTGGCAGTTGGCGTCCTGCAGCCGGATCTTGGCCGATGCGGAATCACTGAGGCCCTCCGGATGGCGGAAATGGCTCGGAAGCACGGCGCTCCGGTCGTGGTTCGCGTGGGTGAGTCCCTGGGACCCCAATTGGCGGCCGCCCTTCAATTCGCTGCTTTGGAGCCGGACCGGAAGGTCGAATACAACCCCGGACGCCTGAATAGGGCCAACGCCGTCCTGTCTACGGCGATTCAGTGGAAGAACGGCAAATATAAGGTTCCCACCGCACCCGGCCTGGGTATACAGATGGATGAACCGGAAATCCATTTGATGGAGACCCAAGTCGCATAGGCGTAGTTCGGGAATGATACGACCCCAGCGAGATCGGAGAGACCGTTTCCCGGCAAAGCCGCTGGATCTGTACGAATTTTGGACAGCACGATCCTGGCTGGGACGGGAATAGATGTCCAAAGCCAACACCAGCCCGCCAACTTCGGTGCCTGCTATTGGTTACCGCCCGCGCCCGGCGGCGGCCCGATACTTGCTAACTCGTAAGCGAGTATTCGTTATGCAGAACGTAGGCATTCGTCCCAGCCTACATGGACTCGACAACCACGGCATCCGCAACGCCAATGTCGTTTTCTGGAATCTCGGGTCCGCGCAATTGACCGGGAAGGTGATCCAGCGGCAGGAAGGACTTCTGGCGAGCGGCGGCGCTCTGGTGGTGCGGACCGGAGATCATACCGGACGCTCGCCCCGCGACAAGTTCATTGTCCGCGATTCCACCACCGCTGACACGGTCAATTGGGGACCGGTCAATCAATCGTTTACGCCGGAGCAGTTCGATCGTCTGTATGGTAAGCTCCTGGCTTATCTTCAGTCGCGAGACCTGTTTGTCCAGGACTGTTTCGCCGGCGCTGACGAGCGCTATCGCATTCCCATCCGCATCGTGACCGAGCGGGCCTGGCACAATTTGTTTGCCCGCCAGTTATTCGTCTGCCCGGAGCCTCAGAAAACGGACCAGCACGTCCCGGAATACACCCTGATCGATGCGCCCGGGTTCCGTGCCACCCCTGAAGATGACGGCACGCAGTCCAGTACTTTCGTGATTCTGAACCTCACGCGCAAGCTCGTCATCATCGGCGGAACGTCCTACGCCGGCGAGATGAAGAAAGCAATTTTCAGCGTGATGAATTACCGCATGCCATTGTTCAATGTGCTGCCGATGCATTGTTCGGCCAATATCGGGCCGGATGGCGATACCGCGCTCTTCTTCGGGTTGTCGGGCACGGGCAAAACGACCCTTTCGGCCGATCACGACCGCAAATTGATCGGTGACGACGAACATGGCTGGGGACCGGACGGAGTATTCAACTTCGAGGGCGGCTGTTATGCAAAGTGCATTCAACTCTCGCAGGAGCGCGAGCCGCAGATCTGGCACGCCATTCACTTCGGCACCGTACTGGAAAATGTCGCCATGGATACCGAACTGCGTCTGCTGGATTTCAATGACAGCATCCATACCGAAAACACCCGCGCCGCCTATCCGCTGACCTTCATCGAAAATTCGGCGGTTCCTGGCAAGGGCGGGCATCCTAAGAATATCGTGCTGCTAACTTGCGATGCTTTCGGAGTACTTCCGCCACTCGCCCGTCTTACGCCCGAGCAGGCGATGTATTACTTCCTGAATGGTTACACGGCCAAGGTAGCCGGCACCGAAACGGGCCTCGGCTCGGAACCCCAGGCGACGTTTAGTGCGTGCTTTGGGGCGCCATTCCTGCCGCGCAGTCCCGAAGTCTATGCCGGGATGTTGAGCGACAAGCTACGGCTTCACAAGTCCCAGGCATGGCTTCTGAATACGGGCTGGACCGGAGGACCCTACGGGATTGGGCGGCGAATCAGCCTTCCGGTAACGCGTGGCCTCCTGAGCGCGGCCCTCTCCGGAAATCTGGATGGCGTGGAGTTCCGGACCGATCCCGTTTTCAGGCTGAATATACCGGTGGCCTGCCCCGGAATCGATTCAGCCATTCTCAATCCCAAAGAGTCCTGGGCCGACGCGATGGCTTATGACCGTACCGCTAATGGGTTGGCCGCCCGATTCCGTGAAAATACTGAGAAGGTCTCCGCCGGGCGGAAATTGGCCGATCCCGCGCTTCGATAGCACACGTCAAGATTCAGAAACTCGGCCCGCCGCTCCAGTCGGATTCGGGTTCCAACAGCCGGGCAGTATTTCAAAGGCCTGGCGACATGGACATGCTGACCTTGGCCTTGAAGGAGTTTTTGCATGCTACGCGTCTCGTTTTAGTTGACGACCGCTTACTCGCAGGCGTTCATCCGTCATTCTTCTGTCATTTACGGTTGGCGCCGGCATATCGTTGACCGGCCGCTAACCCGCCGTGTTCCGTAGAGGGTCCCTTCGGGGGCCGTCTTCCGGCTGTTCATAGTCCGGCATTACGTAAACTCGGGCGGCTCCGCGAACGCCCAGTTTCCGATACCCCTGTGTTTCGGCCACAATGCCGTGTTTTCAGGCCGTGATCCCGAAACCGGCCGCCAGGATTCCGGATGCGCCGTTAACCGGGAGCAACCTCGGTCATGCGCTGGGCACCTCACACACTCACCACGACGCTATTGTCCGTCACGCGGGTTCACCAGCCCCTTTAGAATGGATTCATGGAAGAAGTCCTTCGTCAGGAACTGCTGGCGAAAACAAAACGGGCGCTCGATGCCAATGATTGGAGGGCCCTCGTTGCTCTCTGGCAGCCATGGGTCGAAAGAGGCGATGCGGAGGCGGAATACCAGCTCGCGTATAACCGCCTCTGGTGTACTACGTGTGATGACGACGCGACATACCGCGAGATGGAGGAGCTCCTCAGACGTGCTGCGGCGAAAAACCATGCCGGCGCAATCTGGTTTCTGGCTGTTCGTGAGAAAGGTGCTCGCGAAACGAGCCCTGAGTTCGAGCGGGACCTCCTGCGCGCGGCCCAACTCGGAAGCATCCACGCACAGTATAGGGGAGACATCCGCAGTACGTTACTTTAGAGTCAGGGGGGCCGATTTCGAATGTGGTCTCGTCGACTGCCGATTCTTCTCCTCTGGTGTGTTGCGTCATCCGCCCAGAGCGTTTTCGTGCCGATTGAGGGCCAACGGGCTGCCGCAGCCGAAAACCTTTTCGAACGCGCCTCCACGGTGTCCGCCATGGGATGTACGTTCACGCCATCCGCGCCAATTCTGACCTTCAGCCTACAGTACGAAGCACCCTACACTATGGACTTTTCCGTGGAGCAGGCTAACTGGCCGCCCCACCAGCTCGACATATTTTTGCGCCTTCAACGCAACAAGCCGGATGAGAAAACGGAGTACATGGGCAGTCGCTACATTCCTCCTCCGCAACTCGTTACCAAGGAGGCTGCGACTCTCACCGGGCGTTTTCCGCTGTCTCCAGGCGACTGGCGCGTTGCAGCGCTCGCCGTCGACGAGGATGGCAAGGTGTGCCGCAACAGTTGGACCGTGCAAGCAAAGGATCTGGCTCCAGTTCCCCTCAATTCTCAGCCGAAACTGCGCCGCATCACAGTGTTCGTGGTCTCCGATCCAATCTACCCCGTATTCGGCCGCTTGCCGTCATCCGCTTTTGAGGCGCTTTCCGGATCGTTGTCTGCTCTAGTGCGCTCCCTGCCTTCCGAGGCGGTGCGTGTAGTAGTGTGCAACCTGGCTCTCGAAAAGGAATTTTTCCGCTCGGAGCGCTTTCATTCGGCAAACCTCCCACAAGCGGTTAAGGCTATTGGAGGAACCGAGACAGGTACGGTCAACGTCGCCAACCTTCGGAATCCGCAACTCCGGCTGGCCTTCCTGGCTGATCTGATTAATCGGGAACTCCGGGAAAGTGATCCATCCAACCTGGTGGTCTTCTTGGGAGCCGCCCAGGAGCCATCGCGGGTTCCCCGCCAGATGATTGCAACGGATGGCGCACATCCCCTTTTCATTTACATTCAATACCAAGGGCCTCGCTATGCGGGCGGGTCGCGCGGGTCCGCCGGCGCAATTCAAGCGGGCAGACAAGGCTGCGGAGCGTCCGAAACAGGAGGACCCTGCATGGGGGGACCAGCGGCCCCCGCATTCAATCCGCGACTTCGTCTTGCACCGGGTACCGTTCGCGATGCCATAAGCGATGCCGTGTCCATTTTGAAGGGCCAAACCTTTGCCGTCAGCACTCCGGGCGAGTTTGCTACGTCTCTCGCTCGAATTGTGGGCGCCGCCGGCCGTGGCTCGAAGGCTATTAGACCGTAACTCCCAAGCCTCGCAGACGTCCCTGCCGCGGGCCGCATGGGAATTCGGGCTTATCGGAAAGAACCCGCGCCCGGCCCGGCTTCGGGGTGTTTGGACGACCACGTTCCTTCGTTGCTGAAGCGCCGTAAAATGGAGCCTGATGGACCACGAAAGAGACCTCGCAATTCGGGAATTGCTGCGCGATCTTCAGTGTCATTAAGATCGGCCATGACGCGGAATCTCGACGCCGCTGATTGACCTTTCCCGGAGCCGAAACCGGAGCATCGCAGGCGATCGGGAATTCGCGGAATTCGCAAAGGTACATGAGCATGGCCAGGTCGAACCGTCCGCCGCGGAGGCGGAATAAGATAGTCCAGGTTGGCACGCTCCAGTTTATGCAGGAGCTTGCCCCTGAGATTGCGCCACTTTCACCTACTCCGGACGGTCGGAAAAGTTGTATCCTGGGTTGACATGTCGGCCACCATTCTTGTGCTCTGCCCCGGCTTGCTGGCTTACTGGCTTGTCAGAGCGCTGCTCCTCTTACATGGCTCGCCCGACGAAATTGAAGAAACCCTCGAAAATGATCTGTGGTTGGGCAGGCGGCTCTTGAGGGACCTTCGCACGATCTTCATCCCCCCGGAAATGCTAGCGGGAGTTTACAAGTTAGGGACGCGGCCTATGCCGCCTGCCCTTGGGCGTGCGATTTACAGCGCGCCCTATCCTCTGGAAGAATAAGGACTTAAGCCAAGCGGCCTGCTGGCGGACGGCGGTTTTCTTTTGCCGCAATTGGTATGACCTAATTGTTTGGCCAGCAATCTGCGTTCGTGGTATGGTTGCCGGGCCTTAGGGTGGCATCTCCCAGAAGGCCTATAATCATTGCCTAATAGCTTGCTTTTGCTGCTTTGTCGCAACGCCGGAACATTTCCTTGTTGATTTGTTTTGGAACTATGGTATGACCTAAGCATGCCGAGCCTCACCCCCAAAATTATCGGCGGCCACACCTATTACTACGCCCGCTATTGCCAGCGCGTCGACGGCAAGCCCAAGATCGTCCGCCAAGTCTATCTCGGCAAAATCGACGACCTCGTCGCTGCCGCCGAGCGCTCCCAACAGCCGCCCCAGCCGCTCGAAACCGAGGTGGCCGCTTTCGCCGATATCGCCGCCCTTTCGACATCGCTCAGCGCTTGGATCTGGTCCAGTTGCTCGATTCCATCCTTCCCCCCAAACGCCGCCAGGGCATCTCCGTCGGCCAGTACTTGCTCCTGGCCGCCATCAACCGCGCCGTTTCCCCCACCAGCAAACTGCAGTTCGCCGACTGGTACCGCCAAACCGTCTTGACTCGCTTGCTGCCCGCCGATCCGGCTGCGCTGTCCTCCCAGAACTTCTGGAACCATATGGATCTGGTCACTGCCGAGCACGTCCTCGAATGCGAAAAGCAAATCACCCAGCGCCTCATTCAGCGGTTTCAACTGGATCTCCGCGCCCTGGTCTACGACGGCACTAATTTCTTCACCTACATCAATACCCGCACCCCTGCCGAACTTCCGCAGCGCGGGCATAATAAGCAGAAGCGCGGCGATCTGCGCCAGGTCAGCCTCGGCCTGCTGGTCAGCGCCGATTTTCACATCCCTTTGTTCCACAAGGTTTACGCCGGCAATGTCAACGACAGCACCGAGTTCCGCTCCATCACCGAGGAACTCTCTACCCATTACCGGCAACTGGCCGAATCCTGCGATCACATTACCCTGGTCTTTGACAAGGGCAACAATAGCGAGGAGGCCTTTGAGTCTCTGCAAGACACTCCCTTTCATTTCGTAGGTTCTCTGGTCCCCTCGCAGCATGCCGAGTTACTGACCGTTTCCCGCAAACAGTTCCGGACGCTGTCCCAGCCGGGCCTGGAAGGGGTGGAAGCCTATCGCACGGAGAAGAAAGTCTTCGGTCAATCGCGTACCATCGTGGTGACCTTTAATCAGAATCTGTACGATGGACAACTCCAGGGGCTCACCACCCACCTGAGCAAGGCGAGGCGCAAACTGCGCGACCTGCAAACCCACTTGCAACGCCGCCGGGAGGGAAAGGTGAAGGGCGGCAAAGCCCCCACGCTGGATTCGGTGAAAAAGCAGATCCATACGATCTGCTCCGCTCAGTTCGTAGAGAAGATCTTGAAAGCCGAGGTGCAGCAACTCGGCAAAGGTCTGGACCTGACCTTCCGTACCGATCAGGCGGCTCTGGACCGGCTATGCCGCGTCCAGTTCGGCAAGACCATTTTGT
>CAWDOH010000050.1:0-187518 GCA_963803725.1 Bryobacterales bacterium | reverse complement strand
TGTTATGTGGCGCGCCTGACAGATTACGTATTGCTGCTTACCGGATCCACCACCGCGATTTCCAGGATGGCGTGGGCGTTGGCCATCAGGTCCACCAGGTTCTCCGTCAGCACCTGGTCCTGCAATGCCTCGCGGAGCGGCTTCACGCGCTGCGAGTTCAAGGTGTCGCTGACGTCCTTGCTGGCCCATTTCTCCAGCATCTCGGCGCGCTCCAGGGTGTCCTCGAAACGCTGGTCCATGTTGTTCACCAGGTCCATCGCCGAGAGGAACCCCACCATCAGGGTGGCCAGTAAAACGAATCCCAGCGTCAGCTTGGCCTGCAGTTTCATGTGGACCCGGATACGACCAGGATGAGTTTGCCGGCCGTGTACCGGCCCTCCAGATCGCGATGCGCGGCGGCGGCTTCCGCCAGCGGATACGTGCGGTCAATGCGCAGCTTGAGTTTGCCCGCGGCTACCCAGCCCAGCACGTCGCCCGCGCGCCACGCTAACTCCTCGGAATTTAGCACGTGATGGGCCAGAGTCGGCCGGGTGAGAAACAGCGACCCCTTGGCATTCAGCACCGAAGGGTCGAACGGCGGCACCGCCCCGCTCGATTGCCCGAACAGGACCATCATCCCGCGCGGACGCAGGCAGTTCAGGCTCTTGTCGAACGTCGTCTTCCCCACCGAGTCGTACACCACGTCCACTCCGCGCCCGCCCGTCAGCCGCTTCACCTCCGCTTCGAAATCCTGCTCGGTGTAGCGGATGGCTTCATCCACCCCGTGCTCCCGCGCGATCTGCGCCTTCTCTTCAGTGGACACGGTTCCAAACACCCGCGCCCCCATCATCTTGGCCATCTGCACCGTCAGCCCGCCCGTCCCTCCCGCCGCCGCGTGTACCAGGCAGGTATCGCCCGCCTTCAGCGGAAACGTGGAGTGCGTCAGGTAATGCGCCGTCATGCCCTGCAGCATGGCCGCCGCGGCGACCGTGAAGTCCACCCCATCGGGAATTTTGACCAGCTTCGCCGCCGGCACCACGGTATATTCTGCGTAGGAGCCACGCACCATCGCATAAGCCACGCGTTCGCCGGCCTGGAGCGTGGTCACGCCCAGTCCCACCGCCTCCACCGTCCCGGACGCCTCGCTCCCCGGAGTAATCGGAATGTCGGCCTTATAAGCGCCCTTCCGGAAGTACACATCGATGAAGTTGACGCCGGCCGCGGCCACGCGCACCAGCACCTCGCCCGGCCCCGGAACCGGAATCGGACCCTCCACCAGCTCCATCTTCTCCGGGCCGCCGTGCTCTTTCACTTGGATGGATTTCATCTCTTAACCTCCGCGCAGCGCTCTGCGGGTATGTACAACCGTCGCATAGAGTAACAGATACGCCAAAGTAAACGGGAAGGATACCAGCCGCGCCAGCGTCCGCACCGCGCCCGCCCCCGCCAGACCCGAGCGATATAGTACAAATGCGCGCAGGGTCCCCAGGTGGCCGCGGTCCAGCCAGAAGTAATCGCCGTTTTCGTTGATCACGAAAACTTTGGCGGGAAGCCGCAGCGCCAGCGACCACTTCCACTTGGTCATCAGCGGCTCATCCGAGCACACCATGCCCACCAGGCCGTACCGGTTGGCCGCGAGCTGCCGGTACAGCTTCCCCCGCCCCGCCCTTCCGCGATATTCGGTCACCGGGTAGAGCCGCGTATTGTGCGCCTGAAACCCGCGCGGCAGGGTCGGATAGCAGGTCACCAGGTCGATCGGAATTTCGTCGCCCCAGGTCGCCCGCAAATTGCGAATCAGGCCTTCTACAATGCTGCGCGACCCGCTTTCCACCAGCAAGATCGCATTGGCCTCGGGCAGCCTGCGGCTGAGAAAATAACGCACTGCTTTGACTATAGCGCGCCGCTCCGAAAGCCTATTGCGCCGCCTCGCGCGTCCCGCCCGAAGCCGCTACCCGCACCACGCTGCGCCACAGGAACTCCACTTCCTTATACAGCGACGCTTCCAGCAGCCGCTCATCGTCGCCGTGCGCACCGCCCCCGCCGGCGGCGTCTTTCTCATTCACCACCGGCCCGAAGCCGTACGCCTGCACTCCCTTCGACCGAAGCTGCGCGTTGTCGGTGGCCCCGGTCAGCATCGACGGCAGCGTGATCGCGCCCGGAAACATCTCGCGCTGCGTGGCTTCAAACGAGTGGAACATCTCGTTGTCGATTCGCGAAGGCTGCCCCGGCGGCCGTCCTTCGCCGCGCGGCACGATCTCCACCGCCGGGTCGTTGATCAGTTGCTTCAGCCACGCGTAGAACTTCGGCATGTCTTCATCGGGCAGCGCCCGGATGTCGATGGTGGCCTCCGCCTCCGATGGAATCACGTTGGAACGGAAGCCGCCCTGGATGATCGTCGGCACTACCGACGTCCGCAGAATCGAGTAATGCGTCAGCTCATGTTCGGCGAACCACGCCTCGATGGCCGGCCGCCGCGCCGGGTCGGTCAGGTGGTTGTAGCGGTCCGCCTCCTCCGGCGAGCTGATCGTCGCCAGCCGTTCGAAATACGTCCGCGTGGTGTCGTTCAGCCGCATGGGCGGCTGGTTCGCGGCAATCTTCCACACCGCCTCCGCCAGGTGCATGATCGGGTTATCCAGCCGCGGACGGGAGCCGTGGCCCGCCTGCCCATGGGCGATCAGTCGGATTCCCCGCGGCACCTTTTCCGTGGTGGCAATTTCCACCGTCCGCACGTGCCCCTCGCGTGCCGTCGCGGTTCCTCCTTCGGTGATGGCGTACTCGCAGGCGATCTTGTCCCAATGTTTGTCCACCATGAACCCGATGCCCGCTGCGGACGTGCCTTCCTCGCCGGCCTCGCCCAGAAAGATCACGTCGCGATCCAGCGGAACCTTCAGCCGCTTCAACAGCAGCACCGTCATCAGCGCCGACGTAACCTTATCTTTATCGTCAATCGAGCCGCGGCCGTAAATGTAGCCGTCTTTCCTCACCGCCGCAAACGGCTCCACCGACCATTTCTCTTTCTGCACGCCGACCACATCCAGGTGCCCCATCACCAGCAGCGGCTTCTTCGACCCGTTGCCCTTCAGCCGCGCGACCACGTTGCCGCGCCCCGGGTCGCGCGCGTAAATCTGCGCCGGAATCCCCGCGGCGTCGAGAATCTTCTTCAGATACTCGGCGGCCTTGGTCTCGTTTCCGGGCGGGTTGCTGGTATCGATGCGGATGAGGTCCGAGTAATGCTCGAAAATCTCCGGCTCGAGTTGCTTCCAGTCAACAGTGTGTGGGTCGGCGGCGCGGACGGCGGGGGTCGCTAACGTGGCGGCCAACAGAAACAGGTACAGTTGGCTCGGCATGAGGTCAAGAGTACCATGGAAACCGCCGCCATTCGCGGCAACCGCGCGCCGTAGTACAATGCGGCAGACCCCATGACCGCCACATCCGAAAAAGCCATCGGCCGCGCCCCCGAAGAGTTATCGCTCGATGAGCGCCTGCGCCTCATCGGAAAATACATTGCGCTGGAGCTTTACAGTCCCGCCACCTTGCCCTTCCGGCGTATCGAAGCCATCGGCGATTCCGTCGCCGAGTGCATCCGCACCCTGCGCTCCCGCGGGCTGGACCCCGAAAATTTCGAGTACACCCGCCTGGCGCCGCCGTACTGACCCGTCAGTCCTTATCAGCGTTGATCCGCGTTTATCAGCGGCTAATTATCCCTGCTTCAGCCCCTGACCGCCGTGCTTGCGCCCGCGCCCGTTCGCCTCACTGCAGCTCCGCCGTAATCGTAGCGCCGCCCGGCCCGTTGGTCACGTACTTCACCACTTCGCGCGAGTCCTTGGCAATCCAGAAAATCGTCTTATCGGTCCCGCCATCGGCCGACGCCGTCTCTACCTTGAACGTGTCGAACTTACCCGCCGGCACCGTCACGCTCTCCGATCCGTCTACCTTTAATTGCCACAGCGCCATCTTCATCTTGGCCAGGTCGTAAGTACGGTAAGTGGCCGTGTAACCGTCGGCCAGCGGAAGGCATGCCACCGAAACTGCGCCACTCGCCCCCTCCGCAAACACCGGCCCGCCCAGGTCCGTATCGATCGGCCGCTCTCCATTCGGCAGCTTCAGCTTCCCCGCGGCCCGGCCGCTGCTGTAGTCAATATCCGCGCTGATCGGCCCTTGCTTCAAACTCCGGTTGCGCGTCACCAGTGTGCCCTTCGCCAGGGTGACCATATCCGTCACCGGCCCCATGGCGCCTTCACTCGCCTGCGACACCACCCAGTTACCATCCTGCTCCTTCACCGTAACCGTGCTGGTCATCGCCAGTTCCTGCCCGCCCATGGCCAATTTCACCTCGTACTTATAACTCGCCGGTTTCAAATCCACCGCCGGCTTGGGAATACTGACCGCCGCCGCGTCCACCTTCTTGGTCAGCGTCACTTTCTTCGGATCCACGGTAATTTCCGCCAGCCGTTGCACTACCTCCGGCGTCCCGCCTTCCTGGTAGCGGCCGTCCAGGTGCTTGGCCAGAAATCTCTCCGCCGCCATGTACATCGCCATGTTATTCACCGGCCGCGCGAACCCGTGCCCTTCATCGGGGGCCAGCAGGTACTCCACCGGGAAACCGCGGTCGCGCAGCGCAATCACAATCTGCTCCGCCTCGGCCCGGTTCACCCGCGGATCGTTGGCTCCCTGCACCACCATCAGCGCCGTCTTGATCTTGGACGCCTGCGTCAGCGGCGAGCGATCCTCCAGCCATTGCTTGCCCTGCGGCGTCTCCGGGTCGGCCATCCGTGCGTACATGGTCTTGCGCGCCGCCTCCCAATACGGCGGGATGGAATCCAGCAGCGTCAGCAGGTTCGACGGCCCTACAATATCCACCGCCGCTTTGTACACGTCCGGCGTGAAAGCCACCCCCGCCAGCGTGGCATACCCGCCGTAAGACCCACCCAGGATGCCCACCCGCTTGGGGTCGGCAATGCCCTGCGCGATCAGGTACTTCACGCCCAAGGTCACATCGTCCTGCATCTTGCGGCCCCACTCCCCATTGCCGGCGTTGAGGAACTTCTTGCCAAAGCCCGTAGATCCGCGGAAATTGGGCATCAGCACGGCATACCCGCGATTGGCCAGAAACTGCACCAGGCCGTTATAACCCCACACGTCGCGCGCCCAGGGCCCGCCGTGAGGCACCACCACGGCCGGCAGGTTCTTAGGCGGCAGCCCCTTGGGCAGGGTCAGATAAGCCGGAATTTCCAGCCCGTCGGACGACTTATAGTGGACCGGCTGCATCGGCGCCAGCGCGTCGCGCGGCACCTTCTCGCGCACCTTGTACTCCAGCGTCAGGGTATGCGCCACCCGGTCGAAGAGATAGGTTTCGCCCGGTTCCGTGTCGCTGTGCACGCTGATCAGCCACAGCCGCTCATCCCGCGTGCGCGAAGCTACGCCCACTTCCTTACCCGGAAACTTAGTCTCTTCCAGCCAGCGGTAATCGGCCTCGAACGACTTATCCCGGAAGTAGCGCCGCACCCGGTCGTCCAGGTAATTGGTCTGCGCCAGTTCTTCGGTGAGTTCGCTGAACACCGCCGCGTCCAGGTCCACCCGCTTCATCGGATCCTGCTCCACCGTCTCGGTCGCGCCCGTAGCCGGGTCGATCAGCGCCAGCGACACCAGGTCCGCCGCGTCCCCCTTGTTGGTCTCGATATAAGCCTTATTGCCTTCCTTATCGAACCGCACCACCCCGCAGGTTTCGAACACATTGCAGGAGTAAATCTTCGTAAAACCCGCCGGGTCCACACGCAGCAATTCGGTGTCCCCGGTGTCGGTGGTGCGCTCGGCCATTCGCAGCGTGCCCTTTAAATCGAATATCCAGCCCGCGATGCGCTCCGTATTCTCGCGGATCAACGTCCGCTCCCCGGTCGAAATCCGCAACTTATAAAGGTCGTGCCATGCCTTGTCCCGGTCGTTGATCCCCACGTACAAAATGTCGGGATCCGTTTTGGGCGCGCTGTACAACTGCACCACCACGCCCTTCAAGCCCGTCAGATCGCGCGAAGGCGGCGCATCGTCGCCAGCCGGAGTGGCGGCCGCCGGGTCCACCGCATATACGTTGAAATTCTCGTCCCCTTCGTGGTCCTTCACGTAGCAGACGTACTTGGCGTCGCGCGTCCACAGATAGGCCGGCACCGGACGCTTCAGCTCGGCGGTGAGCAGGTGCGCACTCGAGAACGGCTGGCCAATCTTCTTGACCCAGACATTCATGGTGCCCTTCCAGGGTTTTAGAAAGGCCAGGTACTGCCCATCCGGCGAGAGTTGCGCGCCGGCGATTTCTGGATTACCGAAGAACAATTCCCGGTCGATCAGCGGCGGCAGACCGGAAGCCGCAACAGGATGATTTTGGCCCATAAGAATAGCTGCAAATAGCATCAAGGGAATGAGGACCTTTGCAGGTTTCATGATAATACTTTAATGGTAGCGCGGTACCCTCTTCGCCAAGCCAATGTTTCCCGGCGCTTAGCCGCAACCACGCCGTTACGCAACCGGCTCCGGGCGGCTCGCACCCGCCCCGCCGTCGCGCCATATTCCGCCCGGCCGGGTTAGACTATTCGTGATGGCGCAGTGTACGTCATCGCCCAGTTCGAGTGTGGAGGAAGATTGAAAATGCAACCGTTGAGAACCGCTGCTATAGCGGTGGCGTTCCTGGCAGGGCTGGCCGTCAGCCCCGCTTTTGCCCAGGCGCCCCCTGTATTCGCACCCGGCCAGTTAGACCAACTGGTAGCTCGCATCGCGCTTTATCCCGATCCGCTGCTCGCGCAGATCCTCGCCGCTGCGACCTACCCTAACGACATCCCCGCTGCCGCCCAATGGGCCGATCAGCATCATTACCTCGTCGGCCAGCAGCTTGCCGGCGCTATCCAGGCGGACCAGTTGCCCTGGGATCCCAGCGTGCAAGCGCTGCTTCCGTTTCCCGGCGTCCTGGCCATGATGGCCTCGGACATGAACTGGACCAGCCAGCTCGGCAACGCCTTTATGGCCGAGCAACAGGCCGTTATGGATGCGGTGCAGCGCCAAAGGGCCATGGCCGAACGCTACGGCTACCTGCGCAGCAATGGACAGGTCCTCGTCAGCGGCGGTCCCTACATCAGCATCATGCCCGTGAATCCCGGTTACGTGGTGGTCCCCTACTACGACCCGGGGGTGGTCTTCTATGCGCCGCGGCCCGGATTCGTAATCGGTGGCGCCATCCGCTTCGGCTACGGCATCACTATCGGCGCCTTCTTCTCCCCGTGGGGCTGGGCGCCCGGAGGGATCCGCTTCGATTGGGGCGCCCACGCCGTGTTCCTGAACAACGCCCGCTGGGGCCGGACTTGGGCCAACCGCGGCGCCTATGTGCATCCCTACGCCGCCATCCACCGGCCGGCGCCGGGTTTCCGCCGTCCCGCCGAGGCCCATGCCCTGGAACCCCGCTCGGAACCTGAGAGAGCGGCAGCCCGCGAGGGCCGGGCCAGGCCCAGCGAGACGCACCGCGACGAGCACCGCGGCCGCTAACCGCCCAACTACCGCAACGCAGCAGTCGCTAATCGCTTATCGCAGCATCGCGGCGGCCGCGAACCGGCCGCCCACAGCCCCGTAGCCGCCGCGAACCGCCCAACTACCGAGTCGCGGCGGCCTCCAAAGACGCCGCATCCGTCGCCCCAATTCCAAACCGCAACCCCCGTATCCAGCCGGCGCCCATCCCTCACCCCTCCAGCCGCGCCGCTACCACCCGCGCCGGACCAGCTTCTCCAGAACGCGGAAGCGTGCGGACTCCCCCACCGGCAACCCGCTTGCACCAATCACGCCGTAGGAGGCTATGATGAGGAAATTTCTTCTTTCTTCGCTGTTGGGAGCCGCGTTTTGTATTGGCTCCATTCAGGCCGCGGATATCGTGGTGAAACTGCGGCCCCCCGCCTTGAAGGTCGAGCACCGCTCCGCCCGGCCTGGTCCCAACTATGTTTGGGTCGGCGGTTACAACCGCTGGGACGGCAATGCGTACGTCTGGGCACCGGGCCAATGGGAGGTTCCACCCCATGCGCACGCCGTCTGGGTGGCTCCGCGATGGGAACACCGCAATGGCGGATACGTGTTCGTTGAAGGCCGTTGGAAATAGTTCCAGGTGGGCGCCGGCTTCGGCGCCCTTCCTCACCGCACGCTATCGGTCGAAACCCCGTTCGCTGGCACATCGGAACCCATTAGTATCTCTTCCTTCGCCAGTCGCAAATCGTTTCCGCGCAGGGCGATCTCCCGGCTCTTCGCACCCAGCACCCTGAGAAAAATCTCCGCCGCCTGCGAAAGCCGGTTTCCGGATAACAATGCTCCCGCCACATCTCGAAACAGCACCACCGGACCACGCGCCGGTGCCCTGGTTGTATCGAAGCCCGATAACTCCACCCGCTCCACATCGTCCAAAACCAGCGCCGGCCGATCGTCCGGGTGCTCTGCGCCAATCCTGACGTCTCTCAATGTGAGGCCGTCCACGTGCCGCGCGTACAGGCCCACCGCCGGCAGGTCTCCGAACATATCGGCACTCGGATATTTGTCCGGCAGCTCCGGAACATCCAACCCGCGCGCCGCGCCTCCCCCGTTGCCGGTCGATCGGTATCCATCGATTGTCACATCCCGCACCCGCGCCGCCGGCGTCTCGGTGATCGAACTGGCCGTCGAGGCGCCCTTCGCCGTCACGTTCTGGAAGGAAACATTTTCCACCGTCCCTGCAACCGGCCTTTCCAAGCCCCGCCCTCTCACCCCCAGCCGGATAAAAATCGGAGCCATGGCATCCTCGATCGAAAGATTCGACACCACAACGCCATCCACATGCGCGCCATCCACCGATTCAATCGAGATCCCCGACCGCGCCCGATGCCCGTTCTCCCGCGAAAGCATCGCGCAATTGGACACCGTCACATCGTGCAGATCGCCCTCGCTTTCGGTCCCGAACTTGAAATGATTGGCCGAGGTTCGCGTGATGCAGTTGGCCACCACCAGGTGCGCCGTTCCTCGCGCCGGCCGCCCCGCCGCCAGGCTGGCCTTGGGGCAGATCGCATCGTCCGCCGCATCGATGTAACAGTTGGTGATCCGCACAAAATGGCAGTTGTCCGGGTCGATGCCGTCCGCGAATCCGTTGATCAGCCGCACCCCCTCCACTTCCACATGATCGGTCGCGATCAGGCTGATGTTGTAGTTGGGCGCGTTCCGCACCGTGATGCCGCGGATGGTGATCCACTCCGAATTGCGAAAGGCGATCGGCTTCGGTCCGCCCCTCCGCGCCCGGTTCCCGTCAATCTCGCCGTCTCCCTCAATCGAAACCTGGTGTACCCCATCGCCCGCCAGTAGCGCGTAGTGCGCGTAGCTGGTCTCCGTGTCGTCCCACGCCGGAAGCGCCGCATGGGTGCGGATCTGGACCGCCGTCGCATCCGGCGGCAGCGGCCGCGGATTCCCGGCGCGCGCCTGCGGACGGTCCGGCAGATCCTCATAGGCATCGAACTCGCCGTCATCCGGGCTGAACACCAGCGTCGCTCCCCGCTCGATCCGCAGCGTCACCAGCGAGCGCAGATGCAGCGTGCCGCTCACATATCTCCCCGCCGGGAACACCACCGTTCCGCCCCCCGCCGATGCCCGGTCGATGGCCGCTTGGATCGCGCGCGTATCTTTGGCCGTCCCGTCGCCCTTCGCTCCCAGGTCGCGTACATCGAACTGGGCCCCCGCCGCGATTGCCGGGACCAGACAACTCAGCAACAGATGTTTCGGATTCATCGGATGAGATTGGTTGGCGCAAGCCCATTACACGGCTTCCGCGCGCCAAATTCAAGACCGTCGCGGTAGCTCTTTGCAGATTGCAACGAATCCCGGCCGCCCCACCCGCCGTTTCATACTCAACATCGGGGAATCGGATCCTCGCCTCCCCTCTCAGGCGATTTCACCCACGGGGCATTGTAACAGCGCGTTTGGCGCCCCCCGCCTCGCGCCTTCCTCGGCCTGTCCCCCACCTCACGCGCTTCACCCAATCCCCTATTGACGCCGGGCGCGGATAGGCCGATACTCGGGTACGGGAGTGGTCCTTTATGTCTCGCGTCCCCGTGTACGTTTTTTCCCTCGTAGCGGCAGGCGCCGCTGTGGCATTGCCCGCCTACGGCCAGGCCGTCATCTCCACTCGCTCCGGTCTGGTGCATTTCTTCGAAGGCGCCGTCTTCGTTGCCGGACAGCCGCTCCAGGCGCGCCTTGGCAGATTCACCGCTATCCCCGAGGGCGCCGAATTGCGCACCGCGCAGGGCCGTGCTGAGGTGCTTCTCACCCCCGGCGTTTTCCTCCGCATCGGCGAAAACAGCTCCATTCGTATGGTGAATACCGCTCTCCCGGATACCCGTGTCGAATTGCTCTCCGGAACCGCCATCGTCGATTCCCCCGAACCGGCCCCCGGCACCTCCGTCACTCTGGTCTATAAGGACTGGAACGTACATCAGTCCGAAAAAGGAACCTACCGCATCGATAGCCAGCCGCCGCGCTTGCGGGTCCGCGAAGGCCAGGTGCAAATCTCCACCGCCGCCGGCCCGCAGGTCTCCGTCGAGCAAGGGATGGACCTACCCTTCGCGGCTGTTCTAGTCCCCGAAAAGTCCCCCGCTGACGATCACGACGCGCTCAGCGATTGGGCTGACGGCCGCTCCCAATCGATTTCCGCCGACAACGCCATCTCCGCCGGCATTCAGGATCCCGCTTCGCTGGACAGTTCCTTATCCGGCCTGGACCTGCCCGCCGATAGCTTCACTTACTTCCCGATCGTCGGCTATCCCCTCGTCGGTTCCAGCCTTTCCAGCCTCTACGGCTCGTCGTATCCGTCCAGTCTCTATGGTTCCCTGACTCCGGCACAGTCCGGTTTCTATTCCATATACCTGCCTGGTTACACCTACCGGCCTATGTTCCTCCGGCTGCCCTCCTCCACCGGGTTTCCCGGCGCGCTGTTACCTTCGTATCGCAGCACGGGGATTTATCGCAGCACTCTTCTCGGAACCTCGCCCATTACCCGCCTGCCCGTTGCGCGCCCGATTACGCCGCTTCCTCACGTGGGAGTCCACGCCATCGGCCATCGCTAATTTACCTGGTTATCGGCAATCGGTAACTCCGCAGCCTTACTTATCCGAAGGCGCGTAATACCCTTGCCGCCAGTGCATCTTCAGCGCCGGCACTCCGGGTGGCTGATTCACTTTCACTTCCACCGTATGATACTTGCCGTCCCTGGCCTGGTTCTTCGGGTAGTAACTCAGCACATACTGGTTGCGTAGTTCAATCGCAATCCGCGCCGCTACGCTCGTCAAGTCGCTCGAAACCGTGGCCGCAAAGGCCCGGCCTCCCGTCTGCGCCGCAATTTCCGACAGCAGCCGCGGCCCCGAAACTTCCTCCGGCGTCAAGGCCAGCGATAACAGCGGATCGAAAACCCCCATCGCGTAGATCTCCACATCCGCCTCCCGCACCAGCGCCTCAATCTGAGCGGGCGTGTAGGTGCTGTGGTTGTCGCCGCCGTCGGAAATGATCACAATCGCCTTGCGCGCATTCTTGGCCTTCTTCATCTCGTTCAGGGAGAATTTGACCGCGTCCAGCAGGGCCGTCAACCCGCCCGGCTGCGCCGCTTCCAGAGCGGTGCGAATTTCCTGCGGTTGGGTCGTGAATGCCGCCGCCAGGTCCACCTTGTCGTTGAACACCACCAGGAACGCCTCATCGCTCGGATTCAAGGCCTTCAGGAAGAGTTCCGCGGCGTCCCGCGAGGTGGTCAGCTTGAAGTCCATGCTGCCGCTGATGTCGTAAGCCAGGCCGATCGAAAGTGGCACATCCTCGCCTGAGAAATGCGCCACCGGCTGTTCCACCCCGTCGTCGAAGACCCGGAAGTCTTGCTTGCGCAGCCCCAGCACGAACCGGTTCAGGGGATCGGTCACCGATACCGGAATCACCACCAGGTTGGAATCCGCCCGGAAGCTCGCCTGCGGTCCCTTCGCCGCATCGGGCGTAGCCGCGGGCGGCGGCGCCGATTGCCCTCCAGCGCCCGTCTGCCCAGGCACAGCGGTCGAAAGTAACGTGACCAAAGTTACCCCTCGCGCCGCGTACCCGATATAAGACCAGCCGCCCGCCCGCACGATCTCGCTCCCGAGCACCCTGAGTTTACCAGATTCCGCACCCCCGCTCCCGCGACTTCGGCACGTACCGCCCGCTTCACTCAAGACCCAGTCCGGCTTATCCCCGTACCGCCGCTTCCCGCTCTTGTCGAAGAGGCCGCGCGTCCCGATGAATTGCTATCCTGTGCATAAGAGAATCCGCCATCTGGGCGTTTCATGCCAGATCGGCGGGGAGGATCCCAATGGAACCGCCGAACGTCGCCACTCCCGAGCAGGTTGGGATACAGAGTAAGAAGATCATCGTCGGCCATGAGCAGGGCGACTCCCCGGACCTGTCCCCGCTATTTGTGAACAATATAGAGGTCCTCCAGGTCGGCTCCGATTTCTTTCTGGATGCGGGCATCATTCGGCCCGACGAAATCGCGCAGGCAGGAATTGAGGTTCAGAACGGCGCCCGCACAAGCCCGGTCAAACTGGATTTCTTTGTGCTGCAGCGTATCGCGATGAGCGAGCATACCTTCAGGATGTTGATGAACCGCGGTCGCGCCTTCCTGGAAGGCCTCGACCAAACGCGGCAGGAGGCGTCCGAACCAAAATGATTCCTGAGGACTTCGCCGTACCCCAGCAGCCGGTACAAACCATGCAAATTGGCCCGAACACGCCCCCGGGCCAGCCTTTCACTTGGAATTATTCGGACATCGGCCGTTTCCGCAGTGCGGACAGTTTCATGATAGCTAAGCCTGCTGGCTATCGTGCCGGCATTGCCCCTCAACTTGAATTTGCACGGGATATCGTTTCCAGAATCGATACGTCCATTACAGATCTCGGCGATCCTGACGAACCTCCCCCGACACAGCATGCCATCACGACCGCCAGGAACATCCTCGAACATACTGCCCAATTGCGGAAAGGATTTCGATTCTACGCCAGCGTGATTTGTCTGGACGGCGCCATCCGAATCACCTGGACGTCCGAAACCAGGAACGTGAGGCTCGTCTGCAATCCGTACCCGTCCCCGGAGTCGTATATTTATTGGGAACTCCTGATCGGAAAGCGCTCGGCTCGGCACTCCAGCGAAAAGGCCACAGCCGGCGCGCTAAACAAGTGGCTGGTTTGGCTGAATCGAAGCATCTAGGTCGAGGAGTCGCGCGACCGTGATCCTCCTCCCAGATGGAGGCCCTCTTTTCAGGGGCTTACTGAAGGCTGCCTTCTGCGATAAACATAAATCGGTGGTCAAGCCCGAGGCCTACCTGAGGCGCGAATCGCAAAACCCGGATGGAACGTGGAACCGGAGGGATCAAAAGGGCATATCGGTCGCTGTTTCCCCGCAAGCCCTCACGCACTTCGGTCTCACCATGAAGGCCATCGCGACCATCCAAGCGGCCGTTGTGCGGTCGTTGGTGAATAAACGAACCGGACTGTCACTCGAGATTTACGCCGATCCGCCCTTGCCGGGAGCGGAACACGGCAACATCGTCAACATTCCATACCTTTCGGAAGACCGCGATACCGCGGAATACTTAGCCGGCGAACTCGCCCGAAATTCCAATTTGATTCCGGACTAGCTTCACCTGGATCTCTTGCCGGCGCTGCCCGTTCCGGACTGGTTCCGTTCCGCCGGTTTCCGCGTTGCCGCCAGCTACGCGAACTCCACGTCCCCTTCCGCTCGCCCCCAGCCCGCCTCACGCTATAATTACCCCATGCTGACGCCCACTGAAAAAATCTGGCACAACGGTCGCTTCATCAAATGGGAGGACGCCACCATCCATGTCCTGTCGCACGTCGTGAGCTATGGCAGCTCCGTCTTCGAGGGCATCCGGTGTTACTCCACCCCCCTCGGTCCCGCCATCTTCCGCCTGCGCGAACACGTCCGCCGCATGGTCGATTCGGCCAAAATCTACCGCATTGAAAACCTCGGCTTCTCCGCCGACGCCCTGGCCGAGGCGATGCTCGAACTGGTGCGCGTCAATCGCATGGATTCCTGTTACATCCGCCCCATCGCCTTCCGCTCCTATGGCGATATCGGCGTCAACGGCATGCATAATCCCATCGATGTCTACATCGCCTGCTGGGATTGGGGCAAGTATCTCGGCGAAGAAGCCCTCGCCGAAGGCGTCGACGTGTGCGTCTCCAGTTGGAATCGCCTGGCGCCCAACACCCTGCCCTCCATGGCCAAGGCCGGCGCCAATTACATGAACTCGCAGCTCATCAAAATGGAGGCCGTCACCAACGGCTACACCGAAGGCATCGCCCTCGATACCGCCGGCTACGTCAGTGAAGGTTCGGGCGAAAACATCTTCGTGGTGCGCGATGGCAAGATCCACACCCCGCCCCTGGGTGCCTCCGTCCTGCCCGGCATCACCCGCGACACCATTCTCACCCTCGCCCGCGAGCTGCACATCCCGGTGGTCGAAGGCCTCATCCCGCGTGAGCTGCTCTATATCGCCGACGAGGTCTTTTTCTCCGGCACCGCCGCCGAAATCACCCCCATCCGCTCCGTAGACCGCATCGTCATCGGCAAGGGAAAGCGCGGCCCCGTGGCCGAACGCCTGCAAAAGGAATTCTTCGGTGTGATCGATGGTTCACGCCCGGATACCTTCGGCTGGCTCTCGCCTGTCCAGACCGCCCAGCCCGCCGGCGTGAAATAGCCTCAAAAAGCTGCGCGGCGCCGATGGCCACCTCCCCCGAGATTTGCCACGCACGCCGCGCAGACGCGTAATGGACTCCTCTTTTGTAACGCCGCAGCCTCTCGAAAGCCAGACGATTCTCGTCTCTTCCGCCCCCTTTTCAACAACTTTTTTGCCGCGCTGTAACTTGCACTTACACGCCTCCGTATGTGGCAAACTTGTGTATAAACCATGACACCGCGGACCTGTTCCGGTATCGATGTGCTCACCGGCCGCCCCGTCGAGGTTACCTTCGATCGCCGCATCCTCCAGGTCGCCCCCGCCTCCGAAACGCCCGGCGTTTACCTCGCCCCCGGCTGGATCGATCTCCAGGTCAACGGCTTCGCCGCGGTCGATTACAACCACCCCCAAACCCCGCTCGCCGAAATCGCCCGCTCCATCCGGGCGCTCCATGCCACCGGCCTGGTCCGCTTCTATCCCACCGTCATCACCGGCGCCCCCGCCGATATGGAAGGCTCCCTGCGCAACCTCGCCCGCGCGGCCGATTCGCTCCCCGAAGGCGCGGCCATCGCTGGCTTCCACGTCGAAGGTCCGCACATTAGCCCCGAAGACGGCCCCCGCGGCGCCCATCCCCGCCATTGGGTGCGCCCGCCCTCGCTCGACGAGTTCCGCCGGTGGCAGGATGCCACTGCCAACCGCATCCGCATCGTCACCCTCGCGCCCGAATATCCTTCCGCCCCGCACTACATCCAGCAGATCGTCTCCGAAGGCGTAGTCGCCGCTATCGGCCACACCCAGGCCACCGCCGCGCAGATTGCCGACGCGGTCTCCGCCGGCGCCACCCTCTCCACGCACCTCGGCAACGGCGCCCACGCCGTCCTCCGCCGTCACCCCAATTACATCTGGGAGCAACTCGCCGAAGACCGCCTGTGGGCCGATTTCATCGTCGATGGCATCCACCTCGACGCCGGCTTTCTGAAGGTTGCCCTGCGTGCCAAGGGCACCGCCCGTTCCGTGCTCATCACCGACGCCGTGCCGCCCGCCGGGCCCCGCCGGGCCGCTATCGCCTCGGTGAGCAGGAGGTCGACCTGAACTCCGAAGGCCGCGTGGTTCTGGCCGGGCAGGACCGCCTCGCCGGCAGCGCCCTCACCATGGATCGCGGCATCGCCAACCTCATCCGCCTGGCCGGCCTCTCCCTGCCCGATGCCGTCCGCATGGCCACCGTGAACCCCGCCGCCGCCGGTTCCGTTCCCGGCGCCTGCACCGCCCTGCAACCCGGCGCACCCGCCGATCTGGTCCAGTTTCGCTTCACTTCCCCCCCGCCGCGCATGGAAATAATTTCCACCTGCCTGGGTGGTCAGCAAGTTTTCCCGTAACTTCTTACCGGAACAGTGCTTCCGCGCCCCTCTGGAGCGCCGCCGCCCCGGCCATCCCGGTCAGTGCCGAAAGAAACGCCGGACCCGCCCCCCGGCTCTTCCATTCCTCGTGTACCGCGTGCCACCCCAGGTAGAACAACCACCCCGCCGCCACGCCCAGCGGATAGGTGATCCACCCGGTCCCCAGATAGGGTACCAGCGTCAATCCTGCCGCCCCTCCCACCAGCGTGGCGCCCTCCGCCAGCAGGCACCATCCCAGCGCCCCCGTGCGTGACCGCATCGACGACCGCAGAATCCCCCCCAGCGCCACGCCTTCCGGAATCTTATGCAGCCCCACCGCCAGCGGCACCGCAATCCGGAGCCCTAGAGGCAGCGCCATCTGCGCCGTGGCCACGCTCCACCCGTCCAGGAAACTGTGCGCCGCCGCCGCCGCAATCAGCGGCCCCGCAAACCCGTGCAGCTCCGTTTCGCAGCCCGTATGGTCGTGATTATGTGCGCAGGTGGGGCACACCGGGTAGACATAGCGGTCGATTAGCAGCAGCGCCGCGTAACCCCCGCCGGCCAGCGCCAACACCGTCGGCCATCCCAGTTCCGTGGCCAGCTCCGGAGCCAGGCCGAACACCGCCACTCCCAGCAGTACCCCCGCGCTGAAGGGTACCACCACTCGCGCCCGCCGGCGCATCCCGGTCAGCCAGACTCCCAGCACCGCCCCGGTACAGCCTACCAATGTGGCCAGCACCGGCACCGTCAGACCGGCCAATGAGAGCCCCTCGGAAAGCAAGTCCTACTCTAGCAGGCTCCGCGCCGCCGGATACGCCGGGAACGCCCGTTCGCCCCAGTCCCCCCCCGGAAATACACCGCCGGGCAACTGTAGTCAAACCGCCGTATCGCTGTGGCAATTGTCCACAGCGTAACCCGCTTCCGCTGACGTCTCCAGAATCCGAAGCACGGCTTCGAGCGATGCGTCCAAACGTCCCGGGTCGGTCTCTATCGAGGGAGCCTCCCGGCGCACCACCCGTGCCACTTTGCCGACTTCCTCCAAATACAGGTTTAAAGCGACTCGAACGTGTGGTTCCAGACCCGGTTCCAGCAGTTCCAACCAGTCCGAGCACGCTTCCAGCCACCTCACGTGGCTCACGGCCTCCATCTGGCGGCCTGGGGGCTGACTTGCGGCCAAGCTGTCCCTCACAAACCCATACACCGCCACCGTATGGCGATGATGCTCCACCAGAGCCTGGGCCAGCTTGGCATGTGTTCCGGAAAGGCCTTCTCCGTCTTTAATCGTCTGATGCACCGTGTTAGCTCAGTGCACCTTAAATTCCATTTCGGACCCGCTTAGTACTTGTTGTAGTACCTGTAACGAAGCCCACCTCCGCCAACCCATTGTGCCAACATGGTGAGGATGCGGTTCCCCCTCCTTTTGCTGCTCTGCCCGTTCGCCGCGGCCCAGACCTGGAGCCTCCAGACCAGCGGCGTCACCGCCTCCCTGCGCGGCGCCGCCGCCGTCAGCCCCACCGTCGCCTGGGCCAGCGGCACCGGCGGCACCTGGCTCCGCACCGAAGACGGCGGCGCCACCTGGATTTCCGGCAAAGTCCCCGGAGCCGAAACTCTCGATTTCCGCGACCTCCACGCCGTCGACGCCCGCACCGCCTTCCTCATGAGCATCGGCTCCGGCCCTCAGTCCCGCATCTACAAAACCGCCGATGCTGGCCTCCACTGGCAGCTCCTCTTCACCAATCCCGATGCCCAGGGCTTCTTCGATGCCATCGCCTTCTGGGACCCCACCCACGCCATCCTGGTGGGCGATCCCGTCGACGGCCACATGACCATCTTCACCACCGAAGATGGCGGCATTCACTGGACTCTCCGCCAGACTCCGCCCGCCCTCGCAGGCGAAGGCGCCTTCGCCGCCAGCGGTACCTGCCTCGTCACCCATGGCGCTTCCGAAGCCTGGTTCGCTACCGGCGGCAAAGGCGCCGCCCGCGTCTTCCACACCACCGATGGCGGCCGTTCCTTCACGGTTGCTTCGAGCCCCATCCGCGCCGATGCCGCCAGCGCCGGCATCTTCTCTCTGGACTTCTCCGATGCCCTCCACGGCATCGCCGTCGGTGGCGATTACAGCCAACCCGATGCTCCCGCGCACAACATCGCCCTCACCTCCGATGGCGGCCGCACCTGGACCGAACCCTCCGGCACACCCCCCGCCGGCTTCCGCTCCGCCGTCCTCTACGTCCCCGATGCCCACCTCTGGATCGCCACAGGCACATCCGGTTCAGACATCTCGATTGATGGCGGCCGCACCTGGCGCACCTTCGACCACGGCAACTTCAACGCCCTGGCCTTCGCCTCCCGTGACGCCGGCTGGGCCGTCGGCCCCAAAGGCCGCATCGCCGCCATCCACTGGCCCAGCCCCTAATCCCGCCCGCGCCTTCTCCATTCACCGCCGGGCCTCCACGCCGACGGGCGTCGTTCGTTCATGGCGCCGGAAACTAGCGTGCGAGGCCCCCATTGATGCCGGGGGCTGCCTTCCATAAGCGCTACAATGTGCCCGTTGGCAAAACGGCCTCGCCTGTGCGCGATCTAATATCGAGTTCGCGTGTGGTTTGCACCTCCCCACAAGGCCGTTTAACTGGCCAATGCTACGCCCGCGCAGATCTGACCCCTTTTATGCCTTGACTTACGGGGCGCATGCGCAGATTGGACCAGTTAATCGGATTAATACCGGCCAATCGACTCATTCGAGATCACTTACGCGATCTCACTCCGATCGCGAATTGGCCGGTATAAAACTGTTTGGGGCAAGTGTACGACCGGTCGACTCCTTGTCCGACAGACTGCGGGACAGTGGGCGCGGCGGTCAGGTCTTCGGCCACTTCGTGACCTTCTGCGAGATGGCCCGGAAGAGGTTTCCTTCGGTAATCCCGGCGGCGGCGGTCCATCGGTCCACAGCCGCAGATTCAGCGAGGTCGCAGGAACATCGCTGCGTCGCGCACATTTCATTCGTCACTGGTCTGGAATTGTCTAGAATGAGAGTAGTCGTATGGCCAAAACGGTCCATGTTTATCCCTCGGATGGCGAATGGACGGTCAAAAGGGAAGGCGTCAACGGTAAGACCTATGCTACCCAGCGGGAGGCGATCAAGGCGGCCCGGGAAACCGTTAGAAACGCAAGTACAGGCCAGCTTGTGGTCCACGGCAAGAACGGCCAGATCCGCGACCGTGAAAGCTATGGGATGACCCTCATCCAGGAGCCTCCGAAGAAGAGTCGCTTAGCCAAACGAATAGGCCGCGCCGTCGGCAAAGTCGCACTGCAACGTGTGCAGGGCGATCCTCACCCGTCCACGTGACCGCACGCATTAAGAGCATAGACGTATTCATCAACTGCCCCTTCGATGCCAGCTACCGGCCGATTTTCGACGCCATTATTTTCGCCGTCTATGACCTGGGCTTCGTCGCTCGCTGCGCCTTAGAGGAAGACGATGCAGACGAGTTCAGGCTCTCCAAGATTGAACGAATCATTGAGGAGTGCCGCTTCGGAATAAACGACCTTTCGGCAGTGGCGCTGGATGCCGCAACCGGATTGCCCCGCTTCAACATGCCGTTGGAGCTTGGATTGTTCCTGGGTTGCAAGCGGTATGGACCGCCGCGCCAAAGCCGGAAACGCACTATGGTTCTGGACACCGATCAGTACCGCTACAAGCAGTTTATCTCCGACATCTCGGGACAAGACATTCACGCGCACGGGGGAGAACCGGCGCGCGCAATCCGCGCCGTGCGGGATTGGCTTCAGGCGACATCGAAACGTTCGGGGCTTGCTGGCGGCGGCGAGATCATTGAACACTATCGACGGTTTCAGATGGACCTGCCCAGGATATGCACTGAGGCCGGGCTGGAACCTGACAGTCTGACATTCATCGACTTATCGACGGTTATCGTGACCTGGCTTCAGGCGAATCGGTGATCGGGAATGAGTCCCAGTTCCATTCTGTTTCCGATAGCTCGCGCTATCATCTCCCTCAACCCCGTTTGGGGACCATAGTGCCTGCCACTGGCGGTTGCCCCATCCAAAGCCTCTCTCCGCCTTTCCTCTGCGCCTCCGCGTCTCCGCGTCAGTTTTTTGCTCCGCTCTGTCAGTCGCCACCACCCCGTTCGCAAAGTTCGCCAACTCGATTTCCTTCCCCCTCAATCACTTGCCGCCCTACCCCCCAAGTCACCGCCTTCTCGCCTGATATATGTGAGTTTTCGGAAAGGAACTCCCGATGCCCAATCAACCACTGACTCCCGTCGAACCTGCCGGGGAACTCGCCCGCCTGCGCGAAGACCTCATCGCTTTCTACCGTCCCGTCGGCTCCCAGGAGCGGCTCGCCGTCGAGCGCATCGCTTTCGCCCAGCAATCCATGCTGCGAGCCGCCCGCCTCGAAACCAGCCTCTTCCAATCCCCGCCCGAAGGCGAGTTGCACACCATCCTCGAAACCGCCGGCTTCAAAGCCTTCCTCCGCTACCAGGCCCAGGCCGAGCGCCTCTACCGCCGCGCCGTCGACGAATTGCTGTCCCTCCAGGCCGAGCGTCCTCCCGTACCCTTCCCGCAACCGGCCGCGCCCCAGCCGCAACCGGTCCCACCCGCCAAACCGGCCGCCGCGTCCGCCGCTGCCTCCCGCGCGCCCCTCGGCAACCTCGCCCTGCGCCTCTAGGCGGTCCCGGCCGCCGTCGATGCCGCGCCGTCGGAGCCGCAACCGCGAGGGAGCGCTCCTCAATTCACGGCTCCGACACCACACCAGCCAACCTCGCGCCGTCTCCCGAACGCCGCCGTGCGGTTGCCAACCCCGCCCCGTTTCCCACATAATGGTTGCAAAATTGACTGGCCTATTTGGTTATGGCGAGATCCGCGGCTGTCGCCCGCCTGCGCACGTTCCGGCGCGGTAGGCTGAAAGAACAATTCAGGAGCTTTCGATGAGAGCGAGGTACGGTAGTTTGTCCAATCCCCTGTTTGCCCGCCTGAGCCTGCTAGCGCTCGTGCCCTGCGCATCGGGCCTGTTTGCCCAGGATGCGCCCAAGGCCGGGGCATCCGGCGGGCCGCCGTCCGGCGCCCAGGGTTTCGTCGAAAACTACTCCAGGGCGCCCGGCCTCTTTCCGGGGTTCTGGCAGCCTTATAAGCAGCGTGCCATCGGCCTGCCCATCCTCGAAAACTCCCCGCGCCTCGGCAGCCTCATTCACGATGGCAAGCTGGAACTATCCCTCGCCGACGCCATGGCCCTCACGCTCGAAAATAACCTCGACATCGTCATCGGCCGCTACGTGGTGCCTTTTTCCCAGACCGATATCCTCCGCACCAAGTCCGGCCAGGCTGCCCGCGGCTTCACCGGCGCCCTCTTCCCTAGCGAACTTAATTCCGGCGCCATCGGAGCGGGCGTCACCAATTCCGGCAGCACTGGAGGCACCGGCAACGCGGGCGGCATCACCGGTGGCGGCGGCGCCGTGTCCATCGGAGCCGCCGGCGCTTTCGATCCCGCCGTCAGCTTCGGCTTCAGTTGGGACCGCGTCACCAGCCCCCTGAACTCCCTGGTGGTCTCCGGCATCCCCACCACCACCAGCTACGCCACCTCTCGTTTCCTTCCTACGCGCAAATGTTCACCGATGGCTCCAGCTACTCGGTCTCGCTGAGCGCCCTGCGCCAAAGCACCACCCAGGAAAACACGCTTTTCAATCCCGACGTCACCTCGCGCCTCTCGATCGGCGTCAACCAGCCGTTGCTGGCAGGATTCGGCCAGCTGCCCAACGAGCGGTTCATGCTGGTGGCCCGGAACAACGTGGGCACCGCCCAGGAGGTCTTCCGGCAGCAGGTCATCGCCAGCGTCACCCAGTTGGAAAACGCCTACTGGGATTTCGACG
Source organism: Bryobacterales bacterium (assembly GCA_963803725.1). Lineage (GTDB taxonomy): Bacteria > Acidobacteriota > Terriglobia > Bryobacterales > Bryobacteraceae > JOPF133. The sequence goes on along the minus strand of CAWDOH010000050.1, from coordinate 165,532 downwards.
CCTTCCAGGAAAATGTCCAGGTGGCGCAGGAATCCCTGGCCGCCGTGCAGGAACTGCTCAACGAACCGGAAGCAGGAGCAGATCGGCACTCATGTCCCGGCTCGACCTGGTGACCGCGGAGTCCCAAGTCGCCTCCAGCCAGCGCGATTTGATCGTCGCGCAGACCAACCTCGCAACAGCAGGACACCACCCTCAAGCAATTGATCAGCAAAAAGGGCGACCCGGCGCTCGACAACGCCACCATCGTGGTGACCGATTCGCTGCCCGAGCCGCGCGAGACCGACCTGCCCGGTTTGCAGGAGGCCCTCGACACGGCCCGGAAGAATCGCTCCGAGCTCCGCGAAGCCGCCAACAACCTGGCCAACCAGCAGATCGCCATTGCCTACGCCCGCAACAACCAAATGCCCAGTCTGGCGGCGTTCGGGCTTTATGCCAGCTCCGGCCTGCAGGGCAACAATACGCTGACCACCGGCGGCGCGGCCGGTTCCTCGGCCAGTCCTTCGGCGCGGCCTATCCCGAGACAGCCTATGGCGTCAGCCTCAGCGGCGCCATCCGCAACCGTTCCGCGCAGGCCGATAGCATTCGCTCCCAACTGGAGCGCAACCAGTTGCAGGTCGGCGCGCAAAGCACCCGCAACCAGATCGACCTTCAGGTGCGCCAGGCTCGCGTGGGCATCATCCAGGGCAAATCCCAAGTGGCCGCCGCGCATGAAGCCACCCGCCTTGCCCAGCTCACCCTCGACGCCGAACGCAAAAAGCTGGAGAGCGGTCTTTCCACGTCCTATAACGTGGTGCTGCGCGAGCGCGACCTGGTCACCGCGCAATATGCCGAAGTGCAGGCCCTCGACGCCTACGCCAAGGCCCTCGTGGCCATCGACCAGTCCATGGGCGATCTGCTGGAACACAACGGCATCCAGTTAGGCGATGCCCTCACCGGAACCGTCACGAACGCCCCCACGCCTTTCCGCTCCCAAGCCGTCCCGCCCCGACCCGGAGCCGTAAAGAGCGTCGCCGCCGGAGCAGGTTCGGCAAAATGAGCCTCGCCACCCACAGCTTCGCCTTCCGCGAACGGTCTCCAGAACCCCTTTCTCCTCGGGGGGATCCCACTCCTTTGCCTCTACTGTGGTTTCTCCGGCGTTTCCTCCGCTTTCTCCGTGGCTCTCTGGAAACCCCGCACTCTCCGCGACCTCTCTTTAACCTGGGTCTTCTCCGCGATTCCGCCGCGTCTTCGGGCCCACAGGGCGCCCCCCGCGGCAAATGGGCCCCGCGGCCGCCCATTTTCCAACCGCTTCTATTCTGGTTTTCTCCGCGCTTTCTCCGCGTCTCTCTGGAAACTCCGCTCCCTCTGCGACCTTTCCTTACCTTGGGCCTTCTCCGCGATTCCTTCGCGTCTCCGGGCCCAAAGGGCACCTCCCGCGTCGAATGGGCCCCGCCGCTGGCCTGTGGGGAGTTTCCTCGCCACGAGAGCACCGACAGCAGTCGATACGTGTGCTCCGCGGAAACTCCGCTCTCTCGGCGCCTCCTCTTTAACCTGGGTCTTCTCCGCGATTCCGCCGCGTCTTCGGGCCCACAGGACACCCCCCGCGGCAAATGGGCCCCGCGGCCGCCCATATTCCGGCTACTCCTACTCTGGTTTTCTCCGCGCTTTCTCCGCGTTCTCCGCGTCTCCGCAGTGAAGACGTCGCCCGCCCTGCTCGCCCTCTGCCTGGCCGCCGCCGCCGCGCAGACCGCCGATTACAGCAAAGCCCTCAGCATCTTCCCGCACATCTTCCAGCCCTATTCCGCGCCGCGCATCCCGCTGCCCAATCTCTCCAACGCCGAGAACGCCCCCCTCGAAGTGCACGATGGCAAACTGCGTCTCTCCATGGACCAGTTGATCCGCCTGGTGATCGAGAACAACCTCACCATCGCCGCCGCGCGCTACTACCCCTCCATGGCCCAGACCGATTTGCTGCGGGCGCGCTCCGGCTCTTCGCCCCGCGGCGTGGACGTCAGCACCATTCCCAGCGGCGTTTTCGCCGGCGCCGAGGGCGGCAGCATCCTGGGCACCTCCGGTGGCAGCGGCGGTGGTTCGTCCAACCCCGGTGGCATTACCGGAGCGGCTGGCGCCGTCAACGTCCGTCCTTCCGGCGTCTTCGATCCCACCCTGCGTTTCAGTTTTAGCGTCGACCATACCGACAGCCCGCTCAATACCGAGGTGGTCGCTGGGTTACCCGCCGTCACCACCGGCACCGGAGCCTTCTCTGTCAACTATGTGCAGGCCTTCTCGTCCGGCACCAGCATCAGCGTCCAATACGCCGTCGATCGGCAGGGATCCACGCAACGCCACCTGCTCTATAACCCCGATTTCACGCCCGGCTTCACCGCCACTATCAGCCAGCAATTGGCTAACGGCTTCGGTTTCGCCGTCAATCGGGCATTGATTTATGTAGCTAGAAACGAGGAGAAGATCGAGCGCGCATCCTTCCGCCAGCAGGCCATGGCCGCGCTGGTCAGCGCGCAGGACGCCTATTGGGATCTGGTGGCCGACCAGGGCGCCGTGCGCTCCGCCGAAGAAGCCCTGGCCGTCGCCCAGCAATTGGAAAGAGAAAGCCGCAAGCAGCTCGAGATCGGCACCATGGCTCCCTTGGACGTGGTCAGCGCGCAATCCCAGGTGGCCTCCAGCCAGCGCGATTTGATCGTCGCCCAAACCACCGTGCAAAACGCCGAACTGGCCCTCAAGGCCATGATCAGCAAAAGTCTGGACGAGCCTCTCGCCTCCGCCACCATCGAGACCCTCGACCCCCTGCCTCAGCCGGATGACGCGCAAATCCCCGATACGGACGCCGCCAAGGCCATCGCCATGCAGAACCGCCCCGAACTCTCCATCGCCGAAGGCAACCTGAAAAGCGAGATGGATGCGATGCCCTTCATCCGCAACGCCCTGCTCCCCAGTGTCAACGTCTTCGGTCTGATCACCACCGTAGGACTCTACGATGTCTTCGGCAGCTCCATGGTGGACGCCATCCACTTCAAGTACCCCGAGGTCTCCTTCGGTTTAAGCGTCAGCTTTCCGATCCGCAACCGCCAGGCGCAGGCCGATGAAGTCCGCACCCGCCTGGAGCTGAAGGAGGCCCAGGACACCCTGGTTCGCAGCAAGAGCCAGGTGGAAGTGGACGTCGAAAACGCCGTGATTGCGCTGAAGCAATCCAAAGCCCAGGTGGTCGCCGCGCAGGAAACCGTACGCCTCAACCAGCGCAGGCTGGATGCCGAGCGGATTAAGCTCAACTCCGGCCTCTCCACTTCCTACAACGTCATCCTCGTCCAGCGCGATCTGTTCGCCTCCCAACTGGCCGATCTGCAGGCCCGCGACGCCTTCGCCAAAGCCCGCGTCACCCTCGCCCAAGCCACCGGCTCGGTGCTCGAAAGCAACCACGTCACCCTCGACGAAGCCCTCCGCGGCCACATCGGCGCCTCGCCCACGCCCTAGTGCTATGGCCGAGAAATTTGTTCCCGACCACAGCCGCAACCGTCCGGCAGGGTCTGTCGCGCAGTCGCACAACATCTCCCGGTCACAGACCTAGGCCGGGCGGGGTACGATCGTCTGAATGCTCACCAGCCTGCGAGTCAAGAACTTCAAACGCCTTGGAGACGTCGAGATCGAATTGGGCAAGACCGTGGTTCTGGTTGGACCCAATAATTCGGGCAAGACAACCGCTCTGCAAGCGCTCGCTCTGTGGGAAGCCGGCTTGCGGAAATGGTTGGAGAAACGCCCTGCCAAAGATGCCCCCGAAAAACGGCCCGGCGTTACCATCAACCGGCGCGATTTGATTGCCGTTCCCGTGCCGGATGCCAACCTGCTGTGGCGGGACTTGCACGTTCGCGCCATCCAGCGAACCAACGGGAAGCCGGACACTCGCAATATTCGCATCGACATCCTGGTCGCCGGGGTAACCAACGATATCCCCTGGGAATGCGGCTTCGAGTTCGACTACGCCAATCCGGAATCCTTCTACTGCCGGCCGTTGCGGCTGAACGAGGCGCCTCACCCGGAGCGCCTGCCGGTCCCGGTCCTGGCCGCGCCCATCCGGGTCGCTTTCCTGCCTCCGATGTCCGGTATGGCAGCCACCGAGGACCGCCTGCCCGACGGAGCCATCAACGTGCGCATCGGTGAAGGGCGCACGGCGGAGGTCCTGCGGAACCTCTGCTTTGCGATCTCATCCGCACCTGACCAGAGCAGGTGGACGGCGTTGGTTTCGCAAATCCAGGTGCTCTTCGGTGTGACGCTGATCCCGCCCCAATTTCTCCAGGAACGCGGACAAATCACCATGTCCTACCGCGAGGGAGAAGCCGAGCTGGATCTGGTTTCCTCGGGAAGGGGTCTGCAGCAGACGTTGCTGCTATTGGCTCACCTGTACACTCACCCCAAGTCCGTGCTGCTGCTCGACGAACCGGATGCCCACCTCGAGATCCTGCGGCAACGCCAGATCTATCGGATTCTGACCGAAACGGCGGATGCGCAGGACTGCCAGGTGATTGCCGCCAGCCACTCCGAAGTGCTCCTGAACGAGGCCGCTGAACGCGACATCGTGGTGGCCTTCGTGGGGAAGCCGCATCGTATCGACGATCGCGGCAGCCAGCTTCTCAAGTCGCTCCGAACAATTGGTTTTGAGCAGTATTATCAGGCCGAACAGGTGGGCTGGGTCCTCTATCTGGAAGGATCGACGGATCTGGCCATTCTTTACGGATTCGCAGACCTGTTGAACCACCCTGCTGTGCAGCTCTTGGAACAGCCGTTTGTTCATTACGCCGGCAATCAGCCGGCCAGAGCTAAGGACCACTTCTTCGGCCTGCGGGAAGCCAAACCCGATTTAGTCGGTATCGCGGTATTCGATTCCATCGCCCAGGACTTGAGCGACGGAGGGCCACTTTTCCAGGTCAAATGGCGTCAGCGCGAAATCGAGAACTATCTCTGCTATCCGGAGACCCTGCTCGCCTATGCCGAACACGTTGAGGCCGACCAGGGGCCGTTGTTCGCGCAATCGCTCCGCGAGCGCCAGGTAACCGCGATGGAAGAAGCCATCGCCGAAGTCTCCGCCGCATTAGAGGTGTTGGGCAGGCCCGATCCATTTGGCCCGGAAGTGAAGGCCAGCGACGATTTTCTGACCCCTTTGTTTCAAAGCTACTTTAGAAAGCTCGGCCTCCGCAATCTGATGCAGAAGACGGACTTCCACGTGCTCACGAAATTTGTCCCCAGAGCGCGGATTGATCCCGAAGTCATCGAGAAACTCGACCTCATCGCCACCGTGGCAGCGCAGGCGCGACCAGCGAAATAAGGCCGTCCGCCCTACACCGCGAACCGGTACCCGACGCCCCTCACGGTATGAATGTGCCGCGGGTTGGCCGGCGAGTCTTCCAGCTTCTGCCGCAGCCACGCCACGTGCACGTCGATGGTCCGCGAAGAGACGCCGGGCTGGTATTCCCACACCGCCTCCAGCAGCTCCTCGCGCGATACCACTTTCCCGCGATGGTCCACCAGGTAGCGCAGCAGGTGCAGCTCTTTGCCGGCCAGGTTCACCGGAGCGCCCAGCTTGCGCACATCGCCTTTTTCGAAATCCACTTCCACGTTGCCGAACTGGAACCGCACCACCGGCGTCAACTTCTCGCGGTGCACCCGCCGCAACAGGGCCTCGATGCGCGCCAGCAGCTCGGGCGGCTCGAAGGGTTTGGTCAGGTAATCGTCCGCCCCCAGTTTCAGCCCCACTACACGGTCGGTCAACTGCGTTTTGGCGGTGAGCATCAGGATGGCGCAATCGCGGCCCCTCTGGCGCAGCTCGCGGCAGACGTCGAAGCCGCTCTTGCCGGGCAGCATCACATCCAGGATCACCAGGTCGAACGGTTCCTCGGCAGCCCGGGCCAAGCCGGTCCGCCCGTCGGTGGCGCTCTCCACTTCATAGCCCTCCGCGGTCAGCAGGTCCGAAACCGTCAGCACCACGCCCGGCTCGTCTTCCACCAGCAGGATGCGCGCGCTCATGCGTCTCCCACTGCCGGCACGGCTGCCAGGGCCGGCAGCCATACCACAAACTCCGCGCCCTTCATCGGTTCGCTGCGCACCCGGATGGTCCCGCCGTGCGCCTCCACAATCTTCTTCACCAGGCTCAGCCCCAGGCCGGTGCCATGCACCTGGTCCTCCACCGCCCGCGCGCCGCGGAAAAACGGGTCGAAGATCTGCTTCTGCTCCTCCGCCGGAATCCCCGGACCGCGGTCGGCCACCCGGATCTCCACCCCCGGTTCCCCCGCGCCGCCCGCCTTGGACGCCGCGATCCCGATCCAGCGGCTCTCGCCCGAGCCGTATTTGGCGGCGTTCGCCAGCAGGTTCTGCAGCGCCTGGCGCAGCGCCACCGGATCGCCCGCCACCTCCGGCAGGTCCGCCTCGGCACGCTTCTCCACCACGCATCCGGCGCTTTCCGTCACCGGCCGGCTGGCGGCGATGGCCTCGTCGAGCAGCGTCGCCACGGCCAGTGGCTCGCGTTCCTGGATCACGTGGCCGGCATTCGCCCCGGCGAATCGCAGCACCTGCTCCACCAGCTCTTTCAGCCGCCCGCTCTCCTGCTGGATCAGCGCTCCGTAACGCTCCACCTGGGCCGGATTGGCCGCCACCTTCCCGCGCAGATTGTGGGCCGCCGTGTGGATCACCGTCAGCGGCGTGCGCAGCTCGTGCGAGACGCCCGCCACAAACTCCATCTGCAATTCCGCCAGCTTCTGCGCCCGCCGCGTGTAGCGGATCAGCGCCCCCAGGGTGGCCGCCAGCATCAGCAGCACCCCGGCCGTCACCGCCATGCTGCGCCAGCGCGCCTGCGATACCACCGCTTCCAACGACCCGGCGCGGTGCCGCACGAACATCAGCCAGCGCCCCATTCCCGGCGACAAACCGCGGCCGGGTCCGGGCCCATGGGATCCCCCACCGGGCGGCCCGCCATGGTGGAACATCCCCTCCCCCTGCGGATCGAACAGGCTCACCGAGGCGTCCGCCGTCCGCTCCAGGCTGGAAGCCAGGTCGGGGTCGGAGCGGTAAATCGCCGCGCGCGGGGTGCTGCGGGTGACCACTTCCGCCTGGTAATCCGCGCCCAGGTGACGCTGGAGCATCTCGGGCAGAAGGCTGTCGCGGACATACGGGACGTTGACTTCGAAGATCAGCCACGCCACCTCGCGGCGACCTGGAGGAGGCCCCGAAGGTCCCCGGCCGAATCGTGGGCCGCGCCGTCCGAACCCGCCCGGTGGATTGTTGAACAGCGGAACCTCAAACGCCGGCCCATCGTCGCGCACCGGCGGCGCGGATTGCGGTCCGCCCGGCTGCAAGAACTCGAAGTGGCTGCGCATCCCGCTCCATTCGGCGGGCCATTCCGCCGGTTTCCAGGCGCCTTCGGCGGCGTCGAACACCAGCAGGTCCAGCCCGCGCTTTTGCGGACCGGCCATGGCGATCCGCGAGAACAACTGGCGGTAGCGGGCCGTCGTCCTGCCGCGCGCGTACAGCGCCGCAAAGTCAGTCTGCGCGGCTTCGGCATTCTCCGCCGGAGCGGGCGTCAGCGCACCGGCGGCGGACGAAAGCTCGGCGTTGAAATCCTGGCTAAGGGCGATCAGGCTGGCTTCCAGGCTGCTGCGCAGCCGTTCGCGCGCGGCGATGCTGACCTCCGCAATGGCGCGGTATTGCAGGATGCCCAGCACCGCGCACAGCCCGAACAAGGCGTACACGAAGAGCCATGCCCCCAGGAACCTGCTGGGGGACCGCTCCGTCCTGACGCCCTTGCTCATACCCTTCATTATCCAACAAGCCTTGTGTAAAGAATAAGTTAAGAACGTTAAGCCTGCGCCCGCCGGGGAAACTTCAGAGCCCCGCGCAACACCTTCACGGGTGGACCAACCGATTATGTCATCCAAACCAGCAGGTTGCATCGCGGGCGCTTTGGCGTTCTTCCTGGCAGCCGTCTCGCTGCCGGCGTCCGAATACCGGGGCGCCATCCGGGCCGCCGGGCTTCCCCTCCCCGGCGCCACCGTCACCGCCACGCAGGGCGCGAAGAAACTGGCCACCACCACCGACGACCGCGGCGTATTCCACTTTGCCGATCTCCCTGACGGCGCGTGGACTCTCGCGGTGGAGATGGTCGGCTTCGAGCGCCTCACCCGCGAGGTAGGCGTAGCTTCGGACGCGCCGTCGCCCGTGTGGGACTTGCAATATCTCTCGGAGCAGGCGCTGCTGGCCAGTCTCGGCGTCGGGGCGGGCGAAGCGCCGGAACACGGTCCGGCGTCGCCGGTGGGCCAGCGGCAGGGATTTCAACGCCTGCAAGTGAACCAGACCTCCGACACGGCCGGCTCGGCCGACGGCGCCCTGAAGACCGAGGAGATCGCCGACCTGACCCAGAACTCGGCCAATTCGTTCCTGGTGCAAGGCAGCATGAGCAGCGCCCTGGGATTGGGCGTGCAAAACGATTGGGGTCCACGCGGCCCGGGGATGGATATGCCTGGTGGACCCGGAATGGGAATGGGAATGGGGATGGGCGGCCCCGGCGGTCCTGGAGGTCCTGGCGGCGGTGGGCCCGGCGGCGGGCGCGGTGGACCGGGCGGTCCGGGCGGAGCGGCATTCGCCGGTGGACCCGGCGGCGGCGGTCCTGGCGGTGGCTTCGGTGGTGGCCCCGGCGGTCCTGGAGGTCCGGGCGGTGGTCCTGGTGGCGGGCGCGGCGGCCCCGACTGGATGGGCCGGCCCAACGCCATGGCCTTCGGCAACGGACGGCGCGACCCCCGCAGCATGTACCAGTTCGGCGCCACCTTCAGCCTCGACAATTCCGCCCTGGACGCGCGCAGTTTCTCGGTAACCGGCGCCAACCTGGGCAAGCCGCCCTACGCCAACGGACGCGGTAGCCTGAACTTCGGCGGCCCGCTGCGCATTCCCAAACTGGTGAGCGCCTCAAGGCTGATCCTGTTCAGCGTGAATTACCAGTTCACCCGCAACCGCACCGGCAGCACCTCCAACCCGGTGAACATGCCCACCGCCCTGGAACGCACGGGAGACTTCTCCGAGACCCTGCTCTCGGGCTCGGCCGTGAGCATCCACGATCCCACCACCGGGGCGCCGTTTCCCGATAACCGCATCCCCAGCAGCCGGATCAATCCGGCCTCGGCGGCGCTGCTCGAATACTTTCCGCTGCCTGACTTAGCGTCCGCTGCGCAGAACTATCAGACCTCGCTCATCGGATTGAATAACTCGCAGAACCTGAACGCGCGCGTTTCCAATATCCGCATCGGCGGCAAAGACCGGCTGAACTTCGGCCTGGGATACCAGGGTAGTAACACCATCACTCCCAACCTGCTGCAGTTCGCCGATACCGGCTCGGGCAGCGGCATCAACGCCAACCTGGCCTGGTCGCACGCCTTCACCAGCCACCTCACCAATAACCTGCAATACACCTTCAGCCGCATGCGCCAGCAAACCGATCCTTACTTCGCCAACCGCACTAACGTGGCGGCGGAGTTAGGAATCGAGGGGACTTCGCAGACCGCCACTAACTGGGGGCCTCCCAACCTCAGCTTCACCAATTACGGCGGCCTGACCGACGCGAACTCGTCGCTGAATCGCAATCAGACCAGCTCCGTGGCCAATAGCCTCATGTGGGTCCACGGCGCGCATAACTTCACTTTCGGCGGCGATTACCGGCGGATGCAGTTCAACGTTTTCTCGGACAGCAACGGCCGCGGCAGTTACACCTTCAACGGCTCCGCCACCAGCCTGCTGGTGGACGGCGTGGCGCAAAGCGGCACCGGTTACGACCTGGCCGACTTTCTGCTCGGCATGCCCACCACCGCCTCCATTCGCTACGGCAATCCGGACAACTACTTCCGGGGCGCGGGCTATGACGGTTTCGTGAATGACGATTGGCGCATCGCTTCGCGGCTGACCCTGCTGGCCGGCCTGCGGTGGGAATACGCCACGCCGGTAACTGAGTTATACGACCGCTTGACCAACATCTTACTAGGTCCCGGCGACGCCACCATTCAGCAGATCGAGCCGGGCCAGTCCTCCACTGATTACGGCAGCTTGCCGAACGCCCTGATCCGCCCCGACCGCAACGCTTTCGCGCCGCGCCTGGGGTTCGCCTGGCGCCCGTTGACCAAGGGGTCGCTGGTGGTCCGCGGCGGCTATGGCATCTACCACAACACTTCCGTCTACAATACCATCGCGTCTAACATGGCTCAGCAGCCGCCCTTCGCCGAATCGCTCAGCGTGGCCGCATCTCAGACCACGCCGCTCGATATCCGGACCGCCTTTCTGGCAGCTTCCGCGAGCGGCGCCGGCAGCACTTACGCGGTCGATCCGAATTACCGCATCGGCTACGCACAGAGTTGGAATCTGACCGTGCAGCGGGACTTGCCCGGATCGATGTTCGCCACGGTGGGATACCTGGGCACTAAGGGAACCAGGCTGGACCAGCAGTTCATTCCTAACTCGGTAGCTCCGGGCGCCACGGAATCGGCTTACCCGCACAGATTCACTTATGAGACTTCCAATGGGAATTCAATTTACCATGCCGCCCAGTTCCAGTTGAACCGGCGCTTTCACAGCGGAATCATGTGGCACGCCAATTACCAGTTCTCCAAGTCCATCGACGACGCTGGAACTGGCGGCCGCGGCCAGGGCAATACGCCGGTGGCGCAGAACTGGCTGGACCTGGACGCGGAGCGCGGCCTCTCCGGTTTCGACGCCCGCCACAACCTCAACCTGCAGGTCCAGTATTCGAGCGGCATGGGCGCCGCCGGCGGAACCCTGATCAACGGCTGGAAGGGGACGCTGCTCAAAGACTGGACCGTCGCCACCAGTGTCAACGTACACTCCGGCAACCCGTTCACGGCCACGGTCGGCGGCAATCTTTCGCAGATCGGCGGCACGGCGGTGAGCAACACCGTGCGGGCGGAGGCCACCGGCCTGCCTATTGAGGCAGCCGGGATGCGCTTCAACACCGCCGCGTTCACCGATCCGGCCGCGGGAAGTTGGGGAAACGCCGGGCGCGACACCATTCCCGGCCCCACCATCTTCTCGCTGGACAGCCAGTTGGGCCGCGTCTTCCGCCTGGGCGAGCGCCGCAGCGCGGATTTCCAGGTGCAGGCTACCAACATGCTGAACCACGTGACCATCACCAGTTGGGGCACGGTGCTCGGTTCGGACACCTTCGGACTTGCCAGCAACGCGGCGGCCATGCGCAAAGTGACGGCCAGCGTGCGGTTCCGGTTTTGAGTGTTTTGAGGGGGGCCTGTGTTCACCGCGGAGACACGGAGTTCGCGGAGGAAGCGCGGAGAAAGGCCAAGTCAGATGGGCTTCCGCGCGGGAATGGTTCGAAGGTATAAGGACTTACTCATGAGACGAATTCCATTTCTGATTTTGATTGCGGTTTGGGCGACGGGCCAGCAGAAGGGCGTCAAATTCGAGGCCACCAGCCAGTTAGTGGTGGTCAACGTGGCTGCCAAGACGAAGGGCGGGGCGCCGCTGGAAGGGCTGAAGGCCTCTGACTTCATCGTCACCGAAGATGGCAAGCCGCAGCAGATCAAGGTGTTCGAGTATCAGCGGCTGCAGGATGAAGTCCTGGCGCCCCCGGCGCTCGCGGCGCGGTCTGCGAACGCGGCGGCCGTGGCAGTTCCGGTGGCCAAGCCGGCGGTCTCCACTCCCATCGCGCCGACGGTGAGGGGCGACGTCAAATACAAAGACCGGCGGCTGCTGGTGCTATTCTTCGACCAGGCGGGCATGCCGGTGGCCGACCAGCTTCGCTCCCAGAAAGCCGCGCTGAAGTTCCTCAACAGCCAGATTACCAGATCCGACTTAGTGGCCGTGATGACCTATGTTACCGACCTGAAGGTGCTGCAGGACTTCACCGGCGACCGCGACCGGCTGATTCAGGTAGTGAAGGGGCTGTCGCTGGGTGAGAACGGCATGGCCAACGGCAGCACCGGCGACGATAGCGAAGGGGACACCGGCGCGGCCTACGCCCAGGACGATTCCGAGTTCAACATCTTCAACACCGACCGTAAGCTGGCGGCCCTGGAATCGGCCGTGAAGATGCTCGGGACGCTGTCTGAGAAGAAGGCGCTGGTTTATTTCGCGAGCGGCATGCAGCTCAACGGCATCGACAACCAGGCGCAGTTGCGAGCCACGGTCAACGCGGCCATCCGCGGCAACGTGGCCTTCTATCCCGTGGATGCGCGCGGACTGATGGCCAGCGCGCCGGTTGGCGACGCCACCCAGGCATCCCCGGGCGGACAGGCGATGTATTCGGGCAGCTCGCAGAGGACCGCCCAAACCAACTTCCAGGGCCAGCAGGAAACCCTCTACACGCTGGCCTCCGACACAGGCGGCAAGGCCCTACTCGACCAGAACGACCTGGCCCTGGGCATCGTGCAGGCGCAGAAAGATATCGCCAGTTACTACATTCTGGGTTACTACAGTAACAACACGGCACTCGACGGCCGTTACCGTAGAATCGAGGTGCAGGTGGGGCGGCAGCTCACGGCCAGGCTGGACTACCGCAGCGGTTACTTCGCCTCCAAGGAGTTCAAGCACTTCGATTCCTCGGACCGGGAGCGCCAGTTACAGGAAGCGCTGATGCTGGGCGACCCGGTAACCGACTTGACCGTGGCGCTGGAGATCAACTACTTTCGCCAGGCCAAGGACCGCTACTTCGTTCCCGTGAGCGTGAAAATTCCGGGCAGCGATATCGAACTGGCGCGGCGCGGCGGGGCCGAGAACACGCGGCTGGATTTCATCGGCGAGGTCAAGGATGCAAAAGGCGCGCTCCAGGGAACCGTCCGCGACGATATCCAGGTGAAACTGAAAGGCGACGACGCCGGCCAGTTATCCACGCATAACCTGGAGTACGACACCGGCTTCACCCTTCAGCCCGGCACTTACTCGCTGAAGTTCCTGGCGCGTGAGAACGAAACCGGTAAGATGGGCACCTTCGAGACTAAGTTCAAGGTGCCGGATTTAACCGCTGAGAATCAGTATCTGCCTCTCAGCTCGGTGGTGCTGAGTTACCAACGCGAGAAGGTGGACGCCACGGTGGCCAGCGCCGAGAAGGACAAGAAACTGATCGCCGCCAACCCCCTGGTGCGGGACAACCAGAAGCTGGTGCCCAGCGTGACGCGGGTGTTCCGCAAGGATTCGGAGATGTACGTGTACCTGGAAGCCTACCAGCCGGGCGCGGAGAAGACCCGCCTGATGGTGGCCACGGTGGCCTTCTATCGCGGCGGCGTGAAGGCGTTCGAGACCGCGCCGTTGAAGATCGCCGACGGATTGAACGCCAAGTCCAAAGCCGTGCCGGTGAGTTTCAGCGTGCCGATGGGCAAACTCCAACCGGGCCGCTACACCTGCCAGGTGAGCGTGGTACAGCCCGGCGATCACCGCTTCGCCGTGTGGCGCGCGCCCATCGTGCTGTTGCCATAGCGGCGCCGAGCCGGATCGGGTGCGGGGGATTCAGCCCCTCTGCCCGATTGGGTAGTGGGTCCCTTTCAAATTTCTGCGATTGGCAAAGCCTGTCAAGCTGTGCTGGAGCGGTACTGCTTTGCTAAGGCGCCTTCGGTTTGCGGTGACCCGCTGGTGGGTGGTAGCGTCAGGGAATGGTCCAATGGATGTCCAAAGCCTGGGAAGACATGCGGGGGAGCGCCTTCTGGGACGCGGCGAGTGTTTATGGGCGGCCGGAGGCTCAACCATGACCTTCTTGACCCAATGGGCATTGGACATCCCACAATCTCCGCTTTATTGGTGACCGCCGTTCCGGTAGTCCTATTCTTGGCCGTGGCGACCTACATATATCGTCACCCCGTTTTCTCTAAGCAGCATTTAGCGGGCGATCGCCTGTCTGGTGAACGACGAACTCACCCGCCGCACTGAGAGACTCCTGGACCGTCGGCGCAAACAGGCCTCCTTTCGCGACCCGCACAAGACTCTGGATAACTTCAATTTCACCTTCAACCCGAAGATGAATCGCAGCCTGGTGTTCGATCTGGCCGGTTTTGAGGTGACCCCCGAGGGCGCCGGGCCAATCTGATGTCACCGTTTCAGGCGTGGGATACTGTGGCGAAGCGCCTCGATACCGTGCTCGCTGTGGGTTGTCGAGGGTAATACCGGCACAGCGGCAGGCTAATAAAGGGCTAATACTCCGTTGTGGGGGGGGACAAATATGGGACTTCGAGACCTGTTATACTGGCTTGGATGCTCGATACTCCTACTGCATGGCTAGGTGTACGCTTGATATGGCGTTCGCCCATTTAATTAGGCGTCTCCCCGGATTACTATATAGTTCCCCTGCGCTAGGTCTCAGGCAGAATATCGGCCAGTTAAGTGGCTTTCCGGAACCTGGCCCGAAAGGGCTTTGGGGGAAGTTGAGGACTAGGAACGATAAGGTCGGCTTGGCTGGGCCCGATCCGGCCGGCGACGGGCGCGGAAAACTCCACCGCGGCCTGGTCCGGACTGCCCGCCTATGCGGGGAACGGCGGGTTCGCAATCTTTCGATGAGGTTCGCGCGCTATTGGATCGTCTCTAACTGCTTGCTCGGGCGCTTGCCGCATAGCAACTCGTCCAGCGCTTCGACCGCCGTGCGGACGCTCTCCGGAAGCTGCTGCACGTACACTCCGAGGGTGGTGGCCGGCGTGGCGTGCCGGAGTTGCGCCTGGATGTCCTTCGTGCTCCCGACCTCCTGAAACCAGGTGGCGCATGTGCGGCGGAACGCCTTGAAGTTCACGCTGGTGCTCGGATCGATCCACTGCGTGCCCTTGGGCCAGCCCTCGGGCTTGGCGGTCATCAGGCCGGCGCGGATCGCCGCCGGCCGGATGTTCCGGCGCAGGAAATTCTTGGCGCTCATCTGCGTGCCCTTTTTCGAGGGGAAAATGAATCCGTTCCCCGCGCTGGTGGCGCGCAGTGCTTTGAGATCGTCCCATCTGGGCTTGGACAGCCACAGCCAGGCGCGCGATCCGGGCGTCTTGGTCTTCTTGAGGCCCCAGTCGGCAACCGACTCGTCGATGCGCAGGCGACCGCCTTCGGCGTCGAAGTCGTCCCACTTGGCAGCGAACACCTCGCCGGGCCGCGGGCCCAGCACGATGCAGATTCTGGCCACCAGCCGGTCGATGCCCTCCATGGCGTCGAGCAAGCGCGTCTCCCACCGGGTGATCTTCCGCGCCGGGTTCCGCTCCAGCAGCCCCACGTCGATGGCATGCTCGAAGTTCGCCTTGATGTAGGTCCGCGCTTTGTGCGCGATGCTTTCGGAGTAGGAGTCGGCCAGCTTCTTCACCAACAGATCGATCTCGTGCTTTTCAATCTCGCGCAACTTGCGCCCGCCGATCACCGGGAGTATGTGCTGGGCGAAGAAGCACGTGACGGTGGCCTTGGTGCCGGGGTTCCACGGGCGCGTCGGCACGAAGCGCTCCGACCAGAACCATCCGAACGTCGCGTCGGCGTCCGGTTTCTTGGGGACCTGCTGGGTCTTCTCGGTGATGTGGGCGCGCAGCTTCGCCTCGGCCTCGTGCTTCCGTAGCTCGGACCTCAGCCCGAGGACCACGGTGGTCATTCCGCGGGTGCCGTCCGCTCGGTAAGGATGGCAATAGCCGACCCACTTTTTCTTTTGGCCCTTGCCGGTCTCTGCGACCCATCCGTCCTGGTGTTTTGCGCGCGCCAATATCTACCTGCCTCCCCAGCCTGGGGACTTGTGTCGCCAAGACCTCAACCAAGGCGAATGCCTTAGCGCGCCCTCCGGAGGCCGATGGCGTGCTGCTCGGCGATCCATCTGTCGATGCCGGCCGCGTCGCAGGACCTTGCCGATGCGAACTACCGGGATGTGCGATATCCTATGGCTTCGGACGCTGGTTACTCTGCTGGCGTTCATTTCCCTATAAGCAGGGAAAGCCACCGGCCGGGCATCTGTTTCAACTCGTTCCCAAATTAATCTCTTGGCCGGAAAGGAGGTTAATTTGTTCGAACGAAAGCCCCTACCGATAAGTTCCTTCATCCGCAGCAGGCTGGTCTTGCGCTGCGCTATGATTCGGGTGATGTCAATCCTCCTTACCTCCGCGTCCGTTACTCCCGAGATGCGCGAGCGAATTGACCGTTTCTGGTCGCGTGTCCCCAGGCCGTGCCCCGTGTGCGGCAATTTCACCTGGAGCGTGGAGGAGAATCTGGCGCAGGTGAACGTGAGGCACTGAATTATACACACACCGACGTTGTGAGGCTTCCGCAGCCGGATTCCGAGCAGCGTTACGCGATACGCCGGTTGGATTGGGAGCGGCTTAAGAGATGTGTGGCGGCGTGCAAGACCACCCAGTCGCTGAGCTATGCTGGCCTTTATCACACGCTGTTCGGCGTCTCGGCCACCTGCTTCGTTGCGTGGCTGCCGTTGCTTCAAGCGCAGGGGATAGCGGGTTGGATCGTCCCTGCGTTCGCCATCGGGGCGATCTCGGCCCTGATGCTAGTCTAGTGCGTCAGAAGTCCTGTAACGTAGGTGCCGGAGGGGGGTGATCCGTCGATGAAAAGGAGGAGGTAACAGTTCAAGTGGCCTATTTTTGCCGAAGGAGCAGAGAGGGCGCAGACTGATGACGGCGATAGCGGATGATCGCTTCGGTCAGATACTCCAAGGCGTTGCGGCCCCGCATTTTGCAGGTTTGGGTGACGGTGAGGAGGCGGGCCGTGGCCACCTCCCCTTGGGCGCTGCGATTGCCAAAGATGATCTTGCGCAATTGCACGGCAATACGTAAGGCTTGTTCCACGCAATTGTTGGTAGGCTCCACCCCGGGACGCTCGATGAAAGTGAACAGCCGGCCACAGTGTTGGAACAAGGCGGTGGCCATGTTGCGCACTTCTTTGTCGTCACTGTCCAGGTACTGCTCGGCGAGCGCAAACCAGCGCTTTTGCAGCGGAAGGGAGCGCAGGATCAACTGCTCCCGGTCGATTAAGCTGCCCTGGAACTTGCGCCAGGGGCGGAACAAGCGGGCATATAGCGCCAACGCGTCCCGGCAAAATCGCTGCGCGTCGGTGGTCTTGGCGAACTCCTGAATGCCCAGAATATTGCGTTTCAAGTGCGCCCAGCACAACTGAGACAAGCCTTGGTGATATTTGAAATAGGCACTGAACCGGTCGCTGCACAGGATGCCCGCGAACACCGCCCCCAGCAGATGGATCAGGACGGCGGAACTGCGCGTCTTGTCCACCGTGTAGAAGACGAAGTCGCGGGCCACCAACGCCATAAATATCGTTTTTCCCCGTTGTTGCGCCAGCCGGTTTCGTCGCTGTTCAATACGGGCTCGTTTTTCAGTTGCTGTTCCAGTTCCTGGCAGGGCTGGGCCACTGCGGCGCTGGCTTGCTCCCAACACTTTTGGGTGCTGCCCAGACTCATAGAGATGCCCAGCAGGTGTTCCAGAAACGCCTCCAACACCCGCCGCGGCATGCGGCAGTAGATCGTCAGGTAGGCGATCAGCGCCATCAGTTGCGGTCCGAAGTCCCCCTGCGCCTCTTCCGGCAGGGGTGCTCGCGTGCCTTCCCCACAGGCCGGACAGACCACCTTGGGACATTGATACTCGATGACATAAGGCTGGATGGGCGGTAACTCAGTCACTTGGTGGCGCTGCACTTCTCCCACCGTCTGCATCTGCTCGGGCTGCTGCGACAACGCGTGGCCACAATGCTTGCATTCCTCCGGCAGCACCGGACGCACTTCCTGGACCTGTTCGGGGGGAGCCAGCGGGCGGTGATGGCCGGGATGGCCCTTCTGCCCACCCGGTTTGCGCTTGCTCTTTTTCCGGCGCCCGCGCTGCCGCGAATTCCCCGCCAGTCCATCGGAGGACGGGGGTTTGGAGGAGTTGGTGGAATTCTTTTGGCGGGCCGCCAGTTGGCGCTCCAGATCAGCGATCTGCTTTTCGGCTTCGCCAATCTGCTGTTCGCGCTCGGCGATCTGCTGCTCGCGCTCAGCTACCTTCCGCCGGAGATCTTCAACCTCTCGTCGGAGTCGCTCGTTTTCGCGCTGTAGCCCTTCCCGGTTGGGCTGAGGTGCATGGCCATGGCGCTTCGCCGATACCGTTTGCCCCCGAGTTCTGCGGCGGGCCGCCCTCGCACCCATCCACCATACCTTAGCCGATCATTTCGGAAAAGCCCAGCAAAATCGCCTGGGTACTTGAACTGTTACAGGAGGAGTCGGGTACAAGATGAGGACGGAGATCGCCACTGAGGGTACGTGGTAGGCGGACTGAAGCATCCAACGGGACGGGAATGGTTGAATTCGGGTTTGGTTCAGCCAGGACGAGTGCGGTCAGCGCGGAGGAGGGAGAGAGCTAGTGGCGAGGCGTCCGATGCGCGGTGGGGATAGACGAGGGTAACGTGCACTTCGTTAATCAAGGAGCAGCCACAGCGCCCGCGGTTGCCAGATGGCGCTCGATACTCTGCAGGGCGGCCAGTTTCTTGGGGGCATAGCCACGGGCCATTAGGGCCTTCCAGGCTCGCTTGACCTTTTCCAGGATATCGTTGGCCGCAGCGGTCCACAGGTATTGCTTGGGGTTCCGATTGTGCTGGTCAATGTAGACCCGCATGGTCTGTTGCAGTTCCTTGACCGAATGAAAGACACCGCGTCGGATACACTTATCCGTCAGGTCGCGAAAGAAGCGCTCCACCTGATTCAGCCACGAGGAACTGGTGGGAGTGAAGTGCACCTGAAACCGCGGGTGCTTCTCCAGCCAGGCTTTGACTTCAGGGGTTTTGTGGGCCGAGTAGTTATCCATGATCAGGTGCAGCACTTGGTCTTTGGGAGTCCGTCCATCGATCAGCTTGAGAAAGCGAATCCAGTCCTTATGAGTATGGGTGGGCATGCATACGTCTATCACCGTCCCATCCTGCGTATTCATGGCCGTGAACAGCGTGGTCGTCCCGTGGCGCTTGTAATCGTGCGTCATCGTCCCGCAACGGCCCTTTTTCCAGGGCAGGCCGGGTTGCGTACGCTCCAAGGCCTGGATCTGGCACTTCTCGTCCAGCGACAATACCATCGCATTCGCGGGCGGGTGGAGATACAGTCCCACCACGTCTTCCAGTTTCTCGGCAAAGCGGGGATCGTTGCTGAGTTTGAAGCGACTCACCCGGTGCGGCTTCAAACCGTGCGCCCGCCAGATACGTCCCACCGAGGACGGGCTGACGCCGGCCACCGGAGCCAGCGTGCGCGTGCTCCAGTGGGTGGCGCCAGCAGGCGTCTCCCGCGTGGTCTTCGCGACGATCTCGGCGATTTTGGAATCCGGAATGACAGGCGGACGTCCGGAGCGGGGCGCATCTTCCAGCCCCTGGATACCTTTTTCCTCGAATCGGCCCAGCCACCGGGGGACGGTTGGCCGGGACACTCCCAGTTGGTCGGCAATTTCCCCAGCGGTATGTCCGGCCGAATACAGCACCAGCATCTTGGCCCGCTCCACCAGTCGCGCCGCCAGCGTGCGGCTGCGTGCAAAGCGCAGCAGATCATCCTCCTGCTCAGAAGTCAACCGAATTCGGTAAGCGCGCTGCATGTGGATGGGCCGGGCTGAACACAGGGAACCGCTCCGGATCTACTGTAGCCTAACCGATCCCACACAAATTGTCCAGCAAAATCTTCGGGAAGCGCGTTACAGGACTTCTGACGCACTAGACTAGCATGCGCGTTGGTTCTGATGGAGACGAGGCTAAGAAAGCCAAGACCGACCGCATCGCAGAGATCGAAGCCGACATAGCCGGAATCGAGCGCGAATTCACGCAGCCATAAAGACCGTCACTCTTGTCCCATTGATAACGGTTGGTTCACTGAATGCCGCCCCCAGTGGGCGCGCCGACACCGCTCCGTTCAAAACAGCAAGAATTCCGGCAGGTAAGAGCGTTTAGCCAAATTCCGCTAAGTCTTTTGTTTTCTTGGTGAGCCGGGCGGGACTCGAACCCGCGACCCTGTGCTTAAAAGGCACATGCTCTACCTACTGAGCTACCGGCCCATCTCCGCGCAACCCAATCGCCGCGGTTGCGGGGGCTGAATAGCCGGGACGTTCCGCCGCGGGGCTGCCCGGCCACCTGATCCATCATATCAGGCATGCCACTCCGGGCGGCTGCCCGGACCGACCATAAGATCCGCGTTCCGCCGTCCGCGTCCGCGGGCTCCGCTGATCTCCATGCCCCCCGCCAACCGGCGTCTCGGAATGGTAGTCTAGAGCTTCAGTTCCTCCCATGTCCCTCCCCAAGAATCCACTGGCGCGGCTGGACCGCCAGGAGCTGCTTTGGCTGGCCGGCATCCTGAAGGACGCTTGCCGCGAGCGTCTGGAAAAGAACCTGGTAAACCAGGCCCTCGAAAACCGGCTTTACGAGCGCGGGCCGGTGGAGGGGCGCCTCGACCCACGGCCTTTTCTGCGCATCTGGGAGCCGCGCTATCGCAAGTTCCTGGAGGTGGCCACCGATCTCCACGCCCAGCTTCAGGCGGAGGATGCCCAGGCGCTCGCCCGGTCGCTCCGTTTGCAGGTGGCGCCCCGCCGTCGCCACGCTATGATTGAAGAGAATGGCGCTCGTCCTCGACGGAAATCGCGTCCGTGATCAGATCAAAAGCGAACTGCAGCCGCGTGTTGCGGCGCTAACCGCCCAGGGCCACCGGCCCTCGCTGGCGGTGGTTTTGGTGGGGCACAATCCGGCCTCCGAAATCTACGTCCGCGGCAAAGTGAAGGCCTGCCACGACCTGGGCATTTGTTCGGAAACCCTCACTCTGCCGGCGTCCATTTCCACCGAAGACTTGCTGGAACTGGTGGGCACCCTGAACGCCCGTCCCGCCGTGGACGGCATCCTGGTGCAGCTTCCCTTGCCCTTGCAGGTGGATACGCGCCGCGTATTGCTGGCGGTTGATCCCGAAAAAGACGTGGATGGCTTTCACCCCTGCAACGTGGGCCGCCTGGTGGCCGGTTTGCCCGGCCCGCGCGCCTGTACGCCGGCCGGAATTCTGGAACTGCTGAAGCGCCACCAGATCCCCATCGCCGGGCGCCGCGCCGTGGTGGTGGGCCGCAGCGACATCGTGGGAAAGCCCGTCGCCCTGTTGCTGCTGCATGAGCACGCCACGGTCACCATCTGCCATTCCAAAACGCCCGACTTGCCCGCCGTCTGCCGCGAGGCGGATATCCTGGTGGCCGCCATCGGCCGCGCCGCCATGGTCACCGCGGATTATCTGAAACCGGGCGCCACCGTCATCGACGTGGGCATGAACCGCGTGGACAACCGCGAAGAGGCCGCCCGTATCTTCCGCGATATGCCCGAGAAACTCGCGTCCTTCGACCAGCGAGGCAGCGTTCTGGTGGGCGATGTAGATCCCGTGGCCGTGCGCGAAATGGCCTCCGCCTACACCCCCGTGCCGGGCGGCGTGGGTCCGCTTACCATCGCCATGCTCATGGCCAATACGGTGGCATCCGCCGAGCGGCGCGCCGGCTTATGCTGAAGGCCGGGCTGACCGGAGGCTTAGCCTGCGGCAAGACATTCGTCGGAGAGGCCCTGGCCAGTTACGGTTGCCTGCTGATCCAGGCCGACCTCTTGGGCCACGCAAGTGCTGGCGCCGGGCGGCGAAGCCTACCAGCAGGTGGTAGAGGAGTTCGGCGGCACCATCCTGGGCGCGGAGGGCGCCATCGACCGGCGTGCCCTGGCGGCCGAGGTGTTCGGTTCGCCCGACCGCCTGGCGCGGCTCAACAGCTTGGTCCATCCGCCAGTGGTGCGCCGCGAAGAGCAACTGCTGGCCGAATTCGCCGCCCGCGAACCCCACGGCATCGCGGTGGTGGAAGCCGCCATCCTGATCGAAACCGGCTCTCACAAACGGTTCGACCGTATCATACTGGTAGTATGTGAGGAAGACCGCCAGGTGGAACGCGCCCTGCGCCGCGAAGGTGCCAATCTGGCGGACGTGCGGGCTCGCCTGAGCCGCCAGATGCCCTTGGCTGAGAAACGGAAATTTGCCGATTTCGTCATAGACACATCGGGGGAAAAAGAAGACACGCTGCGGCAGACTCGTGCCGTCTACGAAGCGTTACGGAGAATCGAATCATGAGAGTTCTTCGGCCGTTCCTGTGGGCCGCCGTCTTGGTGGCCGGTTTTCTCTACGTCACGTCGGCGGGACACTGGGATGCCGTATTACGGCCGGTACACAACGTTGAGCGCCTGTGGAACGAACCTGCCGTGGCCGCATCCGGCACAGGATTCACAGCAGACGAGCAGAACAACATCGATATCTACCGCACCGCCAGCGACGGCCACCGTCAACATTACTTCGCGGGCTTTCCGCGAGGACTGGTTCTTCCAGGTGTATCCCGTGGAAGGCGCCGGCTCGGGCTTCATCCTCAATTCGGATGGCGAGATTCTCACCAACAACCACGTGGTCAACGGCGCCTCGCAATTGACCGTCACGCTGGCCGACAAGAAGACCTTCAAGGCCCGAATTCTGGTCACCGACCCGCGCAGACGATCTGGCGCTGATCAAGATCGAGGCCGGACGCAAATTGCCGGCCCTGCGGCTGGGCGATTCCGACGGGCTGGTGGTGGGCCAGAAGGTGCTGGCCATCGGCAATCCCTTCGGCCATTCGCAGGCACGCTCACCACCGGCATTGTCAGTTCGCTCGGCCGCACCATCCAGACCGAAGATGGACAGCCAGCTGGAAGGGATGATCCAGACCGACGCCGCCATCAACCCCGGCAACAGCGGCGGCCCGCTGCTCGATTCGCACGGCAACGTGATCGGCATCAACACCGCCATTTACACCGCTACCGACAGCCAGCAGGGCAATATCGGCATGGGCTTCGCCATGCCCATCAACCGCGTCAAGAGCATGCTCGAGGAGTTCCAGCAGTCCGGCCACATCTCGCGGCTGGCGCCCCTGGGCATCCAGACCATCTTCATTTCGGGCGATCTGGCCGATGCGCTCCACCTGCCCACCGAGGGCGGTCTGCTGGTAATCCGCGTCGATCCCGGTTCGCCGGCTGAGGAATTCGGCATCCGTGGACCGCGCCGCACCGTCCTGGTGGGCAATTATCCGCTGCCCATCGGAGGCGATTTCATCACCGCCATTGAAGGACGGCAGGTAGATGGCAACGAGTCCCTGACACGCGCTCTTTCGCGCAAACGGCCAGGAGACCTGCTGGAACTGACCCTGTATCGCAACGGTCAGAGCGAGCGCGTCAGGATCAAGCTGAGCGAAGCGCCGCAGGTGCTGTAGCGTCTCTCCCGCCGGAGCCTTAATATTCTGCAGCGCGCCAGATCTCTACCGTGTGCTTCGGCAAGACCACAATGGCGGCGGATACGCTCCGCCTCCGGAACCCGGCGCCACCCGTGCGACGCCGCTCCAGGCGCGTCCGGGTGCCTCCCTCTTCCGGCGCCCAGAGGAACACGGGAATCACCGGCGAACGCGCTCCACGGCGCACAAAGCCGGATTGTGCGCAAGGAGCAAATCCTGCCGGAGCCACAGCAGCGCCGGCCCTTGGCTCACGGCCGCCCGCCGAGCAATTGGCAGATCCGCTCTCGCCTATATTCGAAAATGCCTTCCAGGTCGCGCCGCACTTTGAGCGCGTGGACCGCCCGGCCGATCCACCCCAGCGGCAGGCGGTAGCGGACCACATCGCTCATCCGCGTTCCGCCGCTCGCCGCTTCGAACCGGTGAGTGTGGTGCCAGAGCCGGTACGGTCCCGACAACTGCACATCGATGAACCGCACCGGCGGCTCCCAGCGCCGGATCCGGGTGGTCCAACGCACCGGCAGGCCGTGCCAGCTCAGTTGGTAGCGCAGGTCGGTGCCGGCCACCATGCGAACCGGGCCGGGCGTGAGCATGCGGAATCCGAGCCACGGCGGAGTGATCGCGCCCAGGTTTCGGGCGTCCGAGAAAAAGGTGAAGACTTCCTCGATCGGTTGCGGAATCCACTGCTGGCGCCGCAAGGTGTGCAACCCTTTCATTTGAGCATCACCGGTGTTGACCAGCTTAGCGTACCGGCCGCGGCGGTTTCTGGCGGTCCGCTGCACACGGATGGCCGCCCGCAAAATTGGGAGTAGGTCCGCGACCGCGAGATCCCGCTCCGTATGGTCGCGGCTCCGATTCGATGTTGAGCCGCGCATGTTGGCAGGCT
This sequence comes from Bryobacterales bacterium, assembly GCA_963803725.1. Lineage (GTDB taxonomy): Bacteria > Acidobacteriota > Terriglobia > Bryobacterales > Bryobacteraceae > JOPF133. The sequence continues at coordinate 141,400 of CAWDOH010000050.1, read as the reverse complement.
GGCGAACCTAATCACGCGGTCGCAGACGTAGTGGCAGCGGAGAGCGAGAGGCTACTTCTGCTTCGCCAACCCGTGGCTGCGCCGCGGGTCCCGGCTTCTCTATTGCGCGCGCCTGGTGTGTCTGGCAGGAACCGTGGGGTGCTTGCCGCGCCCGGGAGCTGAGCCTATGTTCGCTGAAGCCATCGAACAGCCTTTCGATTCGATCGAGAGCGCTCACGAGTACATGAACATCCTGGCCGCTACCACCCTGGAAGTGATGGGCGATTTGAAGCGCGACCGCGACCGGGCCCTGCGCGACGGCGAAGTGCGCCGCGCGCAAGCTATCGACCTGGCTATCTACAAGATGAAAATGCTGGGCTGCCACGTGCACAAAAGCCGCCGCATGCTGAACAATCTTCGGACGCTCCGGCGGCTGATTCTGAACGAGCGTCTGTCCGTTGAGAATGTCGTCGCGACGATGTAATCGCCCGACAACCGCCGGGACGTTCTGCCCGGCCTCCATCTTTATGAGCCGAGGGTTTACACGCCCGTGGGCGAAAATATTGACTCCATCGCGGGAGCCACCTTCTGGCTGATCGGCGGGAGATGGGCGCCGGCCTGCCCCGCCCGTTCGCCGTGGTCCTGCTGGCTCATCTGTGACCCCATTGCCGCTCAATCAGTTAGCGGCTCCTCACGCGGCCGTTTGTGGGTTGAAGTTTAGGTTGGCCGCAGCTTGCAGGCGATGAATGCGCACGGAATTGGTAGCGTTTTCGTAGGCCGCGGACGGCGGCGGGTCACACTTTCGTTCAAAGCGGCCCGGGCGGCGGCCCTGCTGAAGGGTGCCCGCAAGGGGACCTCGCACCCCGCCGAGCGTGCCGCCATCGAGCAAACCCTGCTGGACTTGATGAATACCGTCAACACGCAGTTGGACCCGCATGAGCAGCTTGGTTTCGTAGTGGTGGCGCAGGGGCCCTGGACGGTGGGCAACGGCTTCGTCACCCCCACGCTGAAAATCAAGCGCAACGTTCTGGAGAGCCGCTACCAACCCTGCGTCGACGATTGGATGAGGCAGAATCGCGCGGTGGTCTGGGAATCCCCTGCCGAAGGCGCCAACAGTGCAGCGTAGCGCCGCCAAGTGGCGACTTACTAGGATCGTAGAATACAAATCGCGGAACCTTTTGCCCTGCCAGAAGTCTCTGTACTGGTACAACATGAGTTGGCAGCGCCGGGCGCACGAAGAACGGCCGCTCTCCCACTTACCGCGCGGAGGGGTAATGAATCAGACATTCGACGCCATCGTGATCGGGACGGGCCAGGCGGGACCCCCTCTGGCGGCCCGGCTGGCCGGTGCGGGCCAACGGGTCGCGATTATCGAGCGCAAACTCTTCGGTGGAACCTGCGTCAATACGGGCTGCATTCCAACGAAGACCCTGGTGGCCAGCGCTTACGCCGCGAACATGGCCCGCCGTGCGGCCGAATTCGGCGTCGCGCTCGAAGGCCCGGTCAACGTGGATATGAAGCGCGTCAAAGCCCGCAAGGACGAGATTTCCGGAAAGTCGAGAACGGGTGTGGAAGCCTGGCTCCGAGGCCTGAAAAACTGCACTGTGTATCAGGGACACGCGCGATTCGAATCGGCTCATACGGTACGGGTAGGCGAGGACTTGCTGGCGGCGGAGAAGATTTTCATCAACGTGGGCGGCCGGGCAACCATACCGGCGTTCCCCGGAGTGGCGGACACGCCCTACCTGACCAATTCCACGCTGCTGGATCTGGACACGCTGCCGCGGCACCTGGTGATTGTCGGCGGCGGCTATGTGGGCCTGGAGTTCGGGCAGATTTTCCGGCGCTTCGGCAGCCAGGTGACCATCATCGAGAGGGCCTCCCGGCTGATTTCCCGCGAGGATGAGGATGTATCGGCCGCGGTGCAGGCGATCCTGGAGCGGGAGGGCATCCAGGTTCGCCTTAACGCAACCTGCATTGCCTTGGCCAAAGACGGGAATGACGTGATGGCGCGTAACGAATGCACGGAAGGCGCGCCGGAGGTGAGCGGGTCGCATCTCCTGCTGGCGATGGGACGAACGATGAACACCGCCGACCTGGGTTTGGAGAAAGCCGGCGTGGTGCGCGACGACCGCGGGCACATCGTGGTGGACGACCAACTACGCACCAATGTGCCCGGTATCTGGGCGCTGGGCGATTGCAACGGCCGCGGCGGATTTACACACACCTCGTACAACGACTATGAGATCGTGGCGGCGAACCTGCTGGACCATGGCACGCGCCGCGTAACGGACCGCATCACCGCTTACAACCTCTACGTCGATCCGCCGCTGGGGCGGGCCGGGATGACGGAGCACGAGGCGCGCGCTTCCGGGCGCCGCGTGCTGATAGGAAAGCGGCCTATGACCCGGGTCGGCCGGGCGGTGGAGAAGGGCGAAACGCAGGGCTTCATGAAAGCGCTGGTGGATGCGGAGTCCAGGGAGATTCTGGGCGCCGCAATCCTGGGCACGGGCGGCGACGAAGTGATCCACTGCATTCTGGATGTGATGTACGCGCGCGCGCCGTACACCGTGATCGAGCACGCGGTGAATATCCATCCGACCGTTTCGGAGCTGGTTCCCACCATGCTTGGCGAGCTGAAGCCGCTGTGAGTGCGGTCGCAGCGTTTACGCCCCCGGTCTTTCCACGGCCAACTCCGGTACGGCGGGCCGGCCGCCGTCGAGCGGCAATCCCAAGGAAAGCACGATGGAGGATGGCTCCTCTTCAAACAGCAGCTCCGTATCGGATTCCACGCGACGCCTGTTATGCCAGCGGAAGAAGACCACGGTTGCCGACAGCACCGCCAGCAACGCGGCGAAAGCGAGGGGATTTTCCAGCGCGCTCCGCTCACCCTCCGCTCCTGTGTCGACGAGCTTGATGATCAGCCCGACGCACAGCCAGAAGGTCAGATGGAAATTCGATTTGCCGGGAAGGTAGGAACAGGCGAACGGAATCTTCTGAAAGCCCATCAGGCAGAGTTCCGCGAGCAGGAAGCCGAGCAGAGCGAGCACCGTCACATGGGCCATCGCCGCCGGCCACGGCCAGATGGCGGGAAACAGCGCCGCCGCAATCAGCACGACCGGCGCCACCGCAATCAGCAGAAACGCCCGCCGCCGCGCCAGCAGAAGCCGCAGGCCGCCCTGAATCGGCGCCACGAGGAAAATCCAATTGGCGCGGAGCACACGTATCGACTGCTGTCGATGTTCTTGGGGCGAGGAAACTCCAGACAGGCTAGCCTCGATTCCCACGCTCCCCCTTTGAGCACGAGTTTTTGTCAAGACGCTACTAAAATCCAGTGTTTCCGCTGGTGTCATTAGATATATACAGTACTGATAATTATAATCATGATGCACTATCCGGTCCACGCAGAGTTTGAGACCAGCCATCTGTGTTGATGGATACATGCCATAGATATGCAAGTATTATGGGCTTCGTGATGCTCATTGCGGCTTTAAACATTCAAAACGCCTTGATTGTTTAATGTTCTTATAGCATCATGGAACTATGCCTTCCAGTAATGTGGATCACATAATCACTCCCTCCGATGAGAAATTCTTTCTCGCCCCCCAGTTCCCCTTGCAGCGTCAGTACGAAGCTCTCCGCGCCTTCCTCGTCGAGGATGAGCCGTCTGGCGACGTCGCACGCCGTTTTGGCTATTCTCCTTCCTCCTTCCGCGTCCTCTGCCACCAGTTCCGACACGATCCCCATAAACGCGCATCTTTCTTCCGTCTGCCGCAGCGCGGTCCCCAGTCCGCTCCCGCTCGTGACCGCGTGCGGGATTTGGCTGTCGCCATGCGCAAACGCAATCTCTCCGTTTACGACATTCGCCAGGAACTCGACGCTCTCCACCTCCCCATCTCCATCAACTCCCTCACCGTCTTGCTTCGCGAAGAGGGCTTCTCTCGTCTTCCCCGCCGGGCCGACGTCGAGCGTCCCCCCACCGTCAAGCCGGACATCGCCGAGGTCGCCGACATCCGCCAATTGGATCTGTCTCCCCGTGCCTTCCGTACCCCACTGGCTGGTCTGTTCCTATTCGTCCCTCTGTTGGATCGCATCGATCTCAACCGTGTGGTCACCACCGCTCACTTGCCCGGTTCCAAGATGATTCCCGCTGTCCAGACGTTATTCGTGTTAGGTGACTTATTTTGCGTGGGAATCGAGGCTAGCGGCGGGCGCGGGCCCATTCGACGCGGAGACGCGGAGACGCGGAGAAAGCGCGGAGAAGAAAGCGGAGAAGAAAAACGAGGGGACGCTTGGCCGACATTTTCGCCATTTGCGCCCGCTGAAAATAAAGGACTTCCCGGAAGTTTCCGGAGAGATCGAAGGGGAGCGCAAACACCACCCGCGTTCCCACTGCCAGAGCGGCCAATATCAGGATACTGGCCGCCAAAAGGCGCGGGTTGACCGGATCGTCTAAGGAGCTGTCCCCGGCCTCCCGCTGGACTCTCAGAAGAAAGATGGTCGCCGCCAGGCCCACTCCTAAATAAAACGCCAGAATGATGCGGTGCTGGCGGCTGCGCGCGAGCGAGCGGGCGCTGAACTGCATCACCGCGCGGGAGAGCGAATCGCCGAGAGCCGGCCACCAGCCCGCCCGGCGCGATCCACGCAGAATATCCGGCTCTTCGACGATCTGGCGCAGCGTGCGCAGGTACGAGAGCAGGTAGGCCACCGCGGTGACCGATCCCGCCACCGCCAGTCCAATCCACGCGCGGCGGGCCAACACCGGCAGGAAGGGCGATCCGTTCAACTGCTGGAACATCCCCAGGAACCAGAACCCGGGCGACCACCCCAGAGGGCCGCCGGCCAGCCCCGCCAGCAGGTCGAAGGAGCCAGCCTCCAGCAGTTGCAGAATGTAGACGCACACGAACAGGCACAGCGCCCCCATCTGGAGGAACGGCGAGAGGCGCAAGAAAAGCTGTCGCGGCAGCAGTTGCGCGGTCAGCCCCTGCAGACCCAGCACGCAACAGAAAATGAACGCGCCGGAAGCCAGCATCACGAACCAATATGTGGCGAACATGCGGAGGAAGCTCAGCACGCCGCCGGTAGCGGGAATGGTGACGTAGGCCAGCGATTGGGCGCGCTCGCCCATCATACGCTGGCGGATGTGGATGCCCAGGAGGTGGGCCAAACCGTCGTTGTTGACCTTGTTGACGAGGACGATGCCGGCGGAGTCGTTCTTCGGACAAAAGAAGGCGTGCGCGGCGAATCCGACGGTGTCGCCGCTGTGCTCGTAGGTCTGGCTGGCGGTGTCGTACATCCAGGAGAGCGCGATGCGCGTGCCGTTGCCGGCATCGGCTCGCAGCACGTGGGAAAGCGCGAGGGCATCGCCGAGCGTCCCGGCCCCGCGCCAGCGTTCGGGGTGGAGTTGGGCTTCCAGGTAGGAAAGGATATCGCCGGCGGTGGACCGGATGGCGCCGGCGCCGGCGAGGCCGTCAATTTCCAAGTCGGGAACCGGCTGGAGCTTGTCGTCGTGTCCCTGGAGATAGCGGCGGCGTTGGTCGGGCGACAGTGCGACCACGGTATCGTGCAGGCCAAGCGGCGCGGTGACTTCCTGTTCGAGCAGCGCGGCATATTCCGTGGAGGCGCGCAGGGCCAGCGCGTGGCCCAGCAGACCGAATCCGAGATTGCTGTATGCAAAACGGGTCGGGAGCGGGTTCTTGACGCCCCAGGGATAGATGCGAAGGAATTCGTAGAGTTGCCCGGTATGGAAATCGGCGAACGGGCGAGTGCGATCCGCGGGGTGAAAGTTGCCGGGCATGCGCGGCAGGCCGGAGTGGTGGGTGGCCAGATCGAGCAGCGAGATCTCGCGGCCGGCGGACTTGGCCACGAGTCCGGCGGGCAACAATTCACGCACCGGTTGATCCAGCCGCACCTTGCCCTGCTCGATCATTTGCGCCAGGATGAGGGCCGTGAAGGTTTTGGTGATGGAGCCGATTTCGAAGAAGGAGTCCGGCCGCGCGGCGCCATCAGAGAAGATGCGGCGAACGCCGTGCGTGGAGACGCCGATGGAGACGCCGGCGGGGGATCCGGGCGCGAGCAGTCCAGTGTAGAGGGCTTGCGACAGATCGCGGTCGAGCACCGCTTGCAGATTGGCGGCGCTGACTGGCGCGAGGGCCGGATCGAAGCGAAGGTCTGGGAGGGTTCGGGCGGGCACCGTTCGATTGAGGGCCAGGGGACAGAACAGCCCGGCGAGCGAGTGCAGCATCACCACCGTCAGGCCGAGAGCGGTCGCGACCGCCGCAATTTTCGCCAGAAAAATCGTCCGCCCGCGCACCGGCAACGGCGCCAGCACCAGCACGTCGCGGCGATTGGGGAAGGTGGAATCCCAACTCAGTACCGCGAACAGCCCGACCACCAGGATGGTGGTGTTGATGAGCAGAAAAGCAGCAACTCCGCGCTGCCCTTCTTCCATTCAGGGCTCATGGCTTGGTTGAACATATATTTGTCTGCAATATATCACAAGACAACATTACGTTTCTGCGAGGTCGAAAGTTCCCAAATGGTTCTGGAAAGACGTTTGGCAACGAAACACGCAGACGAGAGATCCAAGACCTTCTCATAAGCGGTGTGTTGCCGCCGTTGGAACGAGTATTTTGATTTTCCCGATGAAACGCGTGTAACGGCGTAGCGTTTAGCAGGGAGGGCGAGCCACGTCCTGCTGCTGGGATACGCCGGCAACTCCGCGCCCGACCATGTGGACCAACTGCAAGTGCTGCCGGTGCTGCGCCGTTGGCTGCGTGGCATGGGCGGGTGGTAAGGCCGGGCGCTACTTATTTCTTCACCGCGCCCGCCAGGTGCAGCCGGATGCTTTCGATCCACACCGGGCCGCGGTCGCGGTTGTAGGCCGGGTTGGTGTCGTATTGCAGATCGAAGCTGGCGGTGAGTTGCTTAAGCACCCTGGCGCTGTAGTAGCTTTCCCAAACCAGCTCCGGGCCGTAGTTCAGCCGGCCGTCGCCGATCAGAAAATCGTACCCTCCGGCCGCCAGGTAGGAGGCGTGCACGCCCGAAATGCCGCCGGCGATATAAGCTGTCGCCACGGTGTCGTTGGGGCGCTTCCAGCGGGTGCCTTTGACGGAGATGCCGCCCTCGGCCAGGCGGTCCATGGCGGTAAAGGCGAAGCTTTCGGTCTTGCCGTCATTCCAGCCCAGGCGCATGAACACGCCCACATTCCTGGTGATTTCCTGGTCGGCGCTGATGCCCGTGCCGTACTTCAGCCGGCCCACCTCGCGGGTTGCGGTCACGTCCGGGCGCGTGCCCGTCTCGCGGGCCAGCGCCAGGGCTTCGGCGTAGCTGCCCGAATCGGTATGCAGCAGAAAGCCCAGCAGGCGCACGGTACCCTTGTGGCCGTGCACGGAAACATCGCGCCCGCCTTCGAACATATCGCCGCGGTCGCGGAACAGCCGCCGGTCGAAGCGCAGCCCGTTGGCCACTTTAGGCTCCGCGGCGCTGCCGTAGCGCACCGACCAGTTGCGGGTATGAAATTCGTGGACCCAGCCCCAGGTGTAGCCGCGCGTATCGGCGGGATAATCCCAGGCGCCGTTGTACATGACGGCCCAGCCCATGAACTGGGTCCGTGGGTCGTGAGAAAACGCGTTGTCATCGAAAAAATCGGTCACCGAGAAACGCCCGATGGAGATGCTGTAGCGCGTGATGGGCCGCGAGCCGGCAAGCTGGTTCTCGTCGCTTTCGAAAGATTCGCGCGAGTCTCCGAAGCCGAAATCCTGGGTGATGTAAGCGCGCGCCAGATACGGTTTGGGAGTGGCCGAAGCGACCCGCGGCAGCTCGCCGTTGGGGGAATCGGCAAGACCGTCCACGCCGCTGAAGCCGCGTCCGCCGGCCAGTTCGGGGTTCACGTAGAGCTGCGTGTTGGAGAACAGTTGCAGGGCGAAATACAAGGTCGCGGTCAGCGAAGCGTCATGTTCGGGATAAGGCTGCAAGCTGAACGGTCCGCTATAAGGCGAGTGGAAGGTGCCATGCTCATCGCCGATGGAGGTGGCCTGGTAATACAAGTTCCAGCGCTCGGGAGGGGGCGCGGGAGCGCTCGCCGAATCCGCGGCGGGCGTGGATGGCGCTTGCGCGCTGAGCGGCGCGGCAAGCGCGAACAGAATCCAGGGCCGGGTCCAAAAACTCATACAATTGTAATCCAGGAGGCGTTTTTCGACTCACCCTCGACGCCCTCAGGATATACCCTTGGGGGTATACTTGTAAAGGAGAATTGCGCGATGGCCCACACCACCGAAGAGAAAAAAAGACTGCTGAACCGTGTGCGCCGCATTCGAGGCCAGGTGGATGCGATTGAACGCGCCCTGGATCAGGAAGTGGAGTGCTCCGACACGCTGCATGCCATCTCGGTGTGCCGCGGCGCCATGGATTCGCTGATGGCGGAGGTGATCGAGGGGCACATCCGCTTTCACGTGCTGGACCCCGCCCGCGACCCCACCGATGAGCAGACCCAGGCCGCGCAGGATTTGATCGATGCGCTGAAGACCTATCTGCGGTAGCGGCAGCCTAACGCAGCCCGCCGGCGGCGATCAGCCCTTCCAGCGCGGCGATATCGCGATGGAACGGCCGGTCTCCGGTGATCGGCGGCGAGACCTCGCGGATGCGCGCGCGCTTCTGCTCGAGGACCGCGCTGGTTTTCAGCGGCGCCAGCAAGTCCAGCGCCCGCGCGGCGGCCAGAGCCTCAATGGCCAGCACCGCCCGGGTGTTGCGCACGATGCGCTGGAACTTCACAGCCGAGGTCATCCCCATGCTGACGAAATCTTCTTTGTTGCCGCTGGTGGTGATCGAGCCGGTGGACGCCGGATGCGCCAGCACGCGGTTCTCGCCCACCAGGCTGGCGGCGGTCACCTGGCACATCATCAGCCCCGATTCCAAACCCGCATTGCCCGCCAGAAAGGCCGGCAGTTCCTCGTTCAGCGCGGGGTTCACCAGCCGGTCGATGCGGCGCTCGGAAATGCCCGCGAGCGCAGCCAGCGCCACCGCCAGAAAATCCAGTTGGAAGGCCACCGGCTCGCCGTGGAAATTGCCGCCCGAAAGAATTTCGTCGCCGAACACGAGCGGATTGTCGGTGGCCGCATTCACCTCGATGGCAAACACCCGCCGCGCTTCGGCCAGAGTGTCGAGCACCGCCCCGTGTACCTGCGGCGCGCAGCGCAGGGAATAGGCGTCCTGCACGCGGCGGCAGATCAGGTGCGATTGGCGGATCTCGCTGCCCTCGATCAACTGCCGCAGCCGCGCCGCGCTGGCCAGTTGCCCGGGATGCGGGCGCGCTTCGTGTATGCGGCTATCGAAGGCCCGCGGGGTGCCGCGCAGCGAATCCAGCGAAAGCGCGCAAATCACGTCGGCGCTCTCCGCCAGAAGCTCGGCCGCCTCCAGTTCCAGGCAGCCGATTGCCAGCATTGCCTGCGTGCCGTTGATCAGGCTGATGCCCTCCTTGGGCTGCAGCTCGACTGGAGGAATGCCCGCGCGCGCCAGGGCTTCGCCGCCGGCCATCCGCTGGCCCGCCAGTTCGGCCTCGCCTTCGCCCATCAGCACCAGCGCCATGTGCGCCAGCGGCGCCAGGTCGCCCGAGGCGCCCACGCTCCCCTGCGAAGGCACCACCGGGGTGACCCCGCGCGCCAGCAGATCGCAAATGCGTTCGGCCACCAGCGGGCGGATGCCCGAAAAACCCTTGGCCAGCACGTTGGCGCGGATCAGCATCATGGCCCGCACCACCTCGCGCGCCAGCGGGTCGCCCACACCCGCCGCGTGCGATCGGATCACGTTGCGCTGAAGCTGTTCCAGATCGCCGCGCGGGATGCGCACGTTGGCCAGCAGGCCCACGCCCGTATTCACCGCGTAAATGGGAGCGTCGCCATCGGCCAGCCGCTCGATGAGCGCGCGGGAAGCCAGCATCGCTTCCACCGCGCCCGGCGCCAGCGAAACCTCGCTGGTAGCCGCCCGCGCCACGCGGCACACATCGGCGATTGCCAGGGAGTTGCCATCGAGCAGGAGGGTCATCGGGACCTCGTGGGGAGGAGATGCCCGTCTTCACCGCAGAGCACAGGCATCGATTGATGTCGATGTTCTTGGCGCGAGGAAACTCCCGACAGGCCAGCGGCGGGGCCCATTCGACGCGGGGGGTGCCCTCTGGGCCCGGAGGGGCGGGGGAAACGCGGAGAAGACAGGCCAGCGGCGGGGCCCATTCGACGCGGGGGGTGCCCTCTGGGCCCGGAGGAGCGGAGGAAACGCGGAGAAGACACAAAGGAAGGAAAGGCCGCGGAGGGAGCGGAGTTTCCGGAGAGACGCAGAGAGCACGGAGAAGGCGCGGAGAAAACCAAGCGAATCGCGCCGAGAACGGGTGCGCTTCCCCTTCTCTTGCTTTTCTCCGCGCCTTCTCCGTGCCCTCCGCGTCTCCGCGGTGAAAACCGGGCCCCGTTTCCTCGCCTCATCAGCGCCGCTTCTCGCCCGCCGCCACCAGTTCTTCGATCTGCACCAGCTCCGTGGGATAGTCGCCCGTGTAGCAGGCGTAGCAGTATTCGCCGCGCACATCGCCCACTGCCTTGCGCAAGGAGGCGATCGAGAGGTACCCCAGCGAATCGGCCTCCACGAAGCGGCGAATCTCTTCGGTGGTGTGGCTGGAGGCGATCAGCTCCCCGCGCGTGGGCGTATCCACTCCGTAGAAGCACGGCGAAATCGTGGGCGGGCACGAAATCCGCATATGCACTTCGCGCGCGCCCGCCTGCCGCACCATGCGCACGATCTTCCGGCTGGTGGTGCCGCGCACCAGCGAATCGTCCACCAGCACCACCCGCTTGCCCTCCAGCAGATGGCGTACCGGGTTCAGTTTGAGCTTGACTCCGAAATCGCGGATGGCCTGCGACGGCTCAATAAACGTGCGGCCCACATAGTGGTTGCGGATCAGCGCCTGGCGGTATGGCAGCCCCGATTCATCGCCATAACCGATCGCCGCCGCCACTCCGGAATCCGGCACCGGCACCACCAGGTCGGCATCGGCCGGGCATTCGCGCGCCAGCAGGCGCCCCAGGTTCTCGCGCGACTCCTCTACCGAGCGCCCGAACACGATCGAATCCGGCCGCGAGAAATACACGTGCTCAAAGACGCACTGGGAGAGCTGCCGCTCGGGGGCGTAGCGCTCGCGCCGCAATCCGTCGGGCCCGGCGATCACCATCTCGCCCGGCTCCACATCGTGCAGGTAGACCGCGCCGATCAGATCGAAGGCGCAGGTTTCCGATGCGAACACATACGCCTTGCCGCCGCCCTTGACTTCCATCTCCCCGATGGCCAGCGGCCGGAACCCGTTCGGATCGCGCGCCACAATAATGCTGTCCTGGGCCAACAGCACCAGCGAAAACGCGCCCTCCAGGTGCAGCAGCGCATCGCGCAACGCGCCCGGCAGCGTGCGCTCGGAGGATTGCGCCACCAGGTGCAGCACCACCTCGGTATCGCTGGACGCCTGAAAGATCGACCCGCGCCGCCCCAATTCCTCGCGCAGCTCGGCGGCGTTGGTGATGTTGCCGTTGTGCGCTACCGCCAGGCGCCCCTTGTTGCACGAAACCGAAAAGGGCTGTGCGTTCAGCAGCACCGTATCGCCGGTGGTGGAGTAGCGCGTGTGCCCAATGGCGGATTGGCCCGGCAGCGTCTGCAGCACGGCGCTGGTAAAGATATCGGCAACGTGCCCCATGGCCTTATGGCAATGGATTACGCCGCCAGCCGCCGTACAGATGCCTGCGCTCTCCTGCCCGCGATGTTGCAGCGCGTACAGGCACAGGTAGGCCATCTTGGCAGCTTCCGGATGGCCGTAAATCGCCATCACGCCACACTCCTCGCGGAACTTATCCAACATAGGATTCGAATGCACGCTCGTACGCGGTTTTGAGCGCCGCGATTTCCCAGGAACCCAGCGTGACGGTGCGCTGCCGGATCTCGAGCCCCTTCTCGATTGTAACCCCGACTACCGGCGCTTCAATCTCATATTTCTCGGCAATTGCGGCCACCCGTTTGGGGTCCCCTGTGGAAATCAGAATCCGCGAGGGCGCTTCATGAAACGCCAGCACTTCCGGACGCGAGTGCGACATCAGCTCGATCTGCGCACCGATCTCCGCGGGGCCGAAACAGCACTCCGCCAGCGCCACCGCCAGGCCGCCATCGCTCAAATCGTGCGCCGATTCCGCCAAACCCTCCTCCAGAATGCGGCGGATGGCGTATTGCACGCGCAGCTCGTATTCCATATCCAGCAGCGGCGGGAGACCCCAAAGCTGCCCCACGATTTCCTTGGCATACTCGGTCCCGCCGAAGCGCACATCGTCCGAGGAGCCGATTCCGCCTAGCAGTACCACCGCCCGGCCGGCATTCTGAAACGTCATCCCCACTGGAGGCTCGGTGTGCATCAGCCCCACCACCCCGATTACCGGCGTGGGATAAATGCCTTCGCCCAGCGTTTCGTTGTACAGGCTGACGTTGCCGCCGGTGATGGGGGTATCGAAGAAGCGGCACGCCTCCGACATCCCCTCGATGGCCTCCACAAGCTGCGCCATAATCTCCGGCCGCTCGGGGTTGCCGAAGTTCAGGCAGTTGGTGGCCGCCACCGGCTTGGCACCCATTGTGGAAAGGTTGCGGCAGCATTCCGCCACCGCCAGCCTCGCTCCCTCGCGCGGCGAAAGATAACAGTACCGGCCATTGCCATCCAGGGACATGGCCACCGAAGTGCCGGTTTCCTTGATGCGGATAATGGCCGCCTCGGCCCCCGGCCCGGCCACCGTGTTGGTGCGCACCTGGTAATCGTATTGCTGCCAGATCCAGCGTTTGGAGCAGATATCGGGCGCCGCCAGCAGTTGCGGCAGAGTATCCTGCACCGCGGCTTCGAGGGGCCACTCGGGCGCCTCCGGCACGCGCGGGGGCGTCGAATGCGGCCGGTCGTAGAGCGGCGCTTCGTCGGCCAGCTCGCGATTGGGAATCTCGGCGACAATCTCCCCATGCTGCCGCACGCGCAGCTTGCCATCGCCCGTCACCACGCCGATTTCGGCCGCCTCCAGCCCCCACTTGCGGAAGACCGCGAAAACCTCCTCTTCGCGCCCTTTTTCGGCCACCAGCAGCATGCGCTCCTGCGATTCCGAGAGCATGATCTCGTACGCCTGCATGCCCGTTTCGCGCTGCGGCACGCGGTCCAGCTCGATATCGATGCCCACTTCGCCACGGCTGCCCATCTCGCAGGTTGAGCAGGTCAGCCCCGCCGCACCCATATCCTGAATGCCGACGATGGCGCCGGTTTTCATCGCCTCCAGGCAGGCCTCCAGCAGCAGCTTCTCCATGAACGGATCGCCCACCTGCACGTTGGGCCGCTTCTGCTTGGATTCCTCGGTGAACTCCGCGCTGGCCATGGACGCCCCGTGAATCCCGTCGCGCCCCGTGCGCGCGCCCACATAGATTACCGGGTTGCCCACCCCGGCCGCCTTGGCGTAGAAGACGTCCTCTTTGCGGCACACGCCGAGGGCGAACACGTTCACCAGCGGGTTGCCGTCGTAGCAGCGCTCGAACAGGCACTCCCCGCCCACCGTGGGGACGCCGAAGCAGTTGCCGTAGTGCGCAATCCCGGAAACCACTCCGTTCAGGATGCGCCGGTTGCGCGCCCCGGTTTCGGGATCGTCCAGGCGGCCGAAGCGCAGCGAATCCAGGACGGCGATGGGCCGCGCGCCCATGGTAAAAATATCCCGCAGGATGCCGCCCACCCCGGTGGCCGCGCCCTGGAACGGCTCGATAAAGCTGGGGTGGTTGTGGGATTCGATCTTGAACGCGATCACCCATCCGCCCCCGATGTCGATGATCCCGGCGTTTTCGCCCGGCCCCTGCACCACCAGCTTGCCGCGCGTGGGCAGCTTCTTCAGGTGCAGGCGCGAGCTTTTGTACGAGCAGTGCTCGCTCCACATCACGCTGAAGATACCCAGCTCGGTGTAGCTCGGCTCGCGCCCCAGGATGTCGACTATCTTTCGATATTCGCCGGGCGTCAACTGGTGCTGCGCGATCAGTTCTTCGGTCATCATGCGCGTACCGGGCGGGACTGCAGCATGGACTCCAGCACCACCAGACCGTCGGTGGACCCCAGCAGCGCCTCGCTGGCCCGCTCCGGATGCGGCATCATCCCCATCACGTTGCGCTCGCGGCTGAGCACCCCGGCGATATCGCGCAGCGAGCCGTTGGGGTTGTCCAGATAGCGGAACACCACCCGGTCCTCGGCCTCCAGCTCGTCGAGGGTGCGCTCATCGGCGAAATAGCAGCCTTCCCCGTGGGCCACCGGCAGGCGCAGAATTTCGCCCCGCTGCGCCGCGCAGGTGAAGGGCGAATTGGAGGTTTGCGTGCGCAGGTGGACGTCGCGGCAGACGAATTTCAGGCTGCGGTTGCGGATTAGCGCGCCGGGCAAAAGGCCCGCCTCCACCAGGATCTGGAAGCCGTTGCAGATCCCCAGCACCAGCCCCCCATCGGCGGCGAAGCGGCGCACCGCCCGCATTACCGGCGAAAACCTGGCGATAGCCCCGCAGCGCAGGTAGTCGCCATAGGCGAAGCCCCCCGGCAGAATGATCGCATCCACGTCGCCGAGGTCTTCCGAATCGTGCCACAGGTACTCGGCCGGCTGTCCGAGAATATGGCCCGTCGCGTACAGCGCATCGTGATCGCAATTGCTGCCAGGAAAAACAATCACGCCAAATTTCATGGTTTCTGTTTTATGGGGAGGCTACACCTAATTTTATCAGAAGACATCCTTCGCGGAGGGTGAGGGAGGGCCGGGAGGCCAGGAAGGTCAAGGCGGCCGCGGCCCGAAGATGCCTTTGCCGTGGACCCCGAGGAAGTGCGAAGCCAGGCGACCGCGCCGGTGCCACCGGATTCAAGGGTTGGTGCGGGCGGACCGGCAAGCTTTGCGGCCGTTCTTTTCGATTCCAAGGGTCATGCAGGTGGTTCGCGCGACGCCTGCCGGAAGGGTGCAGACCACGGCGTGGGCCTTGCCGACGGCGGTGGCGCCGGGGTTTTCACGGTGGATGGAACGGGCACGGGGCAAGCCGCCGTCGTGAAAAGCAGCCGTGCGGTATGCGGGACCGGCTTCAGGCGAGGTTGCGGGTGTGTGGCAGGTAATACTGTGGTGCGGCAGGTTGTTGGGCCGGGGTCGGCCGTGCCAGCCACCGAAGCGTGGAGTCGCATCCCAGCGCGTGGCGTGATCGCGTTGAATTAGCTCCAGGCGACGGCATTAAGGGGCGCAGTCTGCCGATGACCCGATTCCGCCCCATGCCAGCGGTCCGGCGGACTCGCAGCGGCGCTTTGGTTATCGAGAGGATGCCCGAATCGAGGCGTCGCGGTTCCGCGCTCCCAGGGGGCGGCATTTCATCGTGCGTTCATGTGGGCGGGCGCATAATCCACCCATGACGATCCGTTCCAAGAGTTGGGTGATAGTGACGGCCCTGTGCGCGGGGACATTCGCGGCAGCGGAGAAGAAAGTTCAATGGAAGGACCTGCCAGCCGCCGTGCAGCAGGCCATTCAGGAGCAGACCAAAGGCGCCCAGATCAAGGGCCTCTCGGAGGAAACCGAGGGGGGCCAGGTGCAGTTTGAAGTCGAAACCGTGACCGGCGGGAAATCGCGCGACCTGACCTTCGACCGCGCTGGAACGGTGATCGAAGTCGAGCAGGAGGTGGGCATCGACAGCCTTCCGGCGGCCGCGCGGGCGGCCATCGAAAAGCGCGCCGGGGGAGGGAAGATCGGCAGGGTGGAAACCGTTACCAGAGGGCCGGTTATCACTTACGAAGCCTCCTACAGCAGGGGCGGCCGAACCCACGAGGTGGGTGTAAAGGCCGATGGTACTCCGGTGAAAGACTGACCCCGTGCCAACGGGCCGGCACCCATCCGACCAATAAAAACTTTGGATTTTGACCTGCGGGTCCGGTTTTGTATCCTGGAACTGAGGCGGGTAGCCATGGTTCGCGGCCCGCATAGACGCTGCCGTGCAAGGCACGCGGCCTCTTAATAGAGCCGGAAACGCAAGGGCCCTCGGTTGGGCCTCGATGGCCAAATCCGGCGCCCAAATCCAATTCAGGAAAAGGAATCGATCATGAAGAATAGACTATCTCTACTTGCCGGAATCCTGGCGCTTGCCGCCCTTTCATTCGCATCCACCAAGACTTACGACGTTTCCCTCACCCATCCGGCGAAGGCCGGGAGCCAGCAATTGACGGCCGGTCAGTACAAGCTGAAAGTGGACGGCGCCAACGCGATCTTTACGGATGTGCGGACGTCCAAATCGGTCAGCGTCCCCGTGAAGGTCGAGACGAACGAGAAGAAGTTCAAGGTCACCGCAGTGGATTCCACGCAGGAGGGCACTGCCGAGCGCATCAACTCGATTCAGTTGGGTGGGTCGACCACCAAGCTGGATTTCGCATATTAGGCCTCTGACGGGGGGCCGCTGCCTTTGGTGGCGGCTCCGTTTTGCTGGTGAGCCGCGCGCACAAGCAGGCGGGCGAACCGAATCACGCGGCAGGGAACCAGGTCTCTGACCGCGAGATGTTGTGCGGTTGCGCCAGACGCTCGGTGAGTAGTCCATGTATGGGAACAAATTTCGCGGTGACAGCGCTGGGTGCTGTCCCGCTACCGGTTGCTCACGCGCGCGGCTCCGAAAGTAGTGCCTGGAGCGGCGAGCGTGAGAAGCCGTGAAATAATCTAAGGCGCGCAAGCTAAAGCATAGCTTAAGCATGCGCTACCACCGCAAGCTCACCTGTGACCCCATTGCCGCTCAATCAGTTAGCGGCTCCTCACGCGTTTGTGGCTCAAGTTTATAGCCGAGTTGGTTGGCCGCAGCTTGCAGGCGATGAATGCGCGCGGATTGGCGGCGTTCTTCGTAGGCCGCGGCTGGCGGGGGGTCACACTTTCGTTCAAACCGGCCCGGCCGGTGGCCCTGCTAAAGCATGCGCTACCACTGCAAGTCCTGCGCCTGGATGGTTGCTTCCATTCCCTTTCCCCACCCGTACCTTATTAGTCCACTGCCAACCTTGGTTGACGCCAGTTTACTAACGTTTTTCGGATTGATCGGCCGAAAAGGCGGGCTTTAGAATCAAACCGGCAGGGGACCGCAGGGTTTTCTGCCAACAGGAGACCGATTCGATGGAATTCCAAGTGGGCGAGACCCGCTCCGGGTACGAGTTTCTCGACGTGCTGAAGCGATCGAAAAACGGCATCGAATTCCGGGTGAAAAATACGCTGGCGGGGCGGATCGAGGCGTTGCGGACCATGCCCGAGGGATCGCAAAGCGACCCCCAGCAAGCCGAGCGGTTCCTGCGGGAAATGCGGGTCCATGCCGGGCTGGTCCACCCGAATATCGTCACCCTGTTCAACGCGCTGGAACTCCGCAATCAGTTGGTCATCACCACGGAACTGGTGGAAGGACCTACGGTGGCCGATAAGTTGACCCTGGGTCCGATTCCCTGGCCGGACGCGGTCGCCATTGCCCGGCAGGTCCTCGCCGGGGCGGCCTATGCGCACCGGCATGGAATCGTTCACCGCAATATCGCTCCGGAAAACATCATTATCGGCACGGGCGGTATTGTCAAACTGGCCAATTTTGCTCTGGCGAAAGGCGCGGGCAGTCCCAGGCTGACGCAGGTCGGGGTGCCCATCGGCAATTTGAAGTACATCTCTCCAGAGCAGATCAAAGCGATCGGCGATGTGGACAGCCGCAGCGATCTGTACTCGCTCGGGATGGTTTTGTATGAGATGATCTGCGGGCGGCCGGCCTTTGTCATGGAGAGTGAGTTTGAGCTGATGGCCGCGCAAGTCGGCTCTCCGCCGGTTTCTCCCCACCAGGTGAACCCCAAGGTTCCCGAGGAACTAGGCGCCGTCCTGCTGAAGGCGCTGGCGAAAAACCCGGCCGAACGCTATCAGACCGCCGCGGAGTTCGATGAAGCGCTGGTCAAGGTCACGGTCGGCGAGATGGTCAGGACGGCTCCGGGCGCACCGAAACCCGCGGCCTCGACGCCCGTGGACAGTTCGCCGGCTCCGCGCGCGGCGAACCCGGAGGGGATCCCGCGGACCGGCGCTTTCCAACCGCCTCCCGGTTTGCCTATGCCCGCATTTGTGGCGGCGCCCCGCACGCCGCTCTTGTCCCGGCAGCAAGTCATCATCATTGGGGCCGCCGGTGTGTGTACCGGTCTGTTGCTGACGGTCCTCTGGATTTTCGTCCGATGAGGCCGCCGCCGATGCACAGCGCAACGCGAGGCCGGCATGAGTCTTGAAGCGGGTACGCAGCTTGGAGACTACCGGATTCTTTCCACCATCGGAAGCGGAGCTTACGGCGAAGTGTATGCGGCCGAGCACACCATTACGCGGCGCCGCGACGCCCTCAAGATTCTGGCCGACCGCCGGCTTCATTCGCCGGAGGAAGAGCGGCGGTTCCTGCAGGAAATCCAATTGCAAGCCAGCCTGCACCACCCCAATATTGCCGCGGTTCACAACGCTTTCTCCACGCCGCACGGTTTGGCGCTGGTCATGGAACTGGTGCCTGGAGAACCGCTGAGCGCGGTTCTGGCGCGAGGCCGCATCCCCATCGACCGCGGAATCGCCATGGTTCTGGAAATGCTTGCGGCGCTTGCGTATGCCCACGCGGTAGGGGTGGTCCATCGGGATATCAAGCCCGAAAACATCATCGTGACGCCCGAGGGCACGGTCAAGCTGGCGGATTTCGGACTGGCCCGCTCGGCCACCAGCCCGCGGATCACGCAATCCGGAGCATTCGCCGGCTCTCCCTGCTATATGTCGCCGGAGCAGGCGCGAGGCACCCAGGCGGCCGACTCGCGCAGTGACACTTATTCCGCGGGCGTGGTGCTTTACGAAGTGGTCACGGGCCGGTTGCCATTCACGGGTGACAGCACCTTTGAGGTGCTGCTGGCGCATCAGTACTCTCCGCCGCCGCCGCCGGATGAAGTGGAGCCGGCTGCCGGTGCGGCGCTCAGCCAGGTGATTCTGACAGCCATCGAGAAGGAGCCGGACAGACGCTATCAGACCGCGGGCGCCTTCTACACGGCGCTCGAAAGCGCTGCCGGATGGACTGCCGCGGAGCCCGAAAACGCGCCCCGCATCAGCCTGCCGCACATCGGCCTGCCGCACATCAGGCTGCCGCACATCAGCCTGCCGCGAAACCGGATCGCCCTGGCGGCTTGCGCCTGTGTACTTCTGGGAGCCGCGACGTTCAGTGCCGTTGAGCTATACCCGAGGGCGGCGCCGCCGGCGGATAGCGGGAGCACCGCCGATACACCCGGCCCGGTTCAACCCGCGCTGCAGCCTGCATCGCTTCCCGCCCCGCTTGCACCGGAACCGGCCGAAACCGCCGTCCATGCGGAGTCCCCATCGATTCCGAACCCGAACCCGTGGGGACAGCCTTCGCTCCGGTTGGCGGGCAAGGCGCGAGCCGCGGAGCCGCCCCCGGTTGCGCTGCACTTCACCGGCTCAGTGCCGGATGCAGCGGGGCCCGCACCAAATAGCGGCGTTGCGGCGGTGAAGGTATCGCCGGCTTCGCGGCCCGACGTTGCAACCGGCACCGCCTCACCGGGGCCCTCCGTGGTGGCGCCGGTCGTTTCGCCGCAGAGCGCACCAGAGGCGCCATCCGACGAAACCAGCCCAACCGCACCCGCCGAGCCGGACACCGGCAAACCGGCGTCCGTCAGGCGGCGGAACGTAGTGTTGCGGGTGTTGCAGAAGGTATTCCATCCACACCCCAAGGCAACCGTTCCCGACCCGTCGCCCAGGGTGCCCTAGACTAGCGATTCTCACGGGCACGCCGGCGGACAACTCGCCGAGCTGGCGCGCCAGATTCGCGAATCCGGCCACTCACGCCGAATGGAGCGCCGCCACTTCGTAGTCCACGACCTTCGGAATGGTGAATTCGATAGTGCCCGGCCCGCCGCGTGAACGGCACATCCGCCTCCGCCCGCAGCAGTTCCACGCGGGTCACCCGCCTGCCCGGCGGCAGCGACATCCGCACCTTCTGCGGCGCCGATGGGATAGAAGTTCCGCATCCATCCGCGGTGCATGGCGGGGTTCGTGTAGTTCAGGACGTGCACGGCGAAACCGGCCTGCGTCTCCCAGGCGAAAGCCTCGATCACCCCGTCGCCTTCGATCGTAACCGGCGGATTCGCGCCCGCCACCCAGCGGATGGAGTTCTGCAGCAGCCGCGCCAGGTCGGTATGGCCGGATCGCCACATGGTGCGCTCGATGTCGCCGGGGAAGTAGATCAGGCGGCTCTTGCCTTTCTGCCGCACCACCACGGCCGGCTCATCTGTGTGCGCGGCTGCAGCGGATACGACAGTTCCGGAGGGTAAGCCACGAAGCCGGGCACCACGGTCAGAACCGGGGCCTCCACCGGCGCGACGGGAATCCGGTTCTCCGCGCCGGGAATCCAGTGGGTATTGGAGAATCCGTTGAGGATCGCATGCGGCTTCTCGATGCGCGCCAGGTACGCATTGCCGCGTGGTTCCAATGACTTCCCCGGCCTTCCGGATGCCGAACACGTCAGCCAGGCCGAAATCCGGGCGGCGCTCGTTGCGCTCGGTATACAGGCTGGTTTCGAAGGTGGCCAGCAGCGACCCTCCGGCGTCCACGTATGCGCGCAATTGCCGGCACTGCTCGTCGCTCAGCAGCGCGATGTTGGGCAGCACCAGCGCGGAATACTTGCGCCAGGTCCTCGGGCGCCAGCTTGTCTTCATGCACGAAATCGAACAGGAAGCGGCCTTCGAGCAGCGCGTAATACATTCCGTCCATGTACTCGCGCATCAGCGCCCCGCGCGGAGGCTTGTAGAACAGGTGGGTCCGCTGGCCCATCACCACGCCCAGGTTGGCGATGGAGCGCTTGTTGATGAAATGGACGTCGTGCCGGGCCATCCAGTTGAAATAGTTGTGCGCCGGCTCCAGCCAGCGGCGGTCCTCGCCCATGCCATTTTCGCCGCCGATGATGTGGTGATAGGGCGCCATACCCGAGGCCAGCGTCTCGTCAAACCACATCTGTTCTTCCTGCCGCGATTTGTACACGTTGCGCCAGCGGGGCGTACCGGTGGACCAGGCCGCCGTCACGTTGGTGGCCATCTTGCCTTTCTGTACGGCGTTGCAGACCCGGCCCTGCAGCGCGCATCCCCAGATGGGCGTATCGTCACCGCCGCGGCCCTGGTTGTCGCACTGGAACCACTCGCAGATCTCGCCGAGCTTCACCAGGTCGGCCGTAGACCGGATGCCGCCGCCGAGGTTGGCGAAATAGAAATTCGCCGCCCTCTTCTCCTTGGCGATGGAATCGTACAGCTTCCACAGGTAGACGGTGCGCTCGTTGAACTTGTCCCAATACTCGATGCGTGCCCGCCGGCGGCAGATTGCCGGCACTGCTCGCAATGGCAAACGGGCAGCGCGCCCAAGCGGCGGCCAGGCGTTGGTGAACAGGCCGTCTACGTCGTATAGCGAATTGATCTCACGCATGATGGCCGGCATGTAATCGGTCATGTAGGTGGTGAACATGCAGGTGCGGAACAGCCGCGGGTCCTCGGTGTGATGCACCGGATTGCCCTGCGCGTCGCGCTGGAACCACTCCGGATGGGCCGCCACGGCGTCCTCCCAATTGAGGTCCGGACTCATGCGCGCGATCACGTGCAGGCCGCGTTTTTTGGCGGCGGCGCAGCAATCGCCGAAGAAATCGCGGTCGCCCAGGAACTTGCCCTTGCGGTGGTAGGCACCTTGGTCTGGTAGAAAGCCAGAATGCCGGTGACGCTCACCAGCACGGCGTCCACCTTCAGGCTGGCCCAGTAATCCGCCCATTGCTCCACGTCGAGCACCACCGGATCGTGTTCGGTCATATTGGTCTGGCCGACCCGGCGGATCTTGCGCTGCCAGGGTACAGCCGTCTCCGCCGCGAATAAAGAGCCGGCCACGGCGGCGGCGGGCACCGCGATGAAGTCACGTCGATTCAGGTCCATTGCGAAGGTTAGATTACCACTTCGCGGAGCCGGTATTGTGGCCTCGGAAGCCGTGAAGAAATCGAGGCGGGGCAAGCTGAAGCAAGCTGAAGCATGCCCCACGCAGTGTGCGAATGCTTTGGGCTTGCGCGAGTAGATTTTTTACGGTTTCTCACTGGTGCGGACCGGCCGGCGCGGCCTGGTTCCTTCTGGGATATACTCGACCCAGGATGGAGAAAAAGTCTCACGCCGGTCCGAGATCCATTGCCGCTGGAGCCGCTGCGGCGTGCGCCATGCTGGCGCTGGTGTTGGCTGCCCCTGCCGGGCGAGCTGCCCGAACCGTTTCGGCGGCGCCGGTCAGGATTGTGCGGGTGCCGAATGGCGGCATCCAACCGCAAATGGCAATGGACGCCGCGGGCGTCCTTCGCCTGGTGTATTTCCGCGGACTCGCGGAACATGGCGATCTGTATTATGTCCGCTCCTCCGACGGGGGCGCCACCTTCTCCGCGCCAATCCAGGTGAATAGCCATCCGGCCAGCGCGATGGCGACCGGGAACATCCGCGGGGCCCATATGGCCCTCGGCCGGAACGGACGGGTCTATGTCGCCTGGAACGGCACGTACGAGGTGGATCGTCCGGGCGTGGCGAAACCCTGGATGAAGCACCCCATGCTGTTGGCGCGGCTCAACGATGCCGGAACCGCGTTTGAGCCGGAGCGCAACCTGATCCACGCGGCGTATGGCCTGGATGGCGGCGGAGCCATCGCCGCCGATCGCGCGGGCAATGTCTACGTGTTTTGGCACGCGCCCTCTCCCGGCACCGAAGGCGAGGGCAACCGGCGGGTGTGGGTGGCGCGCTCCAGCGACGATGGCAGCACCTTTGCGCCGGAGAAGCCGGCCTTCGACCAACTCACCGGCGCCTGCGGCTGCTGCGGCATGAACGCCCTGGCCGACCGGCGGGGCCACCTGTATGTGCTGTATCGCTCGGCGACCGCCCAGGTGCACCGGGATATGTATCTGCTCGACTCCCAGGACCGCGGCCAGACGTTTCGCGGCGCGGACATTTCCCAGTGGAACATCGGCGCCTGCACCATGAGCATGGAGAGCCTGTCCGAAAGTCCGGCCGGGGTTTTGGCGGCCTGGGAGACTATGGGCAACGTGTGGTTCGGAGCGGTCAATCCCTCCACCGGCCAGATCGCGACGCCGGTTGCGATGCCCGGGGAAGCCAAGGGCCGCAAGTACCCAAGCATTGCCGGCAACTCGCGCGGCGAAACGCTGGTAGCCTGGGCCGAAGGGATGAGCTGGGGTAAGGGCGGCTCGGTCGCCTGGCGGATTTTCGATGGCCGGGGCGACCCCGAAGGTTCCCCGGGCCGTGCCGAGAGCGTTCCAGCGTGGAGCCTGGTGGCGGCCGTTGCGCGCCCCGACGGCGGCTTCACGGTGGTGTACTGAGCGCGGCGCTGCTGGCGACGATTACTCCGAGCGCAGCGCGGTGATCGGGTCGGCGCTGGTGGCGCGGCGCGCCGGAGAGTAGCAGGCCAGGGCGGCCGTGGCTACAGCCGTCGCCGCCACCGCCAGCAGAGTCAGCGGGTCCCGGCCGCTTACGCCATATAACATGCTGTCCAGGAGGCGCGCCAAGGCCACCGCGATGGCCAGTCCCAAAGCTGCGCCGATGGCGGTCAGGGCCACGCCCTGGCGCATCACCAGTCCCATCACGTGCCATGGACCGGCGCCCAGCGCCACGCGCATGCCGAACTCGTGCATCCGCTGATTGACGGAATACGACACCACACCGTAGATGCCGATGGCCGCCAGCGATAGAGCCAGCGCGGCAAACAACACCACCAGGTAGAGCGAAATACGCGGCGTGGAGAAGGAGTCCGCGGCAATCTGATCCATCAGCCGCACGTGGGCTACCGCGAGGCTGGGGTCCAGATCGCGCACGGCCAGCCGCAACTGGCCGGTGAGGCGAATCGGGTCGCCACTCGACCGCAGCACCACGGACATGTTGGCGAATGCGTACGGCTGCTGCGGCAGCGCCCACCAAAAAGCCGGCTCAGCCTGGCGGCTCTCGGGCGTGTCCTTGACATCGCCGACCACGCCCACCACGGTGAACCAGTCGGACTCCTTGGGCTTCTCATCGAAGAAGTCGATGCGCTTGCCGACCACGTCCTCGGCTGGCCAATAACGCCGGGCCATCGCCCGGTTGACGATGAGCACTCGCGGAGCTTCCTTGGTGTCGCGTTCCGTGACGTAGCGGCCGCGCACCAGCGGAATGCCGGCGGCCCGAAAGTAATCCGGAGAGGCCGAATGGTAGCGCGCATGGAACTCTTCGTTGGGCGCCGGCCGCTTGCCTTCGATGGTGAAGCCGCTGAGGTTTTCGTCGTAACCGGTCCACGGGAGATCGGTTCCCACGCCCACCGCCTGGACCCCGGGCAGGGGGCGCAAACTAGCGATCAACTTTTGATAGAACAGCGCAATCGGGGGGGTGTGTGGATAGTTGGCATAGGGCAGCGAGATATCGGCGGTCAAGACGTGCTGCGGGCGGAAACCCGCGTCGGTATCGAGCAGGTTGAGGAAGCTGCGCAGCATCACTCCGGCGCCCACCAGCAGAATGCAAGCCAGGCCCACTTCACCAACCACCAGAACGGAGCGCAGGCGCGTTTGGCGTCCGCTGGCCGTGCCGCCCCTCCCGCCCTCGCGCAGGCCCTGCTGCAGATTCGCGCGCGAAGCTTGCAGCGCGGGAACCAGGCCGAAGAACAAGCCGGTGGAAAGGGCAATCAGGGCGGTGAACCCGAAGACCGCAGCATTCACGTGAATCGCGGCCAGGCGAGGGAAGCCGGGAGGAAGCAGCGTGACCAGCGCGCGCACGCCGGCAACCGCCAGCAGCGCGCCCAATCCGCCGCCCAGAATCGAGAGCAGCAGGCTTTCCGCGAGCATCTGCCGGACCAGCCGCCAACGTCCGGCACCGAGCGCGGCGCGCACGGAAATTTCCTTTTGCCGCGCGGTGGCGCGCGCTAATAGAAGATTGGCCGTGTTCACGCACGCGATCAACAGCACCATGCCCACGGCGCCCAGCAACACCAGCAGCAGGCGATGAACCGGGCCGACAATTTCCTGGGACAGCGGAACCGTATAGATGGTCCAGCCGCGATCGCCTACATATTGCCGGCCCAGGTCCGACATGATGGAATTCAATTCGGTGGCGGCCTGCGCCGGGGTGACGCCGGGCCGCAAGCGGCCGATGCCCTCTGTGTAATGCGCGCCCCGATTGGTGGGAGTGCCTTGAAACTCGAACGGGTACCAGGCATCCACCGTGTCACCGTAGGCCACCGGGTTGTAGGCATTCCCCGGGTGATCCACGCCGGGAGGCATGACGCCCACGATGGTATATGGCCGGGAATCCAGCATGATTTTGCGGCCCAGAATGTCCGGCGCCGCCGCGAACCGATTGCGCCACAGGCGGTCGCTCAGGATGACCTCATTCGACGAGCCGGGCCATTCTTCGGAGAACCGAAACTCGCGCCCGCGTGACGGCGGAACCCCAAGCACGCGGAAATAACCGGCGCTGACGCCGAACATGGAAAGCTTCACCGGGTTGCCGGAGCCGGAGAGTTGGGCGTCCGCCCGTGTATAGATGGCGAAGCTCTCGAAGGAGCGGTTGCGCGCGCGAAAATCCTGAAAGTCCCACGGGTTCAACGGGAACTTGGCGTACGAACGGCTGCGGTAGAAAACCCGCACGAGGCGGTCGGGATGGGGGTACGGCAGCGGCTTCAGGAGCACCCCGTCGATCACGCTGAAGATGGCGCTGTTGGCCCCGATGCTGAGACCGAGGGTTAGCACAACGATGGCGGCGAATGCGGGGCTCTTGGCCAGCATGCGGACGGCATAGCGCAGATCCTGCCAAAGGTTGTCCATGTATTGCGTACGGCGCATTTCCCGGCACTCCTCCTGAACCTGGCTGACGCCGCCGAATCGGCGCAAAGCGGCCAGCCGCGCTTCGGCCGCCGGCATCCCGCCAAGGAGATTCTCTTGTACCTGGCGTTCCAGGTGATACTGCAACTCTTTGTCGAGTTCGGCTTCCACCCGCCGGCGGTTCAGGTACGACCGCAACCGCAGGCGAGCCACACTGCACCAGCGTCCCCAATGCATGACGCGCTCCTCAGGCCGTGCTGATGACCAAGCCCACCGCGGCGGACAAGCGCTGCCATTGTTCCAGTTCTTTGGCCAGTTGTACGCGGCCGGCGCGGGTGAGGCTGTAGAATTTGGCTTCGCGCCCGGTCTCACTGGCGCGCCACTCGGCCCGCAGCCACCCCTGCTGCTCCAGACGATGGAGCGCGGGATAAAGCGCCCCCTGAGTAACCTGCAGCACCTCGTTACTGACCTGCTGGATCCGTTTGGCGATGGCCCAGCCGTGCATCGGCTCCAAGGCGAGGGTTTTCAGAATCAGCAGGTCGAGCGTTCCGTGGATCAAATCGGACGGCTTGCTCATGAGATACCTAATTAACTGACAATTGTATACCTAAGCCGATTACAACTGCAAGGGAATGGCCTCCGCTCAGGGCGGCGGAACAATAATCCGATCAAATGTTTCTACGCCCCCGCGCTCCCTCACGGCCGCGGCTCGGCCGGACCCGCGCTCCGAGCCGCGCGTGATCAAGCGGTTGGGGTTGACTCCACAAGTTATTTCTCCGCCTCCGCTCAGGCGTGCAGATGCCACGGCACGTTGACGATGGAGATGCGCTCGTGTCCGTTCAGCAGCAGCAGGGCGGTTAACAACTGTATCGAAGCAGGCAGCGGGCCGTTGGGCGTAAGCGCGCGGCGGCGGGACGTTGGGCGGCCAACCGCGTTCCTTGGCACACGTTTTGGCCGGCGAGCCGGCTTCAGCGGGAGGGCAAGCGGCCGTAGACGTCCACCTGGCGCTTGGCCTCCACGTAGACCAGCCCGTTCACCACCGTCGGAATGGTGAACCGCAGCGTTCTGCCCACGCGGTCGCGGCCGGGGATCTGCTCGGTGTTGTAAAGTTCGTGGTCCACATTAGCGGCGTCGTAGGCGTGCAGCACTGCCGGCCGGTCCTCTGCATTCCACGCCTTGGTTTCGATCAGCCAGACGATGCCGTTGCGCTTCCCATCGGCGGAGAGGGCCGGCGTGGCGCCGGGGTTGCCGAACCGCTGCCGGCCCATGGCGGTGGGAGTTTTCGATAAGCTGCCCGCGGTCAAAGTAAAGTCCGAGAGGTAATCTCCGCTCGCCAATACATACACGTGGTTGTTCCAGTAAGCCGGCGCGGCGTAGAGGCCGCCTCGAAACTCCACCACCTGCCGCGGCCGGCCCAGATGCTCGCAATCGAGCACGTAAAGCTTGCCATCCTTGTCGCCCACCAGCAGCAGGCCGCCGGGCGCCAGCATCGGTCCCCCCGATCCCAGGTCGAGGTCGCGCTGGTTCAGGTGGCTCTGGTTTTCAGGTGTAAATGCATCGCGCACCACCAGGGTGTGGCCCTGCAGCGCGAGTTTCAGCAGGGAGTCGCCCCAGTCCAGACCAGCGTGGAAGACTCCATTCCCGGTGGCGGCATACACGTGCCCCTGGCCATCGGCCGCGGGACCGGCGTCACTCTGCCAGATCCCGCTTTCGGATGCGCCCGGCGAGGTGTTGAACGCCGCCGTCTGCGCCAGCGTGTGGGCATCGTAAGCCATCACCCAGCCGTGGTAGGGACCCACATCGCACGACGACGCCCAGGTCAGATAGACCTGCCCGCCGGCCAGCAGCAATCCGGCCCGGGGCAATTCCCGCAAGGCATCGAAGCCGGGCGCCCGGATGACCGCCGGCCCGCCGAACTTCTCGTGCCCCGTGGTGACTGCCAGGGCATGCAGCGATTGCGTGTACCGATCCGTCTTCAGAAGCCCCGGGTTCACCTTCGTCCGCGCCAGCACGTAGAGTGTTCCGCTCTCCAGGTCGATGGCCGGCGTCGGAGTGATGCCGATCTCTGGCCGGATGAACGGGCAGAGGACATCCGCGGCCGGAACCGTGGAAACTCCCGCTTTGGAATCCAGAAAATTCACGCGCCACAGAGGCTCCGCGGGACGATCGGCGTCGAATGCATACACGCTGTCGTGCTCCGTGGCCACGTACAAGACGTTGTGGCGTCCCTTGCCGGGAACATCCACGTTGGGAAGGTAGAGCGGCTGCGCGTACACATCGCCATCCACGGGCAAGGAGAAAATCTTCCCGAACTGCCGGGGGTTGACGTTAGCCGGCGCGAGGATGCTTTCGTGCGAGTTGGCGCTGGTTCGGGCGTTGTCGTTTTGGGATGTGAGCACCTGCGCGTGCGCCAGGCAGCCGAGGGCCGGTAGCAACCCCGGCCACAACCATCGAAGGCAACATTTCATACGCTTGCGATCACCTATCGGACGGCGTCCGGGGCCGGAAAGTTCCGCAGCCTCCCGGCCGGAGCCGCCAGCACTAACGTGTGGAAGGGAACAATCCGTCCGAACCGTTTGGCGGCTCCGGGTACTCCAAGGGAGAGGGGTTGTGGCCGGCTACGGCCCTCTAAATTTCCAAGCGGGAGAGGTAACCAATGCAACTCGGAATGATCGGTCTGGGACGGATGGGCGCGAACATGGTACGGCGCCTGCTGAAGGACAAACACGAGTGTGTCGTGTTCGACATGACGCCGAAAGCGGTGCAGGATCTGGTAAAGGAGCATGCCATCGGAAGCGGCTCCCCCCGCGAATTCGTCGCCAAACTCACCAAGCCCCGGGCCATCTGGATGATGGTGCCGGCAGGCGTGGTAGACAACACCATCGCCGGGGTCCTGCCCCATCTGGAGCCGGGCGACATCCTCATCGATGGCGGCAATTCCTACTACGTGGATGACATCCGCCGCTCCCAGGAAGTGGCGGAGAAGCACATCCACTACGTGGATGTAGGAACCAGCGGCGGCGTTTGGGGCCTGGAGCGCGGCTATTGCATGATGATCGGCGGGGAGCGGGACGTCGTCCAGCACCTCGACCCCATCTTCGCGACTCTGGCGCCAGGCCGCGGCGACATCCCGCGGACGCCCGGCCGCGAGCAACTCGACGGCACCTCGGAACAGGGCTATCTGCATTGCGGCCCATCTGGCGCCGGCCACTTCGTCAAGATGGTCCACAACGGCATCGAATACGGCGTGATGGCGGCTTACGCGGAAGGGCTGAGCGTCCTGCGGGATGCCAACGCTGGGAAGAAGCAAAGCACGGTGGACGCCGAAACCACGCCCCTGCGCGATCCCGAACACTACCAGTACGATCTCAACATCCGGGATGTGGCCGAGGTGTGGCGGCGCGGCAGCGTCATCTCGTCCTGGCTGCTGGATCTCACCGCCGCCAGCCTGGTGAAGGATCCGGATCTTTCCCAGTTCGCCGGGCGGGTATCGGATTCCGGAGAAGGCCGCTGGACCATCAAAGCCGCGATCGACGAATCCGTGCCGACACCGGTGCTCTCCGCCGCGCTCTATCAGCGGTTCACTTCGCGCGGCGAAGCCGATTTCCAGGACAAATTGCTTTCCGCCATGCGCTACGGCTTCGGCGGGCATCTGGAGAAGGCGGCAGAGAAAGTCGGAAAGATGGGTGGGTAACCGGCGGGTGGATGATCGACGCCGGCAGCACCGGTCGTAGTCCTCCTGACGGCGACCGGTGCAGCCGGATTCGTTACACTCTTCGCGCCAGGTGCATCACCAGAGTAACCAGGAAGAACACGAGGAAGATAAAGAACAGGATTTTGGCGACGCCCGCAGCGGCTACGGCAATTCCGCCAAACCCCAGGATTGCCGCCACCAACGCGATTATGAGAAAGATTAACGCGTAACTCAGCACAGAAACCACCTTTCTGCTGTTCTGAGAATGCACGTGAGCAGCCAACGGTAAGCCAGCACGGTCTTCCCGACGCCGGCGGTCCCCAGGACGGTGCTGATTTGCACGGCTTTGGCCCGCGGCAGCCCCAGTTCGAGGGGAGTTTGGTCCGCCCGCTACTCACTCCCCAATTGGTATCCTGGTTGCGCACTTCTTTTCGGGGAAGCTGGTGCCGGATTCCGAAATAACACCCCACATCCAACGGGTCGCCTTCTTTGCGCCCCCCGACCTGAGTGAATCGGACCTGGCCCGTTCCATCCAGGCTCTGGAGGGCGCCGGCATCCGCATCGAGGTGATCTCCGCCGCGCGCGCGCCCGCCACAGGCGTCCCCACCGCACCCGCCGAGCCCGTCTCTGCGGCCGACTACTGCGCGTTGGCTCTCTCCGGCGCGCCGGATGGGGCGGCGGCCATTGGAACCAGTGCGGCCGCTCGCGATTTCGTCCTCTCCATGCAGGCGGCGGGCAAACCAATCCTATACGTCCCCGTGCCCGGATCGGCAATAGCCGCGCCGGACGCCGGCCAGCCCGCAGTCCCCTTCAGCCTGCAAACGCTGTTCGCCGATAGCTGGCGGGACTGGAACGCCATCGACGCACCCCGCCTGGGAGCCGCTCTCGCCTACTACACCCTGTTGTCCCTGGCGCCCCTGCTCGTCCTGGTGGTTTCCATTGCGGGCGTCTTTTTCCGGCGGACGCTCATCGCCAGTGGCCTGCTCTGGCAGGTCCGCAACCTTATGGGCGATGTCGGCACCCGGATCATCCGTCCGGTCCTGGAAAATTCGAAACCGGCCACCGGAATCATCGCCGGCGTGCTGGGCATGCTGACGCTGCTGGTAGGGGCATCGGGCGTTTTTCTGGAATTGAGAGACTCGCTGGATACCGTCTGGGACGTGAAACCTCCGTACGGAAGCGGTGTGCTGAGCCTGGTCCGCGAGCGCCTGTCCGCGTTTCTGATGGTGCTGGGCACCGGCTTGACCCTGTCGGTTTCCCTTCTTCTGACCACGCTGTTTGCCACGCCAGTGCGCTTCCTGCTGCGGTTCCTGCCCTCGTCGGGCATCGTTTCCGCCGGATTGACTACCTGCGTTTCTCTGGTGGTGATGACCCTGGTGTTCGCCCTGATCTTCAAAGTGGTCCCCGATATTCATATCCGCTGGAGCGATGTGTGGATCGGCGCGGTGGTCACAGCGGCGCTCTTCATCGCCGGCAAGTGGCTGATCGCGCTCTACTTGTCGAAGGCCAGCATCGGCTCCGCGTACGCCGCCGCCGGGTCGCTGGTCATCTTCCTCACATGGGTATATTATTCGGTGCAAATTTTTCTGTTTGGCGCAGAATTCACGCACGCATACACCCTGCGGCACGGTTCCTACTCGCACCCCGCCGCCCACCGCGGAAACCTCCGCCGCGTGCGGCGCCCCCCGGCACCGTAAATCCGCGCCACGCGATATCCGCGCGCCGCGAGGCTGCCTTGTTCCGAATCTCACTGACAAGCGCTACGCACCTCTATACTGTGGTAACAGGCGTGCCGAGCGGGGAGGAGTGGGTCTGCAATCCAGTGTGCTGTCCGGCTTACCGGTTGCTTACGCGCGCGGCTCAGAAACCAGTGCCCGGATCGCGAGATTGCGCTCCCTATGGTCGCGGCTCGGTTTCGATGCTGAGCCGCGCGCGCTCGCATGCGGGCGGAGACCCAGTGCCGGGAGTCGGGACCTGAGGGCACTCCATGAGGGAGCGGTTGTCAATTCCTGGCTGGGATACGACACCAGGGCGCGCACCGATTTGGTCCGTCTGCCAGGGTATCGTCAGAGAGTGGTTGGGCTGATTTTCGTGGCGCTGGCTCTGGCTCTTCCGGCGCGGGCCCAGGTGGCCGAGTTCGAAGGCCGCACCATCGCCGCCATTCAATTCTCGCCGCGGCAGCCGCTCGATCCGGCCGACCTGGCTAAAGCACTGTCGATTAAGAAAGGCGAACCGCTCCACGCCGCCGATGTGGCCGCCTCCATCGACGGCCTGTTTGCCACCGGCCGTTTTGAGGACATCGTGGCCCAGGGGGAGCTTTCCGGCAATGCCGTGGTGGTCCGCTTCGTCGTCCAGTTGGCCTGGTTTGTGGGGCAGGTGAAAGTGGAGGGAGGGGTTAACTCGCCGCCTAATAAGGCGCAGGTCCGGACCGCCAGCCAGCTCTTGCTCGGCACTCCCTTTCACGACTCCGATGTCGCCGCGGCAGTGAAGAGCATCCAGACCACGCTTCAATCCAACGGCTTCTATCATGCCGAGGTAACCCCGCAGGTCCAGCGCGACGATAAGGCCGAGCAGGTTTATCTGACCTTCCGGCTGGATGAGAAGAAGCGTGCCAAGTACGAAAGGCCGGCCGTCCATGGCACAACCGGCCTTTCCGACGCCACCCTGCTGCGCGCCACCGGCTGGCGCATCCCTATAATTCACTGGTGGCGCCAGGTGACCGAAGCGCGCACCAACGGCGGCACCGAGGGCATCCTGAAGAAATACGCCAAGCAGGACCGGCTCACGGCCACCGCCGAAATCCAGGACCTGAATTACGATTCCAAAATCAACCGCGTCCAGCCGGTGTTGAGCATCACTCCCGGGCCGAAGGTGAAAGTGACAGCCGTGGAAAGTAAAGTCTCCCACCGCGTGCTGAAACGGTATGTGCCGGTATTCGAGGAAAACGCCGTCTATACCGACCTGCTGGTGCAAGGTAAGCGCAACCTGGAAGACTACTTTCAAGGCCAGGGCTATTACGATGTGGACGTGGATTACCGTGTGGCAGGGCCGGCAAATGGCCTGGAAACCATCCAGTACGTGATTTCCAGAGGCACCCGCTATAAACTGGTTCACCTGGAGATCCGCGGCAACACCTATTTCCCCAGGTCCGACCTTACCAGCCGCATGTTCATGCATGCGGCGGCCTTCAACCTGCGCCATGGAAGATACAGTGAGGCGTTCCAGCACCGGGACGAGCAAAACATCATCGCCTTGTATCAATCCAATGGCTTCCGGGACGTCAAAGTAACTACCACGGTGAAACACGATTACGGGGGAAAGCCGGGGCAGGTGGCGGTCACCGTGACAATCGACCAGGGGCCGCAATGGTTCGTGGATAAACTGGATCTCCGGGGAGTGGATCCGGCGGTCCAGCGCGATCTTTCTGCTAACCTGGCGTCCATCCCCGGCCAGCCTTTCGCGCTAGCCAATCTGGCCCGCGACCGCAATTACATGCTGACTTACTTTACGTCACGCGGATATGCCTCGGCCACCGTGCAGGCTACCTGGCGACCCTCCGCCGCCCCGCACCGCGCCAATGTGACTTATACCATCGTGGAAGGCTCGCGGCAGTATGTGCGGGACGTAATCCTCAACGGCGTGGATACCACCCGGCGCAGCCTGGTGGAACGGACCCTCCGTATCGACGCCGGCGATCCGCTTTCCCCGATCGCGCAGCTCGACAGCCAGCAAAGGCTCTATAACCTCGGCGTGTTCGCGCGCGTGGACACCGCCCTCGAAGACCCCGATGGCGACGAGGATCACAAATACCTGATTTACAGCTTCGATGAAGCCGACCGCTATCAGATGACTCTCGGGGTAGGAGCCATCGTAGGGGAGTTCGGCACTCCCAGCACCACCACCTTGGGCGCGGCAGGCGGCGTCACCGGAGTGAGCCCTGAGTTTTTGTTCGATTTGAGCCGCTTGAACGTCTGGGGACTCGGCCACACCATAACCCTGAAGGGGGCATACTCCACTCTTGAAAAGCGCGCCTCGCTCAGTTACCTGCAGCCGCGCCTGCACGGCGTTCAGGGGCTGGATTTAACGTATTCGCTGCTATTCGATAACACCCTCAACGTACGTACCTTCGCCTCCAAGCGGGAAGAGGGATCGGTGCAGATTTCGGATAAGTTTTCCAAAACGCTGACCGGCCTGGTGCAGATGGCCTACCGGCGGGTGAGCGTGAGCGATGTAGTGATTCCGGTGTTGCTGGTGCCGCAATTTTTGCAGGCCGTCCGCATCGGGATGCTGTCGGCCAATCTGTCGCAGGACCGGCGGGACAATCCGGCCAATCCCACCCGGGGGATCTTCAACACCATAGATATGGCGGTTGCCGGGCGGTTTCTCGGTTCGCAGCGGAGCTTTGCCCGCGTCTTGTTACGCAATGCCACTTACTATAAGATCGGAGCGCACCTGGTGCTGGCGCGCCAGACCCGGTTTGGAATTATCGAACCGTTTTCCGTTAGTCCGGATCTGACTGCCGACCAATCCGTACCGCTGCCGGAGCGCTTCTTCGGCGGGGGCGCCGATTCTTTGCGCGCCTTCGCTTTCAATCAGGCCGGCCCGCGCGATATCGGCGCTTCGCTGGTGCCCGGCGGCACCTCTTCCCAGGCGACCGGCTTCCCCCTCGGTGGGAACGCTCTGCTGTTCAATAATGTCGAGCTGCGTTTCCCGCTGTTGGGGGAAAACATCCAAGGAGTCTTGTTTTGGGATTCAGGCAATATCTACGATAAGCTGAGCGATATCTCGTTCCGTTATCATCAGCGGAACTTAGTGGATTTCGGCTATGCCGCGCAGGCTCCCGGCTTTGGAATCCGCTACAAGACGCCCGTGGGCCCGCTCCGGCTGGATCTTGCCTATGCCCTCAATCCACCGTCGTACAATGGTTTCAGCGGCACGCCGACGCAGTTGCTGGAGTGCAACCCGAACCTCCCGCCATCGTCTTTGCCCACTTACTGCCAGAGCACCCGGCAAACCCTGTCGCACATCCAATTCTTCTTCTCCATCGGGCAGACTTTCTGATATGCGCGTCGCTCTCATCTTCTTCGTCTCGATGGCCGGCTTCCCGGCGGAAGTGGTGATCGACCGGATCGCGGTGATCGTGGGTAAGTCAGTCATCAAGTTGAGCGATGTCGAACGCAATTTGCGCCTCACCGAATTCCTGAACCAGCAGCCTTTGAGCCTGAGCCCCAGGCCCGCCGACCGGCGGCCGAGCGCCTCATCGACCAGCAGTTGATCCGTAATGAGATCGCCAGCGGGGGCTATACCCGGGCCACCGATGCCGACGCGGAGGCGCTGCTCAAACGCATCGAGCACGACCATTACGCCGGCGCGGCAACCCGCCTGGATGCCGCCCTGGAGCGCTACGGACTCACCGAAGATGAACTGCGCCGGGAGTTTCTGTGGCAGCTCACGGTGCTGGGTTTTCTCCGGCAGAGGTTCCAGC
Organism: Bryobacterales bacterium; assembly: GCA_963803725.1. Taxonomy (GTDB): domain Bacteria; phylum Acidobacteriota; class Terriglobia; order Bryobacterales; family Bryobacteraceae; genus JOPF133. The sequence goes on along the minus strand of CAWDOH010000050.1, from coordinate 106,329 downwards.
CGGGTGTGGACATCACCGATCAGGAAGTGGAGACTTATTACAATCAGCACCTGGCCGAGTTGAAGCGCGAGTACCCCAGCGAGAACACCCTCGCCGCGCTGGAGCCGAAAATTCGCGACGTACTCACCGGCCAAGAGGTGAATAAGGAGTTCAACGACTGGCTGGGACAGGCCCGCGAGCGCACCCAAATTGAATACCGCCAGGGAGCGTTTCAATGAGCCGGCGCGCCAGAATCGTCCGCAATGCCGCCATCGGCCTGGCCGTATCGGTGGTGACGGTAATCGGGGCCGCGCTCCTCATTGTGCATACCTCGCGCTTTCAGGAGTGGGCCCGGCAAAAGATCGTCGCGGCGATTGCCGAAGCCACCGGCGGAAAAACCGAAATCGGATCGCTGGTGCTGGACGCTGCGCACCTGCACGCCCGCATCACCAACCTGGTGATTCACGGCAGTGAGCCGTCCGGGACCGCGCCGTTCGTCCGCGTCGCCCAAATCGACCTCACCGCGCGCCTCTTCAGCGGCGGCCGCATCCTGGCGATTTCCTATCTGGGCGTCCAGCAGCCCGAAGTCAACGTGCTGGTCTCTCCCGATGGCAGCACCAACATCCCCACCCCCAAACCTTCGGCGCCCTCGAAGAGCACGCCGCTCGAAACCATCGTGGATCTGGCCATCGGGCATTTTGAGCTGGCCCAGGGCCACCTAGCCTTGAATGACCGCAAGCAGCCGCTCGATATCACCGCTAACAACCTGCGGGCACAGCTATGGTATCGGGTGCTGCAAGGCGATTACACCGGCCGGCTGTCGCTGGATCCGGTCTACGTGGTCTCGGGCCGCAATACCCCGGTCACTTACCGCCTCATCATGCCGCTGGCGCTCGCTCGCAACCGCATCCGCATCGACGGCACCACCATCGCCACCGCCAGCTCCCGCCTCAGCGTGAATGGATCGCTCGAGAACCTGCGCCAGCCGGAGTTTTCCGGCCGTGTGGATGGCTGGCTCACCTTGGCGGATCTCGACCACACCCTCGGCCTGCGCCTGGATGCCTCCGCCCGCGGCCTGCCGGACGTGTTGCAACTGGATGTCAACGGCTCCGCCTCCTCCCAACAGATCCGCGTGGCGTCGCTGGCGCTCGCTTGGGGGCGAACGCAGCTTCAGGCCAGCGGCAATCTGAAGGGCGGCGGCAGTTCGCTCCAGTTCCACGGTTCGGTCGATCTGGCGGAATTCGCCCGGCTGGCGCGGCTGAACGTCCAGCCCCGAGGCAGCCTGCTGCTCAATGGCGACGCCAGCCTGGATGCCGCCAATAGCTACCGGATTTCCGGGCATGTGGCCACCCGCGATCTCGCCCTGCGCCAGGGCCCCCTGCGGATTCCCAGCGCGGCCATTTCCGCTGACGTGCTGGCGGAGCCGGCCAGCCTGAAACTGAACGCGCTCCACGTGGCGGCCTTCGGCGGCGAGTTTTCGGGAAGCGCTACCCTTCAAGATTTCGCCCGCTATCACCTGGCCGGAGGGCTGCGCAATTTCGATATCCAGGGGCTGGCGCAGCTTGCCGGCGAGAAGCTTCCGTATAGCGGTACGCTCTCCGGGCCGGTCCAGGCCACCGGAGATCTGCACGTGGCGGGCACCCGCAGCATCGAGGCCCAGGCCACTCTGGCGATCGCCCCCGGCGCCCGCGGCATCCCCCTGCGCGGCCGCCTGGAAGGCGTTTACCAGGGCGCCTCGGAAAATCTACGGATCGAAAATTCCACCCTGGCGCTGCCGCACACCAGCGTGACCCTGGCAGGTTCCACCGATCACGGCTTGCGTGTCGCGCTGGTAACGACGGACCTTCACGACCTGCTGGCCGCTGCGCCCGGCGCCGGACCTTCTCCCGTCACCCTGGCCGGCGGCCAGGCCGGCTTCACCGGCACGGTGACCGGCTCCCTGGGCGCGCCGCGCATCGCCGGCCAGCTTTCTGCAACTCACTTTCAGGTGGAAGGCCGCCAGTTCACCTCGGCAGCAGCCGATGTGGCGGCTTCCCCCTCTGGCCTCTCCGTCACGAACGGGTCGCTGGCCCGCGGCGCTATGTCAGCGGCTTTTTCCGGCTCCGTGGGAATGCACGCCTGGAAGCCCGGCCCGCAGGAGCCACTGGCGGTGGATCTCAACCTGCAAAATGGCGATGTAGCCGACCTGCTGGCCATGGCCGGGCAGCCGCCCGCGGGATACTCCGGCGCAGTCACCGCCACCGCGCACGTCACAGGCACGGTTGGCGACCCGACCGGTTCGGTGGCCCTGCACGCGGCCCAGGGGGCCCTCGCCGGCGAGCCGTTTGACCACCTGGATGCGCAGATCGGCCTCACCGATCGCCTGGCCACCATTCAACAGGCCTCGCTGGTTGCCGGGAATGCCCGCGTGGACCTCACCGGCAGCTTCCTGCATCCCCGCGACAGTTTCACCGAAGGCAGCCTTCAGGCGAGCCTGCGCACCAGCCAGGTGGATCTCGCCAAACTGCCGCGTCTTCCCGACACTTCCGGCCAATTGCAGCTTACGGCGGCGGTCGCCGGCAGCCTCGGCCCCGTCCCCGGCGATCCGGCGCAGACCGAGTTCCTGGTCGGCAGCGTACAGGCCGATGCGTCGGTGCGGGCGCTTCGCTACCAAGGGCAGCCGTATGGCGATTTCCAAACCACCGTGCAGACCGCCGGGCAAACCGCCACCACCAACCTGACTTCCAATTTCGCCGGATCGAATGTGCGCGTCCATGCCGCCACCCAGCTTGTCCGCGGCTACCCCACCACCGCTGACGCCCAGATTGCCGGTTTGCCAGTGGAACGTGTCCTGGCGATTGCCGGATACGGCGAGATTCCCGTGCGCGGGAAGCTCTCCGCGACCGCCCAGGTGCGCGGAGACCTGGCTCACCCCCTGGCGCACCCCCTGGCTTCCCCCGAAGGCAGCGCAACTCTTGACCTGACCGACGCCACCGTGGAGGGCCAGCCGCTTGACCGCGTGCAGGCGCAGGCCACAAGCACCGCCCAAACCCTGGAACTGACCCGCTTCGAGGCGGTCTCCGGGCCTTCCCATATTGCCCTGACGGCGCACTTCGATCATCCCGCCGGCCAGTTCGACTCCGGCACCTTGCAATTCCACGTGGAAAACGGACACCTCGACCTGGCCCGCCTGCGCGGCGTGCAGAACGCGCGGCCGGGATTGGCCGGAACGGTGGAAATCGCCGCCGATGGGTCGGCCGTAGCCAGTCCAGGGGCGCAGCCATTTCGGCTGACCGACGTCAATGCCAACATCTCCGCCGCGCATGTAGCCGCACAGGGCAAAAATCTCGGAGGCTTCACCCTGGCGGCGCACACGGCCTCCGCCAATCGCCTGGATTTCACGCTGAACTCCGATCTGGCCGGCGCCACCATTCAGGCCCACGGCACCGGCCAGCTCGGCGCGGATTATCCGGTCAACGCCGAGTTGAGCTTCACCAACGTGAAATGGAGTAACCTGGAAAGCCTGCTCGGAACGCCTTCCGACGGGCCGCCCGCTTTTGAGATCACCGCCGAAGGCAAGGCCTCGGTGAATGGACCGTTGCTGCGGACCGCCGCCCTCCAGGGATCGCTGGATGTCTCGCGCCTCGAATTGCAGACCGTGCCGCAGCCCCGCGCCGTCCACTCCATCACCATCCAGAATCAGGGACCCATCGAGGCCCGGCTGGAGCGCGGCACCATGACGCTCACCGGATTCCACCTCACCGGCCCGCAGACGGAAATCCGGGGGTCCGGCAGCGCCTCCTTGCAGGGCGGCAGCCTCAACCTGAGCGTCAATGCCGGCGTGGACCTGGCGATCCTTCAGAACTTCAGCCGCGATATCGATTCATCGGGGAAGATTACCCTGGCGGCCGCGGTGCGGGGCACGGTATCCGATCCGCTGGCCACCGGCAGCCTGCAATTGCAAAACGCCAGCATCAACTACGCCGCCATCCCCAATGGCTTGAGCAACGCCAACGGTACTATCGCGCTGCAGGGGAATCGCGCGTCGATCCAAAACCTGACTGCGGAATCGGGCGGAGGAAAGGTGGTGCTCAGCGGGTTTGCCACTTACGGCGGCCAGCCCCGCTTCGCCCTGCGCGCCGGCGCCACCAATGTGCGGGTGCTGGTGCAGGAGGGCGTCACCGTTGCAGGGAACGCCGACCTGCGCATCGCCGGCGTTCTGGACAATAGCACCGCCACCGGAACCGTGACCCTTACGCAGCTTAACTATTCGCCGCAGAGCGACCTGGGATCGATCCTCACCCGCGCGGCTCCCGATGTCGAGTCCACGGCCGTCCCGAATCCGCTTCTGGACCACATGAAGCTCGACATTCGCGTGCGCACTTCGGTTGGAATGCTGGTGCGCTCGTCGCTGGCCGAAAATCTCCAGACCGATGCCGATTTGCGCGTCGGCGGATCGGCATCCCAGCCCACCATTGTGGGGCGGGTGAATCTGGAAGAGGGACACCTGCTCTTCTTCGGCAACACCTACACCGTCAATTCCGGCAGTATCTCGTTTGCCAACCCGGTACGCATCGAGCCGATCCTGAACCTCAGCCTCCAGACGCAAACCAAAGGCGTCAACGTGGTCCTGAACGTCACCGGGCCGATCGACAATATGAAACTCACGTACACGTCCGATCCGCCGCTGCAGTTCCAGGAAATCGCCGCGCTGCTTTCCACCGGCTCGGTGCCCACCTCCGATCCGACCCTGCTGGCCAACCAACCCGCGCAACCCGCCCAGACCTTCGGGCAGAGCGGTGAATCCGCGATTCTCGGCCAGGCCGTCGCCAACCCGGTAGCCAGCAGCCTGCAGCGTGTCTTTGGGGTGAGCCAGTTGACCATCGACCCGGCCTTCACCGGAGCCTCGGCGCTGCCCACCGCGCAGGTGACGCTGCAGCAGCGCGTCTCGACCAACCTCACCTTCACCTATACCTCGGCGCTGGACGATCCGAACTCCACGCTGATCGCCGCCGAATGGGCCTTGAGCCCGCGCTGGTCGGCCAAGGCGCTGCGCGACCAGAACGGAATTGTCAGCGTCATTCTGCTGTACAAGAGGCAATTCCGATAAGCGCGCGGTGCCGCCGGGGAAGCCTGAAATTGGGGCCCTTTTCGGCGGGCGGGCGCCGGTGAGCGGGCAATGGCGGACTGGCGGTGGCGGCTGCCGCCGCGGCATTGGTCGGCCCGATCCCGTCGTTTCGCCTTACCGGAAATTCTCCACCTGGACCAGGTTGGTTTCGCTCTGGTCCACTTTGGGATACAGAATGCGCTTGCCATCCGGCGAAATGGAATAAGTGCCCGCCGGCCCGGCGCCTTTCATACGGAATACGATGTCGCTTTTCCTGGACGCGAAATCGTAAAACGAAACCACCGTGGAGCGCGAGCTGCGTTCCCACTCCAGGTAATACAGGCCCTTGCGCGTGGGCTGGAGAGTGGTCCACAGCAGATCGTGGTCGGGAAGGATGGCCTCTTCTTCTGCGCCGCCCGCCACCGGCACACGCCAGATGCTGCGGCGCATGCGGAAGTAGACGAACTTGCCATCCGCCGATTCCACCGGCTGCGCGCTGCCCATCTGTTTGGCTACCGGTTCCGGATCGCCGCCCGAAGCGGTCGCCTTCCAGATCTGGCCGCGCGACTGGAAGTAAATCCACTTTCCATCGTGCGACCACGACGCGCTGCTGCCGCCCAGCACCACCCGCACGGCCTTGGCGCCGGGTTCCGCGGCCACCGTGTAAAGGTCCGAGCCGCGATCGCCGCTGGCATCGAACAGCAGCGCGTCGCCGCCCGGAGACCAGTGCAGCCGCCCCACGTGGGGACCGCCCAGCTTGGTTACCTGGATGCGACCGCCGCCATCGGCGTCGTACACGTAGATTTCGTCCGTGCCGGTCTGGTCCGAAACGTCGGCGATGCGCTTGCCGTCGGGCGAGTACGCGGGCGAAGATTCGTTGCCGGCCGAGCGGATTAAGGGCCGCTCCTCGGGCGCTTCCTGGTCCTCGATGTCGGCCTGCCAGATGGCCGAGGACGAGGGCGTATCGGCGTACACCAGGCGGTTGCCCGCCGCCGCGACAGCCGGATATTGGGCCTGCCGGCCGGCGATGGCGATCTCACGCGGGCTGCCGCCGAAGGCTGCCACACGCCAGATGCGCCAGCCGCCTGCGCGGTTGGCCGAGTACACAATGTCGCGGCCGTCGGCCGTCCAGGCGATGCCGCGGATGGCGCGGTCGTCGAAAGTCAGGCGGCGCACCGCCCGGCCGGCCAGATCGCAAAGCCAGATATCGGCGCCTTCCGGGCCGGTGCTGCGCACGAAAGCCAGGCTGGCGCCGTCGGGCGCAATGGCCGGTGTGGAATCGCCTTCCGAACCTGCCGGTGGATTGGTGATCCGGGTAATCTTGCCGCCATCCACCCGTACCGCGGCCAGCGCCGGCGGCCCGTCGCCATCGGAATCCACCACCACCAGCGATTTGCCATCCCGCAGCCAGACGGTCGCCGGCAGCGGCTGGGTCTCATCGGCAGGGGCGGCGAAATCCGCCACGGTGCGCTCTTCGCCACCCTCGGCCGGGGTGACCACGTAGCGCGCGCGCCCGTCGGCAATGCGCAGGAACGCGATGGTCTTTCCATCCGGCGACCAGGCCGGGCTGACGTCGTTTCCTCCGCTGGTCAGAGTGCGCGGCCGGTCCACGGCGGCCGCCCGCACCGCCACATGAAAGCTCTCTACCTTGGATACGCCCCGCGCGCTGAACGCCAGGCGCTGGCCATCGGGAGAATACGCCGGATAGGCATTCGTGCCGCCCTCGCTGGAGAGCGTGGTACGCTTCTGCTCCACCCGCGGACCGCTCGCCAGCTTCCCCAAAATGGTCACCACGCCACCCACCGAGCAGAGGGCAAACGCCAGTAGCACGGCCGGGCGGCGCAGAAACGGCACAGACGACATATTCTCCAATTATCGCAGGATGTTCGCCGAACACTTCCAAGACGCCATCGGCGGCCGGATTGTTCCCGGAAAATCGTGAGAGAAGCCCCTGGCCCGGCGGCCCGGTTTGCGCCTCGCTCGCCGCATTTGCGAAACTGGCCTTTCATGCAATTGAAAAGGTGGCGGTGGGTGCCCCTCGTCTGGGCCTTGTGGGCCGCGCCCGATGCGAACTTTCCCCCAGCCCATGAAACGTTCTACTACACCATCGAGTGGCGCCTGATTACCGCCGGGCAGGCCAAGCTGGACTGGGTGGCTCCGCCGCAGCCCGGCGCCAACTGGCACGCCAACCTCCACCTGGAATCGGTCGGCCTGGTTTCCAAGCTGTTCAAGGTGGAAGACGACTACAGCGTCAACTTCAACCATTCCTACTGCGCTCTCTCCGCCCAGATCTCCTCGCACGAAGGAGTGCGCCGCCGCGAGACCCGCATCGTTTTCGATGGCGCCGCCCACAAGGCCACTTACCTGGAGCGGAACCTGGTCAACAACACCGTATTCCTCTCCAAAGAGATCGAGATTCCCACCTGCGTCCACGAACTTCTGGGCGGCCTGTTTTATCTCCGCACGCTGAAGCTGGAGCCGGGGCAAAGCGCCGAAGTTGCCATGAGCGACGGGAAGAAAAGCGTCATGGCCAAAGTGGAAGCGCAGGCGCGCGAGGAAGTCAAAACCCCCGCCGGCACGTTCAATACGGTCCGCTATGAGGCGTACCTGTTCAACGACGTGCTGTACAAGCGCAACGCCCATTTGTACGTGTGGCTTTCCGACGATGCGCGTAGGCTGCCGGTCCAGATCCGCGTGCGCCTGCAATTCGCCATCGGGACGATTACCTGGCTGCTGCAAAAACACGACTGAGGGATTCCGGCCCGGTTACGGTCGAACGTGATCTGGCGGAACGCAGCGCCGTGTTGCCGCTGAAACTTTTCACTGTATGCGGTCCGCGCGACTACCATTTAAGCTGAAATCAGGGCGAAAAGTTGCCCACATGAACTTGGTTATGGGAAGGCTCTGCGGATGATCGGGGTTTTCGACAGCGGCTTCGGTGGGCTGACGGTGCATCGCGCACTAATCGAGGCGCTGCCTGGGCGCGATTTCGTCTACCTTGGCGATAACCGGAACGCGCCCTATGGAGTACGGCCGCCCATTGATGTGCTGAACCTGACCTGCGCGGCGCTCGAACGCTTGTTCGCGGAGGGTTGTACGCTGGCTGTGGTCGCTTGCAACACGGCCTCTACGGTGTCGCTGCGCTGGATTCAGCAGCAGTGGCTGCCCGTGCGGCGGCGCGAAGATGGGGTCGCGCGGAACGTGATCGGCATCGTCGTGCCGACAATTGAGGCCGCCACCGGGATCGGGTGGGACGAAGACGGCATTGCTGTGCGGCGAACAGGGCAGGGCAGCACTATAGCGGTTTTTGCGACTCGCCGCACGGTGGAGACCGATTGCTACCCCATCGAGATCCGTAAGCGCCGGCCTGACATTACGGTAGTGCAGCAAGCCTGCCCCGAGCTGGCAGGGTCAATCGAGCGCGGATTGCCTCGCCACGATTTACACGCACTGGTCGACCGGTATGTAAGCGAGCTGCTGAGAAAACCCGGCGCCGCACCCGAGTGTGTAATTCTCGGCTGCACCCACTACCCGCTGATCGCCGATCTCTTCGCCGCCGCCCTGCCGCCTGGCGTGCGGATGATCCACCAGCCGGACGCCACGGCTCGCGCGCTAAAGGCCTACCTTGACCGGCATCCTGAATACGACTGCTCACACGCCGGGCGGCGGAAGTTCCTCTCGACCGGTTTTTCCACGGAGGCCCTCCCGCTGATCGAAAAATTCTGGGGAGACAAGGTTCCTTTCGTGCAGGCTTGAAAGCGCAATCGCCCGGAGGGACACGTGATGTCCGAATGGATCGAGCGTCCCGTTCTGCGGGTGTGCCTCACGCGCTGGTGCCCATGGCGCGACGGTGGCTCACGGATTCACCGGCGGACGTGCTTAACTTAACTGCCGATCGGGTCGCCCGCGCCGGCGGGCTCCCAGCCGCCTACTCTTCTACCGTTAATTCCACCCAGCCCGGCAGGGTTGCGGGGCGGTTCCCCAGGAATACAATCCGGCGCGTCTTGGGAAACGGCAGGCCGGTGGCAAGGGCGCGGTTGTAGAAGCCGTACGCCTCCAGAATGCCGCGGTAATCCAGATTGGTGGTGTCCAGCCAGGCGCTCTTGGCGGGCATGCCGCCGCCCCATCCGATGGAGAGCAGACAGGCGCCCCGGTCACGCGCCGCGGCCAGCCGCTCTTCCAGGGTTGCCAGGCTTTGGTCCAGCAGGCCCAGGCCGGCCCAGGAAGCGTACTGCCGCTGCAGCGCCAGCAACCCGGCGGCGTAGACGTTGGCGGCTTCGAAGATCCGCGCGCGGTTCATCGATTCCGGCCAGCGGATGGTGCGCCGGATCTCCGGCTCCAGGAAAAAGTTCTTCTCGTCCCAGGCGCCCCCGAACTCGGCGCCGGGCGCGGCCATTTCGGCAAAGGCCGGAGTGGAGTCTTCGGGCCGCATTCCATCCACCGCCCCGCGCGGGCTTTGCTTCCACCCCAGCACAAAACCGCCGCCGCGCGGCACCAGCGTGGAGGTACGCAGCAGGTAGACTTTGAACTGCGTGTTGGGGACCGTCGCGGAATCGCCCGCCCCCACGAAGCGCATGCGGTTGGAGCCGGCCGGGCCGAGCGCCTGTTCCTCTACAATTTCCGCCGGCCGCCGCGGCAGACGCTCGCCCTTCACCCGCGCCAAAACATCCTGCAACATGCCGTCGCGCCAATGCGCGAACACCATGCCCGTGCGTAGCGCGCCTTTAATGGCCGCGCCGGGCAGATACGGGCCCGAAGCGCCCGCGCAAAAAGTGGGGATCTGCAGGCTCTCGCCCGCGGCCCGGTTCCAGTACACCGAAGACGCGGCGTTTTCGAACGGAATGCGCCGGCCGGCGAAATTCTGAGCGAAGCCGCCCCAGGAGGCGAAATCCAGCTTATCGGCTTTCTTGAGCTGCGACAGATAGCCTTCCAGGCGCGGCCCTTTGGCCAGCAGCCGGAAGATGCGCCACTGGTCGAGCACATTGACGTGGTCCTTCCAGACCATATAGTCGATGGGGCTGAGGCGGCGGCCGTCGCCCACCAGAACGGGGGTCAGACATGTGAGGCGATAGCGCATCAGCTCACCTCGGGAAGGGGAATGGCCAGCGCGAAGCCCGCCCGGTAGACCGGATGGACGAAGCCCTCGGGCGCCACATCGGGAGCCGATCCGGCGGGCGGCGCGGAGGCGTACAGCACCGAGCCTTCGGTGACCATGGGCAGTTGCTTTTTCCTTTCGCCGGACCGCACCGGGCTCTCGATGCGGCCGCCACGGGCGATCACGCTGTAGCTGCCGCGCGCCCAATCGACGGAATCGGCGGGGGCGGGGGTGAAGAGCGAAAGCAGCCAGTGGGGATGCGCCGCGCCGGCCGCCGGAACCGGCGGAGCGGCGGGCAGCGGTTCGGGAATGACCGGCCCCGGTTCGGGCTGCGGTGCCGGTGGGGGCGCGGGAACCGGCGGAGCCGGCACGGGGGGCACCGGCTCGGGTTCCGGCACGGGGGGCGCGGGCTCCGGTTGCGGTTCGGGATCCGGCGGCGGCGGTTCGGGATCGGGGGCAGGCGGTGCGATGGCGGTTTCGGCGGCCGGTTCCGCGGCGGGTGCCGGTTCGGCAGCCGCAGGAGTTCCGGGCGCGGCGGGGGCTGGTTCGGATTCGATTGCGGGCGCGGCAGCCCCGGCAGCCGGTTCCCCGGCGGGCGACGAATCGGCAGGCGCAGGAGTTTCGGGCGTGGCGGGGGCTGGTTCGGATTCGACTGCGGGCGCGGCAGCCCCGGCAGCCGGTTCCGCTACGGGCGACGAATCGGCAAGCGCAGGAGTTTCGGGCGCGGCGGGAGCTGGTTCGGATTCGATTGCGGGCACGGCAGCCCCGGCAGCCGGTTCCGCAGCGGCTCCGAGGGATGTTCCAGTGTCGCAGCCGGCGGTTCGGTTGCGAGCGCCGGCGCCGCAGCTGCAGCTTCGGCCGACACCTCGACGGCTGGTTCCGGCTCTGGAACTTCCGCCTGTGGGACCGTGGGCGGCTTGCAGCCGGCGCAGCGGACCCTTCAGCCGATGCCTCCGCCGCGGGGGGGTGCTTGCTTTCCGCAGGTGCCTCGGGCGCCACCGTCCCCACGCGCGCCAGTTCCGCCTCGGCGGATTCCACCGAGAGTGGCAGAATGGCCTCAGACGCCAGCACGGCGGCCTCTTCGCGCGGCGGCGGTTCCGACGGCTCCTCGGGATTGGGCGGCGGTTCCTCGATCGGCGGTCCGGCCGGAGGCTCCTCCTCGGGCGGCGGCGGTCCAGCCGGAGGCTCCTCTACCGGCGGTTCCTCTACCGGCGGTTCTTCGATGGGCGGGACCACCGGTTCCCGCGGCTCCTCCGTGGGCCCGGCCGCAGTGGCCGGCAAAATCATCTCCGGCAGGATACCCTCAATGAATTCAGGCATTTCCGAGCGGCCCCACCCGCGCGAGCGCTCGCCGCCGAATCCGCTATCGGCCAGCAGGCGGAACGCAGTTTTGACCGGATCGAGCCAGCGCGTGCGCGCCGCCTCATCGGCGAAAGAAACCACCGTCCACAGGCCCGCGCCTGCCCGGAATTCGATGCAAGCGGTGGCGTGGCGCTCGGTCGACCCGCTCAACCGGTCGACCGCCGCGTTCGACCGCATGCCGGTACGGAAAGGACCCGGCCGGCCGGCCGGCACCAGGCATTCACTAGCCGCATCCACGCTCCACTGGCTCTCATCCAGGCTGTGCCCGGCCAGAATGGTCTGCACCATCCCCAATGGCACAAAGCGGGCGCTTTTCCATCGCACCCGGGCGGAAAGCAGGGCCGGCGAGGTCGGCGGCCAGACCGTCCGCGGCGGCACCACGAACCCGATCTCCTCCAGAAACGGAAAGCAGGAGCTAAAGCACACCGCCGGGACGCCGTTGTGCACGGTGGCTTCCAGCCACTCCTCCAGCGGCCCCAGCCGGCCCAGCGCCGCGGTCACCGCCGCGTAGAGGGATCGCTGTGGTAGATCGCATCCACGCGGTTGCGAGCGCCCGAATCGGGTCCGATGCGCCAGGGGCCGGTGGGACGGAGTTTAACGACCAGTCCCGGGTTCATCACTCCTCGCGCAGAAACGAGAAGGCCGATTCGGTTACGGCCGTCTGGATGGCGGCCAGAGTGGCGCCCGCGCCGATCTCCTTTTCGGGCGCGCCGGAAGCGTAGTAACCCTTGCCGCGCCACGCCAGGCGCAGCGCGGAGAAGCTCACCCGCCCGCTGCCGCGCGAGCCGCCGCCGCCCAGCGCATCGTCCTCCAGCAGGCGCAGCCCTTCCAGCACGCGCAGGAACAGCGGCGCATCCTCTTCGCACAGCACGTCCATCACCAGGCGCGTGCGGAAACGCGCGCCGGCCGGAACACGCTCCAGCGTGCGCGGGTTGGCCTGCGAAGTGATGCGGTCGATGGCGTTCTCGCTCTTCACTTCGGTCAGCTCGTCGTCCAGGTTCTCGCGCATCTGCGCGGTGATGCTCTCGGGATCGAGCGGCGCGTCGAACACCGCCAGGCGCGCCGGCGTGGCCTGGGTGGTCTCCAGCGTTTCGCCCTGCACGCGCTCCATGCGGCCGGGATTGCGGCCGAACAGCAGGCAGATTTCGTCGTCGGGACGGTCGCTCTGGTGGATGCGCACTTCCTGGCCCTTGCGGCGCGAAAGGTACACCAGCTCGGCGGGAACGGCCAGGCCGGAGGACTGCTCCAGCAGCGAGCGGATCTTGCCGCGCAGCGAACTGCCGGGCACGTAGGGCCGGCCGAAGGCATCCTTGACCACGGGATTATCGGAGCCGCCGATTTCCAGCGATCCCTTGCCCGCGCCCACGTGCAGGCCGGTCTCGCAGTGCATTATCGCCTTCCAGAATCAGCTTGCCGATCAGTTTCAACTCGGTTTGGGAGGTATGTGCGCTCATGCTCTTACTCGTTGTAGGCCACGATGGCCTCGAAAAGATCCTTGAACCGTTCGTAACCGCGGATATCGTTCTTGCGGGTCACCTGCAGCAGCAGCTTCTCCATCTGGTCGAGGCTGCGCAGCCCGTGGCGCGCGATGGTGTACGCCAGGCGCGCGCGCAGCATCACGAATTCGTGCTGGCGCTCGCCTTCGGGAGCACGCACCGCGCGCCGCACGGCGCTGTACAGGCGGCGCAACTGGCTCTTGGTGCCGGAGTCCATATCGCGCATGCGGCTGACGATGGAGTGTGCCTGGTTATCCAGGTAGAGGCTGTCGCTGATAAGCTTTTCGAGCTCGATTTCAGGCGGGCCTTCCGGCCGGCCGGCCGCCATGAGACCTCCCGGACCGCGCCGATCACCGCGGTCTCCCCGATCGCCTCCCGGACCGGACGGGACGGTCGCCGCGCGGCCCGCCTCCGCCGCCCCCGGGACCGGACGGTCCGCGGCTTTCGCGCGGCGGACGGTTTTCCTTACGTTGCTCCTGCTCTTGTGCCATTTCCTAAACCTCGGTTGCCAATCTGGCCCATTCCAGGGCCACCAGACCCGCGGGCCGCAGTTTCACTTCGGCCGGCTTGCGCCCCGCCATCTCGCTGATCAGGTGCGTGCGCAGCTTCTGAAACTCGCGGTCGCGCGTGCCGCTCAAAATGCGGTTGAAACGCCGCTGCAACCGCCAGGTGCGCTGCCGCTCCAACTCCCCGCCGGCAAAGTCCTCGCGGTGGTAGAAGCTGCGCAACTGATAGAGGAACTGGCGGGACATGCGGAAATCGTGAATCAGCCGGGTGACGGTTTCCTTCAGTTCGGCGGCATCGACAGGTGGCGCCATTCCAGAATCCGGCCCAGCAGGTAGATGCAATCCTTGTCGGAGGCTTTAGCCATGTCGAGATTGCGGCCGGCGTCTTCGTAAACCGCCGCCAGCGGGATAATACGTTTCCGGCGCCAAGGCGATAGCCATGGAAATAGTCTTGCCTTCGGCGCCCGGATATTCCTTCAGATTCTCTTCCGTGAAGCGGTGGAACAGGCGCTGCACCTCGCGCGCCAGGCCGATCAGCGCATCCCACGACCCATACACCGCGAAATCGTCGCCGCCGGAATAAATAATGCTGACCTTGCGCCAGAACTCGGGCAGGGAACACAGCACTTCCAGTTCGCCGGCGAAGAACTGCTTGAAGAGCACCGAGAGCGGCACGTGCTCTTCAATGGAATGCACGCGGCGCAGGCGCAGGGCGAAATTGTCCACGTCGCCGCGCAGCACGCCCCAGATGGAGCGGCCCTGCGCGCGCCGGGCCAGTGTCTGCACGGGCGCGGCGGTTTTGCCATCGTCCGACGGCGCGGCGTGGCGGGCCAACATGATGCCATCGGGCGAAAGGTTGGACGTGATCTGCCAGGTGTACTTTCCGGACCCGGGCGTTACCTTGCCGGGATTTTCGGGCGACCAGCCGATCGAGGAAGCCTCCCGCACCTTGGCTCCCAGTTCCTTGGCGAAGTAGCTGTCGGCTTCCGATTGCCCGTTGTAGGGGAAAGGCTGGAAAGCGCCCTCCGCAAGGCCGGCGAGCGGGGCGTTCTTCCTGCCTTCCAACTGGTCGTTGAGGCGCTTGCGAATGACGGCCCAATCGCCCAGGTTGTCGGTGACGCCCCAGATCAGGCGCACCGTTCCGGAGCTGAGAGCGCCGATCTGGCGAGCTGCCCCGGCCAGAAAATTATCGGCCGCTTCCCGGAATTCACCGGGCAGGACCAGCAGGAACTGGCCGCCGCCGCTGGAGCCAAGCAGAATACGGGCGAGACCCAAATCGGCCAGCAGGGCGCGTGGCAACACTTCGCACAGCAGAGTGATCCACTGGGACCGCCCGGCAAGCAGGTCTTCCCCTACGGAGCGCGCGGAACGTCCTTCGGCGGAGCCAGCCAGGAGGAACTCTTCCGTGCCCAGAATTTTACCTTGAAGCAGGATCTGTTCGGGCATCGAACCGGAAAAAGCCTTGAGAAACCCTAACTTTAGCACACATTTTTGAGAACAACAGCGGCTTCGGCGAACAGTATTCACTATGCGAGCAATCCGAGCGATTCCGGTTATCGTGTGGGTGGCGTGCGGGTTGGCGGGCGCCAATGGGGCCGCCGATGCGCAGACTACCTCCAAATCGGCGGCGCCAGCCGCCTCCCGCCCTGCGTCCAAGGCGCCGGCCAGAAGGCCGCAGGCGGGCAAGTCCGATGCGCAGATCGAGGCCGCTATCAAGGCCAAACTGGCCAAATCTCCAAAACTCTCCACCGAACACCTGCAAGTGCATGTGCAGGGCGGCGTGGCCACGTTTGAAGGTAAGACGGACGTGGTGCAGCACAAGGGCACGGCTACCCGTATGGCCAAAACAGCCGGAGCGGTTGCGGTAAATAACCACATCCAAGTGAGCGAGGCCGCCAAGGAGAAGGCCGCGGGCAACCTGGAAACCGGCCGCCGCCGGGCGCAGATCAAGCGTGGCGAGCCGCGTTCGGAGACCTCTGCGACCAAAGGCCAGAGCCGCTAAGGCGGGGTGGCCGGCGTGGGGTAGGCCGATGCGCGGGGCTCCGTTTCGCGTCTTGTGCGTTTGCAACACGATGCTGAGGGCGCGACGGGAGGGCAGCAGGTCGATGCGGAGCGGTTGATGCCAGGTACTCCCCTGCGCGCGGCTCCGCCGTCCCGGGCGGATATAGAAGGCGTCCCAAGGGAGTGCCCTATGGCCCTGCGGGCCATCAAAAACGATGCAGACGCGCAATGTGCCGATGCAATGGAATCAACCGATTGCGGCGCGTCTCTAAAGGAGCGAGGTCGCGGCCTCGTGCCGTTCTTCACGCCGCGCGCGACCTGCGCCCGCTGACGCGCGCGGGTCCGTTTCGGGTCCCGGCGGATGCGGATGCGGCCGTTATGGAGCGCGTACACCTACGCCCGCGGCTATACTATATTTCATGCGGGTGAGTTTCCTTGCTCCGGCCGCCGTCCTGATGGCCGCGGCTGCTTTGACCCTCGCGGCGGAGGCACCCCCTGCGGCTGCCAGCCTGCTGGCGGCGGGTCTGTCGCAGGCCCAGGCCCAGAAGAAGAGCGTCTTCGTCATCTTCCACGCCTCCTGGTGAGGGTGGTGCCACCGACTCGATAAGTTTATCGAGACGCCGGAGATACAGCCCATCATTGACAAGTATTTCGTGCTGGTTCACGTGGTGGTCCAGGAGCACGGGGAAAAAGCCCCGCTGGACAACCCTGGAGGCGAGGAATTGATGGCCCAGTGGGGCGGCAAGGACGCGGGGCTGCCGTTTTTCGCCTTCCTGGACGGCCACGGGACCGCGATTGTGACCTCTATGCGGCCGAACTCCGGCAAACCGGCCTCGGCGAATATCGGCTATCCCGGCCAACCCGAGGAGATCGCCTGGTTCCTGCAGATGCTCCAAAAGGCGGTCCCTGGGATGCCCACGGACGAGTCCGGTGCCATTGAGCAGTGGCTGCAGAAGCACAGCCACTAACCCCGGTACTTTATAACAGAAAGTACTTGAAAGCCGCAAGCTCCGGGTGTAGCATGGCGATATGGCGATGCCCGGCAAGCAGCCTGTGGAATTGCAGGCCTACGCGATGGATAACCTGCGGTACATCCGCGATACCATCGAGCGGGCTGGATCGTTCACGGCCGTTCCGGGGGCCGGCGGGATTGCCATGGCGGTCAGCGCCCTGGCGGCGGCGTGGCTGGCGCATTCGCAAGCCACGGCCGGGCGCGGCAGCGGGCGATGGCTGGCGGTCTGGCTGGCCGAAGCGGTGCTGGCCATGGCCATCGGCATCCTGGCGGCGGCCCGGAAGTCGCGGAGGGCCCGCCTGCCGGTGATTTCCGGGCCGGGCCGCAAATTCCTGGCGGGTTTTGCGCCGGCTATGCTGGCGGGCGCGGTGATGACGGCAGCGCTCTATGCCGGAGGCGGCAGGGTCTACCTGCCGGGGATGTGGCTGCTGCTCTACGGAGCGGCGGTGCTTTCCGCCGGGGGAGCCTCGGTGCGGGTGGTTCCGCTGATGGGTTTCTGCTTCATGGCGGCCGGAACGCTGGCTTTGTTCCTGCCGGCGGCGTGGGGCGATGTGGCGCTGGCAGCCGGTTTTGGCGGCATTCACCTGGTATTCGGAACCATCATCGCGGTGAACTATGGCGGCTAAACAGAATGCGGCCCGGCGGCTCCGGGAGAAAAAGGATTTCGCGGCTGCGGGACCATCGGCCACCTCGGAAGGCGCTTCGGCGGCGGCACCGGGCCTGAAGGTCACCCCGCACCTCGACCGGCTGGTCCACGAGCGCCTTCGCCTGGGGATTCTGAGCGCCCTTTCGGTGAACCAATCGCTCACCTTCAACGACCTGAAGAAGCTGCTGGAGTCCACCGACGGCAACTTGAGCGTTCACGCGCGCAAACTGGAAGAGGCCGGCTACATCACCTGCACCAAATCCTTCGAAGGGCGGCTGCCGCGCAGCGATTACCGGCTCACGGCTACCGGAAGGCGCGCCCTGGACCGTTACCTGGATCACATGGAGGCGCTCATACAGGCGATGCGGAAATAGCGGACGGCCGGGTTGCCGTTCGCCGGATCGCGCAGTGAGGTTCGATATGGCCAGCTACTTTAAACAACAAAGTACTCTGCATGTGGGGATCATCATGGATGGCAACGGCCGTTGGGCGGTGGCTCGCGGACTGCCGCGGGTGGCCGGGCATTCCACCGGCGTGGAGGCGGTGAGCCGCGTAGCGGAGGCGGCCCCGGAATTGGGGATCGGCGTCCTCACCCTGTTCGCTTTCTCCTCCGATAACTGGCGGCGCCCCCGGCAGGAGGTGGACACGCTCATGGGGCTGTTGGATCTGTACCTGGACCGGGAGACCCCCCGAGCGCTGGAGCGGGGCGTGCGGCTGGAGGTGATTGGCCGCCGGGACCGGCTGGACGGCGGTCTGCAGGAGCGCATCGCCGCCGCCGAATTTGCCACCCGCCACGGCAAGCGCCTGCGCCTGCGCATGGCCGTGGACTATTCGGCGCGCGACGCTATTCTGGCGGCGGCGCGGTCAGCCGCGGAACTCTCGCGCGAGGCCATGGGCGAGGCATTGGGACCGCCGGTCGACCTGATCATCCGCACCGGGGGCGAGCACCGCCTGAGCGATTTTCTGTTGTGGGAATCGGCTTACGCCGAACTGGTCTTCTGCCGCGCCATGTGGCCGGACTTCGGACCTGCGGAACTGGCTGCGGCCGTCCGCGAATTCCGGGGACGCGACCGCCGCTTTGGGGACGTGCCACGCACGCCGCCACGCCTTCACGAAGCTTGGCTGGAATGAACGAGCCGCCCGGAACCGGCACCCGCATCAGTTCCCGCCGGGCTGCTTACGCCGGGAGCGGCCGTGTACCCGCCGGGATTCAGGATGCCGCAGCGCTGGCGGCGACCACTTGGTTGTTGGACAGGCTCCAGAGACCGGCAAAACTGGCGCCGGAAGTCAGGAAGATCCCCGCCGACGCCAGAACCACGAAAACCAACAGTAAGGCGTATTCGGTATTATCCTGCCCAAGCTCGTCAACCAGTAACTGACGAAGGAGGCTTCTTCCCATAGCGCCATCCTAGCGAACCGCGGCTCAGCCCGTAAAGTTGCCGTTCGATGACAAAAGTTAACGTTAAGGTCCATAGGTGAAAGCCCCACCCCCAGGTCCTTACCCCTACAATTGGTTATCATCGTTGCATGCTGCGAACCTGGATCTGCATTTGGGCGCTATCCGGCGCCGCTTGGGCTGCCGATCATCCGGAGATTCCGCTGTGGGAGCACGGCGCGCCCGGCTCGGAGGGCAAGACCGCCAAGGAAGTTGACGAACCACCCAACCAGGCGCACGGTTACTTCAAGATTACCCAGGTCAACAACCCGTCGATCACCGTGTTCCTGCCCCCGGCGCCGCAGGCCACCGGCGCCGCCATGGTGATTGCGCCAGGCGGCGGCCACCAGTTTCTCAACTTCGACCAGGAAGGCACTTATGTGGCGGAGTATCTCAACAGCATCGGGGTGGCGGGCTTCGTGCTGAAATACCGGCTGGCTCGGGAGCCGGGGTCGACTTATAAGGTCGAAGTGGACGCCCTGGGCGATGCGCAGCGCGCTCTCCGCCTGGTGCGCAGCCGCGCGGCGGAGTGGCGCGTGAACCCAGCGCGCGTGGGGATCATCGGCTTCTCGGCGGGCGGCGAGGTGGCGGCCCTGGCGGCCACCCGCTTCGACGCCGGCAAGCCGGATGCTGCCGACCCTATCGACCGCCTCAGCTCGCGGCCCGATTTCGACGCCCTGATCTACCCCGGCATCCACGCGGATGCCTATACCATCCCGAAGGGTATGCCGGTCACGTTCCTGCTGTGCGCCGATAACGACCGCGGTCCTTCGGCGGCGCTGGCGGGCCTGTACCCCAAGTTGAAGGCAGCGGGCATTTCCACTGAAGTGCATGTTTACGCCAGTGGCGGGCACGGCTTCGGGATCAACCCCCACACCCACAATCCGTCGCCGGTGGCCACCACCTGGTATTTCCGCCTGGGTGACTGGTTGAAGGATATCAAGATGTTGGAGACTACTCCCCAATGAGCGGTGCGGTTACCCGTAGAGCGGGGGGTGTACCGGCCATGCGCCTGCGCCGCCGGAATTACATGACTTTTCCCTGTGAGTTGCGCAACGCCATTCCAGACCTGCCCACTTACGTCGGCCGCACTCTGGAACTGAGCAGCACCCACGGGCATGCCAGCAATACTTTGCTGTTCGGCGCGCGGGTCCACCTGGCCCTGGGGATCCAGGAGACCGGCAAGCTCAAGGGCCGGTTCACGGTTCGCATGGACCTGGAAGTGGAGGCCGCGCGGGCGCTGGCCGCCAGCCTGATCGAACTGGCGGACCGCGCCGGGAAGTTACCGGGATCGCCTGAGTAACCGGCCAATTTGAAGTTTCGGCCGGCGGGGCGAGCGGCCCCCACCGGGCGATCCAAGCCGGTGGTTGTAAGCGAGGCGGCGTGAAGCGAGGGCAATTGGAACTTGCACGCCTCAGATCAAAGTCGCCGGCTTCATGATGTCGATGAAGTAGAGTGCGTCGAAGGGATTGGCTGCGTTGGCGACAGTCTCCACCTTATATTTGGGAATGCGCTTCGAAACGCGCGCGGTGAGCAGGGGCGGGTTGTGGCCCCGCAGCGGCAGGAAGACCTCGGGCGCGCCCAGCCGGTGAAGGCGCTCTTCGAGGCTGCCGGGCGGTGCGGGCGGCACCGGCGAAGGCGGCGCACCGGCCCAGCCATCGCTGCCCTGGTAGGCAGTAATACCGATCTTATACAGGGAGTCGCCATACCAGCCGGCGAGCCATACCGCGGTCGGCTTCATCCCATCCCGCAGAGGCTCAAGGCTCACACTATTGAACCCCTTTCCGTACCAGGCGTTCATCACATGCGCATTGTGCGCCCAAACCATGATCTTCCGGCCGGCATAGGCCGTGTCGATCAGCCATCTCAGATTGTCGGCGTTGATCCGGTCGCGGCGGTTCTCGTGGGCAACTGCGTCGCGGGCAGTGTCTTCGGTCGAGTGCTTTCCCTGTTCTTCGAGGAGATTGGCGCCATAGCCTGCCAGGCTCGCGACCGCGCGCATCATGAACCCCGCGCGTCCCGCAGGCGCGGCGGCCGCATAATCGCCGCCTTCTCGAATCAGGCGCAGCAGCGCGGCGGACGCCTCGTCGAGACGGATCTGATCCTCCGCTACCGGACGAAGGGCCTCGCCTCTGCCTTATCCCAATCCCGGATTGCCGCGCCTTGCGCTGCGCCGGTGATACCCACGCGCCCGAGATCGGCGGCTTTGGCGGCGAGGGCGTCGGTGTAACGGTAGAGACGCCCGAAGCGATGGAGCACGCTATCGGCGAGCGCTTCCGCGCTGGTCCTGATCGTGGGACTCAAGGTGCCGACGAAAGCGTGCAGCCCGGCGGAGAAATAGTCGAGCGTGCCGGGCGCCGTAAGCTGCATGTCAAATCCCGCCATGGTGAGCGGCCGTGCACCGCTGTGGCTGGCCTTCGCATAAGCGAACAAAGGCCGGCATTCCGCGCTCGCCGACCAGATCTTGAAAATGCCTCGTTGCGCGGCTTCGACCGGATCGAGATCGCCGCGAAGGCCCGCCTCGGTGCGTACGAGGTCGATAAGGCCCGATTCCCAAGCCAGCACGTCGAACCCGAGCCGTTCGTGCAGCAGCCGGACCAGGCGCACCTTGGCGGCGAACGCCGTTCCCGCTCCATGGCTGGGCTCGCCGAGCAGGACGACTCTGGCATCTCCAATCGCTGCGACCAGGCGCTCGGGATTGCGGGCCGTCCCGTCCACGGCGGGGCCGGCATTGATCCTGACCGCGTTTTGCTCAATCCAGCGCTGCAGCGCATCACCGTCCGAGGCTTGTCCCCACGCCGCGCCAGGAGCAAGAGCGGCCCCGAGGCAGGCGCCGCACACCTTCATCGCAGTCCTCCGCGAGGCGGCAACCCCCAGATTGCTGAGCCAGCCAGTCACACGCCCTTTGACGATGTCACGGAGGCATGAGTTAGCAAACGGCGCACTGGTGGGGGACGCTGCCAATAGGGACCAGATCGCTTAGGGACCAGATCGCATGGCGTAGCGCCACACGCTTTACCCCAAGGTCAAATACGCGTAAATCACCGGGAGGGCGAAGAGGGTGCTATCGACGCGGTCGAGGAAGCCGCCGTGCCCCGGCAGGATTGCGCCGCTGTCTTTGACGCCCGCACCGCGCTTCATAGCGGATTCGGCCAGGTCGCCCAACTGTCCGGCGGCGTTGGCCGCCACGGTGAGCAGGGCCACGTGCCACACGGGCACGCCCGGCACCGCCCACAGCAGGTAGCCTCCCGCAATCAGAACAGAGGTGACCACCGAAGCCGCCGCGCCCTCCCAGGATTTGTTGGGACTCACCTGCGGCGCCATCTTGCGCCGCCCGAAACTTCGGCCCACGTAGTAGGCGCCGATATCGCCCACCCAGTTCAGCACCAGGCCGTACATCAGCCAGTGCGGGCTGTGCTGGCGCAGAAAGATGGCGCAGCGCCAGCATCCGAAAATATAGGCCACCCCGGTGATCAGCAGCGCGGCGCGGGGCAGCGATTCGCCCAGGCTGGCCCGCAGGCTCCACGCCAGGGCCACCAGGACGGCGACGGTCAGGGGCAGCGCGGCATCGCCCTGCCACAGCAGCAGCCAGATACCGAGGCCGTAGCCCAGCGGGCCCGGCGCGCCGAATCCGAAACCGGCGGCAATGCCATCGAATTCCCGGTAGCAGAGGCAGGCCACGGTCCCCAGGACGGCCAGGAAGATCCATGGACCGGCCCACAACACCGCGTAGGCGACGATCGGAATCAACGCCGCGGCGGTGAGAATGCGCTTCATGAGGAACGCAGGGCTTCGATCAGCGCCTCGCCGCGCGTTTCGACGGCTCCATTGGTCTGGGCCGCTTTGGCCGCGTTACTCAGGCCGCCGTAGCGCCGGTCGCGCTTCTGGTATTCCAGGACCGCCTGCAACAGGTCGGTGCGGGTGAAATCCGGCCACAACGTTCCGGTCACGTAGAGTTCGGCGTAGGCGATCTGCCACAGCAGGAAATTGCTGATGCGCATCTCGCCGGAGGTGCGGATCAGGAGGTCGGGATCGGGGCAGGATGCGGTGTAGAGGTTACTGGAAATCATCTCCTCATCCAGCTTCAAACTCCCGAGGCTGCCTTCAATGCGAGCCATGTCCAGGATGGCATTCAGGGCGTCTACGATTTCGGCGCGCCCGCCATAGTTGATGGCCAGGTTCACCAGCAGGCCGCGATTGGCGGAGGTGGCGTCCACGGCCGAATCCAGCTCGGCGCGCACCTGCGGCGGCAGCGCGTCCAGCCGGCCGATCGCCTGCAGGCGGATATCGTTCTTCTGCAGGTCGGGAAGTTCCTGGCGCAGATAGAAGCGCAGCAGGCGCCATAGGGTTTCCACCTCGGCGCGGGGCCGCTTCCAGTTTTCGATCGAGAAGGCATAAAGAGTCAGGACCTTGACTCCCAGGCGTGCGCAGGTTTCCACGGTCTGCCGCACCGGTCCGATTCCTGCCTTGTGCCCGGCCACCCGCGGCAAGCGGCGTTGCCCCGCCCACCGTCCGTTTCCATCCATGATGATCGCGATGTGCGCGGGGAGACGCGTGGGATCGAGTGACCGAGCCAGCTCCCAATCCTTATCCCCGGGCCGGAGCTTTTCCAGTAAAGCCTTCATGAAGTAATACTTATAGTAAAACACGAGATCGTACCGGGTCGCCATAGCGGCTGGTTCTATAGGAGTTCTAGGCGGGCCATTGGAGTGGGATCGCACTGCGGGCCGGAGCATATAAGGCCGTTGGCAAATGACCTCGCTGCGTGACCTAATCCCAGGTTCGCGAACGACTTCCCGAATCGGCGCGGCCGGCAAATCTCCAGTTCGCCCACGATCGTTCCGGAGCGGGCGGCCAAAACGAGACCGCCCCAAAGGTCTGGCGATCTGGGCCTGCCACCAACAGGCGCAGGAGATTTTCGGGGTGCGGGTCTGGGGGCCTTCCACCGAAGCGCGGTGCTCGATCAGGCTGTGGGCGCCGCCCAGGCTGGTGGCGCGGATGAACACGCGGCACTGGGCGGCCACGGCCATTGGCGGCGAGACCAATCGTGCGGTGGCCGTGCATACTACCGCCATGACTGAGGCGCTGGAGGAGTTGTATGGCGCCGATAAGCTGGTGGCGGAGTTGCAAGAAGGGGCTAAGGGGCCGCGGAACAATAATCTGAACAGATGTTTCGACGCACCCAGCCGCTCCTTGCGGTCGCGGCTCCGCCAGACCGCCCTCTGAGCCGCGCGCGCCAGCAAGCGGTTGGATTTGAATGCACAGAATATTTCTCCGCGGCCCCTAAGTAATCCGGACGGAAGGAACGCAGGGACGCCCGTTCGACGCCCAGGCGATTCCACCCGCGGGGCGCCGTGGATGGCACTCGCCCCGGGAACTCCACGCGTTTGGGAGTGCGCCTGGGACGAGAAGGACTTTCCAGATCGGCCG
Organism: Bryobacterales bacterium; assembly: GCA_963803725.1. Lineage (GTDB taxonomy): Bacteria > Acidobacteriota > Terriglobia > Bryobacterales > Bryobacteraceae > JOPF133. Next base: position 82,281 of record CAWDOH010000050.1, on the reverse strand, counting down.
CCAGGTAGCGCGAGCCGGTGGAAGATTTTCACTTCCACCGAGGCCGGCACCGGTGTGTTCTTCCACCACACGGTCGGCCAGGGTATCGGCGCGCGCCACCGCCAGGGCAGCCAGCACCGCCAACTTCACGACGGATTAACCCGTGGGCCGCCTCCTTCGACTTCTTCCGGTTGGACGCGAACCGCCGCCTCCGGTTTGGGCGATGCGGTTACGCGCCGGCGGTCAATTGAGCGAACGTGGCCAGATCGATGTTACCGCCCGAGACGATCGCCACCACTTTGCCTGAGCCGGCCCGTCCCGCGAACGCCGCCGCGATGGCGCAGGCTGAAGCTCCCTCCACGATGACCCGGTTGCGCTCCGCCACCAGTTTCATAGCGGCGGCGGCTTCGGCCAGGGTAACCACCAGGGACCCTGCCAGCAGCCCGCGCGCGTGCTCGAACATGTTGTCGAAAACCATTTTGCTGCCGATGCCATCCACGAAGGACGGCCGGTAGTCTACCGTGCGCGGTGTGCCCGCGGCCAGCGAGGCGGCCAGCGGCGCGGCAGTTTCCACCTCCGCCGCATATACGCGCACCTGCGGCGCCAGTTGACGCAGCACCGCCGCGATTCCGCAGGACAAGCCGCCGCCGCCCCAGGGCACCACCACCGCATCCAGCGACGGCAGGTCTTCCAGCAGCTCCATGGCGATGGTGCCGTTGCCGGCCATCACGTCCAGATCGTCGAAGGCATGGATAAAGGTAGCGTCCACGCCCGGATAGCTGCGGGTTTCGAAGGTGCGCCACCAATCGGCGAAGGGCACCTGAATGACGCGGCCGCCCAGCCGCCGCACGGCGTTCATCTTGGTTTCGGGCGCCGTGTCTGGAGACACCACGGTGGCCGGGACGCCCAGCCGCCGCGCGCAGAAGGCCACCCCCTGGGCCATGTTGCCAGCCGAAGCGGTGAGGACGCCGCGGGCCAGGCGCTCGCGCGGTGTGCGGGCCATCACATTGGCGGCGCCGCGAATTTTGAAGGAACCGATGGGCTGGAGGTTCTCCAGCTTGAGATAGACCTCGGAGGGTGCTTCGAAATTTCCCGCCACCAGGGGTGTCCGCAAGGCTAGCGGAGCAATGTTCCGGCGGGCTTCCTGCACCTGCTCCAGGGTGATCGGCATTCCCCTATCTTACGTCCGGAGAGTTCGGCAGAGCGGGCGGTGGATCGGCGGCACTCTGTTCTCACCGCGGTGACGCGGAGGGTGTCACTTTCAGAATTATTTGGCATAGTTCCGTCAACATTATTTGGCAGGTTTGCCCTTCTTGGGGGGCGAGGCAGCCGGCCGGGCGAGGAGTCGACAGACGGTGGCTGGGTGGATTCTGAATAGTCGTGCAGCATCAGCAGCGGTTTTGTCCCCTTTGGCAACCATCCTTCTGATTTCGGCCTGTTGTTGAGGCGAGAGTTTCGGCCGGCGCCCGCCGATGCGTCCTTCCCGGCGAGCCGAATCCAGACCCGCCTTCGTCCGCTCCCGCAACATGGCCCTTTCGAATTCCGCGAAGGCCCCGACCATCTGCATCATCATCCGCCCCGCAGGTGTCGTTGTATCGATCGCCTCGGTTAGGCTGCGGAAACCAGCTTCGGCTTCAGCCAGGCGTTCCATAATCCTCAGGACATCGCGCAGCGAGCGCGACAGCCGATCGAGCTTCCACACGACGAGCACGTCTCCTTTGCGGACTTGATCGAGGAGCCTGTGGAGTTCTGGCCGGTCCCCGCGTCCCCCGGAAGCCTTCTCGCGATAAATCCGCTCACACCCGGCCGCCTTCAACGCCGCCACCTGGGTGGTGGTTTCCTGATCGTTGGTTGAAACGCGGGCGTAGCCTATAAGCATTGCAATAATCTGTTGCCATTAGCTTACATTAAGCAATACCTTTTTGCAATGCAGATATCCACAGAAATGCGCGATCGGGCCATTCGTTGCAAAAACGAACCTTTGTGCACGCCGAAGAGGAGTCCCGAAAAGGATCATCCTTTGGGAAACGCCACTTCTGGTGCCCAGTTGTCAGCGATGTCGAAGCGGTCTGGTTTACGCAATTCGTGCAGACATGCAGACGAAGACAACAGAAAGAAGACCACCGGTCAGATGGCAGACGGCCAAGAGATTCTTGTCCCCCCTGCCTCACATTCACCAGTGGTGCCCGCTCTCCCTGTACCGGAGCCGGCTGTGGATGGGTGGCGATACGGCTCGGCTATTAAGCGGCCTGCATGCCTTTAAATCTCTCGCGCAGACGCACGGCGAAGACGGCGTCAATGGCGCCAGCCACCAACAGGGTCACGTCGAGAACTGTAAAGGGCTGCCCGCCTTCCGCCCGCCCCATCAAAAAACTTCCGCTCACCATCGCCGCCATACCCACGAACATGACGCCCATGACAATAAGCAGTTTCTTAGTGTCGGAGATTTCCCTTGGTCCTCGGGCCCACCTCGCGCCTGCTAGGGTGACAATTGCGAGGCCGAACAGGGCAAGGTGGCTCGCGGGACCGGCTCGACCTGTGTCCTCCCGCCCAAACATAAAGAAACCACAGAGCACGAATACAATACCCAGTGCTAACAACGGCAAAAAGAACTTCTTCTTTTGGCTAGCAGCCATCCAGTCCTCCAGTTTCGGGACATTGTACACCAAATCGCCTTGCCCGGAAGTCGAGCGCTTCCAGATAATTCAGAAAGTGACGCGGAGGGCACGGAGCAAACGCGGAGAGAAGCGTCCGGAGGGTTCGGTTCCCGCGGCAAGCCTCGCGTGGCGGGCCTGCCGTAAGCGGGAGCGAAAGACGTCGAGCTACGGCACCCAGATGCGGGTGGGGCTGACGATTTTTACTCCGGGCGATTCGGTCCGCACCTTCACCGGTTGAACGCCCTTGCCGCTGGAAGTCTGGACGGACACCTGGTATTGATTGGCCAGACGTCCCTGCAGATCGCTCAGGAAAGGAGCAATGTCCACCGGGTCGCTGAATGTCTCGAAGTAGGCATTGCCGCCGGTTTCCTGGCTCACCTGTATCAGACGGGACTGCGCGAAATCCTTCACCCAGCCGCCCCGTCCGTAAAGACCGGCGCCGCGCAGGTAGATCGAGTAAACCATCACGCCCTCTTTGAGGGTGTTATGGACGGCCTGGTCGAGATACGGGTCGTCGATTTCCGAGGTCCCCCAGTACCGGTCGACACCGTCAGTCAACATCAGGACCGCGCGGCGGTTGCTGGCCTGTTGGGACGGCCAATGCTTCACGAGATCCGAAAGCGCGAAATAGGGGCTGCCATTTACACCGGGAAGGGCCTCGGGCAGCCGTAACGAATCGGCCGCCTTCTGGTGGTCCGCGGTGAACCCCTGCGCCAGCGCGAAGCTGCCGTTGCGCATGTAACCGACGGCCACCTGCGTGGCGGGAGGTAAGGATCGGATAAACGTCTTCAGCTCCCCTAAGTGAATCCCCAGGCTGGAAGACCGCGAGGAATCATCCAGCAGAACGAAGAGCTGCATATTAGCCAAGTCGCCGGCCAGCCGCTGTAAGCGAACCACGCGCGCCGGATTCCGGTCCACCGCGACCGTCAGATCGCCGGCTTCGAGATTCGCCGGCAGGCTGCCGCCCTGTCCTGGACGCAAAGTAATTACCATCTGAGCGGGAACCCCTGGAGTATCCGGAATGGACGCCGCCATCACGGGGAGGGCGAAACCCATGGCGCCGGCTAAGATCCCGGCCAGGAAGCACTGCTTGTTCATTTTGCACACCTTCTTCCATATGTATGGATGCCCGCTTGCGCGTTTGGGTTGCCCGGCGGCGGGCGGGGCGTTTTAGCACCACTCGCACAACTCCATTGACTTTTCGGAAGGCCCGCCCTACACTACTCCTAAACTGAATCGTCATAGTCGGTTGAAACAGTTTTTGCCGTAAGCTGGGACGCCTGACTCCCCGTCTGAGACTTTCCTGCAACTGCGATTTTTGTCCCGCAAGGCGCCTTTCAGCAGGGGGTTCTCTCCGGTCATCGGAGCAATTTCCGGGGGTGATTGTGAACGTCAAAGCCACAACTGTATCCGCCATTTTTATGGCAGCGCTTGGCTGCCTGACCGCAACCTCTTCCTTTGCCCAGACCGCCGCCACGGGCGCTGTATTGGGGGTGGTCACCGATCCCTCCGGCGCCGTGGTGGCGGGCGCCTCGGTGGACCTGTTAAACATCGCCACGGGCACGAAAGCGTCCGCCGTCACCGGATCGCAGGGGCAATATGCCTTCCCCGGGGTCGCGCCGGGGGCTTACGTCATCACCGTGGCCGCCAAGGGTTTCAGCACCTCCAGCGTCACCAATATCGATGTCCAGGTGAATACCAGCGCCACGGTCAACGTGAAACTGGAAATTGGCGGGACGAACTCCAAAGTAGAGGTGGTTGCGTCCGAGGCCCAGGTGGAATTGCAAACGGCCGATTCTACGGTGGGCGATGTGATCGGCAAGGAGCCGCTGCTGATGCTTCCCACGCGGCTGCGCCAGGCGCAGGAATTGCTTCTGCTCCAGCCAGGCACCACGCCGCAGACCGGCAGCGATAACGGCGGCTCGATCGCCGGGGCTTTGAACGACCAGACCACTTTCACCCTGGATGGCATCGACATCACCGACAACTCGACCAATTCGACCATCAACAGCGACCAGGGCGCGCGGCCTACGCTGATCTTCTCGGTGGAAGCCACCGACGAGTTCCGCGTGGCGGTGGCCAATGCCAATTCCACCTTCAACCGCGGCTCGGGCGGGCAGGTGAGCCTGGTGCAGCGCAGCGGCACCAACCAGTTTCACGGCTCCCTCTTCTGGTATACGCAGAACAGCGACTTGAACGCCAATAGTTGGGACAACAATCGCCTGGCAATCGCCAAACCGCACGTGGAGGATAACCGCTACGGCGGCCGCCTGGGCGGCCCCATCTGTCGCGATAAGACATTCTTCTTCGTCGAATACGAGGCGCGGCGCTATCCGGAAACATTCCCCGTCACCGCAACCGTGCCCACGGCCACCCTACGCCAGGGGATTCTGCAATTCAAGGACGCGTCCGGGAATACGGTGGCCTACAACCTGGCAACCTCCACGGCCTGCGGCGCGGCGGGTAATTCGGCCTGCGACCCGCGCGGCCTGGGCATCAGCCCCACCATGAAAGCCATGATGGCGCTGGACCCGGTGGGAAATAACTCCAGCGTCGGCGACGGCTTGAACACCACCGGCTTCACCGGCAACGCCACATCGCCGCTCACCGACGATTTTGTCACCTTGCGGCTGGACCATAACTTCAATAGCCAATGGCGGGCCAATGGCAGCTTCAGTTACTCGCGCGACTTATCCTACGACTCTTCCCCACTGGTGGTGGATATCCGCAATCCGAACGACCTGCTCAACGAAGATTAGACGCCGGCTTGGACCAATGCCTTCATCCTCGGCCTGACCGGACAACTTGACCCCGCAATCTGGTGAATACCATCCGCTTTGGCGATGTGCGCAATCGCAACGGCGGCCTGCGCCCGCAGTTGTCCACCATCGCCAGGAGCTGGCGCTTCCCGGCACCAGCGACGGCGCCAACGGATATGTGGCGGTCACGCCCAACGTCATTCACGCCCCCCATCAGCATGAACAACAGCGTCCGCACGCAGTACAACGACAACGTCAACATGCAATTCGGCGACGACCTGAGCTGGACCAAAGGGCAAGCACCTCATCCAGGCCGGCGGCAACTTCCAGCGCCTGCCGCAGTTTCACATTCACACCGGCAAAGTCGGCGGATCGGTCAATTCGTTGAATGCCACCGAGACGGCCGATTCGTCTTTTCTGGTGGTTCCCGGCCGCGGACCGGCCGCCCACCTGCGCGCGGCAGCCTCACTACCAATTGTCTGCCTTCTTCGGTAACCTCTACCTGGGATTCGCTTTACACCAGCACCCTGGGATTGATGAACGACGACAACACCTTTCTGGTGCGCAACGGCCAATTGCAGCCCCAGCCCTTCGGTACGCCCATCTACATGAACGCGCTGTCTTACTTCACCTCGTTCTATGCGCAGGACACCTGGCGCATCCGGCCCTCGCTGACCTTCACTTATGGCCTGTCTTATAGCTGGCAGACGCCTTACAACTTCTCCAACCAGGAAGAGGCTCTGCTGGTGAACGCCAGCAACAACCAGGTCCTTTCACCCCTGAGCCTATCTGCAGCAGAAACTCAGCGCCGCCGAACAGGGCCAGATTTATAATCCGCCGCTTGGCTTCATGCCGGTGTCGCAATTGCACGCCAGCCCGTATAACACCGACTATGGCGATGTGGCACCGCGCGCCGCCCTGGCCTGGAATCCATCCGTCGACAGCGGCCCGCTGGGAAAGATTCTGGGACGCCAGAAAACCGTCATCCGCGGCGGATTCGGCCTTTATTACAGCCGGCTCAGCACGGAGGACAGCGTAGTCACTCCCGGGTCTGACCGCCGGATTCAGCTCGTCTATCACCACCGGGCTAACCAATTGTGCCGCCTCGGGTACCCCGGGGGCGGGATGCGACCCGACGAGTTCCAATACGGCCGTAAGCGGCTTCCGCGTCGGCCAGGACGGCAACATCCCCATCCCCGCCTTTTCCCAGGCCATTCCAACCCCCTATGTGCCCGCCAACAACTACAGCGAGCTGATCTCTTTCGGCATCGACCCGTACATCAAGAATCCGCGCATCTATGTCAGCGATTTTACGATCCAGCGCAACGTGGGTCACGGTGTGTTCCTGGAAGCCGCCTGGAATGGACGTTATGGCCGCCGGTTGTTCTCCAATGTGGGCCTCGGCGCCAGCCCTTACATGTTCAAGGACACCGCATCCGGCGAGACCTTCGCCCAGGCTTACGACGCGGTTTCCAATGCCTTGCGCGCCGGGCTGGCGGTGCCGGTGCAGCCGTGGTTCGAGAATCAGTTGCCGAAGGCCGGCACCCTCAATGGCTTTGCCACCAGCACCGCGTTTCTGGCCAGCCGGGAGGCCTCGTTTTTCACCTCCGGCCAGGTGGCCAACCTGTTCGACAGCACCAGCTCGAGCCAGCCGGGATTGAATACCCTGCGCTCGCAGCTTGGACTTCAACAATACGATGAAACCTCGGTTAATGAACTGCTGGAGGTGGTGAATGAAGGCTGGTCGAATTACAACGCGCTGCTGCTGACTTTGCGCCGCACCGGAACGCATTTCACCTTCGACGTGAATTACACCCTGTCGAAATCGCTGGACACCGATCAGGGCGTGCAGAACGATTCTTCCACTCTGGCCAACCCGTTGGAACCGGGTGTCGATTACGGCCCTTCCAAGTTCGACCACAAGCAGATTTTCAATGCCCTGTTCGTTTACAGCCTGCCCACGAAGTACTCCTTCCTGCCGCCGGTGCTCAACCAGGTGCTGGGCGGATGGCACATTTCGGGGATCTTCACAGCCCTCAGCGGGGCGCCAGTGTACGTCACGGAAGGCAGCCAGGTTTGGGGCGGAGGGCAGCGCTCGGTCTTCAGCAGCACGGCGGTTCCGCTGGTGGCGCCGTCCTCTCTGGGCGCGGGCCTGCACTCCGACGTGGCCGGCACGGGCGGGGTGGGCACCACCGGCAATCCGGCCACCGGGGGCACCGGCCTGAACCTGTTCGCCAACCCGCAGGCGGCTTACAACGACTTCGGCTACGTGCAGCTCAGCTCGAATATCGACGGATACGGGCATCCCCTGCGCGGAATGCCCTTCTGGAATCTGGACAGCTCGCTGGGCAAGCGGATTGCTTTCCAGGAGCACAAGGCGCTCGACCTGACTTTCGATTTCTACAACTTCTTCAACCACCCCAACTTCAATAATCCCAGCCTGTCGCTGACCGGCACCACTACGGGGTTCGGAGTCATCTCCAGCACGGCGGTGCCGGCCAACCGCCAATCCAGCAGCCGGTGGATCATGGTGGGCCTGCGCCTGGAATTTTAGTTTGGGAGTACACTCGAAAGACCGATATGAAACTGACCGTGACCCAAGCTCTTCGCCCCGTTGTCTGGGCGGCGCTTTCGTTGATGGCTTTGTGGCCCACCCTGGCATCCGCTCAGGAACATCCCATCGTGCTCAAGGTGGGCCTGGCCTACGATGGCCGGGGCGGGTCGATCCGCAATACCACCATCGTGGTGCAGGATTCCAAGATCGTGCGCATCGGCGGCGCTGCGCCGCGAGACGCCGCCACCTACGACCTTACGGGCCTCACCGTCACCCCCGGCTGGATCGACACGCATTCCCACATCGGTTACCACTTCGATAATAACGGCCGCAACGCCGGACGGGGCGAACCGCCGTCGCAGGCCCAGTTGCACGCGGTGGATAACGCGGTGATGACGTTAAACGCCGGCTTCACCACCATCCAGAGTCCCGGGCAGGATAGCGATAAGGATCTGCGCGACGCCATCGCCCGCGGCATTATACCCGGCCCGCGCATCCTCACTTCCCTGCGGCCTTTGATGGAAAACAGCGGCGATCCGGACAAGCTGCGCGAGCTGGTGCGGCAGCGTAAGCAGCAGGGCGCGGACTTCATCAAACTGTTCGCCTCCAAGAGCATTCGCGAGGGCGGCGCCCAGACCATGAGCGACGCCCAGCTTCAGGCCGCCTGCGGCGAAGCCAAGTCGCTGGGTCTGCGGACGCTGGTGCACGCCCATTCGCCGGAATCGATGAAGGCGGCCACGCTGGCCGGCTGCACTTCGGTGGAGCATGGCGCCTACGGCACCGACGAAGTCTTTTCCCTGATGGCCGAGCACGGCACTTATTACGACCCCAACATCGGGCTGGTGCTCCAGAATTATCTCGAAAACAAGTCCAAATTCCTGGGCCAGGGCAACTATAACGAGGAAGGTTTTGCGTTCATGGAGAAGGGCCTTGCCATCACGCTCGCCACCTTCAAGAAGGCCCTTACGCACAAGGATCTGAAGATCGTGTACGGCACCGACGCGGTGGCGGGAGCGCATGGCCACAATTACGAGGAGTTTATCGTGCGGGTCCGCGATGGCGGCCAGGACCCCATGGCGGCCCTGGAGTCGGTTACTTCGATTTCCGCGGCGTCGATGAGTATGGGCGATCAGATCGGCGCGCTGGCGCCAGGCTTGCAAGCCGATATCGTGGCCTTCGATGGCGACCCGCTGAAGGACGTCACGGCGGCGCGGCGCGCGGCGTTCGTGATGAAGGGCGGCAAGGTTTACAAGAACCTGCGGGGGGATTAGCTCGCGCCTAAAAAAAACCGCGGGCGCCACCAGTTTCCTGGAGACGCCCGCAAGTTTCGGGGTAGAATTTTAGTACTCTGGCGACTTACCGCCGGCCTCCACCGCCGTGGAAACCACCGCCACCGAAGCCACCTGCGAACCCGCCCGAATGGGCGATGGCCGGCGCGCCGCGGTAACCGGGGTAATAGCCACGGCCGTAGAACCCATGGCCATAGCCGCCGTAGTAAGCGTACCCAGGGGCGAAGAACCCGAAGCCAAACGGGCTATAAAGGTAGCCTGCTCCAGGGACGAACGCCCAGGTGTTGAAGTAAGGATTCCAGTACCACCCGGTTCCATACCACCATCCGGGATCGTAGGCCAGAATGGTCTGAGCCGAGTAGCCGTTGGCCTCTGACATATACTGGGACCGCAATCTGCTCCACGCGTACAGGTCACCTTCCTGGTTGCGATCGAACTTTTGAGTCTTGAGGTTGCCGTTCGCCTGTAGCATCAACTGCCGGCCTTTGCCGACATCGGCAGTTCGATCGCCGACCTGCACATCGGCCTTGCCGTCATACACAGCTACCATCGGCGGATTGGCGCTAAAACTATAGAGCCCGTTTTTTCCAAGCGGATGTTGGCGTTCTGGTCGCTCACCGCGAGCCGGTTTTCCGGGGAGATCTGGTCTACTTCGACCATCGCGGTGCCGCGGGTCAATTGGACCTGCGTGTTGGTCAGGGACGGGGCAACCATACGGACTGCGCTGTCATCCCCAAGCCTCAGCACCACGCCCGGCGTCAAGAGCATTTCGGCCTTGCTGCCCATCGCGGTGGCCAGAGTTTGGCCTGTGTTGACCACGGTGGAGCGCATCGACCCGGTGGGAATCGACCGCCCATCGATGCTCGCATGGCCTTCAACGTAACCCACTGTGCCCGGCTGGGGCATTGTCTGAGCCGACGCCAAGAAGCCCGTGGCAAGCAGGACGCCGGCCAGCACAACGGGCCTTTTCAACAGCTTAAGCATTTGATTTTAAACCCCCTTGATTCCATCCACCTATATGGATGGGAGGATGCCCCTGGGGGTTGCCGGACGGGCTATGCATTTACAAATCCATAAGATTAGGGTGGCCCGGAGGGGCTATGGGCGGGCGGTGTAGATGGGCGGATTCGGGCGTTGCTGCGGCGAAAGTCCTGGCTGGCGAGTTCAGCCGCCGAAAGTCAGGCGCACCGGGTTGGAGGCGGTGCCGCCGGCGGTTACCACTACGTCCACCGTGCCGCTTCCGGCCAAGGCTGGCGGGATGGCGATGTTGACCTGGTCGAGGCCGGGATAAGCGGTCTGGGGTCCGGCGTAGATGACGGGAACCGTCACGCCACCTACCATGCAGGTGACCGTGGAAGCGCCGCGGACGCCGGTGGCGTAGAGGCTGACGTAGACAGTGGACTGGTTCTCGATGGAAATTGGTACACTGGCGCAGGTTCCGGTGCTGCAATCGAAGGTGGGCACGGGAGTTTGGGTGGTCTGGCCGTTGGGGACGCGTACCGCCAGTGCGGCGGCGGTTCCGGCGGAGCTCAGCTCGAACAGGCCGGGCGAAGCGGCGGCCACGGTGACCGCGCCGCTGACGGCGCCAATCTGGACTTTGGCGGGGCCGGCGGCGACGCCCGCAGGCACCAGGAAGTTCACCTGCGAAGGGGCGGCGTAGGTAATCGGGAGCGGCTGCGTGGAGCCGGACGAATCGGTGATGGTGGCGGCGACCCCGGCGAGGTTTTGCACCGGGGCGGCCGAGGACGCGGCAGCCATCCCGAGGGCTTCGCCATAGGCCGAGGCGAGGCTGTTGGGGGCAATGGCGGGCTGGCCGCCCGCGGCATTCTCGACCGCCAGTGTGCCGTTGCCAAAACTGACCAGCAGCGCGCTTCCCGAGGAGACTGTGGCGGTGTACGCGCCGTTAGCGAGGGCGGCACTCTGAAGCTGGGACGGCAGCCAGGTGCCACCGGCAGCCACGGAGGCGCCGCCCACCTTAATACCGGTGGTGGCAGTGAGGGCCGGCGCCGTGAGGCTCATCGCCAGCGCGGCGGAGTAAGAGCCGCCCGGCGTAATCGCGACGGCGGCGTCTTGGGTGAGGTCTTTATCGATCACCATCACCCGCAGGGTGCCGTCGGAATCGAGCGCGGAGTAAGCGGTGACGTTGGCGCCGTTGGCGGCGACATCCAGCGGCACCAGGCGGCCTCGGGCGGCGGCGCGGAACATCAGCAGGGCGTAATACAGAGGGCGCGCGGTGACGGTGGATCCCGATACCGCAATGGGGGTGTAGGTGCCGGTTCCGCCTCCGTGGAAATTCACCCCGGTGGAGCCGCGGTTGGCCAGGGTAAACATGTAGTCGACGGCCCACAGCGCGGAGGCGAAGACATCGCTGACGCCCGATTGGCCGCCATCGTAGCAGGAGTTGGTCTCGGACATGCGCCACGGGAGACTCTGGCCGGAGGCGATCTGCTGCAGCTCGGAGCCATCGGTATCCTCGGTGGTGCGAATGGTGCTGCTGAGCAGATTCGGGATGGTGGCGGCGTTGGAGGCGTTGGGATTGACGGAGGTGGGGGCGAGGGGATAGAGGTGCTGGGTGAGGAGCACGATGCGGGGGCCTTCCTGCTGGGCGAAGGTGCTGGTCCAGGTGGTGATGGAACCGGCCGCGGCGGGACCGGTGAGCAGCGCGGAGGGGGTTTCGGACTGGATGGCGTTGGCGTAGGTCTGCCACTCGGTTAGGTACTGGCTTTCGGTATACGTGGAGGGCCGCAGGCCATTGCTGTGGTAGAGGTCCGGCTCGTTGCCGATTTCCAGGCCGGCGACCACATCGGAAGCGGTTTGGTAGACGTAGGCGGCTTCATCGGCATCGCTGGTAGGATTCCCATTGCCGAGGTTCAGCGACCAGAGCACGCGCCAGCCGGTGGCGCGCGCAAAAGCGAAGACCGGGTCGATGTCGCTGGAAGTGAGGACGCTTGAAGGAGTGGACGAGGTGCGCTGGCCGCGCATCCAGCCGGTGAGTTTGTCGACGGAATTGCCGCCGAACCGGACTACCCCGGGGCCGATCTGCGAAACCATCTGCTGGAAGACGGCATTGGCGGCGGGGAATCCGGTGGCGGAGGTGAGCGACCCGGTTTCAAAGCTGAGTCCGAGGAAATTGTTGGGGATGGCGCTGCCGGGAGATTGGGGATGCGCCGTGATGGTGACGGTGGTCTGCGCCCAACTAACGGGGCCGGCGGCGAGAGCACAGAGCAGGGCGATGCCCTTCATACTCAACGTAACCCGCGGCGCAGCGGGTTGACGCGCCGGCCGGCCCCTGCGGCGTGCTTCCCGCTACGGAATGCGCACCACGGTGTAGTTGGCCAGGGTGACGGAATCGCCGGTGGCGGCCACCTGGCCTTGAAAATCGATTAGCAGCCCGGTGGTGTAGGCGTCGCTGGCGTTGCCTACTCCGGTGGCAAACGGCAGCACGGCGCCCCAGGAGGTGAAGCCTAACTGCGCTCCGGTGGACGTGATGGAAGCATCGGCGCGGGCGGTGACCAGCGTTTCGGTAGCGCCGGCGGTTGCCTGAAGGACCTGAGTGGCGCCCCAGTAAACCGCCACGCTGAATCCGCCAGCAGTGCCCGTGTGGGCGTTATCCAGGCGGATCTCCACGCGGTCGCCCGGCAGGAGCAGCCCGGCCGGGATGAGGCACGAACCCATGCTGCTGAGGCTCTGGGTGGTGACGGTGTTGCCCGTTCCGCTGCAGAGCACCTCGGGGTTGGGGAAGGATTGCACGGAGGAACCGCCGCTGCTGCCCGTGAGACGATAGCTGGCCAGCAGGGTGTCGCCCGGCTGGGGCGTGGAAGCGGGCAGGAACTGGATGGAATTGTTGTTGAGGGTGAAATCCACGCCGGCCTTTTGCAGGATGCCGTTGCGGTAGAAGACCAGGCTGCCGGCCGGATTCGGCGCGGCGGAAAGAGAGAAGGTGGTGTTGGCGCCGTCCACGATGCCAGTGATGGTATCGCCATCCACGAACGAAGGCGACTGGCTGCCGCAGGGACCCGTGGAACCATCCACGTGGACGCAATCGCCGGAGTTGCCGCTGACCGAATCCAGCAGGCCGGAGGCGTCTACCACGGCTACGGCGCCCGGGGCGAAGGCCGGGCCCTTCATGGGGCGGGCGGCCAGGTCGGACACCAGGCCGGTGACGGCGGATTCGGCGATGGGGCCGGTTTCGGTCCCGGTGCCGCTGCCGCTACTGCCGCTGCCGCTGGAGGCGCTGATGCCGATGCGCACGTCGCGCACGTAGAGCGGCGTGGTGCTGGGCGGCACGGCCCAGAGTTCCTGGAACTGTATCTGGCCGTTGCTGTTATAGGCCACCGAATAGTAACCCGCGGGATTGGCGGTGGTGCTGGGAACGAGGCGCACATACAAGTTGCCGTTGACCACGGTGACGGTGGTGGATTGGTTGATGATATTGGAGTTGTCGGCCGCCTGGAAGCTGGACCAGGAAATCGTCAGGCTGCCGTTGAAGCGCGTGCCGTTGGCCATGTAGAGCACGTCCTGGATGGTGGTGAGTGCGGGCGCGGCGAAAGTAAGCCTGGCCAGCAAAGCGACCGCAAAAAGCAAACGTCGAAACATCGTACCTCCGAAGTTGGAAAAGACTCCGCGCCCGAACGGGCCGGGAGAAAGCGGGGGACCCCTCCTGCCGATTCCAGTGTATCGGCGCGACTGGCGGCGGGCCGGTGGGCGGGTTTTGGCAGTTCGCGCTAAGTCGCTGAAATTGGGATGGTTGTGGATCTGCGGGAATTTCGTGAACTTTGTGAACGCGAGGGAGGGCGGGGCTGGGGATTCGACGCGGAGCACAGGCATCGATTGATGTCGATGTTCTCTGGGCGAGGAAACTCCCGACAGGCCAGCGGCGGGCGCGGGCCCATTCAACGCGGGGGGGTGCCCTCTGGGCCCGGAGACGCGGAGAAAGCGCGGAGAAGAAAAACGAGGGGACGCTTGGCCGACATTTTCGCCATTTGCGCCCGCTGAAAATAAAGGGCTTGCCGGAAGTTTCCGGAGAGAAGACCCAAGGTGAGGACAGGTCGGAGAGGCAGCGGAGTTCCGGAGAGACGCGGAGAAAGCCTCGGAGAAGAATGAGGGGGATGGGGACACGGGAGGGGGCTGAGAACGCGGAGGCACGGCTGGGAAGTGGTTGGAGATTCAGAGACAGCCACGCGGCGGCGCGGATTGGCCGGATTTGTGAATGCTTTAGGTTTGCTCGGTTCCGCGGCGCGGGAAAGCCGGTTAGCAGGTGCGGTCTGTTCGCCGCGGAATCGAGTAAACCGCGCGTTGAACTAAACCGCAATCCGAGGCCGGCTCTTTAATGGGTTTTGTTTAAATGGGGGACGGGAGGCGGGGGTTCGGCAGAGACCGAGAAGAAGAATGGGAATATGGGATCGAGGAGAAGGCGAAGATAGCGGAGGGTTTCAAGCATAATAGGAGCGTATGCGCCCGCGGCAAATGGTTCGAATGGGCATGCGGTGGATTGGGGTGGCTGTTCTTCTGGTCTTGCAGGTGGGACGCGTCTGGGGCGCCGGCATATCGTTTACGGGAAGCCTGGAGCGGGTGGGGGACCAGTCCATCTCCGTCAAACTGGCGGATCGCCGGGTGATCGACGCGATGCTTGCGAACTCAGCGGCCCTCGCGGCATCGGCGATCGCGGCCCAATACCGGATGGGCGACCAGGTGGAGATCCGGTGCAAACCGATTCAGCCGGTTTGGGAAGCGGCCACATCGCGGTTTCAGTCCCTGGAGGTCACCGCGATCCGGTTTCTGCGGCGGCCCTCGCCGGAGGAAGTATCCAGCCTGCTGGAAGCGCGGGCGCGCGAGGGGAAGAACCTGCTGCAACGCCCCGCGGTGGCGGTTGCCGGGCCCAACCGAGTCCCCGATCCGGAGGCTCCCGGCGGCAGGGAGTTGGAACACGCGCGGCGGATCAATCTGGCCTACGCGGCGAATATGCCCAATTTCGTGGCCGACGAAATTGCCAGGCGCTACCGCAGCACCACGCGAGCGCCGGATTGGCGCCCTTACGATACCGTGGAAGCTGAGATTACGTTCCGGGGGCGCCGCGTGGAGCGGCAACAGATCCGCAGGGACGGGAAGCCCTGGGACCAGCCCTTCGATGCGCTTCCCGGCTTTAAATGGTACGAAGGCTTTGAGACCGAAATCAACCCGCTGTTCGACCCCGCAGTGCCCCACCACGCTCGAATTCCAGGGCCGCTCCAATGCGGGCGGCCGGCAACTACTCGAATACCGCTTCCATTCGCCGGTGGATGGATGTTTCCCGTTCCTCTATTTCACCTACCAGCGGTACAATCCCGCCAGAAGCGGTAGCGTCTTCATCGACGACCCCAGCGGCAGCGTGATTCAGGTCGACGACCAATCCGAAGAGTTCCCGGCCGATTTCGAGTTCGCCGGGAGGGAGGAGCACATCTTCTGGGATTACGTGAAAATCGGGGATACCGCGCACTTACTTCCCGTCCGCGTCAACTTTCTGGTGACTTACTCGTCGGGTACCCGGTATCGGGTGGAGGTCGAGTACAAGAACCACCGGCACTTCGAGGCGTCGAGTAACGTCACGTTCCACTAACAGTCGCCTGGGCCTATTTCTGGGAAACGAACTTTTCGATCACGAAGACAAAGTGCTGCGCGCGGCGGCGTTCCGGCCGGCGTGAGCGGCGAGAAGTCTATGTTCCGGGCGTCTTCCACGGCTGCCTGGCT
Organism: Bryobacterales bacterium; assembly: GCA_963803725.1. Taxonomy (GTDB): domain Bacteria; phylum Acidobacteriota; class Terriglobia; order Bryobacterales; family Bryobacteraceae; genus JOPF133. The sequence goes on along the minus strand of CAWDOH010000050.1, from coordinate 66,317 downwards.
GTTCGGATCGGACGGCTGCAAGGCGTGTGCCTCAACGAGATGGCCGGAGGGAGTCACCATGCCAAATACGCAAACCGGATGGAGCGTCCCGGCCGAGGTCAAAGGGTCCTGCCCGTGCACGCGGGAGATTTTCGTGGCCGAGGTCATTTCGACCGCCGGCCCTTTCGCCTTCATTGCATCGGTGGGAACAAACAGACCCGGATCGGCGGCGGACATTCCCCCCAGGCTCACCACGGAAATCTTCGATACGATTCTGCCTGCTTCGGTGATGATTACGCTGCGAGGCAGGATGAGACCGCCGAATTGCGGGGCGTTCGCGTAGTCGTAAACGGCGTAGCGCCCGGGCACTTCCGAATGCACCTGGAGCAACCCGGATTGCGGGTCGATGCAGTCCTCGGTTTCCGCCCAATCCCGTCCCGGCGCCAGGGTCGCGATATTGCGAGTACGGGACAGCAGGAGGCAGGTCACGGTTGTGCCATGAAAGGCGGCGGTAGACGTTCGAATGTTGCCGCGGTCCGCGTAGGCCGGGGATTGCAGCGGATCGAACAAAACTCCGCGCGCTTCCAGCAGTCGGAGGGGAATGGCGCTGGAGGTGCCGTCCTCATAGACCTTACCGGCGGCTGCCACCGCGGTGGTGGTGTAACCTGACGCGGCGGTGGCCGTCCAGCGGTGTCCCTGCCGCGGCGCGAACAGGTCTTCCATTTCCCAGGCGCCGTCGTAGTTGGTTTGGCCGCCAGAGTCCACCGTGAAACTCACCTTGAGATCGTAAGCCTGCCGGGTGCTTCGCAGAGCAAAGTTACCGCGCGCACGGGCAAGCAGTTGAAGCGCCGCCTCCCGGCTTGCGGGTGCGTTGGCGGCCTCGATTTGACCGGTAGCCAGTTCCAGAGGATCGGGCGGAACGGGCGCGATCCTGGGCGCATTTTGGCCGAAAGCCATGAGTGGAGATAGACATCCCCACAGGATCGTTCGCAATAGTCGCTTGGGCAGGCCTGAATTGGATCTCATGGTTCACCTCGACTTGTAAGCCATCCATCGAACCTCTAGGGCAGCCGGAACCGTCGTGCGGCCGGCACCGGCCCCCCTGGCGGGAATCGGACCTTACCCGCCGTCGCCGCCATCGCCGCCGCCCCCGCCATCGCCACCATCGCCGCCGTCGCCCCCGCCATCCCCGCCGCCATCGCCGCCATCCCCACCGCCATCGCCACCGTCACCGCCATCGCCTCCGCCGTCACCGGTAATCCCACAGCCCGACTCGAGAACGCCACCGCCCAGCGAAAACAACAGATTCCCCTGAGTGGAGAAGTTACCGCCAACCCAGGCCTGTATGGGAACGTCTCCCACGCCGAGGCCGGGTGGAACGATCAGGTTGATTTGATACAGACCGGCACCGGCCAGCCCCACGAAGAGCGGATTGATGACCACGTTGTTAATGTTGAGTACGAACGGTTCAGTGATCGGCGCGGCGCCGGAAAATACCTTTCCGGCGAGGGCGGTGGGGTTGGTCGGCCCGAAGCCGACGCCGAAAAGCTCGACCAGGTCGCCCGCAATCGCAGGGACCGTGCGATAGCCAAAGCAATCGCCATCCGGGCCCAGGATGTCGTAGGCGCCATTCCCAAAATATCCGGAGCCGTCCGACCTGAGGATAATGGCAGCCACATGCCTGGTGTCGAGCAGATCGAAGGCCGGCGAATACGGAAACAGGGCGACGGTGGACGTGGCGGTGCCGGTGCTGGTAGTCACTACCACGGGCACCACGCCGGTGGCCGTATCATCGGGCGCCTGTAAGTTGATCTGTCCCGAACTTACAAAGGAAAGATACGCCGGTCTGCCGTTGATGGTGACGGTGGTGCCACCGAGGGAGGTGGGGAAGTCGCCGTTCCAGACCGCTGTTCCGCTAGCGAGGTTAGTCCCATAAATGGATACCCAACCGCCCGGCTGGATGATATTAACGGTACTGTAGAGAGGAACGACGCCCCCTGGCGTAATGGTGGGCGCGCCCACCTGAGTGGCTCCGGCAGTCTCCAGGGCCGCGGCCGCGGCGAATAGCCTGGAACTCCGCGCGGCCATGGCCAACCGGACGGACCGGAATCGCGGCTCGTTCCGCCAACTGGCGGAAGGCCGCCGGGCCGCCAGCAGACCAGCCTCCGCCGCCGGGTAGTCCCGGATGCCTGCGCCAAGACCCGATAGCGAGGCATTGGTCACCAGCGCCATGGTCGAGCCGGTGACCGCCGCATAGCGCTGCCAACGGGCCACACGGCCTTTGGGCGCCGGCCTCGAGGAGCGGGCAGCCGCAAGTTGAGCCTCCAGCCGATCCTGCCGGGGCGCGTTCATAGGACACCTCCCGGGGCGACTGATTCATTTAGGAAGGACGCAACCACAGCCCGGCCCGGCAACATTGCAAACCTCAGGCCGGCCTGATTCGAAAATGCAATCTGGATTGGCGCCATATCGAGGCCCCCCAAATACCCAGCCCGATAATAAACCCACCATGACCGGAGCGAGAATACCCGTTAGTTGGTATTTTCCCTGGTTAATCACAGTAGCCGCCGCGAATGGGCGGAATGTTATCCGAATCCCGGCCCGGGTGAAGGCGAAAAGCTCGTTTACGTATGTTAGGGCGTAAAAATCACCGGTGGCGGCATTGTAAGTGAGGGCGTTGGTAATGGCATCCGGAAGTTGATGCGTGCCGGTGATTTCATCGGTGGCGGGATCAATCTCATAAACCATGCCGTTACAGGCGCCGAAATAGATCCTGCCTTGCAGCAATCGCGGGGGACCGAAAATCTTGGATGCAGCGAAGATCTTGGTCTTCACGGCGCGGCGTCTCCAGATCGAGAACATACAGATATTTGTCGGTTGACCCGATGTAGGCCTTGTCCTCCACAACCAGCGGAACGGTGTAAATCGTGTTGTCGGTTTGGACCGACCAAACCTCCTTGCCTGTCTCGACATCGAGGATGTAGATCCAGCCGTCCGCGCACCCGGTGACGAGATGCGCGCGCTTCCAGTCAAAAGCCGGAGCGTGGCGGATGGAGCCTTTCTCGCCGCCTTGCCGCTGGGTCTCGAACCGCCATCGCAGCACGCCGGTGGGCGCGTCAAACAAGAACATTTCGTTGTCGTTGCTGCCGCAGGCTACCACCTGGCGCTCCGGCCAGTAAGCGGGCGAGGCATGCGTGTAGCGTTTGGTCATGTGCTCCCAAACCTTCTCGCCGTTCTCCAGTTTCAACGCGGCGATGCTGCCCCGCTTCCCTTCGACGGCGAATTCCAGCCCGATGAAGAGATACCCAAGATCGGGCGCGAGGGCCGGCGAAGAGCCGACCCAGTCCGCTCCTGTGAAGCGCCACACCTTCGCTGCCGGTTGCGGCGTCGAGGCAATAAACATTGCCGTCATAGCTGCCAAAATAAACCCTGCCGTCATGAAGAGCCGGGCTGGACCAGAGATTCTTGTGCCCCCTGGCATTGACCCTGAAATTCCACACCACCGATCCGTCGCGGGCATCGAGGCACCAGAAGACGCCGCAATCGCTGCCGAAGTAGACGCGCTCGCCATCGGTGGCGGGAAAGGACTTGGGAACGCGGTGGAAGAAATTCGGGTCGGGCGAGGCGAAGCGCCAGCGGTTTTGGAACACCGCCATGGGGCGCGGCACCGGCCTTTCGAGGGAGAGGCCAAATTCGGAGAGGCGGAAGGGCGCCATCACAGGTATGCCATGGCTTATGCGCCAGAGCTTGGCCCTTGGGACTTTCGTAATCGACCAGCACGTAGGCGAAAGCGATGGACCGGTTTTCCTGTTCCATGACTACGCGCGCCTTTTCCATGCTGGCGCCGGAATTCAAGAGATCGTCGACCATGACGATGGGCGCGCCGGTGAGCGTTCCCTCGATCGAACTGCCGGTGCCGTAAGTCTTGCGCTCTTTGCGCACGATGAAGCCGTTTACGGGAGTTCCGCGCGACCACGATTTCATGAGGATGGCGGAAAGCAAGGGAATCGCCGCAGCTTCCATCCCACCCACCTGAAAGGGCATGCGGCCGGCGCATTCCTGCCAGAACAACTCGGCGGCGGCGTCCAGCGACGGGGCGTCCATGAACATGCCGCCGCAAGTCGATAAGCCAGCGGTTGCTGTCGCCCCTGGGTGAAATCAGCCGCTGATTTTCGGCGTAGCAGAATGGCGCGCTGGCGAATGGCCGATAGAACGATGTCTCGCGGGGTGGAGGGCGCAGGTGGGCGGTCCGCAGGTGCGACCGCTGGAGCCGGTTCCGCTGAAGCAGGCTCCGCCGGGGCAGGCTCCGCAGGAGGTTCCGCCGGGCCAGGCGCCACCGCTGCGCCCGCCGAAGCCGGTTCCGCTGCGGCGTCCGCTACGGCCGATTCCGCCGGACCAGGCGGCACCGCTGCGCTCCCACCAGCCAGTTCCACCGGGATGGGTTCCACGGCTGCTTGCGCTGGAGCAGGTCCCGCCGGACCAGGCGCCGCCGCTGCGCTCCCACCAGCCAGTTCCACCGGGATAGGGTCCACCGCTGCTCGCGCTGGAGCAGGTTCCGCCGGACCAGGCGTCACCGCTGCGCTCCCACCAGCCAGTTCCACCGGGATAGGGTCCACCGCTGCTCGCGCTGGAGTCGGTTCCGCCGGACCAGGCGGCACCGCTGCGCTCCCACCAGCCAGTTCCACCGGGATAGGTTCCACCGCTGCTCGCGCTGGAGCCGGTCCCGCCGGACCAGGCGCCGCCGTCCCCACTGAGCCAGACTCTGCTGCGCCACGCTCTCCCGCCGCACGCTCAGCCGTGGGAAGGAGAATCGGATTGACGGCCAGATCGCTGTAATCCGCGGGCAGTAAGTCGAATATGTAATGAATGCGCCAGTCGCCGGATTCGTTGTAAGATTCGTGATACTGCTTGTTATCGAACCACCACAACTCGCCTTCCCGCATGCGCACCGATTCTCCGCCGCTCATCAACACGCTGCCGGCGGAACTTTGCAGCACCAGGTGGAAGCGGTCGCGGAGGAAGTAATACGACCCTTCGTCGATATGGCGAAAGACCTGCGATCGGGGCTTGAGGCGCACGATGGTGGCGCGCGACAGATGGCAATTCATTTCCCCGGCGAACGCGGTCAGGAAGGCCATCGCTCTGGGAAAATTCTTCGATACCGAGGTGAGGCGGGTCTCCTGGTTTTCGTTGATGTTCAGATCGGGCCGGGGAACGGCGGCACTGAGGAAAATGGTGTTGGTGTCCCGCTGCACGCGGATTTTAGCCTGGCGGCCGGTATCGATCAGCCAGGCCTGTTCCTGGGAGCGAACTTCGTCCAGCAAAGGAGCGACATCGATACCGGAACGGATGAGCTTGAAGTATTGCATGCGGCGTTTTCCTGCCGTGGCCGGCCAGTCTGCATTATATTCCGCTGGTGGCGGGTTCCAAGCCGTATGGCAGTACCGGCGATGGCGTTTCGCTCGGACGGTAAGCGACCATGGGAGGAATCGGATTGAAAACGGGACCCGGCTTGGCTTCTACACAGAGTGTGCGTCACAATGGGATTGGGGTAGGAACGCAATGGCGAACCTCACCATTGAAATGCCGGACGACTTGGTTCGGAGCCTTGAAAGTATCGCGGCCGCACAGCGCAAGACCGTGCAACAATTGGCCCTGGAACAGTTGAGTTCGCTAATCGGAATTCCACCCGAACGGCGCACCGGGTTTCCGGCAGCAGTTCTCCGCGCGATGCAGGAACCGCCGCACTTGAGTTCCGCCGACGTGGATGAGCTGGATGCTGCCACAGCGGCCGGTCGCCTTCCTGTCCGGACACGAGATCTGTTCTCCAGCGATCCATCGTGATCTATCTTCTCGATACCAGCGCGATGAGCGCTTTGATGCGGGCGGATTCGCGAATGGCATTTTGGCTGTCGTCGATTGCGGCAGAGGATCGCGTGGTCATCTGTACAATCTCTCGCGGCGAGATCCTGTTTGGCTTGGAGAGGCTGGCTCCGGGACGGCGCCGAACCGAGCTGAAGGAGAAAGCTTTGAAGCTGTTCGCGACATTGCCATGTGAGCCGATCCCCGCCGCCGTTGGCGATCGGTACGCGGTGGTGAAGGCAACTCAGCAGCGTCGCGGCCTTCCCTTGGACGAAAACGACCTCTGGATCGCCGCGACCCGCGCTCTCCCTGCAAGCAACCCTCGTGAGCCGCGACAGTGACTTCCAGGCAATCGAAGGAATCGCACTAATTCAACCGTAACCCGATTGCGTTACAGAGCCGCAACTACGGGCCATACAGATCTGAGGGCTCTCCGAGACTCCAAAGGAGCGCCCCTGCGCTATTGCGGCGGGGTCAGCGGGTCGCCGATCGGAATCTCGAAGTACAGCAGCTCCTTGCCCGTGGCCGCTTCCACGATGCCGCTCAGGTAAATCGTCGACCCGCGCTCCAAGCCCGACTCGAAATACACGAATCCGCTGGCCGCATTGCCCGCGGGCAGCATCTCGGCGCTGAAGGCGCGGCCCTCAATCTCCCACGCGTTCAGCGGGTTTTTCTTGCCCTTCAGGGCGATCGTGCCAATCGGCGTGGGGAGCGTGCCGGGACGGCTGGGCGGGCGGGCGTACCGCACGTCGGATGCCGGCGTGGCCGGGATGCGGTCACCGTGCGGTCCCACGTACTCCGCTTTTAGTCCTTTCAGGCGGAGAGTCTGGCCGCTGTCGTTCTGCATCACCACCAGCACCGGCAGGACGCCGTAGACGTACGGGTCCAGCTTGCCGAACGCAACTTTAATCTTCTCGCCGGAGATATAAGGGTCCGCCGCAATGGTCACCTGGCCATTGGTCTGGTGGTGGGGGTAGCTGGCCGCCGGAGCCGGCCGGAAGGCCGAATCCTTGTCTGCCGCGAAGGCCGCCGCTATACTCAAATAAAGAGCCAAACGTTTGAAAATAAAAGGCATCTATTTCCTCTACCGGGCCCTTCAGGCGTTTGGACTGCCTGTACTGCTATTGTATTTCCTCTACCGCGGCGTCTGGGACCGCGGCTATTGGCGCTCGCTTCCCGAGCGCTTCGGTTTTCTGCCGCGCTCGTTAAAACAGACTGGTCCGGGGGCGGTCTGGTTGCATGCGGTTTCGGTAGGCGAGGTGCTAGGCTGCGTGGAATTTCTGCGCCTGGTGCGCGCGGAACTGCCGCGAACGCCGGTGTTTGTCTCCACCACCACGCTGGCGGGCCGCGCCACGGCGGAGGCCAAACTGGCCGGCCTGGCCGACGGCATCTTCTACGCCCCCGTCGATTACGTCTTCGCGATCCGGCGGGTGCTGCGCTGCCTTCGGCCGGCGGTGGTGGCGATCGCGGAAACCGAGATCTGGCCGAACCTGTTCCGCGAAAGCAAGCGCGTGGGCGCAGGGTTGGCGATCGTCAACGGGCGCATCTCCGAAAAAGCCTTTGCGCGGTATCGCCGGTTTCGGGGACTCTTCCGCGCGGTGATGCCAGCCGCGGATGCGGTTCTGGCGCAGACCGGCGCCATCCGCGACCGCTTTCTAGCCCTCGGAGCCGCGCCCGACCGCACACGCGCGGCGGGGAATTTCAAATACGATTTCGAGGCGCGCGGACCGGCCGAGGGATCGCCGGTGGTGCGGTTGCTGGCGCGCGCGGCCCCGCGGCGGGTGTGGATCGCCGCCAGCACTATGCCTCCGGCGCGTTCGGGCGATGTGGACGAAGACGATGCGGTGGTAGCGGCATTTCGCGAGGCCGCGGCGCAGTGCCCCGGTCTGCTGCTGATCCTGGCGCCACGCAAGCCGGCCCGCTTCGATGAGGCCGCACGCAAACTGGCGGCGGCCGGCATCCGGTATGTGCGGCGCAGCGGCCTGGAGGGCGCGGAAGTTCCGCCGCTGCCCTTTGTGCTGCTGCTGGACACCATTGGCGAGCTGAGCGGGCTGTTCGCGCTGGCGGATGTGGTATTCATGGGCGGCACGCTGGCGGAGCGCGGGGGCCACAACATTCTGGAGCCGGCCTGTTTCGGCAAGCCGGTGATCCTGGGACCGCACATGGAAAATTTCCAGGCCATTGCGGAGGATTTCCGGGCGGCCGGCGCGGTGGTGGAAATTGCGGGCGCGGCAGAACTGCCGGCGGCGCTGGCGCGGCTATTGCGCGACCCGCAAGCCGCGGCAGAGATCGGCAAGGCAGCCCTGGCCTGCGCCACGGCCGAGCGAGGGGCCAGCCGCAAGGCCGCTGAAACGGTGGGCGGGCTATTCCGGAACGCGCAGCCGCGCTATCGCCCGGCGCAGCCGTGGTTTGCCGTAGCCTGGCCGCTGGCGCGCCTGTGGGAGTGGGGCGGGCGGCGCAAGCGCGAGCGCGACCTGATGGCCCAGAAAAAGCTGGATGCGCCGGTGATCAGCGTGGGCAATCTGACCATGGGCGGCACCGGCAAAACGCCCTGCGTGCTGTGGCTGGCGCGGACGTTGCGGGCGCGCGGCCAGACGCCCGGCATCCTTACGCGCGGATATGCGCGCAGCTCGGCGGAAGGCAGCCTGGTGGTGGCGCCGGGGGCGGAGGTGAGCGCGGAACTTACCGGCGACGAGCCGCGCATTTTCGTGCGGGCGGCGGTGGCCCCGGTGGGCATTGGCGGCGACCGGGTGCAGACCGGCCGCATGCTGCGCGACCGCTTCCTCACCAGCGTGCTGCTGCTGGATGACGGTTTCCAGCACCTGCGCCTGGCGCGCAATGTGGAGATTGTCCTGATCGACGCGCTGAACCCGTTTGGCGGAGGTGACGTGTTTCCGCTGGGACGGTTGCGCGAGCCGCTGGAAGGCCTGGCGCGCGCTGACATGGTGGTGATCACGCGCAGCCAGATTTCGGGCACGGCCCCCATGATCGAACAGACCGTGAAGCGCTGGAACCCGCGGGCGCCGGTGTTTCAGGCGTCGGTCGCACCGGAGGCGTGGGTCGAGAACCGAACCGGCGCCGAGCATCCCATTGGCCGGCGGCCGTTCGCGACGGCGGGCGCTTTCTGCGGGCTGGGTAATCCGCAAGCTTTCCTGCGCACGCTGCAGCGGCTGGGCGTAGAGCCAGTGGACTTTATCGAGTTCGAGGATCACCACCGCTATCGCCCGCACGAGCTACAGCGCCTGGCGCACCAGTTTCATTTGGCCGGCGTGGAGGCGCTGGTGACCACCGAGAAGGATGCGGTGAACCTGGGCGATGGGGCCGACGAACTGCTGGCGCCGCTGCCTTTGTACTGGCTGCGCGTGAGCATGGCGATTGATCGCGAGGCGGAATTCCTGGACGAGGTGGAACGCCGCATGCGGGGGTGAACCGTTAGCTGTTAGCGGTCCAGGGCGATCACGCCCCAGGGACTGGAGCCGGCCTTGATCTTCCGCACCACGGTGTTGGTGGCCACGTCCACCACCGAGACGTCGTTCGAAGGGCCGTTGGCGGAGTAGAGGAACTTGCCGTCCGGCGAGAGCGCGATGCCCCACGGCCGCGCGCCCACTTCGACGGAACCCGAGACGGTGTTGGTAGCTGTGTCGATGGTGAACACCTGGCGGCCGCGCCCCGAGCTAACGAACAGCTTCGAAGCATCCGGCGAAAGCAGCACCGCCATCGGCTTAATGGTTCCCGGCTTGCCGAGCGGAATGGCCTTCAGCATCTTGTCGTGCACGGCATCCACCAGCACCACGGTTCCATCGTTTTCGGCGTTGACGTAGGCTTTGGAACCATCCGGCAGAAAGGCCACCGAGCGCGGCCGATGCCCCACCTTGAAGGTCTTCACGATTTTGCCGGCGACCGGATCGAGCACCGAGATCGTGCCGGTCTCTTCCGAAGTCACATAGACCAGTTTGCCGTCGGGCATGACCTTGACGCCCTCTGGCTGCGCGCCTACTTTGGCCGATTTCACCACCGTGCCGGAGGCGATATCCACCACGCTGACGGCGGAATCGTCTTCGTTGGAGATGAAGATCTGGCTGCCATCCGGGCTGATGTCGAAGTTCTCGGGGTCGGAGCCGCCTTTGATCACGCGGACTATTTTGTTCTGCGCCACATCGAAGACCCCGATGCCATCGGCGCTTTTATCGGGCGGCGGCAGGGTGCTTTCATCCACGCCCGGGCCGGCGATGGGTGATCCGCTGAGCGCCACGTAGATGGTCTTGCGGTCGGGACTGGCATGGATGCCGCGCGGCCGCTTGCCCAGCGGGACGGTGGCGATCACGTTGTAGGTAGCGGAGTCGATGATGGTCATGTCGCCGGAAACTTCGTTGGTCACGTAGAGGCGAAATGCCGAAGACTCCGGGACGGCTTTCGGCCCGGCCTGTTCCACAGGCGCGGGGTGCGAGCAGCCCACGCAGAAAACCGCCAGAGAGGCGGGAAGCAACAGAGATTTCCAACCGGTCACAGACTATTCTCCCTTGAGCGAAAAATCGGCTTGAATCTTGCCGGACGGCGTCACGGTGATGTTGCGGTCCTGGGTGCCCAGCTTTTCGTGCCAGACCTCCAGGGTGTAATCGCCCGGTGGCACGTTGGCCATCTGGAAAGTTCCGTCCTCCCCGGTGACGGCGAAATACGGATGCGCCACCACCCCGATGAAGGCGTGCATCCAACTGTGGATGTTGCATTTCACGGGGATCATCACCTCGGGGCGGGGGAAGCGGCGGATGATGGGCGCCTCGCCCGCGCCTTGGCTGTGGTTCCATTCGCGATTGACTGCGGCGAGCGGATGGATGTTGTGCGTCACCGGGTCGGAGTTGACGATGCGCAGCGGCTGCCCCGCCTGGATGCCCAGCACGCGTGGAGAAAAGGTGCAGCCGCGCTGGTCCATCTCCAACGGCGTGGCGGGAGTCTCGAACTGCTTGCCTTCCAGGCCGCTTTTGATGTAGACGAAGGCGCCCGCGATGGCGCCATCGCGGCCGACCACCAGCGATTCGTCATAGGGTTTGCCGTGGTGCGCTTCCACGCAGGCCGGATCGCTGCTCATGTCGATGGGCTTGGGACGGGGCTTACGGCCGGTAAACCGGATGGTCCCGGCAATCGTGCCGGCGGTGGCCGGGTCCACGTGGAAGTAAACGGGGGGCTTGTCTTGCTTGGACTCGGCCGGCTGTTTTTCCGTGCCCACCTTGGCGCAGCCGGCCAGCAGGGCGGCGCAACAGAGGGGAACCGCGAGTGTCCGTGTCATCGGTCCGGGCGGAAACTCCGCGGTCTCGCATTGCCAGTTCTTACGGGGTGCATTGCGCTTTACCCCTGTTATTCTACTCCGGCGGCGGGAGCGGCTGGGCTTTGCCGCCACTCGAAGAATCCTCGGTCCTTTTTTTGACATCTCAGTCATGCTGTTGTAATGAATCATCGGCTCGCTCTGGCTAAAACCGCAGCCGCAGCTCCAGCCAAACCCTGCGCGGGGCGCCGGGGGTGAAGAAAGTGGCGCTTTGCACCGGGTAGGTGCCGGCATAGGGACCGCTGGTGTACGCCGGAAAGGGGCGTGTGACCACCGTGCCGGCGGCGTTCAAAGCGGTGTTAGCGAGCTGCGCGGCGGTGTAGTAGTGGCGGTCGAGCACATTGTCCATCTGCAGCGCCAACTGCAGCCACTTCTTGAGGTCGTAATGCGCCAGGAAATTGACTACCGCGTAACCGGGGGAAACGCCGGGGCCCAGATAATACTTGCCATCGGGCGCATAGGCGTTGTTTTCGTTGCCGCGGGCGTAGGAACTCGACACCGCCCGCAAATCCACGTCGAAGCCCAGTTTCGAGGTGGCCTGTATCCCGGCGAAGGCCTTGCCGTTCTGTTTGGGAATCAGCGGAATTCGATTGCCAGGTTGGATGTAGATGTTCCCGTCCAGGCCGGGGTATCCGGATAGCGCGCTGTCGCTGGTATCGTTGGCCGCACCGTTCACCGTCTCGCTGCTCTCGTAAGTGGCCAGCAGGAAAGTGTAGTCGAGGCCCGCGGTGACGTGGCCGATGCGGCCCCGCACATCCGCGTCGAAACCCTCCCGGCGCGTCTGGGCGAAGTTCTGGAAATAGCCCGTGCCGGTCTGGACGGCCGATACAAAAAGAATGTCGTTGCGGTTTTCCGCTCGAAAGGCGCTGGCGCTCCAACTGAAGTTGTGCACCACCGAAAGTTCCGGCTTGCCGCGCAGGCCGGCTTCCCAGGTGCCGGTGACCACCTGTTGGAGCGGCGGATCGCTCGAAAGCGCATTCGGCAGGCTGCACGGATTGGCGGGATCGGCGCAGCCCAGCTCGATGGCGGTAGGCGCCCGGCTGCCCTGCGTGTAACTGGCGTAGGCGTTGACGCTGGAGACGGGACTCCAGGTCAGGCCGATGGCGGGGTTGAACCGCTGAAACACATAATCGCCATCGAGCGAGCCAGGCCCGGCAACCGGATTGATGCGGTCGGAGTTGTCGATGGTGAAGTGGTTGTAGCGCCCGGAGACGGTCAGGTTCAGGGTTCGGGCTATAGTGAGCGTGTCAGTCAGGTAGAAGCTGAAATTGGGTGTCAAGCCGTGGAGGTTGACGCGCGAATCGACCGGCACGCCATCCACGCTGGTGGATCCATCCTGCCAGGCGCCCACGCCGCTGACGGTGTAGTTGGAATTCAGATAGCCGTAGTCGCTATTCTGAGTGTAATCGACGCTGCCGCGGTCAAAGGAGGCGCCGGCGGTCAACTGGTTCCGCCCGGCGCGCGTGTCGCTGACCCAGGTGAGCTGCCCTGAGGCGCCGTATTCGTTCTGCACTTCCTTCGAGTAGATGAGGACGCCGTCGCAGCGCTCATCGGGATCGCCCAGTTCGAGGGCCTCCGCGATGCAGCGCCACTTGGGGAAAGGCGTATTCGCGGCGGTGGCGCCGCTGGTGGGGAATCCGCTGTATCCCGCGGCGGTGAGCACCGCCTGCTCGCCGGCGTTGGGCTGGTAGATTTGCTCGCCGAGCGCATCTGTGTTGACGTTGGCGTTGATTTCTTCGGTGCGGATATTGCGGAACCAGGCGTTGCCGGAGAATGTGAGCGAGCCGCTGAAAGTGTGGCGGGCGATGAAATTGAAGGCTGGCGAGCGATTGTCCGTGCTGTCGGGGATCGAATAAACGCTGCTGTAATCGGTTTGGAGCAGCCGGTAATCCTGCAGACCGTTGCCGACCAGGCTGTTGTAGGCATAGGAGGTGGTGAGGGCGAGATCGGTTTTAGCGGTGCGCCAGCCGAGGCGCACAAAACCCTGGCGCACATCGGAGGGCGAATCGAAACGCCATCCGGATTCGTGAAACACGTTGCCCGCCACGAACCAGTTGAAGCCGGTGGGCTGCCCTCCGCCGTACTCGCCCTCCACGGCCTTGCGCCCGCTGCTGCCGTAGGTCAGCTTGGCGCCGAAGCCCGGATCGCTGACGCCGTCCTTGGTTTGCACCGACAAGGCGCCGCCCAAAGTATTCAGGCCGAATAGCGGATTCGACCCTGGGATGAGGGTCATCTCGGAGATGGCGTTTTCGGGGATCAGGTCCCAGCTCACCACGTCGCCGAAGGGTTGATTCTGGCGCACGCCGTCCAGGTACACGGAAATGCCCTCGGCCGTGCCGAGCAGGGGCGACGCCGTGTAGCCGCGAAAATTCACGTCGGGCTGAAAGGGGTTGCCCTGCATTTCATTCAGATAGACGCCGTTCAACCGGCGGTCCATGAAATCCGAAAGGTCCAGAGCGCCGCTGTTCTTCACGTCCGCGGCGGTGGCCGTCTGCACCGGGCTGGCCACCTGGTCCTTCAAGAGATCCACGCCGGCCAGTGGAGTGACCGCGACCACCTCGACGTTGGCATGCGACGCGGCGAGCGGCATGGTAATGGCGCGTGAAACCGGGCCAGCAGAAGTGAGATCGAGGGCCACCATTTGGGTGGTGAATCCCGGCCGCGTCAACTCCAACCGGTAGTGGCCGAAGGGTAGCCCCGAAAGCGCGTACCGGCCGTTGGGGCCGGTCCGGAATTCGCGGTGTACGCGCGCTGCGGGGTTCTCCAACTTCCCGGAAACCTGCATGGGGGCGCCTGAGGAGTCCTGCACCTGAAGGCGGATTTCACCGGTGGGGGCCTGTGCATGGAGCGCGAAGGAAATCAGCAACGCGGCCGCGAGGGTGGGGATCGGGAGGAAGTTCATGGGTGGCTCGATGGTCTACTCCGGCACGTCGGTGGCGAAATACTTCTTGTAGGCCTTGATCCAATCCGCGGCCAGATCGTGCTGCGCCGTGGAGAGATCCACTTTTCCGGTGCAGACCAGATCGTGGAGGCGCTGTTCGAGCCGGTCCTTGACGCGCGCGTTCCAGCGGGCATTGTAGGGTTGCGGCCAGAGATTGCGGATAGACCGGGAACCGCCCAGGTCGGGGGTGATCAGGTAATCCACTTCGAAGTCGTCACGGTGGGCGTGGATGGCGTACTCGGAAAACACCGCGCGGCGGGTCTCGTCGGAGACCTCGGTGACCACCTCCGCCTGGGAATTGCGGCACACCTGCTCGATGGTGACCGGCCGCGTCTCACCGGGCGTGAGCGCAGGCTTGGGTTTCGGCCCTTCGGCGTTGCCCATGGTTCCGAAAACGATGGCCAGAACCGCGAGGGCGGCAAATGCGCCCGCGGCCTGCCAGAGCGGGACGCGCCACGGCGCAGAGCCGGCGGAGACGGAGGCGTCTTCGGCCAGCCGCGCGCGGAGCCGGGCTCGCGCCATAGCCGCGGAAGGGATCCCGGCATCGAGTTCCTGATGGTGCGCGCGGACAAAATCCGCCAGCGTCTCTTCGAGAGCCTGCAGGCGTTCGCGGCACGGAGGGCAGGTGTCCAGGTGGGCGAATACTTCCGCCGTGCGCCTGGCCGGCAACTCTCCATCCGCGGCCAGGGTCAGGTCCTGGTCGGATAAATGATCGTCTCTGTGCGGCATCGTTATCCTCGGCAATTCGGCATGCAGCCGTTCAATTGAATATTCCTGGAAGGCGCCACTTGTTCAGACTATTTTTGCCGGTACTGCCTGGCGAAAAAAATTGGATTTCGGGAGAAACAAAAGCCGCGGGTTGGTGTATCATAACGTGACCGGATGCTGATAACGGGAGGCTCCGGTTGGTGCCAATCAAACCGACGGATCGCCCCCTGACAGCGCTCCGCGGGGAAAATGAGGAGACTACGAATGGAACTGTTGAACGGGAATTTTTCGCGCCGCAAGGCCGCTAAGAGCATCCTGACGGCGGGAGCCGCCGGGCTGGCGGTCGCTACGCTGGCAAAGGCAGAACCGCCGCAGCCGCACATGCAGGCAGCGCTGCGAGCGCTACAGAACGCTTCCACCCAATTGCAGGCGGCCGCCGACGACAAAGCCGGCCATCGCGCCAAGGCGATCCAGTTGGTGAGCGAAGCGATTAACCAGGTGCAGCAGGGTATTCAGGCCGGCAAGTAATAATTTCGGGGCAGGCGGAGACGTCTGCCCGTCCCTCCGGGCGCCGCGGTTCGGAAGCGGGCCACCGCTGTATCATTGACGGGTGGCCCAGACACTTCGCATCTCTATTCCCGATGACGCGCCGCCAGTGTTGCGTCCAAGCGCTGTGTGGCCGGAGCTGGCGGCCGGCGCCGAGATCGCTTATTGGGATACGCTGCCGGGATCCGAAGAGGCCCTCATCGAACGGATCGGCGTTGCTCCGGCGGTGCTCAATATCCGCTCCTCATGCCGGTTCACCGAGCGCGTGTTTGCGGCTCTGCCCGGGCTGCGCCTCCTTTCGGTGTGGGGCACGGGCACGGACCACGTAGACCTGGCGGCCGCCGCGCGCCACTCCGTCACCGTCACGAATACTCCGGGCGTTTCTGCCGTCTCCATCGCGGAACATACCTTGGCGCTGCTGCTGGCGGTGGCGCGGCGTATCCCGCAGGTGGATGCCGCCACCCGCCGCGGCGAATGGGCCAAGGGGCAATCGCTGCAACTGCGCGGCAAGACCTGCGGGGTCATCGGGCTGGGCGCCATCGGGCGGGAGTTCGCGCGGCTGGCTGGGGCGATGGGAATGCGGGTGATCGGCTGGACCATCCACCCGCGGGAGATTCCCGGCGTGGCAATGGTGGAACTCGGCGAACTGTGGAGCACCAGCGATGCGATCAGCCTGCACCTGCGGCTTTCTCCCCAAACCGAGAACTTCCTGGGGCCGCGCGAGTTCGCGCTGCTGAAACCCGGCGCCATTCTGCTGAATACCGCCCGCGGCGGCCTGGTGGACGAGACCGCGCTGGTGGAAGCGCTGGCCACGGGCCAGTTGGCGGGCGCCGGCCTGGATGTGTTCGCGCGCGAACCGCTGCCGGCGGGCCATCCTTTGACGCTGCTACCTAACGTGGTGCTGACGCCGCATTGCGCCGGCATCACGCCGGAGACGCTCGAAGCCGGGCTGCGCATGGCGGTGGAGAATATCTGGCGGTTTGCCGAGGGCCGGCCCGAGCACGTGGTTGGGGCCTGACGGCTTTCCGGGCTGGAACCGGGATCGTCTGTGGTACCTTAGGGCGGTGCGGACCCGGTTCCAATCGCGCACGCTGATTGCGGCGGTCTGCCTGGCGGTGCTCCTTCTGGCGGTACTCGCGGCCGGCGCGCACGGTCCGGTGTACGCCATACTGGCGCCGTTCTGGCTGTTCCTCGAAACGCTGGTTCTGGTTTCGATTCTCCCGCGCGCCGCGGATTCCGGTCCCGATCCGTTTCCGTTTGCAGCCGCTTTCGCCTCCCGGCCTCCTCCCATCCAATAACGTCCCGATCCCACAGCTTGCCGCGCGCCCTGAAGGACGGCGGATGAATTCCACTGGAGGACTCTATGAACACTCGGGGACGATTGTGCAAATTATTATTCTGCGGCGCGCGGTTGTTGGCGTCGTTTGGCGGGGCACCCATGCGGCCGGAGGAAATCGAGCAGTTGCTGTACACCATGAACCGGCAGGAGATCGCCTGCGCGCTGCCGGACGACGCGCAGAGCGGAGGGGACCTGCTCAGGAAAGTGATGGAAGAACAGACGCAGCCCGCATTGCCAAAACCGGAAAGCTAGGCGTTCCAGGATGCGACGTCGTGAAGAACCTTCCCAATATGCTCCAAGACCTCGTGCAGATCCTTCTTGGCGGGGTCAGCCAGATGGGTAATCTTTGCCTGGTAGACGGGAATCAGCTTTTCGGTCTCAGTCGCTATCTTCTTGGCCTCGGCGTCGTTCTTTCCAATCTTGTTGTACATGCGGTCAAGTGCCTTCCCGAGGCCCGAATTGAAGTCGACTTTGCCTTGTTTCAGGGCAGCGCTGTGCTTTTGCTTGACCTCTTTCCATTTCTTGCGGTCATCGGAAATCATGTTGGCATTCTATACCAGAAAAACCGTGAGCGGTGCTCGGGGAAATGCCCGAGAGCGGCCTAGCCTCGTGTCCCAGCCAAAAATTTGACGACCGCCCCCTCAGAAGCAAAGGGCCCGCGTGCCGCGGGTCCATACGGGGAAGGAAGTCGCTCATCTTCTGCGACCTAACTGGCACGTTTTTAGTTTCTCGTGATTCTTTTGTTATCAATGGGTTGCGGGTGACTTCCTCAAAAGCTGTGAAATGGTCTAAGGCGCACAGGCTAAACCACGGGCCACCACTGCGTGGGGCATGCTTCAGCGCTGCGAACGGCCGCCACCACGGCGCACCACAGCAACAGCGCTATCGGCGCATATTACCGTCGGCTCGCCGCCAGGAAGGGGTCCGATGTGGCGGTCTTTGCCACGGCCCGAAAGCTGGCAACCCTCATCTATCGGATGCTCCGCTGGGGCCAAGCTTATGTCGATGAAGCGGCCGCGGCCTACGGAAAACGCTACCAATCCGCGCGCATTCATCGCCTGCAAGCTGCGGCCAACCAACTCGGCTATAAACTTCAGCCACAAACGGCCGCGTGAGGAGCCGCTAACTGATTGAGCGGCAATGGGGTCACAGATGAGTTTGCCCTGCTTCGATTTCTTCACGGCCTCTGACGGTCGCGCCGCCGGATATTGGTTTCCGAGCCGCGCG
This sequence comes from Bryobacterales bacterium, assembly GCA_963803725.1. Classification (GTDB taxonomy): domain Bacteria; phylum Acidobacteriota; class Terriglobia; order Bryobacterales; family Bryobacteraceae; genus JOPF133. The sequence goes on along the minus strand of CAWDOH010000050.1, from coordinate 48,395 downwards.
CATAAGCAAGCGCAATCGTGGCAGCACACTGGCTCATTCGTCCCGTAGCGCAGTGGTCGGGTCCAGGCCGGCGGCGCGGCGCGCGGGCAGCCACGAGGCCAGCGCGGCGATGGCGAAGAACAGCGCGGCAATGGCGGTAAACGTGGCCGGATCGGTCGGGGCGACGCCGATCAGCATGCTGGTCATGGCGCGAGTCAGTGCCAGAGCGGCCATCACTCCAGCGCCAATGCCGATGGCGCTGAGGCGCAGCCCCTGGCCCACCACCAGCGCAAAGATGCTGGCGGGCGCAGCGCCGAGCGCCATTCGCACGCCGATTTCGGCAGTCCGCTGGCGCACCACCGTGGAGAGCACGCCATACAGGCCCACGCCCGCCAGCAGAGCCGCGATCACGGCGAACACGCCGATCAACAGCAGTTGGAACCGCGTACCGGCCCGGGCGCGCTCCATCAGCGAATCCATGGTGGCCACCTCGGCCTGTAGCAGGCTGGGGTCCACGGCGGCCAGCGCCTGTCGCACCGCGGCGGCGAAATGGGCAGGATTGCCGGCGGTGCGCACGGCCCAGCGATTGGCCGCCCCGTGCTGCAAAAAGCCGTCCGTGAAGTAGATCTGCTCACGGCCAGGATCGGACAGGGAGGTGTTGTGCACGTGCGCCACCACGCCCAGCACCTCCACCCATTCGGCTTCCGGCGTGCGGATGCGGATCAGCAGACGTTGGCCTACGGCGTTCTGGTGGGGGAAGGCCTTGGCGGCCAGCACCTGGTCGATCACCACGCCGTTCCGTTCGGGAGTGTTGTCGGCTTCGGTGAACGTGCGGCCGGCCAATAGCGGCGTGTGCATGGCTTCGAAATAGCCGGGCAGGACGAGTTGGAAATCCACTGCCTGGAAGCGGCTGGGGTCCGTGAGGGCCGGCTCCAGTCCCCAGCGGATGGGGCTGAATCCGCCGGAAAGGGGCAGTGGAAACGAGCCCGCCACGGCCTCCACGCCGGGGATGTTGCGCAGGCGCTGCTCGATCTCGCGTTGCCGCGCAGCCCGTTCGGCGGGCGGCCGCGCCCCCTGCCCACGCCCGCCCAGCAACTGGAAGGTGAGCAGGTGATGCGGGTCGAAACCCGGATCGATCTGTTGCAGCGCCAGAAAGCTGCGGAACATCAGGCCGGAGCCGATCAACAGCACGAACGAGAGCGCCACTTCCGCCACCACCACGGCGTTGCGCAGCCATCCGGCGCTACCCAGGCTGGAGGCGCGGCCGCTCGACCGCAGCACCTGCGCGATATCGGGGCGCCCGGCGCGCCAGGCTGGGACAATGCCAAAGAGGGCCGCCGCCAGCAGCGCCGCCACGGCCGAGAAGGCCACTACGGTGGGGTCGATGGCCACCGCGTCCACGCGCGGCAGGTTCGCGGGGGCGATGGCGCGCAGCTCGCGGATGCCCATCCACGCCAGGCCCAGCCCGAGCACCGCGCCGATGCCGGCCAGCAGCAGGGCTTCGGCAAGCATCTGGCGCACCAACCGCCACCAGCTTCCACCCAGTGCCGTGCGCACGGCCAACTCGCGCTCCCGCAGGGCGGCGCGCACCAGCATCAGGTTGGCCACGTTGGCGCAGGCGATCAGCAGCAGGAAAATCACCGCGCCCATCAACGCCAGCAAGGCCGGGCGCACCGCCTCGACCACGCTCTGGTGGATCGGCTCAATGCGGATGGCGTAGCCGGAGGTGCCTTGAATGAGGAAGTCGCGGCGCGCTTCGGCGGCCACGCGGTCCGCGGCGGCTTGCGCGCGGTCCAGGGCGGCGCCGTCTTTCAGGCGGGCGACGGCATGCCACTGGACGCTGTTGCGGTTTTTGGCGTCGTAGGCCATGCGTGCGGCGAACCACACATCCGGCTTCTGCTCGATATTGGCGCTGGCCGGGAAAATCAGCTCGAAGCCGGGCGCCAATACGCCGACAATCACGACGGTGCCCTGGGCGGCGCCGGGAGTGGTACGGCCCAGCACGTCGGGACGGCCGCCGAAGCGGCGCTTCCAATAGTCGTAGCTCAAGATCGCGGCCAGCGGCAGGGGAGCCGGCGCGGGAGCTCCGGGCCCGGCGGCTACCGGCTGCGGCTGCCCTTCGGAGGCGTTGAAGGTGCGGCCCAGCACCAGGCCAGCGCCCATCACGTGAAAGAAGTTTGGCGTTACGACGGCGAAGCGGATCTGTTCGGGAGTGCCATCCTCGCTCGGCACGGCCTGGCGGCCGGTGGTGACGGCGGCCATTTCGTCGAAGACCGGCGCCGTCCCCGCGCGCAAATCGAGGAAGCTCGCGTTGGAAAGCGGGAAATCTTTGACGCTGCGTTTGCGCATGTCGCTGATGGCGAACACCAGCCGGCCGGGATCGCGGTAGGGCAGCGGGCGCAGCAGCACGGCGTTGGTCACGCTGAAGATGGCCGCGCTCGCGCCGATGCCCAGAGCAATGGTGATGGCAGCCGTGGCGGCGAACACGGGACTCTTGCGCAGGCCCCTGGCGGCGATGATAAAATCTCGAAGCAGCATCGGTCCTCCCTCGGCTTGGGCTCAGCATACCGCAATGGGTTGAGACGCGCGTGCGGCGCGGACGTTTGGAAGTTGGGTCCGCGGAAACGGCCAGGCGTCGCCGTTGCGGTGTTGCAACCGGCTGAAATCGCTGGAGCTGTTTTTGACCCGCGGCCAAGCGTGGCCGTTGCGACTTGGCGCATGTATGCCCGCCACCGCGTGGAGAGCTCCCGCCCGAACCTGGTGTGCTCTCCACTTTAGGCGCCGGCGCGAAAACACTCCCGTGGCCCGCACTCGAAACCTCGCTAGAATTTAGTTGTCACCCGTGCGCATCACCATTTCCAAGGAAAACTACCTCAAGGCTGTGGCGGAGGCCCAGTCGGAGGGCGAGACTGTGAAGGCGGTCACCCTCGCCCGCTGGCTGCACGTCTCCGCGCCAGCCGTTACCATGGCCATCAAGCGGCTCAAACGCGATTCGCTGATCCTGGTGGATGCCGAAGGCCAGGTCAGCCTCACGCCCATGGGCCGCGAGATCGCCAACCGGGTGCTCAACCGGCATCATTTGATCGAGCGCATGCTCTCGGAGATCTTCGGCCTGGAATGGTATAAGGTGCACGATGAGGCCGAGCAACTGGAGCACGCCGTCTCGGCCGACTTCGAGCGCAAGCTGGCGGAGAAACTGGGCACCGGCGGGGCCTGCCCGCACGGCAACGAGGTGGGCCTGGATTCGCCCGGAGAGCGCCGCCGCCAGGGCTTGAAAACCCTGGACGAGGCGCGCACGGGCGAGCGGCTTCAGGTGGTCAGCGTCTTCGAGCGGGATCGCAGCCTGCTGGAATTTCTGGACGGATTGGGCATCCGTCCGGGCGTGGAAGTGGAAGTCCTGGCAGCGGGTGCGCGGCTGGAGGTGCGCAGCGGTTCCCACACCGTCACCATCCACCGGCCGGTGGCTGCCAAGGTGTGGATGCGGGCGGTGTAGCAGCGACGCGCCGCGGCTCGCGCGGTACAATAACCAAGCGGGAGAACGGTACTGTGCCTGATTTGATCATCCGGCCCACTGGGAAATTCGTAAAGGCGGGGGCGATCGCCGCGTCGATCGTCTTTCTGGGCCTGGAAGTTGGCTGCCTGCTTTCGTGGAATAATGCGGTGGGTGCGTGGCTTATGGCGCTGCCGCCGCTGATCCTGATCTGGCCCGCGATGCGCGCCATGAAGCGGCGGCTGACCACCACTACCATTACCGGGGACCGGCTGCGTTGCGAAACCGGCCTGGCCTCCAAGAGCACCCGCACCATCCAGTTGAATAAGGTACAGGACGTGCGCGTGGATCAGCGGCTCTCGCAGCGCATTTTCGGCGTGGGCGATCTTTCCATCGAAACCGCGGGAGAGGCCAGCCGTCTGACCATCCACAATGTGGACAACCCGCAGCCATTGGCCGACGAAATCATGAATCGCGCGCAGGGAGGAGTAGTCTCCGCATGAAGGACCTCCGGGTGGAAGGCCGCACCGCCGTAATCACCGGCGCCAGCAAAGGTCTGGGCAAAGCGATGGCACAGGCGCTGGCCGCCGAGGGCGCACGCGTGGCGCTGGTGTCGCGCGATTTGGCGCTGCTGCGCACGGTAGCCGCCGAAATCCAGGCGGCGGGGGGCGAGGCGGAAGCGTTTCAGGCGGATGTCACCAACGAGGACCAGGTGCGCGCACTCGAAGCGCAGATCGTCGAGCGGTTCGGCAAGGTACATATTCTGATCAACAACGCCGGCATCAACGTGCGTAAACCGGTGACCGAATTTGCCCTGGAGGAGTGGCGGCGGGTGATGGATACCAATGTCACCGCGGCGTTTCTGATGTGCCGGTCGATGATTCCGCACATGACCGGCCAGGGTTACGGCCGCATCCTCAATATGACGTCGATCATGAGCTGGGTTTCGCTGCCGGGGCGGGCGGCCTATGCGGCCAGCAAGTCGGCGCTGATCGGGATCACCCGCACGCTGGCCCTGGAACTGGCGGCGGAGGCGATTACCGCCAACGGCATCAGCCCCGGCCCGTTCGCCACCGAGATGAACCGCCCGCTGATCGAAAACCCGGAGATGAATGCCCAGTTCCTGGCCAGCATCCCGCTGGGCCGGTGGGGCAAAGTGGAGGAGATCGGCCAACTAGCCGTCTATCTCTGTTCGGAAGCGGCGGGATTTATCACCGGCACCGACATCGTCATCGACGGCGGCTGGCTGGCGCGCTGAGAGGCGGCGGGCGATCACCACTCGACGCTGGAGCTACTTGTCAACGGGACGCCCAAAACATAGCACATACCCGCTGTTATCGGTGATCTCGAAGGCCCTGAGTCCATCGCTGGTATTGGCCAGTTCCCGATGCACGGGAACCTCCCTGCCTACGAACTCCGCATATAGGGAGTCCGGATCATCCGTGCCGATATAGGCGTCCCAGCGGGCCCATTCGTGACGCGAACGATTCGGCTGTGGACGGACCTCGGGCGCGATGGCCTTGACCATGAGCATTACCCGGTCGCGTCCGATGATGGCGAAGAAGTCCTCTCCGTTTCCGTCACCACCACCCTGATAAAGAACGCCGAAACCCAGCTTGGACTGATAGAACGCAAGCGTAGCGCTCAAGTTGTCGACAATAAAGAAGGGAGCAACACTGTTCAACATGGCGAAAGCACCGCGGGCTCGAATATAGCCTACGTTGAGCAGTTGGTGCAATCGGGCAACTACATCGCGTCCGGCGCGATCGGTCCAGGACGTCCTTAACCCCGGCGCGTATCTTGCAGTAGACTTGACACATGGTCCGTCGGATTGCGCCTATGTTCTTCACCATGGACATTCCCGCCACGCTCGCCTATTACAAGGAGAAGCTTGGCTTCGCATGTGCCGGGACATGGCAGGATCCGCCAGTCTATGCCATCGTGGCGCGCGACAGACAGGTGATTCACTTCCGCTGCGCCGAGCCGCCCAAAGCCAATCCGAACAAATACCCGGACGAACTGCTCGACGCGTACCTGTTCGTCGAAGATGCCGATGCACTTTATGCCGAGTACGCAGCCCAAGGCGTAGAATTCACTCGGGGAGTTGCCAACATGCCATGGCAGTCGCGCGAGTTCGTGGTGAAGGACTGCGATGGCCGTCTCCTGGCTTTCGGCGCGAACCTGTAGTCTTCTGCTATTGTCCCTTCCAGCAGACCGAGTTTGCAGATGAATGGCCAGGAATCGCCCGTCTGGAAATACGACCGAGCCACCCAAGCAAGCGGCCCCGTCCTCAAGTCCCGTTCCGAGCGTCTGGGGCCGTTTAACGCAGGTTCCGCGGAAGTGGAATGCGAAACGGCCAAGAGACCATTGCTCAATGGCGCGCCCTATGGCGCATGGCAAAGCAAACGGGAAACTGTACAGGATTCGGCTTGTTCCTCCGCGCCTCTGCGACTCCGCGTCCTGCGTTGTTCTCCTCCGGTCCCGCGTTACCCCTCGCCCTTCTTGCGAATCTTGATATCCAGGCGCTTGATCTTCTGATTCAGCGTGGAGAGCGGCACGCGCAAGCTCTCGGCGGCTTCCGTCTGGCTCCAGTTGCAGCGCTCCAGCCGCTCCATGATCATGCGGCGCTCGAAATCGTTGACGATTTCGAACAGCGACGCATCCGGCGGCAGGGGACCGCCGTCGCCGCGCCGCAGGCGCACGCCGTTGGCCTGCAGCGAGGTGTCGGGCAGCACGTCGACCGGAACCGCCGGGTCCGTGGCCAGCACCACGGCGCGCTCCACCACGTTCTCCAGCTCGCGCACGTTGCCGGGCCAGTTGTGTTCCATCAGCACCTGCATGGCTTCGGGCTCGAAGCGCAGCAGCGAGCGGCCGGCATTGTCCAGGAATTTCTTGTTCTCGCGGCAGTAGTAGGTGAAGAAATGGTCCATCAGCGGGGGGATATCCTCCCGGCGTTCGCGCAGCGGCGGCAGGGCGATGTTGATCACGTTCAGGCGGTAGTAGAGATCCTCGCGGAATCGGCCCTCCTTCACCATCTGGCGCAGATCGGCATTGGTGGCCGCCAGGATGCGCACGTCCACCTTGATGGGATCGGTGGACCCGAGCGGCGTGAACTCCTTTTCCTGGATGACGCGCAGCAGCTTGATCTGGGTTTCCGGGCCGATGGTGCCGATCTCGTCGAAGAAAATGGTGCCCTTGTCGGCGACTTCGAAGTAGCCTTTCTTGGTCTGAATGGCGCTGGTGAAAGCGCCTCTGCACGTGGCCGAACAGGGTGGATTCCAGCAGATCCGGCGGGCAAGCGAGCCGCTGTTCACGGCCACAAACATTTTGCCCGAGCGCGGCGAATTGGCGTGGATCGCCTTGGCCACCAGTTCCTTGCCGGTGCCGGTTTCGCCGGTAATCAGAATGGTGGAGCGGCTGGAGGCCACCTGCGCCACCAGATCCAGCACGCGCACCATGCGCTCGCTCTTGCCGATGATGTTGGGGAAGCTGTAGCGCTGCTTGAGGGCGCGCTTGAGGTGGGTGTTTTCGTACTCCAGGCGGCGCCGCGAAATCATGCGGTCGATCTCGATGATCAGCTTCTCGTTGTCCCAGGGCTTGGAGAAATAATCGTTGGCGCCCAGTTTGAGGGCCTGGACGGCGGCTTCCACCGACCCGTACGCGGTGATCATGAAGATGGGCGTTTCGCGGTCGCGCTCGCGCACTTCCGCAGCACTTCCATGCCGGATTTGTCGGGCATCATCAGGTCGAGCAGCACCAGGTCGTAGGCGCCGCGCTCCATGCGCTCGCAGGCCTTCGGTGCCGTTCTGGGCCAGTTCGACGGCGTAGCCTTCGGAGATGAGCAGCAGTTCCAGGCTTTCGCGGATATCCACCTCGTCGTCAATGACCAGGACCTTACCGCGGCTCTCCTGGTTGCGGTTGAGGGAATCGTTGCGGTTTGCGGAATCGGTCATTATCAAGCGGCAGTCACCGGTCTTGCGCGCCGCTCCAGCAAGCGGCAACTCCAGGCGGAAGCGGGCGCCGCCGCCCGGCCGGTTGGAGACTTCAATCGAGCCACCATGCTCCTGAATGATGCCGTAAGTCACCGATAGCCCCAGGCCGGTGCCTTTGCGCGCGGCCTTGGTGGTGAAGAACGGATCGTAGATGCGGCGCAGATGTTCGGGCGCGATGCCGTGTCCGGTATCGGCCACTTCGACCCGCACTCCGCCGCCTTCGGCCCACGTGCGCACTTCCAGCGTGCCGCCGGCGCCCATGGCGTCGCGCGCGTTCAGGAACAGATTCAGAAAGACCTGCTGCAGCTTGCCGGGATTGCCGTGTACCGTTCCGATGGCCGGATCGAGTCGGTTTTGAATCCGAATCCCGGCTTTCTGCAAGCTGGTGCTCCAGAAGCGAGAGGGTTTCCTGGATCACGCGGTTCAGGTTCACTTCCCCGAACGAGGTGGTGGAAGTGCGCGAGAAATTCAACAGCGAATTGACGATCTCGCTGGCGCGGAAAGTCTGCTTGGCGATCTTTTCGAGGATGCATGGATTTCTGCGTATCCTCGGCCACCTGCTTGGCCAGCATCTGCGCGTAGGTGGAGATCACCGCCAGCGGAGTATTCACTTCGTGCGCCACGCCGGCCGCCAGCAGACCGATGCTCGAAAGTTTGTCGGCCTGCACCAGACGCTGTTCCAGTTCGGCGCGGTCGGTGACGTCGTCGAAGATGATCAGCCGGCCGATCTGCTCCTGGTCCTTGGAGACCAGCGGCGCGATGGCGATGTTGATGGTGGCCTCGCGGACCGCCGCGGCATGCGGCACGGGCGCGGCGTGCGGCCCGCTGGCAGTCTGCGCACCTTCGCCGGCGCCGTTCGCAAATCCGTTGCCGTTGGCGTGATGGTGGCCATTGAGCGCCGAAAAGGCCGGTTTGAGCACGAATTTGTAGATATGGTGGATGCCCGTTTCGCCGCGCACGCGCTCGAATTCGGCGGCCAGATCGGCGGGGAACAGGTCGGCCAGTTTGCGGCCCAGGGCGCGGTCGCGCGGCACGCCGCTCAACTGCTCGATCTGGCTGTTCCAGCTCTCCACGCGGTCTTCCAGGTCGGCCGCCAGAATCCCCACGTTGATGGATTCGACGATGTTTTCGCTGAATTCCTTGAGGCGCTCGTATTCTTCCACCTTGCGCTGGAGCGATCGGTAAAGCGAGGCGTTCTCGATGGCGATGGCGACGTAGCCGGACAGCGTGAGCAGCAGTTCTACATCCACGCTCGACAGGTACTCGCCGTCGGCGGTGCGGCTGACGCCCAGGTAGGCGATGGTCCGGCCGCGAACCGTGCAGGGCAGGTAATAGGTCAGGTCCAGCTCGGCGATGGTGCGGCGTACGGAAGCCGGCCAGGAGCGCGAGATAGCATCCAGCTGGTGGCGGGTGCGCTCGAAGAAAAGATAGCCCTCGGGCAGCTTCCAGTTGAGGAAGCTGAGGTCCAGATCGTCGTAGCTGGAACCGGCCAGCCGCGGATTGGCACCCATAGCCTTCTTGAGGCGGAAGCGGGGGCCTTCGGGCCCGCCGGGCCTTCCTCGGCCAGGAAAAAGGCCAGGTGCTGGATGGAGAGGGTCTGCAAGAGGCGCTCGCCGACCGAAGACAGCATGGTGTCCAGATCGGTTTCGGAGCTCAGCTCGCGGGCGAATTCAATCAGCGTGCGGCGGTAATCGTAACGATCGCGGTAGAAGTGCTTGTCCAGGCGCTCCTGGATCCAGTTGCGAATGGGCTGGAACAGGAAGGCGGCTATCAGCATCACCGCCATGGGCACCGTCTGGCCCAGCCCCTGGAAGTTCTGTTTGACCAGGCTTCCCAGCCCGAAAACCGTCCCGTAAAAGGCCGCCAGCACGCAGAGGGTGGCCAGCGTGTAGGCATAGCCGCGGCGGAAGATGATGTCGACATCCATCAGCCGGTAGCGCACGATGGCGTAGGCCAGGGTTAGCGGCACCAGGACCAGGGAGGCCACTGAGGCCTTCTGGTAGCCCGCCGGCACGGCGCCCAGGGCAAAGGGCACCACGTACAGGAGGGTAAACGGCAGCACTCCGGCAAAAGTACCATTACGAAGCCATTTCAACTGCTGCCGCACGATGGGGTCTTCGGCCTTGCGGTATTCCGCGCTGAGGGCGAACCCGCCGATGATGTAGGGGATGGTGGCCAGCAGCATCCACAGGCGGTCCAGGCCCCAGCCCAGCTCGATGAGCGGAATATTTACCTTGATGGCGCCGGAGGAGAAGCCCAGAAATAGCAGGAACAAAGCCACTGGGGCGGCATACAGCAGCGCCACGCCGGATTTCGCCCGAAACCACCTGCCCGGCTCCGGGAAGGTGAGGCAGAAGTGCAGAAACACCGCCGGAGCGGCCAGCACCGCCGCCAGATTGCCGAAGTAAATCACCTTATCGAACCCATTCAGCTTGGCCGTGAAATGAAAACAGAAGGCGATAAACGAAACCAGGCACAGGATATAGAAGTGGCGGGCTTTATGGGCGCTGCCGCGGCGGTAGTAGACAAATAACCCGATAATAAGGTAAAAAAAACCCACAACGTACTGATAGAGAATGGCGCGATCGAGCGGGACTTCGCCGACAATCAGGTTCTGAACGTCGAATTCCTTGCCGTCGCGGGCGACGTGGTAGACCACTTTCTGCCAGGCGCCCACGGTCCAGAGGATCTTGATGACGTCGGTGGATTTGTCGACCCGGCCGTTGTCGATGGTTTTCAACCAGTCGCCGGTGCGCACCCCGGCCCGGCCGGCGGGACTGTCGCGGGGAACGTAGAGGGCCTGCACACCCTGGGCGCGGTCTACCCAGATGACGCCATCCTGGGGGAGGCGGAAATGCAGTTGCTCGTCGAAATTAATGACGGCAGCCACGGCGGCAGCGACCGTGAGAATCGTCAGTATGGCTGTTGACAGTTGGAACTTGAGTTCCTGAAACATCGTGGCCGCCCGTACCCGCCCGGCGAGACAATTTTCCGCGCCTGATGGCTGCACGTTTAGGGCCGCGGAAAATTCCTTAATCTGAATTCAGAATACCCAATTTATCTATCACTTACAATTGCCTTCTCGAGGCTCATCCGCTTTTTGGGAGAAGTCCACTACGCGGAAGTGGATTCGGGCACGCCCCGGGGACGGGTTCGTCACAGTACTGTTACCAGGGTAGGCTTTGGGGTGCGGAGCCGCCCCGGGAACCGTTCAGGTTTGGCGGCCAAATGCTGTACACTAGATGAGCGTATCAGAGAAGGCGCTTGTGGTTCATCCGATGCGACTCTCTCCGTGGTGGGTGGATCTGGTCCCTGTGAAGTCAGAGGAACACGATGAGAACGGTGATGTTATGTGCCCTAGCGGTGACGGTGTGCCTGTGCTGTTACGGGGTTGACGGGCCGGCGGCCGATCCTCAGGCCGGCCAGTCGCAGCAGCAGGATCCTCCCGCCAAGAAGTCGGACTCCCCCGCTTCCGATAAGCCTGTCTCCACAGTGCCAGCCGGCGAAACGGATCCTCTCAAGATGGCTGCTCCGCAGTCCGATGGCGCGCCCAAACTGGAGGGCAGTGCGCCCATTAGCGACAAGACCTACGTGATCGGCGCGGAGGACGTGCTGACCATCTACGTGTGGAACTCGAATCCCCTGTCGGGCACCCACACCGTGCGCCCGGACGGCCGGATTTCGATGCCGCTGATCGGCGAGATCATGGCTGCGGGAAAGACCCCCCTGGAATTAGAAAACGAAATCACCAACCGGCTGAAAGCCAGCAACCTGATTCTGAAACCGAACGTGGCGGTGAGCGTAACCCAGGTGAATAGTAAGAAATATTACCTTGAGGGGGAAGTCAACAAGCCAGGGCAATATAACCTGATTGTTCCGACCACGGTGCTGGAGGCGCTGGTCAACGCGGGCGGATTCAAGGACTTCGCCAACCAGACCCATATCCGCATCATCCGCGGCAAAGACACCTTCAACTTCAATTACAAGCAGGTTATTAAGAATCAGCATACGGAACAGAACATTTATTTACTGCCTGGCGATATTATTATCGTGAAATGACGCCCTTTTTTGGCCAAAGGTTAATGGCAGTCTTTACCCTGGAATGTCACAATAGCAGGAAGGTATTTTGAGCTATGGGTTCTCCACAGAGCGAGATCAGTGTTTCCCGGCGTCCTCCAGACATTGAAGATTATATCGACATGCTGCGGCGGTACCGGTCCTGGATTTTGGGGCCGGCGTTCGCGGGCCTGGTGGTTTCGGTGGTGGTGGCCTTTCTGTGGCAGGATACGTTTGTATCCACCGCCGTGATGCGGATCACCCCGCCACAGGTGCCTGAGCGGCTGGTGCCCAGCGTGGCCAGTTCGAGCGCCCAGATGCAGGAGCGCCTGCAGCAGATGGAAACCGACATCCTGAGCAACGGCAGCCTGGAGGAAATCATCCAGAAGCCCGCGCTGGACCTGTACCGGCCGCAGCGCGCGCGCATGCCGCTGCTGGATATCGTGCAGGACATGAAGAACAAGCACATCCAGATCACCCCGGTGGCCGACCCTACGGGGACCTCGCTGGCGGCATCGCGCTACGCTTCGGCTTTCCAGATTCGCTTCTCCTACACGGACCGGTACAAGGCGCAGCAGGTGGTGCGCGAGCTGGTGACCAAGTTCACCGAGCAGAACGTCACCATGCAGCGCAACCAGGCCAGCACGACCACCAGCTTCCTGAATGACGAGTTGAAGGCCGCCAAGGAAAAGATGGACGACCTGGAAGCCTCTATTACCAAGTTCAAGGTGGAGAACCAGGGACATCTGCCGGAGCAGGCCCAGGCCAACGCACAGGCGCTGCAGATGGAACAGATGTCGCTAATGAACCTGGAGAGCAACATCAGCCGCGCAGGCGAGGAGCGGATGATGCTGGAAACCCAGATTCAGAACAACAAGCAGGACCAACTCTACTGGAATCAACGTGCCACGGAGACGGTGGCGGCGGTCGGGCCGCAGGCGACGGCGCGCAATGAGCAGCTTAGCGGGCTGATGAACCGGATTTCCTCCGAGAAGCAGGAACTGGCCGCATTAAAGAATATGTATGGCGATGCGTATCCCGAAATCGGGAATCACCAGGCCTCTATCGATGCTATGGAGAAGGAGCGCGACCGGCTGGAGAAAGATTGGAGCGCTCAACAGGCCGCCGCGGCGCTGAACTCCGCTCCGGCCGCCACCGCGCAAACGGTTTCCAATCCACAGGCCGAGCGAAGCCTTCAGGAACTGCAAAACAACGCCCATACCCTGAACGCCGAATTGCAGGCCAAGACGGCCGAGGTGGAAAATTACCGCCAGCAGGAGGGCGAGGTGGAAAAGCGGATCGCGGTGCTGGGACGGCAGATCCAGGAAGCCCCCCTCGATGAGCAGCAATATTCCGCGCTCCTGCGCGATCTGAGCCTGGCCAAAGCCGACTATGAGGACATGGTAAAGCGCCGCAACGCTTCGGAAATGCAGGAGCAACTGGAAGAGCACAAGGCCGGCGAAACCCTGGATGTGCTGGATACGGCTTCCCTGCCCGAGAAACCCTCCGAACCCAACCGGCTGGCCTGGGCCGGCGCCGGGACGCTGGGTGGGTTGGCCCTGGGGGTGGTTTTGGCGGGCGCCAAGGAACTGAAGAACACCTCGCTCAAGAACCTGAAAGATGTCCGCGTTTATACCAATCTGCCGGTTCTCAGCAGCATTCCGCTGCTGGAGAATGGCCTGCTGCTGCGGCGCAAGCGGCGGCTGGTGTGGCTCACCTGGTCGAGCGCGATTATCATCGGCTGCATTCTGATGAGCGGCTCGATGTACTACCACCTGTCAGGGGTGTAAGGGGATCGAATGAGTCGAGTACACGATGCACTACGCCGGGCCGAAGGCGGCCTACCGTACCAGGAGTCTACGCCCCCGCCTGAAGAGCCGGCTCGCCGGCCGCCGGATTTGACCCCGGTCAATGGCTCCCTGCAGGGGTCGCTTCCGCCCATCCGGCTGAATATTCACCCGGGGATGCTCTCGGAGGTGCAGATGCTGCCCTTCAAACCGGCGCCCGAATCGCACCTGCTGGATCTCAACAACTCCCACGACACGCCGGCCGAGGAATTCCGCACCTTGCGCACGCGGCTGAACCATTTGCAAACCCTCCAGCCCCTCCACACGGTGGTGGTGACCAGTCCCTCGCCCGCCGAAGGCAAGAGCTTTACGGCGGTCAACCTGGCGCTGGCGCAGTCCCACCTGGCGGAAAGCTCGGTGCTGCTGGCGGATTTCGACCTGCGCCGGCCCATTATTCACAACCTCTTTCAGATTGACCGGGCACCCGGACTTTCGGATTATCTGACCGGCCAGTGCACCTTCCCGCAGGCGTTGCGACGCCTGGAGGGAATGAATCTTTACCTGCTGCCGGCCGGCTCTCCGGTAAAAAACCCGCTGGAGCTGCTGAATATGCGGCAGGCCAAGGTGCTGTTCGAAGAGTTGCCCCGGAGCTTCAACTGGGCCATCTTCGATACACCGCCGCTGCTGTTCTCGGCCGATGCCAATCTGTTGGCCACTCTGGCCGACGGCACCGTCCTGGTGGTCAAGATCGGATCGACCACCTTCGATAATGTGACGCGCGCCATGCAGTCGCTGTGCGAGAACAACGTGCTGGGGATCGTGGCCAACGGCGCCCGCGCCTCGGAGCTGTACAGCAAGTACACCTATTACTACTCGCGCTCGGAGTAGCGAGAGTAAGGCCCGCACGCCTTCCATCCAGGCCGGTTTAGCTATCCGGGTCAGCGTGAGCGAGCCCCGCAGCACCGGCACAATCGCCTCGACGAGGAGACGCCGAGGAAGGCGCAGAGAGACCCGTTACATTGCGCTTGTCCGCGGATTATTCGCCGCGCTCCAGGCCAGGGGGTAACCCTCATAAGCGATAAAGAGTAGGGCGTCGGCGAAGACGGCCTCGCCTGCGCACGAATCTCGACGAGTTCGCGTAGTTACAGCTTCCATTCCTGCACCCTCGGCGGCGACAAATTGCTTCGATTGTTTCTTCTGAATTGCGTTTATTTCGAGTGCGTGCGAGCCTCCGAATGGGAGGCAAAGTATGCCCCAAGAACCAATCGCCTTACCCGAATCTGAAGAGCCACAGATCCGCTCTCATTCGTCTTCGCCGCCCTCCGGTATCCCGGTGCGATCTACAAACCGGCCTCATAGGCTTCCTTCGCAATGCGGCCCGGCGCGGCCTTCCGCGCTGCGTCACGCCCTTCTTGCAGACGACCATGTCGCGCAGGTAGATTCGCCGATGGCTGCCGGCCGCGTGATACGGGTTCGCCCGACTCCAGCAGCTTGATCAGGTGCGGACGCGAAACGCCCGGAAGGTCGGTGGCGCTGCTTAAGGAGCGGCGCAGAAATAACTTCACATTTTCTGCGACAACTTGGTGCCGGCAATCTTCGCCTGCAAGGCCGAGACTCTCGTCTGGAACCGCTGGCATGCGGCCTACCGAAACGCCGAGATGAGTCTCGGCGCTGCGGACTGAGAGTCTGCGCCACGGCGACTAATGCGAAGTTATTCTTGCGCGACGCCTAAGGGGCCGCGGAACAATAATCTGAACAGATGTTTCGACGCACCCTACCGCTCCTTGCGGTCGCGGCTCCGCCAGACCGCGCTCTGAGCCGCGCGCGCCAGCAAGCGGTTGGATTTGAATGCACAGAATATTTCTCCGCGACGCCTAAGCTACCGCGGGCCGGGCGAAGGCGCGATCCAGGAGCGCGGTCCAGCGCGCGCGCACCGCGTCGGCATCTTGTGCCGACACATCGTATAGCAGCCACACGACGGTGACGGCGGTGGCGCCGCCGCAGCCATCGCAGAAGAGGCTGAGCATGGCTCCGTTGCGCGATGGGAATTCGATTGCGCAGTGGCCTTTCCCACTGCGGTGGCGCTCGACGCCGGCGTCGATCTCTTCGGCGGCCTGTGCCATCAACTTCTCAAACGCGCCCTGGGGTGAGTCGTTCACCATGCGCATGATGGTCACGTTGCGGCAGGCATCGATGCCGCGCTCCGCGCTGTGCTTGAGCAGTTTCATGAAGATCGCCCAGCCGTAGCCGGTGGATTCGTACTCGGCGTCGAAGTCGGCGGAGGCGTCGAAGCCGGAGTGCACCAGGCGTAAAACAGTGACTCCGCCGCGGCTTTCAATGAAATAGTCGATGACGTTGGGCGGCGCGGGCTCGGGGCGATCGCTGTTGGTCTGCAGGTGGCGCTCCGGCTCCCAGATGGCGATGCGATTGGTGAACTCCATGCCCTCGCCCCAACTGATCGTCATTGTGCCGCCGGCGCCCGGCTCCACGGCCGCCCCGGGGGCGAACCAGCTTGCGATGCCTTCGGCTGTGGTCAGCGCCTTCCAGACTTCGGAGGCCGGCGCCGCGATCTCGATTTCTATTTCGTGTTTTCGCATAAGTCCTCATTGAATTTGGATTGATTGCGGATCAACAGGCTCCTCGCGGGTGATCACCGGATAGACGCCGCCGAAGAAGCGGAACTTCCGGCCGCCGGAAGCGGACTCGTCGTGGTATTTGGCAGCCAGTTTGGCGACGGTTGCGGCCAACTCCTCGGCAAAGGCATTACGCGACTCGGCGGACGCGAAGCGCACCTCGACCTCGAGCGCCATGGTGGATACGCGCTTTCCCGCTTTTTCCGCGCGACCGCAGAGGACCGCAAGGTCGCGGATCGCCCGCGCGGCCAGGTGCATGACGTAGCCGAGCGAGAAGCGGTCGCGCTGCTGCTTCGGGGTCGCGCCGAGCTTGCCGAGGGCCTCCGGGCTGATCAAGTAGGTGCGCGCCGCGGCCCGCACCACTCGCTCCAGGCAATTGCCTTTACGGCGCTCTTCGACCAGCTCGACCAAGCCGGCGTGTTCGAGCTCGCGCAGGTGGTAGCTCACCTGCTGGCGCGGCAGCTCCAGGCGGCGCGCCACGCCCGCGGCGGAATCGGGCTCGGCGAGCTGCTCCAGGATTCGCATGCGTGCGGGGCTGAAGAGAATTGCCGCGGTCTCGGAGCTTTGGATGACCTGGATGGCGGCTGCCATGAGTTATTTGTACACCGACATTAAATTGGTGTCAAGAAAAATTAGGCTGTCGGCGGAATTCGTTCCGCGCCCATCGCGTGCCCGAATATAACGACCAGGTCGGGGCGGAGCCGAGCGGCATCGTGGTTCGGACCTCGGTCGAGCAGTCGTCGGTTGTTTCCGCAATCCGTCAAGCAGTCTGGTCCGTGGATAAGAACCGGCCGATCTGGCGTTTTCAGACTCTCCATTCAATCCTGGACAGTGAATTGCCGGCGGCCGCGCAGAGCACAACTCGGATGATTGCATTCGCTCTGCTCGCGCTGCTCCTGGCGTCGCTCGGGTTGTACGGAATGCCCCGCTACGCCATCACGCAACACACCAACGAGATCAGCGTCCGTATGGCGTTCGGCGCGACTTCCGGTGAGATCTTGCTCTACTTTGACAAGAAGGGCCTGGCGCTGACGGTCGCCGGGATCGTTTGGCCATGGCGGCGGCCGCGGCCCATTCAATGACCAATCTGCTTTAGGGCTTCCTCCCTTAACGGCGCAGCGTCCACGAATCAACTGGACGAGTCGCCGCCAGCTCATCGAGTTGCCGGGGTCATCGGCAAGCTCGCGGAATGCGGCGATCAAGAAAGTCGTGAACCACACGCGAACCCGAGATGAGATCGCGCGGGCGAGGGCGTTTACCCACGGCCTCATTGTTAACGGCTATGGCGGGTGCACGGACTCCGCATTGTGCCCGGCTCGGCTGGCTCGGCCGCGTCACGGCTTCTTCGAGGGTGCCTGCTGGCTCGACGCGCCACGGCCCGAAGCGGCGGCGGTCTTCTTTTGCAGCTTCACGGCCGACGGGGCAAACGACTTCAGGATGTTCTGGGTGTCCGACCGCAGCTCATCATACGCCGGGTTAGGCGGGTCCATGACCTTCAAGGCCCGCTGGTAGAGCGCCAGCGCGTCGGATTTGTTTCCCTCGGCGAGCTGCTCGGTGGCCTCCTCGGTCAGGCCGGTTGCCAGAAAGTGCGTGCGGATGGCGTTGGCGCGCTCGGAGGCTTCCTTTGCCTGGTCGAACTTCTTCTGCTCTGCATAGAAGGTGGCCACCTTGTCCAGGGTCATGGCCACCACGGGATGCTCGGGTCCCACGGACTTGACCCATAGCGCCACCAGCCGCTGGTAGATCGGCTCGGCCTTGTCGTACTTCTTTTGCCCGAAACATGCGTAGGCCAGGCCATCCACGGTGGAGATCAGGTCGGCATTGTCCTTGCCGTAGAGCGATTCGCGGATCACCAGGGCGTGGCGGTAGGCCTCCTCGGCCTTGTCGTACTGGCGCAGGGCGATGTTCACCGTGCCCAGGCGGTCCAGATCGTAGACCAGCGAGGGGTCGAGCGGTCCGCCCATCTGGGTGCGGATGGAGAGCGCCGTCTTGCAGGGAGCCGGTGGCGTCCTCGGGCTTCTGGTATTCCATCTGGATCTGGGCGAAGCGGCTGAAATCGTCGGCCACCACCACGCTGAGGAATTTCGATTCCTTCATGTGCATGGCCATCACCTGGCTCATGACGGTGAGGGCGTGGCCGTAGTCTTTCAGGCCGCGGAGCAGCGTAACGGATTCCAGAAGGTCGTCGGCGATCTTGGGATCGTCTTTGCCGAGCGTGGATTCGCGCCACTGGATGGCCATCTGCAGGTAGTTATTGGCGTCTTCGAATTCGCCGGCGGCGGCGCGCACCGAGGTCAGCTTTTTCAGCACATCGTAGCGCGCCGGGTCGTCGGGCGGCGCCGCCTGCGCCAGGTTCCAGGCATCCAGGAAGTCCTGGCGCGCCCCGTCGTAATCGCCCTTGAGATACTTGGCGTCGCCGGAGCGCACCAGCGCAGGGATATCGGGAGGCGGCGGCGGGACCGCCGGGGTTGCCTGGGGCACCGTGTCCTGGGCCGCCGCCAGGCAGCCGTAAACCGAGAGCAGCAGCACGCATCGCGTTACCATGCTACAAGTTGTAGTACTAATTTATTAGTGATGTCAAGGGGCGCGGAAGGTGTTGGCGACGGAAGCTCTTGGCGACGGCCGGGAGGCTCGCTTGGTTTCGATGTGGCGCCGTGCGCCCGCAAGCGGGCAAGGGCCTGCAGGGGGCTTTGGAAGGCGGCCGGTCGCCGGCTTGGAGGCTTGCTGGCTTGCTGCCTCAGAAGCAAAGGGCCCGCGTGCCGCGGGTCCATACGGGGAAGGAAGTCGCTCATCTTCTGCGACCTAACTGGCACGTTTTTAGTTTCTCGTGATTCGTTTGTTATCAATGGGTTGCGGGTGACTTCCTCAAAAGCCGTGAAGAAAATCAAGGCTCGGCAAGCTAGTCAGGGCTTCGCCCTTGGTATCCCTGGACGTGCATAGGAGGCGTTCATCATGTAGACTTCCAGGTGATGAGCATGGAGCTAGCGATGAACGCCTTTTACGAACACCACCAAGATAGCATTGTCATGCACGATGCGTGTTTCGACCGCATTTTGTTGGACGCCCGCATCCCGGCCTTTTTGGATGGAGGGCGGGCCATGGGATTCTTCAGTCAAAAACCGGGGCCTCTTCCCGGTCCATAAGAAGGATCTGGTGAGGATCTCGGCGGATTACGAGAACTGGATGCGAGAATTTGCGAGCAGCAGCGGATTTCCCCTCCTGGACGATCCCGAGAAACGTCGCGATCAATTCATGGAGCCGTATTTCGCCTCCGCGCAGCCCGATCAGATTGTGGGTGTCATCAAAGCTCGGGAACCGGCTTTGATTCTGACCGCTATCGGCAACGCCGGTAAGAGCACCCACCTGGAAACCGCGTTACGCTGGGTCAACCAATACAACTACTATTTGCAAGATCGCAATTTCGGCCCGATGTTTGTCCGCATCTGTCCGTATTTTCCTTTCGCCGCGCGGCTTTGCCTGAACCAGCACGACTGGATCGCCAATCGGCTGCGCCAGGATGGAATTACATTTCAACAACGGGATAATTGCTTTGTGGCCTGTTGCGACCCCAACGCGTGGCAGAGGATCGCCGATAGCTTTACTGCCCAGGATCTGCTTGCCTGCGGCAGAAAGTGGCTCCGCCGGCTAGTCCCCTTTTTCAGCGCGCAGGAACGCGGGGAACAGGGCTGCGAACATCGGTTTTACTGCAAGCAGGTGGAGTTCTGCGACAACCCGATCTTCCGGGAGCGGGCCGTCCTGGATGCGCTCCACGACCGGCTATTGGACGCCAACCGCCGAATCGGCAGCCCCGACCAGGTGGCGGTGGTCTTTGGCCAGCCTATTAACCGGCGGCACAATGGCCGGTTGCAATCCACTTTGGAGGACCTGCACCTGGGCCAACCGATCCTGCGGGCCCTGTATAAAAACAGCATCCTGAAAAACTACGTGCGCGGCTGAAACACCGAGTACGGCGGAGCCGACCGAGTCGAGGTAGGAAGCAACAATGTCACTGACTTTCGCGGACTTCTCAAGGGCGTGGAGAATCTGTCCGCGGTGCGGGAGCGGTTCTCCGGAATCACCACCAATTTCCGCAACGCCCAACAGGACATCCTGCAAACCTTCCTGGATCGAGGCGAACTGCATCGGCTGAGACAACCCACCATCAACGGCAAGAAAAGGACTCCGGGCCTAAAGTTGGACAATGCCAGGCAACTGGCTCCGATGCATGCTTTAGTGATGTTTAGCCATGTATTGCCGGCCAGTTCACCACCGCGGACCTCTACCCTCGGGTTCTTCAGATCCCGGGCTGAGCCCTGAAAAATACAAGCTGAACTCGCTGCGTTACGATCTTTCCAAACTGCGCGCCAAGGAACTGGTCCAAAAGATCCCCCGATCCCGCCGCTACCAGCTCACCGGCCAGGGATATCGCCTCAGCGTCGTCTACCTGAAACTGTTCGAAAAACTGTACGCGCCACTCACCGCTGGAGCGATCCACCCATGTTCCAGCGACCACGTGCTCCCACTCCAACGAACCACCGTGCTGGATCAACTCTACGTCGCGGTCAAGCAGGCCCTCGACAACCTCATCCACGAAATCGGCCTGGAGAGGGCCGCTTGACTTTCATGAACGAAACGAGAACAGAATCCTCGTTGCAGCTCGCTTTTCATGCTCATCTGTGACCCCATTGCCGCTCAATCAGTTAGCGGCTCCTCACGCGGCCGTTTGTGGCTCAAGTTTATAGCCGAGTTGGTTGGCGCGGGGCCGGCGGCGGGTCACGCTTTCGTTCAAACCGGCCCGGCCGGCGGGCAAGCTAAAGCATGCCCCACGGTGGCCTGGGTTAAATTAGTTGAGTTAGCTGGGTAACTAGTTTGGCGGTTGGACGGTTGGTTGGGCAATTAGTTTGGAGGTTAGTTGAGCACTAAGTTTGACAGTTAATTTGGCGTTTGTTTGACAATTAGTCGGGCAATTCGTTGGGCGGCTTGGCAATTGGTTAGGCTGTTAGTCTGACAATTAGTTGGGCGGCTAGTTGGCGAACAGGCCCTGGAATTCGGTACTGCCGATGAAGCCCTGGTTGGGCGTGCCGGGGCCGAGGATCTGGATGCGGGTGGCGTAGCCGGCGGAGCCCTGGAACAAGAGGCCGGGGCCGCCGGTGTTGGCGACGCCGAGCCAGAAGGCGAAGCCCGACGGGTCGGTATTCCGGCTCAGGATCACGTAGTAGAGCATCGCCACATACAGCGAGTTGGAGTGGTCGGTGTGGTAAGTGCCGGTGCTCTGGAATTCGTTGTTGGGCGTGTTGACCGGAGTAGTGCTGCTGGGATAACCGATCAGGGTTTGGAACCAGGAGGCCAGGCCGGCCTGGTTGGCGCTGTTGATTTCGGCGGAGGTGGGTTGGCGGTTCAGAAGGTTCTGGTAGAGGGTGGTGGCGGAGTAACCGGAGCCGGCAAGGGAATTGAACAGGGCGGTGACGCTTTCGGTGCCGGCGCGGATGTTTGTTACCGAGGCTGTAAATTGGGCGTAAGTGGGGGCGCTGCCGGTGGCGGCCTGGTAAGTGGCCATGACCACGAAGTCGCTGTTGAAGGCCTCGGGACTGGTGAGGAAGGAGTCGGCCATCTGGCCGAGACCGGCGCCGCCCGAGCCGGACCAGAAGGCGAAACCGCCGGAATCGGGATCGCGGCCGAGTAACTGCTCGTAGAGCGCGAAGACTTCGCGGTAAGTCTGGCTATCTCCGGAGCCGGCCTCGGTAACCGGGTAAGTGGCGGAGGCGGCGCCGCTGGAGACGGTGATGCTATAGCTTTGGGAGCCGGTGTGGGTGTTATTCAGAAGCGTGTAGGCGACCGTGCCAGCGCCGCTGCCAGCGCCACCGGAGGTGACGGCGAGAATCGCCGGGTTGGAAGAGGCGGCAGTCCAGGCGCCGCAGGTGGCGCTGGGGGTCACGGCGAAAGACCGCGAGACTTCGGGAAGCACGCCGCAGTTCGGCTGGCCGGAGTTATTGGGGCAGGTTTCCACGGTGGAGGTACCGGTAGAAGGCAGACTCGCCGTGGTGGGAGTGAGCGAGATAGAGCAGGAACTGGTCACCGAGTTGAAACTGGCGGTGACGCTGTGGGCTGCGCTCATGACCAGGGACTGCGGATTGGCGGCGCCGCTCAGATCGCCGCTCCAGGTGGCGAACTGGTAACCGGCGCCGGCCACGGCAGTAAGTTGCACCGGAGTGCCGCTGTTGTAATAGCCGTCCGGTGAGGTTGGGCTGGCGGTGATGCTGCCGGCGCCCGCGGGAGAGACTGCGGTAGCGAGCAGATACTGCGCGCCGAAGGTGGCAGTGTAAGTAGCGCCGGCGGCGGGAGCCGTGACGGTGTGGGACTGGGCGCCGCCATCGCTCCAATTGGAGAAGATGTAACGCGGGTTAGTCCCCTGGGGCGAGGTGACACTGAGGGTGTGGTTCGTGCCAGCCACCCAGTTATAGGACGCGGGCGCCGTGGCGGTAACGCCATCCACGATGATGGAGAGGCCGGCGGGCACGGTGGCGACGGTAATCGAACCGGGCGCAGAGAAGTTGGCGACGACGCTATGGGGCACGCTCATGACGATCGACTGCGGGTTAGCGGTGCCGGTCAGGTCGCCGGACCATCCGGTGAATTGATACGGCGCGGTAGGCTGCGCGGTCAACTGGACGGAGACACCACTGTTATAGTAACCGTCGGTGGAAGACGGGGTGATTGACACGGCGCCGCCGGCGGCCGGGGCGGCGGTGGCGGTGAGCAGATACTGGGTGTTGAAGTTGGCGGTGTAAGTGACCGGCGAGAAGGGCACGGTGATGGTTTGGGACTGGGTGCCGCCATTGTTCCAGGAGGCGAAGACCGCGCGGCTGCCTGCGCCGGTGGGTAGCGGCGAGGTGACGTTCAAGGTGTGGGTGGAACCGGGCACCCACTGGTACGTCTGCGGGGTGGTGACGGCGCCGCCATCCACGATGACCTGAAGCCCGACCGGCACGGTGGCGACGGTGATGGCGACGGTAGCGGCGAATTGGGCGGTGACGCTGCGCACCGCGGACATGGAGAGGGATTGCGGATTGGTGGTTCCGGTGAGGGCGCCGCTCCAGCCGGTGAACTGGTAACCGGAGGCGGCGGTGGCGGTGAGTTGTACGGAGGTGCCGCTGGCGTAATAGCCATTGGCCGACGACGGGCTGGCGGCAATGGTCCCGCCTCCGGTGGGTGTCACCGAAGTGGTGAGTTGATATTGGGTGTTGAAGGTGGCGGCGTAAGTGATGGGTGTGGAGGGCGCCGTGACGGTGTGACTTTGCGCGCCGCCATCGCTCCAGTTGGCGAAGATCTCAGAGGCGCCGCCGGAGCCCTGCGGCGAAACCACGTTCAGGGTGTGGGTGGTGCCGGCGGACCAGTTAAACGACTGCGGAGCGGTGACGGTGGCGCCGTCTACGATGACCTGCAGGCCGCTGGGGACAGTGGTAACGGTGATCCCATTAACCGTTGAGAAGCTCGCGGTGGCGGTATGCGGACCGCTCATGGTGAGGATCTGGGGATCGGCGGTGCCGGTCAGATCGCCGCTCCAATTGGCGAACTGGTAGCCGGCATTGGCGGAGGCGGTCAACTGAACCAGGGTTCCGCTGTTGTAATAGCCGTCGCCCGTGGGAGAAGCCGGAGCAACCTGGACGCTGCCACCGGCGGACGGGGAGGCGGCGGCGGTGAGGAGATATTGGGGGTTGTAAGTGGCGGTATAAGTGGCGCCGGAGGAAGTTACGGTGACGGTGTGGGATTGGGCTCCGCCATCGCTCCAGCTTGCAAAGCCGTAGCGCGGGCTGGCGCCCTGCGGGGAAGTGGCGGCCAGGGTGTGGGTGCTGCCGGGGAACCAGCTGAAGGTCTGGGGCGCGGTGACGGAATTGCCGTCGATCACCAGAGACAGGCCGGCGGGCACAGTGGTGACGGTGATGGTGACGGGGCGGGCAAAGACGGCCATCACGCTGTGAGGCGCGCTCATGACGATGGATTGCGGGTTAGTGCTGCCGCTGAGATCGCCGCTCCAGTTACTGAACTGATAATTGGGGGCAGGAGTGGCGGTTAGTTGCACCGAGGCGCCGCTGGCGTAGTAACCGGTGGCGGAAGACGGGCTGGCGGCGATGGTACCGCCGGAGGAAGGCGTGGCGGCTACGGTGAGCAGGAACTGCTGCGAGAAAGTGGCGGTGTAAGTTGTGGGGGACGATGGCGCGGTGATGGAGTGGCTCTGGGAGCCGTTATCGCTCCAGGAGGAGAAGACGCTCTGCGTGCCGGTGCCCTGCTGGGGCGAGGGGGCATTCAGGGTATGGGGCGAACCGGGGACCCACTGGAAGGTCTGCGGCGCGGTGAGGGTGCTGCCATCCACGATGATCGAGAGGCCGGCGGGCGCGGTGGTGACCGTGACGGCGGTGAGCGGGGCGAAGTTGGCGGTGACGCTGGCCGCGGCGGTGACGGAGAAGGACTGCGGGTTGGCGGTCCCGGTGAGGGCGCCGGCCCAACCGGTGAAGTAGTAACCGGCGTTGGGCGTGGCGGTCAATTGGACGGACGTGCCGGTGGAGTAAAAGCCGTTGGTGGCCGTGGGGATGGCGGAGATAGTGCCTCCGGCGGCGGGCGCGGCGGTGGTCGAGAGCTGATAGTCGGTGGTGAAGGTGGCGGTGTAGACGATGGAGGAAGGCGGCGCGGTGACGCTGTGGCTCTGGGCGCCGTTGTCGCTCCAGCTTGCAAAGACGTAACTGGTAGTGCCGGAGCCCTGGGGCGAAGTTACGGCGATGGTGTGACTGGCTCCGGAGGTCCAGGTAGTGGTGTAGGGCGCGGGATAGGTGGTCCCGTCAACCACGACCGAGAGGCCCGGCGGAGTGGTGGTGACGACCACCGGGGCGGGCGAATTGAACTCGGCGATGATGTTTTTGGGCGCGGTCATGTTGACCGTGAGCGGATTGGCGGTGCCCGAGGCATCGCCGGACCAGTTAGAGAAGGTGAAGGGCGAGGAGGCGGCGGCGGTCAACTGCACGGACGCGCCGGAGGCGTAGTAGCCGGAGGGCGAGGAGGGATTGGCGGTGACGGTTCCGGCGCCGGAGGGGTTAGTGGAGATGGTGAGCAGGTATTGCGGGGTGAAGGTGGCGGTGTAAGTGCCAGTTGCGCCGGAAGCGGGGGCCGTGACGGAGTGGGACTGCGCGCCGGTGTCGCTCCAACTTGCCCAGACGTACTCGGTGGGGCTCCCGGAATCCTGCGGGGAATTGACGTTCAGGGTGTGGCCGGTGGACCCGGGCGTCCAACAGAGGCTGGCGGGTGCGGTGAGGGAGTTGCTGTCCACGATGACAGAGGGATTCTGGCCGGTTGGGCTGGCGGCGACGGTGACGTTGGGGGAGTAGAAACTGGAGGCGGTTTCGTTGCTGGAGAGGTTAGTGAACGTCTGGGAGGTGTTGCAACCGTTTCCGGTAATTGAGGCCGT
This sequence comes from Bryobacterales bacterium, assembly GCA_963803725.1. Classification (GTDB taxonomy): domain Bacteria; phylum Acidobacteriota; class Terriglobia; order Bryobacterales; family Bryobacteraceae; genus JOPF133. The sequence continues at coordinate 23,001 of CAWDOH010000050.1, read as the reverse complement.
TACGGTGTAGGTGCCGCCAGCGGCTTCGTCGCTGAAGCTGTAATTGCCGGAGCCATTTGTCGTGGTGCTACCGGTGGCCGATCCGCTAAGGGTGATGGTTACGCCGGAAACGCCGGTGCCGCCGGTGCCGCCGAGATCGACCACGCCCGAGATGGTGAAAGTTTGGGCGGCCTGGTCGACGTTGAAGGTGCCGGTTCCGGTTCCTCCCGAGACGGTGGAGACGGTGATGGGGCCGCTACGGGCGGCGCCGGCGTTGGGGGTGACGTTCCAGGTGAAGGAGTTGCTGGTTTGGTTCGTGACGGTGAGCCAAGGTGTGTTGACGACGGAGGTGGACCAGGTGCAGCCATTTTGCGTGGTAACAGTGATGGTTCCGGAGCCGGCGCTCGCGCCGGGCGAGGCATTGGGCGGATTGAAGCTGTACGTGCAGATGCCGCCGCTGAGGACGGGGGCGCTCCAGACGCCATAGCCGTGCGTGAAGGCGTAGAGGTAGTTGTTGCCGGAGATGTTGAGAAGGGTGAGTGAGTCGATGGGGGCGTTGCCGAAGCCGGTGGTTTCGACGCTCCAGGTGTTGCCGCCGGCGACCGAGGAGTAGACGCCTGAATCGGTGCCGATGAAGATCATCTGGTTGTTGGAGGGGTTCACCACGATTGAAGTGACGGGGATGTCGGGGATGCCGGTCGATCCGCTGCCATCGATGGTGGTCCAGGAGGAGCCGCCGTTGGTGGATTTAAAGACGTGGGAGGAGCCGAAGCTGGAACAGGTGACGTAGAGCGTCTGGCTATTGGTGGGGTCGTAGGCAACCCAGGAGATATAACTGCAATTGCTGCTGGGCGTAGAAGTAGACCAGGTTGGATTATTGCTCAGGGCGTTGGTGGTGTAGTAGATCTCCCCGGCGGTGGAGCAGCCATAGCACCCCGTACCTACGGCAACATTGTTGGACGCCTGATTAGGAGTGCCGGAGTTGGCCACCGCGACCGCGCTGGCGCTGAGGTTCAGGGATCCGCCGGCCTTGCTCCAGGAAGATGCGCCGTTACTGGTGGACCAGATGTCGGTGCCGCCGGTCCAGAGCTGCTGCGGATTCTGGGGATCCATGGCGAACGGGGCGATGAAGAGGAATCCGCTGTCGTTGATGCCGCTGTCGACGGTGTTCCAGGAACCGCCGCCATTGGTGGATTTCTGGATCGAGAGGCCGGTGTATTCGCCGTACAGGATGCTGGTGTTGGAGGGGTTGACGGCAACGTAGCCGCCATCGCCTCCCAGGACGTTGTTCCAGGCATTGGGCCCGGCGCCCACGGTACCCATGTTGGTGCCGTTGTCCTGTGTGCCGCCGAAGAAGGTGTTGCCGTTGGGGAAGACGGCGCCGTCGTAGAACTGGGTGATGCCGAGGTTGTTATTGAGGCTGGTGAAGGAGACGGAGCTGCCGGGGGAGTTGCAGGTTAAGGTGGAATCGACGGCGGCGCTAGGGTTGGTGGACTGAAAAATGCCACCATCGCTACCCACCAACATGGACTCACCGGCGCCCGAGCCAATGAACACAATGGCGTGCTGGTCGGCGTGCTCGTAGGACGAGCCGCCTCCCCACCAATAGGAGGCTTGGCCCCAGGTGGTTCCACCGTTGTTGGAGCGGTAAAGGTCGATGCCGCCGGCCCACAGGATGTCGGGCCCGGCGCTTGGACTGGACGGGTCCACGGCGATCACATTGTCGTACCACCCCTGGTTCTCGTAGCCGCTACCGGTGCCGCACTCATTGCTCAACAGCATGTTGTCTGCGATGGCGGAGCCGGTATTGGATTCGACGACGGTCCAACTGGTGCCGCCGGTTGTGGAAGCGAGGACGGCTAAGAGGCCATACTGAAAACTGCCGCTGGCGGTAGTGGAGACGAGCGCGTACATACGCAACTGATTTGCGGGCGAGACGGCCAGCGAGGTCAACCCCATGTTGGACTGCGTAACGCCGCTGCCGATGGTGGCCTTAGTCCATGCGCTTGAGGATACATTGGCTGTTTCGTTGTACCAGATATAAGACTGGGCGAAGGTTCCGCAGGAAGCCACGACCCAGTCGTTGGTGGTCACATCATTGCGGACGACCAGGTCAAAACAGCCGTTGTTGGAGGAGGAATTGATTACCTGGGTCCACGAGGTGCCGCTGTTGGTGCTTAGAAAGACGCCGGTTTGGGTGGCGGCGTAGATATCGCCTGTTACCGGGCTGACCGCCAGCTTATTGACGTAGTAAAAGTCCGAGTCATTGGCGGTGCTGCTGAGCTGCGACCAACTGCTGCCACCGTCGTTGGTCACGAAGATACCGGCGCCGCGGACGGCATCGATATTGAAATAGCCCTCGCCGGTGCCGGCGTAAATGGTGGACGGGTCGGCGGGGTCCATGGCCATGGAGTTGACGGCCAGGTTGGGGAGGAGGCCGCCGACGGAGGTCCAGGTTCCACCGCCGTTGGTGGTCTTCCAGACGCCGCCGGCCACACCGGCCGCGTACATGGTGCTGGTGTTGGAGGGGTCGACCAGGAGGGCGCGGACGCGTCCGCCGATGTTGCCGGGGCCGAGGTTGCTCCAACTGGAGACGGCCTCGGTGGTTTCGGCGGTCGATTGGCTGGGGGAAGGCAGGGTAATTCCGAGGCTGGAGGAGAAGTGCGGCATGGTGCTGTTCCAGGCCTGGGCCGCGAAGTAGCGGTCCATGGGGAGGGTGGTGGCGCCCATGGGCATGCGCTTCATGGCGTTGAATTCGAGGGACTCCAGGGGGTGGTCCTCGGGGCGCTCGTCCTTCTCTTTTCCGTCGGCATCCTTGTCATCGGGGTCGCGCCGGGGGTGACGGGCGGCGGCGTGGAGGGGGGCGGGCGGCGCGGCGGGGGTAGTGGGGTGGGGAGAACGCGGGTCCGCGGCGGCGTGCGGCGGGGGCGTGGCGGGAGTAGGTTTGCGGAGACCGAGCCAGCAGCCGATCGCGAGAAATACGCCCAATAACAGGGCGGCTCGCACCAAAAGCGGGACCCTTTTCAACATCAGTTCAGTTTCATACAGCGTGGGGATTTGTTGCAATCCTGCCAGTAGTTACCATCGCGGCGGTGGAAAATGGGGGCCGGGCGGGATGGGCCAAACGAAGCCAATTTCTTTCTAAGGTGAGGAAAATGGGGCGGTTGGGGGAGGGGCGACAGGCTCGCGGCGGCGGCTGCGGGGTGGGAATTGGGGCGGCAGGGATGTTCCATTTCGAACCATTGGAAGGGATTTGCGCGGGTTGGGGGCCCTGGGGCGGGGTCCTGGGCGTTGGAGGGGGCGGCGGGGTTCTGCTGGGATGGCCGGCGGCAGGTTGGAAGCGGAATACGGAACGAAGCCAATTTGCTCGTAAGGACCTGGGGCAAAGGGGGATAGCGATTGGGTTGCGTTCGGTGGGGGGAGTTGGGCGGAGGCGTCGGAGCGGGCGGCGTGGGTCCGCTGGGGCGGCCGGTGGCGGGTTGGAGACGGAATACGGAACGAAGCCATTTTGCTCGTAAAGACCTGGAGGAAAGGGGGGATAGCGATGGGGTTGCGTTCGGTGGGGGGAGTTGGCTGGGGCCGTTGGAGCGGGCGGCGTGGGGTCCGCTGCGCGGCCGGTGGCTGGTTGGAGACGGAATACGGAACGAAGCCAATTTGCTCGTAAGGGTCTGGGGGAAAGGGGGGATAGCGATTGGGTTGCGGTCGGTGGGGGAGTTGGCGGGGGCGTTGGAGCGGGCGGCGTGGGGTCCGCTGGGGCGGCCGGTGGCGGGTTGGAGCGGAATACGGAACGAAGCCAATTTGCTCGTAAGGGTCTGGGGGAAAGGGGGATAGCGATTGAGTTGCGGTCGGTGAGAGGAGTTGGCGGGGGCGTTGGATCGGGCGGCGGGGGTTCCGCTGGGGGCGTCCGGGGCGGGTTGGAGACGAAATACGGAACGAAGCCATTTTGCTCGTGAGGACCTGGGGGAAAGGGGGATAGCGATTGGGTTGCGGTCGGTGAGAGGAGTTGGCGGGGGCGTTGGATCGGGCGGCGGGGGTTCCGCTGGGGGCGTCCGGGGCGGGTTGGAGACGAAATACGGAACGAAGCCATTTTGCTCGTGAGGACCTGGGGCAAAGGGGGATAGCGATTGGGTTGCGGTCGTTGGGAGCGTTGGCTGGGGCATTGGAGCCGGCGGCGGGGGGGTCCGCTGGGGCGGGCGGCGCGATGGAAACGGGATCGGGCTGCGGAGGTTCCTACCGGGGCGACGGCGGGCCAGTGGGAAACGGGATTACGAAACGAAGCCAATTTGCTCCTTCGACGATTTGAATTCAGGGTGGATTGGGAACCCTCGGCGGGGTCCCGGTTGGCGTGCGGCGGCTCGCCCGGGGCAGGCGCGGTTTGCCGCGCTACTCCTAATGTTCAGGATGACACTGGAAATGGCTCCGGGCGGGGGGGATCGCGCGTAAATCATAGAGCAACGGGCGAAAAAAGGTGGGTGGACTTGGCGAACGGCTGGCGGGAGCGGCCGAAAAAGGGCGTAACCGGCTTATCGGGTCCGGTTAGGGGCCATTGAGGGGAGCGGCGTTTTGGCGCCGGCCGATCAATCTGGAGGGTTTTCATCTGTGTTACTCTGAATCTTCCACGTGTGCCAGCGCGTGTCAGCGAAGCACTTGTCCTGCGGACTTACCCGCTGAAAGAAGCGGACCTGATCGTCAGTTTTCTGACGCGGGATCAGGGGAAGTTGCGGGGGGTGGCCAAGCGGGCGCGGCGCCTGAAGAGCAATTTTGGCGCGGGGCTGGAACGGTTGTCGCACGTGCGGATGGCGTATTTCCAGCGGGAAACGCGCGAGTTGGTAAACCTGGATTCCTGCGAATTGATTCGCTCTCAATTCGACTTGGTTTCGGATTACTGGACGGGCGTGGCGCTGGACTACTTCGCGGAAGTGGCAGACCAGTTGTTGCCTGCCGCGGAGCCGGGCGAGAAGTTTTTCCGCCTGCTGCTGGCCGTGCTGGATTCGCTGCGGGCCGGCGGGGACGATCCAGGGGCAGTGGCGCCGCAAGGCCGGGTCTGGCGGGCGGTGACGTATTACTCGCTGTGGGCGGTGCGGCTTTCCGGGTGGCTTCCGGAATTGCACGTATGCCTGGGCTGCGGCAGCCTGCTGGACGAGCCGGAGCCGGGAGCCGAACCGGAGCGGGCGTTTTTCCATCGCGGGCAGGCGGGGCTGGTGTGCGGGCATTGCCGGCGCGCGGTGGCGGGAAGCAGTTGGGAGTTGAGCGCGGAGTCCAGGAGAATCGCCGCGGAGATGCTGCGCCGGCCGGTGGGGCAGTTGTCGAAGACGGACTGGACCCAAGCCACCGCCGCGGACCTGCGGCGATTTCTGGTCCAGCAGATTGAGACCCACGTGGAGAGGAAACTGGTGACGGCGCGACTGCTGGAGGAGAGCGAGAGTTGAGTGCGAGGCGGGCTCTGTATTCACCGCGGAGCACACGTATCGACTGCTGTCGATGTTCTTGGGGCGAGGAAACTCCAGACAGGCCAGCGGCGGGCGCGGGCCCATTCGACGCGGAGACGCGGAGACGCGGAGAAAGCGCGGAGAAGAAAAACGAGGGGACGCTTGGCCGACATTTTCGCCATTTGCGCCGGCTGAAAATAAAGGACTTCCCGGAAGTTTCCGGAGAGACGCGGAGGGCGCGGAGGAAGCGCGGAGAAAACCAAAGAGAAAAGCAGAGAGAAAAGCGGAGAGAAGAACGGAGAGGAACACGGGAGGTCCGGCAGATTGAGGCCCACTTAGAGAGGAAACTGGTGACGGCGCGGCTGCTGGAGGAGAGCGAGAGTTGACGCGGAACCTGCACGGAAAGACTTGACGCGGAGGCGCGGAGAGAAGAAAGAGATTGAGATGTGCTCTCCGCGTTTTCCTCTGCGTCTCCGCGACTCCGCGTCAGGTGTTATTCCGCGCCGGATTTTGAATTCTACATGCAATCGTTTCAAGAGATCATCTTCAAGCTGAAACAGTACTGGGCGGAGCGTGGGTGCATCATCCAGGAGCCTTATGACGTGGAGGTGGGGGCGGGGACGATGTGCCCGGAGACGTTTTTGCGGGTGCTGGGGGCGCGGCCTTACCGGGTGGCGTATGTGCAGCCGAGCCGGCGGCCGGCGGATGGGCGGTATGGGGATAACCCTAACCGGCTGTATAAGCATTCGCAGCTCCAGGTGATTCTGAAGCCTTCGCCGGAGGATGTCATCGAGCTGTACCTGGGGAGCCTGGAAGCCATCGGGATCGACCTGCGGGCGCACGATATCAAGTTTGAGGAAGACAACTGGGAGGCTCCGACGCTGGGCGCGTGGGGGGTGGGCTGGCAGGTGATGCTGGACGGGCTGGAGATCACCCAGTTTACCTACTTCCAGCAGTGCGGCGGGATCGACCTGGACCTGGTTCCGGCGGAGCTGACCTATGGGCTGGAGCGGCTGACGGCGTTCCTGCAGGTGCGCGACAGCGTATACGACATCGAGTGGGCGCCGGGGGTGAGCTACGGCGACGTGCGGTACAACGACGAGCTGCAGTACTCGGTATACAACTTCGAGATGGCCGATATCGCGACGCTGTGGAAGCTGTTCGATCTGCATGAGGGCGAAGCGGCGCGGCTGTTGAAGCTGTACGACCCCAAGGCGGCGGACAAGCGGCGCTTTCCGCTGCTGGCGGCGTACGACCAGGTGCTGAAGTGCTCGAACCTCTTTAATACGCTGGATTCGCGGGGAGCCATCAGCGTGACGGAGCGGGTGGGCGTGATTCAGCGGGTGCGCAAGCTGGCGGTGGGGGTGGCGCAGGCGTGGGCGGACCAGCAGCAGCCGGCAGCGGTGGAGGTGGCCGAGTGAGTTTGCCCTTCCTGCTGGAGATCGGGGTGGAGGAGATTCCCGATTGGATGATCCGCGGGGCGCTGGAGAATTTGCGGCTGCTGTTTGAGAAGCTGGAGATTCCGCACGATTCGGTGACCATGGACGCGACGCCGCGTCGGCTGGTGCTGCGCGCGGACGGACTGCCGGAGCGGCAGGCGGACCGGGAAGAGCGGGTGACGGGGCCGGCGGCATCGGCACCGGCGCAGGCGGTAGCGGGGTTCGCGCGCAAGCAGGGGGTGAAGCCGGAAGACCTGACGGTGGAGACCACGGCCAAGGGAAGTATTACAGCTTGGTGAAGAAAGTGGCCGGGCGGCCCACCAAGGACATTCTGGCGGAGGCTCTGCCGGGCGTGATCCTGCAGATCTACTTCCCGAAGACCATGTACTGGACCGGGAAGGGAGGGCCGCGGTTCATCAGGCCGATTCGATGGATTGTGGCGCTGCTGGGCGAGGAGATTGTGCCGTTTGCGCTGGCGGGCGTGCGGTCTGGCGCGCTGACGGCGGGGCACCGGCGGCTGGGGGCGAAGGAGATCGCCATCACCCCGGCGGATTACGAGGAGCGGTTGAGAGACCACTACGTGATTCTGGCGGCGGAGGCGCGGCGGCACAAGATTTTGCGGGAGCTGGTGGGGGTGCGGTTCCGGCCGGATCCCGCGCTGCTGGATACGCTGGTGTACCTGACGGAGTATCCGACGGCGATTACCGGGAGCTTCGATGCGCAGTTTCTGGAGTTGCCGGAAGAGGTGCTGGTGACGGTGATGCGGCACCACCAGAAGTACTTTTCGGTGGAGGATGCCGAAGGGCGGCTGGCGCCGCAGTTCGCGGCGGTGATGAATATACCGTCGGACCCCGAGGGGTTTGTGCGGCGCGGGAACGAGCGGGTGCTGCGGGCGCGGTTTAACGATGCGCGGTTTTTCTGGGAGACGGACCAGAAGAAGAAGCTGGCGGACCGGGTGCAGGATCTGGCGCATGTGACGTTTCAGGCCAAGCTGGGGTCGTACCTGGAGAAGACGGAGCGGATGGTGGGGCTGGTTCGGGAATTGGGCGGTGACGAGCAGGCGGTGCGCGCGGCCCAGCTTGCGAAGTGCGACCTGACCACCGAGCTGGTGAAGGAATTTACCGAGCTGCAGGGCGTGGTGGGCGGTTTGTACGCGCGGGCGCAGGGCGAGCCGGAAGCGGTGTGGCAGGCGATTTACGACCAGTACAGGCCCGAGAATATCGAGGAGGCCATCCCGCGGAACCGCACGGCGCAGATCGTCGCTCTGGCCGATAAGGTAGACACGCTGCAGGGCTGCTTCCGGGTGGGGCTGATTCCGTCGGGGTCACGCGATCCGTTCGCGCTGCGGCGGGCGGCGCAGGGAGTGGTGAAGATTCTGGTGGAGGGCGAGGTGCGGACGCCGCTCCTGAACCTGACCGGCGGCGACGGACAGTTGAAGGACTTCTTCGAGGACCGGGTGCGGTATTACTTCCGCGATTTCCGGGGGTTCAAGTACGACGAAGTGAATGCGGGGATGGCGGCGGGGTGGAGCGACCTGGTGGACTTACTGGAGCGGCTGGAGCGCATTCGGGATCTGCGGCCGACGCCGGATTTCGAGCCGCTGGCGGCCAGCTTCAAGCGCATCCGCAACATTCTGGAGCAGGCGCAGTTTACGGGCGGCGGCGTGGCGTTCGATGCGAGCCTGCTGGAGCCGGGTCCGGAACGGGAATTGTACGAGGAGTACCAACGAATTGCGGGGCAGCCGATTGAAAGCGTCATTTCGCGGCTGCGTCCCAAGGTGGATCTTTTCTTCGATAAGATCCTGGTGAATGCGCCGGACGCTCGGGTCCGGCAGAACCGTTTGACGCTGCTCAAGACGCTATTGGCGGAGTTTTCCACCATCGCGGATTTTTCGGAAATTGTTACCAATTCATAACCAACCAGGGGCTGTTCCGATGGACCGATCGACGCCGGCGGGGCCGGGCGAGAGGCGTTTATGGGATGGCCCTGGAACCGATAGGAGCCAAGCATGAAGAAGTATGTGTACTCGTTCGGCAACGGAACCGCCGACGGTGACGGAAAGATGAAAGACACGCTCGGCGGCAAGGGCGCCGGGCTGGCAGAAATGAGCCGGGCCAAGCTGCCGGTGCCGCCCGGATTCACGATATCGACGGAGGTCTGCAACATCTATTTCCAGAACGGCAACGCGGTGCCGGAGGAGATCCACGGGGAAATGCTGGAGGCCCTGGGTGCGCTGGAGGAGCGCATGGGGCAGAAGCTGGGGGATGAGGCGAATCCGCTGTTGGTGAGCGTGCGGTCGGGCGCCAAATTCTCCATGCCGGGGATGATGGACACGATTCTGAATCTGGGGCTGAACGATGAAACGGTGAAGGCGCTGGAGGCCAAGGCCGGCAATGCGCGCTTCGCCTACGATTGCTACCGACGCTTCATCCAGATGTACGGCAGCGTGGTGATGGAAATTCCCAAGGCCGTTTTCGAAGAGGTCTTCGACGGCCAGAAGAAGAAGGCCAAGGCCAAGCTGGATACCGAACTGACGGCGAAGGACCTGCAGGAAGTGATTGCGGGCTACAAGAAGGTGGTGCAGAAGAAGACCGGGAAGCCGTTTCCGCAGGACGCCATGGTGCAGTTGCAGGGCGCGCGCGACGCGGTGTTCCGCTCGTGGTTCAACGACCGCGCGATTTACTACCGCAAGATGAACCAGATTCCGGACGATCTGGGTACGGCGGTGAATGTGCAGGCGATGGTGTTCGGCAACCTGGGCGAGACTTCCGCCACGGGGGTGGGTTTCACGCGCAATCCGGCGACCGGCGAGAAGGTGTTTTACGGCGAGTTTCTGGAGAACGCGCAGGGCGAGGACGTGGTGGCGGGCATACGGACGCCGCATCCGATTTCCGAGCTGGAGAAGTGGAATCCCGCGGTGTACAACCAGCTTCGCGAAATCACCAGCATGCTGGAGCAGCACTATCGCGACATCCAGGACTTCGAATACACCGTGCAGGATGGGAAGCTGTACATGCTGCAGACGCGCAACGGGAAGCGGACGGGTCCGGCGGCGGTGCGGATTGCGGTGGAGATGGTGGAAGAGGGGCTGATCACGAAGGAGGAAGCGGTGCTGCGCGTGGACCCGCAGCAACTGGACCAGCTTCTGCACCCGGTGCTGGATCCGAAGTCGATTAAGACGCTGACCAAGCTGGCCGCGGGGCTGCCGGCCTCACCGGGCGCGGCGGTGGGGACGATTGCGTTTACGGCGGAGGACGCGGTGGAGAAATCGGCCAAGGCGCCGGTGATCCTGGTGCGCAAGGAGACGGTGCCGGACGATATTCACGGGATGGAGGTTTCGAAGGGCATTCTGACTTCGCGCGGCGGCATGACCAGCCACGCGGCGGTGGTGTGCCGCGGCATGGGGACGCCATGCGTGGCGGGCGCCGAAGCGTTCACGGTGAACGAGCACAAGAAAGAAGTGACGGTGGCGGTGAACGGCAAGACCATGACGCTGAAGGAAGGCGACTGGCTGTCGCTGGACGGTTCCACCGGGGTGGTGTACGCGGGCAAGGCTAACACGTCCGACGCGGATCCGAGTTCGGGCGTGCTGGCGAGCTTCATGGGCTGGGCGGACGAGTTCCGCGGGAAGTTCGGCGTGCGGGCGAATGCCGATATTCCGCGGGATGCCAAGGCGGCGCGGAAGTTTGGAGCGGAGGGCATCGGGCTGTGCCGCACGGAGCACATGTTCTTCGCCGAGGACCGCATTCCGCACATGCAGGCGATGATTCTGGCGCGTGAGGAGAAGGAGCGGCGCAAGGCGCTGGCCAAGCTGCTGCCCATGCAGCGCAGGGATTTCGCGGGGCTGTTCGAGGCCATGGACGGGTTCCCGGTGGTGATCCGCACGCTGGATCCGCCGCTGCATGAATTTCTGCCCAAGCGCGAAGACCTGATGGTGGACGTGGCGGTGCTGCCGTACGCGGACATTAAGAAGAAGCGCGAGCTGGCGGCGACGTACGCGCGCTTCGGCGCGGAGGTGAAGAACCTGAAGACGGTGCTGGGGGCGTTGCTGGCGCGGGTGGAAGAGCTGCACGAGTTCAACCCGATGCTGGGGCACCGCGGGTGCCGGCTGGGGATCACGTATCCGGAGATTACGGAGATGCAGGCGCGCGCCATTTTCGAAGCGGCCGTGCAGGTGGCCAAGAAGGGCGTGAAGGTGATTCCGGAGGTGATGATTCCGCTGATTGGCGGGGTGAAGGAACTGGAGAACCAGAAGAAGATTGTGGTGGCCGTGGCTGAGGAAGTGCTGGGCAAGGCCGGGATGAAGGACCTGCATTACATGGTGGGGACCATGATTGAGATTCCGCGGGCCGCGCTGACTGCCGCTGCGGTGGCCAAGGAGGCGCAATTCTTCAGCTTCGGTACCAACGACCTGACCCAGACCACGATGGGGCTTTCGCGCGACGATTACACGAAGTTCCAGAAGGAATACCAGGCGAAGAAGATCTTCGACAACGACCCGTTCGCGGTGCTGGACCAGGAGGGCGTGGGGCAGTTGGTGAAGATGGCGGTGGAGAACGGGCGGAAGGCGCGTCCGGACCTGGAGGTGGGGATTTGCGGGGAGCATGGCGGGGAGCCGAGCTCGGTGCAGTTCTGCTACCGGGTGGGCATGAATTACGTATCGTGCTCGCCGTACCGGGTGCCGATTGCGCGGCTGGCGGCGGCGCAGGCGGCGATCTCGGGGGATAAGAGCGAGGCGCAGCGGACGGCGTAGGGCTGGGAGCGGGCCGAGGACTGGCTTGACGCGGAGACGCGGAGACGCGGAGACGCGGAGGGAGGCCAAGAGAGGTCGAAAGGTCTTCAATTTCTCTGCGCCTTCGCGCCCAGAGGGCAGTCCTCGCGTCAGGCTTTTGGAGTCGGCTGGAGAGGTTGCTGGAGGGATCGGAGAAGACGGAGAAAGGCACGGCCGCTCGGCGGCTCCGCGGGAATGCGGACGGGTGTGCGTGGGCATGGTACCGTAGGTTTGAGGACGCCATGTCCACGCTACCGAAGACTCATCTAACCCCGGAAGAATACCTGGAGATTGAGCGCAAGGCGGAGTTTAAGAGCGAGTACCGGCAGGGACAGATGGTGGCGATGCGCAGGGCCGGAGCGGAGGATTGGCCGCCGGACCGGCCACGCCGGCCTGGCGAGAAGTTCGACCTGGCGAAGATCGGCGAGGCGCATAGTCTGATCGCCGCGAATGTGATCGGCCGGTTGGGTGAGCAACTCCGGCCAGGGCCGTGGCGGCTCTACGCCACCGACATGCGCTTGTATGTGCGTGGGGCGGAGTTGTATACCTACCCCGACGTCATGGCAGCGGGCAGCGATAGGCAGTTTCTCGATGATCGCCGCGACACGCTGTTGAATCCCATCCTGATTGTGGAGGTCTTCACACCTCCCAGCGAGGCAAATGACCGGTGCTATAAGGCGGAGCATTACCGTTCAATCGAATCGCTTCGGATATACCTCATGGTGGCATCCCACTATCTTCATGCCACTCTCTTCACACGACGATCCGACGGGAAATGGGTGCTTGCAATGGTGAACCGCGCGGAAGACGCGCTTGCACTCAGCGCCGTCGATTGCGTGATCAGACTTGGGGATCTATACGATAAGGTGGAGTTGTAAATGTCGACGCTGCCGAAGACATATCTGACCCCGGAAGAATATCTTGAGATTGAGCGCAAGGCGGAATATAAGAGCGAATATTGCCAAGGCAAGATGTTCGCCATGGCCGGGGCACGGTGGGTGCACACTTTGATTGTCGGTCATCTGGTTGGCCAACTCGAGCAACAACTCAGGGGGCGCTGCCATGTGTCGGCCAACGATCTGAGGGTAGGCGTTAGCCCCGCGGGCATTTACACCTACCCGGATGTTGTCGTCGTTTGCGGCCCTCCGAAATTCCTTGATGGCCAACTTGACACGCTACTAAATCCGATCCTGATCGCGGAAGTCCTCTCACCGTCTACCGAGGCCTACGACCGGGGTTACAAGTTTGAACAGTACAAGTTAATCGAGTCATTTCGGGATTACCTCCTGGTATCGAGCGATCGCGTTCGTGCCGAATTGTATACGCGACAGGCCGACGGACAATGGCCACTTACTGCCGCGAACGAATTGAAAGATACGCTGGAACTGGCGTCGGTGGGATGCACGCTAAGAGTCTCCGATCTCTACGATAAGGTTGAGTTGTGATGTCCACGCTGTCGAAGACGCATCTGACGCCGGAAGAGTACCTGGAGATTGAGCGCAAGGCGGAGTTTAAGAGCGAATATTGCGAGGGCAAAATGTTCGCCATGGCCGGGGCGAGCCTGGCTCACACGTTGGTAGCGGGGAATGCCTTTGAGACCCTGCGACAACAGTTGCGCCCGCGAGGCTGCCAGGTTGTCGCGGCCGATCTGCGGGTACGCGTTGGCTCAACGGGCCTGTATACTTATCCCGATCTCGTAGCATACTGCGGCGAGCCGCAACTTCTGGACCAGCACATGGACACACTGCTCAATCCAACGCTGATTGTCGAAGTTCTCTCGCCTTCTACCGAGATCTATGACCGGACCCGCAAGTGGGAACAGTACCAGTCGATCGACGCGCTTCGGGAATATCTCCTGATCTCCTCCGACCGTGTACATGTTGACTTATTCACGCGTCAGCCAAACGGGCGATGGCAAGTTAGCTCGGCGAGCCGTTTGGAGGACACTCTGGAACTGGCGTCGGTGGGATGCACGCTGAGAGTTTGCGATCTCTACGATAAGGTGGAGCTGTAAATGTCGACGCTGCCGAAGACGCAACTGACTCCGGAGGAGTACCTTGCATTCGATCGCAAGGCTGAGTATAAGAGCGAATACTTTCAGGGCGAGATGCTGGCGATGTCCGGGGCGAGGCTCGTCCACAACAAGATTGCCGTGCATCTGGCCAGCCAGCTTGACCGGCAACTGGAGGACCGCCCCTGCGATGTGGCGGGCAGCGACATGCGAGTCTGTGTGAGTCCAGGCGGCTTATACGCATATCCCGATGTGGTGGTGGTCTGTGGAGAGCCGCAGTTCCTGGACGGCCAACTGGACACCCTGGTTAACCCGATACTGATTGGCGAAGTGCTCTCTCCTGCCACGGAAAAGTATGACCGGGGCCGCAAATTCGATCAATATAAACTGATCGGCTCACTTCAGGAATACCTTTTAGTATCTTCGGACCGTGTGCTGGCCGACTTATATACGCGGCAGGCCGATGGAATCTGGCGGCTCACGGCGGCAACCTGCCTGGAAGATACCATCGAGCTTTCGTCGATCGGCTGTACTCTAAAGCTGACCGATCTCTACAACAAGGTTAAATTCTAACTATGGATGCTCTCTTACTCAAAGACTATCTGCGCCTGGAAATGGTGCGCATGGACGAGCCGGAGATCGGGCCGGACGATGTGCTGGTGCGGGTGCGCGCGTGCGGGATCTGCGGCAGCGATGTGCACGGACTGGATGGCTCCACGGGGCGGCGCATTCCGCCACTGGTGATGGGGCACGAGGCGGCCGGAGAGGTAGTGCGTACGGGCGCCAATGTCCGCGACCTGGAACCGGGCGAGCGAGTTACTTTCGATTCCACCATTTACTGCGGGCGCTGCTTTTACTGTACGCGGGGCGACATTAACTTATGCGACAACCGGCAGGTGCTGGGGGTTTCGCCCGGCGAATACCGGAGGCACGGAGCGTTCGCCGAGTATGTGGCGGTGCCGCGGCGGATCATGTACCGGCTGCCGGCGAATCTGAGTTATGAGCAGGCGGCTCTGATTGAGGCGGTATCGGTAGCGGTACACGCGGTGAACCTGACGCCGATACGGCTGGGCGATTCGGCGGTGGTGGTGGGCAGCGGGATGATCGGCGTGCTGGCCGTGCAGGCGCTGCGGGCGGCGGGATGCGCGCGGATTTTCGCGGTGGACCCGGTGGAGTCGCGGCTGCAACTGGCGGTGCAGATGGGAGCCAGCGTAGGGTTGAATCCCAAGGACGGCGATGTGGCGGAGGCCGTGCGCAAGGCTACCGGAGGGCATGGGGCAGCGGTGGCCGTGGAGTGCGTGGGGGCTACCGATCCGATTCGCACGGCGATTGCCGCGGTGCGCAAGGGTGGCGCGGTGACGCTGGTGGGCAACGTGGCGCCGTAGGTGGATGTGCCGCTGCAGGCGGTGGTGACACGGCAGATCCGGCTGCAAGGGTCGTGCGCGTCGTGCGGCGAGTATCCGGCTTGTATGGAGCTGATGGCCAGCGGGGCGATCCGGGTGGAACCGCTGATCAGCGCCGTGGCGCCGCTGGCGGAAGGCGCGCAATGGTTCGCGCGGCTGCGGAACCACGAACCGGGGCTGATGAAGGTGATCCTGCGGCCTTGAGCGCGGGGAGGCCTCGCAGGGCAAAACCTGACGCGGAGACGCGGAGACGCGAAGGAAGAGGCGGAGTGATCCTGCGGCCTTGAGCGCCGGGGATGCCTCGGCAGGGCAAAACCTGACGCGGAGACGCGGAGACGCGAAGGAAGAGGCGGAGTGATCCTGCGGCCTTGAGCGGTGGGGATGCCTCGGCAGGGCAAAGCCTGACGCGGAGACGCGGAGACGCGAAGGAAGAGGCGGAGTGATCCTGCGGCCTTGAGCGGTGGGGATGCCTCGGCAGGGCAAAACCTGACGCGGAGACGCGGAGACGCGAAGGAAGAGGCGGAGTGATCCTGCGGCCTTGAGCGGTGGGGATGCCTCGGCAGGGCAAAGCCTGACGCGGAGACGCGGAGACGCGAAGGAAGAGGCGGAGTGATCCTGCGGCCTTGAGCGGTGGGGATGCCTCGGCAGGGCAAAACCTGACGCGGAGACGCGGAGACGCGAAGGAAGAGGCGGAGTGATCCTGCGGCCTTGAGCGGTGGGGATGCCTCGGCAGGGCAAAGCCTGACGCGGAGACGCGGAGACGCGAAGGAAGAGGCGGAGTGATCCTGCGGCCTTGAGCGGTGGGGATGCCTCGGCAGGGCAAAACCTGACGCGGAGACGCGGAGACGCGAAGGAAGAGGCGGAGTGATCCTGCGGCCTTGAGCGGCTGGGGGGCCTCGCAGGGCAACACCTGACGCGGAGACGCGGAGACGCGAAGGAAGAGGCGGAGAAGACGTTTCGAGTCTCTGGTTCCTTTTCTCCGCGACTCCGCGTCTCCGCGACTCCGCGTCAGATTTTGCCGGGTGGGCCCGCCGATCCTCTAACGCCGGATGGCGCAGACGATGTCGCGGGCTACGGATTCCAGGTCGCGCTGCTCTACTAGCTGGGCGAAGATTTCTTCGAGCGACGGGACGTTGGTGAGCTGGCGCAGGTGCTCGACGGAATCGTCCGCCATGATCCTGCCGCGGTAAATGATCACTACGCGGGCGCACACGCGCTCTACTACTTCCAGCACGTGCGAGATATAGAGGATGATTTTGCCCTGGCGCGCCAGCTCGGCGAGCAGGTGCTTGAAGAGCTGCGCCGAGCTGACGTCGATGCCGGAGAGCGGCTCATCCAGGATCAGCACTTCCGGGTCGTGCAGCAGGGCGGCGGAGATCAGCACGCGCTGCTTCATGCCCTTCGAGTAACTGGCGATCCAGGCGGCGAGGGCGGCGCTGACGGCGGGCGAGCCGCTCGGGCCTATCCCGGATGCGCCACCGGAGCTGGCACGTTTCACTGACGCGCGGCCACCGACCGAGGCGGCGCTGCGGTTGGCGTTCCCCTCGGCCGCCGACGCCGCGCTGGCGGCCAGCCGCCCGGATACCCAGGGCAAGCCGTTCGGGGAACGGTTGTGGCAGCGCGCCCAGGGATTGGTCACGGTGCGCCAGGGTGACCGGGTGATCGTCGGTGACCCGTCGGCCGGTATTCTCGCCGATGCCCGCACCCATCTGGAGGCCGGCGACCTAGCTGGTGCAGTCGCCGCGGTCTCGAGCCTGACCGGGTCCGCGGCACAGGCCATGTCACGTGGCTGCACAGGCGAAATCCTTGCTCGCGGCACGTGGCGCGCTCGATCAAATGGCTGCCGGCGCCTGATGCGGCGGGTCCTGGTCACCCTGGTTGTCGCGGCGATTGTCGTCGCCGGCGGCGTGGTTGCTTCGCCGGACTGCCGGGAACGGTGACGGCGCACGTGGGCGACCTGACGTTCAGTGCCGCCACCTCGGTGGTGGCGGTCGGGCTGCTGGTGGAGCTCCTGCTGATTTACCTGCTGTTGCTCATCGTCGGCCTGCTGATCGGGCTGCCACGGCGGATGCGTGCGCGGCGGGCGGCCAGCCGCCGCCAGGCCGGCGATGGCGCGACGACACGGGCGCTGGTGGCGTTGGCCGCCGGCGACACGGCGGATGCGCGTCGGGAAGCGGCGCGGGCGCGACGGCTGTTGGGGGATACGCCGCAGACACTGCTGCTGGCCGCCGAGGCGGGGCGGCTGGCGGGCCGGATGGACGAAGCGAACGAGGCGTGGCGACAACTGGCCGCCCGACCGGAGGCTGCGTTCCTCGGCTATCGCGGGTTGCTGCGGCAAGCGATGGAGCATGAGGATTGGGTCGAAGCCGACGTCGCTGGCGCGACAGGCGGAGGCGGCGCATCCCGGCGCGATATGGCTGCGCGAGGAGCGCGCGCGGCTTGCCGTGCGGACGTCCCATTGGTCGGACGCCTTGGCGCTGGTGGACGCCGACGCGCCAAAGGGGCGCTGGCCACTGCGGCGGCCAACGCTGAGCTTGACTCGGCGGCGGGATTGCGGCTGGCGCGGCAGGCCTGGAAGGAAGATCCGGCGCTGGCGCCGGCGGCGCTGGCCTATGCCCGGCGGTTGCGCGAGGCGGGGCGGGAAGGCCGGGCTCAGGGCGTGATACGGCAGAGCTGGGCGGTGGCGCCGAACCCCGACCTGGCCGCTTTTGCGCTGGCGCCGGTGGAAGACAAGCTGGCGCGAATGCAGGCGGCGCAACGGCTGACCAAATCCAATCCGGACCATCCCGAGAGCCGGCTGTTGCTGGCCGCCACGGCGCTGGACGCCGGGCTGCTGGGGGAGGCGCGGCGGCATCTGGATACCGCCCGCGAAAGCGGCGTGAATCAGCGACGGTTGCTGACTGCTGCTGGCGCGCGTCGAGGAGGAGGAGCACGGCGATACCGAGCCCGGGCGGCTGGCGCAGCGCGACGCCCTGCGGCGGGCGGCTTCGGCGGGGCCATTTTCCGGGCCTGGTATTGCAGCACTTGTCATGCCCCGCAGCAGGAATGGGTGGCGAGTTGCCCGAATTGCGGTGCCGCCGGCTCCTTGCGCTGGGGATCGGTGTCCGTGCCGGTTGCCGGACCGCTGCTGGCGGGTGAGCCCCGGCTACCCGAACCGGCTGTGCGGGAGGAATGATGCCGGCGGTCCGAAGGGCCGATATATCAGGCGGTGCTGGAGCGGGTCAGTTGGACCCAGCCGGCCAGAAGTGTAGCGGCCTGAGTCGCCGAAGCTGTCCGTCAGCAGCTGCGCGCCGAGCGAATGCGGTCGGCGCGGAAATGCCGGAAATCGTTGCGCAGTTCGCACCACGCGCAGATCAGCGTCGCCTCGACGTAATACGCCATCGCGATCGGCCGGATCGTGCGCTGCTGGCCGCCCCGTTGCCGTCCAGATAGGCGATGCGCATCTTGCGCGCCGCATGGATGGCGCTGCGGATCTCCGCCAGGTCGACCGCTCCGGGCACCGGCGCGCCGCGCTGCGAGACATAGAACGGGGCGCCGCAGCCGTTCGCGCAGCGCGCTCCGGCATCACCGCGGCGACCTTGGACAGCACGTTGCGCGCCGCCTTCTGCAGCCCCGGATCGCCGGTACGCGGCAGCAGCCGGACGCCGACCGCGATCGCCTCGACCTCTTCCTCGGTGAACATCAGCGGCGGCAGGTCGAAGCCGCGCCGCAGCACGTAGCCGATCCCCGCCGCGCCCTCGATCGGCACGCGCCGCGCCTGCAATGCCGCGATATCGCGGTAGACGGTGCGAACGTCACCTCCAGCTCCTCGGCGATCGCGGCCGCGGTCATCGGCCTGCGCGCGGCCGCAGGACCTGGATGATGTCGAACAAGCCGATCGGCGCGGCGCATTGATCGGCCCCGGTATCCGATCACTCCTGACAATACGCTGTCAGCAGGGGGAGTGCTATCTAACGTCATCGTTCAGACTGAAGGACTCGAGAATGAGACGCTTCACTTCACTTGGTCTCGGCGGCGCCGTCGGTCGAGCCTGGGCTCCGGCTGCGGCGCCAGCCCAGCGGTCGCGGCCGCCGATGACCCGCCCGGAGCTGATGCATGGTGCAGGTCGCATGGCACCGCCACCGTTCCCGCAACCTGCTGTCGCAGCTCGACGACTACATGCTCAAAGATATCGGCGTAACTCGCGCGGAGGCACAGTTGAGGCCAACAAGCCGTCTGGCGACACTAATGGGCCGGCACGACCGCGCGGCGTCGGCATCCCGCTGGTGGCGGGATCCGCGCGGCCTACAGCACGGCGGGATTTTTCACCCGGCTGATCCCGCTGGATGTGTGGACCATCCTGTTCTGGCGTGGGTTGTTTGCCGGTGGCTTCATCGCAGCTTGTTTCGTTTGGCAGAAGCGCGGGGGGCGGCGGGCAGCGTTCGGGCGATCGGCTGGCCTGGCTGGTGGCGACTGCCTGCTCGGCGCTGGCGACGATCATGTTCATCAACGCGTTTCGGCTGACCTCGGTCGCCGACGTGGTGATCATTTTCGCCGCCGCGCCGTTCCTTACCGCGGCGATCGACCGGGTGTGGTTCGGCACCGCGAAGGCCGGGCGACCCTGTTGCCAGCGCAACGGCGCTGGTCGGGGTGGGCGTGATGATGGCCGGGGCCGGCGTTCAGGGTCACCTTGCGGGCGACCTGCTGGCGGTCGGGATGACGTGCTGATGGCGGACATGATGGTGATCATCCGCCGTACCGGGCAGACGCCGATGCTCCCCGCAGCGTCCGCCTCGGCGTTCCTGTGCGCGGTGCTCGCGCTGCCATTCGCAGCGCCGCTTTCGTGACGCGCGGGTGAAATGGGGGATCTGGTGTTGTTCGGGGTGACCCAGTTCGGGATGGGCTACTGTTGCTGACGTTGGGAACGCGGCTTGTCTCGGCGACCGATCGGCGCTGGTGAACACGCTGGAAGTACCGTTTGCCGCGCTCTGGGTCTGGCTGGCGTTCGCGAGGTGCCGTCCTGGAGCACGCTGATCGGCGGCGCCGTGGTGATTGCGGCGGTGGTGGCCCAGGTCCTGATCGG
This sequence comes from Bryobacterales bacterium, assembly GCA_963803725.1. Classification (GTDB taxonomy): domain Bacteria; phylum Acidobacteriota; class Terriglobia; order Bryobacterales; family Bryobacteraceae; genus JOPF133. Next base: position 2,907 of record CAWDOH010000050.1, on the reverse strand, counting down.
TGCGCCGGAACGGCCCGCAATTGTAAACACCGGCGCCGCAACTTGACGGATCGGATAAGTCGATGTTCGATCGCCGGAGCTGGGGGGACGGGCAGAATGCGACACAGATACTCCATTATTGTGGCAACAGCATTCTGCGCGGCAGCCTTTCTGTTGCTGACGCTGACCCCCGGACGGAGCGCGGCGCAGACCACGATACGCGTCTGGACACCGTGGCCAAGCTACACCGATATTTTCGCGAAGCTGACCGCGGAGTTCCACAAGCTGCATCCGGACATCACGGCGGAAGTCACGTCGATGCCGGAATCCGAGTACCGTGCGGCGGTGAAATCGGCGCTGGCGGCGAATGCGGGCCCGGACATCATCACCGCCGTGCCGGGGCGCACGGGGATGAATTTCTTTGCGGATGCGGGGCGCGATCATCGATCTGACCCGTACTATCAGCAGCATCACTGGGCCGATAATTACCCGCAATGGATCACGCAGAATTCGACGTACACAACGAAGTCGGGTCACAAAGGAATGTGGGTCTGTACCCACCCACGTTGCCAGCACGTTCCTGTTCGACGACCCGCGACCTTGTTGGAGAGCCATCATCTCGATGTGCCTAAGACGCTCGATCAGTTCCTGAGTTACTGCAAGGCGGCGAATGCGGCCGGGGTGATCCCCCTGGCGTTCGGTGATGGCGGCGGCGGGTGGATGGGGGTGGAATATATCAGCTATCTGCTGGACCAGACGGCGGGGGATGCTGGCGTGGCGGCGCTGGTCGATGGCAAGTCGTCCTGGGCCGCGCCGGAGGCTGTAAAGAGTGCCGAGAACTCACGCAGTTGCGCGATGCGAAATGTTTTCAGCCGGGCGTGGTTTCCACCACGGCTCCGACAGCGCGCTGTGGATCGGCGGCAAGGCGGGGATGCTGTATGCAGGCGACTGGTCGCTCGCGGATTTGTACAGCGCCAGAACCCGGCGCTGTACGCGCGGATGAAGCTGATCATCGGCCAGCAGATCAATCCGGACGTGCCGATGAAGCCGACATCCGCGCTGGGGGACTTTTTGGCGATCACGTCATTTTCCAAGTCGCGCGATGCGGCGGTGGCGTGGCTGGATTTCATGACGAGCGAACCCGGGCAACTGATCTGGCTGAAGGATGCGAAGCGGATCGTGGCGCGGACGGCGATGAACACGGCGGCGAACGGTGCGTCGGCGGTGCAGGAGGAAGATGTTGCGCTGATGCAGGCCGGGACCGCCGTCGATCTGGACTATCCGTTATGGCCGCAGACCTACAGCGCGCTGGAAAAGGCGTTGCAGGACGTGCTGAACGGCTCCCAGGCTCCGGCCGCGGCGATGGGTGCTGTCCAGACCGTCGATAAGCAGATGTGGCAGGCGGGGCAGTAACGCCGCTGATGGCGGATGCGCGGGAGTGAGGGAGCGGCGCGGCAGGGCGCGGCACACTCGACGCATACTTTACCTGACAGCGGAGAGCTACAGTTTTTTGCTGCCGGGGTTTCTGGTGGTACAGCGTGTTCCTGCTGTATCCGGTGGTCGCGACGTTCATCATCAGCGCGACCGACTGGGACGGAAACTCGCCGGGCCTGCATTTTATCGGGTTGGGCAACTATGTCGGCATACTGCACGATCCGTTGTGCTGCGATGTTTGATCAATGTGCTCGTCTGGTTGGCCGTGAATGTCACCGTGGCGCCGCTGATTGGCTTGGTGGCGGCGGCGATCGTGAACCAGAAGGGAATTATCGGGGCCTACGCGTTCCGCACCTGCCTGTTCATGCCGGCGACCGTCTCGGCGGTGGTGATCGGGTTTACCTGGCAGTGGATCTATAATCCGATCTACGGGATTCTGGATGCGGCGCTGAACTGGTCGGGCTAGTGATTACGCAGTCCACTGGCTCACCCGGCACCGCGCTGGTGGCGGTGGCGGTGGCCAATAGCTGGCAGAACTCGGCGCTGTTCTTCATCTTCTATCTTGCCGGGCTACAAGATCGCGCCGGAGTTGCACGAGGCCGCGACGGTCGAAGGTGCCACGGGGTGGCAGACATTCCGGCACATCACGCTGCCGCTGCTGCGCCCGACGACGACCACCGTGGCGGCGCTGGCGATCATCTGGTCGTTGCGGCAGTTCGACCTGGTTTGGACAATGACGCAGGGCGGACCAGGCAACGCGACGGAGACGCTGGGGACCTACATCTATCGCAGCGCGTTCCTGTTCGACCGCATGGGGTACTCGTCGGCTTTGTCGGTGGTGCTGCTAATGCTGACGGCGCTGGTCACGGTCGGGTTCATGGCATGGCGCGAGCGCTAAGGCGGCTGGCCGCGCATGTACTGCTGGTCGCGTTCGCGGCCGGCGCGGTGCTGCCGTTGCTCTGGCTGGTGATCGGATCGCTGAAGACCAATATCGATGTTCTGACGGCGTCCGGCGTTTTCGCTGCCGGTGGCGCCGCAATGGGTGAATTACGTGCACGCCTGGACCCTGGGCGGGTTCCACCAATACTTCAGGAACAGCGCGATCGTCGCGGTGGTTTCGGATACAATCGTGTTGTGCCTGGCCGCGCCGATCGGGTTTGCGTTCGCGCGGCGGCGGTTTTTGGCCAGCGTGTGTTGTTCGCGCTGGTCATCATGGGGATGGTGCTACCGCCGCAGATTGCGCTGACGTCGCTGTTTCGGCTGCTGAAGGGCATGGGGGTGCTGAATACATATCTGGCGCTGATCCTGCCCTACACGGCGTTTCATCTGTCGCTGTGCGTGTTTGTGTTGCGTGGGTATTTCGCCGAGCTGCCGGGAGAACTCTCGGAAGCCGCGCAATTGGATGGCGCGTCCACCTGGCAGACGTTCCTGCGGATATTGCTGCCGCTGACACGGCCGATGTTGGTCTCATTGGGGGTGCTGAATTTCATCTGG
>CAWDOH010000049.1:0-49327 GCA_963803725.1 Bryobacterales bacterium | reverse complement strand
CAGTTTCAGGTAGACGACGCTGAGGCGATATCCCTGGCCGGTGAGCTGGTAGCGGCGGGATCGGGGGATCTTTTGGACCAGTTCCTTGGCGCGCAGTTTGGAAAGATCGTAACGCAGCGAGTTCAGCTTGTATTTTTCGGGCTCAGCCCGGGATCTGAAGAACCCGAGGGTAGAGGTCCGCGGTGGTGAACTGGCCGGCCAATACATGGCTAAACATCACTAAAGCATGCATCGGAGCCAGTTGCCTGGCATTGTCCAACTTTAGGCCCGGAGTCCTTTTCTTGCCGTTGATGGTGGGTTGTCTCAGCCGATGCAGTTCGCCTCGATCCAGGAAGGTTTGCAGGATGTCCTGTTGGGCGTTGCGGAAATTGGTGGTGATTCCGGAGAACCGCTCCCGCACCGCGGACAGATTCTCCACGCCCTTGAGAAGTCCGCGAAAGTCAGTGACATTGTTGCTTCCTACCTCGACTCGGTCGGCTCCGCCGTACTCGGTGTTTCCGCCGCGCACGTAGTTTTTCAGGATGCTGTTTTTATACAGGGCCCGCAGGTTGGCCCAGGTGCAGGTCCTCCAAAGTGGATTGCAACCGGCCATTGTGCCGCCGGTTAATACGCTGGCCAAAGACCACCGCCACCTGGTCGGGGCTGCCGATTCGGCGGTTGGCGTCCAAGAGCCGGTCGTGGAGCGCATCCAGGACGGCCCGCTCCCGGAAGATCGGGTTGTCGCAGAACTCCACCTGCTTGCAGTAAAACCGATGTTCGCAGCCATGTTCCTCGCGTTCCTGCGCGCTGAAAAAGGGGACTAGCCGGCGGAGCCACTTTCTGCCGCAGGCAAGCAGATCCTGGGCAGTAAAGCTATCGGCGATCCTCTGCCACGCGTTGGGGTCGCAACAGGCCACAAAGCAATTATCCCGTTGTTGAAATGTAATTCCATCCTGGCGCAGCCGATTGGCGATCCAGTCGTGCTGGTTCAGAGCAAAGCCGCGCGGCGAAAGGAAAATACGGACAGATGCGGACAAACATCGGGCCGAAATCGCGATCTTGCAGATAGTAGTTGTATTGGTTGACCCAGCGTAACGCGGTTTCCAGATGGGTGCTCTTACCGGCGTTGCCGATAGCGGTCAGAATCAAAGCCGGTTCCCGAGCTTTGATGACACCCACAATCTGATCGGACTGCGCGGAGGCGAAATACGGCTCCATGAATTGATCGCGACGTTTCTCGGGATCGTCCAGGAGGGGAAATCCGCTGCTGCTCGCAAATTCTCGCATCCAGTTTTCGTAATCCGCCGAGATCCTCACCAGATCCTTCTTATGGACCGGGAAGAGGCCCCGGTTTTGACTGAAAAATCCCATGGCCCGCCCTCCATCCAAAAGGCCGGGATGCGGGCGTCCAACAAAATGCGGACCTGGCAGCATGTTCTCTCGGTGCCACCCGGCGCGGGACAATTTCGTCGCCGAAGATCCGCGTAGTCGAAAAGCCGCGGGCGGGCTGCCAGGGCCTCCAATACCCCCCGCATGCGTCCCCGTCGCGGAACCGAAAAGGTACCCTGAAGAAATGTATGGCTAAGAACTCCTCCGCCGCAAGCCGTTTCAATTTCAGCGATGCGGCGCTATCCTACACCCTCCTGCGGCTCGCACTTGGTACCAGCATGTTGGTGCACGGACTTGTGCGCATTGGCGCCCATTTCGGGCCGTTTGTCGAACAGACCGCTCACCAGTTCGCCGTCAGTCCGATCCCTGGCTCCCTGGTGCGGATCAGCGCAATGCTGATCCCGCCGGTCGAATTGTTAATCGGCGTGCTTCTGATTCTCGGCCTCTGGACTCGTTTTGCGCTTGTGCTGGGCAGCCTCGAGATGTGCGCCTTAATCGTGGGTACGGGCATCCTGGCACAGTGGGAAATTGTTGCCATTCAGTTGGCTTATGCGTTCTTCTTCTCTACTCTCCTGCACTATTCCGAAAGCAATGCAGCTTCGTTGGATGGCTGGCTCCGGAGAAAGAGTCCGTAAGGCTGGTCGAAGGCGGAAAGCAGCGGAGAAGCAGCGGAGGAAAGACGGGCAGCCGCCACCGCCCGCCCCAACAACACGCCGCGCCGCGTTTTGCGTCTTCAAACCGACCTTGCAAGGATCTAATTACGCACACGGAAACGGTTCTCGGGCAATCCCGGCACGCTGGTTTCCACGGCGAACAGACTCCCCGCCAACCGGTCTCCCGGAGGCGCCTCCAGCCAGGCGCTCGTCGCGTAAAGCGTCCGATATCCCTCTCCGCCAAACGTGCAATTCGTAATATTCACCGCCGGCATTGCGATGATCTGGTCCACACCCCCGTCCGGCGCAACCCGCACCATGCAACCGCCGCCCCAGCGGCAGTTCCACAAATACCCCTCGCGGTCCATTGCGGAGCCGTCCGGCAATCCGCGCGCAAAGCCCGTGAGGAACGGCCGCTCCCCGCCGATCGCGCCGCTCGCGCAATCGTAGTCGTACACATACACCGCATTCTGCAGCGTATCCGCGAAGTAGAACCGTCTCCCGTCGGGACTCCACGCCAGCGTGTTGGAGATGCCAATCTCGCGCTTCCACTCGCTCACCGCGCCATCCGGGTCCACTCGTAACAGCACGCCCTCGGCGCCGCCCGCGGCACCCGCCGCGCCATCCGCACCCACATTGTTCCGCATGGAGCCAACCCACAGCGACCCCCGTGGGTCCGCCTGCCCGTCGTTCAATCGAACCGCCGGCCACCCCGGCAGATGAAAGCCCTGCTCGCGCCGTTCATCGGTTCGCGGCCTCCACAACAGAATCCGCGAGCCCAACAGGACCGTCAGTGTCCCTTCCCTATCGGTCAGCACCAGGGCGGTTACCGGTTCTTCGAAGAACCACGATTTCACCGAGCCGTGTTTCGGATCAAACCGATGGATCAGAAAGCGATTGATATCGGTCCAATACAGCGCCTGCTCCTCCGGGCACCATACCGGCCCTTCGCCGCAGCGGTCCCCCGCCGGCACGACACAGATCGGCTCTCCGATTTCCATCTTTTGCTCCGTCTCTCTTATTCTAAGTGGTTGCGCCCGTCCCGCCGTCGCGCGAAAGCCTCGCGGGCCCCGCGCCGTTCACGGAATCCCCGGCTCTCCGCACTCCTCTTCCCGGCCGGCCGCACCAGAAACAGCAGCCCCGGCAGTGCGTTCCCGAGCCATCCACTCCCGGCATCCGGCGCGGCCCGGCATGCGCGAGCGCTTCGAGTCTCTGAACACCTTTGAGAAGCGCCACCATCTGCGGGTCTGGAAGCGGTCGCCCGAATTCCAGGGCCGCGCAGTGTGGGCGTCCGCCGCCACCCGCGACCTGGGTGCCATCTTCTCGGTGCATCCTTTCGGCTATCGCCAGGCCCATTCCAACCGCGGCCCCACAGGACTCAGTGCATCACCCAACCGCCATCCACGTTTAGCGTCTGTCCCGTCATCCCGTCGCTCAGCTCGCAGGAAAGGAACAACGCGGCGCGCGCCACATCGATTGGCAAAATGCGCCGCTGCAGACTCTGCTGCGCCACGAAGGCATGGACCTGTTCGTCCGATACAAACAGCTTCTCCGCCTCCACCAGAATCGCGCCGGGAGTGATGCAGTTAATGTGGATGTTATGTTTGCCAACCTCACGCGCCAGCGATCGGGTTAATCCGATCACCCCGCCCTTCGACGCCACGTAATGGGTAAGGTTCGGGACGCCCAGATGGAACGTCACCGAAGAGATGTTGACGATTTTTCCGCGTCCCCGCGCGATCATGTGAGGCAGCACGGCCTGCTGCAGGTGGAACATGCTTTTCAGATTAATATCCAGCATCTCGTCCCACTGCGCCGCCGTCATGGTCAGAAACTCCTGGCGCGGATAGATCCCCGCGTTGTTCACCAGAACGTCAATCTGACCCCACGTTTCCATCGTTCGCGAGACCACCGTGTCAATCGCCGGGCGGTCTCGCACGTCGACGTGGGCGGCCATCGCGCGTTCGCCCGTGGGGTCCACGGAATGCGCCGTCGCCTGGTTCGCTTCGGCGTTCTTATCGAGCAGGACCAGCCGGGCTCCATTCTCGCCGTACAGACGGGCAATCTCCTGCCCGATGCCCGTGCCCGCGCCCGTCACGATCGCAATCTGATTTTTGAGCAGCACTGCTACATTCTAGCGAACGCGCGACCCGCGGCGGCGCCCTCCCGATCTACGGTAGCGCATGCTTTAGCTTGCGCGTCACAGCTCCTCAGGGAGCCGTCCGTCGCGCAACCGCCAACCACGCGCGGTCCGAGACCTGGGTCCCCGACCGCCGGATCCGGTGCGCCACCCGCTGACGCGCTAGCCGCAACCCCGCATCCGAGCCCCGAATCCGCGCCCGCATCCGAACCGCGAATCCGCGCCGCAAACCCGACCCCCGGACCCGCGCCGCGAATCAGAGCCGCGACCAAAGGGAGCGGGATCTCGCACTCGACGCCCTAGCGGGACTTTCCGAAAACGGAGGCCCTTTCACTCGCGAAAGGCCCGTAAACATTGGCTCGGGCGTGGCGCATGGACCAGATGAAAGAATATGGCGCAAACCTATAAGGACGGCTTCGTCGGCGAGGGCGTAATCATACCGTTGCTGCTGCCTTTGGCGGCAGTCTCCATGAATCCCTTGCCGCCAAGGGCAGTCCGGAACCCGCTGGGTGAGCGGTGCCGTGGCTTCGAAGCCCAGCCCAGCATGATCGGGAGGATCATGACCGCACCATAGAATTCCTTCATCTATGAAGTGAATGCTACACCTGTGGCACTCAAACCGTTATTTGACGGGCCTTCGGAGGCACTCCGCGGGGCGTGGAACCGCTCAGATTTGCGAAAGTCCCGCTAGTAGTCCAGCGTCGACAGATACGTATAGCTCTGCCGAAGGCTGTCGATGGGATCTCCGGGCGTCTGGTCCTGTTCTACGAAGTAGTGTTCGACTCCCGCGGAAGCCGCTGCGCGCAGCACGGCCGGCCAGTCGATCGAGCCCTTGCCGACTTCCTTGAATGTCGCCCGCGGCACCGTCTCGGTGTATTGCACCGGGAAGCCCGCCGGCTTGTCTTTCAGGTGCACCAGCGGCACGCGCCCGGAAAGCTGGTGCAGCAACTGCGCCGGGTTGTGACCCGCCACGCTCACCCAGAAGCAGTCCAGCTCGAATCCGCAGAGCTTGGGATCCAGGCTGTCGATCATCACCTGGAACCCGGTGGTGCCTTCCATCGGCTGAAACTCGAAGGCGTGGTTGTGATAGCAGAAGCGCAGACCGGCGGCGCGGCACTTCTCGCCGGCGCGATTGAGCTTCGCGCAAAGCTCGTGGATCTTTGACAATCCTCCGCGCTCGGCCGGCGGCAGGTACGGGAAGACCGCGTAGGAGAAGCCCCACTTCTTCACCTGGTCGATGGCACGCGCCAAGTCGTCTTCCTTGTCCGCATTCATGAGGGTGTTGTCAAGGTGAACACTGACCGCCTTCAAACCGCTCGCCTCAACCGCCGGCCAGATGCGGTCCAGGCCGCCGTACGTGGCCTCCACCTCCCGGTAGCCGATGGCTTTGATGGCTCCGAGCGTCTCCGCCGGCTTCTCTGGCAGAACGCTGCGCACGGTATAGAGTTGTACCCCGATGACTTGCAGACGGCGGGCGAAAAGCAGCGCGGCTGGCAGCGCAGCGGCAGCGGTGGCGGAATGGATAAACTGGCGCCGGGTCGACATACCACTATTGTAGGCATTAGGTCCCCGACCGCGTGACTCGGTTCGCCCACCCGCTGCCGGTCTCGCCGCAACCCCGAATCTCCGCCGCAACTCCGAATCCCGGCCGCCACTCCGAATCCCCGCCGCGACCCCGAATCCGAGCCGCGACTCCGAATCCCGGCCGCGACCCCGAATCCGAGCCGCGACTCCGAATCCCCGCCGCCACTCCGAATCCCGGCCGCAACTCCGAATCCCGGCCGTAACTCCGAATCCGAGCCGCGACCCCGAATCCCCGCCGCAACTCCGAATCCCCGCCGCGACCCCGAATCCGAGCCGCGACTCCGAATCCCCGCCGCAACCCCCAATCTCCGCCGCAACCCCGAATCCCCGCCGCGACTCCGAATCCCCGCCGCGACTCCGAATCCCCGCCGCAACCCGAATCCCCGCCGCCACCCCGAATCCCCGCCGCCACTCCGAATCCGAGCCGCGACCATAGGGAGCGGGATCTCGCGGTCACAGGCCTGGAGAGCATCGCATTCGCCACCTGCCGAAAGAATGCGCCGCCTTCCCGCCGCGGAATTCGCGGCGAACTGGCCACCGGCGGTCGTCACCTCCGGAATCGTGATCATTGCCGCGTGCCCCTGGGGCGCGCCGGGGGCGGCGTCCGACGGCGTGCGGCACTTCAACGCCACGAGGTTCACCCCGGCGGCGCGCCGCACGCACCGGCCCGCGCTCTCCGGCTGGCAGACGCCGCGATCATCCGCAACGTCGCCACTTCCCGCCGCTCGAATCGTCGCCGGGTGCCGCCTGGTGTGCGCCCCGAAAAGGACCGCGGCCCACGGCATGTGACGTTTCCCCGGCGCGGACTTTCGGCGGCGGCGCGCGCAACAAGCCCGCGCGGGTTATCCGGCCCTCGCATCCAGGATTAGGCTTCCAACGGGACGGCGACCTGAGCTTCTTCATTAACGATGCGGACGGGAGGAGCACACACCCAGGCCTCGCAGCCGGTGGCGAAGCCCGTAGCGGCTCCGGGCCGTGCGTCCAGGCGTGTCCGATGCGGCGTCAGATTCCGCTTGAGGACCTGGCGGCGCTTCGGGAATTCGAAGAAGCTGCAAGGGCAGGATTGACCGTCAGTTCTGAGTGGTGAGCCGCAGAAGCCGTCAAGGTTGGCCGTGCGTTGGGCTTCCTGATCCTATCGACGTCCTTCGGGCGGGCGGCTCCGCCGGATTTGTCAAATTCGACTATAATCACACCAGTGGAAGTCGCAATATGCCCCCTTTTTCCGTAGCCCCGGACGAACCGTCCAGAATCGAATCCCATCTTCACGCACAACTGGCCGCTGCCGCTGAGGCATATCAAAACGCCAAAACCAACGCTACCCGGCTATACCAAATCGCTAAGGACATGGAACCCAATCAAACCGATGGCAATCTAGCGATCCGGAATGCCGTACGCTCTGAGCGCGAAGCTTTGGCCCGCTACGCAGAGGCCATTCGGCAGTTCAACGATTTTATTCTTCGCCGTAAACTCCCGCGCGATCTTCCGGAGAAGTGAAGTCGATTTTTCGAGGGTAGCCGCTCCGCCGCCGCGTAACGATCCTCCCGCAGAGCCGGAGGCTTTTCGGTTGCGGGCCCCTCAAAGGGACCTGCAACGGCCCAAGACCACGTGTGCCGCCCGCACCGTGCCGATTGTCGCGTGCCGTCTCCGGGTGCAGCGGAAGGCATATTGCCGGAACCACCAAACTTCTACTGTCTCCCTGCCAAAGCCACGGGATCTCCCGACTGGTTAGCGATCGAAAGCCCGCCTGCCTGGATGGCTGTCCGTCAGTTTTCTGCCTACGCAACTCCGCCATGCTCCAGGCACGACCGGTAATCTTCGCGGCCCTTGCGGGTGTTGCTTTCAACTTTGAATTTTGAATGAACCCGGCAGAAATTGTAATATGCAAGGTGTAACGCATAGGCCGCCCTCAGGTTTTCCAATTTCTTCGAGGGGCCATTCGTTTACCGCTCATCCGGCGCCAGGCGGCCAAATTTAGGGCCGGAGAGATCTTGGTATCCCCGCCGGCCCTCGCATTCCGCTGAACCCGGGGAGTCTGTCGGAGTAGCTCGGTGATAACATGCGTCCCCCACTTACAAACGGTCGTCAGTTGTCAGTTAGGGGGGCTGGCTACGAAGGAAGACCCGGCGGCAGAATGACAACCCGCGTTTCCGGTGCTGCTTGCGCCGCCGCGCTCTCGAAAAGCTCGGGCAGGCGTTGTGGATCTGCGAAATACTGCAGAAAAAGACCATCCATAATCGCGCCGCCCCGGAACGAGTAGTGCGTCGGGATCCCAACTCGCGGTTTGAGAATCGCGCATAACTGGGCCGCCTGATTAGCATCCATCACTACTTGTTTCCCCTGAGCTATGCGCCCCCGCGGCCTGCGGCATAAGGGCGGAAGGGTAATGAACCATTTGGTGACCCCGAGAACATTGGGGTAAAACAGAAGTTCTGCGAAGATCGCAACTTCGCAGAACGACCCCAAGGAGGTCACCCAAATGGTTACAGACAGAAAAAAGGATAGCGACAAAACCCCCGGAAAACAAGGCCCGGAGAAGGTCTCGTCGGACCCCAATAAAATCGATGCTTCCACGCCCTATGACTTCTCCGGGAAGAATCTGACTCCCTACGGCGGACTGCTGCCGGTGATCACCATGCTGGAGAATCTCGGCTTCCAGTCCCTGGTGGAACAGACGGTGACCTCGAAGCGAATTCCTCGTGCCATGGACCTGTACCGGTTCGTGCTGGGAATCGTGCTGGGTCTCTACATCGGCTTTCCATGGCTGAATCAATTGCGCTTCATCGCTCGCGACCCGATCCTGACGGGCATCCTGCAGAGTCGGCAAGCTGCCGGTGCAATCCACCTTCTGGAGATTCGTCAATGCGCTTCATTTGAATGTTGCCCGGCAGATGCTGACCGTGATGCGGACCATGCGCGAACGGGTCTGGGAGGCGGCCAATGTGAAACTGGCGGTCGTCACCATCGATACCGACACCACGGTGCACACGCTGTACGGCCAGCAGATGGGCGGACGCAAGAGCTACAACCCCAAGAACAAAGGCAAGAAGAGCTACCAGCCGATGCTGACGTTTATCGCCGAGACGCGGGAATACGTCTGGGGCGAATTGCGCAACGGGGACCGCCCCACGGGCAAACAGATCGGCGATCACATACGAACGTGTATGCGGCCCTGCCGTCGGGCGTGAAGCGGATTTACGGCCGGGCCGATTCGGGGTTCTACTGCCGGGAAGCGGTCGAGGCTTACGAAGAATTCAACGCCCGGTTCGTGATCTCGGCGCGCAAGACGGCGCGACTGGTCGAGCAACTGCGCCAAGCCGAGTGGAAGCCGTCGAACAAGACGGATGCCGGGTGGGAGTGTGAATTCCGCTATCAGCCGGATGGGTGGAAGAAGGAATACCGGTTCGTGGCCCTGCGCTATGAGAAAACGCGCGAGGAGAAGGAAGCGGAGGAAAAAGAGCAATACCAGTTGTTCGAAACCAGCCAGTACAAATACCGGGTCTTCGTGTCCGACATGCACCGATCCCATCTACTTCGTGGTCTGGTTTTACAACCAGCGGGGCGGCGCGGAAAACCTGATCAAAGAAGCGAACAACGATGCCGGACTGGCGGCGCACCCCTCGGGCCGCTTCGATGTGAATGGCAATCATTTCCAGTTGGCGATGCTGGCCTACAATCTGAACTGTTGGCTGATGCTGTTCAACCGCGAGCCGCAGGCCGACGCCGACGGCAATGCGGCACACGACTTTGGCCACCTCGCGGTTACGTTTCCTGTTCGTGGCCGCCAAGATCTGGCGTCACGCCGGCCGCACTGGAGTGAGCTACAGCGATAGCTACGAGGAGAAGGGTGTGTTCGAGCGGCTGATGGATCGGCTGCGCCGGATCGCGCCGCGCGGGCAGGGCTATGCGCCGGTGATGCAACCGGCCCTGCGCTGAACGGGACCCCGCCGGCCCTCGAGTCGCCGTGCATAGAAATTCATGCACGGCGTGCAAACGCAACGGAGCAAGCACTTCGATGCGGGGCCTGGCGGAATCAGACTCTTGGAGGGATGGTGAAGCAGCGAAAATCGAACTGACTTACTCAACTACGGGCGGCATCAGCCGAGCGAAACCGGCGCTCGGAAGGCTGATTGTGCGCATAATCCAGGTTTCCCAAAGACGCGCAGACCGTTGATCGGCAGTAAGGCAATATCGATGTCCGGAAATTCGCCCGCTATCCGGGACAGTTCAGGAATCAGCATGGTGTCTCCTGCGAAATAAACGGTACAATCACACGCTCGCAGGACAAAGCCGATTTCCGGCACTCCATGCCGGGCCGGAACGGCTGTCACCGCGATATTCCCAAGCGCCGCCGCTTCCCAGACTCGTAGCGCCCTGGCGTTGCCGAAGCCTGAGTCCCGCGCCCTTCTGGCTGCGGCATCCTCCGCGAGGATGGGCACACTCTTGTCGCCATACCCGGAGAAGGCGCCCACATCGTTGTGATCGTAATGATCATGGGAGATCACCACGCTCGCAAGTCGGGGCAGAGCGGCCACCTCCCTGCCAAGCGGCTCGCCTCGGTGATAGCCGAACCTTTCGGAAAACCAGGGATCGGTGAGAATTACCGATCCCGAAAAATCGATCGGCGTACAGCAATGCGTGATTCGGGTAACCGTCAGTGAACCATGCGAATTCATATAGATATTATCTTGACAGCCTGGTAAGCCATCCCGGTGAAGACATAACCATTTGAATCTTCCAGACGCTTGGCCTTGTATGGGAGGCTACGCTTTCGATCTGCGAGTAACTCCAGCCGCCCGCTAAAAGCAGTGTCGGCGAAGCCACAAACACGCCCGGCGCCTTTCCACCCGCCTCCCTATCCCTGAAGGGAGAACCGAAGCCGCGCCGTGATATTTCGGCAGCCGGCTTGCAAGCACTTGAAGATGGGGAGGGGATATGGGTTTACGATTCGGTAAAACTTGCACCGTAGGCTCGCTTGTACTGTGCGCGGCCATCGCCTTCGCTCACAATCATCATGCCTTGAATGGAACCTGGACCTTGGTTCCGTCTGAAAGCAATTTCGCGGGCCAACATGAGATTCAAAATGGTACTCTTACAATCAATGATCGCGAGGGCAATATCTATGTCTCGCGTAACTTTAGCTACGAAGACAGCGCCCATCGCATTATTTCCTACCAGTTCAGCGTTGACGGGCCGGAGAATTCGACAGTTCGCGAAGGCAAGGAGATCAAGACCAAAGCACGCTGGGACGGCGATGTGCTGAGAGTCACGACCGTTCAAGCTGGCCGCACAACGGTCGAACGGTTTAGCTTCACCCCAAGTGGCGGTCTGATGCTGGTCGTTGACCGCGAGGGTATGGAGCCGCTCACACTGATGTTTCGCCGGGTAGGGTAAGCCAGCCGAAGACAGTTGGTGCACGCGTGGAAGGAACTGCGGCGAGCCTCAGACAGTCCGCGGGCAGCAGGTGAGCCTGCCCCCGCGGCTGCACCCAACCGCCCTTCCCCACCCCACTGCGTCTCCCCGTCGAATCCCCACCACTTTCGTGCCCGGTCTCCCCGTTCTCCGCGACCTCATCCCTCTTATTCTTCTCCGCGTCTTTCCCCGCCTCTCCGCGTCTCCGCGCCTCCGCGTCGAATCCCACCACTTCCGTGCCCGGCCTCTCCGTTCTCCGCGTCTCCGCGTCGAATCCCCAGCCTCTCCCCAGCTCCCGTCCTCGGCCTCTCCGTTCTCCGCGTCTCCGCGTCTCCGCGCCTCCGCGTCCAATCCCCAGCCTCTCCCCACCTCCCGCCCCCTTGAAAATCGGCACCACTTAGTCCCGCTGAATGTGACGCTTACGCAATTGCAGCCCCTCCCATCGCCCCGGCCCAACTCGCGTCCATTTTCATCCCCTCCTGTGCCGAAGCGAAGCGCCGCCATTGGCGTTCACAAACTTCACCTCCCCGCATCTCCCTCATTCCACGCCACTTCCCAAAACCAGCTGCGACCCTCCCGCCACCCGCATGCTACACGTCGGTTGAGGACCCATTCATGTCCAATCACCAACTCTCCGAAAAGCAGCTCGCTGCCAACCGCGCCAACGCCGCTCGCTCCACCGGCCCACGCACCCCCGAGGGAAATACATGACACTACAGCTATATATCACATTATAAATATTTTATAGATCTCATTTGCCTTTAGGTGCCATTGTGGGTAACATATCTCCATGCCCAACTCGAACCTCAAGCTCTTCCGCCGCCACGAGAAGCAATGTAGCCGCGCGTACCCCAAGGAGTACCGCATCTATGAATGGATGACCCAAACCCAGAAGGGCAAGACCTCGGTCAAAGACTGCTCCTGCTCGATCTACTCGGAAGGCACGCTAGTCAACCGCCATGGCTCCAAAACCTATCTCCGGCCGCGGAGCACTGGGCAACGCACATGGACCGCCGCTGAAGCGGTAAAGCAAAACTGGCTAGCTTGGGGCAGCACGACCAGGCCGCCAGACAGACCAGAGGCGCCTGCGGAGCCCGGAGCACTGTCGACCGTTTCAGCGGCAACGCGCACGTTTCTCTCCTTCAAGAAAGCTCAACTCGACACCGGCGAGATCCTGCCGCCCCGATATGCCGCAGTGAACAGCTTTCTCAATCTTCGAGTCGTTCCGTTCGCGACCGTCACCAAAGGTCTACAGTTCGTTCAAGAGCTGGATAACGAGGACGTGTGGAAGGAATTCATCCGGTCTTGGAAATGCCTCGACGACCGGAAGCCGATTCGGCCCGCAACACTACGCTGGAATATCGGAATGCTCCGGGAGTTCCTCTCGTTCTGCGTCCGCAAAGAGTGGCTGTCCGACAACTACGCCTCGAAGGAGTATGGCGTCGTGAAGTCTCTCGTTATCGAACCGAAAGAGCCGTTCACCGAAGCCGAGCTATCGTACATCTATGGTGCAGCAGCCGAGATCCGGGAAGGCACAGGCTCAATGGTCGGATCGGGCGAGAAGCGGGCGAAAGAACTCCAAGCGTTTATCCTTACGATGCGGTACACCGGGCTGAGAATCTCGGATGTGACCCGCATGGAGGTCAGTCAACTACAGCCGTTCAACTTTGCCGGGTACTCATACGCAATCTGGTGCAATCCCAAAAAAACGCGGCGGATGAAGAAAGAGAACTTCGTTCACATTCCGATTCCGGACGAGCTTTCTCACCGTCTCTCTGAACTCGCCAAGACTCCGAAGCAGGGTAAGTATTTTTTCCTGCCGGGCAGCGGTCTGCTGAAAACCGGGTGCCAAGAGTGGCGAGACAGAATCAAGGTCGCATTCAATCGGGCCGAAGAATTGATGCAGCAAGACGGCATTCCCGAGAAAAGCGGCACTCATTTCGGAGCGACGTCTCAAACCTGGGAGAAGCCGATACCGCACAAGTTCCGGCATACCTTCGGGGCGACCTTGTTGCAGGGCGGCGCATCCGTCAGGCTGGTTGGGCAATGGCTCGGCGACACGGAGGAAACGGTCCGGTTGCACTACGCCAAATTCTGTCGAGAAGAACAACAGCAGGCGGCAGAGATCTTCGCCGCGGCCATGCGGAACTATAGGGACCGACTACCCGCGGTTCAACCGGATCGGCTCAGGCTGGTCAGGTAGCCAGTATCTTGCAAAGCTGTGGCCTCTGCCTGAGCAAGCATTAGCTGGCACGACGCATGACAATATCGGTCAACCACTGGGTGTAAAGCGTCTCTGTCACTACCAATTTCGTTCGGATCCGAAAGCATCCCACTGATACCATGGCCGCCCCTTCATGCCTGCGTTCCTTTCCCTTGCTTCTGCAAGGTCCGCAGGAACCGGTACGAGTCTTTTCCAGTCTCGATGATGTGGGCTTGGTCCGTCAGCCGGTCCAGCATCGCCTTGCATAATCGAGCATTGGGGAACTTCGTAGTCCATTCCGAAAATGGCAAGTTCGTCGTCACGATCACCGCCGCCCGTTCGGCTCGTCCGGCGATGACCTGAAAGAGCAACTCCGCCGCCGTGTCCGGCATCACCACGTAACCCAGTTCGTCGATCACAATCAGGTCGTAGCGGGTCCAGCGTCCCCGTATCGCCCAGAAAAATGATCGGCTCCTTACCTTCCAGATAGCCGCCCTCACTCAGCTTCCGCAGCAGCGCCGCCGGAATGTGGGCTGCACACCGGAAGTCGAACTCCTCCAGCGTCTTCACCGACGGGAAGCGCGCCTCCTGAATCCGCCGCGTCATCGCCTTCTTAGTTAAACCATCCAAGAGCGCTCGCCACCGCGCGAGCCTGCTAACAGGCCAGGAACAGGCCAAACTAGAGAACAAATTAAGAATGCAGAATTAACGAATATTAATCCATTTGCCTGATCCTTGCCTGTTAGCAGGCACCAGCTCGCGACTCTTGCGTTTCTTCCTGAATTTCCCGTAGTTTTTGAGAACAAGGACGTGTGCAGCCAGTTCACCGAATCGTGGCGGCAACTGCGGCGCAACACGGGCGAGCTACTGGCGATGACTACCCGCAGGACGGAACTGGAACGGTTCCGAACATTTCTACGGGAGTGCGTGGAGAACGACTGGATGGCCAAGAGCGGCGCCGAGAAGATCAAGTTCAAGAATCACAAGACGGCCAAACAGGAGGAGCGGTACGGATTGGAACTGGAAGAGTACGAGCGGATGATGGCGGCTCCCGACTCACCCAATCTGACACCGCTGGAGAACCAGGAAACCCGCGTCGCCACAGAATTGATGCGCTGGACCGGGATGCGGATCTCAGACGCCCACAAATTCAACGATTCGGAAACCTCGGGGGTCACCCAAATCCGGCCATAGAGGGTCACCTCAAAACCGGCCATATGTAAGCCGCTAAACCAGGACGTTAACTCCGACGCGAGGGCGATTACCCTGCGTCGATGTGAGCAACGTCTTGAACGAACAAAAGAAGCAGCAAGTCATCGCGCTGGGCCGGCTGGGCTGGTCGCTGCGGCGCATTCAGAACACTACGGGCGTCCGTCGGGAGACCGCGGCAGCCTATCTAAGAGAAGCCGGCGTCAACGTAAGAGCTCCGGGTTGGAAAGGGAGTGCTGACCCGCCGACGCCGATCACAGGAACCGACACCGGACCACCTTCGCCAAAACCGGCCATAGCAGTGTCCACCGACTTCGGCGCGGAGTCGGCCACATCAGAGGGCGTCGACGGAACTCCACTGGATGCCGCAGTGCCCGTCGGCGCAGTTCCATCCGATGCAAAACCGGCCATAGCGGTGACCACCGACTTTGGCGTGGAGTCGGCGGCGAAAGCGCTCTCCGCCAGCGCCTGCGCGATCCATCGAGACGCCATCGAACTGGGCCTCTCCCGCGGCCGCAACGCCATGGCGATCTGGCAGGATCTGGTCGATACCCGCGGTTTCACGGGCGGCTACCAGAGCGTCAAGCGTTTCGTTCGCAAGTTGGTCGGCGGTACACCAAAAGAAGCCTGCGCCGTAATCGAGACCGCGCCCGGTGAGGAAGCCCAGGTCGATTACGGCACGGGCCCGATGGTCCGCGACCCGCACAGCGGCAAGTATCGGCGCATGCGTCTGTTCGTATTGACGCTCGGCTACAGCCGCAAGTCGGTTCGTCTTCTGGTGTTCCACTCCAGCACTCAGACCTGGGCGGAGCTGCATGAACAGGCCTTCCGGCGCTTGGGCGGATGCACGCGCGTGGTGGTGCTCGACAACCTCGGCGAAGGCGTGCTCAAACCCGATATCTACGATCCCACGCTCAATCCCGTGTACGCCGACATGCTGCGCCATTACGGCGTAGTGGCGATGCCCTGCCGCGTGGCGGACCCGGATCGCAAGGGGAAGGTCGAGAGCGGTGTGGGCCATGCGCAGAAGACCCCGTTGAAGGGTATGCGCTTTGAAAGTCCTCAAGAGGCGCAGGCCTATCTGGATCATTGGGAGTCGCACTGGGCCGACACGCGCATCCACGGCACCACCCAGCGACAGGTCGCCGTCATGTTCGCCGAAGAGCGGCCGGCCCTGCAGTTGCTGCCCGTCGAGCCCTTCCGCTATTACCAGTTCGGCGAACGCACGGTACATCTGGATGGCTGCGTAGAGGTGGAAGCGTCTTATTATGGCGCACCTCCGGGCTGGATCGGCCGGCGCGTCAGCGTGCAATGGGACATCCGGCATGTGCGACTGCTGCACCCTGGCACCGGCGAGTTGCTGCGCGAGCATCTGCGCCAGGCGCGCGGCGGTCATCGCATCCAAGAGCAGGACCGCCCCAAGCACACGCCGCTGGGCACACAGCAACTGCTGTGCCGTGCCGACCAGGTTGGCGAACAGATCGGGGCGCTCTGCCGCCAGATGCACCGGGAGCACGGTCAGACCGCGGTGCGCCGGATTCAGGGCATGTTGTCGTTGGCCAAGAAATACGGACCCGCCAGCGTCGAGGAAGCGTGCGCCGCCGCTCTGGAGATCGGCGCCGGTGAATATCGCTTCGTGCGTCGCTACCTCGAACGCCATCCGCAAATGCCGCTGAGTTTGCGCCAGGTGGATCCGCTGATTCGCCAACTGACCGAGTATCGCGACTTCATCGAACACAAAACCAAAGGAGAGTAAACGTGAACCTCATCGAATTGCAGCATGCCCTACGACAACTGCGGCTCGGCGGCATCGCCACCGTGCTGGAAACGCGCCTGCATCAGGCGCAGGCGGAAGCCATGGCGCCCATCGACCTGATCTCGTGCCTGGTCGCCGACGAACTGACCCGGCGCGCCGACCGCCTGCTGGAGAGGCGGCGCAAGCAGGCCGCCTTCCGAGATCCGCAAAAGACGCTCGACCACTTCGACTTCAACTTCAATCCGAAGATGAATCGCAGTCTGGTCTTCGACCTCGCCACCTGCGCCTTCATCGGCAAGCGAGAAGACGCATTGTTTCTCGGTCCAGGTGGCACGGGCAAAAGCCACTTGGCCCAGGCTATCGGTCAGGCCGCGATTCAGCAAGGCTACCGCGTGTTCTATCGCGAAGCTCACGTGCTCCTCGACGAGTTGGCCGAGGCCGTCGTAGACGGTATGCGCAGAGAGTTCATGGAAACGCTGACCACGGCGCCGCTGCTCATCATCGACGACTTCGGAATGCGCAAGTTGCCGCTCACCGCAGCGGAGGATCTGCTGGAGGGTGCTTAAACGTTTTCGGGATGCCGTGAATTTGGTGAGGTGCCTTCGCCGGCTTTGGCGGGGCGGCGCTGGACATTTAAGCCCATAACA
This sequence comes from Bryobacterales bacterium, assembly GCA_963803725.1. Lineage (GTDB taxonomy): Bacteria > Acidobacteriota > Terriglobia > Bryobacterales > Bryobacteraceae > JOPF133. The sequence goes on along the minus strand of CAWDOH010000049.1, from coordinate 32,358 downwards.
GTTATGCTGATTTCTGTTTTATCAAAGCGGGCTGAAGGGCGCCACATGAGGTCGCCGATATCGGCGCGACCCTGACTGGTCCGCGCGGTGGCCCGCGGAAAGCGGGTCTCTTGGCCAAACAGCGTCAGCCGCGTAAGCCATCCGCAGAACCGGCACAGGCCCCCCAGCGTCCAGCTCTGCAGGAAGTCTCGCAGTTCATGTTGCTGGAGCGAGAAGTAGAGATCGAGTACCGGTCCCGCCAGTTGGAAGCTTTGCAGAACAAGGTCAACTCGGTGGCCGACTTGCTACGGAACCAGACGCCCGCCTGTTCTCAGTGCCGTCAGCCGATGAAGCGTCATGATACGGAGACCGTATCCTGGGTGGCGCGCTTTGGAGTCTTACACGCTTCGGTAGCCCGCTATCGGTGCCCAGCCTGTCATAACGAACGGCGCCCCCTGCTGGATCTGTTGGGCGTAGAGCCGGGGCGTATCAGTGGATCGTTGGCGCGCCTGTTGGCCTTGCTGGCGGTAGTGGCGCGGTACCCGCTGGCAGCGACATTAGCTTGGTTGCTGTTGGGTGTCAAAGTCAGCCCCATGGGCATTTGGAAGGTGGTCCAGCGACTGGGCGAGTCGGCCGGTCGCTATAGCGCAGGGTTAAGCCAATACCATGCCGACAGTCGCAGTGAAGGCGCCTCCACCCAGGATGCACCGTCGGTGGTGGTGCTGGGTGTAGATGGCGCGATGTTGGGTATGCAGGTGCGTCCGCACCGTCGGCGGCGCAAAGGCAGCGCGCCGCTTCCGCCGTTGCCCCCAGTGGAGGAGGGCCAATTCCAGGAGGTCAAAACCGGTGTGCTGATCTTGCCGGAAGAGCGTGTGGAAACCTCACCCGGACGGCATTCGGTGGTGCGCCGCTTTCTGGTGAGTTGTCTGGGGGATGCCGACACCATTTTCGCTGGCCTGTATGCCCAGCTACGCGAGTTGGGCTGGGTCGGCCCGCAGACGCTGGTCGTCATTGTCAGTGACGGAGCCGAGTGGATCTGGAACCGGGCCAAGATGTTTGTGCGGCGCTGCGAAATCCTGGATTTTTGGCACGCCCTGGAGCACGCCTGGGGCTTTGCCCGGCTGAATTACGGAGAGGGGTCGCGGGCCGACTGCTGGGTCCGTCAGATCGCCACGGACCTACGCGCCGGCAAGGTACAGGAAGTGATCGCACGTCTGAAGCGCATGCGGCCCAAGACGCCGGAGTTGCAGGAAAAGCTGCAGGGCCTGATCGCCTACTACAGCGAGCATGCCGGGCGCATGCGCTACGACGAATATCTGCGGCTGGGGTACGGGATTGGCAGCGGGGCCGTGGAAAGTGCGCATAAGCAAGTGGTGCATGCGCGTTTCCGACAGGCCGGCATGCGCTGGAGCGAGGGCGGAGCGCGGCGACTGTTGGCGCTCCGGCTGTTGTTGTTGAACGACCAATGGGCCTTACTGGATCGCTTGCCCATGGTCGCGGTGGCCTAACTAACCTGCATCCGGCGCGCCAGCCGAGCCAGCCACAAAAGCCTTGCTCTGGACCGGGCGCTGCGCGATCCTCGGGACATGTTCCATCGCTCCTCGCTGCAAATTCCTGAGGACCTGCGGGTGCGTCTGGAAGTTGCCCGCCTGGATCTGCTGGCTCTGTTTCGCGCTTTGGACCGCCTGGATCTCTCCGCCCACGAAATCCCGCAGCGCCACTTACGCCAACTGTTTGAAAGAGATGCCGATTATGCCGAAGCTCTCTGGGCGCTGGACCAAGTTGGGGGACCTTTGGATCGGGGCCCGATGCTCCGCGACACCCGCAAAGCACTGGACCAATTGCCATCGGCCTGCGTCCAGTTTCGGAAACAACTGCCCGCGCGTGTCCATCCAACTCTGGAACACCTGGAAACCAGCATCCGCAAGAAACTGAATCCTAAAGAGGCCTACAACATGGTGCCGGGCAGAGATCCCGAATCCGTTTAAGCACCCTCTGCTGGAGATTGTCATGCGCCGCTACGAGCGTGCCAGCACCCTGCTCACTTCCAATCGTCCGGTAGAGGACTGGGGCAAACTGCTGGGGGATGTGGCCGCCGTCACCGCCATGCTGGATCGCATTCTGCATCACGGTCACGTACTCAAGTGCGGCCCGCGCAGTTGGCGCACCAAGATGGCCGCCGGCACGGCACAGTGAAAAACGGCGACGGGATCTGGGGAGGCAAGATCGGAAAGGAAGAACCCTTGATTGACTTACTTGGGGACTCTGTCCCCAAACCCCTGGGATTTACCGCTTTCGCGCCAGAATGGCTCAATGCTGGGGCGGCTCGATGCCGCCCCCGTCATTCCCGCACCTGGGTCGGCGCTCGGGTCGCATCCCTGCGTTGCCACTATCCTCCGCCCAGGCGAGAACAGTATAACTGGCGCACCCCGCCAAATCAAAAAGTTCTTGCCGCGCCGACCGTCGGCGCGGTACAACAACGTCAGGTCCTGGCCGCGGCCCCATGGCCGGTTTTGAAGTGACCTTCTATGGCCGGTTTTGGGGTGACCACCGAGGTCGGAAATCGTTCGGAACGAGAAGGGTAACGGGTGGAATGCAGACTTCATTCAGAAAAAGACCAAGCGGCGCTGCGTCACTCCGATACCCGCGCATGTAGTCGAGATGCTGAATGCCTTGCCCGGAGAAATGAAGGATGGCAAGAAACATTTCCTCACTTGCACGTACACAGCGCTGCGAATGCGGGTAGACACCCTGGCTGAACGAGGGCAAAAGGATCAACCCTTTGCACACCCGTTCAGCCCACATTGCCTTCGGCACACCTTCGCCATCCAGCACATCAACGTGGGCACGGATGTGAAATTGATCTCCAAGTGGCTCGGCCATGAATCGGTCGCCGTGACGCTGGAGCATTACGGGAATTGGATCAAGGAAACACAGCGGCTGGCTGAAGACGTGAGCCGTGACGCCAACGCAAAAATGATGGCCAAGGTCGCTGCGCTGCGGGATCAAGCAATCACAGAGGGGACCGCACCCACCTCGTTGTGAGGGGTGAAAGCGACTCTCGTCGACCGATGGAGCTACGCAGCAGCGGGAGGACGACTCTGTAGGGACTTGAAGTTAAACCATCCAAGAGCGGTCGCCTCCGCGATAGGTGGGTATGATGGTGGGCTGAGGAGGGATTGGCCGGATGGATAAAAGGCGTTTCGCTCCTTGGCTCCAAGCATCCACCTGGTCATCGTGCGCGCCAGCGGGAAAGGCGGCGCATTCGCCGATAAACGCTTCAACCCACGGCGCCACGCTTGGGTGAGGCAAGTACCAGTTGCCGGACTCCAACTGTGGACTGGCCGCGGCAGCGCGGGAATACTTCCCGCCCTGAGGGTTTACCTCGACGAAGCCTGAGATTTCATGACGCAGCGATTGGATTACTGCCGGGCCGTTGGCTTTGTCCTCGACCAGCTTGATTTGAGCGTGGGGCCAGAGAGCACTGAGCCGGCGGACGGCGAGCAGGGTTCCAGGGAGATCCAGGCGGTCGCGGACCTGGTCCAGCAAATATCGGTCTGGTCCGTGGACCCCCTGAACCTGACCGACCACATAGTCGGCGTCTTTGGATCCTTTAAACGCCATGTCCCAGGTCTGGATTACCGAATCAAAGTGGCTGGGCAGATCGACCGCTCGACGCTGCTCAATGGAGCCATCCGGCATCCTCACTGGGACCGGCGGTAAGCAGGCCCCGCGGGGTTGCCAAAAGCGCCACCAGTGTCTTTTGAGCATGCCGCCTTCGGCTGGGGCTGGTCGCTGCTGGTACTGACCCGCATAGCGGTAGCTCCCCAGCGTGGTTTTCAAACGCTCCAACGCGGCGTGGTCGAATCTTTGGGGCCAGAGCAATTCACCTGCACGGGTCCGGGGATCCCTCCAGCCGATCGAGGTCTGGCAGCGGCGGTCGGGCTCAAACTCCGCCGGCAAGCACAGGTGTTCATATCCGCCCTTTGTCAATAGGTCACCCGTGAGGTCCGACTCATGCAGGCGCTGCTGAATCACGATCATATGACCCTTAGACATGTCGTTAAGCCGGGTGCTCATCGATCCGTTCCACCAGTCGACCCCACGGGTTCGCTCCGTGTCGGAATCGGCCTGGTCGACGCTGTGCGGATCATCCACCACTACATAGTCGCCGCGTTCCCCCGTCCCGGCGGACATCGGCACGACGACGCGATAACCCGTCCGGTCGTTCTCAAAGCGATGTTTCTCGTTTTGATCCCCGGCCAGCTGATAGCGGTCGCCCCAAAGCTGTTGGTACCAGTCTGACTCAATCAGCCTCCGGCATTTGACGCTGTCTCGGGTGGCCAGCGGCTCCCGATGGCTGCTAAATAGCCATCGGGACTCGGGATGGTCGATCCAGGTCCATGCCAGCCAGAAGACTGCGGTCAGCAGCGATTTGGCGTGCCCAGGCGGGACGTTGATAATCAAGTTCCGGATGCGCCCTTCCGTGACCGCTTGTAAGTGCGAACAGATCGCATCGATATGGAAACCATCAACGAATTTCGTCCCCGGTTCCAGAATCGGCCACGCCTGTCTCACAAACTGCTTCAGGCTCCGTCTGGCCTTCTCCGCTTGCAGTCGCCGCATCAGCAGTTGCGGCTCTCTCAAGCAGTCTTTCCAATTCCTCGATCTCTCCCACGGTGAGCCGGCTGAGGTCAATTGTGTGGCCATCTTCTACCTCCTGAGTCAATTTGACTTGTTGTGTTTGCGGCGCCAGTCGCTGGAGGAGCGCCTGAACTGCCCATGGCTCGCGCTCGCGGGCGCCTTCCCACAGCAGCCGGGCCGCCTCTGAGGGCGCACCCTGCTCGATTAAGGCGGTGTAGAAAGCCTCTTCGAATTGTCGGCGGCTGCGCGCTATTCCAGATGGATTGCCCGATTGCCCCCGTTGCCACCGGTGCCGATTGCCGGGTTTGAACTGGGTTTCCGGATTCCCGGATTCCCCTGGTTTGAACTGACTGCGTTTCACCATTGATTTCGCTCCACCTTGCTCTAGGGTTGCAAGGCCCTGCTCGGCCACTCCCTTGCCGCCGGATCAAACCCGGTGGAAGACATAATAATCGTCGCCTTTGTATCTCATGATGCCGATCGTGGCGGAATCAACTCAACACAGATTTTACGAACTCTTCCGCCACGCCCTTGGGCACTCGGTAACGCTTTCCATTTCTATACAGCTTTTCCGGATCCTGTATCAGTCGTTGACGTACCCACTCATACGAGTAGCCGATCAGCGCCCCCAGTTGGGCGAAGGTGCTGATCTCTGGAATCCTGGAGAGCAGAACATTCAAAGTTGCTTGCTTGTGATCGATCAGCGCCCGGTAAGCATCTGTATCAAGTGGCTGAGCCTTAATCCGTCGTTGCATAGTTCATCTCACTTGCCTTCATCAGTTCTTGAGCTTTACGCTTCTGCCTGGCTGCCTTATCCAACTCGCGCAAAAGCGAGAATCCGCGGGAACCGACCGCTAGTTCCTGTCCATTGCGCGAAGTGTCTCGGGCCTGCTGCCTCGCAGATCCTCGAAGCGCATGCCAAGCGAAAGCTTCAATCATAGATTATTCCAAAGCATCCCTAAGCACAAGAAAATAAAACGGAAACAAGGATTCTTGCTTATTTCCGTTTTTTACTTGCTCCCGCCGCGCCAAGGGGGAGAGGGCTGACAGGGCCATTGATCTCGGAACGGAGTTCGTAGACCAAGCTGTCCCGAGCGCACCACTGGCCTCGAGGTCCGCGATCTGTTTCAATAGGAACGAGGTGATCCGATTTGTCGAGCAAGCCTGGAAATGGAGTCCAGACTGCCGCCTGGCAAAAGGCCGGCATTGCCGCCAACCGTCAGAACAGAGCTCGCGCCGACATCCTGGCTGCGCTCCGTCGATTGGGGATTCCCCAGGATCGTTGGCCCGAATTCGTTCGAGATTATGGGGCCCGCCAAGGTCAGCACACCCGGTTTCGTCAACGCCTTCACCCGCCACCCTTTGTCCCTCCCGCCTTTGATCCTCTCAACCAATCCACTGGCGATTGGGTCAAGGCCGCCGACGCAGAATGGGCAAAGCACCGCGACCAGTACCTGGAGAGACGTGAGTTCTGGAGAAGGGTCGGCGAGGATTCCGAGATCCCTCCATCGAAACAGGCCCGAGTGTCCGGAAAGACTTCGTCAGTCACTCAGCGATATGATTGGGCCGCGATGCGTTTGTGTGGGTATCCGTGGAAAGAGATAGCCGCAATACACCAGCTGAAAGAGAGCATGATCATCAAGGCCGCCACGGCGGTTCTGGAGATTGCCGACTGGCCTACGAAACTGTGAGCACCAAAGCCTGCGTGACCAAAAGGCGCGCCCCTAAAGCCCATCCGGCTGAGTGCGGTAAACCTCCTGCGGACCGGAAGAAGCGGAAGTTGGAGAATGTTTACCACGCGGTGAGGCACACGTTGGCGTAGGCGTGGACGGTCGCGTTCGATTGATTTTGAAGTTTTGCGGTTGCGACGGGGCCGAAGCGAGTGGAGGGAGCCGAATGGTTGTTAGGGCAAGTCAGGGTGATGGCCCGGCGGGAACGATCTCCAGCAAGATCGGACAAGCGGAACGTAATAACTTCACCAACTGACCAAAAGCATCTTTTCCCTGCTGCCAGCAAGTACGCAAAACGCTGGCCAGAATCTGCTGTGTGCGGGCTCCGTTCTCCGTCCGATTACCACCCCAGGTCTTGCGTGCCATCGCCATCAGCCGGATCGCCCGCTCGGCGAAGTTGTTGGTGGCATGCAAGCCAGGACAGCGCAGAAAGGTGAACAAGTGCGGCTGCTCGTGGCATAGGTGTTTGGCCAACCGTTGGTTGTCTGGGCAAGAAAAGTGCTGATCCAATAAGCGGTCCATCCGGGCTTCCAGCCGCCCGGTGGCCACCGCTAAACCATGGCGAGAAACCGCGCCCCCTTGGTAGCGATCCCGCAACCGGAGACTCTCCTGCAGCAGCGTTTTGACTGCCATCGGGAATTGGGCGGCCGCTACGGAAGCCACCTGGATCATCTCGCGACACCGCCGGATCAGGTGTTCCAGGCAACTCTGATGAAACGCCTGCTCAAAACCATAGAAACAACGCGCTCCGTCATGCACCAGGAAACCGGCGTAGTCCTCTCCCAGAATCGCCGCCGCTTCCGCATATCCGCGATGCGGTTCAATCACGTAAACGGTGACCTGCTGGCTCAACAAAACCCGCAGATTCTGGGGACGTGCGCCCACTCTCCAGCCCGTGTCGTCCAGCCACACCACCGGGCTTTGCCGCAGCGCGCTTCGCAGTTGCTGGTAAGTAGGCGCCGCCAGATTCCCCAATCGCTCCAAAGCCCGGCAGACCCCGCTCCGGCTCCACTTCAACCCATAGCCCAGTTCCAGCACCCGCGCCGTCCGCTCGTGCGACAACCCCAATTCTTTGTTGAGCACTGCCGCCATCGACAAGGCCTCTGGTCCGACTTGCACTTCCCCAACGCGGAGCGAATCGGAGGTCTGCAACGGATGCCGGCCTTGCGCTTGCCGTCCGCAGCAGGCACAAGTCCCCACCTCCACATCAAAGCGGCGGACGATGGTCATCCGCACGATGTCTTCTTGGTACTGAGGTTGGGTGTTCTTCAGGATGATCGGACCTTGACAGTGCTGGCAGCGCGGCGGAAGTGGCACGTGGATTTGCTCATCCACCCGTTTGGGGACGGGTCGCGTAGCTCGCGCTCCGTATGCCGCCCCAGGCTTACGTCCTGGCGGCTTGGGGTTACTCTTGGGTTCCCCCTTGGAAAACGGCGCGGCACTTCGTTTGTTGGCACGGAGCGCTTCTTCCAGTTCCTTTCGCAGGCGCTCGTTCTCCGCCAGCGCGCACTTCAACTGCGTCTCCAGAGACTCGACTCTCCGTTCGAGATCCTTCTCGCGATCTGAGGAGCCACCGCGGTTGGGCGCTTGCATCCATTTGAAGATGACATAAGCTAAACGATTTGTCCAGCCCCTTACTTCGACATCCCTGTCTTTATTGAGTCACGGGCTGGTAAACATTGTCGGAAGTTGCTAAGCCGGCGCGACGCGGAGATCCTCCGAAGGCAGAACCCGAACCAAGACCATTTCACACCTTCCCTCCGCTGGTCCTCCGCTGCTCCAGCGGTCTCCGCGTGAGAAAATGTATCAGGTTCATTTGGATTTGCCTCTTTGCTTGCCAGCCTCTTCGATCATCCTTTTAATCTTGTCCAGCTCCTCGGCCGACGCAGGTTTCGCTCCGAGCGCGCGCATCACCAGGGAGTAAGAGGATCCCTCAAATACGCGGTCCAAGAGGTCGCCCACGATCTGCTTTTGGGTCTGTTCTCTCGGAATACCAGCCTCGTAGACGTGCGCCCCGAAACGCTCTGTACGAATTAGCAAACCCTTGCCAAGCATGAGCTGCATCTGCTTCTGGGTGGTCGTATAGCCGCTATCTTTGCGAAGTTCGTCATGAACCTCGCGTACTGTCGCTGGGCCTAGCCGCCAGAGGACAGCCAAGATATCGAGTTCGGCGGCGGTAGGAAGTGGCATGTCGGGCTTGTCAGATGGTCTCGTGGGCATCTGAGGCAACTATATTCCGAATGCAATCGGATGTCAACGATTGTCATCGGAGGCACAAGGATAATACAACATAACGTTCAGGATTCGCGGAGATGGAAAATGCGAATCGGCTTGTGAGACGGCAAGTGGACCTCTGGGCCCCCCTGAGAACCTCGGAAGAGCGCGCTGTACAAAACCTTCCCCATCGCGTATAAAGGAACGAAGGGCACCGGTTCGACAGGCCAGCGCAAAGCGCACCCTCCGAAAGATCACGAAATCCAGTCTTTTCAGGTGGATGGATGAACGATCTCAAGGTATGCGCATGGCCGATCGAAGACGTGATCCCGTACGCCCGGAACAGCCGCAAGATCCCCGAGCGCGCCGAAGCCGCGTCGATCAAGGAATTCGGCTTTCGGGTGCCGATCGTCGTCGATAAGGACGGCGTGATCATCTGCGGGCCCAACGGCTGAAAATACTGCGAAATGCTAACATTTGCTCGCACCTCAGCCCGGCGCGCTCGTAGCGCCGGCAGGGGCAGCTTCCGCTTCTTCCGGTCCGCAGGAGGTTTACCGCACACCCCGTGACGCCGATTGTGCAAGTCTATCTGTAGGAAATGGCGGCACTTCGCGAGCCGGTTGAAGGTGTCGGCGAAGGCTCCAAAAACTTGAAAAAACCGGAAGTTTGGGGTTTCTGCTCGCCCGCCCTCCTGATCTTCGGCAATTCCCAGATCCGGCCCATTGCGGTATACCTTGCACTTCTACCTATTGATCTTGTAATATGTAGAAGATCGAGGTAGGTGCGCAGCATGTCAGCAAGATCCGATCTTCCCCAAGGGACCTTGGACCTCCTCATTTTGAAGGTTATCGCCCTTGGCCCCGTCCACGGCTACGCCATTGCGCAACGGTTGCAACAAGTCTCGCGTGATGGGGTCCAAGTGCCGCAAGGTTCCCTTTATCCGGCGCTACACCGCCTAGAGAATCGTGGCCTATTGATTGCAGACTGGAAACAAACCGAGGCTGGCCGTGACGACAAATTCTATCGCTTGACTCGAAAGGGGCGGGCACAACTTGAAGCGCAAGCCGTGAGCTGGCAGCGGTTGACAGAGGCCGTTGGACTCATCCTCAGAATGTCCGAAGGAGGCGCACAATGACTTGGTGGCGTCGCTTATGGCATGGGAAAGAACTGGAAGAAGAACTCGACAAGGAACTGCGCTTCCATCTCGACCAGCATGCAGCCGATCTGATCGCGGGTGGTGAACGAGGCGGGGAAGCACGGCGGCAGGCCAACCTTGCTCTTGGGGGTCTGGAACAGGTAAAGGAAAGTTGCCGCGATACCCGCGGCACGCGACGGTTGAACGATCTCCTCCAGGATTTACGATATGCGCTTCGTACATTACGGCGCCGACCTGGTTTTGCGGCCGTAGGCCTGTTAACGATTGGGCTCGGAAGTGGTGCCACCACTGTGATGTTTACCATCATCAATTCCGTTTTATTAAAGCCGCTGGCCTATCCGGAGTCCAATCGCTTGGTGAGCCTGCATGAAGAGACCGATAAGCAGGGTGAATGGCAGCCTTCTTATCCGAATTTCCTGGACTGCAAGCGTGCGAGCCGGTCCTTGATGATGGCGGCTTGGCGCAATGGGAGCGCCATTGTTAGCGAGCCGGGTGAGGCAGAGTATGTGACCGGTCGTCAAATCTCAGCGGACCTTTTTTCAGTGCTTGACATTCCTTTGCTCCGCGGGCGCGAATTCCTGCCGGATGAAGACCGCCCGGGTGGAACTCCGGTGGCCATCATCAGTGCCCGTCTCTGGCAGACCCGGTATAGCGGTGGCCCTGGAGCGATTGGCGCGCGCCTTATTTTTGACGGTCGAGCTTACACAGTCATTGGCATCGCACCCGCGGGATTCCGACTTCTCTCGGAAGCTGCGGATGTTTTTACTCCGCTGGGTCAGAATACTTCGCCTCCGATGAAGAATCGGGAGATGCATCCGGGGATTAGGGTCATCGCCCGCATGCGCCCCGGAGTGTCGCTTGCCCAAGCTCAGGCAGAACTGGCGCTAATCGCCCAACATCTTGCCCAGCAATATCCGAAATCCAATGCGGGTCGCAGTATCAGTGCGGAGCTGCTTCGTCAGGAAATTGTCGGCGACATCAGGCCCATGCTTTGGTTGCTCCTTGGCGCCGTCAGCCTTGTGCTGCTCATCGCCTGCCTGAATGTCGCCAGCCTGCTGCTCGCGCGTGCCATATCGCGTGACCGGGAACTCGCAATGCGAGTGGCGCTCGGGGCAGGCCGTGGCCGGTTAGTGCGCCAATGTCTGACCGAGAGCGCGGTTTTGGCCCTTGGTGGAGGTACTCTTGGCGTGGCATTCGCAGCGGTTGCCACGCGCCGGTTTCTCGTTTTCTGGCCAGGAGGGTTGCCGCGCGCAGACGAGGTCCATGTTGATTGGCGCGTTCTTGTGTTCGCCCTTGCCGCTTCTCTATTGAGCGGCATTCTCTTCGGCCTCGCGCCGGCTTTACGCGCTCCCGCTCGCGAACTGGAACAAGCACTACGCGCCGGAGGGCGCACGGCGGGAGGTGGCTCACGGCGCCTCCATGCTGGGTTTGTGATTTCGGAGATCGCAATCGCGGCTGTATTACTCGTGTCGGCCGGAATGCTCGGCCGCACACTGCTGCGCGTGTTGTCGCTCGATCCGGGCATTAACCCTCGCAATGTACTGGTCGCTGAAGTAGCTCTCTCATCGGAGTCCCTGGCGAGTCCCGCGCGTACGAGGATGGCTTGGCAAGAACTCCTCGATCGGGTCCACCAAGTACCGGGCGTCGATTCAGTTGCAATGGCTGATGTCATTCCCATGGCCGGCGATACCGAGCAAATCGGTTACTGGACAACAGCCGCTGCACCACCTACGAATCAGATGACAATGTCGCTGCTGAACCTGGTAACGCCGGGCTACCTGCAGGTAATGGGTATACCGCTGCTTCAAGGCCGATTCTTTAACGAGCAGGATCGTGTAGGGAATGAACTGGTTGTTGTTGTTGACGAGATTATGGCTAAGCGTGCTTTCGGCAACCGCGGAGCAATCGGCAAGCGTCTGTCATTGCAAGTCCTCGGCCCTGCACGAGTCGTGGGTGTCGTCCGCCATGTGCGACATTGGGGTCTTGACGCTGACGATCAGGCCAAGGTGCGCGAGCAGGTCTACGTTTCCTTTGCGCAGTTACCTGACCCGTATGTGCGCCTCATTTCCCGTACGCCCATGGTGGTGCGAACAACCGTTGCACCATCCAACGTAGTGGAAGCCGTGCGACGGCAGGTCCGCGGCGCGACTCGCGATCAAGTGATGTTTGAAATACGTACCATGGAACAGATCGTGACTGCGACCCTCGCCCGGCAACGCTTCCTCCTGCTCCTGTTCGGCACATTCGCCGCTCTGGCCTTGTCGCTTGCGTGTATCGGCATCTACGGTGTCCTGGCGTACCTGACTGGCCAGCGTGTGCCGGAATTCGGCGTAAGGATGGCCCTCGGAGCGGGCACCGCCGATGTGCTGCGTCTCGTGATGCGGCAAAGCGTCAGAATGATACTTATTGGCGCCGGCTTGGGCGTAGGAGCCTCACTTGTAGCTGGAAGTGTATTAGAACGGCTAGTAACTGGAATTCGACCGACAGACCCCTGGACATTCGTGGTCACGATCGGCATTCTCGTCAGTGCTGCACTCTCTGCAAGCTTTCTACCGGCTCGTCGCGCGAGTCGGGTAGATCCGATGAGTGCTCTACGGCAGGAATAGCGCGCAACGGCGAGCCCAATCGCCAGATCGATTACACGCAGGCTCCGTTTGCCGCTTCGTGGAGAGCAGACGAGGCCGCTTGAACGAGAAACGGCCGACGCTGACGTTGAACGGTCGGTTTGATTCCTCGCTGACGCAGCAGCGTCTACGTTCTCCGCAGGCAGACGTAGGAACGGGGAGACGCACCGTTACCAGACGGACAGCGTACGCTGTCGAACTTGAAACACAATGTGCAGTAAACCTCTTGCGGACCGGAAGAAGCGGAAGTTGCCCCTGCCGGCGCTACGCGGAGATCCTCCTGTGCGGAAAACATCACTTTATCGCACAGCGCTATGCCGAAAACGCCGCGTCCGCCGGTACTTCCCGCTATCGGCATCGCGCACCAGGGGACCTGATCCGTAATCGACCTGGCATTCTTCGCCGGGTGCGGTTTCGATCACCGCGCAGGCTTGCTGCGACGACTTGCCACGGAGACCAACGATAAACCGCTTGACACTTTGATAGCCGCCGGCGAAGCCGCTGCGATCCACCAGGTCCTGCCAGATGCCTTTGGCGTTGCGGCCCTTGGAGAGTTCCAACTCGATCGTTTCCCGGTGTGGCTCGCAGGCGCTACGGCCGGCGGATGCTTCGGCTGTGGCCGGCTGGGGCGCCAATACCGCGCTAGGGTCGGTGGTCACTTCGGCTCGACTGGCCGGTTTTGCCGCCTGGAGGTCGGAGATCACTTCGTTGGCCGGTTTTGCCGGCGTACTCCGTCCCCAAGCACCAGGTGGACGCAGACCTATGCCTGCCGCTCGTAGATAATCAGCGGCGGTTTCTCGGCGGACACCGGTGGTCTTCTGAATTTTGCGCAGCGACCAACCGAGTCGCCCTAATGCTATGACTTGCTGCTTCTTTTCCTCGTTCAAGACATTGCTCACATCGACCGAGGGTATCTGTCCTCGCGTCGAAATCAACGTCCTGAATGATGGTTATCGTTGGCCGGTTTTGAAGTGATCCTCTATGGCCGGTTTTGGGTGATCCCCGAGGCCAAGATCATTTCACACCTTCCCCTCCGCTGGTCCTCCGCTGCTCCGGCGGTATCCGCGAGAGGTTTACCGCACAGCCCGTGATGCTGATTGTGCGGGTCTATCTGTAAGAAATGGTGGTACTTCGCGACCTGGTCGAAGGTGTTGGCGAAGGCTCCAAAAAATTCAAAAAAACGGAAGTTTGAGGTTCGACAAGCGGACATTACGCTCCGCCATCAGAGCTTGGGTTCCGGCGGCTCACCGATGCTGCCATGGTCGACCAGGAGGATTTGGGAAACTCCGTTCGGTGAGAGCATGAGCTTCTCCTCCATGACATGCTGCTCGGGCAGGCCCGAAGCTGTTTCGATTTTCGGGCCCAGATAAGTGAGGTGCAGTTCGTTGTCCGACAAGTGAAACCGCAGGATCTCCCGATCCTCCGGCGCCCATAGCTCGTCAAAGCGGAAGCCGTCGAAGCTGTAAATGCGCGCTCGGTCCAGCCGGCCCATGTTCATCCTGGCCTGCCGGCCCGAGATGAGCAGCCACATCTCGCTCTGCCGGGGCGAGGGTAGCATCTGGAGGTCGTCATAAGTAGAGGTTCCATATAGGGAATCGCCCGTCTCCGCCGCGTATACAAATTGAGCGCCCTCGCGTCGAAATCCCTGGATGACGATGGCGGCCGGTGGGTCCACGAGAGTCTCCGGTGGAGAAGTGGTTCACCGTCACGATCAGTTCACCGGCGGGAGAGGGCCGACGGAACGTATACACAAACGGGGAATCCGGCGCCGACACGGCGGGATTCAGCTTTTTCCACAAGTCCCGCTGGTAAATATCCTCTACACCCCGAAGGTCCTTAACGAGTTGGTTCGTGTCGCCGCCGGTATCGTTCAGCTCCCACACCGTGTAGTCGCGAATCAAGGCCGAGAGCTGGTGCACGTAGGGAGAGATACATGCCCGAAACAACGAAACATCAAAAGGGCAGTCCGTTTTTCCAAGAATATGCGACTGCAACTCCCGTGACCTCGCTTTGACTTCCGCAAGGCTGAGATGCTGGGCCGCACCTGCTGAGGGAGCCGCAAGGCCCCATATCAGGAGGGCTACCACGCTACTGGCGTAAGAGGCGGAGCGGGATAACATATTGACTCCATTCGATCCTAGCAACGCTAGGGGACTTGGTAGATCGGCCCAATACCTGGTCCCACAGGGCGCGACCGTAGGAACATAAACGCCGGAGAGTTTGTTTTACCCGGCAAAGTGTTCAGGGGCATGGAGAGCCTGATGACGATCTGGGGCTGGGCGTAGGTGCAATTTGGAGTGTTTGCGCACCAGCATTCGGGGGCATTCGTGCCCGAGGGAAAGGTTGTCTGACCTGAAGCGAGCGCCTGGTTTATGATGGTGGTTTCAGAGTCGTTAGGGCTCCAGTAGCAGGTGGACCCGGCGGTGGGATCCTGGATCTGCCCGGAGTACACTTCCGCAGCGTTATCGATTACATGCGGCGGGCCATTGGTGGTGCCGTCCTGTGCCACCAGCCCAGAGGCGGCGAGAGCTTGGAAGGTGCTCACACCCCCGAACAGATAGGGGTTCGAGGCATAGAAAAACCGGTTTATGTCCGTCATTCCCACCGACTTCTGGGCCACCTGCTGGGGATCGAGCGACGGATTGTTGCTAAACCCGTAGGCCTCGGCGTGGAGCTGGCTGATTAGTGCCTGGGGAGGTACGACCACCTGCGCGCTGTTGTTACTGACGGCGGTGTTTGCCGTTGCCGTCACAGCGAAGACGCCGCTACACCCCTGCGGAAGTACACCCGCCGGCCCCGCCGTGACGGTGCTGTTTACAGACCCCTGCCCCGTGCCGGCGCTAAAACCGAGGTTTACCGGGCCGGAACAGTTGCTGTAATAGTCAGCAGTGAAGCCGAACGGAAACGCCGGCGTGTACTGGATCGTGCTGGGACTAAGGGTGGTCGTGACGCACTTGTTCGTATCGCCGGTGGAAAGATTGACCTGAGCCGAGTTTAAAGGGTCGGGGGGATTGCCGGTGCAGGGCGTCACTGTCAACGTTAGTTGCTGTTGTTGGTCCTCCTCGACGGTCAAATACACCCAATCGCTCTGGCAGGCCGGTCCCTCCAGCACACTATTAAAATCCGCGCAAGCATCCGCGCTCCAGCCATATGTGGCCTGCGCGGTATCTGGAATAAGAGTTCCGGAGGCGTCGGAGGAATCAGTCACGACCACGTTCCGCGAACCCCGGGGCGCTGTGCCGATCACTTGGGGACGCGACGGCCTTCGCGGCTCAAAACGCACTTCATCTCCTGGTCCCTTTGCCGCCGAACCGTGCTCCTCCAGAACTCCCGGAGGGCCGTTCCCGGTACGAGGTGTTCGAACAACTGCTCCGCCTCCCCGCCGGCGTACCAGGGCAACTGCGCCGCCACTATCGTGCGGTCGCCCGAAGGCAGGCGGTTGAAAGCTTCCGAGATCAGCGGGATCGCTGACAGGACGTTCAGCCGGCCAAGGCCCTGGGCCGAGTATGCTACCACGCCAGGGTTGGGGGACTCCAGACCCCGCTTGAAGAGTTCGGTGGCACGCTGGTCTCCGACCTCCGCCAGGGTAAGGACATCCACGGGGTAGACGCCAAACTGGATCCCGGCGACCTGTTTGGGGTCCTTGTGGTTAAGGGCGCACCAGTTCTCAAATTCGGCGCTGAACTGGCCGCTCACGGATTTGCCGTTCCGGTCAAATTGCTCAAAGAAGGGCGTGCGGTCGTCTACCGCCTCCTTCGCGTAGCCGGCGAGAAAGTCGAAATAGACATCCGACCTGTCGCCGAGACGCAGCAGGCTGGCGGCAATCCACTGCTTCTCCTCCTTGGTCTGCCGTTTCGCGAATGCCGCCTCCAACGCCGGAATCGTCCTGGGATCAGGCGGCTGGGCTTCGATCTTCCATAGGACAGCGTGGTTCAGCGGCTTGTCGGAGAGCCGCCCGAGAAGGCTGTCCAGAGTGTCCTGCGCAAGCCCGAGGGGAGCTGTCGGGGGAGCGCAGAGCGCCAAAAGCGATACGAGGGTCCGCAGTGGGAAGTGTTTCATGGGTTTCATTGAGGGCCGTTGTACCTGAATCCGGCGCATTCTTGCCTCCCCAAAAGCCGCCAAACCCCATGTTGACAGGCTTTGGGAGCATATTGTAGAATTTCGCCAATCCCTAACAGTCGGTTAGGAATTCGCGAAATGCCGTATTCGCCGCGAAATATCAGAATCGCCTGTAATCATGCGGGGCTGACGCATTACGGCGGTGTCTACTTCTTTCATGAGTTTCTGCGAGTGCTGCAGCTCCGCCATTTTCTGGCCAGGCACCTGACCTACCCCAGACGCAACAACCGGTATCACTTATCACAGATGGTATTGGCCCTGATGTACCCCATCGTCCTGGGGTTGGATCGCTTGGAAACCGCGTCATTCTTGCGTTCCAACGGTACCTTCCAATACCTCACCGGCTTGCCGAGTTTCCCTGATCCTCAGACTTTGCGCCGCTTCTTACACAATGCACCTGACCCCTTCTGGCAACAGTTGCATCGCGTCAACGACCGACTGCTGCAAACGTTCATCCACCTACCCGCCCGACGCTCCCGATTGATCTTCGACTTGGACAGCACGGTGGTGACGGTATTCGGGAACCAGGAAAATGCCGCCGTCGGTTACAATCCCCGCTATCGTGGCAAGAAATCCTACGACCCACTGCTCTGCATAGAGGCCAATTCATCCTACCTCTGGGATGCCGAACTCCGTCCAGGGAATGCCGGCACTTGGGATGGCAGCATGGAATTGCTGGACACCAGCTTCGCCAATGTCCCACCCGAAATCCGCGAGGTGCGAGTCCGCGCCGACGCCGGCTTCGGCTTCAATCCTGTGTTCGTTGCTCTAGAGACCCGACCCGCACAGTATGCCGTGGTCGCTCGTTTGACCCAAGCGTTCAAGCGACTGCTCCCCGGCATCTCGTATGAACCCGTGAATCCCAGGTGGGAGATGGCTGAGGTCGAGCACCGCCTCCATGGTTGGCCAAAGGCCCGTCGTTTCGTGGTGGCGCGAAGGTTCATTCAACAAGACGAAGCCGAGACCACTCTGTTCGCCATGGGCCGATACATCTATCGTGCCTGGGTCACAAACATGCCGCTGACCCCAGCCGGGATCTGGCATTTTTACGACGGACGTGCCGGGATGGAACCACGGATTTGCGAGCTGCGAGAAGACTATGCGCTCCGCAAGATTCCAACGGCGTCGTTCGCCGCCAACGCGCTCTACCTGGAGATCGTCCGCCTCGCCTACAATCTGGTGACAGCTTTTCAGCGAAATTGTCTGGATGAGTCCTGGCAAAACCTTACCCTGCAGAAGCTGCGCTATAAGCTGTTCCTCATTCCCGGCGAACTGACGCGTCCACAAAACCGGCCGGTGCTCAGGCTCAGACCTTCACCGATGATAGAAGGCCTCGCGGAAAAGATTCTCGCCAGGGCAGCCAAGTTGAAGCCCCTTCAGCCCTGAAGACGCGTTTTCACGCCGGATCCAAGTTGTACTGAAAGGCCGAGTTGAGAGCGATGAAGGTCATGGTTCGCCTGTAGACGGAAGGTTCCCAACCAGCTCAACGAACATGGGAGACTCGCCGGGCCAGGGGGCGCAAAGTGGAGCGCCTGTTCGCGGCGAGCAAGCAGGAACCGCATGTGTTCACCCATCCGAGGGTTTGATGGCGCGGGGTCGGTGGCGGCTGAGGGTGCGCTCGCAGCAGGACCTCGAACTTCCAATGTTTATTGCTTTTTATTGGGCTCGATGTGGAGGCGGACCGATGGGTGGCGAGCCTTCCCCATGGTCGACGAGCAGCGTACGAAACACCCCGCCAGGGGAGATTGCCAGCCGCTCCTCCATCCAGTGTTGGGACGGAAAACCTTTCGCTCGTTCGATCTTCGGCCCGATGTACGTGAGGTGAATCCGGCCGTCGTCGATGGTAATCTGCATGTCCTCGCGGTCCTCGGGCTTCCACTCCTCTTTGAATTCAAAACCGTCGAAGCTGTAGATCCGCGCGCGATCCAGGTCCCCCATAAACCCGCCCACCTGGCCCTGGGCAATGAACCACAGTTGTCCCTCGACTGGTGACTGCAATTTGCCAATTCCCGGCCACATCACGCCGAACATCGCGTCGCCCGTGTCGCCACCGAAAGCGTACTCGCTGCTGCCTATCTTGCGAAATCCCTGAATCAACGCAAGCGATGCGGGCATGGCAAGTTGATAGGTCTCGAACAGATTGTTTATGACGATCAACTCGCCGCCCACGACCGGCTGACGCAACACCTGGGGCGGCAGGCCCTTAAATTCCTTGGCCCAGCTCCTTGCGCCGGATTTCCACGCCGAATACATCGTCCACGGTCGAGAGGTCTTTGAGCAGCTCGACCGTGTTGCCTCCGGTGCTGTTCAGTTTCCATACCGAATAGTCGCGAAGCAACGCACGGAACGACTTGATTTCGGGGGAGATGCATTGGAACCAGGGCGCGGCGCAGTCGGGCCGTCTAAACATGCGTGACTGTATCTGGCGGGCCCGCTCCCGAACTCGGTTGAGGTCCATGGTCTCCTGCGCCCACGCAACGGAGACCAGGCACACTGCCAGGACGAAGGGCTTAAGGCATCTGGTAAATACGGGCATCTGACTCGCTCCTCCTCTCACGGGATCTGCACTACCGAGGGGACATTTGTGCCGGCGGGTCTCGCCCGCTCGAACAGAAAGGCTGGTGAGTTCGTTTTGTTCGTGGTGGTATTGTACGGCATTGCGATCTTCAGGACAATTTGGGAGCCACCGTAATTGTACTGCGTGCAGTTATTGTTCTGGTCGTGCTGGGTGCAAACGGCAAAGCACTTAGGGTCGAGCACCGGCTGGAGGGTGCCGGTATTCGGATTGACGCCCTGGGGCCAGCTCGTTTGTCCGGTCTCGAGGGCCCCGGTGACCGCCAGCGACTCCCAGTCGAAGGGGCTCCAGTAACACGGTGAGCCCGCGGTGGTATTCTGAATCTGCCCCGAATAGACTTCTGCGGCGTTGTCGATTACGACAGGGGGGCCATTGGTAGTACCGTCCTGGGCTATTTGCTGTGGGACCTGCGCGGCCAGACCCTGGAAGGTGTCGACGCCGCCAAACACATTTGTCGAGGAGTACGAGAAGCGGTTTATGTCCGTCATTCCCACGGACTTTTGAGCCACCTGCTGGGGATCGAGCGAGGTGTCGTCGCTGTACCCGTGGGCCTCGGCGTGGAGCTGGCTGATTAGTGCCTGGGGAGGCACGACCACCTGCGCGCTGTTGTTACTGACGGCGGTGTTTGCCGTTGCCGTCACAGCGAAGACGCCGCTACACCCCTGCGGAAGTACACCCGCCGGCCCCGCCGTGACGGTGCTGTTTACAGACCCCTGCCCCGTGCCGGCGCTAAAACCGAGGTTTACCGGGCCGGAACAGTTGCTGTAATAGTCAGCAGTGAAGCCGAACGGAAACGCCGGCGTGTACTGGATCGTGCTGGGACTAAGGGTGGTCGTGACGCACTTGTTCGTATCGCCGGTGGAAAGATTGACCTGAGCCGAGTTTAAAGGGTCGGGGGGATTGCCGGTGCAGGGCGTCACTGTCAACGTTAGTTGCTGTTGTTGGTCCTCCTCGACGGTCAAATACACCCAATCGCTCTGGCAGGCCGGTCCCTCCAGCACACTATTAAAATCCGCGCAGGCGTCCGCACTCCAGCCATATGTGGCCTGCGCGGTATCTGGAATAAGAGTTCCGGAGGCGTCGGAGGAATCAGTCACGACCACGTTCCGCGGACCCGGGGCGCTGTGCCGATCACTTGGGGACGGGCCCGGCCTGACGGCTTAGGATGCGCTTCAGCTCGGTATCCCTTTGCATTTGAACGTTCGCCCGCAGGTGGTCCCGATAGGAGGCGCTCGGTATCAGGCGCTCGAATAACTGTTCCGCGTCCCCACCAGCGTACCAAGGCAACTCCATCGCAATGGCCCCACGTTCCCCGACGGGTATTCGTTGGACCGCTTCGGAGATCAGCGGGATTGTTGGTAGGACGTTCAGCCGGCCAAGACCCTGAGCCGAGTACGCCACCACTCCGGGGTAAGGGGACTCAAGACCCCGCTCCAAGAGTCGGATGGCACGGCGGTCTTCGGCTTGCGCCAGGGTACGGACGTCCATGGGGTAAACGAGAAACTGAATGCCAGCGACCTGCTTTGGATCCTTGTGGTTGAGGGCGCACCAGTTCTCAAATTCGGCGCTGAACTGGCCGCGCAGGGAGATCCCGTTCTGGTCAAACTCCTCAAAGAGAGGAGTGCGGTCTTCGATCGCCTCCTTCACGTAGCCGGCGAGAAAATCGAAATAGACATCCGCTTTCTCGCCCAAGCGGAGTAGCGTGGCGGCGATCCACTGCTTCTCTTCCTTGATCTGCCGTTTCGCGAATGCCGCCTCCAACGCCGGAACCGTCCTGGGGTCCGGCGGTTGGGCTTCGATATTCCACAGGACAGCGTGGTTCAGGGGCTTGTCGGAGAGCCGCCCGAGAAGGCTGTCCAGGGTGTCCTGCGCAAGCCCGCGAGGAGTTGTCGGGAGAACGCAGAGCGCCAAAAGTGATACGAGGGTCCGTAGTGGGAAGCGTTTCATGGGTTTCATTGGGGTCCGCCGTACTGAAATGAGGAATTGAGGCTGATGAAGGTCATAAGACCGGACTGATTAATCTGGTACGAAGGATCAAGATAGCCGTTCGTGTAGATCCAGTAGGCCGGAAAGCTTCCGAGATTCTGGGTGGTACTGTTCGTGCTATTCTGCGAAAAAGCCTGGGTATAGCCGTTGGCGTCGAATTGAATCACGGACCAGATCCACGGGGTCGTAGTAGTGTAGTCGGCGCCGGCAGGTCCGTTGAGGAACTGATTTACCCCCTGTCCGTCCGATCCAATTCGAGCTTCATTTACCTGGTACATCCAGAGGCCATTTGGGGTGAGGCCGGACTCCCCGTTGATCGCGTTCGTTTGCACGGGCAGGGAAAAAATCTGTATCTGGAACCCGCTGCACGGTTCCGGGGTCACGCCGACGGCGACCCATGATTCCAGGGCGACGGGCGGCTGGCTGATCCCGCCGTTCGGCTGCAGCTCCCAATAGCCTTGAAAGCGCTGGTAGAGCCGGTATTGGTTGCTGTTCAGGAAGCTGCTTTGGTCCTCTTGGAATTGCGTCGGGGGAGGGGGGTTAGCCGTGCCGTTGATGAGAAACTCGTTAACAAACGCGATTTCCGCGCTGGTGAGGCCGTTGTTGCCGACTCCAAAGCCAGCCTGACCCTGGTCGGACCAAAAGATTAGCGTGTCGCTGCACCCTTGGGGTCCCTGCCCAACCAGTTCAGTCCAAACCGGATCGGGGCTGCCATTTGGCAAGTTCGGCGGGTCGACGACCGGCACGGGCTGTACCCAGGCCACCACCGTCGTGTCGTTGGTCAGCGCGAACGTGAAAGAGTCGCTCGCGTTCACTCCGCACGGGCTCATGTACGTCAGCGTAATGGTCGCCTCACCGTTAGTCGAAATGATCCCTAACGTAACCTGGTTCGTGTATTGGCCCGACAGGAAGGTGACCATGCTTGGGTTATTCGTACTCCAGCTGTAGGTGCCGCCCGAAGGGCTGGCGATGCTGGTTAGTGTGGCCGTGTACTGCCAGGGGCTCGAAAGCAAAGCAGTAATGTGGATCGGCCGATTGGTGATCGTCACGCTTGGCGCACAGGCCGGCTCCGCTTCCACCTCGAACTCCACCGGGCCCGCCTCGCAGTCCCCCTCCCCTTCCTCCGGGTCGTCCCCGAAGAACGACAAGCCGCAGAGATCCAGGTACGCGGTGTACACGCCCACTGCAGCACCCGGAGGCGGGCTGACGGTAAATTCCACAGAATACTCGCTGATGTCGTCGATGTAGCCCCAGTAGACCGGGTTCCCGCCCGGGTCGTAAATATCCAGGCCGATTTCCCCCGCGTCCCCGTCATCGCCGGGGTCCAGCCCATTGCCGTCCGCGGTAAAGGTCGCGGTCTGCCCCGCCGTCACTTGGCCGGAGTCGCCTGACACCGCCGGGAACTCGTCCACGATCATCGCGTGCAATTGTCCCGCCGTCCCATTCAAGCCTATCAGATACGTGCCGTGGAGCGCCTGGCCGATCCCGGAACCGCCCAGGTCGCCAGTTAACCCGAGGCTCACCGATTGCGACCCCGTGGCGGTGCAGCTTACGTTGTTGACTGCCCCGCCCGGCCCCGAGGCGCTGTAAGTGGAGAGCGTGAAGCCTTCACCGCTTGACTTGGCTACCCGGGGAACAGGCGTTCGCCGGTTCCACCCTCCAGCACAGCGCCGGATCGTGCCCAGTGGGATCGTAGTGATCGCACATATCGCGCCGGACCCAATTGGCGGTTTTAGGGCCGAAGAGGGCCTCGCGCGGGTCGGTCTGGGAGGCGGGCCGCACCTGGCATACCCCGCCGTCTGGCGTTCGCGTCACATAGTAGGAAAACGCATCTGGGGGATTCAGAGCGGTCCGGGCCCAGTCGCGAACCCTGAAGGCCATACCGCCGTTGGTGCCTCCGTCCGGGCCGTAGTACGGGTCCAACGCCGCCACTCGCTGAAGCTTCGCGCGCACCTCCGGGGCGTCTCTCAGAGGGGCGAGCGATTCAGCGGCCACCACCCGGACCGCCCAGTCCGGCGAGTCGAGGTCCGCTAACAACTCGCGCTTGATCTTGGCCTGCAAATCCGGGTTGGCGCGAATCATGGCTGGTCTCAGGAGGCACATACCGAGCGTCCTGACCGCGAAAGCGTTGCTATTCTCGAAGGGTTCCGGGGCGTGAATCCGGCCGATGATCCGGTCGACCGCACTCGGACAGATATCGGCCGCTCCGCCCAGATTTCCGCCCCTCATTAGTGCGAGGGCCGCTCGCGGGTCCCGCAGGGCGGCTACGGCGTCGCTGAGCGCGTTGCAGTACTCGGCGAGGTCCTCGGATACTTGCTGACTCCTTGCCGCCGCTTCATACTCATCCCCCGCCTTCTCCAACGCGGCGATTAAGGCGGTCCTGATTCGCGCCGCCTGCCGCGGGTGAGTGCGCAGGAGTCCGCCGACCCTCGCCTGGGTCGTGTATGGACCCTCCACCTCGGATCCATTTTGAGCAAGCAGTCCGGAAAGGGCGCGGCTACGCGTGAGCAAGTCTGGAGAGGATAAGCCCTGGAGGTACGATTCTACCGGCGATTCACGCTGCGACTGCTGTGCGCGAGTTGCTGCGACAACGAAAATAGCCGCCAGGAAAAGGCGGCAAATCCCAATCGGAAGAAGGTGTTTCATAACCGGCCCTCGGCTTCGCTTAATGAATGTAAACGTTGTAGTCGTGGTTACGCCAGTCGGCGTGAACGCACCTGAGGCCGCAGGCAAGGTTGGTTGGCTCCACGTAGTCGGCGGCAGCGTCGTAGGTCATCCAGTCCGGGCACGATACGACACCGCCACCACTAGGCGAGAGAACAACGGCTTCGTTTAGACTCGCCAAGCATACCTTCGCGTCGTGCTCGGCTTGAGTCTGACTGACATTTTGGATATCCACGGCATCGCCAAACTGGTGCCGGCTGTTGGCAGCACCCTCCTTCTGCTCGTTGTAAGCCGGGGGCCGGTAGGTGCTGAGGATGATCTGGGAGCTTCCCCAACCGGCCTGCCAGAGCAGATTGGTCCAGTCGTCTAACCCGTAGCCGTTATTCATGTTCACTGTCAACGGATTCTTGATGAGAGCCCAGGCATACGGCTGTTTGCCTATGTTGCCGAGTTGTTGAAAATTGTAATAGGCACTTTGCCCAGTCTGCGTGAACCAGGCACACTGGGGAACGAAAGCGCTCCCCTTGCCGGCGATGCTACTGTCCGTTACGTTATAGGTGATGTATTCGGTGGTGATTGTGTTCCGCTGGTCGCCTGGATCGCCGCACTGACCCTGCTCCCCCTGGGAAGCGGCCACCTCGAACTCCACCGGGCCCGCCTCGCAGTCCCCCTCCCCTTCCTCCGGGTCGTCCCCGAAGAACGACAAGCCGCAGAGATCCAGGTACGCGGTGTACACGCCCACTGCAGCACCCGGAGGCGGGCTGACGGTAAATTCCACAGAATACTCGCTGATGTCGTCGATGTAGCCCCAGTAGACCGGGTTCCCGCTCGGGTCGTAAATATCCAGGCCGATTTCCCCCGCGTCCCCGTCATCGCCGGGGTCCAGCCCATTGCCGTCCGCGGTAAAGGTCGCGGTCTGCCCCGCCGTCACTTGGCCGGAGTCGCCGGACACCGCCGGGAACTCGTCCACGATCATCGCGTGCAATTGTCCCGCCGTCCCATTCAAGCCTATCAGATACGTGCCGTGGAGCGCCTGGCCGATCCCGGAACCGCCCAGGTCCCCAGTTAACCCGAGGCTCACCGATTGCGACCCCGTGGCAGTGCAGCTTACGTTGTTGACTGCCCCGCCCGGCCCCAGAACACTGCAGGTGGAGAACGTGGGTGGGTTGGGTGTCGTGACTCCCAGAGTGGAACCGACCGTGACCTGGTTGTTGGCCGCCGGCGTGGGCGTGCCCGAGAAGGCGGTTACCTGGGTGCTCAGGGTGAACCCAGCGGTGTGCGATGGCGACCCTCCGGAGGCTGTGCCGGTAATCGAAACTTCGGTCGCACCGCCCGGCACATTACCTGTTGCCGTTAGGGTTAGGGTGGTTGTGGACGAACCGTTCCCGCTTACGTACACCTGTCCCGGAGAGAAACTGGTTGCGCTTACGCAATAGGCGCCGCCATTGCATGGCAACCCGGTGACGTCCGCGGTTGAGAAGTCCACGTAGCCCGAGTACTCGTTCATGGAGGTCACCGTGACCGGGTAAGAAACATATCCGCCGCCTGTCAGGGTCGGGGAGGAGGGCGGCCCCACCGTCACGGTGAAATCCGTCGCTGGACTGACATTAAACGTAATCTGGGGCGTCGAGTGCGCCGCCTGGATTTGTGGAGACCCTCCGAACGATGCGGTCCCGGTGAAGGTGGTCCAGTTGGTGGTTCCGCCACAAAGGTAGCTGTTCTCAATCTGGAATTCAACCGTGGCCGAGGCGGTTTGCCCGCTGGAAACGGAGATCGGGTTTATGTCGCTGGCTGGGTATACGCAGTCGTACGGCGACGATCCCTGGATATTCGCGAAGCCGGGCGTCACCGAACCGCCGAATCCGTTCACGCTGGCCACCGCTATAGTGACAAAGGCCGTGCCTCCGACCGGCGCCGTGATGGTCGCGGGTGTAACGCTCATGGTGAAGTCCGGACCTTCGGTGACCACAAACGGACCCAGGTCCTGTTGCGGAGTCTCCAGATTTTCCGCGTCCAGGCCCCATGCATAGACCTCATGCGTTCCGGCAAAGGCGGGCGAGAAGGTTAACTGGAAGGTAACCACCACCGCCTTGGGATTCCCCGTTGCTCCCACCCGGAACGAGCTCCCGGCGTTCAGATAGCAGTTCCCGGCGCTGTCGCTTTGCGAAATGTTGCCGGAGCTATCCCACTCCAGCGAGCAGCCATTCGGGCCGTCGATTTCAACCTGCCCGGAGACGATGTCGCCGGTTCCCGATGGGCTGGCGTACGTTACTGTCAGGGGTATGGGAGTAGTCACTCCTCCGACGGCGCTTGCGCTCGTGCTATAGACCAAAGGACTGGCGTAGCCGGGAAGGTAGGAGTTGCAATAGCTTCCGTGCAGGCCTGCAAACTCGCTGCCAGCAATAAAGTCGTATACCACCTGCGCCTGCGTTACGCCGGATTCCAGTTCGCCCAGCCAGTAGGAGTAGCCGCTCTCATCGGGCGCGCGCCCTAACGCGTTCTGGTACAGGAGCGTGAGAAACGAGCCATTATCCGGGGTGCAGTTGGCCGACAGCCCAAAGAAGCCGCAATACTCGCTACTGGCGAGGAGATCGACGGTCAACTGGGTCTGGCTTAGGCCCGTGTTTAGCGCGCCATCCCAGTAGATCCATCCCCCCGGGTCGGGACTGCGCCCCAGCACCGCCACATAATTCGCCGTCGTCCAATAGCTGTTGGAAAATGATTGAGCGCGTGCGGAAGTTGGGGTGAACCCAACCGCGGCGAGAAGGACAATAATACTCCAGGTATGCTTAGACATAGGCTGCACTCGCTAGTTCTGCAACGTGAAGCTTAAAGAGCCGAGGGCCACGCCCGGCGCGGCCTGCAAGCCGACCGCCGCCTTGACAAGGTTGCCGGTGGAATCGTAGGGCTTGGCGACCGAGGCTCGTAATAGTAACCCCGAGCGCGGTACTTAGCGGAACGACCATCCGATAGGTCCGCCCACCTGCGTCCTTAGATACGAACTGCGCGTGGTGAATGCGCTTATCCGGACCCTTCACGACCAATTGGAGTTGCGGCTCCAGAGTCGGTGGACCTTTTACCGCAATGACTTGCGGCAGCAGTTGCTGCGGATCGTTGACGCGAATCTGAAGCAAGGTACCGTTGGGGGCAGCGAAGTTAATACCGGTAAGTTGCTGGCCGGCGGCCACGGCGATCACGCCGTTGCTCGATCCCCATGAGCAGGTGTCCAGAAACGGAGGCGCCGAACGCGCTGCCTCCGATTGTAGAATCTGCGCGCAGAGCCGGTACTGCCCGGCAGCGAGATTCTGGAAGGTGAAGGAGCCGTCGCCGGCAGTTCGTCGTCTATGCGATGGCGACGGGACGCCGCGGGGAGTAGCTGGCTGTAGGGTAACCATCGCCCTCACAGTATGGCCCGAGGGCGCCAAGACGTGCCCAGAGATGGAAGCTGTATTGCTCTGGGCAAGTGCCGGCCCTAATGCCAGCAGAAATACAACACCGGCGGTTACCGCAGGTCGCATATGCGTTCGCTCCGTCCTTTCCTGGATCTTAGATCTTATTATCAGGATCATACCCGAGATACCAGGGGTCTTACCCGAGATCCTATTGGATCGAGATCGTCTGGCCTTTAATTGCCTTCACTAGTGTCCGGTAAAGTACTTTGCGAATTCCGCTAACCAGCTTGCCGTCAATGGCATAGCGGGCATTTTGGCAAAAAACGATTTGAACTGAAAACGGACGGAATCGACGACTTAAATCACATTGCACCCCGCCGGCAGAACGGCGGAATACTGGTGGATGAATATTGGCCGAACAGTTTTCGCGGAATTGATTGCCCACCTCTCGCACATCGAATTCCAGAAGTGTGTGACCCGCTATGATGGCGATCGTCACCACAGAAGCTTGTCTTGTTGGGATCGGTATCTGGCGATGGCTTTCGCTCAGTTCACTTATCGCGAGAGCCTTCGAGACATCGAGGCCTGCTTGCATTCAATGAGTGGCAAGCTCTACCACATGGGATTCCGTAGCCGGATTGCGCGCTCGACATTGGCGGACGCCAACGAGACCCATGACTGGCGCATCTTCGCCGACTTCGCACAGCACTTGATCGCCACAGCCCGGCCGTTGTATGCCGGCGATCCGATTGGCATCGACTTGGATGCAAGTTTGTACGCGTTGGACTCCACCACCATCGACCTGTGTCTTTCGCTGTTTCCCTGGGCTCGCTTCCGGCGGCACAAGGCGGCCGTCAAAATGCATACGCTGCTGGACTTGCACGGCAATATCCCAACGTTTATTGGTATTACAGACGGCAAAGTGCACGACGTCAATATGCTCGATGCGATTCTGCCGGAGGCCGGCGCGTTCTACGTGATGGACCGCGGCTACGTGGATTTCGAGCGCCTCTACGTCTTCACTCTCAGCGCGGCCTTCTTCGTCGTTCGCACCAAATCCAATGTCTTGCTCCAGCGCCGCTACTCGCATCCGATAGACAAGACCGCCGGGGTCCGCTCCGACCACACCGTCGTCCTGACCGCAATCAACTCGGCGGAAGCGTACCCGGAGTCATTGCGGCGCGTGAGCTATCTCGATGTGGCAACCAGGAAGCGGTTCAAGTTTCTGACCAATAACTTCACGCTTCCGGCTCTTACCATCGCCCAGATCTACAAGTCGCGCTGGCAGGTGGAATTGTTCTTCAAATGGATCAAGCAGCACCTGAGGATCAAGGCATTCTACGGCACCAGCGAGAACGCCGTGAAGACCCAAATCTGGATTGCAGTCTCGGTCTACGTGCTGGTTGCTATCGTCCGCAGGAGGATGGGCCTGGAAGCCAGCCTTTACCAGATTCTACAGATTCTCAGCCTCACGCTTTTTGAGAAAACGCCCATTTTGCAGGCACTCCAGGCATCGGACTCCCAAGAAACATTATCCGACTCTGGCAACCAATTGATTCTATTCGACTTGTAGCCGGACAGCAGTGAATTGCCTTCATAGATTAACGGAATCATAGCGAATCAATTTATGACATGTCAAGAAAATAATTGCTTACAAGCAGCGTACGATACACCCCGCTGGGGGAGATTGCCAACCGCTCCTCCATCCAGTGTTGGGACGGAAAACCTTTCGCTCGTTCGATCTTCGGCCCGATGTACGTGAGGTGAATCCGGTCGTCGTCAATGGTAATCTGCATGTCCTCGCGGTCCTCGGGCTTCCACTCTTCTTTGAATTCAAACCCGTCGAAGCTATAGATCCGCGCGCGATCCAGGTCTCCCATGAAGAACGCCACCTGTGCCACGGAGCTGAACCACAGTTCGCCTTCGACCGGCGACTGCAGCTTCCCGATCCCGGGCCACATGGTGCCAAACATCGCGTCGCCGGTGTCCCCGTCAAAGACGTACTCGCTGCTGCCTATCTTGCGAAACCCCTGAATGAGATCGATGCTCTGGGGCATCGCCAGGCCGCCGGTTTCAAACATATTCGCTACGACGATCAACTCGCCTCCGGTTACCGCCTTCCGCAGGACCTGAGGTGGCAGGCCCTTCCAGTCCTTGGGTCCCAGTATCTTGCGGCGCGTCTCGATACCAAAGACATCGTCCACGGTCGAGAGATCCTTGATCAGTTGGTCGGTGTCGCCTCCGGAGGCGTTCAGCTTCCATACCGAGTACTCGCGAAGCAATTCCCTGAGGGCCTTGATCTGACGGAGCGATGCACTGGAACCAGGGTACGCAAACCCCGACCCCAAGCATCTGGGACTGAAGCTGCCGGGCGCGCTCCCGGACCTGGTTCAGGTCCATGGCATCCTGCGCCCACGCAACGGAGACCAGGCACGCTGCCAGGACGAGGGGCTTAAGGCGTCTGGTAAATACGGGCATGTGACTCGCTCCTCCTCTCACGGGACCTGCACTGGCTGTAGCAGGTTGCTTTATCACATCTTCGCCACCACGACGTCGACCTGGGGCACGGCGAGTGTGCAGTCCGGGTACCTTGGGCGCAGCGCGAACGTAACCGTGAGCGGATTCGTCGTTGTCAGCGTGGCTCCATCGACGCCAAACGCCGGCCCCAAACGCCCACTGTACGCGGTACACGCACCGGCGTTCATAACGTCGTCGCGGTCCAGAGCCTTAACCGTGACCGTCGGCGTCCGGACCCCGCCGCGAAAATCGGCAACCACAAGGGAGACGGCAGAGCGCCAATAGTCGGCGAACGCCAGGATGTCCTGCCCTGCCAGCCAGTGGAAACCGTCCGACGCCCAGGAGTGTATTTCCGCCGCATCGCTTACAATATTCCCTCCGTACCTCGCGGGCGCCCCCTCGGGGTATATTGGCTCCCCCGCATCCAGCTTAGTCGCAAGGCTGGGAGGGCTGATATCCACTCCGCCCGGCCAGTACGCCTCCACGTCGTACGCCATATACTCGTTGGAAACCCCCGGGGTGAAATGGAGGGGATAGGGTTTCACAAAGGCTATCCACCGATTGTCGCTCGAGACGCTGGGGTCGAACGCATAAAACTCTTTCTTCACCTCTCCAGTCGCTGGGTCCACCAGAGTAACGTAGCTGGTATTGGCGTCTACCCTTCCCACCAGAATCGCGGTTCCGTTCGGTGCGATCCGCATTTCGTCGATCTGGCCCGTGCCGTTCGACAGCGTAAACTCTCGCGCCCGGGAAAGGCCCTCCCCGGTGACTTCGAAGACGAAGGTCGGGCCTGCTGCGCAGTCGTTACATTCGGTTCGCAGCAATGTAAGCCTGACACCTGCCTCCCGGGCGACCGGCAACTGGGGCTGACCGTGGCCGAAGGGCCGCAGGTACGCAGGCCTGATTGTGCCAGGAGTAGGGACGACCGACTGGGCCACGATCGTCCCGATCCCGGAAGTTAGTAGCGCCGCCAGAGATAGGCACTCCAAAGCCTCGCGGTACATGTGAATCTCCTTTCTGAGTTCGTTGCGGGTCTTTCGGAAATTCCGATTCCGCATCTGCCACCTCTCCGACGCGGTCACCGCAGACGAATTGTCATAAAGGTGCCAAGCGTCGGAAGTTGGCTGCTAATCTGCTGCTGGGTACAGGCGCCACTCGGGTTATAATTGTCGAACTTCTGTTGCCCCGTACAGGCCGGGCAGGTGTCGGTGACGCTCTTAACCGCGTTACCCCCTCCCAAGCCAACGATTAAAATCTGATCACCGCACTGCACGTTTGCATCCGAACCGACAGCCAACGTTCCCGCGCTAAGGCCGTAGCCGTTCCCGCACGACGGGACTATAGAGCTGACAGGCCGGAAACTGATGCCACTGGCGTCTGGAGGAGCGGATGGCTGCGTAAGACAAAACACTTCGTTCATCTCGGGCCCGTAGTCGATCGTAATGCCGTTGCCTTGGCGTTGGGAAGTGTCGATGAAGTCGCTTAACAGCGTGGTGGGGCCGAAGGCACAAGTAGAGCTCGAATGTAAGCGGCCGCGGGCGGGCCAACGCACTCACTCTCTTGCGGTGTGTTGTATTGGGTTTGTAGATACCCGCCAAGCACGTTGAATGAGATCGGCGTCGTAGCAGTATACTGAGTTGTGGGGCCGAATGCCCACACTGCGGTTACACCAGAGTACTCGCCTGCCGCCAGGGCGGTCCGGTTAAACGAGAAGTTGTAGGTTCCGTTGCCATACTGCACCCCGTTGACAAGGTTCGGTGGAAAGTTCGGCGGACCTGCCAGGGTGACGGTGAGGCTGCCGGCCACACTCGAGTTGGCAAGCACGATAACAAGGTTGTCATTAACGATGTCTGCGGTCTGTATAGTGACGGCCGGCGGGGGCAGCGCCACCTCCTGGTCCACCGTCATATACTCCGTGTTGCTGGTGCAGGACGGTCCCTCAAGCACAGCATTAAAATCCGCGCAGGCGTCCGCACTCCAGCCATATGTGGCCTGCGCGGTATCTGGAATAAGAGTTCCGGAGGCGTCGGAGGAATCAGTCACGACCACGTTCTGTGACCCTCCGCCGCTGCTCGTGCTCCAGTTGAGATCGGATTGCCAACAAGTATACTCGCCGGAGAAGCTGGACACATCACAGCCGGTTAGATTGTCGCCGGATAAAGCGATCTGAATCGCTGGGGACCATGGGATCTCTCCCCCCGGCGAGATGCTGTCGAGTTCCACCCCGTCGTCGCCGACGTCCATGGCGATCGGCACCACCCCGCCGTTCAACTGGACGATGTAGGTTCCGTGCGGCGTGCTGCGCGGGGCCGTGATCTCAAGTTCGGCGCCGGAGGATGTGGAAGTCACGGAACACGACACCGGCGAGCCGCTCGGGGTTGCGCAGGACAGGCCGGACTGAATCGCGGCGCGAGCGATGTTGTAGGTGAGTGTCACGGTATTGCCATTGTTAAGGACGGGCGAAGCCGTGGTGACGGTTGCGTTGGGAACGTCCACAGCTAGAGAGACCGTGGAGCTGGGGACGATCTCGCTGTTGCAAGTGCTGGAATTTCCGCAAATGGCGATCGGGTAGGTTCCGGCGGGGGCCGTCGCCGGGGCGCTAATTGTGAGGAAGACTGGGCTGGAGGAGGGGGGATTCTGGCTCCAGTTATAGCCGGCGCCGGGAGGGAGGGAGGAGACGCTCAAGCTCAGATTGACTGTCCCATTGGCAGGTGTCACGTAGACTGGAATCGTGGTGCTGGCGCCGGCGATCAGCGTG
>CAWDOH010000048.1:0-195936 GCA_963803725.1 Bryobacterales bacterium | reverse complement strand
TGGACCGACTCGAAAATCCAAGTGCACGCGTTCTACTGTGTGCTGGCCTTGCTGCTCACCAGCTTGCTCCAACGCCAACTGGCGGAAAAGGCGAGCCGCTCAGCATCAATCGCCTGCTGGAAGAACTCGGAGACATCCGAGAACCCCTGCAGTCTATCCGCGTCGCCGAGGCCAGCGACAGGCTTCCACCGCCGCCTGTCTTACCCGCATGACTGCACTCCAGCAACGCCTCTTCTCCCTCCTCGCCCTCCAGAGATTCGTCCCTGTGACCCGTTAGGTCATACCAGCCACTACGTGCAAAGCCTTCCCCAGGAATGGCTTACCCCGAAATCTCCCGATATCTTGTAAACTCCCGCTAGTGAATACAGCTCCGTAGATGCCAGACCCTTCAAGTTTGGTCTGTCGCAGATTACACTTCGAGAAGTTTGCACTTGAGGCCTCGATATGGGAAGCTTCGACACCTTCGAGGTCACAACCTCGCAGATCAGCATCACGCAGGTCGCTCCACTGAGATTTGCATTTCGCAGCGTCGCGCCAGAAAAGATTGCGTTGGTTAGATTTGCTCCCTTGAGATTTGCCGCCTTCATGCTTGCCCACGAAAGATTTGCCTGCTTGAGAGCGCTATCGCGCAGATCGGCGGTTGAGAGCATCGGTCTGACGCTTGGATACCTCTTCCGCCAGTGGTTCCAACTCTGCGTGCCTTGTTTGAGGATGGCGAGATGTTCGGGGTTGGCCAC
The DNA here is from genome assembly GCA_963803725.1 of Bryobacterales bacterium. Lineage (GTDB taxonomy): Bacteria > Acidobacteriota > Terriglobia > Bryobacterales > Bryobacteraceae > JOPF133. The sequence continues at coordinate 195,199 of CAWDOH010000048.1, read as the reverse complement.
TTCAGAAACACAATAGCAACAAGCCGGCACACAAAACGAAGCTTACTGTTAAGCTTGATAAAATACATTATAAAGCTCGAAGCTAGCCGCTCTCGCTCAAAGATCCGCCCCGCCCACCCAAGTTAAAATTCCACGCTGCGGCCGTTCCACGCGACCACCACCTTCTCCGCTTCCCCGCTCAGCCTCACCGCCCCAGGCGCGGGGTTCCCGGACAAGTCCAGCACTGCGGCCATCTGCGCGGGCAACGGGCCCTGATAGGTCACCCGCAAAACCGGGGCTGGCTCGCGGGATCCCAGGGCGCGGGAGCGCCAGCCGGCCAAGCTCTCGGCGGGCGCGGTGAACGCCAGGCGGCCGGCGTCTTCGGCGGCGCCCAGGTGCCAGAATTGTTCGAGGATATGCTCGCCCGCGGGGCCCTCCACCGTGTCGAGCACCACCACGCAGCCGGCGGATTTCAGGAACCGGATCTGCCGCCGGTGGGTGAAGCCGGCGTAGGCGCAAGAGGCGTCCAGGGAGTCGGCCACGCCCGAACTGGTCCATTCGCGAATCGCTGTGGCGGGTTTCTCCAGCCAGCGGAACGGGCCGGCGGGTAGCGCTTGGTCGCGGCCATCGATGCGGAGGGTGTTGTGGGCGGCCGAGCCGCGGTAGTGATTGCGCTCTTCGGGATCGGCAATGTAGGTGTACGTGCCGGGGTCAATCAGCACTTCGCGCGGGCCGATGCGCGCGACCAGGCTGAGCACGTCGGAATGACTATGCCCGCCCGACCCCTCGCCGAACGGGCCGGCTTTGATCACGATCTGCCGGTCGCCAGCGGCCATCACCGCGATGCCGGCGTCTCGGAATAGCTGCGAGGCCTCGGGCGCACGGGATAGCGCGGCGGGCGGCGCAGAAGCGGGCGCTCCCAACCACCAGGCGGCCTGGCAGTCCCGGTCTTCCACCCCGCCGGCCCACTCCGGCCGGCAGTACAGCGCGGCGCAGGTAGCCAGCGTGGCGCGGCCAAATCGCGGCCGTTCGCCGTAGGGATGAAAGACCCGTCCGCCATCGTCATCGCCCAAATAGGGCAGGATTCCCGAAGGGCCCTCCAGGGCATGCAGATATTCCGCCATGGCCTGCAACCGCTTGTCGTACGCGTCGCCCGCGGCGGCGCCGGCCAGCGCGCGGTGCAGTAGGAAAAGATCCAGGGCGTAGACGTGGTAGTAGGCCGATTGTTCGAAATGGCTGCCATCCGGCCGTACCTGGTGCTGCATTTCTTCCCGCACCACGCGGCCGCCGGTGGCGCGCCACTGGCTCGCCCGGGGCCAGGTGGGAAACAGCGCGCCCAACGCGTGCAGGGCTACCGCTTCGCCCAGCAGATGGGTGTTCGGCGAAAAGTAGACCGAGAGGTTGTGCTCCAGGAAGCAGCCGTGGCGGTAAAGGGCGGTCTGAAACCGAGGGCTGAGCGGTGCCGGGAAGAGGTCGCCGGCCAACAGCCACAGCCACGTCCACGAAAGCGCCCGGAAGGCTACCTCCAGCGCGCTGGCCCAGTTGATGCCGCGCAGGAACGGGTTGGCGTCCAGCCAGGATTCCAGTTGGCGGAGGGCCTCGTCCAGAAAGGCGCGCTCGCCGGTGAAGCGGAAGGCCTGGGCCAGCAGCACAAGCTGCGGATGCCGGTTCAACTCCCAGATCAGTTTGTGGTCGCCCACGCGCGCGAAATCCAGATAGGGGCAGCGGCGAAAATAGGGCGCGGCGGAAGAAATGCCGTGTACGTAATCGCGGCGCCATTCGATTTGCGGCCCGGTTTCAATCTCGATTCCCAGCAGGGGGATGCGGCCGTGCAGTACCCGGCGGGCCAGCGCCTCCACTTCGCGGGCAAAAGCGCTGCCGCGCAGGCGGCCGGCGGTTGCGATGGGATCGGGCAGCGCAGCGCCGGCGGGGATGCCAGCGGGCACCACCACGCCTGGCTCGGGAGGCCGGGCCCACATCGCCAGGTTGGCGGCCTCCTGCCGGATGCGGAACGCGATCTCGCGACGGCTACGCACGGCTGAGTTGAAAGAACGGGCCGATCACCGGGACGCGTGAGAGCAGCAGGCTGCGGTGCGAGGGCGTCACGCACAGGAACAGCGCCACCGCGCCATAAACCAGGCTGGTCAGACCACCCGCCACCACCAGTTGGAGCCAGGTCGCGCCGGGCAGCCAGCCCGATTGCAGGAACCAGGCCAATGCCAGGGCTGGCACCGCGGCCCCCAGCGGGCGCACATAAATGCGGCGCATGTACACCAGAAAAGAGTAGTCCAGCGCGCGGGAGACCAGCCACGGCGTATAGATGCCGCGCACCGCGATCATCAACGTGGAAGAGACCCAGGCCGCCCCCAGGATGCCGAATCGCGGCACCACCCACATCAGGGCCGTCACGTACAGTACCGCTTCCACCACCAGTCCGCGGGCGTACCCGCCATGGCGGCCCACACCGTAGAGCAGCGAACTGGAGCTGAACTGGGCCGCCAGCACCAGCGCGTAAGACAGCAGAAAGACCGGCAGCAGCGGGGCGCTGTGGGCCACCATCGCCGCATTGTGCACCCAGCGAATTAAGAGCGGGCGCCCGTAGACCAGCAGAAACACCGCCAGGGGCATAAACAGCGTCAGCGAGTAGCGGTTGGCGTACACGCCCAGCGCGATGGTCTCTTCGCGTTTATCGGTGGCGGTAACTTCGGCCGCGCTCGACCGCGTCACCATGCCGACCCGCGAAATGACGTCGGTCACCTGCTGGAGCATCCGCGAAGGCAGGCCGAAATAACCCACCGCGGCCTCGCCCAGGTAGTGGCCCACGGTCAGTACGCCGCTCTGCGAGAGCGCCAGGGTGGAACTGCTGGCCACGAAGGATTTCAGGCCGTAGCGCAGGATGTCGCCAAACATGGTCCGGTCGATAAACCTGGGGCTGAGCCGCAGTTGCGGAAACACCCGCCGGAAATTCAGGAAATTCAGGGCGTAACCCAGAAGCTGCGCGGCGATGTAGATTTCCGCCATCGGCACCAGCCCGTAACCGAGTTCGAGCACGATGAAATACCCGGCCGAGCGCAGGGCCACCTGGAGCACCATCACGCGGCTGGTCAGATCGAAGCGTTGAAACCCGTCCAGCGCCGAGAGGAACAGATGCAGGGTGATCTGCAGGCCCCAACTGAGGCCGGTGATCAGAATCAGGGTGCGGAACTCGTGGCGGTCGGCTTCGGCCACCTTGAAAAACCGCGAGGCGCGGGCGGCCAGCACGGGCGTGGTCACCCAGACGGCCAGGGCAATCATGCTGAAGTAGAACAGCGCCGTGTTGATCACCTGGTTAATTTTGCGGTCGTCGCCGAGGGCCAGAAACCGGGCGCAAAAATTGGCGATGGCGGGGTTGAAGCCGAGGTCGAAAAACCAGAAGTAATCGAGGATGGAGAAGACCTGCAGCCAGATTCCGTAGTGCTCCGGCCCCAGTTTGCGAATCAGCAGAGGGGTGATGACGAAGCCGGTGAAAATGCTGGCGGCCACGCCGGTCCAGGACCACAGCACGTTGAGGACAAACCGCTCGCCGCGCGGCCGTACGGTCGGGGTTGCAGCGGAGCTTTGAGCCATTCAGGTCCCGATTGGAAGGGCGCCGGGGGCGCTTACCCGGCCAATGGAGTGAGCGAGAGCAGCTCTTTTTCGGCCGGTGTGCAACGTTGATGCAGGCAACAACCTTCCTTCCACCATTGCGGGCGATTCTCCCAGATGGCGCGAATCGGGGCGGTGCGGATATTGCCCACCGGCGGCTTTCCGTAGCAGGTGAGCACGTCGCCATTCGGCTGCACCTGGATGGAGCTGAGGGCCGTGCAGATGGGCTTGTGTTCGTGCGCGGCGTGGGACTGGATGGATACGCGCAGCGCATCCGGGTTGCGGAAGTACGGAATCATGGCCTCCAGTTGATGATAGCCATTGCCCACAGGCAGCCCCTGGCGCTTCAAGCCGATTAACTCGTTGACCACGGCGATGGCCCGTTCGGTCTGGCGCGGCCAGTTGTCGCTGTGATCGAACCAGCGCGAATCTTCCGGCGTGTTGTAGTTCTGTTCGATGGCTTGGTAGAACACGTCCATGCGATCGTGCCGGCTGGCGAAGTGCGCCACTCCCGCGACTTCTTCCAGGTTGTGGGACATGACCACCGTCTTCAGCCGGATGAGGAAGGTGAGGCGCTTTTCCTTGCGCAGGCGGAGCAGGGTTTCGAGCGTGGTGCGGGTCTTCTCCCAGAACTTTTCGCGGCCGCGCACTTTGTCGTGCGTGGAGCTGGCGGCGTCCACCGAAACCGTCACCCGCCAGGGGTTGGCCAGCGCCACCCGCTCAATGCGCGACTGGTCGTCCCAGTAGCCGTGCGTCAGGACCTCCATCAACAAGCCCGCCGAAGCGCCATGCGCCAGTACATCCGGGGTGTAGGGACGAAGCAGGGCCTCGCCACCGCTCAAGAAGACGTGGATAGGTCCCAGCCAGGAACGCAGGTCGGATAAGACGCGCTTGTAATCGTCCAGAGTCGGGAGGTCTTCCTTGCCGCGGTTCTTCCAGATGTCGCAATGCACGCACCGGGCATTGCACAAGTTGGTCATCATGAACCCGATGTCGGTGGGCCGGCAATGGTCTTTCCATCGCCCGCCGGCAACGGTTCGGAGGCGGTAATGGAGCGCAGTATAGGCCTTGTGGTACAGCGCTCGGGCCGGATTGGCAACCCCGGATGGCATGCGTCGCGGCTCCCTTAACTAAGGTAAGCTACAGAAAACTCAAGCTCTTAGATTAACCTGACGCGCAATGGATTGCAAGTTATAGTACGGCTGTACATGGCCATCGGTTGGAAATTTTTTAACTTTCGGAGGCACCGGGCTCGTTCGGCACGTACGATGGCATACATGGCGGGCATGTCGGCGGTCCATAAAGCTTCCTGGCGGGGCGTGTTCTGACGCCTTGCGGTATGCTCGGAAGGACCAGGGGCGCTCGCGGAAACCTCGCGGACCGGAAATCCAATGAAAGCCAAGCTCTACCTCGAAACCACCATCCCGAGCTACCTGGTGGGGTGGCCGAGCCGCGATCTCATGGTTGCGGCCCATCAGCAGATCACACGGGAATGGTGGGAACTGCGCCGGGAGGAGTTCGAACTGTATGTCTCGGAGCTCGTTCTTAGGAAGCGCGCGCGGGTGACGCCCAGCTCGCCAGCCGCCGCCTGGATCTCCTGGCGGGCATTCCGCTTCTGCCGGTCACTAGCGAGATACTGGAGTCAACCGAAGATCTGATGACGGAAGGTCCGGTCCCGCGAAAGGCGAGCGGCGATACCGGGCATATTGCCGTTGCTACGGTGTATGGCTGCGAGTACCTCTTGACTTGGAACTGCCGGCACATCGCGAACGCCGAACTGCGCCAGGGCATCCGGCTTGTGGTTGAGCGGTATGGATACGAAGTCCCCAATCTGTGCACGCCAGAAGAATTGATGGGAGACGAAAAACCATGATATGGAAAGACGAGATCGTCGAAGAAGTTCGCAGGGTGCGGGAGGCCTACGCCGCCCCTCGGGGGTCACCTCAAAACCGGCCAGTCGGGGTCACCTCAAAACCGGCCAGTTGAGCGCGTCCAGGACAGCCCTAGTTTTACCTTACCGGTGACACTTTGGCAAGATTGTTTTGAGTTGCGTCGTCCGTTGGCGCGCAACTCGGTTTATACTGACCTCACCTGGGCGGAGGATAGGGCTCCGCAGGGATGCGACCCGAGCGCCGACCCAGCGGCCGGAATGGCGGGGCGGCGCGAGCCGCCCCAAAGAGAACCGCCATTCTAGCGGGAAAGCGGTAAATCCCAGGGGTTTGGGGACAGAGTCCCCAAGAGGCCTCATCTTCATTGAGGGACTCCGGCGGCGGCAGTTGCCGCTTTTGTCCGCCAACTCCGCGGGCCGCACTTGAGCACATGCCCATGATGCAGGATGCGGTCGAGCATGGCGGTGACCGCGGCCACATCGCCCAGCAGCTTCCCCCAGTCTTCTACGGGCCGGTTTGAAGTGAGCAGTGTGCTGGCGCGCTCGTAGCGCCGCATGATGATCTCCAGCAGATCTTCAGCCGCTGTCAGCGGCAATTTGCGCATGCCGAAGTCGTCGATGATGAGCAGCGGCACCGTGGCCACCGACTCCATGAACTGCTTGCGTTTCCCTTCCACGACGGACTCGGCGAGTTCCTCCAGCAGGACGTGCGTCTCTCGATAGATCACGCGATAGTTCTGTTGGATGGCGGCTTGGCCGATGGCTTGAGCCAGGTGACTTTTCCCCGTGCCGCCCGGCCCCAGAAAGAGTGCATCATCCCGTTTGCCGATGAAGGCACAGGTGGCCAGATCGAACACCAGGCTGCGATTCATCTTCGGGTTGAAGGTGAAGTCGAAGTTGTCCAGCGTCTTGTGCGGATCGCGGAAAGCCGCCTGTTTGCGCCGGCGGTCCAGGAGTCTCTCGCTGCGGCGGGTGAGTTCGTCGTTCACCAGACAGGCGATCAGATCGATTGGCGCCATGGCTTCGGCCTGCGCCTGGTGTAGCCTGGTTTCCAGCACGGCGGCTGTTCCGCCGAGCCGAAGTTGTCGTAAAGCACGTTGCAATTCCATGAGGTTCATTCGTCGCTCTCCTTGGTTTGGCCTTCGATGAAGTCGCGGTACAACGTGAGCTGGCGGATCAGTGGGTCGACCTGGCGCAAGCTCAGTGGCAGTTGGGGGTGGCGCTCCAGGTAGCGCCGCACAAAATGGTAATCGGCGCGGACGCCCACTTCCAGGGCGGCAGCGCAAGCGTCCTCGACCGTGGGGCCGCCATACTTCTTAACCAGCGACAGCACCCCCAAAATGCGGCGGACTGCGGTCTCGCCGTCTTTCTGATGCATGCCCCGACAGAGCGCCCCGATCTGCGCGCCGGCTGTGTCGGCGCGCGACAACAGTTGCAGAGTGCTCGGTGGAGTCTGCTTGGGCCGGTCTTCGTCTTGGATGCGATGGCGTCCGCGCGCCTGGCGCAGGTGCTCGCGCAGGAGTTGCCCGGTTTCAGGGTCCATCAGGCGGACATGGTGAGAATCCCATTGCACCGGGATGCGGCGGCCGATCCATCCCGGCGGGGCGCCATAGTAGGCCGCCTCGACTTCCACGCAGCCATCCAGGTTCACCGAGCGTTGGCCGTATTGGTAATAGCGGAAAGGCTCCACGGGTAGTGGCAGCAGCGCCGGCTTCTCTTCGGCAAACATAGCGGCGACCTGCCGCTTGGTGGTGCCGTGGATGCGCGTGTCGGCCCAGCGAGTTTCCCAGTGGTCCAGATAGGTCTGCGCTTCTTCCAGGCTTTCGAAGCGAAGCCCTTTGAGGGGCGTATTCTTGGCATGGCCGACGCCCCTTTCCACTTTTCCCTTGCGATCTGGATCGCGGACGCGGCAGGGCAGCGCGACAACGTTATAGTGTCGGAGCATGTCGCGATACAGAGGATTCACGGTGGGATCGTAGATGTCCGGTTGGAGCACCCCCTCACGCAGATTGTCCAGCACCACGACCCGTGTCACCCCGCCCAACCGGCGAAAGGCTTTCTCGTGCAGCTCAGCCCAGGTTTGAGAACTGGACCGGAACACCATCAGACGAATCGACTTGCGGCTGTAGCCGAGCGTCAGCACGAATAGCCGTGTGCGCCGGTATTTGCCGGTGTGCCCATCGCGAACCATGGGACCGGCGCCGTAGTCGACCTGGAGTTCTTCACCGGGCGCGGTTTCGATTACCGCACAGGCTTCCGGCGACGGCTGCCCACGGAACTTACGGATGAACCGCTTGACGCTCTGATAGCCACCTGCGAAACCAAAGACATCCACCAGATCCTGCCAGATTGCCTTAGCATTGCGACCCTTGGCGAGTCCCACTTCAATGGTTTCTACATAAGGTTCGCAGGCGCTGGCCGAAGGACTACGGCCGGACTTCGGTCCGGTTTTCTCCGGCGCTTCGCCTGTCGATTGCCCGCCAGAGTCGGAGGTCACCTCCTCCAAGCGACTGACCGGTTTTGCCGGCGCGGAGTCGGGGGTCACCTCACCGGCCTGACTGGCCGGTTTTGCCCGAATGCGGCGCCCGCGGGGTGGTCGCAGTGCGACCCCGGTCTCCTTCAAATAAGCAGAGATGGTTTCTCGGCGGACCCCGGTTTCCCGCTGAATCCGCCGCAGCGACCATCCCAATCGCCCTAAGGCTATGACTTGCTGTTTCTGTTCCTCGCTCAAGACATTGCTCACGAGGACGGAGGATAGCCTCCTCGCGTCCCGGTCAACGTCCTAGAATCACGGTTTCAACTGGCCGGTTTTGGGTGACCCCCGAGGCGCCCAATTCGACTACGATCTGAAACGCATGTTCGAAGATCTGAAAGAGCGTGAGCAGCAGGAACCGGAGCGGCTGGCCAAAATCAAACCGGTGACGCCGCGCAAACGGCGCGAATAAAGCCCCGCAGATCGATCGGCCAGCCAAGGGTGCTCTAAAAGTGGTCCTGTGGAGCATTACCGGTGGCAGCGGGAAAAACTGTGACAGGCTGTCCGTGAATCCATTACCCTTAAAGCGACGGGCCTTATGACCATAGAGATCCACAACCCGGAATTGGAGTCCTTACTTCAGCGGCGGCTCAAAGCCGGCAATTTCGACAACCTCGAGGAAATGCTTCTCGAAACCCTGCGCGACGACCCCCCACTCACCGGCGAAGCCCTGAAAGTGAACGCCCTTGAGGCGGCCGAGCGTATCCGGGAGCTTCGTAAAGGAGTCACGCTGGACCGTCCTAACGGAATGACCCTTCGCGAATACGCTCATATCGGCCACCGGTACTGACCGATGGACGAATTCGTGATCGATGTTTCGGCCTGCATGCCCTGGGGCTGCGAGGACGAAGCGACGGCCACGCGATCCGCCACCCGCTTCATGTTCCCTCCATCTGGCCCTGGGAAATGATGAACGCTCTCGCCGTCGCAGTTCGCCGGAAGAGGATTACGCCTGAAAAGCGGCGACTTTTCTGGGCTTGTTGTCCCGTTTTGATTTTCGCATTGCGCAAAGCCCGGCTGTCTCGGACCTTCCCCGGCTGAGCATACTCGCGGCACAACACCAGCTCACTGCTTACGATACGGCTTATCTCGACTTGGCTAAACGGCTTGGATTACCGCTGGCTACACTGGATGAAGATCTCAAGAGAGCGGCACTCTCGGAGGGAATAGTAACCCTGTAGCAAACTGACCCCGAATCCCCTGAAAGCCAAAGAGGCTATCATGGAAAGTCGGATCGCGGCCTTCCAAACATGCCTTCGGGACTTGTGCTCACCGCTCCAGAAGACCTGCCCGAATTGACGGAATTCCTCCGGGCCGTTTTTCACGCGTCCTCCGATGCCCCCTTCGTGCGGCCTGAGATGATGCGGTGGAAATACTTCGCGCCGCGTCCGGACTGGATCGGGCCGCGCAGCTATGGGATGCGCAGCGAGGGGCGGATTTGCGCCCATGGATGCGTGGCGCCGGTGACCTTTCGGCGGCGGCCCACCAGCGAAGGGGCCGCGGGGCTGGTCACCGGCATGCGGGTGATCGACTGGGCCGGTGGGCGGCAGGCGCCGGCGGCGGGCGTGAGCATCATGCGGCAACTGTCCGGGTTGACGGACACGGTGCTGGCCATCGGCGGATCGCCCGAAGCGGTGCGGGTGTTCCCGAAAATCGGTTTCCAGCACCGCGGCAATGTGGAAGTCTTTGCCCGCGTGGTGCGTCCCTGGCGGCAGTTTCGGAGCGACCCGTATCCCCGCGGCTGGAAGGCCCCGCTCCGTTTGGCGCGCAGCACGCTGTTCAGCTTGCCGCGGCTGCCGGGTGCCCCGGCGGGATGGAGTTGCCAGGCGGTGGCGGCCTTCGACCATGCCATCTGCCCGGCACTGGAATTCGACGCCGCCGGCTTCACCGCCACCGCCCGCACCCCGGCGCTGCTGAACTACATGCTGGAATGCCCCGGCGCGGCCTTTTCCGGCTTCCTGCTCCGCCGGGGGGAGCGCGTGCGCGGATATTTCCTGCTGAGCCATGTAGCAGGCCAGACCCGTATCGCCGACGTGAGGGTGGATTCCGAGAGCGCCGAAGACTGGCTGGCCGGCTTCATTTTGGCGACCCGCCAGGCGGCCGCCCATCCGGCTACCTGCGAGATATTGGCAGTGGCCTCGATCCGGCAGGGCATCGACGCTCTGCGGGGCATCGGCTATCGCTTCTGTCGCCATGACCCCATTTTCGTGCTGGACCCGCGGCGCCGCCTGGCCGACGCCCCCGATTTGAACCTGGACCTGCTGGTGGGCGACGAGGCTTACTTACACGTGCCTGCGTATCCCTTCGAGACTTAGCCCTTGCCGCGCACCAAGACCTTAGTTTCGGTTCTCGGCTTCGAACCCTTCCGCGTGGGCGGCGGCGAAGCCCTGGCGCGTGAAGTCTCGGTGCAATTGGGCGCGCGGGGCTGGAAGAACGTGCTGTGTTTCCTGTCCGCGCCCACCGATCCGGTGCGGGAGTATCTGAGCCTGCCCAACGTGACCATTGAGGTGCTGCCGGACTCCTGGAAGCTGGCGTGGAAACCCACGCGGGGATTGGCTCGCATTCTGAGCCGCTACCGTCCGGAGATTCTGCACACGCAGTTTACCGGGTTCATCAGCCCGTATCCCTGGCTGGCGAAATGTTTCGGCGTCAGGAAGGTGTTTTTTACGGATCAGTCTTCGCGGCCGGAGGGCTATGTGACGCCGCGGGCAGCCTGGTGGCGGCGGGCGGGCACGCGCGTAGCCAACTATCCGCTCCACCGGGTGGTGTGCATCAGCGATTACGTGCGCGATTCCTGGGTGACTGCCGACGTCCTGCCGGCCCGCCGTTTCGTCCGCATCTACAACAGCGTGGACGCTTCCCGGTGCGCGGCCGATGGGTCGGCGCTGCGCCGGAAATACGGCATCCCCGAAGACCGCCAGGTGGTCTTGCAGGTAAGCTGGGTGATTCCCGAAAAGGGCTTCGACGATCTGCTGGCCGCGGCGCGCCTGGTGGTGGACCGGAATCCGGCGGCGCATTTCCTGATGGCGGGGGAAGGCGCGGACCGCCAGCGCCTGATGGCCGAAACCACCCAGGCAGGTTTGCAGGACCACGTCACCTGGACCGGCATTGTGGCCAAGCCGATCGAAAGCGGGCTGTACGCGGCCGCGGATGTCGTGTGCCAGCTTTCGCGGTGGGAGGAGGCTTTCGGCTACGTGATCGCGGAAGCGCTGGCCAGCGGGAAGCCGGTGGTCGGCACGCGCGTGGGTGCGATCCCCGAACTGGTGCGGCACGGCCAGGCCGGATTTCTGGTGGAGCGCCGCAACCCGGCCGACGTGGCCGCCCGGATTTTGGAACTGCTGGCCGACCCCGACTTGCGCCGCCGGATGGGGGAAGCCGGCCGCCGCCTGGCGGTCGAGGAGTTCGACCAGCAGACCAACGTCGCCCGGCTGATGGCCCTGTACGGGATCTGAGCGGGCGGCCGGGCCGTGTGGCAAACGCTATCCAAATGATTCCAAACGCGGCGGCAGGATAACGAAGGGTATATTGACCCGCCATGCCGTCTCCGGCCTACAGTGGAGGTGTGTTTACAGGGAGTGTATTGGACGGGCTGAGCCCCACGCTCGAGTGGGTACGGCGGTATTTCCGTTTGTGGCCGCCCTGGTGTTCCGGGTACTGGCCGGGCGCAGCCGCTTTGCGAGTATGCTGATTTCGGCGACCATTACGTGGTTTGCAGTGAGCATTTTGCTGGCGCCGCTATCTCCCAGGCTGCAGCAGGATCTTCTGCAATTATTCCGGTGATGCTGGCGTGCCGGCGGTCTCTTCTTCGACTTATGCCTAAGTCGCGGCAACTGAGCCGTAATTCGCCGCGGCTCACGCTACAATAGCCCTGGCTTTGTCATGCTGGCTTCTTTCTGGGAACGACACTTTCTCTCCGCAACGATAGTTCTACTGCTGGTCATGACCGCGGCGGAAGTGGCTTCGATGCGGACGGAGAGCCAGACTTACGATGAAAGCTATCATCTGCTGGGCGGATATTCGTATCTCAAGACCGGCCGGATTCCTGCCTATTCCGAGCACCCTCCACTGGCGCAGATCGCCGCCGCGTGGCCGCTGCTGTTCTTTGGCCTGCCCGTGCCGGAGATACACTCTATCGATGCGGCCGATGAGCTGCGACGCGAGCGGGAACTGCTCTACGGCAGCCGGTATCCGGCAGACACCCTGCTCTTTCTGACGCGAATGGCGCACCTGGCGATCACGCTCTTGCTGGGTGTGCTGATTGCGTGGTGGACCAGAGCGCAGTTCGGAGCCGCGGCCGGGCTGGCGGCCCTCTGGCTGTTTGTCTTCGACCCGAATTTTCTGGCCCACGGCAAGTATGTGACCACCGATGTTCCGGCGGCGGGGTGTTTTCTGTTAGGCTGTCTCGCCTGGAACCGGTATCTGACGAAGCCGCGGCTGGCCAGCGCGGTGGCGTGCGGCGCCGCTACCGGCCTTGCCATGGCGACCAAGTATTCCGCCGTGCTGCTTTTTGAAGTCTACGTGGTGCTGTACCTGCTTTGCTGGCTGCGCGATCCCGTTGGTTTCCGTTTACGGGACCTGGTGAAAAGCATGGCGGTGGTGGGGGCCGTCATGTTTCTGGTGGTGTATGCGGTCTTCGGGTTCGAAACCGGGTCGCTGCTGGCCCCGGGAAGCACCTTGACTGGGGAGTTGACCGCCAAGCTGCAGAAGAATCCGGAGACCGCCGGCTCTTTCAGCGACCTGATACTGACTCATCTCGGCCTGGCCCAGGCGGCGGACCGCGTGGCGCATCTGCCGGTCCCCGCGCCTTCGTATTTCCGAGGTCTGTATTACACCGGCAGCCACGCTGAGGAGGGGCATGACACGTATCTGTTGGGGCAGTTTTCGAAAGCCGGGTGGTGGTATTACTTCCCCGTGATGGCCGCGGTGAAAACGCCCACCGGTGACGTGCTCCTGTTTCTGTTGGCGCTGGCAGTGGCGGCCGCCAGGTTATTCGGCGCCAACAAGGCAGTCCGCATTGAATGGTTCACGCTGACCGTTCCTCCAATGGTCTATTTCGTGGCGGCCATCTGTGCCCACATCAACGTAGGGTTCCGGCACCTCCTGCCGATCTATCCCTTCGTCTTCATCTGGATGGCGGCGGTTTTGTTTGGGACTGCGGGAACCCGCCTGGTACGCATAGCGGCGGTAGCGTGCCTCGGACTGCTGGCCGTGGAATCCATGCTGGCGTTTCCGCATTACCTGGCGTTCTTCAACCTGCCCAGTGGCGGGGCCCGCGGCGGCGCCCGGATTGCGGTGGATTCCAATCTCGATTGGGGACAGGACCTCAACCAGGTCAAACCTTACCTGGCGGCGCACGGCATTTCGAACGTCTGCCTGGGGTACTTCGGCGTCGCCCCGCCGGAGTATTACGGCATCGTGGCGCGGCCGGTGCCGACCAGCCTGGCGGATGCGCGCGCCTCGGGCTGCGTGGTGGTGATGAGTTTGAGCCTGCTGTTCGAGCGGAACTTCCGCGGACAATACGACTGGCTGCTGCCGCAGCAGCCCACTGGGTTCATCGGTAATTCTTTCCGGGTGTATGAGCCGAGCCGCCTGGCCGCGCCGTGACGGGTGCCGTAAAAGGGGCTTTGGCGGCGGCTCGCAATTCGCGGTCGAGCATGCGAGCGGCAGTTTGCGCCGGTGCGCCAATTGCAGGTAAGTTGAATCCTACAAAGTCAGGCCGTGATGGATCGCGAGTTGCATCGTCGCACCCAAGCCTGGCGGTCCGTTTCGAGATCCAGGCGGATCGGCGGAAGCGCCAATCTAAGTCGGCCAGCGCGGCGTCCCGGAAAGCAATGCGACTTATGTCACAATTAGCAAATGCGTAACTAATATAAACTAATATATATCGACTCGCGTACGAATTCGTTGAATACTTACACAAGTAATTCCCGATAGCTATTCGCGAAGCTACTCGCGGATGGCTCCCAACTAGGAATCGCACGGATGGAATCGCCGCGCACTTGCGGCTTGCCGCGAGGCTTCCATCAGGCCCACAGGACAAATGAGGATAGCTCGCATGCGACAGATTGGCTGCGCTATTGGTGTATTTCTTATTCTGGTCCGCGCCGGATTTGCCCAGAGCGCCGGCACCGCCTCCATTTCCGGCCACGTTTTCTCGGCGGCGGGCCACGGCGTGCGGGCCATCGTAAGCCTGCAATTCGCGGCGGCGCGCGGCTTCCCCTCCGCTGCGCCGCGGACCCTCGCCGCCCAGGACGGCTCATTCACATTCCAGCGCCTTCCCGCCGGCCAATACCTGGTCTGCGCCCAGATCCCGCAATCGGAGGGCGCCCGGTCGGCCGCACCCTTCCTGGACACCTGCGCCTGGGGATCGGGCCAGGCGGCCGTCAAGCTGGCCGCCGCACAGCAGCTCACCGGCGTGACCTTCACCGCGCCCAACGGGGCCTTGCTCCAGATTCGGGTAAACGATCCCGGCCAGGTGTTGCCGCAATCCCTGCCGGCCAACGGACCGCCAACGCTCGAGCCACAGCTCCAGATAGTGGTCAAGGGTCCCGACCTGCGGGCGCACCACGCTCAGTTTGTGTCAAAGGATTCCGGCGGGCGCAATTACCAGATGGTGGTGCCACTGAACACTGCCCTGGGGTTGACCATAACCAGCTCCGTTGCCAGCGCCCTTGACAGCGGCGGAAACCTGGTTCAGGCGCAAATCGCGCTGCAAGCCACCGCGGCCGCGCCCCTCAACCCCGTGACATTCACACTGCAACACACCGGGAACTAGAGCCGGCGGCGAACCGCATGAAGAACACGATTTCCAGAATCATTCTCGTGGCGCTGGCCGCGGCGGCCCTGGCTCCCACTGTAGCGCAGGCGCAGCCCTTTTCCACCAACTATTGGGTGACGGCGAATTACCTCGCGGTCTTGGGCCGCAACCCCGATCCATCCGGCTGGGTTTACTGGACTGCGTGGGTTAACGCCAACGGCGGGCCCACAGCGCAGCCCCTGCTGACCTCCGCTCTCCTGGCCAGCGCGGAATACTGCGGCTTTTTCGGCCTCTCAGCCGGCTGCACCCCCAACGACGGCCAGTTTCTCACGGAACTCTATCAGAACGCGCTCGGGCGCGCCCCGGATCAGGCTGGCTGGACCTTCTATCTGGGTCTGCTGGCGGATGGCGTGACCCCCACCCAGATAGTGTACGATTTCATCTCCTCTGCGGAGTTTACCAACCTCTACGGGGCGTATTGCACGGCCTTCTTCCCCGGATACGCCACTCCCCTGGCATACTCTACCTCCGCCAGCGCCGTGGGCGGGACCACCACGGCGTTCACCGTGACCTATGCCAGCCCATCGGGGACCAACGACATCGTTTCCGGTCAAGTGCAGTTCGACTCGGCGATCGGCTGCTACGTGGAGTGGAGCGGCCCCACCAGCGCCCCCACCTTTTGGCTAAACGGCACTTCGGCGGGCTGCTCGTTAAACCCGGGTTCGAGCATTGCGGCGGTGCCGGGAAACCCCCAGTCCATCGCGGTGACGTTCATGCTGACGTTCTCGGAGCAGAGTTTCGTGGGGACGCACCAGGTGACTGCCTGGGGGCTGAACGCCGAGAACCTGGAAACGCCCCCGCAGCCCTTGGCCTCGTTCGTGGTTACGCAAGGACAGGACTTCACCTTCAGTTCCCTGCCCGGGGGCACGGTCACAGTTCCGGAAGGCACCTATGTCACCGTGACGGTTACGGCCACCAGCGTGAACGGGTTTAGCGGCAGCGTTACGCCCGCCGTCAGCGTTGGCCCGTCGTGTGCGTACGTGTGGAGCGACTTCAGCCCCGGCACGCTCACTCTTTCGGCCGGGCAATCGGCCACGGCCACGGTGTCGATCTATAACGATTACTGCACCACCGGGAATAACACGGCCTTTACCTTCCAGGGGACTGGAGAATCTGGAACCCTCTGGCACACAACGCCCGGCATTATAGTGCAGGGGGGCGCGGCGAACTTCTTCGTTACCGTGGGCACTCCCAGCCCTTCGCCTGCCCTGACGTCCTACCAGAGCGTCACTTACCCGGTCACGGTAACATCCGTGAACGGGTTCAGCGGCTGGGTGACCTTGGGCGTGGCCGGGATGCCGGCATGCGCCACCAGCCCGACGAGTTGCGTCACCGGCGCCTTCGGGTCCTCGCCGGTGTACCTGAGCGGATCGAATAGCACCGCGACCACCACCCTGACCTTCAGCGCTTCCGCCAACGCCCCCGGCGGGGCCTTTCCGATCACCGTCACAGGTTCGGCCTCGGGGTACAATCAACAGGCCGCCCAATTCACCCTCAGCACGCAGGTGACGACGGTGACGAGCACCCCCACGGCGGTCCTCAACAGCGGCCAATCCGTGCAGGTGCCCATCACCCTGAGCGCCAACGCCCCACCGATCACGAGCTGCGGTATTCTGCTCAGCAACGGCGCTTTGGACACCAACGGCTCGATCACCGGCGTAACCTGTTCGGGAAGCGGATCGGGATCGCTGAACGTGACCGTCACAGCCAGCGCGCAGGCCCAGCACGGCACCTACGTGATAGCCTTGAATGGAGGGGCTGTGCAGTTCCACGTGGCCATTGCCGATAACGTGCCTGGCTCGCCCAGCGGGGAATACACCGTCACAGCAGGCCAGACGGCCACCTTCACAATCGACTCGCCCGGCCCGGATGACCTGTACACCGAGGGGACCGCCGTTCCCCTTCTGGATGGCGGATATGTGCGCTGGGCGTATGTCTACAACGTGCTTCCAAACTCGCTGACGGTGACGCTGAGTCCGCCCGCGAGCGTTCAGGCCGGCGGCTACACACTGGATGTGAACCTCTGCGGCTGCTTCTTCAATACCTCCGAACGAGGCGGCGGCAATGGCGATATCTGCGAAGTGGTGGCGCCGCTTGAGGTGGAAGAGCCGCTGGAGGAGCCCACAGTGACGATCACGTGCAGCCCCAGTTGCACTCCCACCCAGAATTCCACCCCCACCGTCTACATAGGGGAGTACCTGTACATGAGCGCCGCCGTCTCGAACCTGGATGGCCGTACCGTCGTCAGCTACTCGTGGAGCGTTCCTGGCAACACGGCCATTTTGTGGAATCCCATGGGCGACCCCTCCCAAGGGCAGATGTCCACCGGGGCGGTCCTACCGATCCCATCCAGCTGGTACGGCCAGCAGAACCTGGACGGATTTGCCTGGACGGATACGACCGTCAACAACGCGGGAGCGGTCGTCTCGGTAGCTGTCCTCTTCTCGGATGGGACCTCTGCGGAGGCGTACGCCCAGTTCAACGTGACGGCGCCCAATGTGACGCCAGCTCCGGTCGAGTACGGATCGGCTATCTCCGATTCGTGCCCCAACCAGCCTGGCATCGTGGCAATGTGCCTGTATGTCCCGAGCGACAATGCACCGGGAATCACTTTCAACTACACCTACGTCAGCGGAGGCTTCTCTAACGATCAGTACGAGTGGGTGGGGATAGTGAATAATGTCCAAATCAACCAGACAAACACGTCCGGCACTGTGTGTCCGTTCAGCACGTCCGGCCTAGACGTCAAGCAGAACGCCACGTCGCCTAATTACAGCTCGTGCAGCGCCAGCGGAAATCTCGGTTTCGCGTGCGACTCCCCAGGCGTGCCCCTGTCCAACCCTCCTGACCAGCAGGTATCGGCCAGCGAAAGCTTTTCAGCGTTCCTCATGTACCAACCTGCGGCACCGCAGGGAGGGATGTGGGTGCCGCTGTATCGGGTCTCTTGGACTTGGTCCGCGACCGCGATTTATCCAACCCTCCCTTCGCAGGGCTGGCAGTTCCTTGGCGGCGGGATTACAGCCGGATCGGGCGGGAATCAGCCCACATCGACCATGCTATGGAACGCTACGGCAAACGGGGGATCGCAGTATCCATCGTGGTCACAGCAAGTGAGCACGACCCAGCCTTCATGCAATCAATAAGACAGGAGGAGAATCATGAAAAATCGACTCGGATCGCTGGCGCTGTGTCTTCTGGCCACCGGTCTCTGCGCCGATGGGCAGAGCAACGAAGCTCCCATGCTGCTTCCCGCCGACCGGCCCTCTAACGGCGTGCTGGAGCTGAGCGCTACCCAAGCGCCCGATCCCCAATTCAGACCTGACCTTTTTCCCCCAGACCACATCTGGCGTGGAATCGTCGCCGTCGCTCTGAAGAATGTATCGCCCTTCACAATCCGCCTCTCGGAGGGTATGCTTACTTACGAGTTTACCGTCCTGGACTCTTCGGGCAAACCAGTGCCCCCGACGGAAAAGGGCAAGGAACTGTCGTCCGCCCTCCAGGCGGCTCACAGCGGGCACCCGCCGCTCTTCATGGGGAACGTAAGCACCTTCGACCTGAGACCGGGGGACACGCGAACCAGCACGTTTCGTCTTTCAAACCTGTTCGAGATCCAGCCGGGAGCGGACTACACGATTCAGGTCAAATACTCCTGGAACATGCCGAAATTCGACGGCGCGGGCCGGACGATTACCCAGCGTGAGCTCACGTACACGCTGAAGGCCAAAGGCGGCGTGATGGCACCCTGAACGGCGCCCCAGTGCCCTTTTACTGCCAGCGCCCAGACGCAGCACGGCACCTACGTGATAGCGTTGAATGGAGGGGCTGTGCAGTTCCACGTGGCCATCGCCGATAACGTGCCCGGCTCGCCCAGCGGGGAATACACCGTCACAGCGGGCCAGACGGCCACCTTCACGATCGACTCGCCCGGCCCGGATGACCTGTACACCGAGGGGACCGCCGTCCCCCTTCTGAATGGCGGATATGTGCGCTGGGCGTATGTCTACAACGTGCTTCCAAACTCGCTGACGGTGACGCTGAGTCCGCCCGCGAGCGTTCAGGCCGGCGGGTACACACTGGATGTGAACCTCTGCGGCTGCTTCTTCAACACCTCCGAACGAGGCGGCGGCAATGGCGATATCTGCGAAGTCGTGGCGCCGCTTGAGGTGGAGCAGGCAGCAGCGCCCCAGTGCACGCTGAACTTTCAGTATCGAGGGGCTCGACATCCCGCTCCTGGGGTTGGTTATTGGGCACAGCTACCTACACTTTATCAACCTGTCCGCCGGAATCGACGAGGTGCTGGAGGGCTATCAGAGTAGCTCGGGGACCACCCTCCTCGCGCAGGTAACCCCCAACGGGCTGCCGGCAGATAACAAGGCCACAGATTCGTCGGCTGGCAGCGTCTCCGGGGCCTTTGTCTGCAGCTGGCTACCGCCGCTCCTCACCGCCGTATCGACTGTTAATAACGCTAATATAACGTACTCATATACGGGGCCCAACAGCAACTCCGTAACAAGGTACATGCTGACCCAGACCCCGACCACGTTCACTCCATGGTGGACCTACCCCAGCAGCTTCATCGGCGGCCTAGTCGGCTTCTACACGCTGCTTCCGGGGGTGGAAAACTGATTACCCGCCGGGATCTCCTGCGCCGCGGCCCAGCGCTCGCAGCAGCAACACTGGCAGGGTGCGCTCCGACGCGGCGGGACATTCGAAGCGAACTGGACGCGATCGGGACCAATTTGGCAATCCTGGGGCACGACCTCACTGTCAGCGACAGCCACGGCCAACGGATTGGAAAGCTTCAGCTCGCGGGAATTGGCGCCTCGCGGCCCTCCGTGGCGCCCGACGCCGGGTGCATAGCATGGGTTCGACCTGCGCCGTTGAGCGACAGCCCGGTAATCAGCATCGCGGACGGCGCACAGGTGAGGGAACTCCCTATCCCCGGACGGCCGCCGAGTGACCTAGCCATCTCGTCGGCTGCGAGGTGCATCGCACTCGTGTGGCGCGCCGGATCGGGGGCAGGGCCGAGGTTGATCTCCATGGATGGCGCGACAGCCCAGGTCGAACACGATCTTACTGGAGCGACGCAGCCGTCATCTAAGGAGGTCGAGAGGCTCAGCATTACGTCCGACGGCGGCAGGGTTGCGGTGGGGTGGAGGGGGTCATTCGCGGTAATCGAGGTGGTCTCGGGCAGAAGCCTGTTCAGAGGTGATGGGCGTTTCGCGACTCTCTCCCCAGATGGCAGCACGCTGGCATTCGTTGGCAGCGGACAGCAGTTGGTCGTGAGGGACCTCGCTCTCGGTACCGAGCGTCGCCCGATGCGAGGGCGGATTACGCAGGGCGTGGGCAGTTGGACTCCTGACGGCAGATTCCTCCTGGCCGGCTCGTGGGTAGCACTGTCCTTCCAGAAGCGGCTGGTCGCCGTCGATACCCGAGACGGCGGTTACCTAGAGCTAGCAAGGCTAGGCGAGGGAGATTACGGCGATAGGTGCTTTTGGATAGCGAGGAGACTGTTGGCCGCCTGAAGTCTTCTCTCCCTGCAAGGACAGGACTTCACCTTCAGTTCCCTGCCCGGGGGCACGGTCACAGTTCCGGAAGGCACCTATGTCACCGTGACGGTCACGGCCACCAGCGTGAACGGGTTTAGCGGCAGCGTTACGCCCGCCGTCAGCGTTGGCCCGTCGTGTGCGTACGTGTGGAGCGACTTCAGCCCCGGCACGCTCACTCTTTCGGCCGGGCAATCGGCCACGGCCACGGTGTCGATCTATAACGATTACTGCACCACCGGGAACAACACGGCCTTTACCTTCCAGGGGACTGGAGAATCCGGAACCCTCTGGCACACAACGCCCGGCATCATAGTGCAGGGGGGCGCGGCGAACTTCTTCGTTACCGTGGGCACTCCCAGCCCTTCGCCTGCCCTGACGTCCTACCAGAGCGTCACTTACCCGGTCACGGTAACATCCGTGAACGGGTTCAGCGGCTGGGTGACCTTGGGCGTGGCCGGGATGCCGGCATGCGCCACCAGCCCGACGAGTTGCGTCACCGGCGCCTTCGGGTCCTCGCCGGTGTACCTGAGCGGATCGAATAGCACCGCGACCACCACCCTGACCTTCAGCGCTTCCGCCAACGCCCCCGGCGGGGCCTTTCCGATCACCGTCACAGGCTCGGCCTCGGGGTACAATCAACAGGCCGCCCAATTTACCCTCAGCACGCAGGTGACGACGGTGACGAGCACCCCCACAGCGGTCCTCAACAGCGGCCAATCCGTGCAGGTGCCCATCACCCTCAGCGCCAACGCCCCGCCGATCACGACCTGCGGTGTGCTCCTCAGCGGCGGCACCTTGGATACTAACGGCTCGATCACCGGCGTGACCTGTTCGGGAAGCGGATCGGGATCGCTGAACGTGACCGTCACTGCCAGCGCCCAGGCGCAGCACGGCACCTACGTGATAGCTTTGAATGGAGGGGCTGTGCAGTTCCACGTGGCCATCGCCGATAACGTGCCCGGCTCGCCCAGCGGGGAATACACCGTCACAGCAGGCCAGACGGCCACCTTCACGATCGACTCGCCCGGCCCGGATGACCTGTATACCGAGGGGACCGCCGTTCCCCTTCTGAATGGCGGATATGTGCGCTGGGCGTATGTGGACAGCGTGCTTCCAAACTCGCTGACGGTGACGCTGAGTCCGCCCGCGAGCGTTCAGGCCGGCGGCTACACGCTGGATGTGAACCTCTGCGGCTGCTTCTTCAACACCTCCGAACGAGGCGGCGGCAATGGCGATATCTGCGAAGTCGTGGCGCCGATTGAGGTGGAGGCGGCGCCGGCACCGCCGGCCTGCCCAATGACCGTCCAGGTTGCAACCAACGGGATTACAGCGCTTAGCCTAAATCAGAACAACGCTAACAATTTCCCGACCTATTTGACAGGCTTCGGCATCCTTTCGCTGATGCTCGTCGGGCCGGTACCGTTCAACTGGAACGGTATCCAGATCACTGAGTCGTTCCCTGCCCAGCGCATTCAGTCGAACTGTGGGGGGCTCCAGTACCAGGGGCAAACGTACGATACGTGCGTCGCCAGTACGACGCCGTGGACGGTCGGCGTGCAAACATACAACAATGGCGCCACGGCATTCGGATACCCGTTTCCTCCGGTCGGCGAGGATGAGTTCATGGACGAGCATGCGACGGCGGTCGCAGTCGACCTTCTTGCCGGTCAGGGCCCGAATTATTCCTGCCAGGTGACATGTGTCCAGAACTATACGTCGTCGTGCGACGGAAGCGTTATTGGCACCTTCACGCTGACGAAAACCTTTACGCACAGCGCCATAAACGGCACCCCCGTGACGTCGGTCAGCGTAACGAAGGTAGCGCAACAGTGAGGTGAAAATGAGACGAAAGACGCTCGCGTTCGCGTTCGCGTTCGTGTTCGGTTGTGCTCTCGCGGCGGTTTCCCTTTCGCCGGCGGCCCGCGCTGCCGACGGCCAGCCCGTGCCAGATATGGACGAGCGGGTCCTGTGGGAGCGGTACCATATCCCACCCACGAAAGAGGGGTTGCTAACCGCACTGCACCACTCCGACGCGTCGGTGCGCACCTTTGCCGCAGCCAGGCTGGCGGCGAGGGGAGAGAAGGACGTTGCCCCCGCGATCCTGGCTGCGCTACGGGCGGAGGCACTGCCCGGCGCGCGGACTTTGATCGCCGTCGCAGCCGTGAAGCTCGGCGCGGAGGAAGAGGGCCTTGCTGCCCTGGGGAAACTGTGCCACGATCCGAGCGGATCCGGCCTTGCGAGGATAGGCGCAGCGCAAGCAATGCTCAGCCTGGGTCACGAGGAGTGCCTCGGCGATGTTCTGGACGTCCTTAGGCTTCCAGCGAACACCCAGGATACCCTAGGGGCCCTGTACGCCCTCGCGCCGTTCAAGCACGTTTCGGCGGCGGACCTTCCGGAGTTCAGGCGTTTGGTCGGCAAGTCGCTGGCCGCTGCCGATCCCGTAGTGCGGACGGTGGCTAGCTACGCCCTACACGAGATTGGGGATTACTGGGCATTCGAACAACTACGTGCCGCCCTGTCGTCCGAGAGGGACGAGCAGGTTCGGCAGGCCATAACGGCCTACCTTGAGCATCCTCAGGAGAGGTAAAGCGGCAGCGGACGCGCCTATGATCTCCGCTTGCACGTGTGGAGATCGGAGGGCCAAGCGCCCGTGGCGAACAGGGCGTGGAAGCCGCGGCCAGAGGCCTGAGAATCTCCTCTCGCGGTCAGCCCACCTCCCAGCGCTTTCAGCCCGCAGCAGCCGGAACGACGACATGACCTGTCGGGCGACCAATTCGCATCCGTGGTTAGGGCCGGCGTCGCGCAGCACGGCACACACGTGCCAAGTCTAGGCTAGACTCATCGTTCACCCTCTTCGTAGCTGACTTCAGCGGCGCCAACACCAAGCGAAACGCGATGTTCTCGGTGGTTGCACCCGCCTATACTTCCAGCACGGAGCCGAAAGCCTCCTCCCATCGCGAAAACTGGCACACGACACCCGCGGCCGCGTACAGCCCGCTTTCGAATCGAAAAAGCCGATAACGTGCCCGGCTCGCCCAGCGGGGAATACACCGTCACAGCAGGCCAGACGGCCACCTTCACGATTGACTCGCCCGGCCCGGATGAGCTGTACACCGAGGGGGACCGCCGTTCCCTTCTGAATGGCGGATACGTGCGCTGGGCGTATGTCTACAACGTGCTTCCAAACTCGCTGACGGTGACGCTGAGTCCGCCCGCGAGCGTTCAGGCCGGCGGGTACACACTGGACGTGAACCTCTGCGGCTGCTTCTTCAATACCTCCGAACGAGGCGGCGGCAATGGCGATATCTGCGAGGTCGTGGCGCCGATTGAGGTGGAGCAGGCAGCGCCGGTTGCGCCGGCGCTGACCATCCAGTTTAATGGGAACAATGTCTTTCCAAGCACCACAAGCAATGTTGCCGTTGGACAGCAAATTAACCTTTCGGTGTCGGCGAACACGGGCACTATCGCGACGGCTACGAGCTAGCTAAAGCTACTGCATTCATTGGAATGAGCGTCCAGGACGGATGGGCATCGGACAGCGGCAGCGTCACGGATCTGGGCTCGGTCAATATTGAGGAACAGGTCCAGGCGGGTCAAGGGACTGGGGTGTTCGCGTGCGACTCCCAGCCGTCCTGCTTCCGAGCACTGGCTTCCAGGAGTTCGTAGTCAACTGGAGCTTTTCGACATTTCTTATGTACCAGCCAATGCCGCCCGCCGCCGCGAACGGGGGATTCTGGGTTCCGCTGTTCAGCGTAAACTGGACCTGGAGCGCAGACGCGATACTGGCGGGGGGCGCCTGGCAGTTCAAGGCGGGAGGGACGACCGCGCCGGGCACCAAACCGACGGTAACAATGCGATGGAACGCGACGAACGAAAGTGGCCAGTCGCAGTACCCCACGTGGGCGCAGCCTATCAACTACCAGGCCCCGTGCAACTAGCAGTGACAGGAGCACAGAACAATGAGGAACCATACCTTGCCGAAAACGCTATCGCTTCTGGCGGCGGTCGCTCTCGCCGCCCAGACACAAGAGCCGGGCACGCCAGTACAACTGCCGCCGGACCGCCCTTCGAACGGCGTTCTTGAACTCAGCGTGACGCAAGCGCTGGCGCCAGATCCGCCAAGGCCGGACATCGTAGGCTACCCCGATCACGTTTGGCGCGGCCTGATGATGGCCCACCTCAAGAATATTTCACAGCACCCGATCCGCCTCGGGGAGTCCAATCTCACGTACGAGGTCACGGTTCTGGATTCATCGGGCAGGCTGGTGCATCTACCAGATCCGATGAAGCCAGACGCCGTATTTTTTCAGGTCATAGCCTATGTTCTGCAGCCCGGAGCGACGAGGGATAGCCTGATTGGCGTGGGAAAGCAGTTCCAGCCATACACCGACTACACGATCCAGGTGAGATACGAGCGCAACATGCCCAAATTTGACGGCGCGGGGAGATTGATTCTACAGCGGGAGCTGACCTACACCCTCAAGGCCAAAGGTGGCGTGATCGCGCCCTGAGGGTTGGCCTGCGCCGGCACCCGGCAGCGAGAGGCAATCCACTAATCGCTGCCGTCCAGATCCGGATTCCGTAGGCCCGCGGGCATCAGGCCCTTCTGGCAGGCTCGGGGCGTGCGACCGGCCGGGCGTGGGCGGGTAGAGGCGCAAACGCGCGCCGGTCGTCCCCACGTCCGCGGGGTCGCTGCTGCCGACGTGTACCACCAGCCCAACGAATTGCGTCACGGCCACCTTCAGCTCCTCACCGGTGTACCTGAGCGGATCGAATAGCACCGCGACCACCACCCTGACCTTCAGCGCTTCCGCTAACGCTCCCGGCGGAGCCTCTTCCCTCATCGTCACAGGCTCGGTCCCGGGGTACCCATCCCGAACCGCTGGGTTCACCCTCAGCACACAGGTGACGACGGTGACGAGCACCCCCACAGCGGTCCTCAACAGCGGCCAATCCGTGCAGGTGCCCATCACCCTCAGCGCCAACGCCCCGCCGATCACGACCTGCGGTGTGCTCCTCAGCGGCGGCACCTTGGATACTAACGGCTCGATCACCGGCGTGACCTGTTCGGGAAGCGGATCGGGATCGCTGAACGTGACCGTCACTGCCAGCGCCCAGACGCAGCACGGCACCTACGTGATAGCCTTGAATGGAGGGGCTGTGCAGTTCCACGTGGCCATTGCCGATAACGTGCCAGGCTCGCCCAGCGGGGAATACACCGTCACAGCAGGCCAGACGGCCACGTTCACGATCGACTCGCCCGGCCCGGATGACCTGTACACCGAGGGGACCGCCGTTCCCCTTCTGAATGGCGGATATGTGCGCTGGGCGTATGTCTACAACGTGCTTCCAAACTCGCTGACGGTGACGCTGAGTCCGCCCGCGAGCGTTCAGGCTGGCGGGTACACACTGGATGTGAACCTCTGCGGCTGCTTCTTCAACACCTCCGAACGAGGCGGCGGCAATGGCGATATCTGCGAAGTCGTGGCGCCGATTGAGGTGGAGGCGGCGCCGGCGGCCGTCACGGTAATGACACCGTCCCTGGGGCCAGTTGGCGCATCGGTTGGCGTGTCCATACTCGGGTCCGGCTTCGGGCCGAACCCAACCGTCACCGCTCCTGGGATCACCGTAACCGTCGTCAAATCGACCTCCACCGAGATTGACACAACATTCGCTATCCCTGTTGGCACGAAAGGCGGCAATGTTGGCGTTACGGTTGGGGGCGCTACGGGCACCCTGAACTTCTACGTGCAGATCCCCACGAGCCTCGTCAGGCAAACGTACCCCGGCACTCCTCCGGCCGGCGCGCCCAACGGATATGGACCCCTTGAGACGCCGGACGGCACCGCAGCGAACGGCAATGTGATCAACGCGGCAGGTATGGTGCTTCTAATGAATCAATGCGGCGTCTACCGGAACCTTGCATACGTGCTCGTCGACCAGGCCGACCCGCCTAACGTAATTCAGGGCCTGACACTTTCATTGACTGAGGCGTTCTCGCAGTTCTCCGGTACTCCGCCAGCGCCGGCGACCCAGACCACGTCATACACACTGCAGAACTGCCCTGGGGGCATTGGCAGCAACATGTGCACTGCCGACATCATCGACATCCAATATCTGGGCCTTAGCCAGACATGCTTAGCGCTGAACGAGAACCAGGCCTTCGTACAGGGCTTCTCAGTCGGCATTGGGCCAACCAACCAGCAAACCACCTTTAACCTGACGACGACTAACAGCGTGTCGAAAGGGAACTTCAATGGAACGCTGCAGGCCACCATTATGGTGACGAATAAGTAGGCCGGGCAGGCGTGGCCTGCCAACACGGAGGGTCCGAAATGTGTTGCAGAGATGCAGCAATGATAATCGTTATGGCTTCCGCCCTGCATCCCGCGCTCCTCGCGCAGGGGGCCACCGCGAGGATGAGGACGGAGGCCGAAGGGGTCGATTTGAACCAGGGTGTGTCTCTGGCCCCCAGCTCCATCCAGGAGGCGCTCGCGGGAATACTGAGAAGCGCGGGGCGCCCCGGGGGAATGGTCGTACGCTCCGGCTGCGGTGATCCCGCTCAAAGCCCCCTGCTTGTCGGCTCAGGGTCTTCCCTAGCGGGCGCGCTCGACCTGATGACATCCGTGCATCCCGCCTACTACTGGACAATTCGGGAGGGTGTCGTCAACATCCTGCCAAAAAGAGACCCGCCTCCCGTGATGGACGTCCGCATCGAGCGATTTGAGTGGGATACGACGGCAGCCGTGTATCTAGCGGTAAGCAATCTGTCCCAGTCGGACAGCGTCCGGCGTCGCCTCGCGGCGCTGGGAGCCGCCGAAGCACTTCAGCAGGGACCCGGGCTCCAGCCGGTGCCTAGGATCGTAAACGGAGTGGCGGAGCCGAGGCCTCCAGGGCGTCGATACAGGGTTGAAGGCGTGACGTTACTGTCGGCGCTGAACGCGGTCGTGGCCAGCTACCCGAACGCAATTTGGTACTACGAGGAGTGGCATTGCGCAGGCCGGAGAACGTATTCGTTTTTCGCTCGGGGCGATTGATCTATAACGATTACTGCACCGCCGGGAATAACACGGCCTTTACCTTCCAGGGGACTGGAGAATCCGGAACCCTCTGGCACACAACGCCCGGCATCATAGTGCAGGGGGGGTGCGGCGAACTTCTTCGTTACCGTGGGCACTCCCAGCCCTTCGCCTGCACTGACGTCCTACCAGAGCGTCACTTACCCGGTCACGGTAACATCCGTGAACGGGTTCAGCGGCTGGGTGACCTTGGGCGTGGCCGGGATGCCGGCATGCGCCACCAGCCCGACGAGTTGCGTCACCGGCGCCTTCGGGTCCTCGCCGGTGTACCTGAGCGGATCGAATAGCACCGCGACCACCACCCTGACCTTCAGCGCTTCCGCCAACGCCCCCGGCGGGGCCTTTCCGATCACCGTCACAGGTTCGGCCTCGGGGTACAATCAACAGGCCGCCCAATTCACCCTCAGCACGCAGGTGACGACGGTGACGAGCACCCCCACGGCGGTCCTCAACAGCGGCCAATCCGTGCAGGTGCCCATCACCCTGAGCGCCAACGCCCCACCGATCACGAGCTGCGGTATTCTGCTCAGCAACGGCGCTTTGGACACCAACGGCTCGATCACCGGCGTAACCTGTTCGGGAAGCGGATCGGGATCGCTGAACGTGACCGTCACAGCCAGCGCGCAGGCCCAGCACGGCACCTACGTGATAGCCTTGAATGGAGGGGCTGTGCAGTTCCACGTGGCCATTGCCGATAACGTGCCTGGCTCGCCCAGCGGGGAATACACCGTCACAGCAGGCCAGACGGCCACCTTCACGATCGACTCGCCCGGCCCGGATGACCTGTACACCGAGGGGACCGCCGTTCCCCTTCTGAATGGCGGATATGTGCGCTGGGCGTATGTGGACAGCGTGCTTCCAAACTCGCTGACGGTGACGCTGAGCCCGCCCGCGAGCGTTCAACCGGGCGGGTACACACTGGATGTGAACCTCTGTGGCTGCTTCTTCAATACCTCCGAACGAGGCGGTGGCAATGGCGATATTTGCGAAGTGGTGGCGCCGATTGAGGTGGAGGAGCCGCCGCCAGCCCCAACAGTGACGATCACCTGTTCCCCCAGTTGCACGCCCACTCAGTCGAATCCCACACCGAACGTCCTCGTCGGACAGTATATTGATCTCACCGCCAACATTTCCGGCCTTGCGAGCGGGCAAACCGTCGCCGGCTATTCCTGGTACATCCCCGGGAATACAGCCATCAACTGGAGCCCCGCAAATGACCCCTCCCAGATGCAGAAGTCCGCAGGGGCGCTTTTGCCGATTCCGGCAGGCTGGCTTGCCGGGCCCACACAGTCGTCGATCTCCTTTGCCTGGACGGACCAGACGGTCGACGGGCAATTCTACGCTGAGGGCGCTGCCGTCTCGGTTATCGTTACGTTCTCGGATGGGCCCCCCAAGAGGCTGACGCGCAGTTCAACGTGTTGGCACCAAACTTGACGCTTAACCCGGCGCAAATGCAAACGGGGTCCGCAATCACCAACCAGTGCCCCACGGTCGGGGGAGTGTTGGCAATGTGCCTGTACAGCCCAAGCACCGCCCAGAGGGGTAGCCAGTGGGGAATGACCTTCCAGTATACATTGCAGCAGGGGTCACCCGGCTTCTCTAACGACGCGTACGAGTGGGTGGGGATAGTGAATAACGCCCAAATCAACCAGACGAACACGTCCGGCACCGTGTGCCCCTTCAACACCAGCGGCTTGGACGTGACGGCAAACGCCGGGTCCCCAAATTACCCCCCGTGTGTCGCTGGAGGTACCGCCGGCTATTCATGCGACTCCCCAAGTGTGCCGCTGTCCAACCCTCCCGACAACCAGGTATCGGCCAACGAGAGTTTCTCGACCTTCCTCATGTACCAACCAAATCCGCCGAATAATACGGGCGGGATATGGGTGCCGCTGTGGCGGGTCGACTGGACCTGGGTCGCGACGGCGACCTACACAAGCCCTGCGCAGGGATGGCAGTTCCTGGGCGGCGGGCTTTCGGCCGGGTCAGGTGGGGATCCGCCGACGGCTACGTTTTTAGCGAATACCTCGGCAGGCGGGGGATCTCAGTATCCATCGTGGTCACAGCAAGTGAGCGCTCAGGTCCCACCATGCAATCAGTAGATAGGAGGAGAACCGTGAGAAGCCGATTCGGACCGCTGGCGTTATGTCTTCTGACTGTCGGCATCTGCGCCGAGGCGCAGAGTTCCGACGCCCCCGTGCAACTGCCCGCCGACCGCCCTTCGAACGGCGTGCTGGAGCTGAGGGCTGCGCAAGCACTCGATCCCGACCCGCCGGCGCTGGTGGCGCGCTATTTTCCCGCTCCCGATCATGTGTGGCGGGGGCTGGTGGCCGTCAGCTTGACGAACGTCTCCTCCTTCCCGATACGCCTCAGCGAGGGCATGCTTACCTACGAGTTCACAGTCCTGGACTCTTCCGGCAGGCCCGCGCCGCTCAAGGAGAAGGGCAGAGAGCTGTTGTCCGTCCAGCAACGCGCCCGGAGCGGGCAACCGGTCTTCATCATGGGGCCGATCAGCGGCTTCGACCTGAGACCTGGGGACACGCGAACCAGCACGCTTCGTCTTTCAAACCTATACGAGATTCAGCCTGGAGCGGACTACACGATTCAGGTCAAATACTCCTGGGACATGCCGAAATTCGATGGCGCGGGGAAGGTAATCTTACAGCGGGAATTGAGCTACACGCTGAAGGCCAAGGGCGGCGTGATGGCGCCCTGAACGGCGCCCCAGTGCCCTTTTACAGCCAGCCCCCAGGAGTAGCACGGCACCTACGTGATAGCGTTGAACGGAGGGGCTGTGCAGTTCCACGTGGCCATCGCCGATAACGTGCCCGGCTCGCCCAGCGGGGAATACACCGTCACAGCAGGCCAGACGGCCACCTTCACGATCGACTCGCCCGGCCCGGATGACCTGTACACCGAGGGGACCGCCGTTCCCCTTCTGAATGGCGGATATGTGCGCTGGGCGTATGTCGACAACGTGCTTCCAAACTCGCTGACGGTGACGCTGAGCCCGCCCGCGAGCGTTCAGGCCGGCGGCTACACACTGGATGTGAACCTCTGCGGCTGCTTCTTCAATACCTCCGAACGAGGCGGCGGGAATGGCGATATCTGCGAAGTCGTGGCACCGCTTGACGTCGCTGCGGCGGAGCCCGAGCTGACAATCGGCCTCACCAGCAACATTGCCGTCCTCAGCCCGGCGCAGGCAATCACAGCGGCCGTCACCGTTAGCGGCGCAAGCGGGACCGTTACGATCACGGTCTCGCCCGCAGGCAGGGCTTCCGTCAGCCCCGCCAGCTTCACCTTGGTTGATGGCGGTTCCCAACAGGTGACCGTGACTCCCCTGCAAGTAAGCCAGAGCGTCGGGGATGTTCAGATCATCGCGTCGCTTGGCCAATTGAGCGCCTCGGCGAATTTGACCATCGTGAATATTGTGATACCGACTGTAACGAACGCCGACACGCCTTCGGGAATGCCGAACCGGATACCGCCAACCGCTACTACGCAGATCCAGGTGACGGTACAACCGAATCTCACTGGATCCCCTTTCAACATAGTTGTCGCTAAGTTGAACAACAACACGACCAACGGCGACTTCACAATTGCCGGAGGGGCGAGCCAGACAATAACAACAACAACCACGGTGAACCTCGTCGGCACGACTCAAACAGCGCCCACCACCGGCGGAACCGGCGGTGGGAATGCGGGCCACCTCAATCTGGTGGCCCAGTTGCTTGGCCAGAACGTGGTGACGAGCACCGGGTTCAGCGTCGCGGCGATTCCGCTCAACTTCACTGACGCCTACTTGGCGACCTACACGAACGCCAGCCCTTTGACTCTCAACGGGGTAGCCTACATCGGTATAAGCGTCCAGGACGGATGGGCATCGGACAGCGGCAGCGTCACGGATCTGGGTTCGGTCAATATTGAGGAACAGGTCCAGGCGGGTCAAGGCACTGGGGTGTTTGCTCAATTTGGGATAGGCGTTCCGGCCCCAACGTACAATTCGGCCACCAGTTTCACAGCGGACGTCCACCTTGCTCCCGGCTGGTTCCTTACGGGAACCGGCGCGGGCGTGCCAAACGGCTTCCAGCCGGCAACCGGGACGCTCCCCTTCAGCCAAGTCCACATCTTCCAAGATTTCCGGACGGGCGCCAACAACATCCCGATGGCGAACTCGGGCTTTACAATAACGCAGCAAATCACTGTGGACGGAAGCGGCACATTTCATCTCACGACTTCGAAGGCCGGGGCGGTGGCTACGGCGAATGGCTATACCTCAACCGCAGGCAGCGCGACTCCCAACACCGGCACGCCGAATTTGATTACGGTCACTAAACCCTGACGGAGGAGCACGATGCGCAAACGAATTCTTCATTTTTTAATAGCGTCGGCCGTGGCTGGGGCTGGCGCAGTCGCTCGCGCGGGGGACGGACTGACCGCCACTCTGGTCCCCACGAAGGCGTCCTATTTCCAAGGCGAACCGATCGAGGTCCTTTTGGCGATTACGAATGGAACCCACGAAGGCGCCAAGCTGTGGGCCGACTACCCCGCATTCGTAGGTCCACGCAAGGGAATCAGTGTCTTTCCGGCGGCAGGCAGGCAGCGAGGTGCTCAACCAAGTGAGCCTCTAGCCTGGGCCCCGGCGTCATGGAAGGTCCCGATGTTGCCTCTGGATTCCGGTGAGACTTGGTCCGTGAGAGTCTACCTCCAAAGGTTCATCGGGGAACTTGCGCCGGGAACCCACGACCTGGAATATTCGATCGATATAGAGTGCACCACGCCGAGCTCTTCTACCGCCGCTGCAAAGGGAGGGGGGCGGCTTCAGATCGTCGTCCTTTCCGGAAGTGAACGCGACGTGGCCGGGGCAATCTCAGGCTACGCTCTCCCTCTGGACCAGTCGACTGAGTACTGGCGGCGGAGGGAGGCGGAGGAGGCACTATCGGTGGCGGATTCTCCGTTGGTTATTCCTTACTTGGAGCGACTGGCGGGGAACGGTCTCACTGTGTCTCCAATCCTGGCGCTGGCGAAGTTTCGTGGAAATCCAGCCGCTGAAAAGGTCGCCCTTTCTATCGTCCGGAAAGGGGAGGCGGTCAAAGTGGCGGAAGCCCTGCAGGTGCTCGGTGATTGGCACTATCTCCTGAGCAAGGATGACTTCCGGGCGGTGTTGGCGAAGGCGGAGCCGACCTCCGAGATGGCGGTCTTCGGATACGCTGAGCGGGTCGGCGCGCGCAATTACTTGCCGGATATCGCCGCGCACACGGCCGACGCCGATACGGCGGTTGCGGCTGCGGCCCGCAGGGCGCAGAAAGCCCTCGGCGCGCCACCTCAGTAGCCGCAAGCTGACAGTCCGCGTCGTGCCCCTCCCCCGCGGAGTTCACCAACCTCTAACGCGGTCTTGGGCCGCAACCCCGATCCATCGCGGATAACGTGCCCGGCTCGCCCAGCGGGGAATACAAATAAGCTAGTGATAACCTTCGCCCCTTGAGGAGGGCCGCTGTGACGGCGCCCTGCCCGTGACCGGGGCCACTGGTTTGGAACGCTTACTGTCCGCTATTGCGATGCTGTTCGCGCAAAGCACCCTCTTGCTCGCCCAGGCGCCCGCTGCCTGTCCGTACAGGGATTACGCGATCCGAGTTGGCCTTCAAGGTGCGTGTATCCTCAGCCAGCGGCCATGAGCCGAAGACACCCTACGGCCAGCGCCACCACATTGGGGGCTGGTGCAACGTCGTGCCATTTTTGAGGAGTGCATGATCGTGAAACATTTACCACTTATTGTAATGACTTTGGCGCTTGGTGGGCCTCTCCTTGGTCAGGCGCCCTCTGCGTCGTACTGCCAGATGAAGGTGGTTTCAGCCGACGAATCGCCCGCCCATCTGCCCATTACTGTAACAAACATAAACCAAGCGTCCGTTGTCATGATCCGGGCACAGCCGGAACTGGATTTCAAGGTGCGAGTGATCTCAGACACGGGTCGGGAGGTGGGCCGAGTTGAGCGCGGGAGGCGCTCGCCGACGGACCCCCTACCGCTAGTATCGACAAGCATTACGAGTAGATGTCTCAAGACGACTGAGTCCTTCCAGGAGAATCTGGACCTCTCCGCGTTATATGAACTGAAACCAGGAAAGTACAACGTATATCTTGGTCTCAATCTTGGTCGAACTGTTTACATCGAGGACAAGCCGGTTCAACTGACAGCGGCGGTCCGGGTCCTGATTCCGTAAGGGGTTCTGTGGGTACGCGGCCCCTTCCCCCAAGGCTCGGGTCGGCCTCGATACCAATTATCCATACAGCCAGGTTGTTCGAGCGGAACTCTCGCGGACAATACGACCGGCTGCTGCCTCTTGCAGCCCACCGGGTTCATTGGTAATTCCTTCCGGGTGTGTATGATATGAGGTAGACCGCGCCGCCGCGCCGTGATGCCGCCCATGGAAAGGCGGCTACGGGTTCTCGCCCAGTAGCACGATTCCCTCCGCTTTAGCGGCAGCTCGCAATTCGCGATCGAGCGTGGCGAGCGGTAGTTTGCGCCGTTGCGCCAATTCCAGGTAAGCCGCATCGTACGAAGTCAGGCCGTAATGGATCGCGAGTTGCATCGTCCCACCCCAAGCTTGACGATCCGTTTCGAGATCCAGGCGGATCGGCAGAAGCGCCAAGTCGGCCAGGACGGCGTCCCGGAAAGCTCCGTCCGTACGACCGCGTTTCACACCAATCTGTAGAACGTTGGCGACCTCCAGTCGCCAAAGCGACGGGACGTAAGCACCGTTGTCAGCAATCCTGTCAAAGACATCGCGAATCGCCTGGGTGGTCTCGTCACTGTAAGCCCATGCCAAAGCGACCGAGCTGTCGAGCACCAGGCTCACGGCCGGCCTTCATCCCGGTCCGCTTTGAGCGCCTCCCAATCGAAGGGTCCCAGCTTTAAAGCTTTGGCCCGGGCGCGAATGCGCTCAGCGGCTTGGCGCGCCTGTTCGCGGTTTATTCCAGCGGGGTTTGGGACCAGCCGAGCCACCGGTTTGCCGTGCCGGGTAATTACAATCTCCTCGCCGCGCTCGACGCGGTCCAATAAAGTGCCAAGTGTGTTTTTGGCTTCAAAGGCCCCGATTTCCTGCATGACTTGTCCTTATGCTAGCTTAAGCTAGCATATCACTGGAGCAGCTCCCGGTAAAAGTCCACCACCGCGCGGAGGTTCTCCTGCCCGTTGCCTGATACGGGCGGCCGCTCCCGCCCGGCGGATAGCACTTCGAACAGGGCATCCCGCAGCCCGCGGCGGTCTGCGATGGGAATCAGGCGCACGCCGGGGGGGCGCATGCCGTTGTCGGTGGCGATTACCGGCGTCCCCAGGTAAAGGGCCTCGCGCACGGAGATCGAATCGCCATCGTAGAGCGTGGTGCGCAGCACGGCATCGCAGTCCAGCATGGCGCGGAGGGTGGCGGCGCGCGGCAGGTCGCCATAGAGCAGGATGTGGTCGGCGTAGGGCTTGGAAGCGATGTGGCGGCGCAGGTCGTGCTCCAGGCTGCCGCCGCCGGCGATCACCAGCCGGGCATCCGGATAGCGCGGAAGAAGATCCTCCAGGGTGTCGATTTGCAGGGGCAGGTCGTATTCCGGCTCCAGCCCTCCCACGCTGAGCAACACGGGGCCATGGCTGGCTACAAAAAGCCGCAGCTTCTCCGGCAAGGGATCGGAACGCAAGGGCGGGGTGATCGAAAAGGGAAGAATCGTGCGGATGCGCTCCGGGCGGACGCCGAACTTGCGGTACAGGGCGGCGATTTCGGCGTTCACGGCGATCAGGCCGTCGAGCCTGCGGAAGATGAAGCCGCGCAGGGTCCAGCGGCCGGCGGTTTGACCGGCGGGAGAGGAAGGATAGCCGCCCGAATGAACAGTGAGAACCGTCCTGCGGCCCGGCAGGAGGGTGCACAGAAATGCCAGCCCCAGCAGGCGCGGCGACAGATGGCCGCCGAAGTGAAGGTGCAGAATATCGACGCGCAGGCGCAATAGAAGGCGCACCAACGCAAGCGCGCTTGAAGGGTAATAGACTCCCGGCGCCGTGCCCCGAAAGCGGGTCAGGTTGACGGCTACGCAGGAATGGCCGCTGTCCTCCAGATAGTGGCGGATGGCCACCAGGTTCGTCTGCACGCCCCCTTCCGGCGGCGGGTAAGGCCCGAGTTGTGCCACTTTCATCGCAATGGGATCACTGTTTAGTATGCCGTACCTTTCCACCCTGCTTCGCGTGCCATTCCTGGGATGCTACAGTGCATTAAGGCGATGGCCTTGCGCCACGCCATACTGCTTATGTGCGGTATCGCAGGGTTCTATTTCCACGACCGCAGCGCGCCCGCCGGCTTAGTGCAGGCCATGTGCGATGAAATCCGCCACCGCGGCCCGGACGACGAAGGCTTCTATGTGGATGGCGGCTGCGCCATCGGCATGCGGCGGCTGAGCATTATCGATCTGAGCACGGGCCATCAGCCGATTGCCAACGAAGACGGCTCGGTGTGGATCGTCTTCAACGGAGAGATCTACAGCTACCGCGAACTGCGCGACGATCTGGAACGGCGCGGCCACCGTTTTCAATCCCACACCGATACGGAAACGATTGTCCATCTCTACGAGGAATTCGGCACCGACGCCCTGACGCGGTTGCGAGGCATGTTCGCGTTGGCCATTTGGGATGCACGGCGAAGCCGGCTTTTGCTGGCACGGGATCGCTTCGGGAAAAAGCCGCTGTATTACGCGATCCGCCCGGAGGGCCTGTATTTCGCCAGCGAGCTGAGCTGCCTTCAACAGACGGGTATTCCGCTCGATCCGGACCCGGAAGCCTTGCGGCTCTATTTTCAATTCAACTACATCCCCGACCCCTTTAGCGGTTATAAGGCGGTGCGGAAGCTGCCGGCAGGGTCTTGGCTGACTTACGACCGGAGCGGCGGCGTGTCGACGGGGCGCTATTGGCGGCCGCCAGTTCCTGGCGTGCGGGACGCGGGCTCGCCTTCGCAAACCGAGGCCGCAGCGGAAATCCGCCACAAGTTCGATGAATCCGTGCGCATCCGGATGATTGCGGACGTGCCGCTGGGTGCGTTTCTGAGCGGCGGGATCGATTCGAGCTCGGTGGTGGCTTCCATGGCGCTGCAATCGCCCGAGCCAGTGCGTACTTTTTCGATCGGGTTTGAAGAAAGCGCCTTTAACGAACTGCCCTTCGCGGCGCTGGTGGCGCGTAAGTACCACACTGAACACCATGAGATTGTGGTGCGTCCGGACTCGTTGAGCCTGGTGCAGAAACTGGTGGACCATTTCGGCGAGCCGTTCGGCGACTCCTCCGCCATCCCAACATTCATCGTGTCCGAATTCGCCGCCCGTTTTGTGAAAGTGGCGTTAAGCGGGGATGGAGGCGATGAGCTTTTCGGGGGGTACGATAGCTTTCTGGCCGTGAGCCGGTGGGAACGGCTCGATCGTCTCCCGCAGTTGGCGCGGCGCTGCTTAGATCGCGTTGCAGCCTGGCTACCGTATTCGGCGTACGGCAAGAACTACCTGCGGATGATTAGCCGGCCTACGGCTTTAGAGCGCTATTTCGAGTTCAATTACACGCCCTACTTCCTGCGCTCGCGCCTGCTTCAGCCGGAATGGATGCTGCCGGCCGAGGAGGGCTTTCTCCGCTGTACCTTCGCCGATTGCCTGCTGCCGGAGGATGCGGATATCGTGTCGCAGGCCATGTACTTTGAAAGCACGGCCAACCTGACCGGCGACATGCTGGTGAAGGTGGACCGTATGTCGATGGCGAACTCGCTCGAAGTGCGCTGTCCATTGCTGGATCACGAGTTGGCGGCGCTGGCCGCAGCCATGCCGCACAGTTGGAAGATCGCCGGAGGCCGCGGTAAGCGCATTCTCCTGCAGGCGCTTGGCGACCGTCTCCCGGCAGAACTGCTTTCACGCGGGAAGATGGGATTCGGAGTTCCCCTGGCGGCATGGTTCCGCAATGAGTTGCGCGAACTGCTTTGGGATGAGCTAACCTCCACGCGCTTCGTGGGGCGAGGCATCGCGGCGCAAGCCTTTGTCCGCCATCTGCTCGAAGAGCACCAGGCCGGGCGGCGCGATAACAACCAATGGCTATGGTCGCTGCTGATGCTGGAATTATGGTTTCAGAAGGCAGAGCGCCCGGCGCCAGCTTTGGTTTCTAATTTACCGCGGAAATAGAGTGCCAACGAGCACACCGCAATATCCATCCGTTGGCTTGACAATTTCCGAAGGCGCTTGTCAGACTTGAGTTTCCGCCTGGCACGCCACCCGCCGGCAACAGGAGCATAAAGGATTGCATCTTCCACGAGCGCTTACGTTGTTCTGGCTGGCTGCACCGCTATGGGCCCAGTATGCCGGTCCGGCCATCCTCAGCCGCGGCGAAGCTCCTGCGGCACTTTCAAGCGCCCAGATCAACTTTCGGCCCTATCTGGACATTACCGGTGTTTATAGCACCGGCCTGGCCGGCGTTCTGGTGACTACTCCGGGCCAGGTGGCCAACACCACCGGCTACGGTATCGCCCTCACCGGCGGCATCAGCGGGATACATCGATGGCGCCATACCAAGGTGTCCCTGGATTACCGGGGGGCACTCTACTATTACAGACCCGTGGATTATTATGACAACGGGGACCAGAGCCTGCTCGTCGGGATCTCGCATCAGTTTACTCGTCACACGCTACTGACCCTGCGGGAAACGGCAGGAATGTTTTCGCGCGACACCGGATTGCCGGCGGTTACGGAAGCGCTGCCATTCGATCCGACCACCAGCTACATTCCCAACACAGACTTCTTCGATAACCGCACGATCTATTTTGCCTCACAGGCGGACTTCACCTTGCAGAAGTCTACCCGGCTGTCATTCGATTTCGGTGGGGATTTCTTTTTGAACCGGCGGCGTTCCAGCGCTCTTTACGGCGTCACAGGCGAATCGGCGCGCGGCGACATGCAATACCGCCTTACGCGCAACTCCACCATCGGCGTGAACTATACTTTCCTGCATTATGGATATCACGGTATTTTCAGCAGCGCGGACATTCACGCCTTTACCGGGACCTACGCCGTACGCCTGACCCGGCGTCTGGAGTTCAGCGGTTATGCCGGAATAGCGCGGGCTGAAAGTAAGTTCGTGCAGAGCGTTCCGGTGGACCCGATCATTACTGAGTTATTTGGCATTACCTCCACCACCGCGGTGATTTACTCGGTGAACTATCTCCCTGAGATTAACGCACGCATATCCTATGTGTTTCGTAAAGGGGTGCTCTACGTAGGGGGCGGCCATACAGTCACACCAGGGAACGGACTGTTCTTGACCACTTATATGACCCGGTTCACGGGCGGTTACACCTATACCGGCGTCCACCGCTGGAGTTTTGCCGCGCAGGGGGAATACGACAGAGGCGACTCGATCGCCAACGTCACCGGAATTTACGGGGATTATGGTGGCGGCGTGTCGGCTTCGCATTCGCTCTCGCGAATCATCCATTCGGTATTCAGCGCCACAGTGCTGCGGTACTTCAGCCCGGGCTTTGCGGCGTATAACCGTCCGATCTACAACGTCAGCGCCGGTTTCGGTATCTCTCCCGGCGATGTCCCCGTGCGCGTCTGGTAGCTGGTAGCGGTGTGGGCGCGGGACTCACAGTGCGGCGCGGTGCGCGGGCGGCGTTTCACAAGCTTGGCGGCCTGCGGGTAGTGCGTTGGATGAACCGGAAAGGGTTGCGCATCCTGATGTACCACCGGTTTCGCAAGACGGGCGATTTGGAAAACCAGTGCCGCCATATCCGGGAGAATTATTCGCCCGTGTCGCTGGCCCAGGTCGAGTCCTGGCTGCGATCCGGCGACCCTCTGCCGGTGAATGCCATCGCCATCACGGTGGACGATGGCTACCGCGATTTTGGAGAAGTGGCGTATCCGGTGTTCGCCGCCTGGCAGATTCCGGTTACGGTCTATCTGGTGACCGATTTTCTGGATGGCAAGCTTTGGTTGTGGGTGGACCAGGTGAAGTTCGCTTTTCTGCATTCGCCCCTGCGCCGCTTCCGCCAGGAACTTTCGGATGGAAACGCACTGGAATTTTCACTGGACACGCAGGAACAACGCCTCAGCGCAGCCAGAGACTCCTGCGAGGCTTTGAAGCGGCTGCCGAACGCGGCTCGCCTGTCGGCTTTGGCGTGCCTGCCGGAATGGCTGAAGATCGCCATTCCTCCCGCGCCGCCGGCCGAGGACGCGCCCCTGACCTGGGACGATGTCCGCCGGATGGCTGAGGGAGTCGCCACTTTCGGCGCCCACACCCGGACCCATCCGGTGCTCTCGCGCGTCGCAGCGGAAGACGAGCTGCAGCTTGAGATCAAAGGCTCGAAGCTACGGATGGAAGAGCTGTTGGGCCGCCCGGTGGATCATTTCTGTTACCCCAACGGCGGCCCCGGCGACATTACCACGGAGTGTATTGAAGTGGTGCGGCGCGCCGGTTTTCGGACTGCCGTCACTACCAGCAGAGGCTTGAACTATCCGGCAAGCGACGGCTACCTGCTGCGGCGTATCGGTGTCGAGCCTCACCTGGAGCCGCTGTATTTCCAGCAATGCGCGGCCGCTTTTCGGGGGTAATGGGTGCTTAACCGTTTTGGGGAATCGATCCCTGGTGGGAGGAATGGATGCCATTTCGCGCAACTCGACTTAAGTCCTGGCGAGATAGAGACAGGATGAGTACATAATGTTTTATGGAAGAATCGACCGCTCCGGCCCGGCCGAAGGTGGTGGAGCAAGCGTCGCAGTTTATGCTCCTGGAACGTGCCGTGGAGGAAGAATACCGTCCGCGCATGCTGGCGGAGTTGCAGAGCAGAGTGGAAGCGGTGGCTCAGACCGCGCAGGCGGTGGCGCCGGAGTGCCCGCGTTGTCGGCAGGTTATGCACCACAAAGATAGCCGATCCGTGTCGTGGTGGGCTCTTTTTGGACGTCTCCAGGTGCGGGTCGCACGTTACCGCTGCGAGCGCTGCGGTGTCCAGTGCCGGCCCCTGCTGGACTTGCTGGGCGTGGAACCGGGACGCTTTAGCGCTTCGCTAGCCCGCTTGTTGGCGCTGCTGGCAGTGGTCGCGCCGTATCCGCTGGCGGCGCGTTTGGCGTGGTTATTGTTGGGAGTCAAAGTAAGCTCGATGGGGGTCTGGCGAGCGACGAAGCGTTTGGGGGAAGCCGCCGCCAACTACAGCGAGGGCTTGAGTGCGTACCATGCCGACAGCCGAAGCCCGGACGTGGCGAGCCCGAATGCCCCCGCGACGGTGGTTCTGAGTGTGGATGGATGCGCACTAGGAATGCAAGTGCGAGCGCATCGGCGGCGCCGCAAGGGGGGTGAAAGGCTGCCTGCGTTGCCTCCGGTTGAGGATGGGCATTTCCGTGAGGTCAAGACCGGGGTTTTGCTCTTGCCGGAGGAACGTGTCGAGGTCTCGCCGGGACGCCGCTCGGTGGTGCGGCGCTTTCTGGTGAGTTGTCTGGGGGATGCGGATACGATTTTCCATCGGCTGTATGCGCAGATGCGGGAACTG
This sequence comes from Bryobacterales bacterium, assembly GCA_963803725.1. Classification (GTDB taxonomy): domain Bacteria; phylum Acidobacteriota; class Terriglobia; order Bryobacterales; family Bryobacteraceae; genus JOPF133. The sequence continues at coordinate 154,198 of CAWDOH010000048.1, read as the reverse complement.
AACTGGCTAGGCGCCGAAACCATGGTGGTGATCTTGGGGGACGGGGCCGAATGGATCTGGAACCGAGCCACGTGGTTCGTCCGCCGTTGCGAGATTCTCGACTTCTGGCACGCTGTGGAACACGCGTGGGTGTTTGCCCGCTTGCACTACGGCGATGAGTCGGCACAGGCGGACCAGTGGGTTCATGCGATCGCCGAAGATCTACGCTCCGGCAAGGTCAAGGCTGTGATTGCGCGGCTGAAACGGCTGCGGCCGAACACGGCCGAGTTGCGCGAGAGTCTCGCCGGACTCATTCGTTACTACAGCGAAAACGTCAGCCGCATGCAGTATGACGAGTACCTCCGGCTGGGGTATGGCATCGGCAGCGGCGCCGTAGAGAGCGCGCACAAACAAGTGATCCATGCCCGCATGCGGCAAGCCGGCATGCGCTGGAGCGAGGCGGGAGCGCGCCGCCTGTTGGCGCTCCGCCTGCTGCTATTGAACGATCAATGGACCTTGCTGGACCAGCTGCGGATGCCTTCTCTGGCTTAAAAGCGATCGCTGCGGACGCGGGGTGTTGCTCGCCGGAAGGGGTTGCGTCATGCTCAGGCTTATGGAGCATCGTTCCTCCGCCCAAATCCCTACGGACCTTCGTCCGCGACTGGAAGCGGCGAGACTGGACTTGCTGGCACTGTTTCGTGCTCTGGACCGGATGGATCTCACACCAGCGGAGATACCCCAACGGCTGATCCGGCAGCTATTTGAATTGGACGCCGATTATGTGGAGGCGCTGTGGGCCCTGGACCAGCCCGTTGGCAAGCTCGACCTACATGCCATGCTGCGCGACACGCTGGCCGCTTTAGAACAACTACCCCAAGCCTCTGCTCGTTTCCGCAGGCATCTTCCCTCACGCGCTCAACCGACCCTGGGTAGACTCGAATCGGAGCTTCGTAGCCGACTCAACCCGGTCGAAGCCTACTCCATGGTCCCAGGACGCGACCCCCAAAACGGTTAAGCACCCGGGGGTAATTGCCGGCAGGGCGCCGCCATAACTCTTTGTTAGACTGAAGAGTGCGGATCGCGCTGCTCCAGGTCAATCCTACCGCTGGCGACCTGAAGGGGAATTCGTCCCAGATCCTGCGCGCTGTGAGTGCCGCCCAGCCCCAGGCGCCCGACCTTGCCGTGACCACCGAATTGGCGCTCATGGGTTATCTGCCGCGCGACCTGCTCATGAACGCCGGATTCGTCCGCCGTGCCTCGGAAACGTTGGTGCGGATGGCGACGGAGTTACAGAGCGCCCCTCCGCTACTGGTCGGGGTGGCGACTCCGAACTCCGCCGAAATGGGCCGCCCGCTGTTCAACAGTGCGGTGCTCCTGAAGGACGGACGGGTCGGCCCGGCATTTCACAAGACCTTGCTGCCTACGTATGACGTTTTTGACGAAGACCGCTATTTCGAACCGGCCGAGGGGCCGCAGATCCTCGAACTAAACGGCCGCCGCCTGGGCATCAGCATCTGTGAAGATGCGTGGAATGACCGGGATTTCTGGAAGCGGCCGCGCTATCATCAGGACCCGATAGAAGTACTGGCACAATCCGGCGCCCAACTCATCGTGAATTTGTCGGCTTCGCCCTTCACGGTTGGCAAGCAGGCGTTGCGCGAGAAGATGATGGGCCACATGGCCGGGAAATATGGCGTACCGATGGTCATCGTAAACCAGGTGGGAGGGGACGACGAACTGATCTTCGACGGGCGGAGCGCCGCCTTTGACGCCGCCGGCCGCCTGTTTGCCAGGGCCAAGGGCTTTGAGGAGGATGTGCTGGTGGTCGACATGGCCAGCCGTTCGGGGACGATTTCCGAGGACGATTTTGAACCCGAGGCGGAAATCTGGCATGCCCTGGTATTGGGTGTCCGCGATTATGCCCGCAAGACTGGATTTACCAAGACGCTGCTGGGTCTCTCCGGTGGTATCGATTCGGCTCTGACCGCCGCTATTGCGGTGGATGCCATGGGACCCGATAACGTTCTCGGCGTCCTGATGCCCTCCATCTATTCCAGCGCCGGCAGCGTTGACGATTCGGTTCAACTGGCAGCCAATCTGGGGATCCGCACCCTCACCCTGCCAATCTCCGGCATCATGGAGAGCTTCGAGCAAACTCTCGCCGAAGCCTTTCAGGGCTTTGCCTCTGGCGTGGCTGAGGAAAACATTCAGTCGCGGATTCGCGGCAATCTTTTGATGGCGCTCTCCAATAAATATGGCTCCCTGCTGCTGACCACCGGCAACAAATCGGAACTGGCGGTCGGATACTGCACCCTCTATGGCGATATGAATGGAGGGCTGGCGGTGATCGCAGACCTGCCGAAGATGATGGTTTACCGCGTGGCACAATGGCGCAATCGCTGCAAACCGGACATCCCGTGCGAGATATTCAGCAAGCCTCCCTCGGCCGAATTGCGGCCCGGTCAAACCGACCAGGACAGCCTTCCGCCGTACGAGGTGCTTGATCCGATCCTCGAACTGCACGTCGAACACTGCCAGTCCGCCGAAGAGATTGTGGCCCAGGGTTTCGATGAAGCGGTCGTCCGCCGGGTGCTCCGGCTGGTGCGTATGGCCGAATTCAAGCGGAAGCAGGCGGCGCCGGTCTTGAAGGTGACTTCACGCGCATTCGGTCTCGGCTGGCGCATGCCCATCGTTCGCCAGGAATAGCCCCGCGGGCACTTGGCCGCGCGGATCGCTTTTTGCTTGCCGCGGGCACAAGTTCCGTGCGCAGTGAGCGCAGTGGTGCCAAGCGTGAGGAAAGCGCTCCCAATATGGGTATAATGGCGGCTTAGCGTGGCCTTGCCTCGGTCCCCCGGATGATTCGCCTATTTCGTGTCTTCGTCCCCGTCGGCACTCTCATTCTGCTCGTTTCGGAAATTCTGCTGGTGTTCTCGGCGTTCATCCTGGCGACCTACATTATTTTGGATGTCGATCCAAAGATTTACCTGCTCTACGAAGGTGGCATCGCGAGCATCGTCCTGGTCCTCTTGAGCATTTTGATCGGCCTTTACCTGCACGATCTTTATTCCGAGATCTTCGTGAAATCGCGGATCGCGCTCCTGCAGCAACTCTGCCTGGTGATCGGTATCGCCTTCCTCACGCAGGGCTTCATCGCCTACCTCAGCCGCAATCTCCGGATGCCCATCCATGTGATGATCCTCGGCAGTTTTCTGGCGCTGACCGCGATCTACTCCTGGAGAGTCTTCTTCAGTGCGTATGCGCTCCGTGTGGTGGGACGCGACAGCTTCCTTTTGGTGGGCGGCAGCCCAGTGCTGGAGGAAATCGCGCAATACATCGTGGACCACCCCGAAAAAGGCCTCTCCGTGAGCGGCTACGTGGACGACTTTCACGAAGCCGGCTTTCAACTTCCGGGGGCGAAGGTGTTGGGACCGATGGACTCATTACGACAGATCGTGGATCGAACCCAACCGAGCCGCATCATAGTTGGAATGTTCGAGCGGCGCAATCGGCTGCCGGTGGGAGAATTACTGCACCTCCGCTTCGCCGGCCACATCATCGAAGAGGCATCCACAGCCTACGAAAGAGTCTGTGGCCGCATCTGCCTCAACGAACTCCGCCCCTCTCACCTGATTTATACCGGTGAACTCGGGCCGAGCCGTAGCGTACTGGTTTACCAGCAATTCACCAACCTTTTCGCCGCGGTGGTTGGCATCATCCTGACTGCCCCATTTATGGTGATCGCCGCGCTGATGGTGCGCTTTTCATCGCCCGGCCCGATTTTCTACCGGCAAGTGCGCGTCGGACTGAACAGCGCCCCGTTTACGCTATACAAATTCCGCTCCATGCGCGTTGATGCGGAAGCCGGTACAGGGGCCGTCTGGGCTACTAAGGACGATCCGCGGATCACCCGAGCCGGCCGCGTGCTGCGCAAACTGCGCCTGGATGAACTACCGCAACTTTTCAACGTTTTGAAGGGTGAGATGGCCATAGTGGGACCGCGTCCCGAAAGGCCCGAGTTCGTCAAGACCCTCTCGGAACGGATCCCCTATTACCACCAGAGGCACGCGGTGCTGCCCGGCATCACCGGCTGGGCGCAAATTAACTTCAAGTATGGGGACAGCCTGGAAGACACTGTAACGAAGTTAGAATTCGACCTCTATTACATCAAAAACATGTCCGCCGGCCTGGACCTGTATATCATCTTCCACACGTTGAAGGCCATGCTGCTTTCCCGCGGCGCCCAATAGCCACGGATTGGCCCGCGTCAGGGTGTTATGGAAACCTGCAACCCGGTTTGCGATACCACCTGGTTGTTGGCGTTTCTATACTTCACCAGGTAATACAACACCCGCTGGGGCAGACCAGGTATGTTCAACGAGCACCCTGACGCGCAGGGTAAACCTGCCAAACCACTTTCCACACCTCCGGTTCCTTCACTGGCAAACCGGAACGGATTGGTACCGATGGTGGCGCTTGTCACGACGCAGGTATCCTGGCGCGTCGTGCAGTAAAGCTGATTCGGCGCCCCATTTTCGCCGTACCCGAACTCCACAATCACGTTGGTCACACTGAGGCCGGAAGGCGGCGTGAGGTTCAGAGGCACCGGCACAAATGTGTTTCGAGCGACCGAGTCTTGCGCCGGATAAGGAGGCAGTTTGCCTACCATAATGGCATCCTCGGCTCCGTTTACGGCAATCGTCCGGAACAACAGCCAGGACGCATCCGGCAGCACACGCACGTTCTGGTTCACGTCCAGATCCCGCTGCCGGATGAGTCCCTTACTCAAAGTCCTGCCCAGCAATCCGGCACTGTCGGTTGAGGTGTAGCCGATCTGCGCAATGCCGTTCAAATACGCCCCGGTATTGAAGACGCACATATCATTCTGCGAAAAACAGCCGTAACTGCTGCCCGAAACAGGCGCCGTGTAGGGACAGTTCAGGTAGATATCGCCCTGCGACGACCCCGACCGGCATTCTCCCCCGTTCCGCGCAATACAGTATTGGTACGAGTTGGAACTTGTCGTTCCGATGACGTTCCCGGTCGCCGGCGAGCTCATGTCCGTGAGCGGCTGCGTGCCACAAAAGGCCATGGTCGCCTGGAGTTTCCGATTGATGCCACTGGCATTGCTGGCGCCTCCGATGTTGTTGAGATTATCGCCGTCAGTTGTCGTGGTGGCATATTTGTAGAGCTGCCCGGCAACCAGGGTCGCAGTTCCATTCAGACCTGCCAGGGTGCTGGCTGGGCGAGCGTCGTTAAACCACGCTGCCGGAGAGGAATCCTGCGACGCACTGGCATGATCCTGAGCGGACTCAATGAAGGCCGTTACACCAGCTACACCGTTAAATGCCGGGGAGATCGCTACATAGGTGTTAGGAAAGCCGAACCCGGACGTATTGAGGATCGCATAACCATTCCCCGGTATCGGGTCGGACGAGTTTCCATACCACCCATCAGCCCCGACAACGAAGGACGGGCGCGGAACCGGGTGGTCGTAGTAGTAGGCCGTTTGAATCGTCGTCCCGCCAGAGTTCTGCCCGTGTGGGTCACCGATATAGTTCCATGTCCACGACATTCCTCCATAGGGCGGCGCAGCGCCGCAAAATGCCTGCAGCACCAGAGTCCCGGAATAAGACTGTGGCGTGGAAGGAAAGCCCCCGGATGGATATGCACGCTGAAACAGCCATGTGCTACCGCCGGTTCCAGTCTTGCTGATTAGCTTCAATAACTCGCTGTTGCCGCCCTCTACGGTAAACAGGTCACCCACCATTGAGGCCTGTATATACCCCCAAGCCGAGTTCTTAGGGCAACCGGTAGGATCAGGCGCGACCGGGGAGGGATTGCAAGGTTCTCCGTCCACAACTACCTGATCGCAGCCGGCGCTACCGCTTGGGCAGCCTCCCGTGCCGGCGGGTATGGATGGTGTTGCGGTGAGACTCCCGCTGGTCACCGTTGAGACAAACGCGCCGCCACCTGCCTGGCCAGGCGTCGTTCCGGTATACTTTCCGGCGACCCAAGCGGTGTTCGTGGATGCCTGGCCGGTCTGAAACAGTGTGTGCAATACACACCACCGGCACGGGGCGACCGACCAGGTGCTCTGCGCGGCAATTACGCAACCTGGAGAGCTTCCTCCTACACAGCCAGCCGTGCTGCTCACCAGCGCCGGGTTGAACACGACCACCCACCCCAGCGTGTCCTGCTGGCTCTCTACGCAACTCATGATCAGGTTGCCACCCTGAATACCGGAAATTCCGCAAGTCGGGAAGACGCTGCGACTGAAGGCCGGCGTGTAGCTGGAGGTAAAGTTAGTAATAAGGCTCAAGAGGTCCGCGGAGGTGCTGGCCGGCGTGAGATTGCCGCAGGAGAACGAGAGATTCCCGGGCGTATTGTTACTGGATACCGAGCACGCAAGAACGATTTCGTTCCCCGAATTATCGGTGCCCGTGCAGTACATCGTTTCCGGCGCGGTCGAAGTAGTTCCCAACATAGTCGTCGAGGCGTTATTGCAGTAGCCGGACTGCCAGCCGGCCGCTCCGCTCTGGGCCGCGTATTGGGCCGCTCCGAGGTAACTAGCCACGCCCGTGGTGTGGTCGACCCAATACACCAACGGCACCGTGCCACCAATGATGCAGTGGTACCCGAGATCTCCGGTAGAAGCATTTTCGGTCAACGTGTCGCTGCAAACGTCAGGCGAGCCGGAGGCCGGCCAGCTAATGTAGCCCTCGGCCGTTACAGTGTACTTGGCGTACTGCAGGTTGATCGAGTCGGCTGAGGAAGATGAGTGCTTGCGGATCATGAAGCCAAAATTATTGGCCGAATACGATCCCCCCGATACTGGAACGGAAAGCGCTGGAGAACAGGCCGACGGCGTGATCGTGAGCGCTTCGAGGGTTACCGTGCCGCTGGTAATCGTGCACAGGGAGGCCGAGATCGTAATGAGGCTTCCCGCAGTCCAATTCGGATAAAACAGGTTGCCGGAGACCCAGGTCACATTTCCCGACCCGTCCACATTCACTGTGCCGCTTCGCTGGATCATATCCGATAGGACGTTGTTATTGTTCGGGATGCTCCCATTAAGCGGGTTCATTCCGGCCGGTGTCCAGGCGGCCATCATAGGCGTCGTGCTACCCGCCACCACAAAGGTGGAAGGGAGCGCAGTGGTTCCGAGCGTAATGTTCTGAATCTGAGCGGTCGCGGAAGTGGGCCAGGGAGTAACCCCATTCAGCGTAATCGCCACGTCGACACTTTCCCCCGTACACGTGCCGCTGCACCAGCCAAGCACGGAAAACGTGATCGCGTCGATCGGGTAATTATTCGAGTTGGTCAGATTTTGGTCCGTCACCACCAGCCAGTCCGAAGTCGTTCCGGAGTACGAGGCGTAGCTCGAATCATTGGCCAGAATGTTGGCGGGGATTGTCCAGTTGCCGCTCGGATTCATCGCTTGTGAAAACCAATGATCGCCAGCCGGCAAGTTCGCGGTTGGATAGTCCTGCGGCATCGTCACCCGTTGCAGGAGCATTCCGGTTTGCGGATCGACAACTCCTTCGCTTCGCCCTGTCGAGTTATTCCAGTTCACAAACTGGGGCCAGGCATACTGACCGGCTGGCACATACCCTGCCGCCGTGGCTCCCGGACTCGCGGGAAGGTCTTCATTGTACGTGTTCCCCAGAGCGATATTGGAAGTGGTAAAAGTCCCAGCCGCAGATGCGCTATCGCAGGTCACCTGGTAGTAATAGGTTGAGGTGGCTTGCGCAGCCCGGGAGTGGAAATACCCATCGCTGCCCTTCTGCGCTGTGCGCTGTCCAAATACAAAAGTCCGCGAAGTTCCCGATGAGATGCTGCCAGCCCGGTTATCCAGGTTCGAACCCGCAAAGATCGACGGATCTACATCGTGGGCCAACGGGGCCAGGCTGGGGGACTGGCTCACCGCTACCGAACACGGCGACGTGTCGGGCGCGGTGTATTGGAGTACCGCTTGAGTATTGGTTAATCCGCTTACCGTGACTGTCATCGGATCGCCCGCGACATTCGCCAGGACGATTCCCCGAGCCTGCAGGATTTGCCGGACGTTGGTCATTTCGGTGACCAATTCCGCATCGGACAGATCGCGATTCCACACCCGCAGAAGCGACATGATGCCCCAAAAAGAATTGGCCGAATCCCCGAGTACCAGAGCATTCGTGCCCCACTGGCCGCTGGCGACCGTTGTGGGGCCCAGCGCGGGAGTCAACGGCAGAGACGTTCCGATACCCGCCGTGTTATATACGGTCACGACATCCGAAGTACCCGCTTGGGATGCCCGGATCACGATGCAACCGATTGAATTGTCCAGAATCGAAACGTCTCCCAGGGACGTGCCCTTGTAGGTCACCGTCCAGTTAGGCCCCCAGTCCCAGGCAATCTTCAGGTCACCGTTTTTCTGAAGGGCTATAGCGCCGCCCGCGGGCGCACTCAGTAGCGTTGTCGGATAGTGCCCGAAACACGTGAGCACCGTGGAACTGGCAAGCGCCTGAGCATACGGCGTCGTGATCGCGACGTTGGAGTGAAAATCTCCCGTGGGGAGGCCCCCGCTGCTCGAAACGCTCGGAGAGGTGAAATCGTACGTCCCGTATTTGTCGATCCAGATGCCCGTCGTATTGCTTGCCGCCGTCCAGGCATACTTTTGCGTGGCGTCGGACGGCGCTTTATTCGGCAGCGTCAAGCTTCCACTAGGCACGTCGAAGTCGTAAGCCAGATCCAACCCGTTTCCCACTTCGGTATTCTGCGCACTTCCGAACTGCTGACGAGATGGAGAACCCGAGCCCGGCCGTGCCCCAAATGTGATTGCCGACGCCTTGTAGATATCTTGGCTGTTGGTGGTCGGGTTGCCCTGCTGTTTGTTGAAGTTTCCACCCGAGAAACCCAGGTCAATGCTTACTGTGGAGCCCGCTGCGGTTTGAGTGGACGCGATCCACCTCGGGAATTGGGTAGTCGCTCCGGGATAAACATCCACATTCCGGGCGTAGGTAGCCAGGAGCGTGATCGGACTCCACGGATACGGTCCGACATCGTAGATTCCCGTGCCGCCGCCCCAACTGTCGGTGAAGGCCGGATATTCGTAAGCCAGCACGAATCGGTTGAACGTGGGGATATAGATCATCTGCGGGAAGACGCCGCCTCTGCCGTTAGCCCGGTAAGAGAACGGCACGGGATTCATGGCTGTCGAATTGGTCACTTTATTTGAGGTGTAGTCCCAGTTTGTCGAATAGAGGCCGTCGTCTCCATTCTGGCTCCCCTTGTAACAGCCAATCTTGCTGAATAACTGGGCCTGCATATTCTCGACGCGCATGCGGCACAGTGCCAGTGTCGAGTTGGTTCGAGGCACGAAAAAGTACACATACCCATCCATCCCGGCAATCTTGGTGCACTGATAATCCTTCCCGTCGCACTTCACCCAACTGGCTGCGGTGATGGCCGAATTGCTATTGGGCATCGGGCCGGTCGGGACATCCACCTGGTAGACGTTGATTGTGCCGCCTGAATTCCAAGACCATCCGGAGCAGCTTTGCGGCCACGAGATTGTCATGCCGGTGGCATTCGAAACTCCGTAGATGCCATTTACGTTACTGCCCAAAGCACCCTCCACCACAACGGCGACTTGTCCCGGAGATTGGATCAGCGAGACTAGATCGGTGATATTGAGCAGGCTGGTTGCTGTCACCGTGCCCGAAGTGCACGTCATGTTGGTGATTGCGGTAGTCGAGGGGCCACGTTGTGGACCGGAGTAATCGAACTCGTCCAATGATCGGTGGTCTTGAGGAGGTTCTGCCAGGTGAAGGGTGGGTGCCCGCCAGTCCCCGCCTGGTCGTAAATCCAGATGTACATCGATCCGTTGACGGAAATCGGATCGCTGCCGAACCATTCCGAAACGTAGGGGTTCAGGATGAGGTTGTTTACTCCATTCTGCCAACTGGTCCCGATGTTGCTGAACCCGGTATACATGCCCTTATCCGAGGTCACCACGGGATTCATGGTGGGTCCGGCGCCCGAGTAGGACAGTGCCTCACCCATGCCGAACAGGCAGGAAACCCAAGCGTAATTGTTGCCGTCGTCCGCCCAGGTAGAATAGACGTTATCCCCGACGCAATATTGCCCGGCGCTTCCGGGCGCGCCATTCACCCCCGCGTTCTGGTCTCCCAATCGGCTCATGGGACCCATGTTCACCACCCGGACCGGAACGCTGTTCGGAGCGGAGGGCAACGTGATCGGACCAATTTCGGCCGACGTGCCGCTTATGCCGTTTGTGGCCGTGGACTGCACTACACAGAACGCCTGGCCGGTGGTCGGAGGTACTCCGCCGCTCGGCATTGCGTGGCTCGTCACCCCCCAGTACGTCGCCGGCGGCGAGGTTTGGACCGGGTTGATCACGTCCGAGTCGTATGTATACGGGCCGCCGGTCACCGTCGAGCAGAGCACCCGCGAATCGCTCACGACATCCGTCGTCCAGGTACAATATACCGAGCTGGGCGAGTTCGCCGCGCAGGTCTGCGCCGAGATCACCGGCCCCTGCATTACTGTGATGGACAGGCTCGGCGAGCTGTTGCCGTTCGTATCCGTGACATTCACCGTGAAAGGATAACTTCCTGCCGTGGTGGGCGTGCCGGAGATCATGCCGCTGGACGAATTGATGGCCAAACCCGGAGGCAGCCCGCTGGCGACCGAAAACGCTGGGCCCGTGCAGTTCTGCGTAGCAAGAGTCTGGGAATAGAACACGCCCTTGCCGGCGTTCGGCAGGCTCGCAGTGGTCACCGAACAGGGCGACACCGGTGCCAACTCTAGCATAGTGGACTTGAAAACCGCCGCACCGCAGTAGCCGCACATCCCCAGCGTGAGCGACTGTGCCCCTGGACTCATCGGGCCAATGTCCGCAATAAACGCAGCATAATTCTCGCGCAAGACCGCCGGGCTGTTGACCCCAATTCCCGCGCCCGATGCGGCCACCAGGTCCACCACCCAACCGTTCGTGGATGTCGTCGTAATGCTGTCGGTACAGGGCTCGTCGCTCGACCCGGCCACCGAGGTGCAACTCGTGGTCTGAGCCTGCACCAGGCTTCCCACGCCCGTGTAGTAGGCCCACGAAACGTTACACGTTCCGCCTCCGCTCCCGATCGATACCGCCAGTGTATTGGTGCCGGCGCTCACCGGGCCATAGAAAGCCTGGCCAAACGCGGTGCCCCCGCCGGTCTGGGCCGATCCCGCAGTCAAGTTGGTGCTGCCCCAGGCTGCCGATACGCCTGTCGGTGTGCCATTGCACGACAGCTCGGCAGCCAGGTAAATACCAGAACCGCTCGTCGTCACCGAGCAGGATTTGTTGCCCGCTCCGCAGTATCCCGAAGCCCCGAACGCGACGGGCGTGCTCTGCGGAAAGGCTCGGCCCGCCAGCAGCAAAACCAGCAACAGATATTTGGTCACTGCAGTTGCACTCCACCAAACATGATCTTGGCTGAACCGCCCGTGAGACCTCCTGAAGCCGCGTTGAAATTCGCCGGATTCGAGTTCACCGCACTCAGCCAAAGATACATGGTTTCGCTCCCGCTCAGAGCTGCCGGCACAATCGGCGCGCTCGCCACGATAAGACCTTGCAGACCCGCCATGCCTCCACTAGTGTAGGCACCCGGACACGTAAAGTTCTGAGTGAAGGTCGTATTGCTCGTCCAGGTAGCCGTGCTAGTCTGGTTGTAACTGCCGCTTGCGCTAACCACGCCGCTCACGGCTATCGTGCTGGTTTGGTTGGAAGGCGGCACCGGAGAACTAAGGGTAAAGCTCGTCACCCCACCCGTACAGGCGGCCGACGAAATCGTGTAACCAACCTGAACCGGCGCCAGGTACAAAGTGGCATTACTGCTAGTTCCCACACTCAGTTGTAACGCCGTGATCCCAGGCGCTCCACTGGATACCATGAATGCGGCAGGAACAGTCAGCACCACCCTGCTGATTGATACCGGTTCGTTGAATGTCGCCAGGCCCGGACCTTTGTACGTCGTGCCGGCATAGCTGCTGTAATCGCTGTACGAAGCGGTTCCGCTGACGGAGGGCTCCGGGTTGAAATACGGCGTGAACCCCGAATGTAAGGCCGAGAACGGTCCCGCCCCGTTGCCGCTGGCTCCTCCGGTCTGCTGCGTCCAGGTGTTGGCCGCAGTGCAGTAGTATTTGTTTTGTCCCGCCGTGGCATCCGTCGCAAAGTATTCTTCGCCGACTGTACATGTCGATGGCAGGAGTGTCGTGGTCCCCTTCCTGGCGGGCAGCGTATGTGCCGCCCCGCTGAAGTCCTGGGTACCCACGGTATAGGCGTTCGACTGGTTCGTCTGTACCACGGTCGGACCCGGAGTGCTGCTGCCCGCTGCAGCCGTCCAGGTCCCCGGCGACCCGGTGCAGTAACTTAGATTCTGGCCCGCCGTCGCATCCGTGGCAAAATACATTTGCCCCACGGTGCATGTCGACGGCCTTGCCGCTAACACTCCGGTCTCCACCGGTACGGTGCTGGCTGCTCCGCTGAAATCAACCGTTGCGCTGGTGCCGCTCGACTTGACAATGCCCGTGAATACCCGGCCTCCGTTGACTGTCGTCTGTGCGCTGCACGCAATCGCCCAGAAACTCAGTGCCAATGTGAATCTTCTCGTCATGGTAGAAAGTCCTCAAATCTCCTCAGAAACTCCGCACATCGGCGGCACTGTAGGTGTTGCTGGCCGCGCTCACCGTGGCGGCCGACAGGTTGCATAAACGCACCGAGAGGGTCCCGCTCGCGGAAACCCACATCGTGCCGATCACTCCGGCCGGCAGATTCGCCGGCCATCCCGGCGCTACCTCGTCTCCTGGCGTCGCGCCCGTGAGTGCCAGGGTCTGGTCCGCGGCACAGGTTCCGGCGCCGATGCTTGGAAAGCTCAATGTCCCGCTGGTCGCCGGGTATGTGGGCGCCGGGTTGCCCGCCCCGCCGCTGGACACCACACACCGGCCGCTCTGCGGCTGGGCGAAGTTGATTGTTACATCGTAAGTAGTCAGGTTCACCGAGACCGTATTCGGATCCACCTCCATCGCGGGAGTCTCCGTGTCGTAGCAGTTCACCACCAGGTTCGCCGTATTCAATTGATGCGCCGTTCCTGCGATCGTCACGCTGGTCTGGGAAGTGAAGTTGCTTGCGTAAGCGCCGCCGCCCGAAGCCGCTGCCCAACTGGTCCCGTTGAAGGTCTTCAGCACATTTCCGGCGTTGGCATCCACCGCCAGGTCGCCGGCTACGGCACTTGCCGGCAGCGTCCCGGGCGTCAGGCTCAACCCCGCCGTGGTGGCGCTCGCAGCCATGGTCTGCTTGGCCCCCGCGCTATAGGTGTTCGACGCGCTCAGATTGACCCCGCCGCTGCCTCCGCCGGCGCCGCCGCTCGACACCACGCAACGCCCGCTCTGTGCGGTGGCAAACGTCACCGTCACGTCGAACGTGGCGGCATTCACCGAAATACTGTTGGGATCCACTTCCATCGCAGGAGTCTCCGTGTCGTAGCACGTCACGAGCAGGTTCGCACTGTTCAACTGGTGCGCCGTACCGGCGATCGTCACGCTCGTCTGCGACGTGAAACTCGTGGAATACGCCCCCCCAACAGCCGCGGGGTTATTCGGCATCCATTGCCCCGCCACTGCGTTCCACGTCAGTACCTGCCCGCCTGCCGGCGACGTCGGGGAAACGCTCCGCCCCTGAATGCCCGTCACCGTCAGTCCACCCGGCGCCCCATTGGCATCTCCCCCAATAGCACTCCACTGAAGCGTACTGCCGTTGTTGGACAGCACCATGTTTGCATTCCCGGACGGAGAAGGTGTCGCCCCGCCCTGCACCGACCACGTGTTGACAGCCGTACACGCGTATACATTTTGTCCCGCCGGCGCACTCGTATTCAAGAACAACGCGCCCATCGAACAGGTTGCCGGCAGCGACGTGCCGGTTTGCATGGGTTTCGTAGAACTCGCCGCCGAAAAGTCGACGCTCTTGCTCTGCGTCCGGAGGTCCACCTGCGTTTGGGCCGCCGCATAGCTGACCACGACGGCCACCAGCGCGCCGCGGCATGTCACATTAAGAAGTCTCATGGATCGGAAATTACCTGGCCGAGGGGATCACAATGCCCCTCTCAGCCAAAAGCCTAACACCCGATCCTGCGCACACCCTCCTATTGATTCTTGTAACTTATTGAAATGACGATCAATCCAGTTTCTCGACTTTTGTGAACGCCTTGTCTAAGCCTTGTTATAGTCGCCTGCGAAGTTACTTACCAGCCCCTGCCACGCTTGTTACACCGCTACCCTCACTTCAACCGCGGCGCCGTCTTCAGCACCTCATCGAAACACCGCGAAACGTGTTCCCACGAGTACCGGCTGGCTACCATGGCCAGGGCCGCTCTTGCGACCTGCGCCCGCCCGCCCGCATCAGCCAGCAGGTCCAGGCAACACTCCGCGAAATCCTCGGCCGTGTCCGCCATCCGGATATCCTCCGGCGGATGCACCGACAATCCCTCGGCCCCCACAGTCGTCGATACCACTGGCACGCCTGCCGCCATGGACTCGTATATCTTCAAGCGCGTTCCACCCCCGATGCGCAGCGGAACAATCGATAATGCCGCCTCCCAGACAAACGGCCGTATGTCGGGAACCGTTCCGGTCACCTGGATCTGTCGGTCCGCCTCTGCCAACTGCCGGATCTCGGGCGGCGGCAGTCGCCCGGCGATCGTCAACCTGCACCTCGCGCGGCGGCGCCGGATCACCGGCAGAATCTCGCGCACGAACCATAAGACACCGTCCACATTCGGCATCCAGTCCATGGACCCGACAAATACCAGGTCTGTCTGGCTTTCCGCCAAATTGCCGGGCCGCTGGAAATACTCCAGGTTCACGCCCGTGGGAATCACGGAAATCTCTTTCACCTGAAACAGTTCGCGCATCTGCCGCGCGTCGGTCTCCGAAACCGCCACAATCCGCCCCGCCGCCCGGCTCACGCGGCCTTCGTACTCGTACATGCGCCTTGCCTGAAGGCCGTTATACCAGCGGCTCGCCGCGTTCGACGCATGCTCCACCCGGCGCCGCCAGATCACCGTTTCCACATTATGCTGGAAGAAAACTGCCCGCTCCAGACACGGAAAGTAACTTGTCGGCGCTAAGTGATCTACTACAGCGGTATCGAAGCCCTCCCGCGCGATCAACCCTTCCAGAAACTGCCGCATCCCCGGCGGTTGAAATCGCTCCACCGCCACAGGCGTCGGCGAAACCAGACCGCGTATCAGTTCCATCCAGAAGGACGCCGAGCGCTTGTCCGGGATCTTATAGGTGACTGGGTACGCCTTCCGGCAGTACTCGTGAGCGCGGGCCGGGCCTTCCGGATAGACCGGGTTCTCGATGGCCACATAGTGGATCTCGTGCCACCTGTTCAGATGCCGCAGCATCTCCAGCGTGCGGATCTGCCCACCCTTGGTGGTGGGATGCATGAAATTGGTGTTGACCCAAAGAACCTTCATCGCCGCACGGCAGGCGCGGATTCCACCAGTAGTCCATCCCAAATGCGCTCCCGCCGTCCGGTAAGAAACAGGTCTCCCCAAATCTGTAGATTCAGCAGCCGCCAGATGCGGTCTGTGGCATCCTCTGTGCCGCGCTTCTGGCGCTCCAAAAGTTGCTCCAGCTTGCCGCCCTCCACATACGCCGCTACCAGCCCGTCCGGCACCTTCAGATAATCGAATATCTGGTGCGCACGCTCGTCCAACAGCCACCGCCGCAGGGGTGTCGGGAATCCCATTTTCCGGCGGTAGATGATCTCTTTCGGCAATAACCCTTCCACGGCCTTTTTGACGATGTATTTGCCCACCCCGCCGCGTACTTTCAGCCGCGCCGGAACCCGCGTTGCGAACTCCACAAATTCGTGGTCCAGAAATGGCACCCGGCTCTCGATCGATGTCGCCATGCTCATCTGGTCCTGCTTCATCAGCAATTCCACCAGATACGTCTTCTGATCCGTGTACAGCAACCGTGCCAGGGCTTCCCATCCCTCGGTTTGCTTCCAGTAACGCTGGAAATTGGTATATGCCTCTGGAACCGAAGCCGGAAACGCCGAATAGAAGTTATCCAGATACAGCGCTTCGAAGCTTCCCTCGCGTCCCACAAAAGTATGTTGCAGCTTGCGCCGCACGTTCGCCGAAAGAAGCCCACTGGCGGCCACCCATCCACGAACGGCCCGCCGGAACGCTGCCGGCAAAATACCGTAATACCGCAGCAGCTTCTGGTTGACGTCGTAGAAATGGTATCTGGCGTATCCGCCGAACATCTCGTCGCTTCCCTCTCCGGTAAGCACCACTTTTACCTGCCGGGAGGCCAACTGCGACACGAAATACAGACAAACGCTGGAAGGCCAGGTTATCGGTTCGTCCTCGTGCCATACCAACTGCGGCAACGCATTGAAAAAGTCGCCCATCGATACGATAACTTGATGGTGCTCGGAACCGATCGCTTCCGCGACTTGGCGGGCATAGTCCAGTTCGCTAAAGGCGCGCTCCGCATACCCCACTGAGAAGGTCTTCACCGGCCCATCGAACTGCCGTTTCATCAGCGCGGCGATGGCGCTTGAGTCCAGGCCCCCCGAGAGAAACACCCCCAGCGGCACATCGCTCATCAGCCGCATGCGGACGGTCTCTTCCAGCCGCTCGCGGCACTCGCCGATCCACTCCGCATCCTTCCGGTTGCCTTCTGGCGCTGGCGCCGGGATCTCCCAGTATGGGTGGATTTCCGGCTCGGGCCTCTCCGCCTTCAAATCCAGCGTCAGGTGGTGCCCCGGCATCAGTTTCCGGATTCCCGAAAACATCGTGCGCTCTTCGCTGATATAGCCGAAGGCCAGATATTCCGGCAGCAGCGCCTCTTCGAAGCGCGGCGAAACAGCAGGATGCGCCAGGATCGCCTTAATCTCCGAAGCGAATACTAACGTGCGGCCATCCCAATGGTAGTACAGCGGCTTCTTGCCCAGCCGGTCCCGCGCGCAGAATAACCGCCGCTTCTCCCGGTCCCACATGGCAAATGCGAACATGCCGCGAAAGAGCCGGACGCAATCCGGTCCGTGCTCTTCATAGGCGTGCACCACAGTTTCGGTGTCGCATCGCGTCACATAGCGGTGCCCGTTCCGCTCCAGCGCTGGCCGCAGGTCCGCGTGGTTGAAGATCTCTCCGTTGAAGACGATCCAGATTCCACCGTCTTCGTTGGACATCGGCTGGTGGCCGCCTGCTACATCGATGATGCTCAGGCGCCGATGGCCCAGCGAAGCCCACGCGTCCTGGTAATAGCCGCAGTCGTCCGGGCCGCGGTGGCGGATCGTGTCCGTCATGCGCTCTAACAGCGCCCGATTCTCGAGGCCCGGCTCAGTGGTTATGTAACCTGCGATTCCGCACATACACTAGCCCGTGTAGAACGCCTGAAAACAGCCCCCAGATCTACCAGCGGCTTACCGCTTTTCTCCAGCCGCCCGAACATCTCCGCGGTGGGTTTCTGGGCAATCAGTACCTGGTCCGCCTCTGCAAGCATATCTTCGAGTTTCTCGGCCAGCAGCTTGCCGATATGCGGTATAGCGGCCAGAAGGTACTGCTGATTACTGCCGTAGATATCGCCTAGCTGAATGTGCGGATCGTACACTCGCACCTGGCGGCCCTTTCCGATCAGCACTTCCAGCAGTTGGACCACCGGACTCTCCCGCAGGTCGTCGGTATTCTCCTTGAACGCCAGGCCGAATATTCCCAAACGGCGCCCCGGAAGTTCCAGCGCCAGGCGGATGGCGCGTTCCAGATGCGTTTGATTGGACGGCAGCACTGATTCCAGTAGCGGTAGATTCAGATCCAGCCGCGATGCCCGGTAGACCAACGCCCGAAGATCCTTCGGAAGACAGGAGCCTCCAAATGCAAAGCCCGGCTTCAGGTAAGCCGTCGAGATATTCAGCGACGTGTCGCGGCAAAGAGTTTCCATAACTTCGCCGCCATCGATTCCCAGTTCTCCCGCCAGCGTGCCCACCTCATTGGCAAAGGCGACCTTCACCGCGTGAAATGCGTTGCAGGCGTATTTGATCAGTTCCGCGGTTCGCAGGGACACCAGGCAAGGCTTCACCGGCAGCGCGCCGTACAATCCGGCCACCCGCGCAACCGCATCCGCGTCCATCCCACCCACCACTAATAAGGACGGCTGCATGAAATCCCGCACGGCCACCCCTTCCCGCAGGAATTCCGGGTTGCTCACCACCGTGGCCAACGGCGATCCGTGCAAGGCCGGCAGCACCACCTCTTCGCAAGTGCCCGGATAAACCGTGCTGCGCACCGCCACCACTAGAGGCCGGCTGCGCCCTGGAAGGAGCGCACCAACCTCCCCGGCCACCCGCCGCAATTGATCCAGTCCCAGGTTGCCGTTTCTCTCCGAAGGTGTCCCGACGCAGATCAGCGCAACATCGGCCTCCGCCAGCGCTTCCGCCAGCGAGACCGTCGCGGATAACCGCCCCGATGCCACCTGCCGCGCCACGATCTCTTCGAGCCCTGCTTCGAAAAACGGCGCGCGCCCCGCCCGGACGCTGTCCACCTTGAAGCTGTCGCGGTCCACGCCCGTTACGCGGTGGCCGATCTCCGCCAGGCACGCGGCCGTCACGCAGCCCACATAACCCAAGCCGAGTACCGCAACTCGCTGAGGCTCACCCTGTCCGTGAGACGGATTCACGTTCTCTAGTATGCCATGTTCAAAAGTCTGTCTTCTGTAAACGGGCGAGTATGTTTCAATAGACTTCAGTGCGCCATTTCAGACGCCTCTTCGTCCTGTTCATCGTATTGTACATTGCGGCCTGGGGGTACCGAATTTACAGCAGGAAGTACTATGTCTGGCTACCCGGATATTGGAACTGGGCCCGTAGTTCCGATCCTCCGGCCAAGGGCCCCGTTCATCTCTTCTTCGTGTACGCGGATCATTTCGAGCCCGGCGAAGCTTACCATTACGTACAGCGCTGGCTGGATGAATACCCCAAACTGGCGGACCGCCATCGCGACGCCGACGGCCGCCCCGTGCAGCATACCTGGTTTTATCCCTCCGAGCAGCCCATCGACCGCAACCTGCTTGCTCTCCAGAAACTGGTGGCTGCCGGCTACGGCGAAGTCGAACTCCATCTGCACCACAACCACGACACGGAGGAATCGGCCCGCCGGCGCTTCACGGACGGAGTTGCCTATCTCCAGAAATTCGGCTTTCTGAAGACCCCCGATGGCGCCTCCCATTTCGCCTTTATTCATGGAGATTGGGGGTTGGACAACAGCCTCGGTCCTCAGTACTGTGGCAACAATGAGGAACTCGCCCTGTTACGGGACTTGGGCTGTTTCGCCGATTTCACCTTCCCAAGCTTGTATTGGGAAGCCCAGCCGCCGTTTGTAAACAATATCTACGCCGCTACCGACGACCCGCGCCCCAAGTCCTACGATCACGGCGTCCCGGTGCAAGAGGGCGTACCTTTCAAAGGCGACCTGATGATTTTCCAGGGTCCCCTCTTACTGATTCCCACCTTCGACCCTCTGTCTTTATTCGTCCAGGTGGAGGACGAAGAAATTCATCCCGCCATCCCGGTAGGTCCCACCCGCGTGGACCACTGGGTCAGCGCCCACATTCACGTCATCGGCCGGCCAGACTGGCAATTTATCAAGGTCCACACACATGGCGCGGAAAGCGATGCCGATGCCAGTGAAACCCTTGGGCCGCGCTTCGAATCGGCGTTAAACCGTCTCGAAACAACTTACAATGACGGCACCCATTACATCCTGCATTACGTAACCGCCCGCGAAGCCTTCAACCTCGTGCGGGCCGCCATCGACGGCAAACAAGGCGACCCCCGCCAATATTACGATTACCTCGTCCCCCCGTACATCGCCGACCCGCCGCGGCATTTCGCGACCACCTCCCGCTCGTCCACCGGCATCCCCCGATAAGCCGCGGCACACCCCTGAGTGGGGCCTCCACCCCCGGTCAATCCGCAATCTAAACTAGCGCCGCCGAAACCGACGCCGTGGAAGCCGCCGGTCCGTCGCTCCCCACCACAAAATCGCCCTTTTCGCCGATCGCCACCCGCACGCCTTCCGGCTTTTCCCCCTCGGCTATGCGCGCCAGCAACTGGCGGGAAATTTCCGGCAGCAGCGTGTTGGTCAGGATATTGTCCACGTTCCGCGCGCCGCTCTCCACTTCGGTGCACCGGCGCGCGACTTCCTCCAGCACCCGCTCATCGTAAGTCAGCCCTACCCGGTGCGTCTCTAAGATACGCCGCTGAATCTTGCCCAGCTTCAGCTCGATGATCTTCCGCATCGCCGCATCCGGCAGCGGGTAATACGGAATGATCACCAGCCTGCCCAGAAAGGCGGGCTTGAAAATCTTGTTCAACTCGGGCTTCAGAGCCTTAACCAGGCCTTCGGGTCCCGGCATGGTTTCCGGATCCGCCGTGAGCTTCATAAAGGTATCCGTGGCGGCATTTGAAGTCAGGATGATGATAGTGTTCTTGAAATCGATCTGGCGGCCTTCCCCATCTTCCATCTGCCCTTTGTCGAACACCTGAAAGAACAGTTCCAGCACGTCGGGGTGGGCCTTCTCTACTTCATCCAACAGCACCACCGAGTAAGGCCGCCGCCGCACCGCTTCAGTCAACACGCCGCCTTCCCCGTAACCCACATAGCCCGGGGGCGATCCCTTGAGCGTGGAAACCGTGTGCGGCTCCTGAAACTCCGACATGTTGATGGTGATCATGTTGCGTTCGCCCCCATACAACAGGTCCGACAGCGCCAGCGCGGTTTCGGTCTTTCCCACGCCGCTTGGCCCCACCAACAGGAACACGCCCACCGGCTTGCTCGGGTCGTCCAGGCTGGCTCGCGCCGTCCGGATGCGCTGGCTGATCACCCCCAGCGCATGCGACTGGCCGATGATCCGGGCGCCCAGGTGCGATTCCAGCGACAGCACCGTGGTAATTTCATCCTTCAGCATCTTGCCCACCGGAATGCCGGTCCAGCCCGACACTACCTCGCCCACGATCTGCGCATCCACACAGACCCGCATCAACGGGGTTTCGCCCTGCAAGGCCTCCAATTCCGCGTTCAACTCGCTCAACTCTGCGCGCTGCGCCGGTGCCTCCTTCGAGGCGCCACCAGTTTCCAATTGCCCCCGGATCTGGCGGATCTTCTCCACCAGCCCCTTCTCTTTGTCCCAACGCGCGTTCAGTTCTTTCAGCCGGGCTTCAGTCGTCGTCTTCTGCTCGGCAATGGAAGCCAGCCGCTCGGCATGGTCGGCGCCCACCGCGGCCTCGCGCTCCAGAACTCGCGTCTGCACCGCCAGATCGTCCAGCGTGCGGGTGGCGTCTTCAATGGCCGATGGAATCGAGTTCTGCCCCAGCGCCAAGCGTGCGCAGGCCGTGTCCAGCACACTCACCGCCTTGTCCGGCAACTGCCGGTCCGGCAGATAGCGGTGCGAAAGTTTCACTCCCGCCAGCAGCCCCTCATCCAGAATCCTCACCGAGTGGTGTTTCTCGAGCGTCGGCACCAGTCCGCGCAACATTAACGCGCACTGCGTCTCGGTAGGCTCCTCCACTTTGACCAATTGGAAGCGCCGAGCCAAAGCCGGATCCTTTTCGAAATACTTCTTGTACTCAGACCAGGTGGTGGCGGCAATCGTGCGCAACTCGCCGCGCGCCAGGGCCGGTTTCAGCAGATTGGCAGCGTCATTCTGCCCTGCCTGCCCGCCCGCTCCGATCATCGTGTGCGCTTCGTCGATGAACAGAATAATCGGAATGGGAGACGACTTCACTTCCGCCAAAAGACCCTTCAGCCGGTTCTCAAATTCGCCTTTTACCCCTGCGCCGGCCTGCAGCAGCGCCAGATCCAGCGTGCGTAACGTCACTTTCTTCAGCACCGGAGGCACATCGCCCTGCGCAATGCGTAAAGCGAAGCCTTCCACCACCGCGGTCTTGCCCACGCCGGCCTCGCCCACCAGGATCGGATTGTTCTGGCGACGCCGGGTGAGAATATCCACCACCTGGCGGATTTCGAAATCGCGCGCCAGCACCGGGTCAATCTTGCCGGTCCGGGCATTTTCCGTCAGGTCGACCGTGTACTGGTCCAGGTTCGGCGTCTTGCCGCTACCTGCCGCGCGCCCAGCCGCTGCTTCCGCCGCCGGTTCGCCCAACGCCGCTGTGGCGCTTTCCTGGGAAGAGGCTGTAATCTGTAGAAAATCCTTACGCAGCCCGTCCGGTGGAATCTTCTGCAATTCCTTGCTGAAATCGCGCGCCATCCGCGAAAGCTCTTCATTCGTGAGCAGCGCCAGAATCGCCATTCCCGACCGGACCTTGCCGATCCCGTAGTCAATCGATCCCAGGGTCCACGCCTCCGTCAGCGTCTTCAGCAGCGAGGGGCTGATCGCCGGGTTGCGCGCATTGCCCGACTTGAACTTGTCGATGCTGCGCGTCAGTTCCGTGGCCAGCCGCGCCTTGTCGATCTCATAATGCTTGGCGATGTATGCCAAATCTCCGTCGCTGGCGTCCAGCAGCTTCAGCAGGAAATGCTCGATTTCAATGTCATAGTGACTCCGGGAAAGACACAAGCCCGCCGCCGCCTCCAGGGCACCGCGCGTTGGGTCGTTCAACTTGCCGATAAGGGACCGCAGATTCAGAATCATGTCTCCGCCTTTCTGATGAAGCAATCATTGTACGCCACCCCGCCACCAGGCTGCCCGGTCACTCACAAATTCCCGGATGTCCATGGCGACGCCCCCGGTTATCTTCACCACATGCCCGCCCGCGTTTACCCGGTCGGCCTCCAACCCCGATGCTATACTCATCGAGTCGCAGCCCGCTTCATGCAGCCCGCGGTAACCATTTCGAAACGTGACTGGCTCGACGCGACCGTCGCCCGCATTCTGTATTCCTGGGACTTGCCGCTCCTCAAAAACAAGCTCATCGGCCTCACCCTGGCCGCCTTTCTCGCCGCTTGCTGCCTTGTGCGCGCCTACATCGGAATGGACGGCATCCTCGCCTACACCCACGATGCCTTCGTCTTTCTGGAAGGCGCCTGGCGAATCTTCCACGGCCAGCACTCCAACGTCGATTTCTACAGCGACCACGGCCCCTTCATGTATCTCGAAACCAGCTTCGGTATCTGGCTGGCGCACGGCTCCCCGGCAGGTTTCGGATATGCGCAAGGTTTGGCAGCCTCTGTCCTTGGCCTGTGGGCGTTTTTTCTGACTTCCCGCCGTCTCTCCCGCGTGCCTCGTGCTCTATTCTGCATCACCATAGTGCTACTGGCGGTCTCGCCATACACCCTCGGCGAGCCAATTGTGCGGACCACCTCCGCCATGGTCTATAACCGCTTCGGCTATTGCATGGTGGCCCTGGTCATCCTGGAAGCCGCTCTCCAGCGCCAGCCTCCCTCTCCCCTATCCGAGCTTGCGGGAGGCATGTCCACCGGATTCATCACCGCCATTTTCCTGTTTCTCAAAATCAGCTACTTCCTGTGGATGGGCCCCCTGGTGCTTCTCCTGATTTTCTGCCGCTCCCAGACCCGGCGCCGATGGATCGGCTTGGCCTCCGGATTCGTGGCCGGCTTTCTCCCTTTCTTCGTCTACGACCACGGCACTCTGTGGCCGATGATCAATGATTTGCGGATTGTCGGCGCCGCTAAGCACATCCAGTGGCGCTGGTACGTGGTCGAAGCCGGTTACTATAGCGTCGGACCACTGGTGATTTTCGTCCTGCTGGCGTGGGCTTTGCTATGGAAGGAGGGGTCCTATCGCACCGCCCGGCAAGTCGCCCTCACCGGCGCGGCGACTATCCTCAGCAGCGCCTTCCTGTTGCTTACAAACTTCCAGCACAATCAACTCCCCCTGGACGCCATTGGCGCGATTCTGATCCTCCAGCTCGTGAACTCCCGCCCCAAGCAGTCCGAATACCTTTGGATTCGCGCCACTCTCACACTCTGGGGCGCCCTGTTCATCCTGATCCCCATTAGCGCGGATTGCGCCGGCCTGGTTGCGGGCGTTAAGAATAAGGTGAAAGCCGCCCATGAGCCCGGGCCCACTTCCACTCAGCCCGCCTGGCAGGCTTCAGTTCCCTGGAACTCGATTACGTCCGCATCGTGAACGATGGGATTGACCTCATCGAACAATACCGCCAGCCCGGCGATACCGTCATGTCCATGGACTTTTCGAACCCTTTCTCGTTCGCTCTCGGCATGCCCCCCGCCCGCGGCGGCA
Organism: Bryobacterales bacterium; assembly: GCA_963803725.1. Taxonomy (GTDB): domain Bacteria; phylum Acidobacteriota; class Terriglobia; order Bryobacterales; family Bryobacteraceae; genus JOPF133. The sequence continues at coordinate 129,937 of CAWDOH010000048.1, read as the reverse complement.
CCACTGGCCTTCAGTTCAATACCAATTTCAGCGACGCACACCATCCCGCTCCGGAATGGTTGATTGGACACGCCACCCTGGTTATGGTTCCGCGCGTCTACACCGACGGATCGCTGCAGGAAAGCATGCCCCGCATCTATGGACCCTATCTGAACGCCCATTACCAGCTGGTCGGCCAGAGCCATGAGTGGAAGCTTTACCGGCGGCAGAGTTGATTTCCCACCTTCCGCGGCCCACCAACCGCCCGGGCAGTTTCAAACTGCGGTCCTGTCAGCCGCACCGCCGATCCATGCTATATTTTTGAATCGCCGCCGGTTTCGGCCGCGCCCGACGCATGTTCTACGACCTGGCATACTCCTCCTGGGGACAGGAAGAACTCGACGCGATCCAGTCCGTAATCGCCGGGGGCCGTTTCACCATGGGCGAAAACGTGGCGGCCTTTGAGAAGGAGTTCGCCGCCTATTTCGGCATGCGCCACGGGGTGATGGTCAACTCCGGCTCCTCCGCCAACCTGATCGCCGTCGCCTCCCTGTTTTACAAATCGGACGGCCCGCTGCATCGCGGCGATGAGGCGATCGTCCCGGCGATTTCCTGGAGCACCACCTATCACCCCCTCCAGCAATACGGCCTGAAGCTCCGTTTCGTGGATGTCGATCTGGAAACCCTCAACCTGGACACCCGCAAGCTGGAGCGCGCCCTCACTCCGCAAACCCGCCTGATCGTAGCGGTGAGCATTCTGGGCAATCCGGCCGCCCTCGACGTCATCTCCGATTTCGCCGCCCGCCATGGCCTTTACCTTCTCGAAGACAACTGCGAATCCATGGACGCCGAGCTGAACGGCCGCAAGACCGGCACCTTCGGCATTCTCAACACCTTCAGTTTCTTCTTCTCGCACCACATCTCCACCATGGAGGGCGGCTTGGTGCTCACCAACCACCAGGAACTCGACCACCTGCTGCGCTCCATCCGTGCGCATGGCTGGACCCGCGATCTGCCGCCCGGTTCGCCCCTATACGAGCGCCGCGGCAGCGATTTTTTCGAAGCCTATCGCTTCATCCTTCCCGGCTACAACGTCCGCCCCATGGAAATGGCCGGAGCGGTGGGCCGCCAGCAATTGAAAAAGCTGCCGGCCATGACCGCCCAGCGCCGCCGTAATCAGCAGCTTTTCCAGAGCCTGTTTGCCGGTGATGACCGCTTCCTTCTGCAGCGCGAGAACGGCCAAAGCTCCAGTTTCTGCTTCACGATCGTGCTCAATCCACGCCACGCCATCGACCGCGAGAAGGTCTTCGCCGCCCTGCGCGATGCCGATATCGGCTTCCGCATGATTACCGGCGGCTGCTTCCTGTGCCACGACGCCATTCGCTACTTCGATTACGAGGTGGTGGATGGCGCCGCACCCAACGCCGAACTGGCCCACCATCGCGGTTTCTTCGTCGGCAACTGCCCGGCGGATCTGACTCCCCAGGTTCACCGGCTGCGCGAGGTCCTCGACCGCGCCTGCCGTTAGCTTTCCATCATGAGCCAACCACTCTCCATTCTGGTGACCGGTGGTGCCGGATATCTCGGGTCTACCATGGTTCCCGCGCTGCTGGCCGAAGGCTACCGGGTCACTGTCCTGGATAACTTTCTGTTCCAGCAGGCCTCGCTCAACCATGTTTGCGCCGACCCCAATTTCGATGTCCGCCGCGGCGATGCCCGCGATCCGGACGTCCTCAAGCCGCTCCTAAGTAAAGCCGATATCATCATCCCTCTGGCCGCCCTGGTGGGCGCTCCCATGTGCAACAACGACAAAGTGGGCGCCGAAACCATCAACCGCGACGCCGTTCTCACCCTCATCCGCCTGGCCAGTCCGCAACAGCGCTTCCTCATGCCCATCACCAATAGCGGCTATGGCATCGGCGAAGCCGGCAAGTTCTGCACCGAGGAAACTCCGCTCCGTCCGATTTCCCTCTATGGCCGCACCAAGGTCGAAGCTGAGCAAGCGGTGCTCGCCCGTGGCAACGCCATCAGTTTCCGGCTCGCCACCGTCTTCGGTATGTCCCCGCGCATGCGCATCGATCTGCTGGTGAACGACTTCGTCTATCGCGCGGTGAACGATCGCGCCGTGGTGCTGTTTGAGGCCCACTTCAAGCGCAACTACATCCACGTACGCGACGTGGCGCGAGTCTTCCAGCACGGCATCCGGAATTTCGACGCCCTCAAAAACCAGCCCTACAACGTAGGCCTGTCGGACGCCAATCTCTCCAAGCTGGAGCTTTGCCAGGCCATCCAGCGCCACCTGCCATCGTTCGTATTCCTGGAAGCTCCCATCGGCGAAGATGTCGACAAGCGCGATTACATCGTCTCCAACGAAAAGGTCGAGCGCACCGGCTTCCAGCCCGCCTACTCCCTCGATGACGGCATCGCCGAGTTGATCAAGGGCTACCGCATGTTGCGCAATTCCGTGTACGGAAATGTCTGACGCGGCCTGGCCGGTAATCTATCCTCTGGCGGGCCGCCGCGTGTGGGTAGCCGGCCACGCCGGCATGGTGGGCAGCGCCCTGGTCCGTCGCCTGGAGCGCGCCGGCGCCGAAACTCTCACCGCCTCCCACGCTTCCCTCGATCTTCGCCAACAGGCCGCAGTGGAAACCTGGTTGGCCGCCCATCGCCCCGATGCCGTCTTCATCGCCGCTGCCACCGTAGGAGGTATTGAAGCCAATCGCACCCGTCCTGCCGAGTTCCTCTATAACAACCTGCTGATCGCCGCCAACATAATCCACGCCGCCGCCCAAACCGGCGTTTCCAAACTCATGTTTCTGGGGTCGTCCTGTTTCTACCCGCGGGAGGCCACCCAGCCCATCCGCGAAGAAACCATTCTCACCGGCCCCTTTGAACCGACCAACGAGTGGTATGCCGTGGCCAAGGTGGCCGGCGTCAAACTCTGCCAGGCCTACCGCCGCCAGTACGGCAAGGATTTCATCGCCGCCGTCCCGACCAACCTCTACGGCCCGGGCGACAACTTCGATCTGGCCTCCAGCCACGTGGTTCCTGCCATGATCCGCAAGATCCACGAAGCCAAAGCGGCCGGGCACCGCGTGACCCTCTGGGGTAGCGGCCGTCCGCGGCGCGAATTCCTCTATGTGGACGATGCCGCCGAAGCGCTGGTTTTCCTGATGGAGCGCTATAGCCGGGAGGCGATCATCAACGTCGCCGGAGGCGAAGATTTGACCATCGCGGCCCTGGCCGAGTTAATCGCCGAAGTCGTCGGCTACCACGGCGGCTTCGACTACGACACCTCCAAACCCGACGGCATGCCGCGCAAGGCCCTGGACGGTTCGCGCATTCGGGCCGCCGGATGGGCGCCCGTGGTCCCGTTCCGCGATGGCCTGGAGCGCACCTATCGCTGGTTCCTGACGCTCAGTTCCCTTCCCCAGCCGTTTCCCAGCGCATCTCTTTGAACCCGATCGAAGCCCTGCGGCCGCCGCCAATTTCGCCAGCCGCCCCTTCGCACAGAAGATCGACAAAGTTCACCCCGGCCTTCAGGTGAACCGGCGCCGACTGAAATTCGGAAAAGCCGGGGGACTGGTTGCCGGTCAACCGGTAGACCGGCCCGGCAGTCGCCGAGTCACGGGGAACAATGCGTAGGCGCTGTTCGCCCACCGGCGCGATTTCTGCATGCAGGCGGTAATCGCCCGCCCGTGGAACATACACCACCATTTCGCCCCGCTGGTCCAGCCACCCAGAGTCCGGCGTCACGGCTGAATCGTCTGCCGGCGGACGCCATCCCTGCCGCCGCCACGCCGGCTGCGGCGCCAGAAAGAAGCGTACCGTGGACGTGTCCGCAGCGGCTTGCAAGGAGTCGGGAGCCGCCGTCGCAGAGGGCTCTGGTAAAGCGTAAACACACTTCCCCCCAACCCGCTGGATCTGCGGAATGCGCATCTTATAGTCACAGGGCACCAGCACCATTCTGGCCCCATAGAGGGTGGCAATCCGTTGCCATTCCGCTTCGCTGCGATTCTCCCAAACCGGCCGTAGGTCTTCGGCCCAGGTGCCTTCCACGTTGGTGATGTTCTCCCACGCCGCCGCCCCAAACCGTAACAAAGGAGGATCGTACAGACCATGCCACCCGTAGATATCGGTAAGCATCCGTTCCAGGGCTGGGCCGGCTTCCGGAGCATAGGGAATACCGGTGCGGACGTCCGGGAACCAGACCACCGGATGCTGCGACTCCAATTGCACCAGGTGATAATCGGGCGAAGGAATGAGTTCTCCGGGCGGGATGCCGCGGTAATTCTCAGGCGCCGGGGGCTTGAGGAAGGTAAAGCCGGCAGTGCGCGTAAGAAGTCCGGCATTCAGCGCCGACAGCCCTACAAGGGCCATCGCCGTACCCGTCAATGATACCCACGGCCACCGCCCGTTCACCATTTTCAGCAGCCGCTGGGCCGCCGCAAAATGCATGGGCATCCAAAATGCCCCTGCCAGGAGCACGAGCATGAGGAACTGCCATGCGCCCAGGGTGAGGGGCCTGCCAAACCAGGTAGTGGGGGCGAACCGGTGAATGCCCACAAACGCCACCCCCACCAGAGTCATGGCCGAACCCATCCGTAGCCAGCCGGGCCGCGACGGTTGCCCATATGGCGCCACGAGCAGCACGCAGGCGAGGGCTAGGAACCAGATCAGCGTATTCACCGCCGGATCTTCTATCACGGGCAAGCCGCTTCCAAACCGGGCCATAGCTCGGGGAACGAAAGCCGAGGCCGTCAGCACCGCGGCGAAGTAGCCGGCCGTCTGGGACGGCAAGTAAGCCGCCAGGCCGAACAACAGCGGTCCGCTCAATAGGACCGCCACATTGCCGAGGCGCCCGGGTATCATCAGGAGCACCGTATGCGGAATCGCCCCCAGCCCCCACAATCCCGCGATCGCCGAATAGCCCAATGCCGCTGCAATCGCCAGCAGCGCCGCCAGTGGTACGATCCCACTCCCCTCGCATTTCGCGGATGCCCGCATCGCCAGCCTTACATACAGCAGCGCCAACGTGCCGATAACGAACAGCAGAAACGTATGCACGCTGGTAGGGTGCAGCGCCTGCCGGTGATAGTCGAAAATTTCGGTGTAGAACAGAAAATAATAGTCCGCCAACCCGGCGCTCACCACTGACGGACGGGCGAAGTGCAGTTGATGCCACCCGAAAGATACGGCGAAAATCGCAGCGCCCGAGCAAAAACCTATGATCTGCCGCCGTGTAGGCCGGTCTACCAGGCACCACAAGCACCCAGCTAACCACCCGAACACGCCGAATGCCACATGCACGTAAGGTAGGACTCCCATCGCCAACCCGCCGGCAAAGCGCCGGTGGGTAGCGACTAAACCGAGCGCCAGCAGCAGGACTGCGGCGCCCAGAAAGCCATTCGTATTCGGGTGGTCGATGGGAGTGATCGGATAGGCATCCGAAAAGCGCCCAAGCTGGAATGCAGACCACACCATCGGAGAAAGCAGGGAACAGCCGACACGCGAGGTCAACGCGAACGTGCAGAGCGCCAGTCCGGCATAAAACACCGCGCCTTTCAACACCTGAAGAACACAGGCCAACCAGGCCTGCGAAAGCCCCGCCGCCAGCCATAGAGCGCTTAGATGATCCGCCAGGCTATAGGCCTTGAGGTAATACATCCCAATCGGATGTCCCGGCGGATAAGCCACGGTCCCGGCAAGAACCTGGCCGTGCTCGATGGCGTCATGCCACGCGATCACTGTTAACCCCTGGATGATCCCGAAAGCTATGCTCAGGACGATGACCGTAGTAAGGGGAGGCCAGCCGAAAAACCAGGACCGCTCCGTTTTTTTACGCACTGATGGCGCGGAGCCACTCTGCACTTGCGCACTATAGCATGCCGCTCGCATCGCCCTGGTACCCCCCAGTACCCCCCTTACCAAAAAGAGTTGGCCCTCATTTCCCAATTAATGCCGCTGCTCCAGCAAGGCTTAGTACGTTTGGCAGTCCTGGAATTTTGTTTGGAATGGTAGAATGTTGCAACGACCCAGGAGGGATGGGTGTCTATATGGGACCTGATTTATTGCTGATTAACCCGGGTGGGCGTGAGCTCATCTACCAGGACTTGGGTTCAGAATTGAGTGCCGTCGAACCGCCCCTCTGGTGCCGCCTGATCGCCGGTTATGTCGCCGACCGCGGCCACACGGTCGCCATCCTCGATTCCGAGGCCGAACATAAAGGCCCCGAAACCGTCGCCCGCGAGGTGGCCGCACTTCACCCCCGCCTGGTCGGCATGATTGTCTTCGGCCATCAGCCCTCCGCTTCCACCCAGCAGATGACCGGCGCCGCTCCCATCTGCCGCGCCATCAAGCAGCACACTCCGCATATCCCCGTTATCATTGTGGGGGGACATGTGGCCGCCCTTCCCGAGCAGACCCTCCGCGAAGAAGCCGTCGATTTCGCCTGCACCGGCGAAGGACCCATTACCGTCCACCAGCTTCTCCGGGCGCTTTCCACCGGTTGGGCGCCCGTTGGGCCTGAAGATCTCGGCAAAATCGAAGGGCTGGCGTGGCGCGATGGCGAACAGATCCGTCTCAACCCCGCCCCTGCCCTGATCAAAGATCTCGACGCCGACTTGCACGGCAACGCCTGGCATCTGCTCCCCATGGCCAAGTACCGCGCGCACAACTGGCAGTGCTTCGGAGATCTCGCCTCGCGCCAGCCCTATGCCTCCATCTACACCACGCTGGGCTGCCCGTATAAGTGCACCTTCTGCTGCATCAACGCGCCCTTTGGAACCAACCGCTACCGCATGCGGAATCCCGAGCGCGTAGTCGCCGAAGTGGATCATCTCTATCGCGTTTACGGCGTGAAGACCTTCAAAATCATCGATGAGATGTTCGTCCTGAACGACCGGCACGTGAGCGCCATCTGCGAGGGCCTCGCCGCCAAACCCTACGCCCACGAGCTCAACTTCTGGGCCTATGCGCGCGTCGATACCGTGCGCCCCGAGCGTCTCAAACTGCTCCGCGATGCCGGCATCCGCTGGCTCGCCCTGGGCATCGAATCGGGCAGCGAGCACGTGCGCGACGGCGCCGAAAAATCGCTCGATCAGAACGACATTCTGGAAATCGTGCAGGCCATCCAGAACGCCGGCATCAACGTCATCGGCAACTACATCTTCGGCCTGCCCGACGACGACCTCGTCACCATGCGCCAGACCCTTGACCTGGCCAAGGTGCTCAATTGCGAATTCGCCAATTTCTATTCCGCCATGGCTTATCCCGGCTCGCCTCTTTATGGCATGGCGGTGCGCAACGGCTGGGCGCTGCCGGAACGCTGGAGCGGTTACTCCCAGCACAGCTACGATTGCACGCCGCTGCCCACCGAGCGTGTCCCGGCCGCCGAGGTCCTGCGGTTCCGCGACAACGCCTTCCATGACTACTTTGCCAACCCCGGCTACCTGGATATGGTCCACCGCAAGTTCGGACTCGATACCCGCCGCCACATCGAGGACATGACCCGCACCAGGCTACGCCGCCAATTGCTCGAAGAAAACCCGGCCGCCCAAAACGGCTCGGACCACGTTGCCGGCCTGCGCACCGCCAGCGCGTCGGGATCACCGGCGTCATTTAGCATCCTACCGGCGTGATGATCGGCGGCACGGATATCATCGTGCTGGCGGGCGGACTCGGCACCCGTCTCCGCGGCGTCTTACCCGATGCGCCCAAGATCATGGCGCCCATCGCCGGCCGGCCGTTTCTTGATCATCTTCTGTTGTGGTTCCGCGATCAGGGCGCCCGCCGCGTACTGCTTGGCTTGGGCTACCGCGCGGATACTGTGGTCCGTTACCTCGAGCCTCACCCTTTCCCGGGCTTGCACGTCGAAACCGTGGTGGAAACAGAACCCCTGGGCACCGCCGGCGCCATCGCCTTTGCCCGCCCCAGGCTAGCCAGCGATCCCGTGCTGGTGGTCAACGGTGATACCTTCGTGGATGCCGATTTGAGCGCCTTTCTCGCCGCCCATCGCGCCAGTGGAACCGAAGCCTCCCTCCTGGCAGCCTGGGTCGATTGCCCGGGCCGCTACGGCCGCCTTATGGTCGACCACGACCGCGTGCTGCGCTTCGAAGAAAAGGACCCTTTGGCCGTCGAGCCGAGCTGGATCAACGCGGGCTTCTATCTCTTCCGCCAGTCCTTGCTCGACCGCATTGCCCTACTCTCCCATGGCTCGCTCGAGCGCGACGTCCTGGGCCGCCTGCCAGCCGGGTCGATCCACGCCTTCCCCATCCGCGGCCGCTTCCTCGATATCGGAACGCCCGAAAGCCTCGGCTCCGCCGAAGAGGTGTTGCGCGTATGATCCTCACCCGAACTCCTTTTCGCGTCTCCTTGTTCGGCGGCGGAACCGACTACCCGCAGTGGTATCGCCAGCATGGCGGCGCGGTCATCGGCACCACCATCAATAAGTACTGCTACATCAGCTTCCGGACCCTCCCGCCGTTCTTCGAACACCGCTACCGGGTGGTTTACTCGCACATCGAACTGACCCAGACAAGCGAGGAGGTCCAGCATCCCGCCGTGCGCTGCGTCCTCCGCGAACATCCGGTACCCGAGGGCCTCGAAATCCAGCACTTCGGCGATCTGCCCGCCCGCTCCGGCCTGGGGTCCAGCTCGTCATTTACAGTGGGCTTGCTGAACGCCATTCGCGCCTATACCGGCAAAATGTCCTCCGCCCCGTGGCTGGCCAAGGAAGCCATTCGCCTGGAGCAGGACGTCATCCAGGAAAAAGTCGGCTCGCAGGACCAGGTCTGGGCCGCTTACGGCGGTACCAATTTCATAGCCTTCCACACCGACGACACCTTCGAAGTCACTCCCGTCGTCATGTCGCACAGCCGCCGCGAAGAGCTGGAATCCCACATGATGCTCTTCTTTACGCGCTTCTCGCGCACGGCCGAGTCCATCGCCGCCAAGAAAATCGAGAACCTCAACGCCCACCGCCGCCAGCTCCGCTGCCTCCAAACCATGGCCGAAGAGGCCCTCACGATCCTGCAAAACCCGCAGCGCCCCGTCTCTGAGCTGGGCCTGCTGCTGCGCGAATCCTGGCAACTGAAGCGCGAACTGGCCGATTGCGTCAGCACTCCGGCCATCGATGAAATCTATGACGCCGCCATCCAGGCCGGCGCGCTAGGGGGCAAATTGCTGGGCGCCGGCGGCGGCGGATTCATGCTGCTCTTCGCGGAGCCGCACGTACAGCCGGCCATTCGCGTGGCCCTCAAAGACCTCATCGAGGTTTCGTTCCGCATCGGCAGCGGCGGCAGCCGAGTGGTTATTTACGAACCGGACGGTGTGGATTAATGCTCATGATGACGCTTCGCTGCTACCCCGCCCAGGCCACCGGGGCGCCGCCGGCGGTCCGTCGCCCAGCCAAGCCATTGATTCAACAGGTGCACCTTTGCCTCTTTCCCCACCACCGCTCTACCATCGCATGACGGACGGCCTGCTGACCACCGCCGGTTCCCTGGATGCCGAGGGCGTCTGGCGTGAGGCCAAGGCCGATCTCTCCTGGGCTCAGGGCCGCCCCGCACTTTTTCTCGACCGCGATGGCGTGGTGGTCGAAGAAGTCAATTACCTCTGTCGCGCCGAAGACGTTGCCCTGCTCGCGGGCGCCGCCGGGTTCATCGCCGAAGCCAATCGCCGCGGCATTCCCGTAATCGTAGCCAGCAATCAGGCCGGCATCGGCCGCGGCTATTTCGCCTGGCCCGCGTTCCACCAGGTGCAGGCCGAACTCGATCGCCGCCTCCAGGCCGCTGGCGCCCGCGTGGATCTCACGCTGGCCTGCCCGCACTATCCCGACCACCCCGATCGCAAGCCGCGCCCCGGTATGTTTCAAAAAGCCGCCCAACTGGCTGGCCTGGACTTGGCCCGCTCCTGGGTCATCGGCGACAAGGCCAGCGACCTCGAAGCCGGCCGCGCCGCCGGTCTGGCAGGCGGGGTTCTGGTGCTCACCGGCCACGGTCCCGACCATCGCGAAAGGGCCCTGGCGTTGGCTACACCCGCCTTCCCGGTCTCGGTCGGGAACTCGATTGGTGAAGCCCGTTACGTGCTGGAGCGCTGCCGGCTCGATTTGCCGGCGGCTCCGGAAGGGGTCCGGTATAATGCATAAAAGTCGTTCCCGCAAGCACTTGCAGGTTATCCGTTATGACTGAAATGGCTCCTGAACCAGATCTCGGGCGGCTTTACTACAAGCTGCGGCTGATCCGCCGCGCCGAAGAAGAGATTGCCCGCATTTATCCCTCCGACAAGATCAAAAGCCCCGTGCATCTCTCGATCGGCCAGGAAGCCGTGGCCGTGGGAGTCTGCGATGCCCTTCGCCCCGATGATGTGGTTTCGGGCACCTACCGCAGCCACGCTTCCTACATCGCCAAGGGCGGCGACCTGCCGGCCATGTTCGCCGAACTCTACGGCAAGGATACCGGTTGCGCCCGCGGCAAAGGCGGCTCCATGCACCTGGCGGACATGCGCCATTACCTGCTGGGTACCTCCGCCGTCGTTGGCACCACCGTCCCGATCACCCTGGGTTACGCCTTGGCGCTGCAGCGCGAAGGCCAGGGCCGCGTAGCAGTGGCGTTTTTCGGAGATGGCGCCACAGAAGAGGGCGTGTTTTACGAAAGCCTCAACTTTGCCGCGCTCCACCGCCTGCCGGTGCTATTCGTCTGCGAGAACAATTTCTACGCCATCCACACCCCCATTCCCAAGCGCTGGGCGACGTGCAATTTGTGCGAGCGCGTCCGTACCTATGGAATCCCGGCTCATGAGGTAGCCGATTCCGGCGTGCTGGCCATCCGCCGCCTGGCCGCCGAGTCTATCGCGCCCATGCGCACCGGCGCCGGCCCGGCTTTCCTGGAGTGCCACACCTATCGCTGGCGCGAGCATGTTGGCCCGGCCGAAGACTACGAAGCCGGCTATCGCACCCGGGATGAGCTGCTTCCCTGGCAGGAGAACGATCAGATGATGGTCCTGGGCGCTACCCTGCCCGTCGGCGAGCGCGACGCCATCGACGCCCAGGTGGAGCAGGAAATTTCGAGCGCCATCGATTTCGCCGAAAATAGTCCCTTCCCGGAAACCAAGGAGCTCTACACCGATGTCTATGCAGAATAGCGCCGGCCCTGGCGCCCCGCGGCTGCTGCGGTACGTCGACGCGCTGCGCGAGGGCGTCGCCCAGGAAATGGAGCGCGATCCGCGCGTCTTCGTCTTCGGCCTGGATGTCGACGATCACAAGGCGATCCAGGGATCCACTCGCGGTCTGCAGCAGCAGTTCGGCCCCACGCGCGTTTTCAACACGCCGCTCTCGGAAGACGCCATGACCGGTGTGGCCATCGGCGCCGCCATGGCCGGCCTGCGCCCTGTGCATGTGCATATCCGCATGGATTTCCTGATGCTATGCATGAACCAACTGGTCAACATGGCGTCCAAGGCGCATTACATGTACGGCGGCTCGGTCAAGGTGCCGATGGTGGTTCGCAGCATGATCGGCAAATCCTGGGGCCAGGGCGCCCAGCACAGCCAGGGCCTGCACTCCCTGTTCATGCATATTCCCGGCCTCAAAGTGGTGGCGCCTTCCAACGCCCATGACGTCAAAGGCTGCATGATCGCGGCGATTCGCGACGATAACCCCGTGATCTTCGTGGAACACCGCCTGCTTTACCCGACTGAGGCTGAAGTCCCGGAGGAAAGCTTCACCGTAGATCCGGGCCGCGCCCGGATCTGTACCCACGGCGACGATATCACCGTGGTGGGTATCTCCAACATGTTGCCGGAATGCCTGCGCGCCCAGGAGCTGCTCACCACTGCCGGCGTGCACGTGGACCTGATCGACCCCATCTGGCTGGTGCCCTTGGATATCGAGACCATTATCCAATCAGTCCGGCGCACCGGCCGCCTGCTGGTGGTGGACAATGCCTGGACGAATTGCGGCGCCAGCGCCGAAATCCTCGCCCGCGTGGCCGAGCGCACCTGGGACCGCCCGATACAGATGTCCCGCATGGGCTTCGCCGCCACCACCTGCCCTCCCAGCCCCACCCTGGAACACGAGTTCTACCCCAACCCCGCCAAGATTGCGTCGCGCATCCACGAAATGGTCCGGCCGGGCGTCCACTGGGAGCCGGACCTCGAAAAGGCCGCCTTGGCTTATCAGATCCAGTTCCGTGGTCCCTTCTGAAACGGCCATGAAGAGAATTACCGCAGCCCTGTTGCTGATCGTCGTTCTGGGACTGGCGTGGTATTTGCGAGGCTCCGCGCACTTCAAGCCGGAAGAATGGGTGGCTTTTGTGCGCCGCCAGCCGGTGGCAGCCCCGTTTCTCTTCGTTCTGGTCTATGCGGCGGGCGTGGCTCTCTTTCTGCCCTGCCTGCCTCTCAACCTTGTCGCCGGCATGCTGTGGGGACCGGTCGAGGGAAGCGCCGTGGCCATCGCCGGCAGCTTCCTGGGTGCCATGGCCGCGTTTCTGCTGGCTCGCGGCGCCATGGGCCAGCCGCTGGCGCGTAAATTCGGCGGCGAGTATGTCCGTTGGCTGCAAGACGAGTTCCAGCACCACGGATGGAAAGTGGTCGCGTTCGTGCGTCTGAACCCGATCTTCCCCGGGCCGGTGAATTATCTCTTCGGACTCACCTCCATCGATTTCCGCACGTATTGCTGGGCCTCCGCGGCCTTCCTGACTCCGCCTACCATCGCCTTCGCCGTGTTGGGGGATTTCATGGGCTCCATGGCTCTCACCGGTTCCGTCCAGAACCTCCGCAACACCATTCTGCTCGTAGGGATCTCCCTCTTATTCCTGGGAAGCTCGGTGGTGCTGTTCCGCTCCCGGCAGGGCCTTCGGGCCAAACGGGCTGCCGGCAAATGAGCTCGCCCGCGAAGTTGGTCTCCGTCGTCCTGTCCTTCCGCAACGAGGCCGCTAATATTCCCCCCATGATCGAGCGGCTCGACAAAGTCTTCGCCGGACAGCCCGAGGCCTACGAGGTCATCTACGTCAACGATGCCTCCAGCGACCGGTCCCTCGAAGTCCTGCGCAAAGAGCGCGCCCGCAACCCCCGCGTCAAGGTGCTGAATATGTCCCGGCGCTTTGGCGTCGCCGAGTGCGTGCAGGCCGGCATGGAAGCGTCCCGCGGAGACGCCGTCATTTACCTGGATGCCGACCTCCAGGACCCTCCCGAGACCATCCCCGACATGCTGGAAGAATGGCGCTCCGGCGCCGACGTGGTCCACACCGTGCGCACCCGGCGGCTGGGCGAAAACCCCCTCAAAATGTGGCTCACCAGCCAGGCCTACCGGGCCATCCACTACGGCTCCAGCATCCAGCTTCCCCTCGACGCGGGCGATTTCAAGCTTCTCTCGCGCCGCGCCGTAAACCACCTGTTAGCCTGCCGCGAGAAGGACCCCTACCTGCGCGGCATGGCCGTCTGGGTGGGTTTCCGCCAGGCACTGGTGCCTTATGAAAGGGCCGCCCGTTTCTCCGGCCGCACCCACTTTCCGCTCTTCAGCCGCAATCCCTGGAAGACCCTGATCACCGGCTTGACCTCGTTTTCCTTCATGCCCGTATACGCCTGCGGGGTAGCGGCCATGTGCGGCCTGGCGGCTGGCCTGGTGCTTTTGCTGGCCGCTGCCGTAATGGCTACGCTCGGAACCACCGGAGCAGGCATGACAGCCCTGATCGGCTTAGGCGTTTTCCTCTGGGCGACCACCATGTGCGCCGTGGCCACCGTGGGCCTCTACGTGGTGCGCACCTACAAAGACGTTCGCGGCCGGCCCGCCTACATCCTCGAATCGCGCGAGGGCTTCGAAGATCAGGTCCGTGCGGAAGGGCAGGATTAGACTACTCCGCCGCCACGCGAATCCACTCCGGGCAGCGCACGTCCGCGCTCACCAGGTTTAGCCGCCACAACTGGCCCCCGTCGCGTTCCTCGGCCAACTCAAAACCGTGCCGTGAATAGAAGTCTTTCGCCGGCGCGTTCTTCTTGGTCGGCAGGAACCAGCCCTCCAGCCGCGCCGCGCCCCCGGCCCGCGCTTGGTCGGCAATATGCGCCAGCAGCGCCGTCTCTACCGTCCGCCCGATCACCCGGCAACTGAGCAAAAAGGTATCGATCTCGCAAACCTCCCCCGCCTCGCGCAGGATCGTCACGCCGACCAGCCCGTTATCCGCATACCGGTCCCGCACCTTCAGGGAAAGCACCCGCCATCCCGGGCAGCTCATCATCCCGGCAATCTGCTGCTCGGTGTACCGCCTGGTTGTCAGGTTGAACTGGTTGGTCTTTTGCGTGAGTTGCGCCACCCGCGCAACCGTCAGAGCATTGGCCGGCTGGATTTCGGCCTCCTGTCCCAGGGAGCGGTAAAACTCCTCCGGCGAGGAAAGCGACTGCTCCAGGGCGGCACGCTGCCGTCCAGCGGCATAGTATTCATTCCGCTGCCGGTCCTCTTCCGAAAGCGCCAGCCGTTCGAAAACCGGCGCATCGCGCACGGCTTGGGCGTAGCGCATGGGATCCTCGGGCAACTCCACAACCAAGGCTTCGGGAGCCTCCCGCCGTACCTGCTCCCGCTCCACTGGGTTATCGTCCAGGAAGGCCACCGCGTCCAGCCCGATATTCAGCTCGGCGGCAATCTCCCGCAGATTCCGGGCCTTGTCCTGCCAGTTGATGCGCATGGCGGCGAAGTGCTGGGGGCGCAATAACATCCCGGGATGATGCTGCAGGGCCGCCAGCGCTTCGTCAGTGTTGTTCTTGCTGCACACCGCTAGAAGAATTCCGCGCTGGGACAAATCCAGCAATGCCCGCTGCAGCCCGAGATATGCCGCCCCAGGGTACTCGCTGCCCACCTGAATGCCGGCCATCCCGTCTTCCCCGATCACCCCGCCCCAGAGCGTGTTGTCGAGATCGACAGCCACAGCCTTGGCGACCTTGCCCGTCAGCGGGTGCAGGAAGCGCATCCACTCGCGCGCGAGGCGCATCAGGCTGGGGGCAGCCAGAGGCAGCCGCACGGATAGCCATTTGCGTTCGTCGGCCCACTGCTCCCGCCCGTACCGCGCCACCAGCCCGTCGTAATCAAGTACATAGACGCCCCGGTGCTCCCGAGCCAGCTCGCTCAGATTGCGGTTGATGGCCTGGATCGCCGCCATTTGCCCCTGCCCGGCCTGGCTGTCCAACACCCCCAACCCCGGCGACACCGGCGCTTCGAGCGAATGAATCACCAGATTGGCCTGCGAGTGCCTCCGCAACGCCCCAATCCAACCCGCGAACTGCCCCGTAACGCGCTCGATCACGCTATCCCGTCCCGCCGCGTCCAAGCTCGCGAAGTCTTGCCACAATTCCGGCGCCAGATCCCGCGTCTGAACGGCCAGGATCACAGTTTGCGGAACGAACCCAAATAACGCGCTGCCTCCATCCACCAGTTCCTGGGCATAGGTATTGAATTCCCCCACGAGCACCATCAGATCGATCCCGGCGGCGAAGGCTGCCGCCCGCAGCAGCGGGACTAGCGGTTCCACGGTAAACGACCGCAAGATCGCGCAGCGGTGGGCCGTCAGATCCACGTGCCCCCGCAGTTTTTCGACGCAAGCGGCCACGAAATTGGCCGTGGCGGAACCAGCCTCCCGCTCCCAGAGTGACTGCGCCAGCCGCGCCGCCTTTCGCCATTCCCCGCCCTCCATGGCCGCTTCGATTTCGGTCCGCGCTTCCGCAATCCCCATCGATGGCATTATGCCAATTCGCCCCTTTGCCCCGCAGCCCCGGACGTCTCGCCTGTCACAACCCCAACTTCATCGCCGCGTTATCGCGGAACAACCCGCGTCCGCGAATGTACTTTCGCAGCGTGTCCAGCGAGCGGTGTCCGGTCTGCCGCATGATGTCGAATTCGCGGGCGCCGTTCATATAGGCCTGGGTGCAAAATCCCGCCCGCAGGCTGTGCCCGGCATACTGTTCCGGATCCAGCCCCGCCGCCCGGGCGGCCCGCTTCACGATCAGCCCGATTGAATCCTTGTGCAACGGCCGGGCATTCACATGCCCATGCCGGTCAATGCGCCGGAATAGCGGGCCGTCCTGTAATCCAGCGGCTTCCACCCAGGCTTGGCAGGCGCGCACGGGGCAGGTGTCGGGGTCCGCTCCAAAGGGGACCGCTACTTCCCTGCCCCGCGCCTCCTGGTCCGTTTTCGAGCGCGACACCTGCGCCACCAGTCCCTCCTTGGTCTTGCGGAGGTCCCTTGTTTCCAGGCGCGCCAGTTCCGAGCGCCGAAACGCCCCGGCAAATCCCAGCAGCAAAATGGCCCGGTCGCGGACGCCGATCAGCCCGCCCGGAAGCGCCGCGACCATCCGGCGCAGATCGTCGGTAAACAGCGGCTGTTTGCCGCGCTGACTGGTACCGTGAACCCGGCGGATCCCCTTGAGCGTCTCGGCCACCACCAGGTCATCGGAGAGCGCTGGCGCCGGTTGGCCTGCGGCGCGGTGAACCTTATTGATCGAGATCAACCGCCGGCTGAGCGTCCCTGGACGCAGGCTCCGGCTCGATTCGCTCAGGTACCAGGCCACCGTCCTCGGCGCGGCCGGCAGAGCGCACAGGCCGTTGGCCCGGCACCATTCCGCAAAATGCTGCCAATCCGCCCGATAGGCGCGCACCGTGGCGGGAGCTTTGGCGGCGTGAATATACGCCTGGGCTTGAGCCGCCAAACCCTCCGGGCTCTGCGCCACCGCGGCGGAACGGTCTAGGGCTGGTTCGGCCACTACTTCAAGGTATCGCAACCGGCAGCATAAATGCATCTGAGAATCTATACTTATCAGATGTCAGCCCTTGACAGCATTGTGCGCACCCGCGCATAATCGCATTTAGCTACCCGTGCCTGCTACGCCACTCTGGATCGAGCGTTTACCCCAGGTAATTGCCCGTCTGGAAGACCGCCCGGAGACCTGGGTCGACCGGGCAACCCTGGAATCCCTCCTGGACGTGGGCCGCCGCCGCGCCCAGCAACTTCTGGCGCGGATTCCCTGCCAGCGGGTTGGCGCCAGCGTACTGGCCTCCCGCGCTGAGGTGATCGCCCACCTTCGGGCCATCGCCGCCGGGGATGATGCACATTACGAACACCGGCGCCGGCAACGGCTATGGGGCCGCCTGGAGAAGGTGCGGCAGGACTGGACCGGGCAGCCCCCGCTTCTGGTCGAGGTTCCTCAGTCCCAAGTACGCCGTATCGAAACCCACGACTTCGCCGCCCTGCCGGAAGGCGTGGAGCTTGCTCCGGGTTCCATCACGGTTCGTTTTCAGGACCCCGACGAAGCCCTGCAAAAACTCATGTCGCTGGCGATGGCCATAGCGCAAAACCGGGCCGTGTTTGAAGAACGGGTAGCCCTTCCAAAATCAGAGTCGACTTTATGACTTGTAAATATGAGCCTTAAAGCCCAAGCAGCTTGCGGATCTCTTCTTCCGTTGGCCGCTGTCTTTCCAGGGCATCTTCCACCGCCTGCCGCACAAACTCCACCATGGTCGTATTCTTAATCCGGCAGGTGGCGCGCAACCGCTGCAACAGGCTGATCGGCAGATGAAAGGTTGCCGGCTTGGTCGGTTCTTCCGCCGGCGGCGCCGCGGGCGCTGCCTGGCGTAGCGCGGCCACCGGTTTTACCGGGACCGGCGCCGCCCCGGTGACCTCCGCCGGCAAAAAGTTTCGCTCTACCTCAGGATCAGTCACCGGCGCCGCTTCCACTAGCGGCCGTTTCATGCCAACGAGGCCGCCGCGTTCTCGGTCGACAGGCATTCAATTACCTCCTGGGTCAATCGGCGGATCTCCGCCGCCGCCTTCGAATGGGAGTCATACGTCAGAATCGCCTGGCCTACCGACGGTGACTCCGCGAACGCCTGCCGGTGACAGATCTCGGTTTCCAGCACCGCCAGGCCTTCGAAATACTCCGCCGCGCCCGCCCGGGCCTGATTGCCCAACCGCGTGCGCGCCGCCGCCTTCCGGTTGATCAGCACCCGCGCCTGCAATTTGGGGTTGGCTACCGCCGATTGGCGCAGCAGCGGGATCATCGTGGCCGCGGCGTCGAAATCCACAATCGACGGCTGCACCGGAATCAGCACCAGGTTGGCCGCCAACATGGCGCTGCGGGTAATATTGTCGCGCGTGTCGGTCTTCGACCCCCCGGGCGTACCTCCCGGCGGGCAATCGATCACTGTGACTTCGTACGGCGCGCCGAGGCTGGGAATGTCCCGGTTGAGCAACTGACTGGGCAGGGCGATCACGTCGAACCCCAACTGGTTCTCTTCGCTGTGGTTACGCCACTTCAGCGCGCTCGTCTGAGGATCCGCATCCACCAGGAGTACCTTATAGCCGGCTTCTGCCAGGCCCGCCGCCAGGTTCACGCTGATGGTGGTCTTCCCCGCCCCGCCCTTTTGATTGGCAACAGCAATGACGGTCGGCATTAGGATTCTTATTGTAGAGGCCTACAACCTGGAAAGCAAGTGCGGCGTTACGAGGCGTACGCTACATACACCCTGTAATTACACCTCATATTGTTATACAGCGTACTCAGCTTTATGACCACTGCGTCGCCGGTCTCGCTCATGCACGGGATCTCGCTCATTGCACAGGATGAGTGGCCCGCACGACTGGCGACTTGGCGCAATTCTCAACCGCTGGGCCTGGTGCCCGAGCGCAGACCCTGCCGCCGGTTCCTTTCGCGCCCCACGGCCGCGGCGGCGTTCCGGGCGGTCAGGAGCGTATTTTTTTCCCGGACATCATGACCGTTAACTCCACCGTTCCTGAACCGACCGCCACCTGGTTATTTGTAACTGCTCTGATCGCTGGCAGAACCGTCTCGTGGCGGCTGAGGAAACGGGATGGCACTGGCTTGACGAGGTTTCGGCTATTGCCTGACGCCAGCCTTTAGCCAGGGGAGGGCGGGGAAGAGGTGCTGGTTCCGCCCTTACTGCTTCGGCAGCCCCGGTTCGTGTTCGAAATTCACGCGCTCCTGCTCCACCACGAGCGGCCGCTGCTGCACCTGGGTATGAATCGAAGCCACGTATTCCCCGAGAATCCCTACCGAAATCAGTTGCACGGAGGCGAAAAAGAAGATCCCGATCACCAGCGGCGCCACGCCCACCGAAAACCGGCTCCAAAACAGCAGTTTGTACACCAGGTAAACCAGCCCTACCAGTGCCGACAATCCCGCGGTTGCAAACCCGGTGAACGTCACTAGCCGCAGAGGCACCTTCGACAGGTTGGTGATGGCCAGCATCCCCATGTCATACAGGGTGTACAGGTTGTTCTTGGTGAAGCCCCGCTTGCGCGCCGGCTGGTCGTAGTACAGCTTCGCATGCGGCAACCCGATCTCCGCAATCACCCCCCGGAAATACGGGTACGGATCCCGGAACGACTTCACAATTTCGATCACCCGCCGCTCGTACAGCCCGAACCCGGTGTAATTTTCGAATGTCTCGATCTCCGAAAGCTGGGAAATCAGCCGGTAATACATCTTGCGAACCCGGAACATCACGGGATTCTCGCCGCTCGACCGCTTGATACACAGCACCATCGAGTAGCCCTTTTCCCACTCCCGCACCAGGTCGATAATCATTTCCGGCGGGTCCTGCAAGTCGGCGACGATGCCGATCACGGCATCCCCGGTGGTCTGGTAGAGCGCATGCAACGGTGAGCGGATGTGGCCGAAGTTGCGCGCATTGACGATGACCTTCACGTTGCTGTCGCCCGCCGCGATCCGTTTCAGGATGGCCACCGTGTCGTCCACCGAGTGGTTGTCGATGAAGATGTGCTCGTAGCGGTACCGCCCCAGGTCCGCCATCACCGCGCGCACCCGCATGTACAGCTCTTCGACATTGCCTTCTTCGTTGTAACAGGGGGTCACGATGCTGATGCTCTTCACGAGTGCGCCGCCTCCTCGCCGCTCTCCACCACGCGCGTAGCGCCGTAAAAAACATGGTAAACGCCGCGGGCCGGCTTCAACAACCTGGCGGACCCGGCACTGATTGCGTCACACGCCTGAGTTTCGCCGCGAGGAGATGCTAGACTCTCCATGAGCGCCCACCACTCCACCAGCTTTCGGAACGGGCTGGGACAATCGGCATGATCGATGCTTCCAACTGCGTAATCTGTGAGGGCCGCATCCGGCGGCTCCGCAAGGCCATGGTGGCTCCCTTTCTGGCGCGGCGTATCTGGGATCGCGCGCCTTTTACCGTGGACCTCGTGCACTGCGGCTCCTGCGGCTTCCTGTTTTACAATCCGCGCCTGGACGACGGGGAGGCCCAGCGGCTCTACAACAACTACCGCTCCGAAGAGTACCAGGGCATGCGGCAATCCTCCGAGCCGTGGTACACGGTGAAGTTCAACGCCGACCTGGCTTCGCCCGAATCGTATGTTCACCGCCGGGCCAGGCTGGCCGAAATTCTGCGGCAACATCTCGGGCAGCGGCCGATCCGGCGAATTCTGGACTTTGGCGGCGACCGCGGCGACCTGGTGGCCGGCCTGATTCCCGGCGCCGAAGCCTTCGTCTACGATATTTCCGGCATTCCGGCGGTGGATGGTGTCACCGCCACGAACCATCCGGCCGCCTGCCAGGCCGATCTGGTCATCAACAGCAACGTGCTGGAGCATGTCGGATTTCCGCGCCAGCTGGTGGCCCAGATTCTCGCAGCGGCGCCCGCGGAGGGCCTGGTGTTCCTCGAGGTGCCCTGCGAAAAACCGCTCGGATGGCCGCGGATGGCCCGGCGGATGGCCCAGGTCGGAGTGGTTTGTCTCACACGGCCGGGGCTGGGGCTGGCGCTCGTCCGCCCATCCAGCCTGTACATGATGCACGAGCATATCAATTACTACACCGACCAATCCCTGGCGGCGCTGATGCGCGCCTCCGACTGTAAGGTGGTGGCGGCAGGCACCTACTACCTGGAGGGCCGCGCCGGAAAAGCCGATATGGCCTGGTGCCTGGGGATTGCTCCCACCCGATAGGCTCACTCGTCAAACCTCAGCAGCGCGGGCTCGATCTCAGCCTTGTGCGCCGCGTACCATGCATACAACCGGGCAATGGATTCCTTCCGCTGGCGGAACTCGAACCCCGGAAGTTCCGCCAGGAGCCGCCGGTTCGAGCCGCTGTACTCGCCGCCAAGGCCCTCGCGCCGGACTGCGATTTCGAGCGGCTTCCCGGACGCCTCGACAATTTCCGCCGCCAGAGTCTTCAGGTCCACCGGGCTGCCGGTGGTCACGTTGTAGTGGCGGAAGCGGAAGCTGCCGGTCAGGAAACGCTCTAAGATGCGCCCGAGGTCGGCTACATCCAGGTAATCGAAGAATACGTTCTGCCGGATCGTCACCGGCAAATCCCACACCGCCCGGCAGCAGGCATTCGAAATGAAGCGCACGCGCCAGTCTTCGTGCGGCCCAAAGACCGCGAATAGCCTCAGCTCGTAAATCTCTTCCTGCGCGCGGATCGACTTGGCGCACACGTACTTCGAAAAGCCGTAATCCTCCGAGGGCACCCGCGCATCGAACTCGTCTTCGGTGGCGAGCGGCGGCACCAGTGCGCGATCGTAGACCGCGCCCGAACTCAGAAAGAGCATCCGGCCGAAGGCGTGCCGGTTCCGCACCAGGTTGAAGAACATGCGGCAGTTGCGGCGCAGCAGGTCCGAGCCGAGGCCCACCGCGCGGTTGGAGCGCTCGGTGGCTGCGTGGATCACCGTGTCGAAGCATTCGCGCTGCAGGAATGTGCGGACCGCGTCCGCATCAAGCAGGTCCAACTCCGCCCGCGAGGGAGTGGCCACCTGGTAACTCCCCGCGTACTGTTCCGCCAGGTTGCGCCCGATAAATCCGCTGCCGCCGGTGACCAGGATTTTCACACGATCGTCCATCCCCCATCGACGATGAGGGCCTGCCCGGTGGTGAAGGTGGAGGCGTCCGAGGCCAGGTACAGCAGCGCGCCGACCAGCTCGCGGGGGTTGCCGACCCGCCCCACCACCGTGCGGCGCTTGAGGCGCTCAAGGAACGGATCGTCCGGTGCCACGCTGTTCGCCCCGGTATCTTCGGTATTGGAAAACGGCCCCGGCAGGATGGCATTGGCGCGCACACCGTAAGGCCCCCAGAAAGACGCCGTGTACCGGGTGAAGGCCAGCAGGGCGGCTTTCGACGCGCTGTAGCCCGGCGGATTGATGAAATCGGTGCCTTCGTAAAGCTGCGGGCTGGGCGCCACCACGGCGTACATGGTGGAGATGTTGACGATGCTTCCCCTGCGCCGCTCCTTCATGGCCGCGCCGATACGCTGCGTGGTGAGCGCCGCCCAATAAACTCCGGCCGTGAGATTGCGCATCCAGCCATCCAGCGTAGCGGCGTCCAGGTGGCCTTCGGGGACATTGAATCCCGTGCGCGCTCCCAGCTCGTGCGCGTTGTTCACCAGCACATCGATCGCCGGGTGCTCTCTCTGAATCCGCGCCAGCATGTCTTCCACGGCCGGAACATCGTACAAATCCACCCGGTAAGCGTGGACGCGCCCGGCGCCATATTGCTCGTTCAGCGCAGGCGCCTGCGCGGCGATGCGGTCGGAGCCGCCCAGAGCCACTACGGTGGCGCCGTTATCCAGAAGCGCCCGGAGCATGGTCCGGCCCAGGAAGCCGCTCGCGCCGGTCAACAGGACGATCCTGCCCGCCAGTGAGAACAGCGTTTCGGCCGCATACGCCCCCGGCTCTACCATGTGGTCCGACCTCCGTCGACGATCAGATTGTGGCCGGTCATATACGAAGAAGCGTCCGACACCAGGAACAGGATGGCGCCCTGGTATTCGTCCAGGCGGGCCATGCGGCCCATAGGAATCAGATTGGCAAGTCGGGCCACAAAATCGTCCGGCTGCCCGTTGTAAATGCCGCCCGGCGAGATGGCGTTGGCCCGTACGCCCGCGTCCGCCCAGTATGTCGCCAGGTAGCGCGTCAATCCGACCAACCCGCTTTTCACCACCGAATAGGTTACCGGCTTGACCGGCTGCAGGTGCTCCGGCAGACCCGCCTTGCGATAGATCCTCTGGTCCGGGCTGATCACCGCCAGGTCCGAAGCAATGTTCAGAATCACGCCGCCGCGGCCGGTTTCCCGGAACTGGTTCGCCATGTAGGAGCCGAACACCTGGCTGCACAGTAGCGCACCCGTGAGCCCTACGGCCAGGTCGGCATACCACTGCTCCAGGGGAAAGTTTTCCAGCCGCGAGAAATTCACCTCGGCCGAGTTTTCCATTTTCGGATTATTGGCGGCGTTGTTGATCAGAATATCGACGCGCTGGAACCGCTCCAGCACCTCCCGCAGGGCCGCCCTTACGCTTTCGGGGTTTGTAATGTCCGTCTGGCAGGCGTGTGCCGGAACGCCGTGGCGGGCCGCGAGGTCCGCGGCGTGCGACGCGGCCGACACGATATCCAGCAGCACCGGTGTGCCGCCCACCGAGGCGATGGCTTCGGCGTGCTGCCGGCCGAGCAGGCCGCCGCCGCCGGTGATCACCGCCACCCTGCCGGTCAGGTCGAATAAGTCCTTCGCGCTCATCTCATCTGTGCCCCATTGGTTATGCGTTACCCCGGGTCTGTCCGCCATCCGCCACCACGCACGCGCCGGTAATAAAGGATGCCCGGTCCGAAGCCAGAAACGCCACCACCGCCCCAATCTCGACCGGAGCGCCGAAGCGCCCCAACGGAACCTCGGCTTGAATCATCGACCCCACCGCCGCCGAGTCGGCCTCAATCTTCCTCTGCCACGTGCCGCCGGGAAACAGGATATTGCCCGGCGCCACCGTATTCACCCGGACGCCTAGCTTGCCCACCCGCCGCGCCAGGTCTTTGCTGTAATGTTCCAGCGCCGCCTTGGCCGCGCCATAGGGCAGGGGAGCGCCCAGGCTTTCCAGACCGGCAATCGAGCTGATGAACACGATATTGCCCTGGTGCGCCTCCACCATCGCGGGTAAGAACACCTCCACCAGGCCGATGCTGGCCCACAGGTTGATGCGGAACACCGGTTCCCAATCCGCCGCGGTAAGCTGCCAGCCGTTGCGCGCGGTGCCGCTGCCGATATTGCACACCAGGCAATCCACCTTACCCCACCGGCCGAGCGCGGCGGCGTGGGCCTGGCGAACCGTTTCCGGACGGGTCAAATCGCCGGTGAATGCCAGCACCCGCTCCTCGCGTCCTCCGGACAACTCGGCGGCAGCGGCGGAGACGGCGGCGGCATCCCGACCGGTGACGACCACCCGAGCGCTTTCTTCCAGCAGCACCGAGGCGATGCCTTTACCGATGCCGCGGGAGGAGCCGGCCACGAACACCACGCGGTCGTTGAGCAGAAGGTCCATCTCAGTCGAGGTAGCGCTTCACAAATCCGATGTTCTGGCGCGCCCAGGCCACTTCATCGCCGGCGGCACCGCGGGCGACTTGCAAGATGAAGTCGCCGCGATAACCCACGCGGCCGAGCGCCGCGAATAATTCATCGAACGCGGCGTTGCCCTGGCCGAGCGGCACCGTGCTGCCGCCGTGTACGCGGTCCTTAATATGCACGCTGCCCACCCGCTCCCCATATGCCGCAAACTCATCGGCCGGCCGATAGCCCAGCGAGGAGCTGTTGCCGGAATCGTAGTTGACTTTCACCTCGGCGTGCGGCAACCGTGCCAGCAGCTCGGCAAAACCGGCGGGATCGAGAGCGGTTTCGAGGTGCAGCTCGATGCCGCATTCGCGCGCGCGGGGCAAGGCCCCGTTCACCGCTTCCACCACCGCCGACCGGTCGGCTTCGTCCAAAATCGCCGATTGATCCACAAACGGCAGCACCACCCGCGTCACGCCGATCTGCCGGGCCTGGCCCAGCAGCCATTCCAGGTGCTGCAGCCGCTCGGCGCGCGCGCCGGCCGTGGCGCGGACGAACGGGAAGTCCATAAAATAATCGGCGCACAACGACCGGACGGCGATGCCATGCTGCCGGCACAACTCCTGGATGCGCGTAATGCCCGCAGCGGTCTCCAAAGGGTTCGCCCCCAGCCCATAGCTGTCGTAAATCCACTCGATCGCTTGGAGGCCAGCCGCTGCTGCATTCGGAAACTCCTCCGCCCAGCGCTCGCGCGGAAAGGCCTGAATCCGCCCTTCCACCGGTGGCACCAGCCGCCCCTGCATGATCCCTAGCATAGTTCACCCATAACGCGCTCCCTCTGCATAGCGTCGCGTTCCAGCCAACAACTGCCACCGCTTCCTCGCGGGTCGCGCCTCCGGGCCGCTGTTTCGGAGCCACTCGCGCGCAGGCTAGCGGATAGCACACCAGCGTCCTTTTCCGATGCCGGCGGGGCGGGGCACACGCCCGGACCCGTCTCCGCCTTCAAAAATCCGACGCCGGAAGCGGCGGCACCAGCATGTTGGCGCGAAACTCCTGTCGGTCCAGGAAAGGCCACAGGTCCTCCAGCGGCATCGAGACCATCGAGCCATCCGCCAACTGTTTCGACGAAAGCCGCGGCCCGCGAATCTCGTCCGGAATCACCATCACGTCGCACACCACCGGGCCGGGCGTTTCCAGCACCTGGCGCACCTGCTCGCGCAGATTGGCCTGCGTTTCGATGCGCACGGCGGCCAGCCCGAAACCCGCCGTCACCTTGCACAGGTCGGGCACCGTCAGGCCGTTCGAGGCATCGCAGCCGATCTGCGGCGAGCCGAAAAAGTTGGCCTGCGAAGCGCGGATGGAAGCGTAGCCATCGTTGTTCAGGACGAAAAACTTGATGGGCAGGCGCAGCCGCGCCACCGTTTCCAGCTCCTGGATATTGAACTGAAATCCGCCGTCGCCATCCACGCAGATGGTGCGGCGGGGCTGGCCTTCGGCGCTACGCACGCCGCTGGCGATGCAATCGCCGATGGAACCGGGCAGCCCGAAGCCCATCGCGCCCAGGCCGGCAGTGTGATAGATCCGCTGGCCGGTGCGGTTGGGGAAGGCGAAGATAAAAATCTCAATGGCGCTGCCGGAATTGCCCGAGACCATCACATCTTCGGCGGTGGTCTCTTCGGCAATCACTTCCGCGAGGTAGTAAATGCTCACGCGACCTTCCGGCTTGCGATGCTCCGGCAGCACCACAGCATAACGCGTCTTCCAATCCGCGCAGCGATCCTTCCAGGCCACCCGCGGTTTCGCCGCCACGCTATCGGCCTCGCGCAACATTTCGCGCAGGAAGGCGCCCGCATCCGCGCAGATCGGCGTCTGGATGTGCGGGTGCAGCTTGGCGATTTCGGCGGGATCGATATCCACCATCACCTTATGGGCCGCCCGCGCCAGCTTTTCCGGCGCGTAGCCGGTGATCGCGAAATCCAGGCGCGCCCCGATGCTGAGCAGGAAATCGCAATTCTGAAGCGCGAAATTGGCGCCGCGAGCCGCCAGCGTGCCGGGCCGGCCCACGTAGAGTGGGTCTTCGGCGGAGAGGATATCGGCCGCGCACCAGGTAGCCGCCACTGGCAGCGCGAGCTTGCGCCACAGATCGCGGAATTCCTGCTCCGCGCGGGCGAGGCGCACGCCGTTGCCGACAAAAAGCAGCGGCCGCTCGGAGGCATTCAGAGCGGCGATGGTCTCCCGCACCTGGCCGGGCAGCGGCACGGCATCGAAGACCGGCGGCAGCTCGGCAGGGTCGAAGGGGCGCAGGGCGTTTTCGTCGATGGGCGCGGCCTGCACATCCAGCGGGATATCGATCCACACCGGCCCCGGGCGCCCATGCCACGCCAGGTGCACGGCCTTTTCCAGGTGGTAACGGATGCTGGCGGGATCGAGAATGGTGACGGCGTACTTGGTGAGCGGGCGGACGATCGAAATGGTGTCTACTTCCTGAACGCCCAACTGGCGCATGCCGAGCGGGGTGCCATCGGCGGCGAACATGCGGTCGGACCGCTTCACCTGGCCGGACAGAAACAGCATAGGGGTGGAATCGAGCCATGCGCCGGCCAGGCCGGTGATGGCATTGGTGCCACCCGGACCGGTGGTGACCATGGCCACGCCCAAGCCGCCGGTGGCCTTGGCGTAATGCTCCGCGCCGATAGCGCTGGCCTGCTCGTGCGCATTGCAGACGCCCTGGATCCGGGGGCACTGGGCCAGCGAGGCGTTCAGGTGCATGGCGCCGCCGCCGGTGACCAGGAATACATGTCGGACTCCCTGGTCGGCGACGAAGCGCAACACGTAATCGGTAAGTTTCATAGCGATTGAGGCCGCGCCACGGCGGCCAGTTCCCCGGAGAGGATGCGGTCTACCAGTTCGCGTACCGCGCCATTGCCGCCGCTCGCGCCGGTCACCACAGCGGCTTTGGCGCGGGCGGCGGGGCGGGCATCGGCGGGGGCGGCCGAAAGGCCGGCAATTTCCATAGCGGCCAGATCGTTGACGTCGTCGCCCATGAAGCAGATTTCGTCCAGCGCGAATTGACTGCGCTCGGCGAAAGCGCGCAGGGCGCCGGCTTTATCCTTGCAGCCCTTGGTGATATCGGGCAGGTTCATTTTGGACGCGAACCGATCGACCAGCGGGCTATCTTCGCCCGAAATCAGCGTCACCGCCAGCCCAGCTTTGCGCGCCAGCGACACCCCCATGATGTCGGCAAACGAGAAGCGCTTCCACTCTTCGCCGTTGGGTCCCCACCATACGCCGCCATCGGTCAGGACGCCATCCACATCCAGGGCGATCGCCTTCAACGCCACTAAACCTTCGCCCCCACGCGGCGCAGCTTCCGGATGATGGGCTGCTCGCGTTCGTACACCCGCTTCACCCCATCGCCCAGCGATTGCTCCACCAGCCGGATGTAGCTCACGATGCGCGTAATGCCATTGGGCTCCAGCGAGGCGGCGTGGTCCGACCCCCACATGGCTCGGTCGAGCGTGACGTGCCGTTCCACGCAACACGCCCCTAGCGCCACAGCAGCGATAGTGGAAGGCAGCCCGGTCTCGTGGCCCGAATACCCGATCGGCACGCCATAGCGTTCGCGCAGCGTCCCGATGGCCCGCAAATTCAACTCCGGATAAAACGCCGGGTACGTGCTGCAGGCATGCAGCAGAATCAGGTTCTCGCGGCCCAGCACGTCCACCGCATGGTCGATTTCTTCCACCGTGCTCATACCGGTGGAAAGAATCAGCGGCTTGCCGGTGGCCCGGGTGTAACGCAGCAAGTTATCGTCAGTTAGTGAGGCCGACGCGATCTTATAGCACGGCGGATTATATTGCTCCATGAAATCCACCGAGCCTTCGTCCCAGCAGGAAGCAAACCACGGCATTTTGACTTCCCGGCAATAACGCGCCACTAACTGGTATTCGTCCGAGCCGAACTCCAGCCCGCGCTTCAGGTCGCCATTAGTCGTTCCGAAGGGGCTTTCCCGCGGCCGGCCCAACTCGTCCTGCGTGTAAACCACGTCCACGCTACGCTTCTGAAACTTCACCGCATCGCAGCCCGCGGCCACCGCCACGCTGATCAGCCGCCGCGCCAGATCGATATCCCCGTTATGATTGATCCCGATTTCCGCAACCACATAACATGGGTGTCCGTCCCCCACCATGCGGTCTCCGATGCGGACGTCGCGAATCGTTTGTCCCTGATGTGCCATAATCTGCCTTTCTCGTCCCCCTGGTAACTCTCTAAGCCCCCTGCTTACAGGTTGCGTCTTGCACTACGCCGTGCAACACTCCCACCACATAGTCCAGCATGGGAGGTGTAAGGCCTGGAAATACTCCGATCCAAAATACCTGATTCATGATGTAGTCGGTACAGGTCAAAGGAGCGGCAATGCGATGCGGCGCGTTCTGATAGGCCGGCTGCCGCACCAGGTTGCCGCCGAATAACAGCCGCGTGGCGATCTTGCGGCTTTCCAGCTCGCGGATCACCTGATTCCGCGTAAACGGCGCGGTAGTCTGCACTGCCAGCGGAAACCCGAACCAGCTCGGCTCCGAGCCCGGCGTGGCTTCGGGCAAAACGAAAAACTCCTGCAAATCGCGCAGGCCTTCGTGCAAGCGCTCGAAATTCCGCTGCCTCGCTTCGATAAACCCGGGTAGCTTCCGCAACTGCGCCACTCCCACGGCCGCCTGCATATCGGTCATTTTCAGGTTGTACCCGATGTGCGAGTAGGTGTACTTGTGATCGTATCCGCAGGGCAGCTCGCCCAACTGCCAGTCGAAGCGCTTGCCGCAGGTGTTGTCTTTCCCGGGGGCGCACCAGCAATCCCGCCCCCAATCGCGGAACGATTCCACCAGCGTGCGCAGCAGCGGCTTCTCCATCAGGATGCTGCCACCCTCGCCCATGGTCATGTGGTGCGCCGGGTAGAAACTGGTCGTCGCCAGGTCGCCAAACAGGCCAACCTTGCGCCCGCGCCACAGCGATCCGACAGCGTCGCAACAATCTTCGATAAGCCAGAGCGAGTGCTTCTGGGCGAAGGCGGTGACGGCATCCAGATCGAACGGGTTGCCGAGGGTGTGGGCAAAGAAGATAGCCCTGGTGCGCGGCGATAGCGCCGCATCCAGCTGCCGGACATCCACGTTATAGCTCGGGGCAGTCACATCGATAAACACCGGCATCAGCCCGTTCTGCAGAATGGGGTTCAGGGTGGTGGGGAAGCCGGCTGCGAGGGTGATGACTTCATCACCGGGCTGCAACCGCCGGTCGCCCAGCTTGGGCGAGGTTAAAGCGCTGACCGCCAGCAGATTGGCCGACGATCCCGAATTTGTAAGGACGCACTCGCGGATCCCCTCCCAGCGCGCGAACTCGCGCTCAAACTGATCGGCGTACCGCCCGGTGGTGAGCCAGAAATCCAGCGAAGCGTCTACCAGCAGCCGCATTTCCGAGCCATCGAACACCTTCCCGGAAACCGGAATGGGCGTTTCTCCGGCCACAAAGGGACGCGCCGGAAACGCCTCGGCGCAGTATTCGGCGGCCAACTCCAGGATCTGCTGCCGCAGTGCGCCGGCGCGGTTCGAGGTGCCATTGATACTCTGCGTGCTCATGACAGAAACTCCCGGTACCAGGCGATGGTGCGGTCCAGCCCCTCTTCGAGGGTGTAGAGTGGCTGCCAGCACAACTCCCTGCGGGCCCGCGCCGCGCTCAGGTATTGGTTGCGAATCTCATTGCTGGCCTCGTTGCGGATGTCCGGCTCCAGGTCCGACCCCATCGTGCCCAGAATCCGCCGCACCAGGTCCAGCACGGTGACCTGCAACTCGTTGGAGAAATTGAACGCCGCCCCGCGCAGCTCCGGCCGCTCATGGAGCGCCCGCGCCAGCACCATATACGCCTCGGCGCCATCCTCCACGTAGAAGTAATCGCGGATGTACCGGCCATCCGAACGGATCACCGGCCGCTCCCCTCTCACTGCCGAGCGTATGGTGCTGGGCACAATCCGGTTCCAGTTCAAATCGCCGCCGCCGTAAAAATTGCCGCAGCGCGTGATAGCCACCGGCAGCCCGAAACTCTTGGCATACGAATAAGCGATCATGTCCGCGCAGGCCTTGCTCACATCGTAAGGATGGCGGCCATCGAGCGGCGCATCCTCCGTGTACGGCAGGTTGGGCTGGTCGCCATAGGCTTTATCGGACGAAGCCACCACCACGGCGCGCACCGTAGGCGCGTTGCGGCAGGCCTCCAAAACGTTCCAGGTGCCCTGAATGTTACTTTCGAAGGTCATCAGCGGATTGCGGTTGGCAATCCCCACCACGGCTTGGGCCGCCACGTGCATCACCGTATCGACTTCATATTCCCCCACCGCCCGCTCGATCACCGCGCAGTCGCGCAGGTCGCCGCGCACCACGTTGACGCCGTCCAGCAGATGCCCGCGCACCAGCTCGCTGTGCGGCGCCCAATCGCGTACCAGGCACACCACGTCGGCATGCGCGTCGATCAGGCGGCGGGTCAGCCATGACCCCAACAGCCCCGTGGCGCCGGTGACCAGCACCGGCCGGTCCCGCCAAAAGTCCGCGTCTACGCCCATACTTTCCAGGGAGCCGCCTTTCTACTCCAGAGTTCGTTGAGGTGCTGATATTCGCGGAATGTGTCCATGGCGTAAAAGAATCCCTGGTGGCGGTAAGCCATCAGTTGGCCGTCTGCCGCCAGGCGCTCCAGCGGGTCCCGTTCGAAGATGCAGTCGTCGCCGCTGATGTAATCGATCACCTTGCGGTTCAGCACGAAAAAGCCGGCGCTCATCCAGCCCTCTGATTTGGGCTTTTCCGTGAACCGCTGCACCCGGTTTTCATCGCCGGCGCGGGCCAGCTCGACGATTCCAAAGCGAGAGATGGGCGCCACCGTGGTCACCGTGGCCAGCTTTCCGTGGCTCTTGTGAAAGGCCAGTAGCTCCGCGATGTTCACGTCGCTCACCCCGTCGCCGTAGGTCATCAGAAAAGTATCGCCATCCAGGTAGCGGGCCGCTTTTCGCACCCGGCCGCCGGTCATCGTCTCCGACCCGGTTTCAGCCAGGGTCACCGCAAAATCCTGCTCGTCGTGGCGGCCATGATAATGAATTTGCGACTTCTCACCCAGGCAGATGCTGAAGTCGTTATTCATTGCCTCGTAATTCAGAAAGTATTCTTTGATGACATTGCCGCGGTAGCCCAGGCACAGCACGAAATCCCGAAAGCCATAGTGCGCGTAGATTTTCATCACGTGCCACAGGATCGGCCGCCCGCCCACTTCGACCATCGGCTTGGGCCGGAACTCGGTCTCCTCCCGGAGACGCGTACCCAGGCCGCCGCATAAAATCACCACTTTCATCAGTACTCAGTGTACCTTTCGGGGTTCCGATGGAACCATAAGAATATGGTCTGACGGCGGGGAATTCGGGCGGCGGAGACCACATGCCGTACGGCCGCGCCAGAGGCTTTTCTAACATTATGTTCGGAAAACCGCAAATTTCCTGTTTTGTTTTTGACAAATGGCCCGGAAAATTACCGGTTATGCTGTACGAAATGGCGGGCGCGACGGGGCGCAAGCTTTGTGTTTGCAATAAAGTACGGCTGAGGTTTGGGGGCGGGCGGGTTGTGGCGCGAGGCGCGGCCGGCCGCGCGGGTGGTGTAGTTCCGAGGAAGATTCGCTTGCTACTTACTTGAGGCGGGGCTGATGAGTTGCCTTAAGTTAAGATGGACACCAGAATGGCACCTGGTTCCACTTCGGTCCCCCTGTGTGTCGATTTAGATGGCACCGTCATCTACAGCGACCTGCTCTGGGAATCGCTCGCCCGGGTGATGGGGCGGAAGCCATGGCTGCTGCTGCTGGTTCCTTTCTGGCTGCTCTCCGGGCGCGCCGCACTGAAGCAGCGGCTGGCCCAGGCGGTCGATCTTGACCCCGCGGCTCTGCCGTACAACCAGGAGCTTCTCGAATGGCTTCGCGCCGAAAAACGCGCCGGCCGCACCCTGGTTCTGGCTACGGCCGCCGATGAACGGCTGGCCCGCAGTGTGGCTCAATACCTGGGCATCTTCGACGACGTCATCGCCAGTGACGGCGTCTACAACCTCAAAGCCGGCGTCAAACTGCACCGCCTCGAAAAACTCATCGGCGGCCCTTTCGACTACGTCGGCAACTCCACCGCCGATCTCCCAGTCTGGCGCAAATGCCGCAAAGCCATCCTCAGCAATGCGCCCGCCGCGCTCGTCCAGCGCACGCGCGCCGAAGCCACCGTGGACCGCGTCTTCCCGGCGGAGCGCGCCGGCCTCACCGCGTTGCTCCGCTGCCTGCGCCCGCATCAGTGGTTGAAGAACCTGTTGGTATTCGTACCCCTCGTCGCTTCCCATCGCCTGCTCGACCTGCCCAGCCTGCTCCAGTCCGCCCAGGCCTTTGCCGCGTTCTGTTTCTGCGCCTCCGCCGTCTACGTCCTCAACGACCTGGTGGACCTTCCGGCCGACCGCCTCCACGCTACTAAGCGCCTCCGCCCATTTGCCTCCGGGTCGCTTTCGCTGGCCGCCGGACTCCTCCTGGCGCCGCTGCTCGCTGTTCTCGCGCTCCTCATCGCCCTGGCGCTTCCGGCCCTCTCCATCGCCACGCTGGCGGCTTACTTCCTTCTTTCCACGGCCTACTCCCTGTTTCTGAAAAGGCAGGTGCTGCTGGACGTTTTCACGCTCGCCTCGCTCTACAGCCTTCGCCTGGTGATGGGCCACGTCTCCGCCAACGTACCCTTTTCGCCCTGGCTGCTTTCGTTCTCCTTCTTCATCTTCCTGAGCCTGGCCTATTCCAAGCGCACCGCGGAGCTTTACCGTCTGCGCCAGCAGGGCGGGGGACTGGCGCCCGGCCGCGAGTACCGCGATTCCGACCTGGAACTGCTCACCCTTTTCGGAACCGCCAGCGGTTTCGCCGCTTCCCTGGTGCTCACCCTGTACCTCGACAGCGAAAAGGTGCAACAGCTCTACCGGAAACCCATTCTCCTCTGGCTCCTGTTTCCGCTCTTGCTCTACTGGGTCAGCCGCATCTGGATACTGGTGCACCGCGGCCAGATGGATGAAGACCCCATCCTGTTCGCCGCCAAAGACCGCGTCACGTATGTGGTAGCGGCCCTGGGCGCCGTGATCCTGATACTTGCCACCCGCCCGCCCGCGTGGTTACCCTGACAAACGAATGCTCGCCCGCCTCTTTCAGTGCACCGTTTCCGCGCTGTGCTATGAAATCGCCGGGTCTCAAGCCCCGCCCCTTGCCGAAGACACCGAGG
Organism: Bryobacterales bacterium; assembly: GCA_963803725.1. Lineage (GTDB taxonomy): Bacteria > Acidobacteriota > Terriglobia > Bryobacterales > Bryobacteraceae > JOPF133. The sequence continues at coordinate 96,325 of CAWDOH010000048.1, read as the reverse complement.
AAAAGCTGGCCGGGCCTTACAACGACGTGGCTCGCTTTGTGATCCGCCAGCATCGCCATATGCCCCAAATCCTCGGCTGGGCCATCCAACTGGCAACTCTCCTCTTTGCCCTGACGGCGCTGGCACGGCACGGCGCCCTGTTCCATCGCCTGCCGCCGCCGCGCCGCCACGTGCAGGTCGCCGCCTGGACCGCCTCGCGCCTGGCGCCCTGCCGCGACCTGATGAAGTTTTACTCCAGCCTGGTGATTCTGGCTCTGTACTCGCGGCCCCGCCTGGCGCAAGCCGTGGGGCAGTCTGAATGATCCATGCGCCGGGCCCATCGTCCCTGCGCTGTCAGGACCTGGTGATCGGCTCCGGACCCGGCGGCGCCATCACCGCCGCGCTGTTGGCCGAAGCCGGCCGCGACGTGCTCATTCTGGAAGAGGGTCCCTCCCTGCCGCTCGAATCCTGCGAGCCTTTCAGCATCCAGGAGGTGCTGCAGAAATACCGTTCCGGCGGACTCAATCCGGCCCTTGGCCGCCCTAAGATCGCCCTCGCCGAAGGCTGCTGCGCCGGCGGCGGCAGCGAAATCAACAGCGCCCTGTACCACCGCACCCCCGAGGAAATCCTGGCTCTCTGGCGCGACCGTTATGGCGTCCGCGATGCCGGCCCGGCCGAAATGGAACCGCATTTCCGCTACTGCGAAGACGCCCTTTCGGTGTGCCTGACCCCCGGCCAGACCCCGGCCGCCTCGCGCAAATTGCTGGAAGGCGCCGATTCGCTCGGCTGGCGTGCCCTGGAAGTGCCGCGCTGTTTCCGCTACCACGGTACCGGCCAGGATGGCTCTCCGCTGGGAACGCGCCAGTCCATGACCCAGACCTTCCTGCCGCGGGCAATCTCCGCCGGAGCCCGGCTGGTCGCGGAAACCCGCGCCCTGGTTCTGGACCGCCAGCACGGCCGCTGGAATGTGACTCTCGCACAGAAGGGCGAGGCGACCGCCGACGCGGTCTTCGTCTGCGGAGGCGCGGTCGAAACGCCCGCCCTCCTGCGCCGCTCCGGCATCACCCGCAACATCGGCAACACCCTGGCGCTGCATCCCACCGTGAAGGTAGCCGCCCGCTTCCCCGAAGAAGTCAACCACGAGCATCTGGGCGTGCCTGTCCACCAGGTTCGCGAATTCGCCCCCCATATGAGCCTGGGCTGCTCGGTTTCTTCGCTGCCGTACCTCATGCTGGGCACGGCCGATTACCCGGAGCGCCGCCACCTCATCCGCAGCCAGTGGCGCCACATGGCCGTGTACTACGCCATGATCGCCGGCCCCTCTGCCGGCACCGTGCGCAACGTCGGCCCCGATGCCCTGGTCCGCTATCGCCTGTCGCCGGCCGATCTGCGCCATCTCAGCCTGGGGCTGCGCCGCCTCTGCCGGCTGCTCTTCGCGGCCGGCGCGGTGGAACTCTACCCCTCGGTCTCCGGCCTGCCGCCGCTGCGCACTGACGACGATCTTTCGTTGATCCCCTCGGAACTGCCCACCGATCGCACCAGCCTCATGACTGTACACCTTTTCTCCTCGTGCCCGATGGGCGAAACCCGGGCCCTCTGCGCCGCCGACAGCTTCGGCCGGGTCCACGGCGCGCCGGACCTCTTTATTCACGACGCCAGCCTGCTCTGCACCGCTCCGGGCGTCAACCCGCAGGGCAGCATCATGGCGCTGGCACGGCGCAACACCCTGCATTTCCTGGAGACCCGGTGAGCGGTTCCAGTTTCCCTCAACGCCGGCTGGCGCGCCGGCACACGCCGCCGGTCTTTGCCATCTCGCAACGATCGTCCGTCCAGCGGCTCCAGCCCACCCGTGGGGCTGCATCGTGGCGCGGGCGCCGCAATACGGTGTACTACCTGGAGACCCGGTGAACGGTTCGGCTTCCATCCTCATTACCGGCGCGCTCGGCTGGCTGGGCAGACGCCTTTCCCGGCTGCTGGCCGAGGGCGAGTACAATCTGCTACTCGGCGGCCTCCCGGAAATCCGCTGTCTGGTGCTGCCGGAGCAAGACCCTGGCGAACTTCGTGCCCTGGGGCCGCACGTCGAGCTAGTCTCCGGCGATCTGCGCCAGCCCGCCGATTGCGCCCGATTCCTCCAAAACAGTGCCGGCGCGATGCTCATCCACACCGCCGGGGTCATCCATCCGCGGCGCGTACGCGAGTTCTACGAGATCAACGTGCAGGGCGCGGTCAACCTGCTGGCCGCCGCCCAGACCGCCGGCATCCGCAGGGCCGTGATGGTCTCGTCCAACTCGCCCTTCGGCGCCAACCCGCATCCCGACCATCTCTTCGACGAGTGCTCCCCCTACCACCCCTACCGGCACTACGGCCGCTCCAAGATGCTGATGGAGCAGGCTGTCCTGGCCGCCTTCCAAGCCGGCGCCCTCGAAACCGTGATCGTCCGCCCGCCCTGGTTTTACGGGCCCGACCAGCCGCCGCGTCAGACGCTCTTCTTTCGCATGGTGAAGGAGGGCCGTGCCCCGCTGGTGGGCAGCGGCGAGAATCTACGCTCCATGGCCTACGTGGACAACCTGGTGCAAGGTCTGCTGCTGGCCGCCACGCACCCGGCCGCCGCGGGCCAGATTTACTGGATTGCCGACCGCCGGCCCTACGCCATGCGCCAGATCATCGACACCATTGAGCGCCTGCTCGAAGAGGAGTTCCATATCCCCGTGGCGCACCGCCGCCTGCATTTGCCGGGGATCGCCTCAACGGCCGCCGCAGCCGCTGACGCCCTTCTGCAAGCGGCCGGCCTGTACCAGCAGAAAATCCACGTACTTTCAGAGATGAACCAGACCATCGCCTGCTCCATCCAGAAGGCCGAGCGAGAGCTGGGTTACCACCCACAAGTGTCCCTGGAGGAAGGCATGCGCCGCAGCATTCAGTGGTGCCTGGAACAGGGTATTGTCATCTAAGAATTAACACCATCGCCGCGGGCTAAAGAGCCCAAGTGGTCTCGGCGTTTTTGTATGTGATTGAGTTAGGGCCACTTGCGCCGAGCCAACGACCCAAATTGGGACTTTGGCCGGCGGCGCGGGCCCCAAGTCGCGCTACTGTGAGGAGAGATCGCATGAAGCACCTGATCACCGGCGGTAGCGGATTCCTGGGAAACCTGATTGCCCGCCGCCTGCTGGCCGAGGGCGAAACGGTTCGCATTCTGGACATCTGGGACGAGCCTTCCCGGCCCCCGGAAATCGAGTTCGTCCACTGCGATGTGCGCGATGCCGCCGGGGTAGGGAAGGCCCTGGCGGGCATCGACGTCGTGCACCACAATGCCGCGCTGGTGCCGCTGACCAAGTCCGGCAAGGAGTTTGCCAGCGTCAATATCGATGGTTCCCGGATCGTCGCCGAACAGGCCGCCGGCCGCGTGCAGGCCTTAATCCACATGAGCTCCTCGGCCATTTACGGCAGCCCCGACTGCCCCATCACCGCGGAGACGCCCTATCGCCCCATCGAAATCTACGGCCGCGCCAAACTGGCCGGCGAGATGGCGGTCCGCGAGGTTTGCGAAAAGCACGGCACGCCGCTCATCGTGATCCGCCCGCGAACCATTCTAGGCATCGGCCGGCTGGGCATTTTTCAGATTCTGTTTGAGTGGATCGCCGCCGGACAGAACATCTTCGTCATCGGCGATGGCGACGTGCAATTCCAATTCGTGCACGCTGACGACCTGATCGACGCCTACATGCTGGCCCTGCGCCTGGGCAAGCCCGGTACCTACAATGTGGGCGCCGCGCGCTTTGGAACCCTCCGCGAAGCGCTGGAGACCCTGATCTGTCACGCCCGCAGCAAGTCGCGGCTGCGCTCGCTGCCGCCTGGCCCGACCATCGCGGCCCTGCGGGCGCTCGATATCCTGGGCCTGTCGCCGCTCGCCCCGTGGCATTATCTGACCTACCACAAGCCCTTTTACTTCGATGTCACCCCGCTGCTCCAACTGGGCTGGCATCCCAACTATTCCAACGACGGCATGTTCCGGGAAAGCTACGAGTGGTTTGTGGCCAACCGGTCGGCCGCCGGAGCGGCCACGGGTGGGTCGCCACATCGCCGGCGCGTCCGCGAAGGCGTGCTCTGGCTGCTGAAAAAGATCGCTTGATCCGCTCGCCGAGACCGGCTCATCGGCTCCTCCATAATTTCTGCGGCGGCACGAACACCACCGCGACCGCGCACAGCGAGGCAGCCATCAGGACTACGAACGTACGCGCCGGCGAAGTGGCCCGCTTCAGCCTCGATGATTCGGGCAAAACTCCATCCAGCGCCGCCAACCCGTAGAAGCCCACCTGCCCGCACCAGGTAGCCACGCGCCATGGATCGGGCAGGCCGAACGAAGTTCCCGCCAGCACCAGTAACGCCCAGGGCAGCAGCAGCCGCGCCAGCTTGTGCGACAGGAAATGGAACCACATGCGATTCTGCGGCCCCAGCAAAGCTGGGTAGAACCCCACGATCTGGTATACCCCCGCCAGCGTCCGGACCTTGCGGCGAAACTCTGCATCCAGGCCGGTCGGATCGTCAAAGGCCTTGGCCGAGCCGTCCAGAATCACGCGGTACCCCTGGAAGAAAGCCGCCAGGGGAAGGTACACATCGTCGGCCAGGGTTTCCGCGGGTAAGGGCCGGGCCAGTTCCCGCCGCATAGCGTAAATGCAGCCGGTTGCCCCGATCACCGAGTCGATGCGGCTCTGGCGCAGGCGAATCCACTTTTCGTACCGCCAGTAGAGACCCACGTTGGCCTCGCCGGCGGTCTCACCCTTGCGGATTACCAGCTCGCCGCTGGCGGCGCCCACCGCCGGGTCGGCAAAACAGGCCACCAGGTTGCGCAGGCTGTCGCGGCTCAGCTCCTGCCGGACGTCGGTGAAAAACAGGATCTCGCCTTGAGCTTCGGCGAGAGCCCGGTTCAGCGCCAGCGCCTTGCCTCCCGCGGGAACTTTCCATAGCCGGATGCTGCGACAGCCTGCGTAGCGCTCCACAATCCGCTCGGTGGCATCCGTGGACCCGTCCGAAACCACCAGGATTTCGACCAGGTCCTCCGGATAATCCAGCGCCAGCAGCGATTCCAGTTTTCCGCCGATCCAGCGCTCGCCGTCCCGCACCGGCAGAATCACCGAAACGCGGTGTGCTGCAAAAGCTTTCTTCACCGGCCTTGCACGCCGCGAAAGCACCGCCAGCAGCAGCGGATAGCCGGCCACCGTGTACAGGCAGAAAGCCGCTGCCAGCAGAAAGACGCTCGTCATCACCCTTCACACCGGGCGGAGGATGCAGGTAAGGGCCGAGGTCATCAGTTCGCGCACAACGGGAATCCGGGTAACCGCAGGCAGGCCTTTTACACCGCGCAGGCTGAAGTAGTATACACGAAAGCCGGGCACCGACGAGATCAGCCGCTCAAACCGGGCCACGGTCATTTTGTTGAGACCGCCGCGGGCCTCCGCGAAGCATTTCGCGCCATCGCTGCCGTCCGGGTAAAGGTTGCGGACATTGATGAGCGTCCGCTCGGAAAACACCAGGTTCAGCCACGGAAGGTGCGTGGTCCCGTTCAGGTGCGTGCCGTGAGGCGAAAACCAGCATTCGGAAAAGGTAATGATCAGCTCCTGGCGGGTGAGGGAGGCCATCCGCAACAACTCCTTTTGCGGATCGGGGAAGTGCTCCATCGAGCAGAGGCTGATCACGGCGTCGTATTTATCCGCTTCCGGCTCCTTACCGAAGGTGACCTCCGAAACACCGGCCGTTTGGACCAGCGCCCGCCCGTGCGACAGCCAATCGTCGTTAATGTCCATGGCGTGTACATGGCCGGCGCCCGCTCTTCGCATAGCGATCGCTTGCCAGCCGGGACCGCAACCGTAATCGAGGACCGTCTTGCCGCGCAGCCGCTCCGGAAAATCGGGCACCATGCGCCTGGAAAAATCGAGGGCATTATCCAAAGTGTAGGAATAGGTGGTGACCGGCAGCGGAGGGGCCTTGGTAGGGCGGCAGAAAGCTAGCAGGAACCTTTCAGGCAGGCGCAATTTTTCGCCGTCGCGGTTATATTTCAGGTCAATTGCCTCGCGGTTCATGACCTCCCATAATAGTCGATCCCGAACTGTCGCCAAATCCGCCCCAAAAGCGCTCCGGTGCCGGTTCGTCCCATCCTGGCGGGTTTGGTGTAGGTCCGTGGAAGAAATCCCTCGAAACGCTAGGATTTCCCCCTATTGCCAGTGTAGTATCGTGGAAACCGGTGTAGTTGCGTGGAAAAAATCGGGTTCTGGCATCATGCATTGTAAGATTCGATACGTTTAATGGTACTTTTGGGAGCGCCGGGGAGACTCCCTGGGAAACAATTTATGCCGGAATCCCAATCATTCTTACGGTGTAGATTCGGGGAAGGGAAGTGTAGGTGCCTGGAAATGCCGTGTAGCTGCGCGGTAATCCAGTGAAGGTGCGTGGAAGGCCGGTGTAGGTCCCTGGAACGCAGAGTGAAGGTCCGTGGCGTCCAGAGTGTAGATCCGTGGAACAAAAAGCTGATTAACCCGTGTATTATCAGCGGCTTCCTGGTGGCTAAAGGTTTTTACAGTTTGATTCATAGTACACTACACCAACTCCAATCATGAGGCTTTCCTCAATCCCGTGACTGACCAGCCCGCCACCGGCACTTTCCCTGTTGTTGTTGAACACGTCGATTTGGTTCGCGTCGAAAAGAGCCTTCACTCGCTGGGTTTCTTCGCTTCCACCGCCAACCGCGAGATCTCGCGAACCGTCGTCCAGATTTTCCGCCGCCCGGATGGCCAGCGCATTCACGCCAAAGCGGTCATCGAAGGTATCCCAAGCCTCGGCCTGCCCACTACGGCCGACCGCGATAAGTATATGGCCTTCATGAAGTTCGCCCTCGACAGGCGAGAGATCGAAGGGCACCTTACCAATCCCATCCGGTTCAGCGGCGCCGACATGATCAAGCTGCTCCGGTTGCGTAAGGGCGGCTTTCACTACGACGAAATCAACGACTGGTGCAAGCGCATGGTGGCCACCACCATCATGTCGGAAGCCTCCATTTTTCTGGCCGATCGAAGGCAATACGCCACCGATACATTCCACGTCTTCGACCGGGTGGTGCTGGTGGGAGAGGAACTGAACGACGGCACCCGCTCCGAGTTCTACCAGGTGTATCTGTCGGAGTGGCAACTTACCAATCTCAATCAAGGCTATCTGCTGCCGCTGGATTTCAATGCTTACCTGCGCCTACACCGCGATATTGCCAAGGCCCTGTTCGGGCAGCTCAGCGTGTGGTTTTATGCCAGCCGCGGCCAGGCCGTAGAAAAGAAATACCAGGATCTCTGCCAACTTCTCAACATTCGCGCCTATCCGCACCTCTCTAAAGCCCGATCGGTCCTGGAACCCTCGCTAGATGAGCTGATGCAAATCGGCTATCTCTCCAGTTGGGACCTCGTTCGTACCGCCCGAGGGGCTCGATTTCAAACTCGAACTGGCGCCCGGGAAGCGCCTTTTATCGCTGCCGAACTTTGCCAGTGTAGTTAATGCCGACGCCCGCGCGGTACTTGAGGCCGGTATGCCCTCCTGGGTGGGCGAGCTCCTCAAACGTGGTGTAGTTGAGAGGAAAGCCCGGCAGTTAGCCCTGGATATCCCAGACGATCAGCCGGTCTTAGACCAGATTGAATATGCCGATTACCTGATCCAGCAGGACCGGCGCGGCCGCGGTAAAATCTCCAATCCCGCCGGCTTTTACATCTGGGCGATTGAAAATAACCTCGCGGTTCCGGCTAATTTTGAAACCTCCCGCTCCCACCGCACCCGCACGGAGCAGAATGCTTCCACACTAGAGATCCGTAACGCTTACGATGAATTCTGCCATCTGCAAATTACTAAGAAACTGGAATCGGATTATCCCCCGGATCGCCTGGACATAGCCCTTCGCGAGCATCTGAAATCCATTAAACGGGAACAGCCGGAATGGTTTGCGCGGGTTCCCGAAAGCACTCGCCGGGAAGTGGCCATGAGCCGCCTGAAAGCCGCTATCCGTGAGCACCTGGCTCTGCCGAGCTTCGAGCGCTGGCACAAACAGACGCTACAAGAGCGTCTCTTCTGACTGGCGTCGGGATACATGACTAATGCAGAACACCGTTTCCACGTATCTACACCCGATTCGCTAACTATTCAGACTTTTTGGCATTTTTATACGCCAGGGAGCCATAGAGACCCGGCACCCCGAGAATTGCAATCACAATGTAACCTAACGCCTGAGTAACCAAACTGTAAGCCAGCGCCTGATCGCGTCCGATTCCAAAGGCCGCCAGTACCGTCACGGTAGCGAATTGATAAATACCCACGTAACCCGGCGTAGAAGGGAGAGCACTGCCCAATCCGATAGCCATGAGTAGCAAGACAGCCGCGGGAAAGGGTATCTGCAACGCTAAGCCGCGGGCCGCAACCAGCAGGCTGGTGCCGTCCGCCAGCCAGATTACCGCGGTCAACAGCGCAAAACTTGCGAACCGGCCCGCGTGGTGAAAGGCCCGGATGGCCAGCAAAATCTGCTGCACAATGCCCTTGAGCCGCTCTTTCCATGCTGGCGGAACCGGCAAGCGTTGGACCATCCATTGCACCAGACCCTCGGCATGCGGCAACACCATGAGGGTGACTGCCCCGGCCGCGGCCGCCAGCGCCATGGTGCGGGCCACGCCTTCCATCCAGGCCGGTTTGGCTATCCGGGTCAGCGTGAGCGATCCCCAGAGCACCAACACAATCGCATCGGTCATCCGTTCGCTAAGCGCGGTAGTCAAAACATAAGCCCGGGTTAGAGAGGACTGGCTGCTCACGATCAAGCTACGGATGACCTCTCCAGCCCGCGCCGGCAGCACGTTATTTCCCAGGTAACCCGCCATATTGGCGCGAAACACGGCCCCTACTCGCAAAGGCTCGGCGGTGCCGGCATTCAGCAGAATCCGCCAGCGCAAAGCCCGCACGAAAAAAGAGCCAACGCTGATGCAGCCCGCCGCCGCCAGGTATTCCCACTGTGCCGCAAGCACCGTGCGCCAGACCTTCATCCAGTCGACCCCGTGCAGCGTTTTGTACAGCAGAAAGGCCGCCAGGGCGATGGCCACAACCCACCGCAAGACCGCCAGGCGCGGTCGCCGCCGGGGCGAGGGCTGGTTGCCGGCTACCGGCGAAGCCATGAACAGCCTTGGAATGGCGTAGATGCCGGCGTCTGCACCTCAGCCTTTGTGGAGCGCGGAAAAAGAACCGCGAAGGTGCATTGGCGTTGGGATTTATTTTCGGTGACCACGGCCTTTTCATGTTATCCAGAAACCGCGGCCAATATCGGGCCACCCGCCGGAAGCGCGCCCAAGACCCACTGCACTATGAATTTGCGAGGCCCCCCAGCGCATGTGAGAATGATTTGGAGGGCCGGCAATTTCGGCCGGATTCTTGCAATTATTCGCTTCTTCAGCAACCCTAGGAGGGACCTTGCAGCCAGACTCCGGAGTGATGCGTCAGGGCTGGGCGCCAGTTCTGGCGATCGTCATGATCTACCTGGTTCTGGCTGGTTGGAATACCGCCACCCGCCGGCCCGGCGGGGACGAAGTCCAATTTGCTAATCCAGCACTGGACCTGATCACCCGCGGCAAAACCGGAGTCACCATCGAATCCGGGTGGGGCGCCCGGCCCGAAGCAGCCCGCCCCGATAGCCACATTCAGAACTACAGCTATTGGGCCATGCCGCTAAGCTTTCTAAGCCTGGCCGCCTGGTTCAAAGTCATCGGATTCGGTTTCTTTCAGATGCGCGCATGGTCCGTGCTGCTCGGCCTGCTGGGGCTGCTCTCGTGGTACGCAATCGTCTTCTCCATCACCGGCCTGCGAAGCGCCGCCTTATTGGCAATCGGCCTGATTTCGGTGGACCGCGCCTTTCTCGATTCCGCCGCCGATGGAAGACCGGACATGCAAAGCGCCGCTCTGGGGTTCGCCGCCATGGCAGCATACCTGATGCTGCGCCGGCGCAAGCAAGGCTTGGGCGCCGCGGTGCTGGTGAGCCAGATTTTCGTGGCGCTCAGCATCTTCACTCATCCCATCGGCGGCATGAGCCTCATCGGCGTGCTGTTTCTGGCGCTCTGGTTTGATCGCACGGCACTCCGCTGGCGCCACATCGCCGTGGCCGCGATTCCCTACCTGGTGCTGTTCCCCCTGTGGGGCTGGTACATCAGCCTCGACCCCTACGCCTTCCGGACGCAATTCCTGTTCAACCTGAATCCCGCGGGCCGGCTGGGCGGGGCTTCCAGTCCTTTCAGCGGATTTGTGCGGGAAATCCGGATGCGCTATCTGGCGGGCATGTACCTGCCGGGCTATGTAACCGGCGTCCGTAAGATCACCGCGGCCATCCCGCTATTTTACGCGGCAGGAGTCATCGCGCCGCTCCTGAGTCCCAGCTTTCGCCGGATGCGGCGGGACTGGCTGGCATTGCCGGTGCTGGCGATTATCGACCAGGTGGTGTTTGCCCTCGGGGAAGGCACCAAGAGCTATTACTACCTGGTGCACCTCACCCCGATCTTCGCATCCTGCTGCGCCCTGTGCGTGGTCCACTGGTGGGAGATCCGCCGCCGTGCCGGAGTGGCCGTAGCGGCTGCCGCCGCGGTGTTGGCCAGCCTGGAATTATTCTGGATCACGGGCACCTGCGTGAAAGACCACTACCGCAACTCCTACCAGCCGGTGGTAGCTTTCTTGCAGCACGAGGCCCCGTCTAACGCGCTGATCATGGCCAACGGCGCTTTTGCCTTCGACCTGGGCTTTTATAACAGCAACCATTTCACCGACGATCCGATGCTCGGCTATTACACCCACCGCCGCCCGCAATGGATTGTGGTGGACGATGTCTTATACCAGCAGGCCTTCGTCGGGTTCCGGAAAACCGTGCCTCCGATTGCGGCCTATGTGGATACGCTGTTAGCGCGAGATTATCAGAAGGTCTTTTCCGTGCCTGACTATGTGGTTTATCACCAACGGCCTGGCGCCGATACCGCGCCGCCGGCGCAATGAAACCCACGCGCTGCGGCTCTTCCCGGCCCGTGAGAAACTAAGTAGATAATGGGTTCTTCTCCTACTGGGTCCCTTCCAGCGCTCGATCACCTGCGCGCTCTAGAGGCCGAAAGCATTCACATCCTGCGCGAGGTGGTGGCGGAGTTCCAGCGGCCGGTGATGCTGTACTCCATCGGCAAAGACTCGTCGGTGATGGTCCGGCTGGCGCAGAAGGCCTTCTATCCGGGCAAAATTCCATTCCCCCTTCTGCACGTCGATACCACCTACAAATTTCGCGAGATGATCGAATTCCGCGACCGTTTCTGCGCCGAAATCGGCGCCCGGCTGATCGTCCATACCAACACGGCAGCCATCGAAGAAGGCGCCAACCCGTTCCGCCTGGGCACCCAGAAATGCTGCGGCCTGCTGAAGACCCGGTCGCTGCTGGACGCGCTGGCGGAAGGCGGTTTCGACGCGGCTTTCGGTGGCGCCCGCCGCGATGAGGAGAAATCGCGCGCCAAGGAACGCGTCTATTCCTTCCGCGACTCCTTCGGCCAATGGGACCCCAAAAATCAGCGCCCCGAACTGTGGAACCTGTACAACAGCCGCATCGATAATGGCGAAACTATCCGCGTGTTTCCGCTCTCCAACTGGACCGAGCTGGATGTCTGGCACTACATCTACCTGGAAAAGATCCCCATCGTGCCCATGTATTTCGCCAAGCTGCGGCCCATGGTGGTGCGCGGCGATCTGCTCATCCCGCTGGAGCATAACTTCCCGCTGCTGCCCGGCGAAAAGCCGCAGATGGTCATGTGCCGCATGCGCTCGCTCGGCTGCACCTATTGCACCGGCGCCATCCGCTCGGAAGCCGATACCCTGCCCAAGATCATCGAAGAGATGATCGGCTTCCGCCGCTCGGAGCGCGAAAACCGCGTCATCGATCACGACCAGGAAGGCTCCATGGAGCTGAAAAAGCGCGAGGGCTACTTCTGATGGCCGCGACCGGTCTCAACGAGCCGCACGCCGGGCCGGAAGCCCGCTGGACGCTTCCCGCGGACCAGGCTGAACTCCTCCGCTTCACCACCGCCGGCAGCGTGGACGATGGCAAAAGCACCCTCATCGGCCGCCTGCTCTACGATTCCAAGGGGGTCTATGAGGACCAGTTGGCTCACGTGCGCAAGGTCACCCGCAACCAGGCTACCGGCGGCATGGACCTTTCGCTGCTCACCGACGGCCTGCGCGCCGAGCGCGAACAGGGCATCACCATCGACGTGGCGTACCGCTACTTCGCCACCTCCCGGCGCAAGTTCATCATTGCCGATACGCCCGGCCACGAGCAGTACACGCGTAACATGGCCACCGGCGCCTCCACCGCGAACCTGGCCATTGTGCTGATCGACGCCCGCCACGGCGTGCTGCCGCAATCGCGCCGCCACACCCATATTGCGGCGCTGCTGGCCATTCCGCACATCGTCGTGGCGGTCAATAAAATGGACCTGGTGGATTTCCGCGAAGACGTCTTCGATGCCATCCGTCGCGAATTCACCGCCTTCGCCGCGCAACTGGAAATCCGCGACGTGCTGTTCATTCCCATCAGCGCCTTGGATGGGGATAACGTGGTCTCCGCCAGCCCGCGCACGCCCTGGTATCACGGCCCCAGCCTGCTGGAGCATCTGGAGACGGTGCCTATCGCGCACGACGCCAACCTCGCCGAAATGCGCTTCCCGGTACAGTACGTCATCCGGCCCGACCTGCATTTCCGCGGGTACGCCGGCCAGGTGGCCTCCGGAGTGGTGCGGCCGGGCGACGCGGTAAAAGTGCTGCCCTCGGGCTGGACCACGCGCGTGAAATCCATCGTCACCTGGGATGGCGAACTGCCCCAGGCGTACCCGCCCATGTCGGTCACCCTCTGCCTGGAAGACGAGCTCGATATCAGCCGCGGCGATATGCTGGTGGGCGCGGATGGCGGCGGCGCCACTCTACCCGCGGCCTCCAACCGCCTGGAAGCCACCCTGGTGTGGATGAACCAGAAGCCGCTCCAGCCCGACCGGCCGTACCTGGTGAAGCACACCACCCAGCAGGTGCGCGGCAGCGTCCGGCAGATCCGCTACCGCGTCGATGTGAACACCCTGCGGCACGAACCGGCCGCGGAGTTGTGCCTCAATGAGATCGGGGTGGTGGAACTGGAGACCCATCGCCCGCTGTTCTTCGACCCCTACCGCCAGAACCGCGCCACCGGCAGCTTCATCCTGATCGACCCGGTGACCAACGAGACTATGGGCGCCGGCATGATCGCTAAAGCGCTTTCGGCCACCCTGGAGACGGCCGCCGACGCGGACACGGGTTCCCACGCGGCGGCGCGCGAGACAGCCCGGGTGACCTTGGAAGAGCGCGAGTCGCGGACCGGCCATCGCGCCGTGACCGTATGGCTGGACGCAGCGCCGGAGCTAGCGTATGCCGTGGAGCGCCAGTTATTCGATGCCGGCTGCCAGGCGGCCGTGGTGACCACGGAAAGCGCCGGCGGAAGGCTGGCGGAGTTCGCCCAGGTGCTCAACTCGGCTGGTGCGATTGCTATCTGCGTGGTTCCCGGAAGCGCCGCGCGAGAGCGGGAGCAGGCCCGCGGCATCATCGGCGCCGGCCGTTTCTTTTCCGTGGACGCCTCGCAGCTACCGGGCGAGATTGCGCTGGCGGCCGCCGAAGTCTGCCAACTGCTGCACGCGGCCGGTTACCTGGGCGCGGCGCTGGCACCCTGATTCCCCCATTCAATTCACGAATGCCGTTGCGAGGTCCACACCGGTGAGGCCCAGATGTCGATCTGTCGACCAGCAAACCGCACTTCGGCGGTCCGTCATGATGGCCAGTCCGTGCGCATCGGCCAGGGTTAGAGGCTGATCGCCGAACCTGGCGAGCATGCTCCGGACTTTTGACAATTCAGCCGAGTCAAAGGCCTGCACGGTTAAAGCCGGGAGCGACTCGAGGAACGCCAGAAACTCTGACGCGCGATAGCGGTCATACCGCCGTAGAAACCAACCATGGCCTTCCGCAACCACCAGGGCCGAGGTCACCAAGGCTGGCGGTGAAGAAAAGAGCCGCTTGAAAGTCAGGTGGTAACTATCGGAGCGATCGAGAAACGCGATCAATGCCGAAGTGTCCAGGTACGCTTCATGAGAAGCCTTCCGGGGGCCGGCCGTTTGGTGACGGCGCGGCTCAGTCCTTCGTGCCATAGATGATGTCATCCACCGACTGGCTGGAGCGCGGATCGCCGGTTTCCACAAAACCCGCGTACTTCATCCACGGACCTTCTCCGGTGATGGGCAGCCGTTCCCGAACGGCCCGGCGAATGAATTCGGCGATCGAAATGCCCAAGGCGGCCGCCTGAGCTTTCACCATCTCGTACTCATTCTTGTCCAGGCTGATCTGGGTGCGGATCATGTTATCACCTATCAATCGTATGATAACACCGTGGTGAGCGGGAATCGGTTGGGCCGGTCAGTACTGCCCGTGCCCGCCCGCAAACGCCGCGTTACTCCCGCGTTTTGTTAAACTTGATACTTTGCATGAAGTTATCCATCCTCATGCCGGTGTATAACGAGCGGACTGTGGTGGAGCGCTGTATCTCCCTGGTGCTCACCGCGCCGCTTCCGGAGAATATGGAGCGCGAGCTGGTGATTGTGGATGACTGCTCCACCGACGGCACTTCCGATATCCTGCGCCGGCTGGCTGAGGGGTTTCCGCAAATCCGCCTGTTTCATCACAGCAAAAACAGCGGCAAAGGTGCGGCCATCCGCACCGCCATCAGTAAGGCCGCGGGCGATTTCTCGTTGATTCAGGATGCCGACCTGGAGTACGACCCGGCCGAATATCCGCGCCTCCTCCGCCCCCTGTTGGATGGCCACGCCGACGCCGTATTCGGCTCCCGCTACATGGCCGGCGAGCAGACCCGCGTGCTGCCCTACTGGCATTCCATGATCAATAAGGGCCTCACCCTGGTTTCCAACATGTTCTGCAACCTCAACCTCACGGACATGGAAACCTGCTACAAGGTGTTTCGCACCGACCTGCTGAAAAGTATTCCCATCCGCTCCGACCGTTTCGGCTTCGAACCCGAAATCACCATGAAGAGCGCCAAGCGTAAGTTCCGTATCTATGAAGTGCCCATCAGCTATCATGGCCGCACTTACGAAGAGGGCAAGAAAATCGGCTGGCGCGATGGCGTGAAGGCCATGGCCGTAATTCTGCACTTCTGGCTGATCGACGATCTGTATGCCGCCCCGTACGGCCGCGACGTGCTCAATAATCTTACCGGCACGCCGCAGTATCTCAGTTGGCTGGCCCGCAAAGTGCGGCCGCACGTGGGGGATACCGTTTTAGAAGTGAGTGCGGGCATCGGCAACCTCACCGGCCGCCTGCTGGCCCGCCGCCTGCTGTATGTGGCCGCCGAAAAAGATCCGCTCCACCTGCATGCGCTGCGCAACCGCTTTCTGCGCACCCCCAACGTGGTGGTACAGCGCTTGGACCCCAATTCGCCGGGCGATTTTGCGGGTCTCGAAAACTGCTTCGACACGGTGCTCTGCCTGAACGTGCTGGAGTACCTGGACGATCCTGCGCAGGTGGTCCGCTCGCTCCACGCCACGCTCAAGCCAAACGGCGTGCTGGTGGTGCTGGCGCCGCACGGCGAGCGGCTCTATGGAAGCCTGGACCAAGGCCTCGGACACAAGCGCCGCTACAACAAGCCGGACGCCCGCCGCCTTCTGGAGAGCCAGGGTTTCGCCGTGGAAGCTGCCACCGACTTTAACAAGGCCGGCTCTCCGCCGTGGTGGGCTTATGGCAAACTGTTCGGCTCACGGCACATCAACAAGCCGGTGTTGAAAATCTTCGATAAGACGGTGTGGATCTGGCGGCGGCTCGACCCGCTGATCCCCTGGCCGGGCCTCTCGTTGCTGGTGGCCGGCCGCAAGCGCTCCGCCTCCCCGTTACCGGCAGATTCCACCGCGGCCCGCGAAGCTGTGCCGGAACTTTCCTCTCCCGATGCCCATTGAGCCGGGCGGCACACCAGCCGATGCCGCGCGTTTCCGGACGCTGGTCGAGGCCTTCGCCTCGCGGCGCCTGCTAGTGGTGGGCGACCTGATGCTCGATGAGTTTATCTGGGGCCGCGTCTCGCGTATTTCCCCCGAAGCACCCGTACCGGTGGTGCAGGTCACCAGCGAATCGTATTACCCCGGCGGCGCGGCCAACGTGGCGCGCAACCTCTGCGAGTTCACCCCGCATGTGGCGGTGATGGGGATGGCTGGAAGCGGCGTCCACGGCGACCGGCTGCTGGCGCTGCTCGGCGAATCCGGGGTGGATACTTCCGCGGTGTTGCGCGGCACGGCGCCCACCACCGTGAAGAGCCGCATCATCGCCCGCAATCAGCAGGTGGTGCGGGTGGATCGGGAGTCGCAGCAGCCGCTCTCGGCCGCGGAGACCGCCACCGCCACGGGCCATCTGGACCGCCTGGTGCCTGCGGTGGATGCGGTGATCGTGGCCGATTACGGGAAAGGCTTCGTGTCTCAGGCTCTGGCCAACCATATCTCTCAAGCGGCGCGCCGCCATGGCAAAATCCTCACCGTGGACCCGCACCCGCACACCTCGATTGCCTGGCAGGGAGCCACCGCGATCAAACCCAACCGCACGGAGGCCTTCCTGGCAGCCGGCCTGCCGCCCGCGGAACCGGTTCTACCGGTGTTGGCCGATGCCGCCCTGCTCGAAGCCGGCCGCCGCCTGCGCCGCCTCTGGAACGCCGGCAGTCTGCTGATCACCCTGGGAGAGCAGGGAATGCTGCTGCTCGAAGGCGATGCGCCGCCCTATCACACGCCCACCTGTGCCAAGGACATCTTCGATGTTTCGGGTGCCGGAGACACCGCCATCGCCGTGCTCACCCTGGCGCTGGCCTCCGGCGCCACTCCGGCCGAGGCGGCCCAACTGGCCAATCGCGCCAGCGGCATCGTGGTGGGCAAACTGGGCACCGCCACCGTTACGCCGGCGGAACTGCAGGCGGGGTTCACCACACCGTGAAGCGGGTGTTGTTCATCTTCGGCACGCGCCCGGAAGCCATCAAGCTTTGCCCGGTGATCCGCCACATGCGGCGCCGCGGCGGGCTTCAGGTGCGGGTGTGCGTCACCGCGCAGCATCGCGGCATGCTCGACCAGGTGCTGGAGTGTTTCGAAATCCGCCCCGATTTCGATCTCGACCTGATGCAGCCCGGCCAGACGCTGGCCGAGACCACCGCCCGCGTGCTGACGGCCCTCGACCCGGTGCTGGTGCGGGAAGCGCCCGCCATGGCGGTGGTCCAGGGCGATACCACCACCACCATGGCCGGCGCCATGGCCGCCTTCTACCGGCGCATTCCGGTGGCCCATGTGGAGGCCGGGCTGCGCACGGGCGATCTGTTCCAGCCATTTCCCGAAGAGTTCAACCGCGTGGTGGCGACGCGCGTCACCGCGCTGCATTTCGCCCCTACCGATTGGGCCCGCCGCAACCTGCTGGCGGAAGGCGTGCTCGATGCGTGCATCCAGGTGACTGGAAATTCCGGAATCGACGCCATCCTCGAAGTGGCCGGGGCGCTCGAACAGGGCCGGTTGGCGGCGCCGGCCTGGCCCTGCCTCGAACCCAAGCGCAAACTGATTGTGGTCACGGCCCACCGCCGCGAAAGTTTCGGCGAGGGAATCGAGCACATCTGCGACGCACTCGCCGAACTGGCCGCACGGCCGGATGTGCAGATAGTCTACCCGGTGCATCGCAACCCCAACGTTCTCGATCCGGTCACGAGCCGCCTGGAAGGGCATCCGCATATCGTTCTTACGGAGCCATTGGACTATGTGTCCTTCGTCGACCTGATGCGCCGCGCGTACCTGATCGTGACGGATTCCGGCGGCATTCAGGAAGAGGCGCCCTCGCTGGGCAAGCCGGTACTGGTTCTCCGCGAGCGCACCGAGCGGCCCGAGGCCGTGGAAGCCGGAACTGTCAAGCTGGTGGGCAGCGACCCAGGCAAGATCGCCACGGAAGCCGCCTGGCTGCTGGACGATCCCGCGGAATACCAGCGGCGCTCGCGGATCCACAATCCCTACGGCGACGGACACGCCAGCGAACGGATTACCGAGGCCATGGAAAGGTACCTGGGAAGGTAGTCGCGCCTGCGGATTCAGGGGTTCACCGGTCGAGGATGGCCTGGCGCACTTTTAGATAAGCGCCGCCGCCCAGCGCCTTGGCCACCCGCTTGGCCTTCCACAAGGCGCTCTGCTTCCAGCGCGGCCCCAGGCGCCCGGCTGCGAAACCGGCGGCCCATTCGGGACCCATCCCGCGCTTCACCACGTACCGGCCCAACACCAGGCACCCATCGGTAAGCGAAGTTGCGGCAGTTGGTTCGGAATTGAAAAGCACTTCAATGCCTGCCGCCGCGGCGCTGCGGCCAACCTGCCGCGAGTAGTAACCGCCGGGTACGGAGGCTACCTTCACGGGCTCGCCGAGGATTTCCGCCAGGTGGGCAAGGCTTTGCCGCCACTCGCTCTCCATGCGCTCCGGCGCGAGCGCGGCCATGCGCGTGGGATGCGTGTGCGAGTGGCTGCCGATGACGTGCCCGCGGCGATGCAGGTCGCGCACCTGGGCTTCGCTCAGAAAGCCGGCCGTGCCAATGCGGCTGGTGGTAATGAAGAAATGGCCGCGCCAGCCGAACTCTTCGAGCATGCCGCCGATGGGCGCGTGGAACGAGGCGCCGCCGTCATCGAAGGTGAGAAACACCGGAGGCGGCCCGGCGATTTCGCGGCGGCGAGCCAGCAGCGAAACGGCCCCGGCCGGCACCGCCGCGCGAATGGCCTCCAGTTGGCGGGCGAAATCCTCCCGGCGGAGCTTATAGATGTTAGCGCCCTCGCCCGGAAAGCCGCTGGAGTCGTAAGCGGCGGCGTCCACCACGTCGTGATACATGATCGCCAGGGCGCGCATGGGTATGTATCCAGTTTATAGAGCGGGCGGTATGGGTCCAATGGCTGTATAAGTATGGCACAATGGTATGTATGGGTATCGTCAAAAAGACAGTCAACATCGATGCCAAACTCCTGAAAGATGCCAAAGCGGCCTGTGGGGCCGCTACCGACACCGAAACCATCCGTCAGGGTCTTCAGGCCTTGGTTCGCCGGGCGGCGTACGAGCGCCTGCAGACGTTCGCGGGTTCGGAGCCGGATGCGCAGGATGTGCCCAGGCGGCGTGAGAAACCCACCCGAAAACGTCGGGTAGCCTGATGGTCCTGGTGGATACATCGGTCTGGATTCGTTTCTTTTTCGGCCAGGAGCCGTACCTGGCCGAGATGCACAGGCTACTGGCCAGCAATGAAATTGCCGGCCACGAACTGGTTTATGGAGAGTTGCTTATCGGTGATCGTGGAGGCCGGGCAAAGTTTCTTGCCAACTATGAGCAGATCTATGAGGCCCGAATGGTTCCTCACCAGGAGGTCGTGGCGTTGGTCCGGCACCGAAGATTGCACGGACTTGGTGTCGGCTGGATCGATGTTCACCTGCTGGCCTCCGCTCTTGCTGAACGGTTACAGTTGTGGACGGCCGATACGGCGTTTGCTGCGGTAGCCCGAGAGGCGGGCGTCGCGTATCGGCCGGCCTCTTGAGTCTTTTACAAATGGATCGGCCCATCCCCATCGCCGCGATTGATATGAATCTCTTGGTCTGCGCGGCCTTCGACTCGTGCCGCCAAAGCCGGAGACAGGGCGATCAGAAAATTGGTGGACGCCTGGCGAAAACCTGCGCCGGCTAAGCCGTGCGACCAGGCCCGGTGGAGTTGGTTGGAAACGATCAGGTCCACGCCGCGCTCTTCCAAGGTCCTGGCAGCGGCCAGAACCACCGCGGCGGCGTCTTCGGGCGGCGCAAGGCAATCTACAATCGTTCCCACCCGCAGATCGCCGAACTGTTTGTGTCCGTGCATGGCGGTGTCCAGAAGCACCGCCCAGCCTCCCGCGGCCCGGATGCGCAGGAAGCGCGCATCGCAGGGCGGATAAAGCTGATCAAGCATGGCGGCGTCGCGCACCGCGGCCATGGCATAGCGCGCCCGGCAGCGTTCCCAAACCGTATCGGCCCACCCGCTGAAGGATGGGGGTGCCTCGAGGGGTGCCGGACCGCTGGAGCGGCGGGCCAACCCGGCCAGCCACAAAGCCAGCCAGCCAACTCCGCTGAACGCGGCTGCATCGCAAGCCAGGCGGCGCGTGGTGGACGACCTCAGAGCGCGAATCTGCCGCAGAAACCGGTAGGGGTGCGGTGTCTTGAAATAAAACGGCACCGCCGCCATGCGCCACTTCAAGCGCTTCAGAATTTGCGGCAGCGGCTTGTCCCACCCGCCCATGCCGAGAGCGTAGAGGCTGGCTTCGCGGGTCAAGGCGTCGCGCACCAGCCGGAGAGCCAGCGAGGCATAGGTCCGGTTCACCAGGCCTTCGGAAAGCGGCAACCGGTAGTGCGCGGCCTGGTGAGTTTCGCCGCCGAAACAAAACCTCTGGCGCCGCAGCAGATAGCCGCCCCGCACTTCGCCGCCCTCCACGGCCAGCCACTGTTGCGTGCCGGGTATCCAATCGGCGCCGCCGGCTTCGGGGAATTGCATCTCCACCCCGCCGGCGGCCAGGCGCTGGTGGAAGCGCCCGACGGCTGCGCTATAGACGGGCAGGTACGGAACAATCTCGAGGGCCATCAGGCCGTCTTGGACTCCACGATCCCGGCGATCTGGCCGATGGTTTTCATCTGGTCCATCTCCTCGGGGGAGAACTGGAAGCCGAAGGATTCCTCCAGGGCCAGAACCAGGTTCAGGTGATGTACAGAGTCCCAGGTGTCCACGGTTTCCGGGGAGGAATCCGCGCGGAGAGCGCTGCTCTTCACTTGCAGGATGTCCGCGGCAATGCCGCGTACCTTTTCGAAAACAGGTGCGTTCATGGAGATCTCAGACGGGAGTGGCGGTGCGCGTGGAATGGGCAATCGCCAGGTCCGCTTCCACCATCCGGCGGACCAGGTCCTGGAAGCGGGTCTGGGGCTCCCAACCCAGACGGGAGTGCGCCTTGGCCGGATCGCCGATCAGCAGGTCCACTTCGGCGGGACGATACAGCAGAGGGTCGCCGGTCACATGGTCGCGGTAGTCCAGGCCGGCCAGCGAGAAAGCCAGTTCTACAAACTCGCGGACCGAGTGGCTTTCGCCGGTGGCCACCACGTAATCGTCTGGGTTGTCCTGCTGCAGCATAAGCCACATCGCGGCCACGTATTCGGGAGCGTAGCCCCAGTCGCGGCGAGCCTCCAGATTGCCGAGCCGCAACTCCTGCTTGGCGCCCGCGGCAATGGCCGCAACCCCGGACGTGATTTTGCGGGTGACGAACTCGAAGCCGCGGCGCTCCGACTCGTGGTTGAACAGAATCCCGACCGAAGCGTGAAGCTTGTAGGCTTCGCGGTAATTGCGGGTCAGGTCGAAGCCGGCCACCTTGCTGATGCCGTAAGCGGAACGCGGGTGGAAGCGGGTCCGCTCATTCTGCGGCGTCTCTTCCACCTTGCCGAACATCTCGCTGGAGCCGGCAAAGTAGAAGCGGCAGTGCGGGGCGGCCTCATGGATGGCGGCCAGCATGTAATGCGTGCCGTTGATATTGGTGTTGAGGGTGGAGAACTCGTCGTCGAAGGAGTAACTGACGAAACTCTGCGCGGCCAGGTGGTAGCACTCGTCGGGCTGCACCCGTCGGACGATCTGGTAAAGGCTGGGGAAGCTTTCGAGCGAGCCGGCATGCAGCGTGATGCGGTCGCGGATCTCGGCGATGCGCCGCAAACGGTGGCTGGGGTCTTCGAGAGCCACGCGACGCACCAGGCCATGCACTTCGTAGTCCTTCTTTAGGAGAAGTTCCGCGAGATACGATCCGTCCTGCCCCGTGATGCCCGAAATAAGCGCCTTGCGCCGGCTCATAAGCTGCCTTGCACCCTACCGGATTATCGTAGCAGTTGGTGATGCCGCGGCGTGCCCGGGCCGCGCGGATGCCGGGCAGAGAGCAGCCCGAAATCCACAGCGTCTGTGGAAATGCTCCGGAAATTGCGCTGCTTCCGGCGTGCAATCCACGGAATTACAGAAGCATGAACGGAATGCACAACACAGGGGCAGCCGACGTGCGATTACGAACGGATCGCGTCAAATAGCGCCTTGCGCAAAAAACGAGCTGTCCCTTTCGGGCCGGAGGGCAATTCGGGACAGGTGGCCCTCTATGCTCTACCCAGGAAGGAGAACTCAAACCAGTAGCTTGCCTTATGACCGTGATTGAAATTCCCGACGACCAGGCTGCGGCGCTCAAAGCGCGCGCCGCGGCGCAGGGCCTGACCGTCAAGGCATGGCTCAGCAAGTTGGCCGAAGGATCACCAGCCGCTTCGCCGCGAATGCCCCTTAGAACCGGACGCGGCATGCTCGCCAAGTATGGGCCGGCGCCTTCCGCCGAGGAGATCGAGGCGAACCGCAAGGACATGTTCCGCGGCTTCGCGCAAGATTTCTAGATGATCGCCGGCGTCGCGGATACGCATACCGCCCTCTGGCACCTCTACGATGACGGGCGCCTCTCCGTCGAGGCGGGCAACTTCATCGACCAGGCCGCCGCGGGGGAAGACAGATCGTCGTCTCATCCATCAGCTTGGCGGAAATTGTCCACCTCATCGAGAAAAACCGCCTGCCGGCAAGCGCCTATGCGGACCTGAAGGCCGCCATCGCCGAGCCGGATCACGTTTTCAAGGAAGCCCCTTTGACGCTGGAGATCGTAGAGGCGATGCGCCAAGTTCCGCGTGCTGACGTTCCGGACCTCCCCGATCGGATAGTGGCGGCGACCGGCGTATACTTCGGGGCGCCGGTTATCAAGCCGCGATGGACGGATCCGGGCGTCCAACCTGCAAACGGTCTGGTAGCTCGTCAGCCGCGACTGATGCCAAGCCCTGCCACCGGGCCACGTGGCGGCTGTCATTCATCGGGTTTAAAAGCAGGCTTACGGGGAATGTGATCGGGATTGGCAATGGACGCGCGAAGTGTGCACAGAGACCGCATCCGCCGCTGATCGCCGCCGCGAGTACGGCGTGATCGAGGTGGCCCGCATTCTTCACGATAGCCGCGACCTCCAACGCCACCACTCCCGGAAGAGTACCGCCGCGGCGGCGTGCGCCCGCTCTGATGGGCAGCAAGCCGCTGCGAGCGCCTTTCGTCCAGTCACGTCCAGGGAGAAGGACCGGTCGGGTTGGAATTACCAAACGATTTCATACTTTATCGTCTAACGAGGCTTCGCCCCAGACCGAGAAGATGTACCGCCAGGCGCACGAAGCAAGACTCGTCGCCTAAACTTGACGGCGCGAGGGTACTTCTGCTGCAGCACGGGGAATGTGACCGACGAGATCATCGCGGAGTAGATCGCGCACCAGCAGGATGACCGGGACGATGATTTCAAAGTAGACGGTTAAGTCCGTCTACTTCTTGAAGCCCGCTTTTGATCCGCCCGCAGGAAGATTGTGGCCGGCACCAGAAACGCCGAAAGATCCCATGCCAGTGGTACCGCAACTTACTGTTAGTAAAGACCCAGATGGCCGTAGTTGAAAACCAGGTCAAAGGATCCGTGACCAGGAGACAGGCCGGATACACCTGGCGCCCCGCATCCCAGTTGCGCCACTGCAACAGGGACGCCCGCCCCGACGACTATGCTGGTCAGGATGATAGGAACCAGCAGGACTGCCGTAGACCTGCCGATTCGGCCGGACATCACGAAGCGTTTCCACCGGGACCGGCAGAGAGGGATCAAGCGCGATAGAGTGCATACAGCCCCTCCAAAGACTTTTGGATGTTGAAATCGCTGTTTTCCACCGACGCCAAAGCACTGGCTCGGCGGACTTGCCGGCCGCCCATGACGGCAACCAGCAGTTCCGCCCACGTCGCTGCGCCGACTGACAGGGGCAGGCGATGCACGAGTTCCGGCGATAAGTCCGCTTCGGCCGGGACGCAATCGGAGATCAGGCAAGGGAGACCCGCGGCCTGCGCCTCCACTAAGGCGAGGCCCAGACCCTCGTAAAGTGACGGAAACAGAAATCCATCCATCGCCATTAAAAGGCGCGGGACATCGGCGCGTGATCCGAGGAACGTCGCTCTCGAAGCGATGCCCAGCGCGCGCAAGCGCTCCTCGATGAGCGGCCGGTCCGGTCCGTCGCCGACAAGAAGCAGTCGTAGGCGAGGCTCTCGGCGGTAGGCTTCGGCAGCGATCTCTACGATAAAAGGATGATTCTTTTGTGGATCAAATCGGCCCACGTGGCCAACGACCACCTCATCGGCGCCAATCTGTAGGCTGGCTCGGACCTCGTTTCGGGCTTCCACGTGCTGGAAGGGTTGAAGATCGATCCCGCAGTGCAGCACCTGGGAGCGGGGGTCAACCTCCCACGTTTGGCCGAACAAGGCGCGCCCGGCTTCTTGACTGGCGGCGAGCCAATGTGTGGCGTAGCGGCCGATGCCCGCTCTAGCGCACTGAAGGTAGCGACGCCGCAGCCAGCCCGCCATAATATCCTCCTGGGAAGTGTCCAAGTGGCTGTGAGCAATCCGCACCGGTACGTCCAATCTTTGAGCCAGACCGAGGAGAAACCCGCTGAAGTAGTGAACGTGGCTATGTACAACATCGTACGGCCCAAACTGACGCAGCAGGGATCGCACGGCCAGTCCATAAGCCGGCGAGCGGTGGGAGACGGTGCATGGGATCAAATGGGACCCGCGGCCAATGATCTCGTGGTCATACGCCGAGGGGATGTCGGTGTGGACCAGGAAGTCCATTTGCAACAGGCGCGGGTCAAGGCTGCGCAAGACGTGCATGAGCCATGTTTCGCCCCCAGCGCGATTCATCGCGCGGACAACGTGCAAGACGCGTCTCGGCCGCCCGCTCATCGTGCCACCTCACGGCAGGCCGCGCCCTTCCAAGGCAAGCGCTGCGGATTTACAGCCAGCTCAGCGGTGCTCCGTTCCCGCCGACGAGTTTCCAGAAGTAGAACAGGCGTGACTAGTCTCATGGCAATTCTTCACGATTTGTGGACGTGCGCCAGGTCCGCCGGGTGATGGGGCCTTGTGATTTCAGCTTCTTCCGCGAGTGCCCGGCACGTTAGTCTCAAAATCAACTATCGGCCGTACACCAATTTCCCTGTAGGGCCCTGCGCAAGTTTTTTGGGGAGGAGGATCTGTGGGCGCCCTCGCCGTTCTCGACTGGCAATCGATAGGCCGCCCGTGGTTCCACAGCGACTTCCTCCACGAAGGCCGATACCGGACGGTATGGTTTGGCTCGCCGGCGGCTTGGGCCGGTATCGGAGCGAGAAACTGACCGCGAGCAGGTGGTCCGCGGAGATTCCGAGGATCCCGGACCGGGCTGCCGTGATCATCGGTTGCGAATGCACTCCGCCCGCTAACAAGTGATCCCGCCGTCGACCACAATCGTCTGCCCGTTGATAAACCGGGAATCGTCGCTGAGGAGGAACCGCACAACGGGCACTACGTCAGCAGGCTCGCCGAGTCTCCCCAGTGGAGTGCGACGCCGTGCATCCCGCCGCCGTCGCCTCCTCATGACACATCGAGGCCAGTGTCACTTCTGGCCGCTTCAGCAACGCTAGCGAAGTGGTGCGGGAAGGCCTCCAGCTCCTGGAGCAGTGCAAGCAGAAAGACAAGGCCAAACTCGAATGGCTCTGCTCGGCCGCGAAGGAGGGCTTCGGTCAACTCGACCGCGGCGAGGGCATCGAATTTGAATCCATGGGCGATTTGCGACGCCTATCTCGACCGGATTGGAGAAGATTCCAGGCTAAGGGTAGCCGGAAAAATAACTTGGACAAATTGTGTGGAGGGATGTTTAGGGGCGGGGTTCGATGGTGTAGTTCCAGTCCGGATGAGTCTTGTGCTGGCGAACGCGAAGTTCTTCCATCTGAGACTTGGTGACTTTCACACCCGTTTCGTATTCGTTGGTGTCGAGAACTGCTTTTACCTGTAGCCCGCTCTTCGTTTTCGTGGACCCGATCAGATTCACGACCGTTTCATAGGTGAGTAACGGCT
Organism: Bryobacterales bacterium; assembly: GCA_963803725.1. GTDB lineage: Bacteria > Acidobacteriota > Terriglobia > Bryobacterales > Bryobacteraceae > JOPF133. The sequence continues at coordinate 70,240 of CAWDOH010000048.1, read as the reverse complement.
GCCCCTTCCAGGTTAGGCTGATGAACGAAAATAGCCGGTGTTCGATCTTGTTCCACTTGCTCGTTCCCGGCGGATAATGGCAGACTGTGATGGCCATCCCAAGTTCGTCCGCCAATTCCTGCAGGTGTACCTTCCAGGTCCGCGACCGGCTGCTGTTACTTCCCCCAGAATCCGCGCAGATCAGAATTCGTTTGGCTTTTGGCTTCCGGCTACATCCGGCCAGTTTCCACCATCGTCGGATGCTCTCCACCGCGAACTCCGCCGTATCATGTGTCACCCCAACGTTGACCACCGCCCGGTCGTCTCCAATCTCGTATGTCCCGTAGGGTATCGCCTTGCCCTCCGCCAGAGACGGGAAATCATGAACGTTTACTCGGTGCGGCTTCCCTTTGGGTCGCCACGTCCGCCCCCCATTTTTAAAGGGTCCCACATTTTCCTTCTTCTTTGCTCCACCGACAACACCGGATCTCCGCTCTTCCGGAAGGAGGCTACCTGCCGGTTGAGGTAGCGGAACTGCCGGTCCCGATTCCGGTGTTGCGGTCCCTCCCGGGTTTGCTGATTCAACTGCATCGAATACCCCATCTTCCGCAGACACCGCGCCAGGGTCTTCTCGCTGACCGGGTGGCCTTGTCTGGTTAGTTCATCTGCCATCCCTCCGGTTGATTTATTCGTCCACCGAAGCGCGCTCATCGGATCTCCTGCCGACGTCTCTTCCAGGATCTTACTGAGCTCTACTTGCAGTCCGGGGTCGGACTCTTCCACCGTCTTCCGTCCGCCACCCGCCCGCCGGATTTGCCCCGGCTCTCCCGCCAGTTTTTTCCTGCTGTTCAAATCCGCCACTGCCTTGGTGATCGTTGTTCGCGACATCCCGGTTAACTCCGATAACCGGCTAATCCCGCCGCGTCCCTGGTCCAGGGCCTTATCCGCCACAAACAGCCGAGCCTGATACTCATTGAGCGTACCGAGCACTCTAAGCCAGCGGCTCTCTCTTGCTGTGCGGCGTGTGGACCTGATCATCCACCCTACGGTATCCGAAACCGTGCCAAATGTCCAGCTTATTTATCCGGCTACCCTAAGTCTTGCCCCCGCCGCCCGCCAGGATGTCCGTGAAGTTCTACCATCAATTGATCGACAAGGCCGATGCGCGTTTTGACGCCCATCTGTCCAGGATCAAAAGCCATAAGAAAAAGGAAAGGGAGTAATGACCGTGACCAACCTGGAACAGATACGAAAGGAACTCAGCCCCGCCCGGCGCAAGAAGGTGGCGGCTCGCGCGGCTCAGCTCATCGCCGAGGAAATGACCTTGCAAGAACTTCGCCAGGCCCGCAGGCTCACTCAGGTTCGCATGGCCAAGAAACTCGGAATCGGACAGGACGGTGTTTCCAAGCTTGAAAAACGCGCGGATCTGATGATTTCCACTCTGCGGAAGACCGTTGAGGCCATGGGCGGAAGTCTGTCTCTGGTGGCTGAATTCCCCGACCGCGGTCCTGTGGTCCTATCCGGCATTTCGGGAGACGAGCCGGAGTCCAAGCCGGCCGGCAAGAGGCGCGTTCCCGTCCACGCATAGCGCGGAAAACTGCAACGCCGGTGACCGCACGCGCCCAGAAGCGGCGCCCCAATTGGGCAGCGATCAGGTGCTAGCTAGTTTCTGTCGCGAAACTCGTAAGCCATTGATTTCTAGCTCGTTAGACACCGGCCATCGGTGTGACCTTCCTGATTCGGTCAGCCCGCCGTCCTCTCAGCCTCAACCCGCGCCATTCTGCCAGCTTGCGATTAAAACAAAATCGGAAGAAAATGTTCGTCGGACACTTGACAAGTTCGATTCAATTGTATGTCATCTATATAGATGAATCAGCAGACAGCTCTCCGCAAGCGCGCCAAACTCTTTGCCGACCTTCCTCTCACCGCCGAGATCGTCCGCGGCTCTCTACTCCACCGCGTCATTCGCCATCGCTCCGGCTGTGCCGTGTGCGCCGACGGAAAGGGCCATCCCATCTGGGTGTTGACTGTCAGCTATCCGGGCGGCGCCACCAGGCAGTTCAGCCTCCGCCCCGAACAGAAGCCCCTGGTCGAGCGGTGGTTGCGCAACTATCACAAGCTGAAAGCCTCTCTGGAGCGCATCTGTGAAATCAACCTGGAACTGCTGCGGACGGAGAAGCAGAAATGAGCCGCCTCCCCGTCGCGCAGCTCAGCTTCGCCGATCTCCAGTTGCAGAGTCACGGCGTCCATCTCGATCCTACTTTGCAGCGTGTCGCTGACTTCCTGGAAGAGCAGACTGCCCTGATCGAACTCGTGCGCCAGGATCTGGAACGTGGTCTGAAAAAACCCGGCTCGGGCCGCCACGGCATCACTCCTGCGCAGACCCTGCGCTCATTGGTTCTCATGCGCCTCAAGAATTGGGATTTCCGCGAACTGCGCGAGCGCGTTAACGATGGCTTTACCTTGCGCAGCTTTACGCAGTTCGATAGCCACTCCGTCCCCAAGCACGATGCTTTCAACCGCGCCTTCAACCGGATCACCCCGGCCACCCTGGTCGCCGTCAACCAACTCGTCGTGCAGGCAGCCGTAAAACTCGGCCTGGAAGACGGCCGGCAACTCCGCGTCGATACCACGGTCGTAGAGACCAATATTCACTACCCCACCGACGCCACCTTATTGTGGGACACCGTGCGCACGGTCACGCGTCTGGTCTGGGATCTTCATGAGAAATTACCCCGCGGAGTAAAAGGCTTTACCGATCGCACGCGCAGCGCCCGCCGCCGCATGCAGGAAATCCAACGCATGACCGCCCGTCAGCGGGAACAGCAACAAATTCCCAAGTACCGCGAACTCATCCGGATCACGGAACAAGTTTTGGGTAATGCCAGGAAAGTGATCGCCGCCGCCAAACGTGTCCACAAAGTCGATGAAATCACGCGCGCCGTGATTGACGCAATCTGCAAGCAGATCGCCGATTTCTCCCAATTGGGGGATCGTGTCATCGATCAGTCCCGCCGCCGGGTGCTACAGGGAGAGACGGTGCCCGCTGAAGAGAAACTTTATTCGATCTTTGAACCCCCCACCGATTTGATCAAGCGGGGCAAGACCCTGAAGCCGGTGGAATTCGGCCACAAGGTATTCCTGGCCGAGAGTGCGCATGGCTTGATTACCGAGTATCGAGTGCTCGATGGGAATCCCGTCGATAGCGATCATGTGCAAGCTTCCTTGGAGCATCACCAGAAGACTTTCCAGCACGCGCCAGACTGCTACGCTGCCGACCGGGGCTTCTACAGCCTCGAAAATGTGCAGAACTGCAAGGACGCCGGCGTGAGTCAGGTGTGCATACCCCAACGAGGGGGCCAGAAAACGGCAGAGCAGGAAGAGTTGGAGCGCAGTCGTGCCTTCAAGAAGGGCCAGCGGTTTCGCGTAGGTATCGAGGGACGCATCTCGGTGCTATTTCGCGGTCGAGGCATGAAACGCTGTTTGCTGAAAGGCCGCGAGCGGTTCGAGATCCTGGTGGGAGCGGCGGTGCTGGCCAATAATCTGATGCGGATTGCCGACCTTTTGGACAAGCGAAAACCAGACCGCCGGCGAGCCGCGGCCTAAAAAAGAAGCACTGCCAGCGAAAACTATTCTCCTCACAGCGCCGAACACAGCGTTCGGCTCGATGACCTATTGAGATTAATAGCCCTTTTACGCTGTAATACTTGGCGAGAAGCCAAACCAACCGATAAAACTACGGTAACAGATGGTCTTGACACGCTCCATCATGACCCCACCAGGCGGTGGTGGAGTCGAAGTCACAGCCAGATTCACTCATTTCGCGACAGAAACTAGCTAGAGGAAATGACACAGACACTTGCTCGCCAGAGTCCCCATCCGTCGCTTTGAAACGTCCTTCACCAGCCGAACTGGTGGGTAAAGCCCAGTCCTGCGGTATGATCATACCAGGAGTATGAAATGGCTGGCATTGACCGCGTAACCGTCACCTTGCCCAATGACCTCGTGGGGGAGATCGACCGGCGGGAGAAGAACCGCAGCAAGTTCATCGCGGAGGCTGTCCGCAACGAACTTGATCGCCGTCGGCGCGACGAGCTTCGACGGTCGTTGGACAATCCCCACCCCGAAAGCGCTGAGCCTCGCCGAACAGGGGCTTGAGGAGTGGACGCGCGGCTTACCCGAGGAAAATGCCGCGGCACTCGTCGACATCAACGCTGGTAGGCCGATTCGGTGGGTCTCCGGCGAAGGCTGGGTGGAGGGACGCGAGTGAAACTCGGCCGCGGCGCTGTTGTCGTTGTCGAGCTTGATCCCACCATCGGACACGAACAGCGTGGCGTCAGACCCTGCATTGTCGTGAGCGATCCAGACGTGATCGGCGACCAGCGCTTTCCACTGGTTTGCGTGGTACCAGTTACGGGCACTCCGGGTGAGGGGCTTTTGTATCCGCCGCTGGCGCCGGGCAAGAGCGGCCTCGCGAAGAAGTCCTTTGCGCTGATCGACCACCTGCGATCTGTTGACAAGCGGCGGGTCCAGAGTGTGTTCGGCGAGCTCGCGCGTGAAGAAATTGCCGCGATTGATGAGGGGTTGGCAGTGTTCCTTGGGCTCGGCGAGCGGCTCAATGGCGCAGTTCTACCACCGGTCCGGTGACTGCCGACGACGAAGCCCATCTTCGTTGGAATCGGATACCTCGACGGAGGTGGTCGTCATCCATGCGACATTGCTCACCGTCGTCGAACCGCCGCCGGCACGCTGGGAGGCGCAACGATAGTGAGGTCTGCCGCAGCGGCAATATTTCCTCCGCCTCCGGATACGCTCGCCTCATTTGTCAACTGGCCTGATGCGGTCGGGGATACGTTCACCGTCACGGTGATCGCTGGATATGAGGACCCGCCGCTCAATGCGTCGGAGCGTGTGCAAGTCGGCGTCGAGCATGTCCAGCCGGAGCCGGCCATCCCGACCAGTGTAAGGGCTGCGGGCAGGATTTCGGTCACAGTGACCTTGCCGCTCGTGGGCCCGGCCTCCGAGCCATTGCTTACCGTCAGCGTGTAGACAGCACCGGCCTCGCCAAGGGTGAACGCGCCGCCGTGCCCGCTTTGGATGGTGATCGATAAATCTGTTACGACACAAAATCGCAATGCGCCAGTGCGCAATTTCCCCCCTCCCGAATTGGCTGCTTTCACCCTGGCCAACGACCCGTACGAGCACCGCGACTGCGGAGCGTTTTGGAACATAACGGCGAGGCCATTTTCCCGAAGATCGACTATCACAAAGAGAGCGTATCGGTCACGGTTCAGGAGAGGAAGTTTTCCTTGAGGACCGCATTGTTACGGGTCAGGGTACGTGGGCGGATTCAGCTCCGCCGCCGATTCCGAGCCGAACTGCCTTCGTCAGCAGGCGTCGGAGCCAGTTCGAGACCGTCTGGGGGGGAAATCAGGCGGCCGATGGCCAGTTCACTGCCTCATCCGCCTCCAGTTCGCCCGGCAGGTGTCAGGCGAGTGGCTACTGGCTCCGTAACGCCAGTTGTCGCTGCACAAAACTGTTGTGCGGTAGCTTTGCGCCCCACTGACGCCAAAGCTCCATCCGCTGCCGATCCATTTGGGACGCCCTGGCGGTATCGCCGGCGCGGCGGTAAACGCCCGCCATGTAGTAATACATCATTGAAACCTTGGTTGCGACCATCAGGTCGCCAAGCGGATCGGGGTTCGATGCCAATATAGCCGCGAGCAACTGCTCATAGATCTCGACGGCGTGGCGGCGGTCGCCGGCCTGGCATTCGTAGTCGGCTTGCGCGCGCATCGCCACCACGACTTCGCTTTCCGGATTGAGCTGTTGCGCGGGATAGTCCTTGGTTTCCCGCAGCACGGCGAACGCGGCGTCGATGCGCTCACGGGCCTCCGGAAACCGGTGCAGCCGCCGCAGCGCATAGGACGATTCAGCCAGCGCTTCTGCTTCGCGCCGTCGCGCTCTCACATTGTTCTGCAACTCTCGCAGGCGGCGGATTCCCAGATCGAAGATGGCGAGAGATTGTTGCGGGTCCCTCTCTTCCAGAAGATCGGCCAATTCGCGCGAGCACAAGGCCAGGCGGTCACGTGCACTCTGATCCCGCGGATCCTTCGAGGATTGTTCCTCCATCAGCTCTACCGCTCTGCGATACACCGCGATGGCTTCATCGGTCCGCCCCAGGCTGACTCCGCCGTCCTGCCCCAGCGTGCGCCCCAACCGCAACAGGATGCCGTACAAGTTGAGTTCTCGTATGCCCGGTTCGGAGGGAAGAGGTCCCTCAGCGATCCGGCGCGCTTCGCGTAGTGTTTCCAGCGCTTCCTCCAGCCGGCCCTCCGAACGCAGAGAGCTGCCGATCAGGCTGAGGGCCGCAGCGCGGATCATCGGTTCGGAAGGAAGCGAGGCGGCGGTCTCCATCGATTTCCTGGCGAACTGCCGGCCCTCTTCGTACCGATGCAGATTGAGGTAACAGAGCGCGATCCGCGAATAGTACGCAGCGGCATCGTCGCGCTGGTCGGGCGTAATGTTCCCCAGGCGCAATAGCTGGCTGAGCCGTTCCGCGGCCTTGGCGGCCTCGGCCGCCGATTCGGAGTTGCGCCCCAAGGTATTGGCGATAATCATGCGATCCTGCGCGATTCCGGCGGAAACCACCAGGGCGGCCGCGCTGTTCTTTTGCGATGCGAGCGCCAGATCGATGAAGCGATCGGCCTTCACAAGGCTTTCTTGGGCCCTCTCGGCCTCCCCCAGATTCATGCCTGTCGGCACACCTTGAATCCGGGCAACGCGCATGTAGGCTGCGCCGATCTCCTGGGCCAGATCGGGATCGCCATGCGCCGAAGCACCCAGCCGCTCCAGATATTCGAGCGACATGGATACCAGCTGATGGCGAGCTTCGGTAGCGCCGGGCAGCAGCCGGATCCGGTCGTCGAGATCGAAGACCTTACCGGCCAGCAAATGCAACTGCTGAAAGCGTTCCTCGGCCAGGCGTCGCTGCCGGTTAGCCACATAGAGTCCGGCCGAAAGCCCGGCAATAGTCAGGCAAGCGGCAGCAACCGGCATGCGATAGCGCCGCACGAATTTGCGTACCCGATACCACGTATTCCCCGACCGTGCTCGGATAGGCCGCCACTCCAGAAACGCCCGGATGTCGTCCGCGAGCGCCTCTACCGACGAATACCGTTCCTCCGGCTCTTTGCGCAGCGCCTTGCGAAGGATGAATTCGAGATCCTGGGGCACTTCCGGATTCAGCCGGCACGCCGGCGTTGGTTCTCCGGTACAGATTGCGGTGCCGATCGCCTCTGGGGTGCTCGAGGGAAATGCATGGGGCGATTGGCCCGTCAGCAGATCGTAGAGCACGGCGCCAAGCGAATACACATCCGTCGCGGTAGTTTGGGCCGCACCGCGGACCTGCTCCGGGCTGGCATAGTCCGGCGTCAGCAGACGCTCCTGGGTACGGGTCTGGTCGGTCGCAGCGTCCAGAATTTTGGCGATCCCGAAATCCAGCAGCTTCGGTTGGCCGGCCGCGTCGACCAGGATGTTGGAAGGCTTGATGTCGCGGTGGATGATCAGGTTGCGGTGGGCATACGCGACCGCATCGCACACCTCGAGGAACAGGCGAAGTTTGGCAGGCAGGTCCAGTTTCCGCGAGTACACGTCGATAGGAGCGCCGTCTATATAGTCCAGCACGAGATAGGGGTGACCTTCGGCAGTCTCGCCCACGTCGAGGAGACGGGCGATTCCGGGGTGTTGGAGCCCGGCCAGAATCTGGCGCTCCTGCAAAAAGCGGGAACGGAACGAAGGACGCGGAACGCATTGCCGGAGCAGCTTAATGGCAACACGTTGCTCCACCTGGCCGTCGGCGCGCTCCGCCAGAAACACCTCGCCCACGCCGCCGCGGCCGAGAACGCGCTCGAGCCTGTAAGGGCCGCAGCGGAGTCCTGGCGCGGGCAACTCTGCCAACGATTCCAGGAACGCTTCCGCCGCTCCCGCGATCATCTCCGCCATCGGTGTATCCGGCGAGTCGAACCGGAGAAGCGATTCCAATTCCGCCTCCACGTCCGCCGGAACCTGGTGCCGGTCGAAATAGCGTCTGCGTTCCGCGGCAGTGAGGTCATCCACCTCGCGGAACAATCGGAGGACCTCGTCTCGCATAACTCAGAACATGATGCCACAGTGCTTCCCGGAAATCGACGGCGTAACCGGCCGCGCTGCAGCATTCAGCCTTCCTCTCCGGCCCGGGTCGCCGGCATTTGACTGCCCCTAACTATATAGCGGGAAATCTCCAGAGAATTAGCGGAGCGTATAATGAATCCCATCGGCGCCGAATCGCACCTGCCTATCACCGACCTGCTGCATCAAATGCGCTCCGGCGATGAATCCGCACGGAGCGAACTGATGATCGTCGCCTATCACACTCTGCACCGGATTGCCGAATCGCAGCTTCGCAAGGAACGGCCGGACCACACTTTGCAGCCTACTGCCCTGGTGAACGAGGCGTATGTGAAGCTTTTCGGCCATTCGGAGATCGAGTTCGTCGACCGGGCGCACTTTTTTGCGGTAGTGTCACGTGCGATGCGCAGGATCCTGGTGGACCACGCCAGGGCGCGAGCAGCGGCACGGCGTAACGAAGGGCGGGTCCAGGTAGATACGTTCATCGAGTTCCAAGCCGGCGCCGAGCCGATGAAACTTCTGGATCTGGACCTGGCTTTGGACGCCCTGGCACGGGAGCGCAGCTCGCTGGCCGAGCTTATCGAGATGCGCTACTTCGGAGGCATGACCGCGGAAGAGACCGCCGAGGTCGTGGGCAGATCCGTGCACATCGTCCGTCACGAGCTTCGGCTGGCGCATGCGTGGCTGCGCCGGCAGTTGGCGGGACAGGATTGAGATCTACGAATCGCGAACTTCCTCCCGAAGCCGGATGGCTGGACGCGGAAATGCCGGCCTGGTCGCACGATTGCGGGTGCCGCAGCTTGCTAAATTTCGCTTCGAATCCCGCATACCAGAACAGAGAACGGTGGCGAACCGTTCATACTAAGGGGCCGCGGAGAAATATTCTGTGCATTCAAATCCAACCGCTTGCTGGCGCGCGCGGCTCAGAGCGCGGTCTGGCGGAGCCGCGACCGCAAGGAGCGGTTGGGTGCGTCGAAACATCTGTTCAGATTATTGTTCCGCGGCCCCTAACTGTTCGAGGGCGCTTGTGTCGCGCAGCCTCGGCGCAAGGGCAATGCGTTTGACCTCATTTCTTGTAGTGTGCATGGTGATCCCGTATACCATTCTTCTGGCTTCCGACCCTTCGGAGGACCTCCATCCGTCTACGTCGAACTATCTCCAGTTTTCGGGTGATGGCGACTACGTCAAGATTCCGTCGGCGCCCGATCTGGGCTTCAGTGCATCGGGCTTTACGGTCTCGGCCTGGCTCAAGCCCGACACACTTGAATTCCGGCGGAGTGAAGGATCCGGTTATGTGTATTGGATGGGAAAAGGCGAACGGGGCCGGTACGAATGGGCCACGCGAATTTACAGCTACACGAACCGCGAGCAGCCGCCCCGGCCAAATCGGATCAGTTTTTACCTGTTCAACGCTGAGGGCGGGCTCGGACAGGGCAGCTATGCTGAGGAGCCGGTGAGAGAGGGGGAATGGATTCAAATCACTGCCTCGGCGAATGGAAGCGAAACGGCGATCTATCGCAATGGCCAGTACGTCCGGTGCGACGAGTATGACGGTCCTGCGGGACACGGATGTCATGCTCATCCGGAGCGTATTCAACCGGCGAAGGGCGACGCGCCGTTGCGTCTGGGCACCCGCGACCTGAAAAGTTTCTTTCAGGGCGGCTTGTCGCAAGTGCGCTTCTGGAATCGGGCGCTTGGGAACCGGGAAATTCAGAAGGTCTTCCATGGCGATATCCCGCGGTCCGGGCTGGTGGCTGAGTTTCTGCTCAACGAGGGCAAAGGGGATATGGTTCACGACACCACGGGCAAGCACCAGGGAAAAATCGTCGGAGCCCGATGGGCGACGACTAAGTGAGAGGAGACTCCCATTGAACGTCCGCCGCTGCACGTTAACAAATCGCCACCAGTTCGATCGCCGGCTTTGGGCCAAACGTTTGGCTGACTGAACTCGCGCCAGCCCGCGGCGCCGCGCCACCCTCGCCCCAATCGAGCAGCGCTAGGCGATTCGGTCCCCACCCCCAAGGTCGCGCCGGTGTTCTACCTGCGCAGCTACCTCGGAAACTGCCTGGACTAATGGAACGGCGCGGCCCGCCGGCACTCAGGTCTACGTCTCCGATTGCAACAATTCCGCTGAGCGGCAGATGCTCGTCGAGGAAGTCGACGCCCAGCATGACGTGCTCCTGCACGCCGGCAACCCGGTGCTCGGCTTACGGCCAACACAGGCGCTGCCAGTATCCGGCGGTACGTCGTCCTCCGCGTCTCCGGTATTTGCGCTCGAATTGCAAAACCAGGCGAAGGGCCTCAGATCGGGAGGCATCGCGTGCCTTTTGCCTCCCGATCGCGGCTGGTGCTTCCGGGCGGTGCCGTCAAGGCGTTCCACAACTTCAGATCGATCCGCCCGTTCTTGGCATCCGCAACCAAAAGCGCGCACCCCGATCCGATTCCGTCAATTCCAGGTCGCCCCCGTGTTCCAGCATGGTCTGCCGGGCCAGAGCTAGACCCAACCCAAACCCCTCTGTTTTACCGCTGGTGACAAATGGCTGAAAGAGCCTGGCTCGAATCTCGGCGGGCACGCCCGGACCGGTATCGCTCACCTCGATCCACCCGGTTTCCTGGGATTCCCAAACCCGGATGGTGATCTCGCCGCCGCCCGGCATGGCATCGAGGGAATTGGCGATCAGATTGATCAGCACTCGCTCCACGCGGGATCTCTGACAGCGTGCGGTAAACTGCGCCTCGATCGACTGGCGGATCTCTACCCGCTGCGCCTCGGCCCGGGTCTCCTGCGACTCCACGGCGGAGCTGACCAAATCGCCGGCCAGGCAAAGCTCCCCGGCGGTCTTCTTGGCGCCGGCGACCTGTCCGATTTCCGCCAGCAGCCCCTCCATGCGGCGGGCAGCCTTGTGGACATGAGCAGCAGTCTGCCGGATCTGAGCTGGAGGGAGATCGAACTCCGCCAGCATTTCCGAACCGCCTACCACGGCCGCGAGCGGATTCCGCAAATCGTGCGCGATGGATGCGGCCAGCTGCCCTACCGCCATAATCTGGCCGCTGCGTACCTGTTCGTCGCGCGAGGTCTGAATGGCCACGGACATGCGGTTGAAGGTTCGCGCCAGGGCGCCCAACTCATCCTGCGTGTCTTCCGGCGCCCGCGCCGAATAGTTTCCCCTGCTCACCTCTTGAGCCGCCTGATTCAAAGCCCGCACGGGACGCACGATGCGGCGGGCCAGCACAAAACTGGACGCCAGACCGGCCGTCATGGCAATCAGCCAGGCGACGATCACTTTCCGTCGCAGCGCGCCGATACGGGCCTCGACATCCGCGAAGGACCGCACCGCCCACAGTTCCGCGAAAGCGTGGCCTTCTCCGTCGCGCAGGATCGTGGAGCGAATGGCGAAGCGCTCCGGCTGGGTGGCGATCTTCGCCGCGGCGGCTGCGTTCACTGTCGCTAGCGTTGTCCGTCCGCCAGTGCGCAGCAGAAAGTCGATGCCTCCGGTTCGCTCTTTCAAGTCCAGCAGGGTTTGTTCGGTCAATGAGTGCGCCGCCACGAGGATGTTCAATAGCGCCGGGCGATTGCCGGAATCCACGTAAACCGGGGTCGCCAACACCTGCCAGACGATTCCATCCCAGTGGGCGAAGGCGCGGTGCTGGCGCGGAAATGCGGCCCGCGCGGGACCCAGGAGAGTCTCCGGAAGCCGGTGTCCGCTCTCCAGCGCCGTCGGAGTTTGCCCGGCCACCGTCGCCAGCACGACGCCGTCCGGTCCAGCCACAAGGAACACCGCCGAGTCTCGGTAGCGGTGGACAGACTCGGCTCGCGCCCAGAATTCCGCCGTGGTATCGCGGATGGTGGCCTCGTCCCGCGAGCCAAACGCCGCGCGGATGTCGGACATCGACGCCAGCAAGGCGCTGGCGGTGGCCAGGTGCTCGGTGCGGGATTCGAGAGCCGCGTCGGCGGTCGCCAGGCTGGCCCGCAATTCCTGTTCAAGGCCGGAGTGCAGAGCGGACGAAGCCTGGTACAGGAAGAACCACCCGGCGGCGGCGAAGAATGCGGTCACCGCGGCGGCGGTCGCCAGAAACATCTTCGCCAGCAGAGACCGGCGGACATTCATCGCCTGGCACCGGGGTATTGGTCCACGATCACCGCCGGATAATCTTTGCCGAACTTATTCTTATGTAGCGGCGCCACGTATTCCGCTTCGGAGATGTGCAACTCCGGCAAGGCCAGGTCTTCCGTCCCGATGACGACCGGACGCGCGAGCTTCTCCAGTGTGTCCGGCAGCGCGCGTTCGTGGAAGACCTTCAGGCGATATTCACCCGGCGGCAGCCCAGCGATGCGGAAGGTTCCGTTCACACCGCTGATGGCGAACCACGGCGTATCCAGAACCACGATCACGGCGCTCATAGTCGGGTGAATATTGCAGAAGAGCCTCACCACGCCGGGCCGGCGGAAGGTCACCTCGCGGGAGGACCCAGGCGGATGTAGCCCCACATCGAAAATCTGGCCGTCGTAATTCGAAAAAGCGTTGTGAAAGAACGGGTCGAGGTTGGGGAAGCGGACTTTGGACCCGGTCCGCACAGCCAGCACGTGGGGCACAAAGGTCTTGTGCTGGTGCGCCATGACCGCCGTCTGCGGTGGTGTGTCCGGAGGCTTGCCGGCAACCGGCTCCAGCCAGATGACCACGCCGGAGTGGTCCTTCGACGCGGATAGTCGCACCACGCCGGACACCGTTGCGGCACCCAGCGAAGTGCAAAACAGCGTGAGCGCGAGATTAGAAAAAATAGCCCAGTGCCAGGTCATAACGATTCACCCGCAAGATGCCGGATTCCAGGTAAGTGGTGCGGATTTGCATGATCTCGGGGCCCAGCGCCAGGTTCGGGGCCAGGCGGAAACGCAGGTTGGCAAGGTAAGTGAGATTGCGGCCCACGCCGTTGGCGGGCAGGTCGCGGTCAACGTCGTCATCCATCCCGGCAATCAGGTTCAAGTCGACGCGGCCGCCGGCATGCAAGGTCAGTTGCGTCCACCCGCCGCGGGTCCGCACGGGAATGAGGCGGCCGTCGCGCAGGATCAATCCCTGATGCAGCGCCGCGATTCCCAGGCCGGAGAGGTCCTGACCGGTGAAGGCAAAGCCGGTCCAATCGATGCGCGGCGCGAGTGGGATTAGCCAGTCCAGCGAAGCGGCGTAGGATCGCGCGCTCATTCCCGCCGCCAGCGACTCGCTCACATGAAATCCAGGGGCGAGTTCCCAGCGCCGCCCGCCGCTCGAATCGTGAAAGAACGCAAAGCGCCCCTCGAGCGCGGGACGCGACGGCGACAGGCTCACGGTGGCGGGCAGCCCGGCCAGAGTTTCGTTGGTCTGATACACGCCGAGGCGCGCAACGAGGCCGCTGGTCTGGCTGAAATGCACGCGCTCTTCGTAACGCAGTTGTGGCTGCCAGAGCCACAGATTGCCGCTGTTGGCCAGGGGTGGGACGCCGAGTTGGGAAAGCGAATCGGGGTTGCGAAACGAGAGGATGGGCTTGTCCAAGGCGAACGTCAGGCTGCGGTCCGTCCAGTTCAAACCGATGTCGGCTCTTTCGATGCGCACCAGATTGTTCTGCGAGTTCAACGTTCCGCCGAAGAAATCGAGATGCAACTCGGCGGTCACCTGGGCGCCCAGCAGCCCTTGCGATCCAGAGTACAGAAAGCCGAGCTGCGTATTGCGGAAGGTTGCCCCGGAGGACTGCTGGCCGGGGCCAGGCACGGCCGTGAGGGGCAAGTCCACGCCACCGGTGCGGCCGGCGTAGAGATAGGAGTTCATGAGCACGACTCCGGTAATCTTCACGGGGAAATGTCCGGCCGCTTCCACTTTACTGGTGTCTAGGTCCTCGACGCGCTGGTTGAGAACGTCCATCTTCTCCTGAACGGGTTCCGCTTGCTCCGGCGGCGATTGAGGTTTGCCGGCGGATTTCAACTCGGCCACCTGGCGCCGAAGATCGTCCATCTCCCGATGGAGCTGTTGGTTCTCCTGCTGAAGCTGACTCAACTGCTGCAGGATTCGGTCCAGCTTCGAGGGTTCTACGCCGGTCTGCTGCCCGTAAGCCACGTTCGCCGCCAGCATACCCACCACAACCGCCGGCCATCCCGAGATGCGTCTAGCGCGCTCCATCACGCCCCTCCAGTAATGAAATTACCGACCGGCGAACTTCGCCGGCGGAGAACGGTTTGCGGAAAAACAGGTCGGCGCCGCAGGCGAGCGCATGTCCCGGCAGATTCGGATCCGTCTCGCCGCTCATCACCACCGCGCCGCACGACGGCCAGCACCGACGCTCGCGCAGCTTGCGCAGCAGGTCGAGGCCGCTCATTCCGCGCATGCGCACATCGGTAATCAGGATGTCCGCCTGGATCTCGGTCATATACTGAAGCGCATCCTCCGCATTATCCGTGGCCTCAACGCTGGCGCCCGCGATGGCGCCCAGGGCGATCGATAGAATTGCCCGGGTTTCTCCGGCGTCATCGACGATCAGGATGCGACGGTGTGGCTGCTTCGCGGGGTTCATGACCGGTCTGCCGCGCCACCCTTATCCGGCGAACCGGTAGCCTACGCCATACACCGTCAGAAAATATCGCGGCACGGTGGGTTCGGGCTCGAGTTTCTGCCGTAATCGGACGACATGGGAATCGACCGTGCGGACGGTCGGCGCGGATTCGAAGCCCCACACGCTTTCGAGAATCATCTCGCGTGTCAGCACGCGATCGGGATTGCCAAGAAAGTAAGTAAGGAGGTTGTACTCGGCCGGTGTCAACTGAATCTCCAAACCGCGGTTGGTCACTAGGCGCCTTTGACTGTCCACCTCGATGCTCCCGAAGCTGCGCATCGCGGAACCGGTGCGCCGCAGCACGGCCCGGATTCGGGCCAACAATTCCCTGGCGCCGAACGGCTTGACCAGGAAATCATCGGCGCCCAATTCGAGCAGCAGGACACGATCGAACTCTTCCTTAGCAGCGCTGATTACGATAATCGGGGTGTCCAGCCTGCCGGCCCGCACGCGTTTGCAGATCTCCGCACCGTCGGCTCCCGGGAGGCGCAGGTCCACCAGAATTAGATCGGGCTTGGTCAGGAACACGCGCTCCAGGGCGACGCGGCCATCGGCGGCTTCTTCGACGTGAAATCCTTCGCTGTCCAGCAGAGTCCGGACGACCCCACGGATCTCGGGATCGTCCTCGATCACCATGATGTTCCGAGTGGAACTGGGTAGCTCCATGCCATCCTCCTGATAAATCGCGCGGCTGTCCGGCTTCCTTTTGGGCCAGCCGCGCGTCGATTCCTATGAGTGCTATATGGCGGCGACGGAGGCGCCGAATCCATCCGGCATTACGAAGGTTACACAACCAGAGTTCTCGCCTCTTCCTCTAATCTGTTTAGCGTAAACTGAGGAGAGATTTAGCAGGATTGTTTTACTATTTGAGTGCGTCTTGCGCCAGGCGGCGGACGCCGGGTTTGGGATCGTGTTCGGCGACCCAGGCGAGAGTCTCCGCGAGACCCGAACGACCTGGGCATTCTGCTGGAGCAGCGTGAGCGCCGCCACTCGCACCTGCCCGGCCGAATCCGTCTTCGCCGGGCGGATTAGATAATCGCTTACGGCTCCACGGGGGGTCTTCCTGGTAGCAGGGGAGAGCGGGAGGATGTTCGCCTAATATTTGCTGGATCAGCTTGGCCCCCTCGGCGCCTACGCCGATCCACAAGCCCAGTTATCGAAGTCACCCCTCGCCGGTGGGAACCGTCCCAAAAGGGTCCCCTTTGTGATCTCCGTGGCCCCGCCTCAACCCCTTGACCGAATCAGGCGAATTCCACACATCCTAAACGGCTTAGCCTTCTATTCTGGGTACTGCTACGAAATCGATCGCGGTGCCTCCCGAAAGATCCCAGGCAGCGCCTGCGAGATATCGGTGAAGTCCGGATTTTATTCGATGAGCCGCTGGATCCCCGGCCGGCACCCCACTGCTCCGGTGACCGTGCTACCGGCCCTGGCTTGGCGCTCCTGGATGCCAACGCACCTCGGTGGATAGACTCGATTTCTACAGCCAGCCGGCGCAAGTATCTCCGGTCCCTGCTGTTCCGCGCATTGCCCCGTACACAATCTTTTTACAAAGCCTCCATACCTCCCGTTTTCCCCGCCCTTACTCTCAAATCGTCAGGGGAAATCATCCCCGACAAAAGCGGACCTCAAGCAACGGTTCCGATTATAAAAGGAGAAAAAAGATGAAGACCAATATCAACCACACGCTATGGACGGGGGCACTCGTCCTGTCAATCTGCAGTGCGCTCACTTCCACAGCGGCAGCCCAGAGTTTTGATCAAATCCCGGGGTTCCTGACAAAAATTGCCGTCGGTACCCAAACCGTGGCGGGGATCAATGATTCCACTCAGGTTGTCACCTGGGACACTGCTTCCAGCAAGTTTGAACCGATACCGGGCGGCAGCGGCCCGTTTATCACTGTCGCCGTTGGCGGCGGTACCCTGCTACAAGCGGATGAGGTATGGGCACTGAACACGGACCAGCAGATTTTCCGTCTCTCCAACGGCTCCTTCACGCAGATACCCGGCCAGTTGACGCAAATCGCCATCGGCCCCGGTTTTGAGACATGCCACCCGGCGGAAGTTTGGGGCCTCAACAACGCGTCCGGCGAGGTCTTCCGATTCGACTTCTGCAGCGGCCAATTCAACCAGGCCGCGGGCCAGCTCTCTCAGATTTCGGTCGGCGAGCACGAGGTGTGGGGTCTCAACGCTGCCGGCGCGATTTTCCACTGGAACTTCACTACCTTCGTTTTTGACACCGTGCCAGGGCTTCTGACCCAGATTTCGGCCGGGCCGGCCGGTGTGGTATGGGGCGTGGACAGTAATACGGGTAAGGTTTTCCGACTGAGTCGCGACAACGAAGGCGCCAAGTTCCTTGAAGTTACCGGCCAATTGGCAGTCATCTCCGTCGGTGGCAATGGCGTCTGGGGGTTGAACTTCGCGGAAGGGATCTTCCACTTCGATCAGGGCTCTCAACAATTCGTCCAGGTGACCGGACTGCTCGATTCGATCGCTGTCGGCAACGGTGGTGGAGTCTGGGGCTTGAGCGGCAGCCAGGGTATCTTCCTGTTCAAACCGTAGCCCGCTCGGGCAGATCA
The DNA here is from genome assembly GCA_963803725.1 of Bryobacterales bacterium. Lineage (GTDB taxonomy): Bacteria > Acidobacteriota > Terriglobia > Bryobacterales > Bryobacteraceae > JOPF133. The sequence continues at coordinate 52,938 of CAWDOH010000048.1, read as the reverse complement.
AGACCGGCGGTGTACACGCACGGGCCTCCTGGTTGCAGCAGGCGAGCAGGAAGACAATGCGTTCCTTTCTGGAGCCGATCGGAGGGGTCTGGCGATCAGAGGGTCTGGTAGGAGCAGGTGGCCCGTGTCCGCCCGGAGCGCTCGTGGTTGCAGGAGGTATGTCAGGCTCAAATCCTCATCCCTGCCCCGTCGCTTGGCGCTATCTTTCGTTCGATGACCTTGCCGCCCTGCCCTTGGTGTAAAACAGCCCGCGGCCGTTCGGCTTTGTGCGCTGTCTGGCGGCTGGGTTGCCGGTTGCAACAAACCCGACCCGCGCGAGCGGGCCGGCGACCGATTGCCCCGTCTGCCCGAACACCACGCCGATGACCTCACCCCGCGCCGTACGCGCGTGGATGGCATGATGATGAGCGAAAGGAACTCTTACGGCGCTCATCCCATTCGCGGAACGCATGGCCTAAAAGCTGAACACTCGACAAAATAAGCCTTTTTGTCGAGAGTTGGCCTGTGGCGAAGATGGTTCCCTTGCGCCACGTTGCACAAAGGTTAAGTTTTGGGAATTCCTTTGCGGCGTGACGTTGCCCGTGCCCCATGGCTAAAACGCTCCGATGGAAAGGAGGCCTCGACCATGACCATTGAGATTCACAGACCCGAACTCGAAGCTCTGATTATTCAGCGTATGAAACGGGGCGGCTTCCACAATGTCGAAGACGTTCTGATGTAGGCGTTGGAGGCCGCGCCCTTGCCCGCAAGAGCGAGTTCTCAAGAAAAACCCGATAACCGCACGGGTACCGACCTCATTGCGGCTTTGCAGGCTTCGCCGTACCGGGAACTCGACATCGAGCCGCCCCGTTATCGTGAGCCTTTGCAGGTTCGCGATGTTGTGCTCTGATGGCGTGGCTTCTGGATACAATTACAAACGTCCTTTCCGAGACACGCCGGTTAAAGCCTGAACCCAACGTACTGGCGTTCATCAACGGTTATCCACTTACCGCTTTATATCAGCATCGTCACGCTGGCAGAGCTTCGCTTCGGCATCGGACAGTTGAGCATAGGAAGCGCCCGCCGCGGCGAACTGGATCAATGGCTTACGCGCACAATCCGCCCGATGTTTGATCGGCGCGTATTGCCGGTTACCGAAGACATCATCCTCAGGTGGAGAATTCTGATGGAAGACGGGCGGAAAACCGGGCACACGTACTCGCAGCCTGACCTCATGATTGGGGCGCCGGCCCTGGAGCATGGGCTTACCGTCGTCACCCGCGACCGCAGCGATTTCGATAAAGCCGGAGTGCCGGTTTTCAACCCGTGGGAACAGTGATTGTCAGGCCAACCGGCGACCGCCGGACAGCGGTACATAGTCCGGTCTTATGTAAACTTGGCTGGACCCATGAGAACCCCGGCCAAACCCAGAGTCTTCCGCCTCCAGCCCTCACTCCCGCGTTCCCACCTGCCCCGCGGACCGAGCCAGCGGCCGCGCCTCGCGCCTCCTCCGCCGCACCTGCCACACAAACATCGAGCTGATCCAGTAGTTCCACACCGATCCCACGGCCAAACCCGCCGCGGCGGCCAGATACCACGGCACTGACACCGATGTGAGCGTATCGAGCACCCGCAGGTTCAGAAACAGCCCTATGGAGCAGGCGATGTAAAACACCAGCATCCCGGCCACCAGATGGACGCCGCGCAGACGGGCCGAGCGGAAGGTGAACTGGTTATTCAGCAGAAAATTGACCGCGATCACGATCAGGCTGGAAATAAGTTGCGCCCTCTCCAGCGTGGTTCCCAGGAAGAGGCGCAGCAGTTGGACCACGGCCAGGTGCGCCAGGATGCCCACCGAGCCGGCGCAGGCAAACACCACGTAACTGGGGGGCACGAAATCGCCCACCAGTTTGTCGGCCACCAGCGCCAGGTACTCCACCGCCACCACGATATCCAGCTTGCTCTGGCCGTGCAGCCGCGGCCGGAAACGATACGGAATCTCTGCCAGCTTCACGGGCCGCCGGGCTGAGACCGTCAGGTCCAGCAGAATCTTAAAGCCCGTGCCGCTCAGCGAATGCGCCACTTCGTCCAGGTAAGGCCGGGTGAGCACGAAGTAGCCGCTCATGGGGTCCGAAAGGTCGGTGGAACAGATCAGCGTGCTGAGCCGGCGGCCCAGCCGCGAGAGCGCGCGGCGATGGGCCGGCATGGCATCCATGCCGCCTTCGGTGTCGCGGCTGGCCACCACCAGGTCGAGCGAGGAATGGCGCAGCTTGGCCAGCATGGCGGGCAGAATGGATTCGTCGTGCTGCAGATCGCAGTCCATCACGGCCAGGTACGGAGCGCTGCTCGCCAGCATGCCTTCCACGGCCGCGGAGGCCAGGCCGCGCCGCCCGATGCGCTGGATCACGCGCACGCGCGAATTGCGCTGGGCCAGCTCACGGGCGGCCGCCGCGGTGCCATCGGCGGAATCGTCGTCCACGAAAATCACCTCGTAGTCGATGCCGCCGAGGACCGTTGCCAGTCCCTCGATCAGGGGCGCAAGGTTCTCGCGTTCCTCCAGGGTGGGGACGACGATGCTGAGTTCGGGCATAGGCGGGCCGGGTGTCCGTAAGCGTGGTTCCGCGTCGGGAAACGTATGCCTTCCAAGTATAATCGTTCACGCCTAGGTGATTGGTTCTGCGCAAGTTGACAAACCCGGCGGGGGCTTCCTACACTGAGACTCTTATGTTCTGGGGCATCCTGGTGGTGTACCTGGCGCTAGCGGTGGCCACCGCCCGGACACTGATGCCCTGGTGTGACGAGGCTTGGTTTTCCGGTCCGGCGCTGCATCTTCTGCGATGGGGCACCATGGGGACCCCCGTGCTGGATCCGACGGCCGCATGGTTCAGCCGCGATCTGACCGGCATCGGCCGGTACACCTACTGGATTACGCCGCTGTATCCGTTCTCCCAGTATCTCTGGTTCCACGTGATGCCGTTCAGCCTGTTCACCGTACGGCTGTATTCGGTCCTGTGGGGGCTGGTGGCGCTGGTGGCCTGGTGGGCGCTGGTCCGCAAACTCTCGGGCCAGGAGGGGCTGGCGCTGCTGGCCATGGCCTTCGTGGCGGTGGACGCGGCCTTCCTTTGGGGCGCGGGCGCGGGGCGCATGGACATGATGTGCGCCGCGCTCGGGGTAACCGGCCTCGCGGCATACGTGCTCCTGCGCGAGAGCCATTGGACCGCCGCCATCTTGCTGGCCCATACCGCCATCGCGGCGGCGGCGCTGGCGCATCCTTTCGCGCTGGGATGGTGTGCCGCGCTGGTCGCCCTGATGCTGTACTTCGACTGGCGGCGCATCCGCCTGCCCCAGGTGGCGTGGACGGCGGTGCCTTATCTTGTGGCGGCGGGCGCCTGGGGAATTTATATTGCCAGGGATCCGGCGCTGTGGTGGTCGCAGTTCAGCGGCAACGTAGCCAACCGGCTGCCCGAAGGATTGTTCGTGTGGCTGCGCAGGCAGACCGTGGAGCGCTTCGTTTACGAGTACGGCCTGGGGCCCACCACGCACGGATTCGCGCACGCCCGGATTGTGGTGCTAGCGCTGTATCTGGTGGGCGCCATCGGAGTGCTGGCCAACCGCAAGATCCGCAACCACCAGGGATACCGCGCGCTGCTGGTGGTGTGGGGGGCCAGTTCGGTCACTTTCGCGCTGGTCGATCGGGACATTCATCGCTTCTATATGCCGCACTTTTCCATGACCCTGGCGGTGCTGCTGGCGGTCTGGATCTGGACGAGCTGGCAGGACCGCTCCGTGCCGCGATGGGCATTGGCCGGCATGGTGGCGGCCCTGGTGGCCGTGCAACTCGCCACCACCGGGTGGCATATCCGCCAGGACTTATATCGCAACGATTATCTGGTGTCCACCAACTATCTGAAGGCGCAAATGCATCCGGGCGACGTGATTTTCGGCAGCGCGGAGCTGGCCTTCGCGCTGGGTTGGGATGGCACCGTAGTGGACGATTACCGGCTGGGTTACCGGACCGGGCGCCACGCGGCGTTCATCGTGCTCGATCGCAACCGGTACGAGGAATGGATTCCGGCGCTTCAAAAGACCGAGCCCGCCGCGTATCGGTATATTCGCGGCATGCTGGCGCAGGATTACCGGTTAGTGCAGCAGGATAACGAATACCAGGTGTACCAGCGGGTGATGAACTGAGCTGACCAGCCCTCTTGCAATCTGCCCTGCCTTGGCGGCCGGCACCAGCAGCGGAGGCGCGGCCATCACGATCAGGGGAACCGCCTTCGTCAATTGCTTGCGGGCCACCGCCTCCCATGCCAGCAGCAATGCCAGGGGAGCTAATACGCGGGTGAAGTTGTAGGCCGAAAACCACAGTCCCGGCGCGAACGACATCACCGCGACGAAGGTAAACAGCACCATGGCGATTCCTAACGGCGACTCAAGATGGGTGCGCACGTGACGCAACACTAGGTAGAAGGCCATCATCGCTGCCCCCAGCGCCAGGTAATACAGCGCCACCTGGACCCAACCCGCGCCCGGAATGTGGCTGGCGCCCGATATCTGGTGGGTATCGTAGCGAAACTTCATCCGCCACAGCTCCTCCAGGGGGATCCACGAAAACCGCCGCAGTGGATCGGGAGGGAATTTCCGAGCCAGGTAGGCGAACCAGAGCCCGGCGGGCAGGGCCGAGCTGGCGAAAATCGCCGCACGGCGCCAATGGCGCTGCCGCAGCTCCCACAGGACGAATCCAGCCGTGAGACAGATGCCGGTTTCCCTGGTTAGCGGAGCGCAGACCAGGATCCAGTACAGCGCCAGGCTGCGGCGCTTGAGCGCGTACCAAAGGCAGCCCAGGGTGAGCGCGATCAGGGTGATATCCACCGCCGCTCGCTCCACTCCGCAGAAGACCCCCGGGACCAGCAGGAAGGCCACGCCCCAGGCGGTCGAAAAACCCGCTGCGGCGGCCAGCAGCGCGGCCCAGTAAGCTCCCAGAAACACACTGGCCAGAATGACGAAGTTATAGGCGCAGTCAATCCACCGGTCGTTCCCGATCCCGAGGACAAACGCCAGCCCCGGCACCAGGATCCGGCGGTAGCGCAGAGCCGGGGCATCTACCGCGCGGATATCGCCCCGGGCGAGTGGATCGTGGGCGACAACCCGGTAATATTGCCCGTCGAAACCGGCGCTGTCGTGGAAGACGTAAGATCCGCGAAGGGCCGCCGGCAATTCCTGGCGGTCTCCCTGGTAGAAAAGGCTGGTCCAGTCACCGCCGTAGAGAAAGTAGACCAGGCTTGCCTGCCACGCCAACGCCAGCAGAGTGGCGGCGGCAGCCCACAGAAGCGCCTGCTGGCGTTGCCGCAAAGAGGGTTGGCCGATGGGGGGTAGAGGGTCGGTACGACTGCGGGTTTCCATGGATACCGAGGATGCCAGAACATTCTACCGTCAAACGGTCTCGGGCCGTGAGAGGAGCGCCATTTCGCCCGCCTGCAGTCGTGCCTGTTCCGCAACCGCATTGCAGACGGCCTCCCGCTGCCATTGCTCCATCTCGGGGTAGAGCGGAAGCGAAAGCACCTCGCGCGCCGCCGCCTCGGCCGCCGGGAAGTCGCCCTCCCGATACCGCGCGTCGCGGTAGGCCGGCTGCAGATAGATCGGTACCGGATAATGGATGCCGACCTGCACGCCGGCCGCCTGCAGATTGCGCGCCACCTCGTCGCGCTGCGGCATGCGGATGACGTAAACGTGGTACACATGCCGGGCATACGGCATTTCGCGCGGTGTCCCGCAGCAGTCCTTCAGCCGTTCCGAATAGAATGCCGCAATCGAGCGCCGCGCTTCGGTCCAGCGCTCCAGGTGGCGCAGTTTCACCCGCAGAATAGCGCCCTGCAGGCCCTCCATCCGGTAATTGAATCCGCGCAGGTCGTGGTAATACCGGCGGGATTCGCCCCAATTGCGCAGCAGGCGAACGGTTTTGGCGAATTCCGCGTTGCCGGTCACCACCGCGCCTGCCTCTCCGTACGCGCCCAGATTTTTGGCCGGATAGAAGCTGAAACAGGCCATGTCGGCCAGGGACCCCGCGCGCCGGCCCTTGTATTCCGCTCCATGAGCCTGCGCGGCATCTTCGATCACCAGTAAGCCGTGGCGCCGGGCAATCGCCAGGATCGGGTCCATATCGGCCGGCTGTCCATACAGGTGGACGGGCAGGATGGCCTTGGTACGCGGTGTGATGGCGGCTTCCAGCAGGGCTGGATCCAGGTTATAGGATGCCGGGTCAATATCCACGAACACCGGAATGGCGCCCGCATACTGGATGGCGGCTACCGTGGCAACGAAGCTATAGGGCGTGGTGATCACTTCATCGCCCGGCCCGATACCGGCGGCCAGCAGCGCCAGGTGCAAAGCGCTGGTCCCCGAGTTCACCCCGATGGCCTGACCCCCACCGCAACAGGCGGCGAATTCCTCTTCAAAGGCGGCCACTTCCTTGCCCAGAATGAATTGGCTGCTCTCCAGAACGTCCGCGATGGCCTGATCGATTTCCGCCTTGATGCTGTGGTACTGCGCCTTCAGGTCCAGATAGGGGATCACCACGCCACCGCCGGTAAGTTCCATGTAGTCTATGCGTTATCCTAGCACAGCCACAGGAGCGGCCGCTCTGGAAGGCCTGCCCCCACTGGCCCCGCCTATTGCGATGGCCAGAAGTTCTGGCTATAATTCGGCTATGGACGTGAGCATCGCCGAGGCCAAAAACCGGCTCCCTGAACTGATCCGCGCCGTGGAGGGTGGAGAGAAAGTGGTCATCACGCGCCATGGAAAACCGGTCGCCCAGATCACTCCCCCGCCTCCCGAACGGCGGAAAGTCCGCTTCGGCTCCATGAAGGACCGCATTAAGCTCCTGCCCGGATGGGACGACCCCATCGATCTGGACCGCTTTTTAGAGGGCGATCTGTGATTGGGTATCTCCTCGATACCAGTGCTGCGCTGATTGCCCTCACCGAACCCGAAAAACTATCCGCCGCAGTGCGTGCCGCGGTGAACGGCGGTCCCAATTTCCTGAGCGTGCTCTCCTATTGGGAGGTGCTCTTGAAAAGCATGAAAGGAAACCTGGACATCGGCGACCCGCGTACCTGGTGGCACGATGCCCTCGAAGATCTGGCCGCAACCCCGCTCAGCCTGCGTCCGGAGCATGTGGCGGAAGTCTACAACCTGCCGGCCATCCACAAAGATCCTTTCGACCGCATGCTGATGGCCCAGGCAATCGCAAAGGACCTGGACCTGGTGACCACCGACGCGCACATTCCGCGCTACGCCTCGCCTCGTCTAAGGGTGGTCTCGTAAGCGCGCCGGCTCTCGCTCTCAAGCACACCCCACTGGTTTCAAGCTAAAATCAGACATTCTGACTCCGAAACGTTCGCCCGCCACCCCCGCGCTGCTGCGCCGGTTCGGCTTCTACAGCGCCACCGCCCTGGTGGTGTCCAACATGATCGGCACGGGCATTTTCACCAGCACCGGTTTCATGGCCGGCGACCTGGGAAGCGCCGGCGCCATCCTGGCCGCCTGGACCGTGGGCGCCGCCTTCGCCCTCGCCGGGGCGCTCGCCTACTCCGAGCTGGGCGTCAACTTTCCCCGCTCCGGCGGCGAATACGTTTATCTCACCGCCGCTTACGGCCCCACCTGGGGCTTCATGACCGGCTGGGTCTCCTTCTTCGCCGGCTTCTCCGCCCCCATTGCCGCGGCCGCCCTGGCTTTCTCCGACTACCTGGGCCACTTTTACCCCGCCCTCAAGCAGAGCAGCGCCGTTGTGGTCGGGTCCGGATGGCTTTCCCTGCGGCTCGGCGCCGGACAACTCCTGGCCGCCGCGCTGATTGCCGCCTTCACCCTCCTGAATTGCTTCGGCGTGGCCCGCGTGGCCAAGGTGCAGGTGTTCCTTACCGCCCTCAAGTTAATCGTCATCGCCGCCTTCATCGGTCTTGGATTCGCCCTGGGCGCCGGCAGTTGGAGCCATTTCACGGAACCCGCCGTGCGCACCTCTAGCAACAGCCTCCCCGTTCAGTTCGTAGTCAGCCTGCTCTGGGTCATGGTGGGATATAGCGGCTGGAACGCAGCCACCTACGTAGCCGAGGAAATCCATGCCCCGGAGCGCACCCTGCCCCGCGCCATCGCCGCCGGAGCCGGCATTGTGGCGGTCCTTTACCTGGGGCTCAACCTGGTGTTCATCTACTCCACTCCGCTGGAGCAGATGAAGGGCGTGCTGGCGATCGGGTCGCTCTCCGCCACGCACCTTTTCGGCCCTGGAATCGCCGGCCTGTTCTCGGCCCTCATGGCGGCCGCAATTATGGCCACCGTAAATGCCATGGTCACCATCGGCCCGCGCGTTTACTACGCCATGGCCAAGAACAAAGCGTTTTTCCCGGCTGCGGCGGCGATCCATCCGCGCTGGCACACGCCGGTCGCCGCGATCCTCAGCCAGGGCGTTTGCGCCATGCTCATGACGCTCACCTCGTTTCCGGACCTCATGATCTACATCGGCATGAGCCTGACGTTCTTTACGGTTCTGGCCGTGTCGTCGGTCTTTCTATTCCGCAGGGCCAAGCGGCCGCCGCTCCCGGACTGGCGCAAGCTGCGCGCGGTCAGCTTCTGCTATCCGCTGGTGCCGCTGGCTTACGTGCTGGTAGGCAGCATCATGATCCTCTACGGCTTCATCGGGGAGCAGTCGCGCCTGCCCTCCCTGATCGCGTTTGCCACCATCGCCGTAGGAGCGCTGGTCTATCGCGTGGCTGTCCGATGAAATGGGCGCCGGGATGGTAAAATTGTCAGCGTCCCCATGACTCTCTCCGATTACCTTGTGGAATCCACAGCCGTGCTCGAAGCGTCCCGCGCGGCCATCGGCCAGGATGTCATGGACCGCGCCGCCGATGCGGTCTGCGAAGCGTTTTCCCAGGGCAAAGCCCTGCTCCTCTGCGGCAATGGCGGCTCGGCGTCCGACGCCATGCACATCACCGGCGAGCTGGTGGGCCGCTTCCTCAAAGAGCGGCGTGCTTACCGCGCCATCTGCCTGTCCAGCAACCCGGCCGTGCTCACAGCCTGGGCCAACGATTACAGCTATGACGAGGTTTTCGCCCGCCAGGTGGAGGCCTATGGCGAGCCGGGAGCCGTGATCCTGGGCATCAGCACCTCGGGGACTTCCAAAAACGTCGTGGCCGCCTTCGAACAGGCCCGCAAAATGGGAATGACCGTGATCGCCATGACCGGCGAAGGCGGCGGCGCCATGGGACCCCTGGCCGATCATCTTCTGGCCGTACCCTCGCGCAGCACGCCGCTGATTCAACAGGTGCACCTGTGCCTCTATCACTACCTCTGCGCCACCATCGAATGCCGCATGAGCGCCTGACCCGGCCCGCCCGCGGCGGCGCATGAATTCGCCCGGCGAAAGCCCCTCCACACCGCTCGAAGTTCTGCTCCTGGCCCGCGAATTAGACCTGGGAGGCAGCGAGCGGCAATTGGCCGTCACCGCCCTGGGCCTCGACCGCGCCCTCTTCCATCCCCACGTGGCCTGCTTTCGCGGCGGTGGATTCCGCGCGCGCGAGCTCAAACGGGCCGAGGTGCCGGTCCTCGAATTGGGCGTGCGCTCGCTGGTTTCGCGCTCGGCTTTCTATGGGGCGCGCCGCCTCGGCCGTTACCTGGCCCGCCACCGCATTCAGCTGGTCCATGCTTTCGATGTGCCCGCGGTGCTGTTCGCCGTGCCGGTGGCCCGCTTGTACCGCGTGCCCGTGGTGCTCTCCAGCCAGCGCGCGCACCGCGCCCTGACGCCCGGCCTCACGCGCCATCTGCTGCGCCTCACCGACCGCCTGGCGGATGGCATCGTGGTCAACTCCAAGGCCGTGGCTCGCGAGTTGGCCGCCGAAGACGGGGTTCCCCGCTCGCTGCTGCACCTGGCTTATAACGGCATCGATACCGGCCGCTTTCGCCCTGAAGGATCCCGCGCCCCCCTGCCGTGGCCCGAGCCGCGTCTGGTGATCGGGGTGGCCTGCGCCCTGCGCCCGGAAAAGGGCCTGCTAACACTCCTCGAAGCCTTCGCCACAATTCAAGGGCGTTGGCCGCAGGCCAAGCTGCTGATCGTGGGCGGCGGCCCCTTCGAAGCTCAGCTCAAGGAGAGGTCCCGCGAACTGCAACTCGGCCCCGCCTGCCACTTCCAGCCGGCCGTCGAAGAAGTCGCGCCGTGGCTCCGCGCCATGGACATTTTCGTGCTGCCGTCGCTTTCCGAAGCGCTCTCCAATTCGCTGATGGAGGCCATGGCGTGCGGCTGCTGCGCGGTGGCGTCGGACGCCGGCGGCAATCCCGAGTTAATCGAACCCGGCCAAACCGGCCTGCTTTTCCCCGCCGGCGACAGCCGCGCGCTGGCCGCCGCTCTCGATGCGCTGCTGGAGAACCCGCCCCTGCGCCAGGGCCTGGCCCAAGCCGGCGCGGCCTTTATCCACGACGGATTTTCCAGCCAGGCCGCCGCCCGCCGCATGGGCCGGATTTACGCCGATGCGGCCGTCTCGGCATCCATGAAGTAGTAGCAAATCATGTGCATGACGATGACATGGCCGTCTTCGATATGGCCCATGTGCGGATGCGCCACCTGAATATTAAGCTGCGCCAGGGCGCCCAGTTTGCCGCCATCGCGGCCGGTCATGGCGATGGTCTGGCAGCCGATGGAGTTGCCATATTCCACCGCGCGCAGCACGTTGGGCGAATTGCCCGACCCGCTGAAGGCCATCACCACGTCGCCCGGCTGCGCGAAATTCTTTAACTGCTCGGCGAAGACGCACTCGTAACTCACGTCGTTCGAATACGCCGTCAGGGTGGGCAGCGAATCGGTCAGCGCCAGGATGCGGAAGCGGCGCTGGCGGCCGAAGCTGGCGCCTTTCACCATGTCGCAAACGAAATGCGAGGCCGTGGAAGCGCTGCCGCCGTTTCCGCAGACGAAAATCTGCCGCCCTTCGTCGCGCGCCCGGCTGAGTATGCCGATCGCCTGCCGCACCTTTTCCAGGTCCACGGTCTCGATGGACCGTAGCAGGTCCGCTTTATAGAGTTCCGGGAAATTCAATCCGCCGCTCACAACACTACTATCGCACTTCGGTCGAATGCGGAAGCGGAACAGTATGGTGCCCGCAGACTTGGGATCACGCGCCCGAAGGCAGTGGGGATGGGCCGCCAGAGGGCAACCGGCCGGGAAACACCCGCCGCACGGTTGGGGCCGGCACAACGGCGGCCGTACGGCGCCGCTGCACCTCCGCTATCAGGGGGCGGGTGGTGAAATCCAGGGAAAGGGTCAGCCCCGCCAGAACCGGCAGCAGCATGGTATAGGCCGCGTGAATGGACAGGTCCGTAATTGCCAGGCAAATCAGCGCCAGGAAGAGCGCCTCGGCCTGTGTGGATATGTGTTGGAGTTCGGGGTGGTCCCTGGTGGCACGGTAGAGAGAGTGGGTACTCTTCAACGCCAGGAAGAAGACTGAGATGAATAAGAACACCCCCGGCAGTCCCGTCTCGCAGGCCACCTGCATGAAGCTGTTGTGAGTTCCCAGCCAGCTTCCCCTGCGCTGGCCCTGGGCTATGGCCAGGGTATTCTCGGCCACCATAAACTGCCCCACCCCGACGCCGAAAATGGGGTGCGTGGCCGTAAGGATCAGGCTCTGCCGCAACAGGTGCTCGCGGCTCTCGGTGGAGCTTACGGCACTGACCAGCATGCGGTCTTCGCCCGCCATTTCGACCTCCGGTTTGTCCTCGGCAAACAGCGTCTTATAGCGGTCTTTTAAAGTGCTCGGCAAAAACGCCACCGCGGCGCAAAGCGACAGGCTGCCGGCCAGCAGCAGCCCGGCTTTTCCAATAGCGGATGCGTGATAGAGAATAACCAGATACAGCGCGGCGAAAGAGATCAGCGCGCCCCGCGAGCCTGTCTTGGCGATGATATAGACCATCACCACGAGCACGCAGCCGGCCAGCAGCTTGCCGATGAGAGACGATGACCTCTTGGCCATCGCCAGCCAGAACGGAATTCCGATCAACATCGCCTGCGCCATCTCGTTGGGGTTGGCGAAGCGGCTGCGGTTCCCCATAAACAGGCGGCCCGTTTCCATGGTCCCGAAGTGCAGGCAGAAAAGGCTCAGGGCGAAAATCGCCAGTGCCAGGGTCATCGTGCTGCGGCGGTATTGTTGAAAATCGCCGATCAGCCCCCCCAAGGCCACGAAAACCACTATCGACGCCCACCACTGGGTGGTAATGATGCCGAAACTGTCGTGCCTCCATACGCTGAAGGGGATGCCCACCAACATCCAGATCGTGAACCACAGCAGCCTCTTCCCGATGCTGGTCTGAAAAGGCCGCCAGAAAGCTCCCGACACGAACACCACTACCGCCATCACGCGCTCGCTGATCCCCGGAATATGAAAGCTGCTCGCATACATGTCGAAGACCCGGCTGAAGATCATGAACAGGAAGCCGAGCAGCACGAAGAACCCGATCCCTTCCACATTCGAGGAGCTGTGCATCACGGCCGCTTGCGAAGTGCCGGAACCCGCCGGCACCGGTTGCGGCATGCGGAGAGTCTGGGGTCGAGTCGGAGGTTGGCCCATTTACAATATTGATTGTTATGAACTTACGGGACGCTTGTCAATCACTCCAAGGTTCCCGGAGTACCTCCGCTTACTAACCTTAGTAGATGGGCGGCAGTAAATGCGGGCGACCGGAGCCGGAAACCGCCCGCACCGCTCTGTCACTGGATATATCCCAGTGCCTTGAAGCGCTTGATCTCGTCGGGACTCAGATTCAGGTGCTGCTTCTCCTGCGGAGGCATGGTTTTGATCCAGGCCCGCAACTGGTCGGAAAGCGCCCGGGCAATCGGGTTGAGCGAGCCGAACAGGTTGTGGTTTTCGTTGGGGTCCTGCTGCAAGTCGTAACTCTCCGGCGATCCCTTGCTGGACCAGATGAACTTGTTGGGCCAGGATACCACTGAGCGCATCATGCAGCCGCCCGGGCACGCCGGCGTGTGCAACACCGGGCAGGGGAATGACTCGCTGAAGAGGTCGCGGGGTTCGATGGCCGCGGGGTCGAGCAGGTCGCGCCCCTGCAGGCCCGCGGGCGCCTTCACGCCGGTCACGTCCATCACCGTCGGAAAGATGTCGATCAGGCTGACCGGCGCATTCACCACGCCCGCGTGGGCGCTGTGGGGATATTTCACCAGCAGACCGACGTGCAGCAGGTTGGCATAGAGCGAATTGCCGTGAAGGAAGAGCCGTCTTTCGCCGAACGATTCGCCATGGTCGGCGGTCACTACGATCATGGTGTTGTCGTAGAGGTTTTCCCGTTTCAGCCAATCCACCAACTGGCCGATTTGCGAGTCGATGTAGGCGATTCCGCCATCGTATTGCGAGACCGCATGGCTGGTGTAGAGCGCGGGCAGCGGCTCTCCCCCTTCCGCTACCTTGCTCTGGATGGCGTCCAGGTCGGCCTCCGTGGCGGACGTCTTCCCCGGAAACAGGCGATCGAAGGGGTGCGGCGGAATATACGGGAAATGCGCGTCCATGTAGTTGAAGAACGCGAAGAACGGGGCCTCCGCCAGCCCGGGCTGGCGCAACATGCGGAAAAACTCGCCGTTTACGGCATCGGCGCGGCTGTAGAGGCGATCGAATTGGGCGGTATCCGTAAACTGGTTGATGGCGTGGCGCATGCCGTTGCGCAGCATGTACCAGGATTCGTCGCCCGCCAGCACCGGCACCGGCCGGGGAATGCGGAAATCGGCAAAACCGCGTTGCAGGCCGAATTGCGCCCGCAGGTAGAGATTGGCGGCCACTCCCATGGTGTGGTAGCCGTTTTTGGCCAGTTCTTCGGCCATCGTAGGCACCGGTCCCAAGGCCCGCCCGAAGGCCGCTTCGGGGGCTCGCAGTAAGCCCCGTGCCAGCTCGGGTAAAGGCCGGTGAAGATGGAGGCGTGGCTGCTCAAAGTGATATCGGCGGCCGATAAGGCCTGCGGGTAGAGCGCCGCATCGGCCGCCAGTTTCCGGAGGTTGGGAGTGGTATCACGCCGGTAGCCGTACAACGAGAGATGATCGGCGCGGGTGGTGTCCATGACGATCAGGACCACGTTGGGACGCGCGGAATTGCCCGCGATCGCGGCATTGGGTGCAGCCGGCGAGGAGGGCTCCGTGCCAAGCGCGAAGCTGGTCACCATCAGGGCCACGGCCAGCCCGGTGGCGGCCCAGTTGAGCGCGAAAACCCGGCTGGGGTTCCAGGCCCGCCGCCAAAGCCGGCCCAGCCATATAGCCGCGGCCACCGCCAGCACCTGAATGCCGGTCAAAAGGTTAGCCCAGGTCTGAATCGACAGGCCCAGTTGTCCCGCCACGCCCTGGTCTTCGAGCGCGAAGACCTCGCCCATGCCGAGAAAGAGTCCCGCCACCAACCAGGGATTGGTCAACAGGCCGAAGCGCTTGGACCAGGTTTCCGAGCGCAGCGACACCAGCAGGATGGCAATCAGCGCCAGGGGAACCAGCAGCAGCTTCCACCATCCGTCAGGGTGCACCGGGTTGCGGCTCATATCGAGCGCCACCGCCACCATAAGGGTGAGGGTAGCCGCGTGTTCCGTCACCAAAGCGGCCTGGCCGCCGGCCAGCCGCGGGGTCTTGTGGAAAAGAAAGACCAGTCCGCCGGCCAAGGCGCCGAAAAACACCCCGTGGGCCAGGTAGGCAAGGGCCAATTGGCCGGTCAGCGTCCAATGCCAGGTGGTGAAGCGGGCGTAAGGCCGCCCCAGACGGAACAAAACTGAAGAGGAGAGAAACTCGATGACGGCATATGCGGACCAGGCAGCCAGACCTTGAATGACCCCCAGGGTAAGGAAGTGGGGTAGGCTTTTGGAACTTTCCTGTTGAAGAGTCACGTTTTCAGACCTATCATCGCAGTTCCACCGGGGGCAGGGTGTAGGGATTCGGTGCCCGGCGCACCCCGGTCCGCCAAAGCGCTTCTCCGGATGATGAGCGGGACCGGCGCCCCCCGGACCGGCGCGGATTGGGACAAGGAACGGGCCGGCGAGCGTCATTCATCCTACAATCCGGCGGTTGCAGCCCCGCGGAACGGGCAACGGCCGTGCGCTGCAACCAATTGCAGATAAGGCGGTTGTCACCCGGAAGGTGATCTGCGACGCAGCGGGGAACTGGTGGCGCCAATAGCCCTACCAGGCGGGGCGGCAGGCTAAACTGCCGGACTTAGGTTCATCGCAGTTCGACCGGGCGGGAACAGCAGGCGGCCGCCCGGCAACGGCCGCGACCGTGACGCAGCATGGCCGGCCCCGGCAAGTCCGCCAAAAACGCGGCTCTGCGATGGGCGGGGTGGGCGGCCGTCACTGCCCGGATCCGCTCTGCACGGGAGGATCGGCTGGCAGGCTGGAGGCCGGGACTCTTGGGGCAGGCGAAGGCCTCGCACTCTTTTTGCCCAGAAGCATGGCGTCGCGGGGATCGGAGGCCGTTTCCGGAGGTTCATCGAGGCCCTGAACCGCCGTCCCGGCCGACGGGCCGTCGCCGGGCAGGCGATCATTGAACGCCGGCATGGTCTTGATCCAGGCGTTCAACTGCGTGGCCAATATCTGGACGGTGGGGCTGAGCGAGCCGAACAGATTGTGGGTTTCCTTGGGATCCTGTTGCAGTTGGTAGACTTCCGATTTTCCGTTGCTCGAAAAGATGTACTTGTTGGGCCAGGAAACCACCGTGCGCATCAGGCATCCGCCGGGGCACGCCGGCCCGTGCATCACCGGGCAGGGGAAAGATTCGCTGAACAGATTGCGGGGTTGGGAAGCTGCCGGGTCCAGCAGGTCCACGCCTTGCACTCCGGCAGGCGGCTCCACGCCGGCTGCCCGCAGGACGGTGGGCAGAACGTCGATGAGGCTCACCGGGGTACTCACCACCCCGGTGTGGGCGTGGTGCGGATACTTCACCACCAGGCCTACGTGCAACAGGTTCGAGTAGAGCGAATTCCCGTGTTGGAAAAGGCGCCGTTCGCCAAAGGATTCGCCGTGGTCGGCGGTCACCACGATCATGGTGTTGTCGTAGAGGTTTTCGCGCTTCAGCCAGTCCATCAACTGGCCGAGTTGGGAATCGATGTAGGCGATGCCGCCGTCATACTGGGAAATCGAGTGCCTGGTATAAACCGGTGGCAAGGTCTTCTCCCCATCATCCACATCGTGCTGGATGGCCGCCAGGTCGGCCTGGGTCAGATCCGCGTTCTTGCCCGGAAACAGCCGGTCGTAGGGACTCGGTGGAATATAGGGGAAATGCGCATCCATGTAGTTGAAGAATGCGAAGAATGGCGCCTGGGCCAGGCCGGGCTGGCGCAGCATGGTGAAAAATTCCTGGTTGACCGCATCGCCGCGGCTATACAGCCGGTCGAACTGGGCGGTATCGGTGAACAGGCCGAGCACCCGCCGCATGCCGTTGCGCAGCATGTACCAGGATTCGGCGGCCAACACGGGAACCGGCCGGGGAATGTGGAACTGTTGAAAGCCGCGCTGCAGGCCGAAAGCGGATCGCAGATAAAGATTGGCGGCCACGCCCATGGTGTGGTAGCCATGGCGGGACAGCACATCGGCGATGGTGGGCACGGGCCGGATGGGCCGCCCGAAGATTGCTGCCGGCGGCTGGCAATAAGCGCCGTGCCAGCTTCCGTACAGGCCCGAGAAGAGGGAGGCATGGCTGGTGAGGGTCACATCGGCGGCCGATAACGCCTGCAGATATACGGTGCCGTCCGCCGCCAGTTTCTGCAGATTGGGCGTGGTGTTGCGGCTGTAGCCGTAGGGCGAAAGATGATCGGCACGGGTCGCGTCCATGACGATCAGGATCACGTTGGGATGCGTGGAGCTTCCCGCGATGGCGGCATGGGGCGGCGCCGGCGCGCGTTCCATACCCAGCGCGAAAGCGGCCACCATCAGCCCAGCCGCCAGAAAGCCCGCCGCCCAGTTGGGCGCGAAGATCCGGTCGGGGTTGCAGGCCTGGCGCCAGCGCCGGCCAATCCACACGGCGGCGCACGCCGCAAGCAACTGCAAGCCCAGCAGAATGAAGTACCACGGCTGAATCGAAATGCCCAGTTGCTGGGCCACGCCCATGAATTGCAGCGCAGACACCTGCCCGCCGCTCAGGAAGAGTCCGGCGATCACCCACGGATTCGTCAGCAGGCCGAAACGGGTGGACCAACGCTTGGTGTAGATCGCCAGCACCAGGAGATCCGCCAGCACCAGGGGAATCGCCAGCAGCTTCCACCAGATATCCGGAGCTGCCGGCTGGGCCGCCAACTGGATCACGATGGCCAGAGTAAGGGTGAGGGCCGCAGCGTGTTCCACTGTCAGGGCGACGGGGCGATAGACCAAGCGAGGGCTTTTCCGCAGGAGAAAGATCACCAGGCCTGCCAGAGCGCCCAAAACCGCTCCGGCCGCCATGTAGGCCAGAACCAATTGGCCGGTCAACATCCAATGCCAGGTAGTGAACCGGGCGTAGGGACGCGACAGGCGGAACAAAACCGACGAAAACAGAAATTCGATTACGGCATAAGCGGACCAGGCCGCCCAACCCTGAATGACACCTAACCTAAGATAATGACCGACTCCCGGGAGACTATGCCGCATTGATATCCTTTTTAATGGGCTGGCCAGGGGTTTCGACGGGATCGCACAGGTAGTGGATCTCATCTCCTTTCCGCCTGGCCTGGACGGCGTAACCGGCCAAGCGCAGGAATTCCTGAACTTCGGCCTCGGATACGCCGAGAAGTGGGTGTACTTCCAGATGTACTACCGGACGGTGCTTCCGCAGCGTGGCGCTGGCTCCGCGCAGCACCTGCATTTCCGCCCCCTCGCAATCGATTTTGATTAAATCCGGCGCCGGCAAATCCAAGTCGTCCAGGCGGTGGGCCTGCACCTGGATCTTGTGGAAACCCTGCGCATGGCGGGCCTGGGTCAGCAGGGTTCCGGTTTGCGAAATCCCGTTATCCAGAAAGTCGAGCACCGCGGTGCGGTCGGACAGCGCCACATTCCAGGTCGAGACATTGGTCCGGTGATTCAAGACCACATTCTCGAGCAGGCGCGCGTAATTCCTCGGCGCCGGTTCAAATGCCACCACCCGGTCGGCTACCGCGGAGTAATACAGGGTGTGCAACCCCAGGTGGGCACCCACATCGAAAACGCACCGCAGGTGCCGCGGAGAAACCCGTTCGAGCAGCCGGTGCTCGCGTTCATCGCCCACCAGAAAAAGGTCATCCGACCGGGTAGCGTACATCCGGAAACACACGCCGCCGATTTTCACGCGCCGGGTATCCGAGACCCAGCCCAGAACATTGTTCTTGGCCAGCCGCCAAAAGGTTCCCAGTTCTCCGGAACCGGCTACCCGCAACCCGGTCTTGATTTTTGAACCGACACTCATGACCTGTTTCCAACCAAACAGCTCTTGGGCGAATCCCGGCGCGACCAGCCGTGGTTTCGCCTGGGGTAGCCCTTAAGGGCCAGCGCGGCGGCTTACGGTTATGCCGCGCGAGCCAAACGAACCCAACCCCAAACTAAAGTAAGATATCGTGCTATTCCTTTTGAACTATACTGCATTACCACCTTTTTCTCCATGATTTAACCGGCTTTAGTTGAGTTCCATAGGAGAATCGGGGCCGTCCGCCCTCCATGGTATTATGACAAGGAATCTTTCGGAAGTGCGCGTCCAGTTTTCGTCGCGGAACCATCTTGCAATGTGCATTTCAGGGCTTCCCTCGCGAAACCTGACAGCCGTGCGGCGCGTGGCCCGGCCGATGGACTAGTACTACTATCATGATAAAACCCAAGGATAGCGCCGGAAGTCGCGCCGGCCGGAATTATCTTTCGGCCAAAACCCCAGGGAACAATTACATTATTGTAATCTTCGATAGCTGCCGCTATGACACCCTGGTGAAGGCGCGCCCGAAGACCATCCGCAAACTGGGGAAGCTGGAGTGCCGCTTTTCCTATGCTTCCTGGACCGCCCCTTCGCACTACAATCTGCTGACGGGCCTTTTGCCCCATTCCAGTCCCCGGCACGTATTTGCATCGGAATATTACAAGAAGGATTTCTTAAAATATTCCGAGCGCCTGGGGGTGGAGGGAATTGAATTTAAATCCCTCATCCCCAAGTTGTATTTCCCGGCTTTTCTGAAAGAGAGCCTGGGGTACCGCACGCACGCCATGGTTTCCCTTCCGGTGCTCAACCCCAGGACCATACTCAACCACGGGTTCGATTCGTTCCGGCTAATGCCCAAGCACAACGACATGCGGGCGATGCTGCGTGAGATGCGCTTCAGCGAAGCGGGTCCCTCGTTTTACCTCCTCAACGTGGGTGAGACGCACTACCCCTATGCGCTGCCCGACGAGCCGCCCGAGAAGTGGCCCGTAATCAGCGGCGTCCACGGGGTATTCAAACACCTGGACGACCATGTGGTAGGCGGCAAGCTGAAAAAAGGCGGCGGCGGGAAGTTTTTCAACGACGCCCAGATGAAGCTCCTGCGCGGCCGCCAGGTGGACGCTGTGAAATACCTGGACCGGGTGGTGGAAGAATTATTCGATATCGTACCGAAAAACACCTGGATCACCCTCACCTCCGACCACGGCGAGCTGTTCGGCGAGGACGGCTATTTCGGGCACGGTCCGATTAATCACGAAAAGGTTTTCGAGGTCCCCTTCATCGAGGGGAAAATACGGTAATGGAGCCTTCTCCGCGGCTGTCAGGATGGCCTGGGGACGGCCGCACAAAACCCGACGCGGAGACGCGGAGACGCGGAGAAGAAAACCCGCTTTTCGCGTTGCCTCCGCGTCTCCGCGTCTCCGCGTCGGGCGTTTTCACCGCGTTCTTCTTGCTGGCGGCGCTGCTTGCTCACCGCCACCACGGTGCCGCGGATTGGGCCTACATCGGCCCTGGGGCGGGCTTCGCCTTTCTCGGCTCGTTCCTGACTTTCCTGCTGGGCCTCTTCCTGGGCCTTATCTCCTTGCTCCTCTGGCCTTTCCGGCTCATCTGGGGGTTCATTCGCGGACAGCAGGGATACAAGCGCGCCAAAGTCCGCCGGCTGATTTTCCTGGGCCTGGACGGTCTCGACCCCGGCCTTCTGGAACGCTACATGGCGGAGGGCAAACTGCCCAATTTCGCCCGCCTGCGGGAGATGGGCGGATTCCGCCGCCTGCGCACCACCTTCCCGGCGCTGTCTCCGGTGGCCTGGTCCACCTTCGCCACCGGGGTCAACCCGGCGCGGCACAGCATGTTCGATTTCCTCAATCGCAACCTGAAATCATACATGCCGGAGCTGTCCTCCACGCGCGTGCGCAACCCCGAGCGCATTCTCAAATTGGGCAAGTACCGCATTCCGCTCAGCCGGCCGCTGGTGGAAATGCGGCGCAAGAGCCGCACCTTCTGGAATATCCTGGGCGAGCATCGCATTAGCGCCACCATTCTGCGCGTGCCCATCACGTTTCCGCCCGAAAAGTTCAACGGCCGCCTGCTTTCGGCCATGTGTACGCCGGACCTGGTCGGCTCGCAGGGCACCTTTTCGCTGTTCACCACGCGCCAGGGTGAAAAGGGCGGCAGCGGGGAGGCCATGCAGAGCGGCAACCGCTTTCCGCTGGCGCGGCAGGGCGACACCTTCACCGGCGCGATTTCCGGGCCGGAGGATTACATGGTGGAAGGCGGAGGCGCCATCCACATCCCGTTTTCCCTGGCGCCGGGGCCGGAGGGCGGCACCAAGGGCGGCGCGGCGCTGGAAATCGATGGCGAGCGCTACGACCTGCAGCCCGGCGAATACACCCCCTGGATCACCCTGCGGTTTAAGGCCGCGCTGAACATCCAGGTCCGCGGCGTGGCGCGCTTTCTGCTCACCGAAAACGGGCCGGAGTACTCGCTCTACATGACCCCGGTCAACATCGACCCGGAGAGTCCCGCGCTGCCCATTTCGCACCCCTCTTACTACGCCACTTACCTGGCCAAGCTGCTGGGCGCCTATTCGACCCTCGGGATGGCCGAAGACACCTGGGCGCTCAACGAGCGCGCCATCGACGAAGACGCCTTCCTCAAGCAGGCGTATCTTACCTACGAGGAGCGCGAGCGCATGTTCTTCAGCGCGCTGGAGCGCACCCGGCGCGGCGTGGTGGCCTGCGTTTTCGACACCACCGACCGCGTGCAGCACATGTTCTTCCGCCACCTGGACCGCGGCGGCGCCTACGGCCGTATCATCGAAGAGCTGTACACGCGCGTGGATGGCCTGGTGGGAAAGGCGCTCGCCTACGTCGAGCCGGGCACGGCGCTGGTGGTGCTCTCCGACCACGGCTTTACTTCCTTCGAGCGCGGCGTGAACCTGAACGGCTGGCTCCTGGAAAATGGCTACCTGGCGCGCAAAGAGGGCGCCCAGGGCCGCGACTATTTAAAGGACGTGGACTGGAGCCGCACGCGGGCCTACACGTTCGGGCTGGCCGGCGTCTACCTCAACCAGAAGGGCCGCGAATCCAAGGGCATCGTTCCGGCTTCCGAAGCCGCCGCGCTCAAACAGGAAATCGCGGCTAAACTGACCGGCTTGCGGGATGAGGAGCGCGACCGGGTAGGCATCCGCGAGGCCTGGACCGCGAATTCGCTTTACAGCGGGCCGTATCTGCAATCCGCGCCCGACATCATCGTGGGGTATGCGCCGGGATACCGGGCTTCCTGGGACGCCGCCGTGGGCAAGGTGACTGCATACGTCTTCGACGACAACAAAAAAGCCTGGAGCGGCGACCATTGCGTGGACCCGCACCTGGTTCCCGGAGTGCTGCTCTCGAATTTGCAGATCGACTCGGAGAACCCCGGCATCGAGGACATGGCCCCCACCGCCCTGGACCTATTCGGCATCGCCCCGCCGGACTATATGGAGGGCAAGTGCGTGCTCCGGGTGGGTTGAGGCAAAGACTGACGCGGAGGCGCAGAGGCGCGGAGAAAGATGCGGAGCGGGCCAATAATGGTGTTCTCCGCGTGTTTCTCCGCGCCTCCGCGTCTCCGCGTCAGGTCTTGGTTTTTCTCCTTTCTCTCCTCCTCCTCTCCGGCTGCGCGCATCCCCGCGCGACATATGCCTCCGGCAAGAAGATGATCGTCCTGGGCCTCGACGGCATGGACCCCCTCTTCCTGGAAGCCCACTGGGACGTCCTGCCGAACCTGGACCGCTTGCGCCGCACCGGCGATTTCAGGCGCCTCGGCACTACCATACCGCCGCAAAGCCCGGTAGCGTGGTCCACCGTCACCACGGGCCTCGACCCGGGCGGCCACGGCGTCTTCGATTTCGTTCACCGCGACCCGGCCACCCGCATGCCGCTGTTTTCCATGGCGGAAACCGCCCCGCCAAAGCACACCCTCGCCATCGGGCCGTACCTGTTTCCGCTTTCCCCCGGCAGCGTGACTTCCTCCCGCGTGGGGCGCACCTTCTGGCAGATTCTGGAAGACCACGGCATTCCCTCCACCGTGATCCGCATGCCAGCTAACTTCCCGCCCGCCGAATGCGAGGCCGATTCGCTTTCCGGCATGGGCACTCCGGACATGACGGGCACCAGCGGCACGTTCACCTTTTTCACCGACGATCCCGCCGAAAAGCGCACCACTGTGCCGGCCGGCAAAATCGTGCAAGTGGCCGTATCGAACGGCCGCGTGGTTCTGCCCGTCGATGGCCCGCCCAACGGCTTCCGCCGCGACAACGCGACCACTTCGGCCGAGATCGTCGCGCATGTGGACCCCACCGCGCAGGCCGCCCGCTTCGACCTGGGCGACCAGCAGGTGGTTCTCGGCGAGCGCGAATGGTCGGACTGGCTGCGCGCCGATTTCCACATGCTGCCGCTGGTAAAAAGCGCTTCGGGCATTCTGCGCATTTATCTGCAGCAGGCGCATCCGTATCTGCGGGTCTACGTGAGCCCGGTGAATATTGACCCGGCCAGCCCGGCGCTGCCTATTTCCACCCCGTCGTCCTTCAGCCGCCAACTTAACGACGCTCTGGGACCGTTCTACACCCAGGGCATCGCCGAAGAGACCTCCGCTTACCGCGCCGGGCTGCTGAGTAAGGACGAGTTCCTGGTGCAGAGCCACAAGATTCTCTCCGACAGCCTGCGCATGTTCCGCTATGAGCTGGCGCATTTCTCCGACGGCCTGCTGTTCTACTATTTTTCGAGCACCGACCAGAACGCCCACATGCTGTGGGGCAAGTACGATAACGATCTGCTGGATGTGTACCGCGCCGTGGATGGCGCCGTGGGCGAGGCCATGGCCAAAGCCGGCAGCGACACCACCCTGCTGATCCTCTCCGACCACGGGTTCGCCCGCTTCGACCGCGCCGTGCACCTGAACACCTGGCTGATGCGCGAGGGCTTCCTCACCCTCGACGACCCCGCCAACACCGGCGACGACGAGCTGTTCGCCCACGTGGACTGGTCGCGCACGCAGGCTTACGCCATTGGCCTGAACGGGCTTTATTTGAACCGCATGGGCCGCGAGAACGGCGGCATCGTGGCGGATTCTGAAGTTCAGCAGGTGAAGCAGATGATTACTCAAAAGCTGCTGGAGTTCCGCGACCCCAAAAACGACCAGCTTGTGGTGGGCAAGGTCTACGACCCGGAGGTGGTGTTCAAGGGCCGCAACTTGCGAATGTCGCCGGACCTCTTTGTGGGCTACCATCGCGGCTACCGGGCCTCCTGGCAGACGGCCCTGGGGGCGGTGCCGAAGACCCTTATCGACGACAATACGCAGGGCTGGATCGCGGACCACTGCATGGCTGCCGATGAAGTCCCGGGCGTGCTGCTGAGCAACCGCAAAATCCGGCTGGAAAACCCGCAATTGTACGACGTCACGGCCACGATATTGAGTGAATTCGGCGTGCCCAAGGGTAAGGACATGCTGGGGCAGACGGTGTTTTGAGAACTTCATGGACACGCTGAACGCCGCTCTCGATTTCGTGCTGAAGGCCATCTTCGCGGCCTTCCGCTGGTCTCCCGGTCTGGGGCTGGCGCTGATTTCCGCGGCCGCCGGAATCGCCATGCTCTGGGTGTTTCAAAAAACCTCCAACCAGGCCGCCATCCGCGCCGCCAAACGCCGCGTGCAGGCACACCTTTTGGAACTGCGCATTTACCGCGATGAGCCGGGCGTCATGTGGCGGGCCCAGAAATCTCTGCTGGCCGCCAACCTCCGCTACATGGCGCTGATGCTGCAGCCGGCGCTGATTATGGGCCTTCCCTGCGCGATTCTGCTGGTGCACCTGGATGCCTTCTACGGCCGTGCGCCGCTGGCGGTGGGGGCCGATACCATCGTCACCATGGGAGTAAGCGGAAACAGCGGCAGCGTCCCCGTGCTCGATGCGCCGCCAGGAGTGGCGGTGGAAACGCCGGCCGTGCGGGTGCTCGATGAAGACCAGGTGAGCTGGCGCATCCGTCCCCGCGCGGCGGTTTCCGGAGTGCTGCGCATCCGTACCACCGGCGGCACGGTGGAGAAACGCATCGAGGCTGAACCCGCCGGGTTCGCCGGCCCGCTCTTCGTGCCCGGCCGCAAGGTGAGTTCGCTGTGGGAAGCAGTCTGGCATCCCGATGAACCCCGCATCACCGCGGGCCAGGTCAACTGGGTGGAGGTCCGCTACCCCGACGCCACCCTCCAGTGGCTGGGTATTCGCATGCACTGGCTTGTCTGGTTTATCGTAGTCTCCATGCTGGCGGCGCTGCTGCTGAAGAAGCGGTTCCGGGTGACCTTGTAGACGGGAGGTAAGGTGGAGCAGGTCTGGCTGATCGCCGCTCTGTGGATGGGATTGGCGCTGCTGGCGGTATTCTGCGCCCACCTGCTGCGCCTGCCCACGCCGGTGTGCGAGATCGCCATCGGGGCCGTGGCGCCCCTGGTGGTGGGGCCGTGGCTGGGGTGGAATCTGCTCAGTCCCAGCATTCCATGGGTGGTCTTTCTGGCGGGCACCGGCTCTCTGCTGCTGACGTTTCTGGCGGGCACCGAGCTGGATCCTACGGTGTTGCGCGCCACCTGGCGGGAGGCGGTCCTGGTAGGATTTGTGGGGTGTGTGGTGCCCCTGTTCGGTGTGGCGGCGGCCGCGCATTTTCTGCTCGGCTGGAAGGCCGCATCGGCCTGGGTGGCCGCCGTGGCGCTTTCCACCGGGTCGGTGTCGGTGGTTTACACCGTGATGACCGAGATGGGCCTGAGCCATACCGGCCTGGGGCAGGGGCTGCTGGCTACCTCGTACCTCAACAACCTGTTCAGCGCCATCGCCCTGGCCCTCATCCTGACACCCTTCACGGCGCGCAGCGCGATCCTGCTGGGCGCCTGCGTCGCCGCCGGGATGCTGGCGCCGGCGGTCTCTTCGCGGGTGCTGGGCCGTTTGCGCAGCCGGGCCGCGCAGCCGGATATCCGCTACCTGCTGTTTCTGCTGTTCGGCCTGGGCGGCCTTTCGGTGTGGGCGGGCAGCGAGCTGGTGCTTCCCGCGTACGTCATGGGGATGGCACTTTCCGGCCTGGTGGGCCGCAACCACACCCTGATTCATCATCTGCGGGTGATGACCTTCTCTATCCTGACGCCGTTCTATTTCCTGCGCGCCGGCACTCAGGTGCACATTCCGGCGCTGGCCGCGGTGCCCTGGCTGTTCCTGGTGCTGCTGGGCGCCAAGCTGCTTTCGAAACTGCTGGGCGTGCTGCCGGCGCTGCGGGTTTTCGACTACAGCCGCAAGGAAAGCATCTATTGCGGGCTGATGCTTTCGCTGGGGCTGATGCTGGGAACGGTGATCGCCACCTCGGGCCTGAACCGCGGCCTGATCGACAGCACGCAATACTCCCACATTGTGGCTGCGGTGATCGCGAGCGCGGTAATTCCGGTGACCATCGCCAATACCTTCTTCGCGCCCAAGCACCTGCTGCCGGAAGCGGGACCGCCGGGCGGCCGCCGCGCCTGGGCGCGCCGCGGCGTGAAAAAAGCGGGCGCCATCTGATAGGCTAAGCTGAAAACGCCATGTCCACCACAGTGAAATTGAATAAGGCTTTGTACGCCAAAGTCAAAAAATGCGCCAAGGCGGGCGGGTACAGCTCCCCGGACGAGTTTGTGGAGCATGTTCTCGAAAAGGAGCTGGCCACGCTCGAAGAGGCCGAATCCGATGAAGAAATCGCCCGCAAGCTGAAGGGGCTGGGATATCTGGATTAGGCGTCGCCGGGTACGGCGCGCCGGATTCCGTGAGGGTCGCCCCGCCCGGCCGCGACAATCGCGGCCAAGGCGCTTGCAGCGCGTTCCGCTCTATGGCCCGCCCGGCGGCACTCAGCCGGAGCAACTTCGCCGTCACCTCGCCCGAGCCGGTCAGCGGCTGTAGACCATGCCAGCCAGCCGGAAGTATTCCTCCCACCGCTCCAGCCGCGGATGAAACGGCTGCACCAGGGCGCCGGAGGCATTCGCCGCCCTCGTCCTCTCGAATCACACTTTACTCGCATCGCAGGCCCGCGCGTTGGCAACCAGAGAACGGCATACGCCAGGGAGTTCTGCGGCGCTTCCAGGCGCGCGAGCGGGACGGGCCGGCTGCTTCCGGGTGTAGAACAATTGGAGTGGGGTGCATTCCATGAGCGAGCCGAACGCAGGGCAGAACATCAGCCGCCGCGCCTTTCTGGGACAGACCGTGGCGGCCGCGGGCCTGGCGCAACCGCGCGAGCGGCCGGTGAACCTGATCTACGTCTTTGCCGACCAGTTGCGCCGCTTCTCCTGCGGCTATGCCGGCGATGAGTTTGCGCGCACCCCCAATATCGACCGCCTGGCCCGCGAATCGCTGGATGTGCGCAACGCCGTGCCCTCCACGCCGGTGTGCGCGCCCTACCGCGCCTCCCTGATGACCGGCAAATACCAGTCCAGCACCGGGATGGTGATCAACGAGCTGCGGCTCAGCCCGGAGCACGAATGCTTCGGCCAGGTACTGGCGCGGAGCGGTTACGACACCGCGTATCTCGGCAAGTGGCACCTCTGGGCCAACCAGTTGGGGCACCATGAAGAGACCAAAAACGGCTTCGTGCCGCCGGGCGCGTACCGCCTGGGCTTCGATCAATATTGGGCCGCGTACAATTTCAACCACACCTATCACAACGCCCCGTATTTCCGGAACACGCCCCGCCGCGAGACGCACAAGCAGTACGAGCCGGATTCGCAGACCGCCATGGCCATCGAGTACCTGCGGGCGCGGCGCGGGCAGGCGAGGCCGTTTGCGTTGTTCCTTTCGTGGGGTCCCCCGCACGACCCGTGGGATTGGGCCAACTGCCCTTCCGATTTCACGGAGCAGTTTCGCAAGGTGAACATTCCGCTGCGGCCCAATTATTCCGACACGCCCGACCCTTACGCCGATGCCTGGGCCACGCCAGAGAAGGATTACCACGCTCACGTCGGCCAATACATGCAGGGCTACTATGCCATGACGGCGGATAGCGACCGCACCCTCGGCCGGCTTCTGGATGCGATTCGCGAGCAAGGCCTGGAGAACGACACTCTGCTGGTCTTCACCTCCGACCACGGCGAGATGTTCGGCTCCCACGGCCGGCGGGCCAAGTACATCTTCTATGAGGAGGCCTGCCGGGTGCCGTTTCTGATGCGCTGGCCGGGCCACATCCGTCCCGGCGCAACCGAGACGCTTCTGAGCACGCCGGATATCATGCCCACGCTGCTCGGCGCGCTGGGGCTACGGATTCCGCGGGCGGTGGAGGGCGCCGACCTCAGCGGCAACCTGCTGGGAAAATCCGCCCGTGGCCCGCAAGCCATCTACATGCAAGGCATGGGCACGACCGCCGCCTGGCTGGATGGCACCGAGTGGCGTGCCCTGCGCGATGCGCGGTACACCTACGCGACCTACCGCCGCGACCGCTCCGAGTTGGTGTTTGACAATGAGGCCGACCCGTACCAGCTCAAGAACCTCGCCGCCGATCGCGCGCGGCAGGCCCTGTTGGCGCATTACCGGACCCAGCTCCAGCGGTGGATGAAGGAGCATAACGACGGGTTCGAGAGCTGCACCTGGTACCGCGACCACTGGACCAACGACCGCAACATCGTGGACACCGCCAGCGGGGTGAAGCAGGACCTGGCCGCGTTGGAGAGCATCGTGCGGCGGACGAGCCGGGAGATCGAGGGGGACAGGGTAAGTGGCGGGAGGGGACGTGTATGAAGACGCTTCTTCACGCGACCGCTTGGAGCCCGCTCTTCGCGATTAGAGAGAGCAGTTTCAGGGAAGCCCCCTGGGGCCGCTTTTCCCCGCGTTCCCACTGGCTCACCAGACCGGTCGTCACATTGAGATAGCGAGCGAAAACCGCCTGGCTGGCGCCTTCCCGCAAACGGAGTGCGCGGATTTCTTTGGGCTTCAGTTGACGGACTGGCGTGAGGCACAGCTCATCGAATTCTCGCATAGTGCGCTTATCCATGACCCCGGCCGCGTGCAGCCCTTCGGCGGTCTCGTGGACCGACGCCATCAAAGCACTACGCGAGACTGCTGTCGTGCCACCCGCTACGAAGTGCACCAGCGCGAGCAGGATACTTTTAGCCTGCAAGCCTGCGCGACAATGGAGGCGGAAAGGTCGGCGATGACAATTATCTTGAGTCCTGAACAAGAGCGCGTGCTGATGGACGCGATCAAGTCCGGATTGGCGCGGACCACAGATGAAGCTCTCGACCAGGCCCTGGACTCGCTCCGGGGGCGGCTGCCTGCGCGCGCGGCCGCCGGAGTAGCCGATGAATCGGTGGCGGCGGCCGCTAGAAGGCTGGGGACCTTCGGAAAACGGCACAGCCTTTCGTTGGGCGGCATGACGGTGAAAGAGTTGCTCCGTGAGAGCAGACCGTGAGCCGGCTGGTTCTGGATGCATCGGTCGTGTTGACGTGGTGCTTTCCGGATGAGGAGTCGCAGAAGGCTCCGGAAATTTCAGAGCGGATTGCCCAGGGTGACCGTGTGGCGGTGCCAGCCTTCTGGCGGCATGAGATTCTAAACGCGCTCCTGGTCGGCGAAAGAAGGAAGCGCCTTACCCGTGCGCTGTCCCGGGCCTTCATCGACGACCTGAACCGTTTGCCCGTTGATGTGGATCAGGACGCGACTTCGACTACCGTGTTCGAGGTAACGCAAGCGCTCTGCCGTAAGCATGGCCTTACGTCCTACGACGCCGCCTATCTTGGAATAGCCTTGCGGGGCGGTCATGGTCTGGCGACGGTCGAGGAAGATCTTCGCAGGGCGGCTGCGGCTGAGAACGTATCGCTGGTTTGAGCCACGGCGGGCGAAGCGCAGGGAAGTTTACATAAGACCCCATTATGTACGTTCGGCTGGCATATAAGAAGCCGTGGGCGAAGCGGAGGCGGGATTCCGCAGCTTGACTGAAGCGATCGATACGACGACGCCGGCAGGTTTGTCCCCACTGGAAACCATCGTTAAGGCAATGGGATCAGGAGAACTTTGGCGGCCTTGTCGTTGCGCTGTCGCTCATCGCCCCGGCGCAACCCTCTTATTGCAGTCTTGAGTGCTTTCAGTTCGCGGATTACGAGGTGCGCACCGCTGAGAATGAGGAGAATGAGAGCGAGAACTTGAGCGACGAAAACTTCGATTTCGCCGATGGGCGGAATGCGCAGGAACTGCAACTGTCACCTCCTGAAACCTGCGAAATGGATGTGGCCACGACCAGAAAAATCTGGGATCACAATCGGCTCGCGATTCTATCGATTCCGCTGATTTGCAGCAGCCATTGCCAGACGACTGCAAGGAACGAGTATGTGCAGCCACGGATAAAAGTACCCTCCGCGCGAACGCGACCGAATCGGGCATAGTTGTCGTGGTATTGCTCTAATAAATCACCCAACAAGTAATCCGGTACCCAAATGCGGATGAATCTTTCGATGCCTGGGCGCCGCGAAACGGCCTGGGCAACGACGGCACCTGGCGTTCGCATTCGAGACAGTGGAATGGGCGTGGGAAATGTGCCGGACATGTGGTCCTGCCAGGTGAGGCTCTCTTCGTCAGCCAGCGGCCATAGCAGTCCCACTAGCGTGCACAGGCTCAAGCAGGAGCCTACAAAGCGCAGGATGCGCTGCCGCGGATCGGGCGGGCCTCCGTGGAAAGTGGTGATCTGTAGTTGCGTCCAACGCATGCCCGCGCTGTCCCGGCCTACCACCGTCCATAGCGCCCCATAGGCCAGCCCTATCAGGGCCAGCATGCCGCCGAACGCCATCAGGTTGATGTTGTTATGGAGCGCGAGGGCTCCGCCCATCAGGCGAAACACCAACACGAAGAGACCGTAGCCGATCAGCACGATGCTCCAGTCCAGCGCGGCGGCGGCGGCGCGATGCGTCGGCGTGGCCACAGGCTCCTCGCAGTAAGGTTTGGCGTCCGGGACGGTGGTGCCTAAGCATTTTCGCAGCGGCCTCTGTGAAACGAAGTTCAGATGTCTCTGCGTGTCTGTGGTCGCCCGGCGCCCAGGCCGAGGACCAGGCCGAGGACCAGGCGGGCCTTCCGGAGGCTGCGGGGGCAGAAAAAATAGAAATTGTTGCCGTGGACCAGGTCCGGGCTGCCGATCGGCGGTGTTGTTCCCACCATTCATACACGTCCCCAATTCGTCTCAGCCGCCGCCCACATCGACTCTAACGTCTGGCGTGATCTGTGCAGAGCGTTCGCCCCAGCGCCCTCAATCTTGAAGCACCGCTTAGGTTTGCCGCCCCGTTCGGGACGTGGATCGCCTAGCCAGGAAGACACGTAACCCTTCTTTTCAAGCCGGTCAAGGGTTGCATAAATCGTTGAAAAAGATAGCTTTCTTCCATGTTTGGCAAGCTCCTGCTGGATAGAGATGCCATATGCTTGCTTTTGGACGGCAACCACGGCGCACAACGTCAGATGCTCTAGTTCACTTAAGAACTCGCCAGATCCCATAACCCTTACTTTGCCAAAAGCGAAGATATTTGTCAACCGCCGCGGGCGCGGGCACCGCCCTGCGGATCTCCCGCCAGAGTATTCCGATTCCAACACGCTCGACATTGCGCTCAATACCATTTGTTGAGATTGCGAGCGGCTCGTCGGCGACGACGGGCAGTAAGGCAGCGAGGGGGAGAGGGCCGGTGAGAACACCGGCCCGCCACGAAGTTTTTCGGGCGCAAAGCTTGACGATCATGTGCGGCAGTAGAGCAGGAGAGGGGGATCGGGGTGCGCCGGGACCAAAAGCCCCGCCGCTTACTTGCTTGTGTCCGATAAAATCTGTTACCGGCCACAAGCGTTACAGCGCTCGGGTGCTCTCCTGGGCCAGCCAAATGAAGGCGGGCCAGTTTGCGCTCCCGACCCAACATTTACTTGCCGGCGGGCACTCCCGATGGTTTTCGGCGGGGCTAGCTAGTCTAGTGCGTCAGAAGTCCTGTAACGTAGGTGCCGGAGGGGGGTGATCCGTCGATGAAAAGGAGGAGGTAACAGTTCAAGTGGCCTATTTTTGCCGAAGGAGCAGAGAGGGCGCAGACTGATGACGGCGATAGCGGATGATCGCTTCGGTCAGATACTCCAAGGCGTTGCGGCCCCGCATTTTGCAGGTTTGGGTGACGGTGAGGAGGCGGGCCGTGGCCACCTCCCCTTGGGCGCTGCGATTGCCAAAGATGATCTTGCGCAATTGCACGGCAATACGTAAGGCTTGTTCCACGCAATTGTTGGTAGGCTCCACCCCGGGACGCTCGATGAAAGTGAACAGCCGGCCACAGTGTTGGAACAAGGCGGTGGCCATGTTGCGCACTTCTTTGTCGTCACTGTCCAGGTACTGCTCGGCGAGCGCAAACCAGCGCTTTTGCAGCGGAAGGGAGCGCAGGATCAACTGCTCCCGGTCGATTAAGCTGCCCTGGAACTTGCGCCAGGGGCGGAACAAGCGGGCATATAGCGCCAACGCGTCCCGGCAAAATCGCTGCGCGTCGGTGGTCTTGGCGAACTCCTGAATGCCCAGAATATTGCGTTTCAAGTGCGCCCAGCACAACTGAGACAAGCCTTGGTGATATTTGAAATAGGCACTGAACCGGTCGCTGCACAGGATGCCCGCGAACACCGCCCCCAGCAGATGGATCAGGACGGCGGAACTGCGCGTCTTGTCCACCGTGTAGAAGACGAAGTCGCGGGCCACCAACGCCATAAATATCGTTTTTCCCCGTTGTTGCGCCAGCCGGTTTCGTCGCTGTTCAATACGGGCTCGTTTTTCAGTTGCTGTTCCAGTTCCTGGCAGGGCTGGGCCACTGCGGCGCTGGCTTGCTCCCAACACTTTTGGGTGCTGCCCAGACTCATAGAGATGCCCAGCAGGTG
This sequence comes from Bryobacterales bacterium, assembly GCA_963803725.1. Classification (GTDB taxonomy): domain Bacteria; phylum Acidobacteriota; class Terriglobia; order Bryobacterales; family Bryobacteraceae; genus JOPF133. The sequence goes on along the minus strand of CAWDOH010000048.1, from coordinate 20,659 downwards.
TTCCAGAAACGCCTCCAACACCCGCCGCGGCATGCGGCAGTAGATCGTCAGGTAGGCGATCAGCGCCATCAGTTGCGGTCCGAAGTCCCCCTGCGCCTCTTCCGGCAGGGGTGCTCGCGTGCCTTCCCCACAGGCCGGACAGACCACCTTGGGACATTGATACTCGATGACATAAGGCTGGATGGGCGGTAACTCAGTCACTTGGTGGCGCTGCACTTCTCCCACCGTCTGCATCTGCTCGGGCTGCTGCGACAACGCGTGGCCACAATGCTTGCATTCCTCCGGCAGCACCGGACGCACTTCCTGGACCTGTTCGGGGGGAGCCAGCGGGCGGTGATGGCCGGGATGGCCCTTCTGCCCACCCGGTTTGCGCTTGCTCTTTTTCCGGCGCCCGCGCTGCCGCGAATTCCCCGCCAGTCCATCGGAGGACGGGGGTTTGGAGGAGTTGGTGGAATTCTTTTGGCGGGCCGCCAGTTGGCGCTCCAGATCAGCGATCTGCTTTTCGGCTTCGCCAATCTGCTGTTCGCGCTCGGCGATCTGCTGCTCGCGCTCAGCTACCTTCCGCCGGAGATCTTCAACCTCTCGTCGGAGTCGCTCGTTTTCGCGCTGTAGCCCTTCCCGGTTGGGCTGAGGTGCATGGCCATGGCGCTTCGCCGATACCGTTTGCCCCCGAGTTCTGCGGCGGGCCGCCCTCGCACCCATCCACCATACCTTAGCCGATCATTTCGGAAAAGTCCAGCAAAATCGCCTGGGTACTTGAACTGTTACAGGAGGAGTCGGGTACAAGATGAGGACGGAGATCGCCACTGAGGGTACGTGGTAGGCGGACTGAAGCATCCAACGGGACGGGAATGGTTGAATTCGGGTTTGGTTCAGCCAGGACGAGTGCGGTCAGCGCGGAGGAGGGAGAGAGCTAGTGGCGAGGCGTCCGATGCGCGGTGGGGATAGACGAGGGTAACGTGCACTTCGTTAATCAAGGAGCAGCCACAGCGCCCGCGGTTGCCAGATGGCGCTCGATACTCTGCAGGGCGGCCAGTTTCTTGGGGGCATAGCCACGGGCCATTAGGGCCTTCCAGGCTCGCTTGACCTTTTCCAGGATATCGTTGGCCGCAGCGGTCCACAGGTATTGCTTGGGGTTCCGATTGTGCTGGTCAATGTAGACCCGCATGGTCTGTTGCAGTTCCTTGACCGAATGAAAGACACCGCGTCGGATACACTTATCCGTCAGGTCGCGAAAGAAGCGCTCCACCTGATTCAGCCACGAGGAACTGGTGGGAGTGAAGTGCACCTGAAACCGCGGGTGCTTCTCCAGCCAGGCTTTGACTTCAGGGGTTTTGTGGGCCGAGTAGTTATCCATGATCAGGTGCAGCACTTGGTCTTTGGGAGTCCGTCCATCGATCAGCTTGAGAAAGCGAATCCAGTCCTTATGAGTATGGGTGGGCATGCATACGTCTATCACCGTCCCATCCTGCGTATTCATGGCCGTGAACAGCGTGGTCGTCCCGTGGCGCTTGTAATCGTGCGTCATCGTCCCGCAACGGCCCTTTTTCCAGGGCAGGCCGGGTTGCGTACGCTCCAAGGCCTGGATCTGGCACTTCTCGTCCAGCGACAATACCATCGCATTCGCGGGCGGGTGGAGATACAGTCCCACCACGTCTTCCAGTTTCTCGGCAAAGCGGGGATCGTTGCTGAGTTTGAAGCGACTCACCCGGTGCGGCTTCAAACCGTGCGCCCGCCAGATACGTCCCACCGAGGACGGGCTGACGCCGGCCACCGGAGCCAGCGTGCGCGTGCTCCAGTGGGTGGCGCCAGCAGGCGTCTCCCGCGTGGTCTTCGCGACGATCTCGGCGATTTTGGAATCCGGAATGACAGGCGGACGTCCGGAGCGGGGCGCATCTTCCAGCCCCTGGATACCTTTTTCCTCGAATCGGCCCAGCCACCGGGGGACGGTTGGCCGGGACACTCCCAGTTGGTCGGCAATTTCCCCAGCGGTATGTCCGGCCGAATACAGCACCAGCATCTTGGCCCGCTCCACCAGTCGCGCCGCCAGCGTGCGGCTGCGTGCAAAGCGCAGCAGATCATCCTCCTGCTCAGAAGTCAACCGAATTCGGTAAGCGCGCTGCATGTGGATGGGCCGGGCTGAACACAGGGAACCGCTCCGGATCTACTGTAGCCTAACCGATCCCACACAAATTGTCCAGCAAAATCTTCGGGAAGCGCGTTACAGGACTTCTGACGCACTAGACTAGGCTTCATACGGCATCGGACGCCCGGTGCGATCATGAATGAGGGTGGGGGTGTACCCACCACTTTAGATCCTGCCGAGGTTAGCCGTCATGACCAATGAAGAGCTGACTCGTACGTATGTGCCGCACCTCCGGACGCAGTTTGAACAGGGAAGGCCCATTCTATTCACTGGCGCAGGTTTTTCCTGCGCGGCGAAGAACGCCCTGGGGGAAAACCTCCCTGTTGGAAAGGGCCTCAAAGAAAAGCTCTGGCCCATATGTTTTCCAGAAGCCGCTTTCGATGCTGAAACCTCACTGCAAGATCTGTACCAGTACGCGGTAAAGCGCCACAGAGCCGCCCTGTCAGAACTACTTACAAAAACGTTCTCCGTGAGTGAAGACGATATTCCTGGTTGGTATCAATTGTTCTTTGGGCTACCCTGGGCTCGCGTTTACACCCTCAATATCGACGACCTGGAAAGCGTGGCGGCACGTACTTTCCAATTACCCAGAAAACTCAACACCGTGTCTGCGGTCCGTGCCGACGCCGGAATCGGTGGCCAGCCCGGCGAGTTGGATGTGATCCATCTCAATGGCACTCTCGCCGACATACCCGATGGCGTGACCTTCTCGGTCACGCAGTACGCGCAGCGGCTGGCTGGCTTCGATCCAATGTATCGTCGTCTAACCGCGGAACTGCTGACGAGCCCGTTCGTATTCGTCGGGACGAGCCTAGACGAGCCGCCTCTTTGGCAGCATTTGGAAATGCGCCGGACCCGAGGTGGAGGACGCGATCAGAGAGAGCTCAGGCCCCGATCCTATCTTGTTACGAAGCACCTGTCGCCCGCACGACAAGCATTGTTGGCGGAATTCAACGTCGTCTGGTTGCCGATGTATGGGGAAGAGTTTCATGAACAAGTACTAAATAATCTTGGCGACTCGATTAGACAAGGACTTTCCTACATTGCCGCCGAGGCCACCTTTAGTTTAAAACCAAAGGCTGTGCCGGACGTAGCTGAGATAGCGGTAAACCCTCTTCAAGGTAGCGACTACCTTTTAGGGCAGCAGCCGATTTGGGCAGACGTTCAGTCCGGACGTGCCGTTGAACGCGACGACGATCTGGAACTGTGGCGTATGATCGAGTCCAAATTAAGCCTCGCCGGCGTCAAAGGCGCGCTCGTGATCTCTGGAACGGCCGGCTCCGGGAAAAGCACCGCCCTGATGAGAGCGGCGCTCAAGCTGGCAGCCCAGGGGACTTCCGCTGGTTGGGTCAGTCCGGAAGGCGATCTTTCGCCTCGCGACATTCGGACCAGCACATCGGTGCATAAGGAACCACATGTCATCGCGATTGACGACGCTGATATCTATGGCACAGAGCTAACACCGATGGTGCGGGAACTTTCGATGAATCCGCCGTTCCCCTTGCTCCTCCTGACCATCCGCGCCGGTCGAGTGGACCGGGTAATAAATCCCGCCCTCCTTGGCGGCGTTCCGTTGGAAGAGCACTCTATTCCAATGCTTGCGGATTCAGACATCGACAGACTCGTGGACGTTCTGGATCGTGAAAATCGCTTAGGAATTCTGAAAGGCCGTTCGCGTGACCAGCAGAGATTCCTCTTCCGGGAGCAATCAGGTGGAGAATTGCTGGTTGGGATGATACAGGCTACATCAGGAAGGAAATTTGCAGACAAAGTGGTCGAAGAGATGACAAATCTCCAGGAGGATGGTGCCCGAGTCTACGGCTTGGTAGCGGTCGCAACATCGTTTCGTTCCGGCCTGTCACGGCAGGATATTTTGATCGCCACCGGCGACGAAACAAACTCCGTTCTAAACACTCTCGACATGCTCTTGCGGCGGCACGTGTTGCGACAGAATGGAGATGGGTCGATAGTGGCGCGCCATCGGGTGCTTGGCGAAGTTATCCGGGACAGGCTCCAGCAATCTGGTCAGTTGAGCGGGACCGTGTACGGTCTCGCCTTGTTGGCCGCTACTCAGGTGAACGCTAGGCTCAGGCGTTCGGCGAAGCCCTGGCGCATCTTGCGCGCTATGCTCAACCACGCTTTTCTTGAGCGCAGCCTCGGACTGGAGGCAACCCGCAATCTGTACGGAGATTTAGAGCAGTTATTATCTTGGGATTATCATTATTGGCTTCAAAGAGGCAGTTTCGAAGTCGAATTCGGTGATCTCTCGCACGCGGAGAATTTCCTAAACCAAGCGAAGGGCTTGGCGCCAGACGATCCCTACGTTGACACCGAACGAGCTTATCTGATGTTCGCACAGGCCCTTGCCGCTCCGAACACAGACCGAGCCGTGGCGCTCGTCGAGGAAGCCACAGCCTCACTTGAGCTCCAGATGTCACGTCTTGACCGGCGCGACGTTTATCCGTTTCACGTTCTGGGAAGCCAAGGCCTGGCATGGAGCCGCAAAGGCCTTCATTCCGATTCCGACCGTGAGCGGTACCTGAGGCAGGTTCTACAGCATGTGGAGGAAGGTCAAAAACGGCACCCCCGCGAGCCTACTATCCAACAGCTGTGTGCCGACATCAGGAGAGAGTACCTGAATATTGCGGTTAATCACCAGAAGGGTCTTTTTCCTCCGCGATAACAGAGATCCATCCGATGCCCGGTCCGCGCCGCAGCAGTAAAATCTAAGCACCTGATTTTAAACTTGATAAAATACATTCCCCTGTTTAGGAAGGCCCGCCCGGCTCCCGTGCGCGCTTGTGGCCTGATGCTTCGGAGCATTTCGCTAGGTTTCTGTCTCTACATCGATCGTGGCGGGAGCCAAAACCCTCAATATCCCTCGCATCGCTGGTTTCTGACGTAAAGATAGAGCAAGATGTGTGCTCTGGCAGGGTTCGAGAGAGGTAAGCACACCGAAAAACGGGGGGACAGAACTTTCGATCCCGTACTGATCGCGTTTGCCTAGCTAGGCGACGTTGAAGTGCATGCCTCGGGGGTCACCCAAATCCGGCCATAGAGGGTCACCTCAAAACCGGCCATATGTAAGCCGCTAAACCAGGACGTTAACTCCGACGCGAGGGCGATTACCCTGCGTCGATGTGAGCAACGTCTTGAACGAACAAAAGAAGCAGCAAGTCATCGCGCTGGGCCGGCTGGGCTGGTCGCTGCGGCGCATTCAGAACACTACGGGCGTCCGTCGGGAGACCGCGGCAGCCTATCTAAGAGAAGCCGGCGTCAACGTAAGAGCTCCGGGTTGGAAAGGGAGTGCTGACCCGCCGACGCCGATCACAGGAACCGACACCGGACCACCTTCGCCAAAACCGGCCATAGCAGTGTCCACCGACTTCGGCGCGGAGTCGGCCACATCAGAGGGCGTCGACGGAACTCCACTGGATGCCGCAGTGCCCGTCGGCGCAGTTCCATCCGATGCAAAACCGGCCATAGCGGTGACCACCGACTTTGGCGTGGAGTCGGCGGCGAAAGCGCTCTCCGCCAGCGCCTGCGCGATCCATCGAGACGCCATCGAACTGGGCCTCTCCCGCGGCCGCAACGCCATGGCGATCTGGCAGGATCTGGTCGATACCCGCGGTTTCACGGGCGGCTACCAGAGCGTCAAGCGTTTCGTTCGCAAGTTGGTCGGCGGTACACCAAAAGAAGCCTGCGCCGTAATCGAGACCGCGCCCGGTGAGGAAGCCCAGGTCGATTACGGCACGGGCCCGATGGTCCGCGACCCGCACAGCGGCAAGTATCGGCGCATGCGTCTGTTCGTATTGACGCTCGGCTACAGCCGCAAGTCGGTTCGTCTTCTGGTGTTCCACTCCAGCACTCAGACCTGGGCGGAGCTGCATGAACAGGCCTTCCGGCGCTTGGGCGGATGCACGCGCGTGGTGGTGCTCGACAACCTCGGCGAAGGCGTGCTCAAACCCGATATCTACGATCCCACGCTCCATCCCGTGTACGCCGACATGCTGCGCCATTACGGCGTAGTGGCGATGCCCTGCCGCGTGGCGGACCCGGATCGCAAGGGGAAGGTCGAGAGCGGTGTGGGCCATGCGCAGAAGACCCCGTTGAAGGGTATGCGCTTTGAAAGTCCTCAAGAGGCGCAGGCCTATCTGGATCATTGGGAGTCGCACTGGGCCGACACGCGCATCCACGGCACCACCAAGCGACAGGTTGCCGTCATGTTCGCCGAAGAGCGGCCGGCCCTGCAGTTGCTGCCCGTCGAGCCCTTCCGCTATTACCAGTTCGGCGAACGCACGGTACATCTGGATGGCTGCGTAGAGGTGGAAGCGGCTTATTATGGCGCACCTCCGGGCTGGATCGGCCGGCGCGTCAGCGTGCAATGGGACATCCGGCATGTGCGACTGCTGCACCCTGGCACCGGCGAGTTGCTGCGCGAGCATCTGCGCCAGGCGCGCGGCGGTCATCGCATCCAAGAGCAGGACCGCCCCAAGCACACGCCGCTGGGCACACAGCAACTGCTGTGCCGTGCCGACCAGGTTGGCGAACAGATCGGGGCGCTCTGCCGCCAGATGCACCGGGAGCACGGTCAGACCGCGGTGCGCCGGATTCAGGGCATGTTGTCGTTGGCCAAGAAATACGGACCCGCCAGCGTCGAGGAAGCGTGCGCCGCCGCTCTGGAGATCGGCGCCGGTGAATATCGCTTCGTGCGTCGCTACCTCGAACGCCATCCGCAAATGCCGCTGAGTTTGCGCCAGGTGGATCCGCTGATTCGCCAACTGACCGAGTATCGCGACTTCATCGAACACAAAACCAAAGGAGAGTAAACGTGAACCTCATCGAATTGCAGCATGCCCTACGACAACTGCGGCTCGGCGGCATCGCCACCGTGCTGGAAACGCGCCTGCATCAGGCGCAGGCGGAAGCCATGGCGCCCATCGACCTGATCTCGTGCCTGGTCGCCGACGAACTGACCCGGCGCGCCGACCGCCTGCTGGAGAGGCGGCGCAAGCAGGCCGCCTTCCGAGATCCGCAAAAGACGCTCGACCACTTCGACTTCAACTTCAATCCGAAGATGAATCGCAGTCTGGTCTTCGACCTCGCCACCTGCGCCTTCATCGGCAAGCGAGAAGACGCATTGTTTCTCGGTCCAGGTGGCACGGGCAAAAGCCACTTGGCCCAGGCTATCGGTCAGGCCGCGATTCAGCAAGGCTACCGCGTGTTCTATCGCGAAGCTCACGTGCTCCTCGACGAGTTGGCCGAGGCCGTCGTAGACGGTATGCGCAGAGAGTTCATGGAAACGCTGACCACGGCGCCGCTGCTCATCATCGACGACTTCGGAATGCGCAAGTTGCCGCTCACCGCAGCGGAGGATCTGCTGGAGATTGTCATGCGCCGCTACGAGCGTGCCAGCACCCTGCTCACTTCCAATCGTCCGGTAGAGGACTGGGGCAAACTGCTGGGGGATGTGGCCGCCGTCACCGCCATGCTGGATCGCATTCTGCATCACGGTCACGTACTCAAGTGCGGCCCGCGCAGTTGGCGCACCAAGATGGCCGCCGGCACGGCACAGTGAAAAACGGCGACGGGATCTGGGGAGGCAAGATCGGAAAGGAAGAACCCTTGATTGACTTACTTGGGGACTCTGTCCCCAAACCCCTGGGATTTACCGCTTTCGCGCCAGAATGGCTCAATGCTGGGGCGGCTCGATGCCGCCCCCGTCATTCCGGCACCTGGGTCGGCGCTCGGGTCGCATCCCTGCGTTGCCACTATCCTCCGCCCAGGCGAGAACAGTATAACTGGCGCACCCCGCCAAATCAAAAAGTTCTTGCCGCGCCGACCGTCGGCGCGGTACAACAACGTCAGGTCCTGGCCGCGGCCCCATGGCCGGTTTTGAAGTGACCTTCTATGGCCGGTTTTGGGGTGACCACCGAGGCATGTGCATCGGCAGCCAGAATTTCAAAAACGATCTCCGTTCCGGGGCTGTAGTCTACCGGTTCGGAAAGGAGGTAAATCGGACCCGCGCACAGGGCCATGATGCCGGGCGGGTCTAAGTAATAACAGAGCGAACCCATTGACCTTATTGTCTCTCAGCACTTGATGTTTATAAAGCTGGCACGGGCGCGGCGCGGATAGCCGACCGCGCGTGTCTTGGTCTTTTCCGGCAGCCGCCCTTTCCGATGATCGTGGAAAAAGGGGGTTCTTTAGCAGCCCAGGGCCCAGGGTTGAGGGCGTGCTGCCGTCGCGCGTTCATCTCGACCCTTGAAGCTCGATGAAGGCGGAAAGGGGGCCGCTTACCTGATACCGCGCCGTGGTTTCGCGCTACCTAAAGGAAAGGGGATATAATCGCAGGTGGGCCGGCGCTGGATTTTCGTCCAGCGCCGGGATATTCGTTACTTGCTTACGGTGGTTCGATAAGACTACCTCACTTTCTGAAGGCCCGCCGTCCCGGACGGGCCTTCGGCGTTTCTGTGCGGCAAGCTGAACACCCTCGACTGGAACCCGAAAGCCGCTTCACCGCCCACAAAACATTCAATATTCCACTCACGGCCTAGCCAACCTTGTCAATCGGCTTGATCTTCGACCGCTGCCGCGCCGCCTGGCGCTCCTCGTACGAAAGTTCCTTAGTGACGATACGACGATCACGATAGACATCCATCCACTCTTTCGGAACCGAACCGTTCTGCTCCAGCTGGTGGATGGCGGTTGACGGATGCACGATGAGAACGTACTTGAATGCGTTCGGCCTGACACCCTTGATCTTGATAAAGCCGAGGGATTCCAGCACCCGCATGTGCTCTTCCCAGGTGCGAGAACCACGCTGACTGCAATAGCCAGCAGCATAGGCGTGTTCGGCCGGATTCTGGATTTCAACGATGCCGTCGCCGAACTGCCGCGAGAGAAGTTCCAGATACACGCTCGTGGGGTCGCCCTTGGGCGTGAGGTTCTTGTCGCGGATCAGATTCAAAACGAGGGGCAGGGTGCGGGGCGCTTTGAACCATCCGTCGTCATGCTCGCCGCCGGTCCACGGGTCGGCATCCGGCCAGAATTCATCCCGCACTTTTCGGAGACGTTCGGATTGTGCTGCTGCTCGACGACTTGGCATAATGAACAATGGGTTCAGATCGCGGCAAATCGCTATCTCGCCTAACCTGAACGACCTGACCGGAGCCGCCTATACGAGGGGTGACCTGATAGGGCCTGATTGGAATTGTACAACGAAAAGCCAAGGTATTTCAAGGTGTTACATTTCGCTACGAATCCTGGCACTCCACGCCGCGAGGCGCATATCGGGCAATTGAGAGTTGCGTAAATATGCTAGTATGCTATCTTAATATGGCGAATTTTCGCCGTATGTACCTTGAAACTAAACTGCTTAATCTCATGCGCTCTCTCATTGTTTCAAGGTCTAAAGGTGTCAGTACGTGTCAGCATGTCGCATCAGTGTCGCATGTATTATCGGAAATTCCCGCCCGGATAGCCGTTCCCACCTCCGCTGCAACACAGATCACGCCGGGCCGCGTCATACCCGGCCCGCATGAAACCCGACACCTGAGCCAAAGCCGCCAACGAGTACACGTCCACCCGGCCACCACCGCCGAAGCCCTGGGCACATGTCAGCGGCAAAGGCCCGGTGGAAAATTCGGGGCTGAACCCCAGCGTGAATCTTGGGGGTACATCCCAGTCCGGCCAAATCCCTTTTACTAGACGATAAAGTATGTTATCGTCTTTTAAAATCAGAAGGATGCGGATTTCGACGGGACCACGCGGTGTTCACAGTTTCGGTGGTGGCGGTTGTTCTCGGCCACCCTCGTCAGCCCGGAGCGCCCGAACGACCTGCTCAACTTGGAGTGCGAATTTTTGGCTGTCCGTTTCCCAGCCCGTGAAATCGGCCGCCAACCGTTCTTTAACCTGCGAGGCCTTACCGCTGTCCCAAGTTCCGCTAAACAGATAGCCATCGAGGTCGAGGGGGATAAGGACAGAAATCTTTTTCGTGCGTTCCTTCATGAGCGCCTGTTCCTTCGCGAACGCCTTAGCGATTTCGTTGTCCACCCACCAACTCGTCAAGGAATATCGAGAGCAGCAGAGCAGTACCTTGTCCCAGAGGCGAATGCCGCGGTCCACTTCATCATGGATGTCGTCGCCTGGACGGATCTGTTTCTCATCAAGCCAGCATCGGATATCGCGGCTCTGAAGCGCATCACCGAGCCGCCGGGCAAAAGACTTGTCAGCGTGGTTGTGACTGATAAAGCACGAATAGTACGAATAGTATTGAACGGGCCTTGCACCTCGGATGGCCACCATGCGATACGCTATATCAGAGATCTGGCTTACGCTTAGGTCGTAACGGTAGAGAGATATCATCTCGATCTCCCAGTCAGCGAGCCCGCACCCACGCAAGAACTCCAGCGGCAGTGGCCCTGATTTTGCCAGTGTCCGTCGGTCAATCGCAGACGGCCCTTGATGACGACATAGATCGAGCCCACGCACCCCCGAGAGATCCATATCAACAAACGATGTTTCGTACAAACTGGCGGAGCTAATGTCTGCTCCATCAACTGAAGTTTTGCTGATCTTCGCGCCATTAAAAACAGCCGCACGAAGATCAGCGCCTACCAGTCGCGCCCTTCTGAACGCGGCACTAGCGGGAGTTTACAAGTTAGGGACGCGGCCTATGCCGCCTGCCCTTGGGCGTGCGATTTACAGCGCGCCCTATCCTCTGGAAGAATAAGGGCTTAAGCCAAGCGGCCTGCTGGTCGGACGGCGGTTTTCTTTTGCCGCAATTGGTATGACCTAATTGTTTGGCCAGCAATCTGCGTTCGTGGTATGGTTGCCGGGCCTGAGGGTGGCATCTCCTAGAAGGCCTATAATCATTGCCTAATACCTTGCTTTTGCTGCTTTTTCGCAACGCCGGAACATTTCCTTGTGGATTTGTTTTGCGAATTATGGTATGACCTAAGCATGCCGAGCCTCACCCCCAAGATTATCGGCGGCCACACCTATTACTACGCCCGCTATTGCCAGCGCGTCGACGGCAAGCCCAAAATCGTCCGCCAAGTCTACCTCGGCAAAATCGACGACCTCGTCGCCGCCGCCGAGCGCTCCCAACAGCCGCCCCAGCCCCTCGAAACCGAGGTCGCCGCTTTCGGAGATGTCGCCGCTCTTCTCGACGTTGCTCAGCGATTGGATCTTGTCCAGTTGCTCGATTCCATCCTTCCTCCCAAACGCCACCAGGGCATCTCTCTCGGCCAGTACTTGCTCCTGGCTGCCATCAATCGCGCGGTCTCCCCCACCAGCAAAGTGGGCTTTGCTGACTGGTACCGCCAAACGGTCCTGACTCGTCTGCTGCCTGCCGATCCGGCCGCGCTGTCGTCCCAGGGCTTCTGGAACCATATGGATTTGGTCACCGCCGATCACGTCCTCGAATGCGAAAAACAAATCACCCAGCGCCTCATCCAGCGGTTTCAACTGGATCTCCGCGCTCTGGTCTACGACGGCACCAATTTCTTCACCTACATCAATACCCGTACCTCGGCCGAACTTCCGCAGCGCGGGCATAATAAGCAGAAGCGCGGGGATCTGCGCCAGGTCAGCCTCGGCCTGCTGGTCAGCGCCGATTTTCACATCCCCTTGTTCCACAAGGTCTACGCCGGCAATGTCAACGACAGTACCGAGTTCCGCTCCATCACCGAGGAACTCTCTACCCATTACCGTCAACTGGCCCAATCCTGCGATCACATTACCCTGGTCTTTGACAAGGGCAACAATAGCGAGGAGGCCTTTGCGTCTCTGCAAGACACTCCCTTTCATTTCGTAGGTTCTCTGGTCCCCTCGCAGCATGCCGAGTTACTCGCCGTCTCCCGCAAACAATTCCGGACACTCTCCCAGGTGGGCCTGGAAGGGGTGGAAGCCTATCGCACGGAGAAGAAAGTCTTCGGTCAAACGCGTACTATCGTGCTGACTTTCAATCAGAATCTGTACGACGGACAACTCCAGGGGCTCACTACCCACCTGAGCAAGGCGAGGCGCAAACTGCGCGACCTGCAAACCCAGTTGCAACGCCGCCGCGGGGGCAAGGTGAAGGGCGGCAAAGCCCCCACCCTGGATTCGGTGAAAAAGCAGATCCATACGATCTGCTCCGCTCAGTTCGTAGAGAAGATCTTGAAAGCCGAGGTGCAGCAACTCGGCAAAGGTCTGGACCTGACCTTCCGTACCGATCAGGCGGCTCTGGACCGGCTATGCCGCGTCCAGTTCGGCAAGACCATTTTGTTTACCGGCAATGCCGACTGGTCGGAGGAGCAGATCGTGTTGGCCTACCGCTCGCAGTACCACATCGAGGATGCCTTCAAGCAGATGAAGAACCCCCATTTCCTGGGATGGAGCCCGATGTTTCACTGGACCGACTCGAAAATCCAAGTGCACGCGTTCTACTGTGTGCTGGCCTTGCTGCTCACCAGCTTGCTCCAACGCCAACTGGCGGGAAAAGGCGAGCCTCTCAGCATCAATCGCCTGCTGGAAGAACTCGGAGACATCCGAGAAACCCTGGTAGTCTATCCGCGTCGCCAAGGCCAGCGACAGGCTTCCACCGCCGCCTGTCTTACCCGCATGACTGCACTCCAGCAACGCCTCTTCTCCCTCCTCGCCCTCCAGAGATTCGTCCCTGTGACCCGTTAGGTCATACCAGCCACTACGTGTAAAGCCTTCCCCAGGAATGGCTTACCCCGAAATCTCCCGATATCTTGTAAACTCCCGCTAGTGAATACAGCTCCGTAGAGATCAGACCCTTCAAGTTTGGTCTGTCGCAGATTACACTTCGAGAAGTTTGCACTTGAGGCCTCGATATGGGAAGCTTCGACACCTTCGAGGTCACAACCTCGCAGATCAGCATCACGCAGGTCGCTCCACTGAGATTTGCATTTCGCAGCGTCGCGCCAGAAAAGATTGCGTTGGTTAGATTTGCTCCCTTGAGATTTGCAGCCTTCATGCTTGCCCACGAAAGATTTGCCTGCTTGAGAGCGCTATCGCGCAGATCGGCGTTTGAGAGCATCGGTCTGACGCTTGGATACCTCTTCCGCCAGTGGTTCCAACTCTGCGTGCCTTGTTTGAGGATGGCGAGATGTTCGGGGTTGGCCACTTCAGAAACACAATAGCAACAAGCCGGCACACAAAACGAAGCTTACTGTTAAGCTTGATAAAATACATTATAAAGCTCGAAGCTAGCCGCTCTCGCTCAAAGATCCGCCCCGCCCACCCAAGTTAAAATTCCACGCTGCGGCCGTTCCACGCGACCACCACCTTCTCCGCTTCCCCGCTCAGCCTCACCGCCCCAGGCGCGGGGTTCCCGGACAAGTCCAGCACTGCGGCCATCTGCGCGGGCAACGGGCCCTGATAGGTCACCCGCAAAACCGGGGCTGGCTCGCGGGATCCCAGGGCGCGGGAGCGCCAGCCGGCCAAGCTCTCGGCGGGCGCGGTGAACGCCAGGCGGCCGGCGTCTTCGGCGGCGCCCAGGTGCCAGAATTGTTCGAGGATATGCTCGCCCGGGGGCCCTCCACCGTGTCGAGCACCACCACGCAGCCGGCGGATTTCAGGAACCGGATCTGCCGCCGGTGGGTGAAGCCGGCGTAGGCGCAAGAGGCGTCCAGGGAGTCGGCCACGCCCGAACTGGTCCATTCGCGAATCGCTGTGGCGGGTTTCTCCAGCCAGCGGAACGGGCCGGCGGGTAGCGCTTGGTCGCGGCCATCGATGCGGAGGGTGTTGTGGGCGGCCGAGCCGCGGTAGTGATTGCGCTCTTCGGGATCGGCAATGTAGGTGTACGTGCCGGGGTCGATCAGCACTTCGCGCGGGCCGATGCGCGCGACCAGGCTGAGCACGTCGGAATGACTATGCCCGCCCGACCCCTCGCCGAACGGGCCGGCTTTGATCACGATCTGCCGGTCGCCAGCGGCCATCACCGCGATGCCGGCGTCTCGGAATAGCTGCGAGGCCTCGGGCGCACGGGATAGCGCGGCGGGCGGCGCAGAAGCGGGCGCTCCCAACCACCAGGCGGCCTGGCAGTCCCGGTCTTCCACCCCGCCGGCCCACTCCGGCCGGCAGTACAGCGCGGCGCAGGTAGCCAGCGTGGCGCGGCCAAATCGCGGCCGTTCGCCGTAGGGATGAAAGACCCGTCCGCCATCGTCATCGCCCAAATAGGGCAGGATTCCCGAAGGGCCCTGCAGGGCATGCAGATATTCCGCCATGGCCTGCAACCGCTTGTCGTACGCGTCGCCCGCGGCGGCGCCGGCCAGCGCGCGGTGCAGTAGGAAAAGATCCAGGGCGTAGACGTGGTAGTAGGCCGATTGTTCGAAATGGCTGCCATCCGGCCGTACCTGGTGCTGCATTTCTTCCCGCACCACGCGGCCGCCGGTGGCGCGCCACTGGCTCGCCCGGGGCCAGGTGGGAACAGCGCGCCCAACGCGTGCAGGGCTACCGCTTCGCCCAGCAGATGGGTGTTCGGCGAAAAGTAGACCGAGAGGTTGTGCTCCAGGAAGCAGCCGTGGCGGTAAAGGGCGGTCTGAAACCGAGGGCTGAGCGGTGCCGGGAAGAGGTCGCCGGCCAACAGCCACAGCCACGTCCACGAAAGCGCCCGGAAGGCTACCTCCAGCGCGCTGGCCCAGTTGATGCCGCGCAGGAACGGGTTGGCGTCCAGCCAGGATTCCAGTTGGCGGAGGGCCTTGTCCAGAAAGGCGCGCTCGCCGGTGAAGCGGAAGGCCTGGGCCAGCAGCACAAGCTGCGGATGCCGGTTCAACTCCCAGATCAGTTTGTGGTCGCCCACGCGCGCGAAATCCAGATAGGGGCAGCGGCGAAAATAGGGCGCGGCGGAAGAAATGCCGTGTACGTAATCGCGGCGCCATTCGATTTGCGGCCCGGTTTCAATCTCGATTCCCAGCAGGGGATGCGGCCGTGCAGTACCCGGCGGGCCAGCGCCTCCACTTCGCGGGCAAAAGCGCTGCCGCGCAGGCGGCCGGCGGTTGCGATGGGATCGGGCAGCGCAGCGCCGGCGGGGATGCCAGCGGGCACCACCACGCCTGGCCGGGAGGCCGGGCCCACATCGCCAGGTTGGCGGCCTCCTGCCGGATGCGGAACGCGATCTCGCGACGGCTACGCACGGCTGAGTTGAAAGAACGGGCCGATCACCGGGACGCGTGAGAGCAGCAGGCTGCGGTGCGAGGGCGTCACGCACAGGAACAGCGCCACCGCGCCATAAACCAGGCTGGTCAGACCACCCGCCACCACCAGTTGGAGCCAGGTCGCGCCGGGCAGCCAGCCCGATTGCAGGAACCAGGCCAATGCCAGGGCTGGCACCGCGGCCCCCAGCGGGCGCACATAAATGCGGCGCATGTACACCAGAAAAGAGTAGTCCAGCGCGCGGGAGACCAGCCACGGCGTATAGATGCCGCGCACCGCGATCATCAACGTGGAAGAGACCCAGGCCGCCCCCAGGATGCCGAATCGCGGCACCACCCACATCAGGGCCGTCACGTACAGTACCGCTTCCACCACCAGTCCGCGGGCGTACCCGCCATGGCGGCCCACACCGTAGAGCAGCGAACTGGAGCTGAACTGGGCCGCCAGCACCAGCGCGTAAGACAGCAGAAAGACCGGCAGCAGCGGGGCGCTGTGGGCCACCATCGCCGCATTGTGCACCCAGCGAATTAAGAGCGGGCGCCCGTAGACCAGCAGAAACACCGCCAGGGGCATAAACAGCGTCAGCGAGTAGCGGTTGGCGTACACGCCCAGCGCGATGGTCTCTTCGCGTTTATCGGTGGCGGTAAGTTCGGCCGCGCTCGACCGCGTCACCATGCCGACCCGCGAAATGACGTCGGTCACCTGCTGGAGCATCCGCGAAGGCAGGCCGAAATAACCCACCGCGGCCTCGCCCAGGTAGTGGCCCACGGTCAGTACGCCGCTCTGCGAGAGCGCCAGGGTGGAACTGCTGGCCACGAAGGATTTCAGGCCGTAGCGCAGGATGTCGCCAAACATGGTCCGGTCGATAAACCTGGGGCTGAGCCGCAGTTGCGGAAACACCCGCCGGAAATTCAGGAAATTCAGGGCGTAACCCAGAAGCTGCGCGGCGATGTAGATTTCCGCCATCGGCACCAGCCCGTAACCGAGTTCGAGCACGATGAAATACCCGGCCGAGCGCAGGGCCACCTGGAGCACCATCACGCGGCTGGTCAGATCGAAGCGTTGAAACCCGTCCAGCGCCGAGAGGAACAGATGCAGGGTGATCTGCAGGCCCCAACTGAGGCCGGTGATCAGAATCAGGGTGCGGAACTCGGGCGGTCGGCTTCGGCCACCTTGAAAAACCGCGAGGCGCGGGCGGCCAGCACGGGCGTGGTCACCCAGACGGCCAGGGCAATCATGCTGAAGTAGAACAGCGCCGTGTTGATCACCTGGTTAATTTTGCGGTCGTCGCCGAGGGCCAGAAACCGGGCGCAAAAATTGGCGATGGCGGGGTTGAAGCCGAGGTCGAAAAACCAGAAGTAATCGAGGATGGAGAAGACCTGCAGCCAGATTCCGTAGTGCTCCGGCCCCAGTTTGCGAATCAGCAGAGGGGTGATGACGAAGCCGGTGAAAATGCTGGCGGCCACGCCGGTCCAGGACCACAGCACGTTGAGGACAAACCGCTCGCCGCGCGGCCGTACGGTTGGGGTTGCAGCGGAGCTTTGAGCCATTCAGGTCCCGATTGGAAGGGCGCCGGGGGCGCTTACCCGGCCAATGGAGTGAGCGATAGTAGCTCTTTTTCGGCCGGTGTGCAACGTTGATGCAGGCAACAACCTTCCTTCCACCATTGCGGGCGATTCTCCCAGATGGCGCGAATCGGGGCGGTGCGGATATTGCCCAACCGCGGCTTTCCGTAGCAGGTGAGCACGTCGCCATTCGGCTGCACCTGGATGGAGCTGAGGGCCGTGCAGATGGGCTTGTGTTCGTGCGCGGCGTGGGACTGGATGGATACGCGCAGCGCATCCGGGTTGCGGAAGTACGGAATCATGGCCTCCAGTTGATGATAGCCATTGCCCACAGGTAGCCCCTGGCGCTTCAAGCCCATTAACTCGTTGACCACGGCGATGGCCCGTTCGGTCTGGCGCGGCCAGTTGTCGCTGTGATCGAACCAGCGCGAATCTTCCGGCGTGTTGTAGTTCTGTTCGATGGCTTGGTAGAACACGTCCATGCGATCGTGCCGGCTGGCGAAGTGCGCCACTCCCGCGACTTCTTCCAGGTTGTGGGACATGACCACCGTCTTCAGCCGGATGAGGAAGGTGAGGCGCTTTTCCTTGCGCAGGCGGAGCAGGGTTTCGAGCGTGGTGCGGGTCTTCTCCCAGAACTTTTCGCGGCCGCGCACTTTGTCGTGCGTGGAGCTGGCGGCGTCCACCGAAACCGTCACCCGCCAGGGGTTGGCCAGCGCCACCCGCTCAATGCGCGACTGGTCGTCCCAGTAGCCGTGCGTCAGGACCTCCATCAACAAGCCCGCCGAAGCGCCATGCGCCAGTACATCCGGGGTGTAGGGACGAAGCAGGGCCTCGCCACCGTCAAGAAGACGTGGATAGGTCCCAGCCAGGAACGCAGGTCGGATAAGACGCGCTTGTAATCGTCCAGAGTCGGGAGGTCTTCCTTGCCGCGGTTCTTCCAGATGTCGCAATGCACGCACCGGGCATTGCACAAGTTGGTCATCATGAACCCGATGTCGGTGGGCCGGCAATGGTCTTTCCATCGCCCGCCGGCAACGGTTCGGAGGCGGTAATGGAGCGCAGTATAGGCCTTGTGGTACAGCGCTCGGGCCGGATTGGCAACCCCGGATGGCATGCGTCGCGGCTCCCTTAACTAAGGTAAGCTACAGAAAAACGCAAGCTTGAGATTAACCTGACGCGCAATGGATTGCAAGTTATAGTACGGCTGGCACATGACCTTCGTTGGAAACTTTTTTAACTTTCGGAGGCACCGGTCTGTTCGGCACGTACGATGGCATACATGGCGGGCATGTCGGCGGTCCATAAAGCTTCCTGGCGGGGCGTGTTCTGACGCCTTGCGGTATGCTCGGAAGGACCAGGGGCGCTCGCGGAAACCTCGCGGACCGGAAATCCAATGAAAGCCAAGCTCTACCTCGAAACCACCATCCCGAGCTACCTGGTGGGGTGGCCGAGCCGCGATCTCATGGTTGCGGCCCATCAGCAGATCACACGGGAATGGTGGGAACTGCGCCGGGAGGAGTTCGAACTGTATGTCTCGCAGGTCGTTGAAGGAAGCGCGCGCGGGTGACGCCCAGCTCGCCAGCCGCCGCCTGGATCTCCTGGCGGGCATTCCGCTTCTGCCGGTCACTAGCGAGATACTGGAGTCAACCGAAGATCTGATGACGGAAGGTCCGGTCCCGCGAAAGGCGAGCGGCGATACCGGGCATATTGCCGTTGCTACGGTGTATGGCTGCGAGTACCTCTTGACTTGGAACTGCCGGCACATCGCGAACGCCGAACTGCGCCAGGGCATCCGGCTTGTGGTTGAGCGGTATGGATACGAAGTCCCCAATCTGTGCACGCCAGAAGAATTGATGGGAGACGAAAAACCATGATATGGAAAGACGAGATCGTCGAAGAAGTTCGCAGGGTGCGGGAGGCCTACGCCGCCCCTCGGGGGTCACCTCAAAACCGGCCAGTCGGGGTCACCTCAAAACCGGCCAGTTGAGCGCGTCCAGGACAGCCCTAGTTTTACCTTACCGGTGACACTTTGGCAAAGATCGAGTTCTGAGTTGCGTCGTCCGTTGGCGCGCAACTCGGTTTATACTGACCTCACCTGGGCGGAGGATAGGGTCCGCAGGGATGCGACCCGAGCGCCGACCCTAGCGGCCGGAATGGCGGGGCGGCGCGAGCCGCCCAAAGAGAACCGCCATTCTAGCGGGAAAGCGGTAAATCCCAGGGGTTTGGGGACAGAGTCCCCAAGAGGCCTCATCTTCATTGAGGGACTCCGGCGGCGGCAGTTGCCGCTTTTGTCCGCCACTCGGGGACCGCACTTGAGCACTGGCCGTGATGCAGTATCCGGTCGAGCATGGCGGCGACCGCGGCCACATCGCCCAGCAGCTTTTCCCAGTCTTCTACGGGCCGGTTTGACGTGAGCAGTGTGCTGGCGCGTTCGTAGCGCCGCATGACGATCTCCAGCAGATCTTCAGCCGCCGTTAACGGCAATTTGCGCATGCCGAAGTCGTCGATGATGAGCAACGGCACCGTGGCCACCGATTCCATGAACTCTTTTCGTGTCCCTTCGACGACGGACTCGGCGAGTTCCTCCAGCAGGACGTGGGTCTCCCGATAGATTACACGATAGCCCTGCTGGATTGCGGCCTGTCCGATGGCCTGAGCCAGGTGACTTTTCCCCGTGCCGCCCGGCCCGAGGAACAGCGCATCATCCCGTTTGCCGACGAAGGCACAGGTGGCCAGATCGAAGACCAGGCTGCGATTCATTTTCGGGTTGAAGGTGAAGTCGAAGTTGTCCAGCGTCTGGTGCGGGTCGCGGAACGCCGCCTGTTTGCGCCGGCTTTCCAGCGAGTCGCTCGCTGCGCCGATAGTTCATCGCTCACCAGACATGCGATCAGATCGATCGGCGCCATGGCTTCGGCCTGCGCCTGACGCAGTCTGGTTTCCAGCACGGCGGCCGTTCCGCCGAGCCGCAGTTGTCGTAATGCACGTTGTAGTTCCATGATGTTCATTCGTCGCTCTCCTTGGTTTGGCTTCGATGAAGTCGCGATACAACGTGAGTTGGCGGATCAGAGGGTCGACCTGACGTAAGCTCAGCGGCAGCTGGGGATGGCGCTCCAGATACCGCCGCACGAAATGGTAATCGGCGCGGACGCCTACTTCCAGGGCCTCACCGCAGCGTCCTCGACCCTGGCGCGCCGCCATACTTTTTCGCCAGCGACAGCACCCCCAGAATGCGGCGGACTGCGGTCTCGCCGTCTTTCTGATGCATGCCCCGACAGAGCGCCCCGATCTGCGCGCCGGCCTGTGTCGGCGCGCGACAACAGTTGCAGAGTGCTCGGTGGAGTCTGCTTGGGCCGGTCTTCGTTCTGGACGCGATGGCGTCCGCGCCGCTGGCGCAGGTGCTCGCGCAGGAGTTGCCCGGTTTCAGGGTCCATCAGGCGGACATGGTGAGAATCCGCATTGCACCGGGATGCGGCGGCCGATCCATCCCGGCGGGGCGCCATAGTAGGCCGCCTCGACTTCCACGCAGCCATCCAGGTTCACCGAGCGTTGGCCGTATTGGTAATAGCGGAAAGGCTCCACGGGTAGTGGCAGCAGCGCCGGCTTCTCTTCGGCAAACATAGCGGCGACCTGCCGCTTGGTGGTGCCGTGGATGCGCGTGTCGGCCCAGCGAGTTTCCCAGTGGTCCAGATAGGTCTGCGCTTCTTCCAGGCTTTCGAAGCGAAGCCCTTTGAGGGTCGTATTCTTGGCATGGCCGACGCCCCTTTCCACTTTTCCCTTGCGA
>CAWDOH010000047.1:0-20412 GCA_963803725.1 Bryobacterales bacterium | reverse complement strand
TGCTGCTCCGGCCGCATAACCCGGCCATCCACATAATACGCAGGACGTGCGGTGTGAGGTTCTTGCTGGCCAGGGCCGGGAAGGTCCGTGCGGCGTTGGCGGCGTAAACGGCGAGGCGTTGCTGCAGGGCGTCGTGGCTGAGCGGCCCGCCGCGGCTGGTGACAAACAGCGGGTCGCCGGGCTCGCCTGCGCGTTCGGCAAGCCAGGCCCGCAGCGTGGTAACCGTGACGGGGGTGAGCGGGGTGATCCGGTCCTTGCGGCCTTTGCCGTGGCAGGCGACGTGCGAGGGGGCGCCGAGGTGGCATCGCGGCAGGTCAGGCCGGTGAGCTCGGAGGCCCGCAGCCCGGTCTGGATTGCCAGCAGGAATCCAGGCGTGATCGAGCGCGATGCTCGGCTGCCGATCGGGGCGGTACAGGCGCAGGCCGGAAGGCCGGGCGCGGCCCGCTTCTAAATCCCAACTCGTGCCGATTCGATATTGGCCCTTGGCAAAGTCGGCCGATCCCTCGATTGAGGCTTCCGAGCGGACTCGCCACTCGATCTCCGAACGGAAGGTTAGCCACTGCCCCAGATTGGCCCGCAGGTACGCACATTCCGATTGCCAGTCCCGCCGGGATTCCAAATCATGGCGGAAGACGGCCGAAGCATCCTCGACTTCCTGCGCCCGGCCCACGCATGCGGTCATCGGCAAATGGAAGCCGGCCTTCGCGATCCCGGATTGAGCGGGAAGTAAGGTTCCGATCCGTTTGTCGACGGCGGTGGCGATGCCGACAGGAGGTCACGGCTAAAAGCCGCGGGGAGTGATTTTCCATGAGCCGTCTTCTTTGATCGTTTGTAAGAAGTCAGCCCGGCTAGACCTGTCTCGACGAATCAAAACGACAACGGTGGCCCCCTCCCCGCGGATTGTTTCACTCTTGATTTCAACGCTGTCTATGGTGCCATCACGGCTGGCCTCTTCGCACATCCCCCGCAGACCACCACTAACCAATCCTCCATGTATCAGTTTCTTCGCATCAGTAGCCAGTGTCTCTTCAGCTTTGGAATACTCGTCGCTGTTGCAAGAGGCGAAGTACTTCTTGACCAAGTCCGAAGGGCTGTTTTTAAATCGATTCATATTGCCACACCCGCCCGTCAGCAACACGGCGTATATGAGAACTGGTATAGCCACCTGTTTCATTTCTTATGCCTCCTAATCTTGATGACTCGGACCGGCCTGGGAACCGATACAGCGTTCGGAGCGGAAGCCGCGCCGTGCACCACTTGCAGCGGTGCTTCACTCGGCACAGCTTCAGCCGGTTTTCGGCACCTTCGATCCGTTCGCTTGCCTTGCATTCTATCTCCTTGTGGTATAGCTCAGTTTGGAATCAGAATTATAGCAAAGAATAGGAGTTGGTAGAGCCGAAGTCAAGGCCCTGCGGTCGTCCTGGGTAAATCCCCCCCCGCGGTCGCGGATCTCCCTGTTGGGCAGCGAATGCTACACATGTAGAGGCCAGCAGCCCGCAGATGTACTGGCGTGGCGCGTCCCGGAAGATCAATCGGTTAGCGCATCCTGGCGTACACTCAAAGCGTCGAACCTCGCCGTTTTCCTGCCGGAAGTCGCCACTTGACCCTGTCAGCTATTCGTCAAAGTAAATTAAGCGCCGGTCATTGGCAACCGAAGCGGCTGGACTCTACTTCGGTCGTGGGGATCTAATTGTTGTCGGCGCCGCTTCCGGATTGGGATGAACCGTGGTCACCAGATAAATCGACTGACACTGGCCGCGGTTGAAGGCTGCGCGTAGTCTGGCGAGGGAACTGCCCGGATCGGGACTTCGGTTGCAGGCGGCGAGGAGCAGCAGCGGCGCGGCGGCGGCCCAAGGTCGCATGGCTACTTCATGATCTCGGGCGGCAATTCGGGCAACTGGCCCTCGTGTGCGGCCTTGCCGGTGGCCTGAATATGGCCGCGCAAGGTCGCATCGGCGCTCTGGAGAACCATGGAAAGCTCATCGCTGCGCACCTGCGCGTCCGGGGCGCGGAGCACGATGTTGCCGGATGCCTGGAGCAGGCCGTCTTTGACGACCATTCTGCCGGCGGACAGTCCGACGGCCTTGTCGGTCACGATGGCGGCCGGTTTGCCGGTGGCGGGCGCGCCGGAGCCGAATCGGAACACGCTGCGGTCTGCGCGGGCGGGCAGCGTGACCTGCACGTGGCCGCGCAATTCCACTTCTCCGGTTGCGGAGCGCAGCGTGGCTTCATCGGCCTGGAAGACGATTCCGCCGATGGTAGCGCGGGCGTGTCCCTGCCCCTGGAGCAGGGCGCCGGTGCGGACCAGTTTGTCGGCCACCAGGTTGACGCGGCCGGAACCGGCGGGAGCCTGGTAGGTTGCGGCGGCCAGGAAGAACGGCGAGAGACCCAGGAAGGATAGAAATTTCAAGGCTTCCTCCTGGGTCGATTATATGCCGGGCATGGCGACGCGACAATGCCAAGCTTCCGCTTCCGCGAGGCGGCCCGATCCGGCGATATAATCTGACCTGATGCGCAACCTTCGGTTTACCCTTTCGCTCGCGGCTGCGGCGACGCTCGCTGCCGCTGCCACCTACGAAGCATCCGTTTTCGCCGCGCTGCAGTGGCGCAGCATCGGCCCCTTGCGCGGCGGCCGATCGATCACCTGTGCCGGCAGCCCTTCGCGGCCCAACGAATATTACTTCGGCGCCACCGGCGGCGGACTGTGGAAGACCACCGACGGCGGCACCACCTGGCGTCCAGTCACCGACGGCCAGATCCATAGCTCCTCGGTAGGCGCGGTGGCGGTCTCGGAATCCAACCCCGATATCGTCTACATCGGCATGGGCGAAACGGAACTGCGCGGCAACATCATGCAGGGCGATGGCGTCTACAAATCCACCGACGCCGGGCGCACCTGGAAGAACGTCGGCCTCGCCGACACGCAGGCCATCTCGCGCATCCGCATCCATCCCACCAATCCCAACATCGTCTACGTTTCGGCGCTGGGCCATCCCTACGCGCCGCAACCCGGAGCGCGGCGTGTTCCGCTCCAAGGACGGCGGCGCCACCTGGGAGAAGATTCTCTACCGCGACGACCACTCGGGCGCAGTCGATCTGGTCTTCGACCCGCACAATCCCAACGTGCTCTTCGCCGCCATCTGGGACGTCAACCGCACGCCGTGGGGCCTGACCAGCGGCGGACCGGGCAGCGGCCTGTTCAAAACCACCGATGGCGGCGACCACTGGACCGAGATCACGCGCAATCCCGGCCTGCCCTCCGGCATTATCGGCAAGATCGGCGTGGCCGTCTCCGGCGCCGATTCCAACCGCGTCTACGCCATCGTCGAAAACGACAATGGCGGCGCTCTACGTCTCCGACGACGCCGGCGCCACCTGGAAGCTCATCAACGACGAGCGCAACGTGCGCCAGCGCGCCTTCTACTACACGCCGCATGTACGCCGACCCCAAGGCCAAAGACACCGTCTACGCGCTCAACACCAGCCTTCTTCAAATCCACCGATGGCGGCAAGACCTTCCGCACCTTGCAGGCGCCGCACGGCGATCATCACGACCTGTGGATCGACCCCGACAACCCGCTGCGCATGATCGACAGCAACGACGGCGGCGGCACCGTTTCGGTCAACGGCGGCCAGACGTGGACCGGCCAGCAGTATCCCACCGCGCAGCTCTACCACGTGGCCGTGACCAACGAAATTCCGTACCACGTGTGCGGCGCGCAGCAGGACAGCTCCACCATTTGCACGCCCGAGCACCGGGCGGCGGCGGACGCGGTGGCGGAGGCGCGGCGGCGGCCAACACCTACAGCGCGGGCGGCGGCGAGAGCGGCTACATCGCCCCCGATCCGCGCAATCCCAATATCTTCTACGCCGGCAGCCAGGGCGCGCTGCTGACGCGCTTTGACCGGCGCACCAACTATCAGCAGAGACGTCCAGGTCTATCCGCTGTTCTTCTCCGGCGAGAGCGGCCGGCTCGCTGCCCGAGCGCTGGCAGTGGACGTTCCCCATCGTTTTCTCGCCGGTGAATCCGGACATTCTCTATACCTCGTCGCAGCACCTGTGGAAGACCACCGACGACGGCCACAGCTGGACGCGCATTTCAGCCCCGATCTGACGCGCGACGATCCGAAGACGCTGGGCGATTCCGGCGGCCCCATCACGCACGATCAGAACGGCCCGGAGATCTACGGCACCATCTTCACCATCGCGCCCTCGCAGCAAGGAAGTGAACACCATCTGGACCGGCTCCGACGACGGCCTGGTCTACATCACCCGCGACGGCTCGGCAAGCCCCACTGGACCAATATCACGCCGCCGGGAATGCCCGATTTCGGCCGCGTCAGCCTGATCGAAGCTTCGCCGCACAACTCCGGCTTCGCCTATGTGGCGGTGAAGAATTACCAGAAGGACGACCGCAAGCCGTACCTCTTCAAGACACGCCGACTACGGCAAGACCTGGACCAAGATCGTCAACGGCATTCCCGAAGACGATTTCGTGCACGCCGTGCGCGAAGATCCGGTGCGCCAGGGCCTGCTGTTCGCCGGCACCGAGCACGGCATCTACGTTTCGTTCGACGATGGCGCCCATTGGCAATCCCTCGCGCTCAATCTGCCGGACGTGCAGGTTTCCGATATCGTGATTCAAGGCAACGATGTGGTGATCGCCACGCATGGGCGCTCCTTCTATGTGCTCGACGACATCACTCCGCTGCGCCAGTTGAAGCCCACGCTCGTCACCGAGGACGCGCATCTGTTCCATTCGCCCGGCGGCCGAGCGCAACGTGAGCCAGGCGCGCATCGATTACTACCTGGCAAAGCAGGCTGAGAAAGTCACCATCGACATTCTGGATTACAAAGGCCAGGTGGTCCGCACCTTTACCGGCACGCCCAACGATCAGGCCGGGCGCGGCGGCCGGGGTGGGCGAGGCGGACGCGGGGACGAGGCGCCGACGAGGCGGAGCCGCGGAGCCGAGGCAGCAGCCGTTGGCGGCGGGGGCGGATTCGGCGGAGGGGTGGTGGCGGCGGCCGCGGACGTGGCGGCCCGGTGCATGCTCCCGACAGCGCGGGTCTCAACCGCTTCACCTGGGACATGCGCTACTCGCCGGCGCAAGACTTTCGAGGGCATGGTTTTGTGGAGCGGTAACACCCAAGGGCCCGATGCCGTGCCGGGCAACTACCAGGTGCGGCTGACCGCCGATGGGAAGACCTTCACCGACGAAACTGGCGTCGAAAAAGACCCGCGGCTCGACAGCGTTACCGTCGCCGACCTGGCCGAGCAATTCGACCTGGCGCTCAAGGTGCGCGACGATCTGACGCAGGCCGATGAAATGGTCATCGTGGTCCGCGAACTCAAGCGGCAGATGGACGACCGGCTCAAGTCGTACGAACGACGCCGCGCTGAAGACGGCGCTCGACTTGTTCCGCGACAAGCTGAGCGCGATTGAGGAAGAAGTCTACCAGGTGCGCAACCGCAGCGGGCAGGACCCGCTGAACTTCCCCATTAAGCTGAACAACAAGATCGCCGCTCTGGGTCGCAGCATCGAGCATGGCGACGGCAAACCCACCGCGGCGTCGTACGAGGTGTACAAGCTGCTGCACGGGAAGCTGGAGGAGCAGCAACGCAACCTCGATGCTCTGCTGAAGACGAGTCTGCCGGCGGTCAATAAGCAGCTCACGGACCGCTCGCTGAAGGAGCTGGTGCCGACCAAGACCGAGACGCCCGCGCCCAAACCAGCGGCGGCGGCACCGGTGCAGTAGGGGCGGGGTCAGCGGCTACTCACGCAGGCTGCCAGCAGCGGACCGACCGCCAGGTCCTCGTCAAGCAAGGGCCAGTGGATGCCCTAGCCGGAGGGCGAAAGTTCCGCTCGGCTCCGCTCCACCCAGGAGGCGCGGGCAAGCCGGTCGGAGCACCGCTCCCAGGGTATCGACGCTGTCTCGCTCTCCGTAACCACGATCAACGCGCCGGGCGTGGTCTCGATTGCTTGTGCGAAAAGGGTCGGCATGCGCATCCCATTATAAGCAGTCCGCCGGCCGCCAACTCCGCACCCGCAACCCCGCTTCGTCGCGGCGCGTAGAATGGTACGGTGCGCTGGCTCGACCTCCTGGTGATCGCGGTTTACATGGGCGGGCTGGTGCTGCTGGGCCTGCGCTTCGCACGCCGCCAGACTTCCACGGAGCGCTACTTTGTCGCCAAGCGCTCCATTCCGGGATGGGCCGCGGGCATGTCGCTGCTCGCCACCCTCATCAGCAGCGTCACGTTTATCGCGTATCCCGGCTCGGCGTATGCGGGGGATTGGGCCAACCTGGTGCCTGGATTGATGGTGCCGGCGGTGCTGGCGGTGTGCGTGTTCGTGGTCATCCCGTTTTATCGCCACGTGGTGGAGATGAGCGCTTACGAGTATTTCGGGCGGCGCTTCGGCTACCGGGCGCGGGTCTATTCCACGATCGCTTACGCGCTGGGCCATTTTTCCAAGATGGGGTTTGTGTTCTACCTGCTGGCGCTGACCGTCAGCAGCATGACCGGATGGAACACCGATCGCGTGATCCTGCTGGTGGGGGCGATCACGGTTTCTTACACCCTGGTTGGCGGCATTGAAGCGGTCATCTGGGCGGACGTAGTGCAAGGCTTCGCGCTCTGGGTGGGGATTCTGATCTGCCTCGGCTACCTGCTGTTTCTGCCCGCCGGAGGTCCCGCGGCGATCTGGTCGGCGGCCTGGCAGAGCCACAAAATCTCGCTCGGCAGCACCGCGCCGGACCTCGGCCGCCCGACCATCCTGGTGCTTTCGCTGTACGGCTTCTTTTACTATCTGCAGCGGTACACCGCTGACCAGACGGTGGTGCAGCGCTACCTGGTGGCGCGTTCGGATCGCGCCGCTGTGCGGGGGATCGCGCTCGGCTCGCTGCTGTGCGTTCCCGTGTGGACGCTGTTCATGCTGATCGGCACGCTGTGCTGGGCGTTCTACCGGACGACCGGCGAGAAGCTGCCGGCCTACGTCACCAAATCCGACCAGGTATTTCCGTACTTCATCACCACGCACATCCCGCCTGGTCTCGCGGGCTTGTTCCTGGCGGCGCTGTTCGGGGCAGCCATGGCCAATCTGTCGAGCGACTTCAACAGCCTGTCGGCCATCGCGGTGGAGGATTACTATCGCGTCTTCCGTCCGGCTTCGAGCGAGCGCCGGCGGCTGATCGTCGCCAAGGCCGCGGTGGCGGTCACCGGCATGTTATGCATCGTGGTGGCCACCATCCTGGCGCACACCAACGGAACCGCGCTATCGCTGTGGTACACGGTGTCGGCCATTGTGGCAGGCGGGCTGGCGGGGCTGTTCCTGCTGGCGTTTTTCTGCGGGCGCGCGGGCCCAGTGGCCGCCTGGATCGGAATCCTCGCCAGCCTGGTTTTCACCATCTGGGCCACCCTCACGCTGGATGGCGGCAAGCTCTGGAACCTGGGACGGTTCAACTTTCCGATGCACAATTACATGATCGGGGTGATTGGGCACGTCGTGGTGCTGGCGGGCGGGTACCTGGCGAGTTTCGTGTTTCCCAACCGCGACCCGGCCTCGCGCGGGTTGACGCTGTGGGGCTGGCTCGCGCGGCGGAAACCGGCGACAGTGAGCGAGGCGCAGCCGAAGACTTAACACGCAGGTTAAATTTTGGGCTTGACCGGCCCCGGCGGCCGCCCGTATAATTAACGCAGTGGTTAACAATCAGGAACGGATTACGGCCGTTTTCGCGGCCCTGGCCGATCCCACGCGCCGCCGCATCCTGGTGCGGCTTTCGAGCGGCGGAGCAGGACCAGTGACGGCGCTGGCGAAGCCATTTCGCATTTCCCTGCCGGCCATTTCGAGGCATCTGCGCGTGCTGGACGAGGCGGGGCTGATCGACCGGCGGCGGCAGGGACGGGTTCACATGATCCGCCTCCGGCCGGCGGGACTCAAGCAGGCTCAGAACTGGATGGCACGGTGCGCGGCCGGTTGGGATTCCAGCTTTGACGCGCTCGACGAATTGCTGAAGCGGGAACAAGCGGAGGAGAAATAACGATGAAGTCCGAGATACGAATGGATGGTAACCGGCTCCAGATGACGCGGATATTCGAAGCTCCCCGACGTCGCGTGTTTGACTGGTGGACCAGGGCCGAAAAGCTGCGGCAATGGTCGGGGTGCAAAGAAGCCACCAGTTGCGAGATCGAAATGGATTTTCGCCCCAGTGGTTCGTTCACCCAGAAAATGCAAATCGCCGTGAACGGCGGGACCTGCGAGTTTTCGTTCCACGGCACCTATGAGGAGATCGTCGAACCGGAGAGGATCGTCTACCATGCGCATTTCGGCCCTGCCGCCACGCGGGTGACGGTGGAGTTCTTCGAGCAGGCGAATGCCACAAGAGTGGTCCTGACGCACGAGGGCTGCCCGGACGAGTTCTTCTGCAAAACTGTCTCACAGGGCACCTCGGATTCGTTCGACAAGCTCGACTCCCTGTTGGCCCAGGCGCTGGTAGCCGCTTCGTGACCGGACAGGATTGCCCGATATGAACTACCCGCGCATTGCCCTTGCTGCGCTGGGCGCCTTCGCGGCCTACTTCGTGCTCGGCGGCCTCAGTTTCGCGGTGCTGCCGCTGGCCGGCGAGTTCCAGAAATACCCCGCCGTGTACCGGTCGAAGGAAGGGATCAAGAGCGTCATGCCGGCGGGAATGGCCGCCATGTTCCTCTCGATGCTGGCGCTGGCGATGATTTACGCTCTGATGTACCGCGACGGCGCCGGAGCCATGGAAGGCGCCCGTTTTGGCGCGTTGATCGGCATTTTTTGGTGGGCGCTTTTGTGGTGCACAATTATGTCAATCTGAACATCGGGCTAAGACTGACGATCCAACAATCGGTGGCTTACTTCATCGAATGGGTGGTGGCCGGCATCGCGATCGGCCTGCTCTACAGGCCTCCGGCTACCTGACCGGCCGGCGCAAACAGGCACCGGGGGCGTTTGGCCGGCAAATGACGTCCGGCGCCCGGTGGGCCCAGCGCCGTACTGGTGTATCCCGCCGACTTTTTGGTCCGCGCCGCCGTCCTACAATGAGAAAGAAACCCATGTTCAGGATCACCCTGTTGGCGGTTTTGGCCGCCTCCTGCTTCGCACAGAACGCCGAAGACCTGTTCAACCGGCCGCCGGCCGATGTGGACCAGGCCCTACGCGCGCGCATCACCGAGTTTTACGGATACCACATCAGTGGACAGCCGCGAAAAGCCGAAGCGCTGGTGGCGGAAGACACCAAAGATTACTTCTACAACAACAACAAGCCGGCCTATACGCACTGCGAGATCAAGCACATCGAGTATTCGAACAACTTCACGCGGGCCAAGGCCATTATGGTTTGCGGAATGTACGTGATGGTGCCCGGATTCACCGACAAGCCGCTGGACGTGCCGATTCCGAGCACCTGGAGGATCGAAGACGGAAAGTGGATGTGGTACGTGGACCAGCAGGTGCGGCATGGATCTCCGATGGGCCTGGAAATGAAACCAGGGCCGCAAGTGTACACGGCGCAGAAGGACCCCAAGACGAACGCCCTGCCCGCGCTTCCCACGTCGCCCGACTTTCTGTACAGCCTGGTGAAGGTGGAAAAGAGCGAGGTGGAACTGAAGCGCGGCGAATCGGTGCAGGTGAGGATCGCCAACACATCGCCGGGGACCATGAACCTGTCGGTAGCCGGCAAGCTTGCGGGGGTGGAAGCCACGATCGACAATTCGAGTCCGAAGGGCAATGAGAAAGCGGTACTGAAGCTGAAGGCTGGGGAGAACGCGGAATCCGGGACGCTGGAGATCGTGGTGCAGCCGATCAATCAATTGATTCCGATCCACGTAACGGTGAAATAGACGGCGCGGCGAGTGCCCGCCCGGTCCCAGAAGCGGACAACGCCCACGGGGAAGGCGGGGGCGACGCGCTTGCCGGCGCGGCGGCGGGCCGCGAGCGAATTCGCCTGAGAATGCGGTGAACACGGGTGCCGGGCAGTTCGAGCGGCCTCCGCGCGAGCTTAGAAACCGGGGCGAGCGCGCCGCCGCGGTGTGGCGACCGCGTTGCATGGAAACCGGGTGATGGCGCTCCACGACGACTTCCGCTTTGCCCTGCGCACGCTCCGCAAAAGCCCCAGCTTCACGGTGACGGCGATTCTGGCGCTGGCCGCCGGGATCGGCGCCAACGTGGCGATCTTCAGCATGGTGGACGCCCTGCTGCTGCGCCCGCTGCAGATCAGGGATTCCGCGCGAGTGGTGGTGGTCTTTGAAGACGCCGCCTGGATGGGCTTCCCGCAAAACACTCCGGCGCCGGCCAACCTGGCCGATTGGAAGCAGCGCAACCACGTGTTTACAGATATGGGGGCCACGCGCGGCGATTTGCGCGCCATTACCGGCGACGGGCAGCCGCAACAGGTGGAAGTGACGCCGATGACCGCCAACCTGCTGCCGCTTCTGGGCGTGGCGCCCCTGCTGGGGCGGAACTTCACGGCCGCGGAGGACCGGGACGGCGGTCCCAAGGTGGTGCTGCTGAGCTACGCGCTATGGACCGAGCGCTACGGCGGCGAAGCACGGCAGGTGGGCCGCGACATCCTGCTGGATGGCGAAAAGTACCGCGTGATCGGGGTGATGCCGCGGGGCTTCGTGTTTCCAAGAGGCAGCGATCTCTGGGTTCCGATGGCCTTTTCCCCCAAGGATTGGGCGCAGCGCGGCAATCATTTCCTGCACGTCTTCGCGCGGCTGCGGCCGGGCGTGGGGATTGGGGATGCACAGCGCGACATGTCGGCGATTGCGCTGCAATTGCAGCACGAGTATCCCGATACCAATGCCCAGGTGGGCGCCGCAGTGGTGGGCATTCGCGAGGAATTGCTTGGCAAACTGGACCTCGCCATGCGCGTGCTGGCGGGCGGGGTAGGGATCGTGCTGCTGATCTGCTGCGCCAATGTGGCGGGGTTGCTGCTGGCGCGTGCGGCGGGAAGGCGGCGGGAGATCGCGGTCCGGGCGGCGCTGGGCGCGGGACGCTGGGCGCTCATCCGGCAGAGCCTGGCGGAAAGCCTGGTGGTGGCCGCGGCGGGCGCGGGGCTGGGCGTCCTGGTGGCGGCTTATGGAATGGGGCCGCTGAGCACGCTGATTCCCGACGCGCTGCGCGGTTGGGCACGGCCGGAAATTGACGCGCGCCTGTTGCTGTTCGCGGCCGCGGCGGCGATTCTTTCGGCGGCGATTTTCGGTTCGCTGCCGGCCGCAAGCATCGCGCGGGCCGACCTGGCGCTGGTGCTCAACCAGGGCGGACGTGCGATTACAGGAAGCGGCAGCCGGCTGCGCAGCGGGCTGGTAGTAGGCGAGGTGGCGCTGGCGGTGGTGCTTTCGACGGCCGCCGGCCTGATGGTGAGAACGGTGTGGTCGTTGGTGCACGCGGACATGGGCTTCGAACCGGCGCACGTGATGACCCTGCGGACCAATCTGCCGTCTACGTCGCGCTACGACACGTACCAGGCGCGCGCCAACTTCTACCAGGAGGTGGTGCGCCGCGTGGAAGGCATGCCTGGCGTGGTGGCCGCCGGCTATACGACCTTTCTTCCGCTGACCAACCGCGGAGGCACCTCGGGCTTCCTGGTAGAGGACGCGCCTCCGCCGGCGCCGGGACACGAGCCGGATGCGAACCACCGGGTGGTGAGCGCCGACTACTTCCGCGCGGTGGGCATGCGGCTGGTGGCCGGGCGCTACTTCGACCGGCGCGATACGCCCACCTCGCAGCCGGTGGCGATTGTCAACGAAGCTTCCGCGCGCGAGTTCTGGCCGGGTCGGAATCCCCTGGGGCGGCGTTTCCGGCTGAATGAAGACCGTGAGCCGTGGTTGACCGTGGTAGGGGTGGTGGCCGATGTGAAGCAGATGGGGCTGGACCTGGCCGGGCGGGCCGAGAACTACTACCCGGCGACGCAGCCATACGGGGCTTTCGGTTACTATACGCCGCGCGACCTGGCGGTGCGGGTGAAGGGCGATCCGCTGAATTACGGCGCGGCGCTGCGGCAGACGGTATGGTCGGTGGACCCCAATCAACCGGTGGCCGATGTGCAGCCGCTGGGGTCCCTGGTGGATCGGGAGTTGGCCGTGCAGAGGGCGCAACTCTGGCTGCTGGGCGGTTTCGCGGGGCTGGCGCTGCTGCTGGCGGCCATCGGGTTGTATGGCCTGCTGGCACACCTGGTGGCTCGCCGCACGCGCGATATCGGGGTGCGCATGGCGTTGGGCGCGAGCCGGGCGCAAGTACTGCAATCGGTTTTGCGACAGGGATTCACGCTGGTGGGCGGCGGGCTGGCGCTGGGAACGGCGGGCGCGCTGGTGGCCACGCAAGCCATGCGCAAGCTGCTGTATGACGTGCAGCCCGCGGACCCCGGGATCCTGGCGCTGGTGGCGTTGACCCTGCTGGCGGTGGCGGCGGTGGCCTGCTATGCCCCGGCCAGCCGCGCGGCGCGCATCCAGCCTATGGAAGCGCTGCGGCAGGATTAGGCGCCGGGATTAGCCCTGCCGATCGGGCGGCTGATACACGTAGTGGTCGCCGGTCTCCTGGCGAAGCTCCTCCACGCGGCGGCGCAGGTCGCGCGCTAAGCCCGCGTGCCGGGGGTCGCCGTAGAGATTGTGCAGCTCGCCCGGGTCTTCCTGCAGATCGTACATCTCGAACTCTTCGGGCGGCTCCCAATAGTGGATGAACTTATAGCGCTCGGTGCGCACGCCGCGGTTCTTGGGGACGTCGTGTGCACCGGGGTATTCGTAATATTCGTAGAGCCAATCCTTGCGCCAGTTATGGGGCGTCTCGCCCTTGAGTAACGGGACCATGCTCAAGCCCTGCATCCTGCGGGGCACGGGAAGGCCGGCTAATTCCAGGAACGTCGGAGCGATGTCGTTATTGGTCACCATCTGGCCGGCGGTGGAACCGGCCCGCACCATGCGGGGATAGCGGATCAGCATGGGGGTCCGGATGGAAGGCTCGTGCATGAAACGCTTATCGTACTTACGCCACTCTCCCAGGAAGAAACCGTGGTCGGAGGAAAACATGATGGCCGTGTCATCCAGCTGCCCCATTTCCGTAAGGGCCCGGAACAGTTTGCCCATGTTCTCATCGGCGGAGACAATGCCGGCGTAATAGTCCTTCACCACTTCCTCCAGCGAGCGGGCACAATTGCTCTTGGTTTGCGACCGGCGGGTGTAAGTGCCTATCATGTCATCGGCGTTGGCGAAGGCGCGGGGCTTGCCGGGATAGCCCTTGAGGTCGTCATCGAAGGTGGCCGGCTTGGGGATGGGGATGCCGTTATACAGGTCGAGCAGGCGCCGCGGCCGGAAGAACGGGGCGTGCGGCGACTGGAACCAGAAAATGAGGCAAAACGGCTTTTGGCGTTCTTGTTTCAGCCAGCGGATGGCCCGGTCCATCACCACATCTTCCACGTAGCCGTCGTGAACCGTGGGCGGGCCGAGCTCACCGTGGGAGCCTTCGGTGATCACGGGCCAGAAATAGTCCGTTGCGGCGCCGGGGTAGCCGAAGAAATAGTCGAAGTTGCGCTTTCCCAAGTCGCGGACATGCGCCTTGCCAAACACCCCCACTTCGTAGCCGGCGTCGCGCAGAAGGTCGGTGAACAGCGGGACATCCTGGGGAATGGCGCGGTTCTGGTTGTCGACGCAGCCGGTATTGTGCCCGTAGAGGCCGGTAAGCGCGGTGGCGCGCGAGGGGAGGCAGAGTGCATTGGTGACGAAGGAATTGCGGAACTGCACGCCCTCTTTGCCGATGCGGTCGAAGTTGGGCGTCTGGAGGATGGAGTTGCCGTTGAGGCTGAGGGCGTCCGGCCGATGGCCGTCGGTGGTGACGAAGATCAGATTGGGCCGCCGGGCTGGCTGCGATTGCTGAGCGGCGAGAGGGTTGGAAGCCAGGGCCGCGCTGCCCAAAACTCCAGCTCCGGCCCTCAAAAAAGAACGCCGCAATGGGTTTTCCGGGTTATCTGCCAAGAGTCCTCCCGAGTGGATTATAGCAATGGCAAACCGGCTGGAGCCTCAACTCGGGGGGCGGAAGACTCCCCAACCGATCCCAAAAGCCTGTCGCGGAGGGTGCCCTCTGGGTCCGAAGGCGCGGAGAAACTCGCGGAGAAGACATTTCACCCTCTCTTGCCTTCCTCCGCGCCTCCGGTCCCAGGGGGGCAGCCCCCGCGTCAAGGCAGTCCTCGCACGACAGTTTCTGGTTCCAGGAACGACGGCGCCCGTCGGCGTGGAGGCTCCACATCAAGCGCTGGGCGGGAGACATATGTTTCCATAGAGATAGTCCCATGACCACTCGCCGAGCTTTTCTCGCCTCCTCAGCCGCTCTCGGTCTCCACACCGCCCGCCTGTCCGCGGACGCTCGCTTTACCAGCCGCCGGCCCCCTCTCGAACAGCGCAAATTCACCAGCCCGGCGGTGGAAGCGCGCATCACAGAAATCAAGAAGACCATTGCCGATCCGGAACTTGCCTGGATGTTCGAGAACTGCTTTCCGAATACCCTCGACACCACCGTCCGCGCCGGCGAACTGGATGGCAAGCCGGACACCTTCGTCATCACCGGCGATATCGACGCCATGTGGCTGCGCGACTCCACCGCGCAGGTCTGGCCCTACCTACCGCTGGCCAGGCAGGACCCCAAGCTGCAACGGATGCTGGCGGGCGTCATCCACCGGCAGACCCGTTGCGTGCTGATCGATCCTTACGCCAACGCGTTCAACTACGGCCCCACCGGCAGCCCCTGGGACAAAGACCTCACCCGCATGAAGCCGGAGCTGCACGAGCGCAAATGGGAGATCGATTCGCTCTGCTTCACGGTCCGGTTGGCGCACGGTTACTGGAAGGCCACCGGCGACGCGGCATGTTTCGACGACGCCTGGCAGAAGGCCGCGGCGCGCATCGTCCAGACGTTTCACGAGCAGCAGCGCATCAAGGACCGCGGCCCCTACTCGTTCCAGCGCAGCTCCCCGGTGGCCACCGATTCCCTGCCCCACGGAGGCTACGGCAATCCCGGACGCCCCTGCGGCCTGATCCACTCCGGCTTCCGGCCCTCCGACGACGCCTGCATCTTCCCTTTCCTGGTTCCCTCGAATTTCTTCGCCGTCACCGCCCTGGAGCAGTTGCGCGAGATCCACTCAACCGTGCTGAGCAACGCCGCCTTCGCCCGCCAGTGCGCCGATTTCGCCGCCGAGCTGCGGGAAGCGCTGGCGCAAAACGCCAAGGTGCGGCATCCGCGACGCGGCGAGATTTACGCCTACGAAGTGGATGGATACGGCAGCGCCGTGCTGATGGATGACGCTGGTATGCCGTCCCTGCTCGCCATGCCGTACATCGGCAGCCTGCCGGCCACCGACCCGCTCTATCGCGCCACGCGGGCCTTCTCGCTCAGCGAGGATAATCCGTACTATTACCGCGGCACGGCGGGCGAGGGACTGGGCAGCCCGCATGCCGGGCTCGGCATGATCTGGCCACTGGGGATCATCGGCCGCGCCCTCACCAGCAGCGACGAAAAGGAGATTGCGGCGTGCCTGGCCACGCTCAAGGCTACTCACGCCGGCACCGGCTTCATGCACGAATCCTTCGACCGTAACGATGCCACGCATTTCACCCGCAAGTGGTTCGCCTGGGCCAACACCCTGTTCGGCGAGCTGATCCTGACGGTGGCTGCCAGGCATCCGCACCTGTTGCGCGGCTGAGTCTGGCGACGTTCGAGGGGCGCGCGAGCGATGACCCGTCAGCGCGGCCGCGCGGCCGCCGCAAAGCGTGCGAACCAATTTTTCGACGACCCGCTCAACCGGCAGCCCTGGCACGCCGGTCAAGCCATCGATCGCCGGCATGGTCAGGCCATGCACGGCCGGCCGGGCCGAGAGCACCGCGCCGTCCAGCGGCTTACAACCGCACCCAACCCGCGCGGATCAACATCAGCGAGCCGGTGGCCACCACGAACCACAGCAGCAGCCCCTGGGCAAACGGCCGCATCCCGACTTCGCGGACGGTCCGCCGGCTGATTCCCGTCCCGATCAGGAACAGCGTCACCGTGAGGCCCAGGCGGCCCAGCCGGTTCAACTCGCCGAAGGTGTCGTGAAACCGCGGCAGACAGGTATTGGCCAGCGCGGCCAGGCAGAACAGCCCGATGAACCACGGCCACTTGATGCGCGCATGGCTCTTGCTGGCAGCCGCGGTGGCCAGGGACACCGGCACGATCCACAGCGCCCGGGCCAGTTTGACGGTGGCCCCCACGGCCAGCGCCACCGCGCCGTATTTGGCAGCCGCGCCCACCACCGAACTGGTGTCGTGGATGGCCAGCGCGGCCCACAGCCCGAACTGCTCCTGGCTCAGCCCCGCGGCATGGCCGATCAGCGGAAAGATCATCAGGGCCACCGAGTTCAGCAGGAACACGGTGCCCAGCGAGACCGCCATATCCTCATCGCTGGCCCGCGTGATCGGCCCCACGGCGGCGATGGCGCTTCCGCCGCACACCGCCGTGCCAATGGTAATCAGGTAAGCCGGCGAGCTTTTCACGCGCAGCAGCCGCCCCAGCGTGAGGCCGAGAATGATGGCCGCGGTGATCCCGCCGGCCGTGTACAGAATGCCCGAGCGGCCCACGCGCAGCACTTCCGCCAGCGGGATGCCGAAGCCCAGCGCCACCACGGAAGCCTGCAACAGCAGCCGCGACAATTTCTGCGCATCCACAGGATAGGGATGCTGCACGCTCATCCCCAGAGCAATCCCCGCAATCAGCGCCACGGGCGGCGAGAGGATTCCGCTGGCAGCCAGAATGATTCCGAGGAAGAAGAGGTTTTTAGCGGTCATCGCGAGCCGTTCCTTCCATATTGAGGAAAGCTCGCCCCGGCTGTCCAAGTGGAAATTCTTATAGGCTATAAGACGGTGTGGGACCTTCGGGCGCTTATCGGCCGGCCACCCGGGAGGCGACGGGAGGCAACAGCCCGCGCGCCCCGCGGACGAATTTCAGAAACGAGCCGGCGGCGCCTTGTGGCTCTGGCCCGGCCTTGTACACCACGCTGAAATTGCGCTCCATGCGCAGGCCGCGCACGGCCACGGTCCGCAGGGTTCCCAATTCCAATTCCTTGCGGATGGTCCAACGCGATACGATGCCGATGCCCAGCCCCGCCTCTACGCCCGATTTGATAGCCTCGGAGGTATCGAATTCGAGCAACACGCGCAGATCGCGCGGGCGGATTCCCAGCTTACGCAACGCCAGTTCGGCTACCAGCCGCGTTCCCGACCCCTGCTCGCGCAGCAGCAGCGGCGCCGGCCGCAGTTGCTCCACGTCAATCTCGCGTTGCCCGGCCCATGCGTGCCCCGGCGGCGCGATCACCACCAGCTCGTCTTCCAGAACCGGCTCCAGGGTCACATCGCGCCGCCGCGCCGGCCCCTCGATCAGCCCGATGGCAATGGTCCGCTCCACCACGTCTTCAATCACCAGCTCGGTATTGTGAGTGGTCACGGCCACTTCCAGGTGCGGATTCTGCTGCAGGAACGGCCCCAGCAGTCGCGGCAGCACGTACTGCGCAATGGTCAGCGATGCGCCGATGGCCAGCCGCCCCTGCGCCTGCCCGCGGAACGTGGCCAGCGACCCTTCCGCCTCCGCCGCCAGCGCCTCCAGCCGCGCCACATACGCCAGCAGCGTCTCTCCCGCCGCGGTGAGCGCGATCTGGCTGCCGCTGCGTTCGAAAAGGCGCAAGCCGACCTCTTCCTCCAGCGTTTTGACTTGCAGTGATACAGCCGGCTGGCTGAGGTACAGTTCTTCGGCGGCTCGCCGGAAGCTCAGGTTTTTGGCGACCGCGCGGAACACCTTCAGCCGGAAATTCAGCATCTACGCGGCCACGATGTTCACCAGCTTATCGGGCACCACGATGATTTTGCGCACGGTCTTGCCCTCCAGGAACGGCCGCACTTTGTCATCGGCCAGGGCGAGGCGCTCCAAATCCCTGCCCGGCGTACCGAACGCGGCGTACACGCGTGCGCGCAGTTTGCCGTTCACCTGCACCACGATTTCGGCCACGTCCTCCTTGGCCAGTTCGGCGTCGAAGGCCGGCCAGCATTGGCGGAAAACCGGCCCCTCTTGGCCCAACTCCTCCCAGATCTCCTGCGAGAGGTAGGGGGCGAAGGGCGCCAGCATGAGGGCCAGCTTCTCCAGAATTTCCGGCATCGCCGCCGCCGAAATGCCGGCCTCCTCGGCGATACAGCACGTTCATCAGCTCCATCACCGCCGGCAATGCAGGTGTTGAAGTGCCAGCGCGTCTCGAAATCCTCGGTGATCTTGCGGAGCGTCTGGTGCAACTTGCGCAGCACCTTCTGTCGGAGCTTCGCCTCGAGGCTTCGCCTCCGCGCCGGCGTTGCGCGTGGCGAAGCGGTACACGCGGCCCAGGAAGCGGTAAATGCCCTCGGCGCCCTCGGTGCGCCAGTCCACCTCCTTTTCGGGCGGCGCGGCGAACAGCACGAACATGCGGGCGGTATCGGCGCCGAACTTCTCGGCCAGCATGTCCGCGCCCACCACGTTGCCCTTGGACTTCGACATCTTGGCGCCTTCGGCGATCACCATCCCCTGGGTGAACATGCGCGCGCACCGGCTCGCTGTTCTGAATCAGGCCGATGTCGCGCATCATCTTGGTGAAGAAGCGCGAATAAATCAGGTGCAGAATGGCGTGCTCCACGCCGCCGATGTACTGGTCGATCTCGAACCAGTAGGCGATCTTGGCGGGATCGAAGGGCATCTGGCTGTTGTGCGGATCGCAGTAGCGGTAGAAATACCAGGACGAATCGATGAACGTGTCCATGGTGTCGGTCTCGCGGCGTGCCGGCGCCGCCGCACTGCGGACAGGCCACGTTGACGAATTCGGGCACGTTTTCGAGCGGCGAACGGCCCGTGCCGGTAATTTCGATGCGGTCCGGCAGAAGCACCGGAAGCTGGTCCTCGGGCACCGGCACCACGCCGCATTGCGGGCAGTGGATCACCGGAATCGGCGTGCCCCAGTAGCGCTGGCGCGAGATGCCCCAGTCTTTAATGCGAAACGTGATCGCGGCCTTGCCGAAGCCGTGCTCCTCGGCGTACGCGGCCATCTGGCGGCGCGCCTCTTCGCTGGGCAGGCCCGACCACGGCCCGGATTCTCGACGATGCCGTACTCCGGTGAAGGCCTCCGTCATGCCCGGCTCGACGGCCAGCGCGCCATCCACCGGGCGGATCACCGGCCGTACCGCGATGCCATACTTGCGGCAGAATTCGAAATCGCGCTCGTCGTGCGCGGGCACGGCCATAATCGCGCCGGTGCCGTAGCCCATCAGCACGAAGTTGCCGACCCAGATGGGCATCCGCTCGCCGCTGTACGGGATTGACGGCGTAGTGGCCGGTGAAGAAGCCTTCCTTTTCGATATCGCCGGGGTCCCGGTTGGCGCGCGCGTCCACCATCGCTTTGGCGCGCGCGCGGCCGGCGTCATCCAGAAGCTTTCGTCCAGCGGATGCTCCGGGCGCCAGAATCACGCAGGTGGCGCCGTAGATGGTGTCCACGCGGGTGGTGAAGACGCGGATCGGCCTCGCCCGTTCCAGCCAGGTGGAAATCGACTCTCCGCGCCTTCCGAGCGGCCGATCCAGTTGCGCTGCATGGTGAGCACGCGCTCCGGCCAGCCGCCTTCGAGCTGCGCCATGTCGTCCAGAACTGGTCGGCGTAAGCGGTGATTTTCAGGAACCACTGCTCCAGGGCGCGCTGCTCCACGGGGGTATCTTCGTGGCGCCAGCAGCAGCCATCCACCACCTGCTCGTTGGCCAGCACGGTGGCGCACTTGGGGCACCAGTTGACCAGCGCTTTCTTGCGGTAGGCCAGGCCGCGCTCCAGCATTTGGAGGAAGAACCACTGGTTCCAGCGATAGTATTCCGGCTCGCAGGTGGAGACCTCGCGATCCCAGTCGTAGCTGAAGGCGAAGCGGCGGTGGGTCTTCTTCATGGCCGCGATATTGTGCGAGCGTCCATTCGCGCGGCGGCCGGTTGTTGGCGATGGCGGCGTTTTCGGCGGGCAGCCCGAAGGCGTCCCAGCCCATGGGGTGCAGCACGTTGAAGCCGCGCATCCACTTGTAGCGCGCCAGCGCGTCGCCGATCGAGTAGTTGCGGATGTGGCCGATGTGCAGCGTGCCGCTGGGATAGGGCAGCATCTCCAGCACGTAGAACTTCGGCTTGGAGGAATTCTCCTCGGCCTTGTAGAAAGTCGGCGTCCTGCCAGCGCTCGTGCCACTTCAATTCGATCTGCGTATGGTCGTACGGCTTTTCCGGCATAACCTTTAGAAATTGGGGGCTGAATTCCCATGGTAGCAAGGCGGGCCCTTCAGCCGCCCACCCACCGTTCCGGCCGCCGGTTCTCCGGTGAAACCCGTCTGCCAACTAG
>CAWDOH010000046.1:0-12171 GCA_963803725.1 Bryobacterales bacterium | reverse complement strand
GGTGGGCAACGCGGGCGGGGGCGGCGCCACTTTCACCGTCACCGAAGCCGGGGATCCCGAACCGATGTTGAACCGCCAGGTGCGGGCGCTCTATGAGTCGGTGCTGGGGCGCGATCCGGATTCGCCCGGCTTCGCCTTCTGGACGGGAATCGGCTCAGCCGGATTGGGCCAGATGCTGGACTCGTTCCTGACCAGCCCGGAGGCGTTCAACAGCGATTTCGCGGTGATGGCGGCGTACCAGGCTGCCACGGGGACGGTGCCCGGATTCGCTGCGTTTACCGCGGCAGTGGCCCCCATCCGCGCCCAGACTCAAACCGCCGGCGGCCTATTTAACTCGCTGATTAGCTCCGGCTACTCGGTGCAAAATCTTTATCAGAACCTGTTGAACCGGGCGCCGACCTCTGGGGAGATCGACGGCGCGAATGCCGAGGGGCTGGCAGCGTGGTTCCAGAGCCTCATCGCCTACCCGTCCAACACAACCCCGGTGACTGCCGCGAACAACGAGTTCATGAACACCGGAACCTACAGCACGAGTGCGGATCACAGCAACGGGCTATACATCGCCCTGCTGTACTTCGTGATCCTGGGGCGCGATTTTGACCCGAGCGGTTATAACTTCTGGGTGGGAATCGCCAACAGCGGCGGGCCGGGGCTTCTGTTCCAGGGGCCCGCCGGTTACCCTACCCGCATCCAAATTCTGGGACCGGGGACGCCGAACCAGGGCTTCGCTGGCAGTCCTGAATTCCAGGCCCTGTACCAGGCGCCGGCGCCCGCGAACGCGCCGGTGGTGACGCCCGAGGCCGCCACAGTACGGACGGCGCAGGCTCCTGTGTCGCCCTCAGTGCCCGGCGCTCACCCCACGGCCACGGCCGCCGCTCGATCGTCGCAGATCGTCACGGATCTCTTCTGCTCTCCGAAAGTGATTCCTGCCGGTGGCCAGGCGACCTGCGAATTGAGGGTACTCTCCACGCCCGCGGCTGCGCCGGTGCAGATCACCAGCAGCCAGGCACAGGTGAAGGCTCCCGCCACGGTTCTCACTCGCGCCAATCAGACGCACCTGACGTTCCAGGTGGCCGCCGATCCGGCAGCCGGAAAGCAAACGGCGACGATCAGGGCCACGGCGGGCGGGTCAGGCGCTGAGGATACGATCCAGATTCAGCCGGCCTCCGGTCCGGTATGGACCGTCCGACGCACGCGGGCCGCGCAGCCGGGAGAGGCACTCGACTTTACGGTAGCGGCCGTCGACCCGGCCGGTCTGCCGGTGCAACTGGCGGCTTACGGACTTCCCGCAGGTGCATCCTTCGATGCGGCCAGCGGCCGTTTCGAGTGGATTCCGTCGGCCTCCCAGCGCGGCTCTTACCAGCTTACGTTTCGAGCCACCAACGCGGCACAGCAGTCGTCCGTGGCGGAGGTGACGGTGACCGTGGGTCTCGGGAGCGCCGCGGTTGAACGCCGCGGAACTGTTGCGATGCAGCCCCGGCGCGCTGGCCACTCTAAACGGGACCGGGCTAGCGCAGGTCCGTCCGAGCCCGCCGGACCCATCCGGGAATGGCGTTACCCTGGGCGGCACCAGGGTGAGCATCAACGGTCAATATGTCCCCTTAATCGCCGTGTCCGATGAGCGGGTCAGTTTCCTCTGCCCGGCTCTGGAGCCGGAAACGAAACTGGAAGCGACGGTCGAAACGGAAGCAGGCGTCAGCGAGCCGTTGCGGGCCAGGATGCAGGAAGCAACGCCCGTGATCTTCGCCCTGGACGAGGCGGGCCAAAACCAGGGCGTGATTTCCTTGGCCAGCACGGCCGATCTGGCGATGCCGCGGAACTATCGAGTGCCGGCGCAGCCCGCCCAACCTGGAGACAGCATTTTGATCTGGGGCACCGGTTTGGGCTCGCCGGCCGCCGTGGCGGCGAGGATGGTGCAGGTCGAAATTGGTGGCGTGGATGCGGAAGTGGAGTCCGTGCGGGCCGCCCCGGAGTACGCCGGTGTGTATGCGATTCAGGCGCGGGTTCCGGCGGCGGTGAGTTACGGCAATGCGGTGCCGGTGGAACTGCGGGTGAACTCGCCGGCCGGAAGGCAGTTCATCAGCAACGCGGTCACGATAGCGGTTGAGCCGGTGAGGTGATCGCAGGGGGTCGGCTGCCATACGCAGCCGCCGGGCGCACCACACCTGAGGCTGCCAGGCAGGAATCAAGGACGCGGCGGGAGAATTTATCGCACCTGGGTGGCCACTTGTAAGTATTTGAAAAATCACCGATCCCCGGTTAGCTTGGGAAATTGTGGCGCATCATCTCCCATTTTTTGGGTCCGGCAGTGTGCCCGGCGGAGCGGGTCACAGACATTGGCTTAAGCGGAACAACGATATAAATTGGGAGCGGAGAATCGATTTCATGCGGCCTTTGACATGCTCTGGTTTCACGAGCGGCGGCACCGATGGCAAGAATCATTCGCAGGCCATGAAATCGTCCGGTCTCAATCAGGGAGTTACTTGGAAAGCAGGCGTGTTGCCTCTCTACGTTCTGTTGGTTGCGTTGACGAATGGCCTCCATGCGCAGACGTGTTTGACGCTTTCGCCAGCCAGGGTCAGGCCGGGAGCCACCGCCGTTCTTGAGCTTTCCATGCAGTCGTTATCGGGAGACCATCCCGCTGCCGTTCAATGGACGTTTCAATATCCGCCCGCGAGCATCAGCAGCATCACGGTGGATGACGGCCCGGTGCTGGCTGCGGCCCGCAAGACCGTTTTTTGCGCGGGGAATGCGGGCGCGTACCGCTGCGTGGTCGCGGGAGTGAATCCGAATGAGATTTCTGATGGCGTACTTGCGCGGGTCACCGCAACGCTTACGGCTGACGCTCGAACGGCAACCGTTCTGGTCCATAATCCACGGGCCACTTCCGCCAGCGGGTATTTCATCCCGGCGTATGCACAAGATGGTACGATTACCGTCCTGTATGGATTTTCCCGGCGCGAATCCGATTCCTCAACCCCGGCAGCCGGGCGGGGACCCTGTTCCGGCCAGATGCAGGAGAAAGACAAGTAAATGGACGACAAACCGCGCGGTCGATTGCTAAACCGATGCGCCGGAGCCCGGCTGGTTGCCACCAGCGCCGGTATTCTGGTTCTCGGCTGGATGAGCACGGCATCCTTACAGGCGCAGGCACCGGCACAAGACGGCGATGCCGTCGCCCCGTTACCGGCGCCCGCACT
This sequence comes from Bryobacterales bacterium, assembly GCA_963803725.1. GTDB lineage: Bacteria > Acidobacteriota > Terriglobia > Bryobacterales > Bryobacteraceae > JOPF133. The sequence continues at coordinate 8,971 of CAWDOH010000046.1, read as the reverse complement.
GCAAGTCCGCGCGCTTTCGGCATACGGCATATACTATTCGAGCTTCCTGCCGAACGGCGGCATCCCCCAAGGCGGATCGAATCTTCCCTCCGAGTTCGGCTTTGGCGGGAGCGCCGAAATCGACTGGACACGATTTACCGATCGTTCCACTTTCTCGTTGACCTACACGCCGTCGTACACGGGCTTCGCGCGGTATTCCTCCCTGGATGCTTTGAACCACGCGCTATCTTTAAACACCACCCGGCATTTGGCGCCCCGCTGGAACTTCGGTTTCTCGGTAACGGGCAGCCTCAGTACTTTCGAGGAGTCGCTGTTCGCTCCCACCACACTCGCCACCGCGGCGTCTCTTCCATCGAGCTTTCAGGACCTGGCAGCCGGACTGTTGCAAGGGCAATTCGCCAATAATCCGATGTTAGGGTCCATTCTGACCAGCGCGCCGCTGGCGCAGTCGCCATTGAATACCTTGCTTTATGGGGAGCGAATGTTCAGCGCGTCGGTACAATCCTCGCTTTCGTATTCCTACTCTCCGCGTCTTTCGCTGAACTTCTCAGTGGGAGGCTCTCGCACGCAGCATCTCTCCGACGACCAACCTTTGACAGCCACGAACGGCTCGCTGAACCTGGATGCGACTTCGGGGCGCGCGAGTGTGGGGCTTTCGTACTCTCTCTCGCCGCTTACGCAAATCAGCGCCAGTGTGGCATCCAACCGGACGGTTTCTCCATATTACGATTTGTACAACACCACCTCGCTGGTCTCGATAGGCCGGACCTTTGCGCACCGCTGGATTCTGCAGGTCCACGGGGGCGCCGGCATCACCAATCCGGTGCGGGAGACGTTGGGAACAATACCGGTGAAGCCGTATCCCTCAGGCGGCGGCGCCCTGACTTATAAGACCACCTCGAATACGTTCCTGGTTTCGTACGATCGGAGCGTCGCCTCTACTTACGGTTTGGGCGCCACCACCAGTTCTTCGGCCAACGCTACCTGGCGGTTTAGAATGCCCGGCCGCAGTTGGTGGATTGACACTTCTTTTGGCTGGCAGCAACTCGGGGGGAACGCACTCGTCAACACTAGCGGATGGCGATCGACCACGGGCTTCAACCAGGCGGTGGGCACGCATATGGCTTTTCGGTTGGAGTACGCGTACCTGAACTACTCTGGAGGGTTGCAGGGATCTCCGTACAACCTGTCGCAGAGCGCGGCCCGTTTCTCGGTGACATGGTACCCCCCTGCCAACGCCCTCCGGTGACGGCAACGCCGGACAGCGGCCGCACGCCAAGGCGCCGGAACTGCTCCATTCTCGGATCAGTACGGCCGATTCTCCTGATTGGCTGCTGTTTCCTTTCGATTCGCGCGCATGGCGCTGCAAGCAATGCCTGCGACCTGAATGGCGATGGAGTGGTGGATGCCGCGGACGTGCAGGCCGCCATCAATATGATCATCGGGATCTCCCCCTGCACAGCCGCGATTGCTGGAGCTAACGTCTGCGATGTGGTGATTGTGCAACGGGTCGCCAATGCCGTGTTGGGCGAGCCATGCCTGACCAGCACCGGGATCCACGTAGTGGTGTTAACCTGGACGGCCAGCCCCTCTTCCAATGTAACCGGCTACAAGATTTACCGGCGAACGCGTTCGGGAATTTACAAGCTGCTGGCCACACCGGGTAATGTAACCAGTTACCTGGACACGACTGTGATATCGGGGCTAACTTACATCTACGCGGTTAGTGCCGTGAATGGCAGCAACCAGGAAAGCGTTCTTTCTGCGGCGACCCGAGCGGTAATTCCGGCTCCCTGACTTGTTTGGTTCTTATCAGCGTTCATCTGCGTTCATCAGCGGCTTCAGGTCTTTGACTGAGGCGAAACGATTAGCCGCTGATGAACGCTGATGAACGCTGATAAGAACAACACTTACAATCTGTGCACCGGTGGCCAGTTTTTGCCGATGGCTGACGCCGCCGGTTCCACGGTGACTCCAAGCGCAGGACCTCGGCCGATCAACCCGCTTGCACTCCGCGCCGGGAGCGCCTCTCACTCGTAGCGCAGCGCCACCACCGGATCGATCCGCGTGGCGCGCCGTGCGGGCAGCGAGACCGCCAGGAACGACACTGCCGTGAGCGCCACGGCCACCGTCACGAACACCAGCGGGTCGCGTTCTTTGACGCCGAACAGGAACGTCGACATCAGCCGCGTCAGGCCGATGGCGGCGCCCACTCCAACCACCACCCCGACCGCGGCCAGTTGCATCCCCTGCCACACCACCATCCGGCGCACGTCGGCGGAACCGGCCCCCAGCGCCAGGCGGATGCCGATCTCCTGGGTGCGCTGCTGCACCGAGTAGGCCATCAGCCCGTAGATGCCGATCGCCGCCAGGAACAGGGCCGCACAGGCAAACACGGTCATCAGCAGCATGTTGAATCGCGTCCGCGAGGTGGAGCGCGAAATCACTTCGTCCATGGTACGGATGTCGGATAGCGGCAACCCGGTCGCCTCGCGCAACTGCTGCTGGATCGGCCCGCTCAACAGGTACGGATTGCCGCGGGTGCGCACAATCCACTTCAGGGGCGTGATCCGCACGTTGAGCGCGTTGAGGGCATCGGTCACCTGCGGGTTGGGCACGTACATGGTAGGGCCGGGGTCGCGGTTCAGGCCGCCATCGCGAATGTCGCCCACGATTCCCACGATTTGGCGCGGCTGCTCGGCGGCCAATTCCGACATGATGCCGTGGCCGATCCAGATCTTGTCGGCCAGCGGATCGGCCTTGGGCCAGAACCGCCGCGCCATGGTCTGATTGATGATGACGACGGGCGGCGCGCCGGCATCGTCGCGCTCGGTGAAGGCCCGGCCGCGGACGATGGGGATGCGGAAGGCATCGAAATATCCGGGTGAGATGGTCAGCCAGCCGCCGCCGCCATGAAACGCCGTGCCCGGCTGCAGCGCCCGGCCCATCACGGTAAACGGAAGCCCGTAGCCTCCATCAAGCGGCACGCAGCAGGCCGCTGTGGCCACCAGCACGCCGGGCAGCCCGCGGAGGTGGTCGGTGCCATCCCGAATCAGCCGCTCGATGGCGGCCGATTTGTTGTATTCGTTGCCCGCCAGCGACATCTGCAGGGTGAGCACATTGTCCGCATGGAAACCGGGGTTCACCGCGCTGAGCGCCAGCGACGTGCGGATGAGCAGCGCGGAACCGATCAGCAGCACCACCGCCAGGGCCACTTCGGTGACCACCAGCAGCGTACGGGCCTTGTTGTGGCGGAAGCCGGTGCCGCCGCGGCCGCCGCCCTCCTTAAGCGTGCCGGCCAGGTCGGGGCGCGAGGTCTGAAGCGCCGGAATCGAGCCGAACAGGAGTCCGGTGAACAAGGCCGCCAGCATGGTGAAGGCCACCACCCGCCAATCCACTACCACCAGCGATCCCGCCAATCCCACGCGCGGGAGATTGGCGGTATTCACCGAGAGCAGCGCCCGAATGCCGGCCACGCCAATCACCAGCCCAACCACGGCTCCGGCAAAGGCCAGCAGCACGCTTTCAGTGAGCAACTGCCGGACGATGCGCCCGCGGCCCGCGCCCACGGCCACGCGGATAGCGATCTCGCGCCGCCGCCCTACCGCGCGCGCCAGCAGCAGGTTGGCCACATTGGCGCAGGCGATCAACAACACCAGGCTGACCGCACCCAGCAGCACCAGCAGCGACGAGCGCACGTTGCCCACCATAGCCTCGCGAATCGGCTCGACGCTGAAGCTGCCATTCGGCCCCAAGGCTCCTGGGAACTTGCGTGTGTACTCCTGGGCCGACAGCTTCAAACGCGCCTGCGCCTGTTGCAGCGTCACGCCGGGTTTGAGCCGTCCGCCGGCCTGGAAATAATGGCCCTGGTCGCGCGTGTTGGGGTCGAGCTGAAACGGGACCCAGACATCCGGCGCCGGGCCGAAGTCGCCGAAATCGAAGCTCGGGGCCAGAATTCCGATCACCACGTTCGGCTCGCCGCCCAGCAGGATGGTCTTGCCGACGATGTTAGGATCAGCCGCGAACCGCCGCGTCCAGAATCCGTGGCTCAGCACCACGACCTTCGGCCCGTGAGGCAGGTCCTCCTCGGCGCTGAAGGTCCGGCCGCGGAAAATCTGCGCGCCGAAGAGCTTGAAATAATCGGCGCTCACTTGCGCGGACTGAAGCTGCTCGGGGGTGGCTCCGCCGGTGAGGTTCACAACCCCGGTGCGGAACGCGGCGACATCCTGAACCACGCTGGTCTGCTCGCGCCAGTGCTGGAATTTGGCGGGGGAAGCCGCTACGCCCGTTCCTCCCGGCGAGGTACTTTCGAAGAGCACGATGCGGTCCGGTTCAGGGAATGGCGCGGGTTTCAGCAGAACCGAATCGACCACGGAGAAGATCGCCGTGTTGGTCCCGATGCCCAGCGCCAGCGCCGCCACCGCCGCAGCCGTGAAGCCGGGGCTGTGCCGGAACGTACGCAAGGAGTGTTTCAGGTCTTGCAGGAGAGTTTCCATGGCGTATCCGAATGCCGCTACCGATACGGTTTAGACGCCGCGGGAGGCCGGAAGTCCCGCGGGATTCCCGCGCGGGAATACGAGCGCTGGCTGGGCATAAGGCAGGCGGCGACCAGTGCGCCGCCCGCCGTTCCGTCGCGTGAGTCCTGCCCTCATTAATTCGCGAACAGACCCTGGAATTCCGTGCTTCCAATGAAGCCCTGGTTCGGCGTGCCCGGTCCCAGAATCTGGATCCGCGTAGAGTAGCCCGCCGATCCCTGGAACAGCAGGCCCGGTCCGCCGCTGTTCGCAATACCGGTCCAGAAGGACAGGCCGCTCGGGTCCGGATCGCGGCTCAGGGTCACGAAATAGATCATCGTCGCGTACATGCCGTTGGTGTGATCCACCGAATGATAGATTCCCGTGCTTTGAAACTCGTTGCTGGGCGCGCCGACTGGTGTAGTGCTCGAGGGGTACCCGATGATGGTCTGGAAGCATGTGCTCAGGCCCGAGTTGATGCAGGCCGAATCGGCCCCCGTGGGCGCGCGGCCCAACAGATTCTGGTATAGATTCGTGGAGCTGTAGCCGGCGGCGGTCAGCGAATTGAACAGGGCGGTAACCGACTGCGTACCGCCGCGAAGCTTGGTGACCGCCGCCGTGAATTGAGCGAACGTCGGTGCCGCGCCGGTGGCGGCCTGATACGCCGCCATTACCACGAAATCGCTGTTGAAGGCTTCCGGGCTGGTCAGGAACGAATCGGCCATCTGGCCCAACCCGGCGCCGCCCGTCCCGGTCCAGAAAGCGAAGCCGCCGGGGTCGGGGTCGCGGCCCAAAAGCTGTTCGTAAAGCGCATACACCTGCCGGTAGACCTCGCTGTCGCCCGAGCCTGCTTCCGTAAGGGAGTAGGTCGCCGACCCGGTTGCGCTGGACACCGCGATAGTATAGTTCTGCTGCCCGTTGTGGGTGTTGTTCAGCAGCGTGTAGCCCAAGGCGCCCGAGCCCGTCCCGCTGGCGCCGGAGGTGATCTGCAGAAACTCAGGGTTGGAGGAAGTCGCCGTCCACGCGCCGCAGTTCCCACCGGGCGTAACCAGCACGCTGGCGGCGTTTTCCGGCAGCACGCCGCAGTTCGGCTGGCCGGAGCTATTGGGACAGGTTTCCACGGTGGATGTGCCCGTGGGGGGCAGACTGGCGGAGACGGGCAAGAAGCTGAACGAACAGGTACTGCTGCCGGGCGCCGCTACCGTGACGTCGAACTGGATACCGGCCACGGTGATGCTGCCCGTAAGCGGGCTGGAGGTGGTGTTGGCCGCCACGGACATGCTGACCGTGGCGCTGCCCGTGCCGCTGGCGGCGGAGGTGATGGTGATCCACGAATTATTGCTCGTAGCGGTCCAGCCGCAGGATGCAGCACTGGCGGTGAGGGAGGTGGCGGTGGGGCCGCCGAGGGTCGGCAGGGATGCGTTAATAGGGCTGAGACTGAAGGTGCACTGGCCGGCTCCGGCTTGGGTGACGGTGTAGGTCTGGCCGGCCACCGTGATTGTGCCGGTACGCGCCACACCCGAGTTGGCCTGCACCGTATAGCTCACGGAGCCGCCGCCGCTGCCCGGGCTGCCGGCCGTGATGCTCAGCCAACTGACGTTGCTGGCCGTCCCCCAGGGACAGCCCGCCGTGGCGCCTACCGAAATCGAGCCGGAGCCCGCCGCGGAGGCCGGAGAGGCGCTGGTCGGGCTAATCGAGTACGCGCAGCCGGGCGATGCCGTGAAGCGGGCCAGTATGGCGTCGTAATCGCCGCCATTGTAGATTCGGTCGTACGCGCCCGCCGTGGTCGGGAAGGAAGCGGATGTCGTACGTCCGCTCACCAGCAGATCGGTGGAGATCAAGCCGAACCGGGCGCCGCCCTCGTCCAGCCCGGCGGTTCCGAAGTAGGTGCTGTCCAGAAGACTGGTGACCGCGCCATCGAACAGGGAAATGAAGATATCGCCCGAGCCACCATAAGTTGCCTGGTAAGTGCCCGGCGTCACGGGAATGTTGTTGGAGTAAGTGATTCCGGAAAGAACCACGTCGCCGTTGGGAGCCACATCGGCGCCCATATAGGCTTCCTGGTCTTCCCCCCCGAAAAGGGTCGAATAGAGCAGCGTGGAGCCGGTTGGGTCGAGGCGCGCAGCAAACCCGTCTTCGGCGCCGCCGCCGTACACCCGCTGGAACGCTCCCGGAGTGGTGGGGAAGTTATTGACGCCGGTAGTCGCGTTGGGACCGGTGACCCCGGCCATCAGCACATTACCGGAGCTGTCCACGTTGATGGTGCAGACCGCATCGAATCCGTTGCCGCCGATCAGACTCGAGTAGATGAGCGACCCTCCATTGGGTGCGATCTTAGCGACAAACCCGTCACCGCCGCCGCCCTGATTGACTCGCGAATAGGCGTTCGCTGTGGTGGGGAAATTGGTGGAGGTAGTCACGCCGCCGATATAGACGTCCCCGGCGGAGTCCACCCGAATCGCATTGCCGAAAACGAAATTGATCTTCGGAGGCTCACTGCCGATCGAAGGGTTCTGAAGCTCCTCATCCCCGTCGCCGCCCAGGTAAGTCGAATATACAAAGGCGTTACCAGTGGAGTTCAACTTAGTGACAAAGGCGTCGTAATTCCCGCCACCAAAGGATGTTTGCAGGGCCCCTTGGGTCACCGGGAAATCGTATGAGGCCGTACTGCCGGATATGTAGACATTGGCTGACGAATCCAGGGCTATGCTGTAGGCGTCATCTCCCAGGCTGTCCCCGTTCTCATCAACCGAACCGCTTCCCCCCACATACGTAGAGAAATAAAGTTGGTTGCCGGCGGGCGTCAGATGGCTGACGAATGCGTCTTCCACACCGTTCAATTCTGCCTGTACTGCATTGTACACCGGGAAATCGTAGGAATCGGTAAAGCCGGTGACATAGAGGGAGCCATCACTGCCGACAACGAATGCGTTCTCGCCGTCATAAACGCTGCCGCCCAGATAGGTGGAGTAAATCAGGGCGTTCCCCTGTGGGTTGAATTTCGTAACGAACACGTTATATGTGCCCGCGAGATACGTGTCGTCCGTCTCCGGAAAATTGGTGGAATAGGTAATTCCGGCGGTATAAATTCCCGTGGAATCCGCAAAAATATTCTGGGCATCCACAAGGTCGGCGGCGTTTCCGCCCAGGTAAGTCGACCACACCAGGATCGGATCGATCACCAGCGGCAGCTTGTGGTTATAGCGCGCCACGGCAAATTCAACCCCGAAGTTCTTACCCACGCGATAATTCGCGGCCACCGGGCGCCGCACGCCGTGATCGTCCTGGTAGACTACCGGTTTCTTCCAACGCACCTCACCGGCGGTGGTATCCAGGATCAGGTCGCCTTCACTGTTCAAATGCATGCTTTGAGCGCCCTGGAACTGCACCTGGATCGCATTGACATCAGCGCCGGGCTGCGCCACAAAGTCGTATTCCAGGGCGCCCTGGTTCCCGTAGTACACCAGGTCGACTTTGGGATAGAGATTGCGGTAGGCAATGCGGCCGTAAGTGGGAATATCCGTATGCCACTTGGAAGGGTCGCGGCCCACGAAGTAATTGGCTTTGCCGGGCAGAGGGTCGAGCGCCTCAATCGAACTGGGCGCCTGGCTATTGCGGTACACCATGTGTAACGAGGCGTTATGGCTATTCTGCGCCGCGAGCTGTGCCCCCGTCCGGGGCCCCTCGGAGTTCCGGTCAGCGGCGCCCTTACGTTCAGCACCGCCTGGCTGGCTGTGAGGAAGAGGGTCTGGCGGCCGCCTCGCACCAGGTATTGAACCTGCGAATCGGTCTGGCCGACGTTGGTTTCAAAGGTCAACGGCACCTGCGGGACTCTGGGCCCGCTATTTGGCCTGTTGACCTGCGAAAAAACGGATTGAGAAAACAGCAGCAACGCGCTCGGTGCTATGACTCCTATTACTAAACGATAGTTAACGGAACGACGGTTCTCCAATGTTAGCCCCCAGTGTCAAAAACAACGGGCACCATTATACCTGCGATCCCGGCGGCTCGCAAAACTCGGAACGCTTGCTCAGGGCGTGCCCTCGGGCGGTGCCCTCAGAGCCCGGCTCCGTGCGCTAGTGGGAGCCGCGAGCGCAAGCAAGCGCTAAGCGGGACGGCATACCAGGTGCGACCGCGTGATTTCGGTTCGCCCGCCCGCTTATCCGCGTGGCTCAGCGGTGAAATGGAGCCGCGACCGAAAGTGAGCGGACCCCGCGCTCGAAGACCTGGTGCTATGACCGCGAAATATGTCACCATCAGGCGACCACTCGCTCACGCTCTTAGCCCCGATCCGAGCGCGACCGTGAGGGTGTGCCCGATGGCCCTGCGGGCCACCAAAAACGATGCAGACGTGCAATGCGCCGATGCAATGGAATCAATGGCTTGCGGCGTGTCTTCAAAGGAGCGTCTATCGCGGTCACCGCAACCGCACGACACCTCGCGCTCGCAGACCTAGT
>CAWDOH010000045.1:0-64552 GCA_963803725.1 Bryobacterales bacterium | reverse complement strand
TTCTCCGTACCTCGACTTCAGGTTCGGTCTTGCTACTGGCGGCGGATTTCCACGGCTATTTCGATAGGCCAGCTCATAGGCTGCCGGAACAATGTAGACCGTCAGAATGACCGAGGCGGTAAGGCCCCCGATGATGGCTCGTGCGAGGGGCGCGTATTGCTCGCTGCCGGTGCCCAGTTTGAGAGCCATGGGCAGCATGCCGATGATGGTGGCGAGAGAGGTCATGAGGATGGGCCGCAGGCGGACGCGGCAGGAGTTGATCACGGCATCCTCCACGGAGTGGCCGGTCTGCTCCAGGCGGTGGGCGAATTCGACGATCAGGATGCTGTTGGAAGCGGCGATACCGGCCAGCATCAGCACGCCCATCAGCGACATGACGTTGAGAGTGGTATGGGTAAGGGGCAGGATGATCAGCACGCCGATAAACCCCATGGGGATTGCCAGCATGATGAGAAAGGGATCCTTAAAGGAACTGAATTGGGCCACCAGAATCAGATACAGCAGGACGACCGAGAGCGACAGTCCAATGGCAAAGCTGCGGAAGGATTCGAGCATGGACTGCACCATGCCGCGCAGGTCGACGCGCACACCATCGGGTAACTTGGCGCTGGCTGACTATGTGGTTGATCTGGCCCGCGACTCTGCCCAGATCCTCCCCCGACGGGTTCACGTAAATATCCATCTACGCGCTGAATCTGGTAATGATCGATTTCGGTGGGCGTCAGGATCTTGGTCAACTTGACCACCGTATCGAGGGTTGTGGGATGGCCGGAGCTGGGGTCGCGCAGCGGAATATTTTTGAGGTCGATGAAGTCGTGGATCGCCGGCCGGCCGTTTTCGTAGTATTGGACGGTGAGGAAGTAATCGTTTCCGGTTTTGCGGTCGAGCCAGTAATTGGGCGCGATCATCAGGTTGGAATTGAGGGCGGTGATGACGTTGCGGACGACACTTCTCGGGAGTCAACCCCAGCTCGGCGGCGTGCACGCGGTCCACATCCAGCCGCACGGCGGGATAATTCATATCCTGTGGAATGTATGCTTCGCTCGACTCCGGGTAACTGCGCGATGCGATCTGCGAAGATCGCGGGCGACGTCGATAGGCCTGGTCCAGATCGGCGCTGGAGATCTGGAGATCGATGGGTGCGGGCGTCCCCATGTTGAGGACGGCATCCACCATGGAGCCGCTGCTGAAAAACGTCCGCAATTCGGGAAACTGCGCGGCGATCGCGGCGGCGGACCGATCCATGTAGTCGAAACTGCTGATTGCGTGAGAGGTTTGGAGTGCCGTCTGAATGGTGGCTGTGTACTCACCGGAGTTGGTGGTGTAGAGCGAGGAAAAGCCCGGATCGAGGCCGACGGTGGATACGATCATGTGAAAATCGGATGGGCGGATGACTCTTGCGGATCAGGTCTTCGACCTTGGCGACATACTGTTCGGTGACTTCGATGCGGGTTCCGGTAGGCGCCTTCAGGTTGATGGAAAACTGTCCCGCATCGGTACGCGGGAAAGAACGCCACGCCGAGCAAGGGATAGATGGCCCAGGCTGGCGACGAACGCGCCTAGCAGAACCGCAACGGTGAGGCCGGGACGCCGGACCGCGCGGCGCACGGTGCGTTCGTAGAAATCCAGCAGCGGGTGAATCCGCGGTCAAACCCAGCATGGAATCGCTCCCCAGGGAGAATTTCGGGGTCTCCCAGCGCCATCCGCGGTCTCCTCGGGAGGCGGCTGTAACCGTACGTAGCGGGCGCAAAACAGCGGTATGACGGTCATGGCCACGAAATAAGACACAAACAACGAGATGACCACGGCCATTGCCAAGGCCGTGAAGAGAAACTTACTCACGCCGTATAGGAAAGTGACGGGGAAGAACACCACCACGGCGGTCAGGTGGCAGAGAGCACCGCCAGGTTGACCTCCGCTCCGCCTTCTTCGGCGGCGAGCTCGGGCGACGAGCCGTGTTCCAGATGGCGGTAGATATTTTCGAGAGAGATTACAGAGTTATCGATGATCCGCGAGAAAGCCAGAGCCAGGCCGCCCAGAACCATGGTATTGACGGTACGGCCGAGCAGGTAAAGGATGATGAAGGTGGTGAGCGCGGAGAGAGGAATCGACAGGCAGACGGCCGCGGTGGCCCGCAGGCTGGCGAGGAAGAGCAGGATCATCAGGCTGGTGAGCAGCAGGCCGAGCAGGGCTTCGTGGAGCAGTGTCCGGATGGCCTCTTTGACGAACGCCGACTGATCGAAGACTACCGACGCCACCAGGCTTTTGGGCAAGCCGAACAAGCGTTTCACCAGGCTGCGGATGCCATCCACCACCTGGATGGTGTTGGTCTGGCCGCCCTGTTTCATGATCGGCAGGTAAGTGGAGCGCTGCCCGTCCACGCGCACCAGGTTGTACTGAATCTGGTGGGCATCCTCGGCTTCGCCCACGTCGCCAACCGATACCCAGCGCTGGCCGACGGTTTTGAGCGGAACACTATTCAGCTCCTGGACTTTATCCACCAGAACGTTGGAATAGACATAGTAATCGTAAGTGCCGACCTTGACGTCTCCGGCGGGCAGGATGAGGTTGTTCTTATTGACCCCGTTGACGACGTCCATGAGGCTGAGGCCGCGCGAAAGCAACTTATATGGGTCGACATAGACCATGATCTGCCGGTACTTACCGCCGAAGGGCGGAGGAACCTCGGCGCCTTTGACCACGGCAATCTGGTCGCGGATCTGGAATTGGCCCAAGTCGCGCAGTTGGGTTTCAGTAAGACCCTGGCCCTTAAGGGTCACCAGGCAGACGGGGAGGCTGGAGGCATCGAATTTCAATACCACCGGCGGGAGTGTGCCGGGCGGAAGACGCCGCAGGTCCGCCAGGGCGAGGTTCGAGAGGCCGGTCATATCCGCATCCGGGTCGGTGCCGGGCTGGAAATAGACTTTGATGATGCTGACGCCGGGCAGGGAGCGGGACTCCATGTGCTCGATTCCTGCGGCCAGGGTGAAGAAGCGCTCAAAACGGTTGGTGATATCGGTTTCGATATCCTGCGGCGGCATTCCGGAATAAAACGTGGCGACATCGACCACCGGAATGTTGATGGCGGGGAAGAGATCTACCGGCATGCGAGCCAGGCTGGTAACTCCGATGAGAACCAGGACCAGGCAAACTACGAAGACGAAATAAGGATGGCGGATAGAGAAGCCGGACATAATCTCACCGGCGGTGGCGGTGCGCGCTGCTGGTGCCGTGTCCCAGCCAGAATTTGACAACCACTCCCACACGGCCGCGGCTCCGGGAGCCAGTCTCAGAGCCGTGCACGTAAGCAAGTGGTGAGCGGGACAGCACGCTAGTTACTGGTGTCATAGCGGATGAGTTGAATCTCCTTGGGGCGGACGATCTCCCCGGCTTTGAGGCGGCTGCGGTCGCCCGCCGCCACCATTTCGCCGGCTTTCAATCCGGAGAGGACTTCGACTTCGTCGGGCGTTTCCACGCCCAGAGTCACCTTGCGGTCCTCGACCTTTCCGGAGGGGTCGACCACCCAGACGCTGCGGCCCGCGCCCTCAATGTTGATGGCTTCCGGCGGAACCGCGATGGCGCCATTCCGGCGGTCCAGCGTCAGGGTGGCTTCGGCGTACATTCCCGGCATCAGGACGCGTTCGGGGTTGAGCACATCCACTTCGGTGTGCATGGTGCGGGTGTCTTCCTCCACGTCCACCGAGAAACGCGCCACCTTGCCGGGGAAGCTTCGGTTCAGAGCGGCAATCCGGACTTCGACGGGATCGCCGACTCGTATCGAAGGAACGTAGGATTCCGCAACTGGAATCACCAGGCGGAAGCGGTCGTCCTCAGAGAGTTGCACCAGCGGAAGTGCCTGCGTGCTGGTATTCATGCCCGACTGCATCAGGGTTCCCAGGTTGGCGTAGCGCTTGGTGACCACGCCGGGGAAAGGAGCGGTGATCTGCGAATAATCGAACAACGCCTGGTCGTGGCGCTGCTTGGCCTGCGCCATATCCAGCCGGCTGCGGGCCGATTCCAGGCTGGCGCGGGCGGCGGCCACCTGCGATTCGGCAGCCAGATCCTTTCCCTGCCAATCGTCCACTTCCTGCTGCGCCACCAGGCCGGGTTTGCTTTTGGCGACCTGGTCCAGGCGGGTAAACTGGAGGTGGGTCACATTCTGCTGGGCCGCTACACGGCTGAGCTCTTCCTGGTAGCGGGCGACCTCGTTGGCGGCATCTCTGATGGCCGCCTGGTCTTCCTCTATTTGCATCTGGAGCTCAGGAATTTCCAGCACGGCCATCACTTGGCCGGATTTTACATGTGTGCCGAAATCCACGTTGAGCTGGCGGACGAAGCCGGACTCTTTGGCGTAGACATCGATCTGCTGAAAGGGAACCAACTCGGAGGAGACCACCAGGGTTTGCTGGAGGTTGGTGCGGACGGCTTTGATCACGCCCACTTCGGGGCCGGTTTGACCGGGGGATCCGTTACTCGCTTTAGCGGAAACGTTTCGCTCGCCGCAGGAAGGCAGAAGCGCAAGAGAGACCAGCGCGAAGAACATCGAGCATCGCCCGACCGGCGTTTGGGAAGACATATGCTTACGGCCGATAGCCGTCCAACGGTGTCTCAAACCCACCGCCAGGGATCTTCTGCAATTCCTCTTCCAACTTCTGCAAGGAAAACCCCGGCGAGCGGCAGAGCTTCTTAAGCTCCTCCTCCTCCCGGTTGATTTCCGCGGCCATCCCGGGAATTTCCGAGGCGATCGACAGGGGAATGGAATGGACGCCGTGACGGTCGCCGTGAAGCAGGTCTCCCGGACATATCGTAAGTCCATCGATTTCGACGGGTCTTCCATACTCAGAGATATGGGCGTACTTATGGGACACTGCCACGCTCCCGGCGAATAATTGAAAGCCAATGGCCTCCACGCCAGGCAGATCGCGCACCGATCCGTTGGTGACATACGCTACACAGTGCAGAGCTTTCCCGATCACGGCGTGCAATTCGCCAACCAGGCCTCCGCCGCCGGGCTTTTCGTCGCGATCCTGCACCACCATGATGCGCGGTTCCGGAATGGAAGCCACGTAATGCCACCAGCTCATGTTCTCGTGATAAGTGCGTCCGGCGACAGGCTCGGTAGAGGCCCGCATGCATCCGGTCACCGCGTAACCCAGCACGGGCGGCAGATGCGGAAATATGCAGTGCAACACGGAGCCGGAAATCTGGCCCTCATTGCGCAAGCGGCCATGCAGCCTTTCGATGGCATTGGAGACGGTGCAGGTATCGATTTTCCGAAGTTTTTCGAAATTGGCTTTCGTTAACACTGATTCGGCGGTCATGAATCCCCGCTGTGGTAGATGCCGGCGGTTGCTCCCATGGATACGGGACGTTCTAAGGGTAAACCGCGTATGGTGCGAAACGGCACGGCCCAGTTTGGGAATGGCGCGGCTTCAATTGGGGGGGAAAAAGATTACTCGATCTGGTGATGGTTTCGCTCGGCAACGGGGCCATACTGGTGACTAATCAGGTACCGACGCCCAGTTTGCAGAGGGCAACTCCTTTCGAATAGGGCAGGTGTTTTTGATCCTTAATGATTTGGAGAATATATGGCTGCTAACGCGATATGCTGTTTTCCGACGGAACCGAGCGGACCCAACAATGAATTGATTGGCTCCAGCGAAGGTCTCCGGCGAGTCTGGGACTCGGTACAGATGGTGGCTCGAACCGATGCGGCGGTGCTGATCCATGGCGAGACCGGCACCGGGAAAGAGTTGATTGCCAGGGCCATCCATGAGGAAAGCCTGCGAAAACGGGGGCCGTACGTCAAGCTGAACTGCGCCGCCATGCCGGCCGGCCTGATCGAAAGCGAATTGTTCGGGCACGAGCGCGGAGCTTTCACCGGTGCGGTGACGCAAACCACGGGGCGGTTTCAACAGGCCCATGGCGGAACGCTGTTTCTGGATGAAATCGGCGATCTGCCGCTTGAATTGCAGCCCAAGCTGCTGCGAGTTCTGCAGGAGCAGGAATTCGAGCGACTCGGAGGCAGCCGCACGATCCGGGTGGATGTGCGTATTGTTGCCGCGACGAATCAGGACCTGCTGCAGATGGTACAAGAGCGCCGCTTCCGCGCGGATTTGTTCTACCGGTTGAATGTGTTTCCGATTACCGTTCCACCCCTGCGGGACCGCCCCGAGGATATCCCGCTGCTGGTGCGCCATTTTATGTGCAAGTTTGCCATTCGCATGAACAAGCCGGTCAGCCAGATATCCGAGAGCGTGATGCAAAGCCTGCTGCACTATGACTGGCCAGGCAACATCCGCGAACTACAGAACGTCATGGAGCGCGCCGTGATTCTTTCGCCGGAAGAGGAGTTGTCCCTGGATTGCGGAGTGACCAGGCGCACAGTCACGACCAATTCTTCGCCAGAAAACCGTACACTGGCAGACGCGCAACGCGATCATATTCTGGAAACGCTGCGACAATCAGGATGGGTGCTGGCCGGGCGGAATGGCGCGGCCGCGCGGCTCGGATTACCCAGAACTACTTTGCTCTACCGGATGCGCAAACTCGGAATCGGCATGCAGCGGGCCGCCGCGATGAGACAGGCAGATGCGGGATGGGCGGACGCGCGGAATCCAACCCCGATTGACCACGCGGCGGCTCGCAATCGCTTGCCGGATTGCGCCGTGGCGCGCAATGAGTAAGGGCAGCGCGGGGCCTGTTCGTCAGGCGTGACGAAGCAGGGCAGGCTAAAGCAAGCCCAACCCTTGCAGGCGCAGGACGTTGCAGTGGTGGCGCACGAACGCTGAATTTTGGGGACTAGCATGGCGGACCAACAAGAAATTGACATTCTGATTATCGGCAGTGGGGAAGCAGGCAAGCATTTGGCTTGGAGGATGGGCAAAGCCGGGCGGCGCACGGTTGTGGTGGAGCGGGCTTGATCGGCGGCTCGTGCCCGAATATTGCGTGCCTGCCCAGCAAGAACGTCATTCATAGCGCCAAGGTGGCGGATTACATCCGGCACTCGGCGGATTTCGGCATGACCACCGGAACACTGAAGGTGGACATGGTGGGCGTACGCTCGCGCAAGCGCCGGATGGTGGATAGCGAGATTGCCGATCACCTGAACTTGTACAAAACGACCGGTGGTGAGTTGATGCTTGGCGAGGCGCGGTTCGTAGCGCCAAAGACAGTGGAGGTACAGACCAAGGAGGGGACTAAGAAAGTCCTCACGGGCGATCAGGTTTTTCTGAATGTGGGAACCCACGCGGCCATTCCCGATACGCCGGGGCTGCGGGCGGCCAAGCCGCTGACGCACGTGGAAGCGCTGGAGTTAGACCGTGTGCCGGAGCACCTGGTAGTGCTGGGCGGCGGGTTTGTAGGGCTCGAAATGGCGCAGGCGATGCGGCGGTTCGGAAGCCGCGTGACGGTTCTGGAGCGCGGGCCGCAACTTACCAGCCACCAGGATCCGGATGTCGCGGAAGGCCTCCAGAACCTGTTTCGGGACGAGGGCATCGAGGTGCTGCTGGGCACCGATCTGCTGGAAGTGCAGGGCACGTCGGGCCAGGGAGTGAAGCTGCGGGTGCGGGATTCGCACGGGGAGCGCCGCGTGGACGCGTCCGACGTGCTGGTAGCGGCCGGGCGGATTCCCAATACGCAGGGGCTGGGACTGGAGAAGACCGGCGTGGAACTGGACCCGCGCGGGTATATCCGGGTGAACGAACGTTTGCAGACCACCGCGCCGGGCATATGGGCCATGGGCGAGTGCGCCGGCAGTCCGCAATTCACGCATATTTCGTTTGACGATTTCCGGGTGGTGTACGACAACCTCAACGGCGGAAGCCGGACCACGACGGGCCGGATGGTGCCGTTCTGCCTGTTTACGGACCCCGAGTTGGCGCACGTGGGCCTGACGGAATCGGAAGCCCGCAAGCAGGGGATCGCTTATCGCCTGGCTAAGGTTCCCATGATCGCGGTGCTGCGCACCCACACGCTTTCGGAGACGCGCGGATTCCTGAAGGCGCTGGTCCGCGGGGATAGCGATGAGATCCTGGGGTTCACGGCATTCGGAACCCAAGCCGGCGAGATGATGGCGGTGGTGCAAACGGCGATGATTGCGAAGCTGCCCTACACGGCACTGCGCGACGCGGTTCTCACGCACCCAACGATGGCGGAGGGTCTCAACGTGTTGTTCGCCGCGGTGCAGGCCCGCTCGCGGGCAGGGGCGGGGTAGCGGCGGCAGGGGCTGCGGTTACTTCTGGCCGTAAGTCGCGGCGGAGCCATGCTTGCGGAAGTGATGCTTATCGCGCAGGCATACGGCGATGGGCGAGGCGGCGGGGTTGATGGCGATGGTCATCCAGGCCATGGCGGCCAGTTCCTCCACTATGACAGCAGTGTGCGCCGCCTCCGTCACCGTGCCGCCCCAGCAGAACGGGCCGTGGCCGGCCACCAGCATAGCGGGGCAGGAGAGCGGGTCGCGCGGGCCCATGGCGCGGATGATGGCCACTCCGGTGTTGGCCTCGTAGGCGGATTCCACTTCTGCGGGCGAAAGCGGGTCGGTAACCGGGATGGCGCCGTGAAAATAATCGGCGTGGGTGGTGCCGAAGCAGGGGATCTCGCGGGCGGCCTGGGCCCACGAGGTGGCGTGGCGCGAATGCGTGTGAACCACTCCGCCGATGGAGGGAAACGCCCGGTACAGGGCCACGTGGGTGGCGAGGTCGGTGGAGGGGCGCAGATCGCCTTCGACGACGCGGCCTTCCAGGTCCGTCACCACCATGTGGGCGGGGGTCATTTCGTCGTAGGGCACGCCGCTGGGCTTGATGACCACCAGGCCTTCGTCGCGCGAAACACCGCTGGCGTTGCCGAAGGTGTAGAGCACCAGGCCGCGGCGCACCAGCTCCAGGTTGGCTTCCAGTACTTCAGCTCGTAGCGTTGGCAGCATCTCGTCCCATTCTGGCGTGTGCGGCGATGCGCCGCAACTCCGGCAGCACGTCGCCAATTTCAACGGCGGGCGAGCGGCGGGCGCCAAAAGCGAAATAAAGCTTGCGGTAGAGGCAGTAGAGATCTTCGCAGGTATCCACCTCGGCGCGGCGCGGCTCGATGGTCAGGTAATCGGGGCAGAGGGCGTCCTGGGCCTCTTCGATGGTGGCGAAGGTGCCCGCGGCGAGGAAAGCGAAGATGGCCGACCCCAGGCTGGTGACCTCGGCTTTGGGCACCAGGATGGGCTTGCCCAGCACGTTGGCGTAGACCTGGTTGAGCACCGCGATTCTTTTGCGGAATGCCGCCGCCATTGATGATGCGGTGCACCGGGACGCCGTGCTCCTCCATGCGCTCCAAGATAACGCGGGTATGGAAGGCGGTGCCTTCGATGGCGGCGAACAGCTCGTCCTGGGCGGTATGGGTGAGGCGCCAGCCGAGCGTGACGCCGCTCAAGTTCGGGATTCACCAGGACGGTGCGGTCGCCGTTGTCCCAGGTGAGGCGCAGCAGGCCGGTCTGGCCGGCGCGGTAATTTTCCAGGCCTCGGGAAAGTTCGGCCACGGTGGTACCGGCGCGGCGGGCGATGGCGTCGAAGATATCGCCGGTGGCGGAGAGGCCGGCTTCGATGCCGATGCGCTGCGGGTCGACCGAGCCGGGCACCACGCCGCAGACGCCGGGGATCAGCTCGGCGCTGCTCGCCGATGGCGATGATGCAGGTGGAGGTGCCGACCACGTTGACCACGTCGCCCAGCCGCACGCCGGCGCCGATGGCGTCCCAGTGGGCATCGAAGGCGCCCACGGGAATGGGGATGCCGGCGCGCAGGCCCAGGCGCGCGGCCCATTCGGCCGAGAGGTGGCCGGCGATCTGGTCGGAGGTGGCGTAGCGGCCGGCGAGTTTCGCGCGCACGCCGGCGAGCAGCGGATCGACCGCGGCCAGGAATTCCTCGGGCGGCAGGCCGCCCAGCGAGGCGTTCCACATCCACTTGTGGCCCATGGCGCAGATGCTGCGGGGGACGGCGGACGGGGTCGGTGATGCCGCAGAGGACGGCGGCCACCATGTCGCAATGTTCCAGCGCGGTGGCGAAGCGGGCGCGCTTTTCGGGATTGTGGCGGAGCCAGTGGAGCAGCTTGGCGAAGCCCCACTCGGAGGAGTAGATGCCGCCGCACCAGTCGATGGCTTCGAGTCCCCGTGCGCGCGCGGCAGCGGTGATTTCGGCGGCTTCGCGCCAGGCGCGATGGTCGCACCAGAGGTAGTAATCGTCGAGGGGCTGGAGCTGCGCATCGACCGGGATCACGCTGGAGCCGGTGGTGTCGAGCGCCAGGGCCTCGATGGACTGGCCGTCGACGCCCGCGGCTGCGAGGGCCTTGCGCATGGCCTCGGCCAGCGCGCGCATGTGAGTCGGCGTGGCTCTGGGTGGCGTAATCGGGATCGTCCTTGCGGCGCAGCAGGGGATACTCGCCGGCGCCCGAGCCCAGGCGGCCGTGGACGCTATCGAAGATGGAAACGCGCACGCTGAGGGTGCCGAAATCAACGCCGGCAACGATGCTCATAGGGGGTGGTTTTCCAAGGGGGATTGAGATTCACCGCGGAGACACGGAGGAAGCGGAGGAAGCGCGGAGAAGACCAAGGAGAATTTCTGCGGGTGGTCTGTGGGTTCCCGGCGGCTCTGCGGTGAATCGGGAGGCCGCTCAGGAGGGGGGCGTGGAATTCACCGCCGAGACGCGGAGGCAGCGCGGACAAAACCCAAGGGGATTTCTCCGCGTCTCCGTGTCTCCGCGTCAAGGTTGTTCCTCTACGCATGCTGGTGCACATGCCACCCCAGGTACCGCGTGGCGGCTTCGCGGACGGCGCCCGAGACGGACGACAGATTGGCGGCTACGTGGTGCTCGAAGCCGTGTTCGCAGATGTAGCGCAGCAGGTTTTGCAGGTTTTCGATGCGCACGACGCCGGCGCCGCCGAAGGTGTCCAGCGGGTCGTCGGTGAAAGCGCCCTCGCCCACGTAGCCGCGAATGGCGCCGGCGCGGTCGTTGGTGGAGAAGCGGGCGAAGCTCATGGGGCCGGATTTCACCAGGCCGACGCAGGTGCCGTAGGTGTTCTCGCGGCCCACCGTGCCGGCGATGATCTGCTGAAAGTCCATGCGGCCTCGCGGAAGAAATGCTTGGGCAGATTGCTGCAGTGGAAGCAGACGGCCTTATCGGGATCGTCGCCGTAGTTGTTGTTCCAGTCGAGCAGGGCGCTGGGAGTTCCCGAGGCAAGCTGCAAGGCGTGCATGCCGACTACGCCGCAGATATCCACCTCGCAGGCGCTGGACATGCAGGTTCTCGCTCATCATGCTCATCACCGTGCAGGGCACCACGCCGAAGTACTCTTCGAGCGAGGTCCAGCACTGCACGGCGCTGATGGTGACCTCGGTTTGCGCCATCCACTGGTCGATCACCGCGCCGAGCTTGGCCATCTTGAGCAGCGCTGCAGCGGGGACGCTGTCGGTGGACACATAGCGGTGGATAGCCTCCAGCTTGGCCACCGCGGCGGGGTCGCCGTCAGGCATGCGCGCGATGCGGCCGAAGATTTCCGAAAGGTCGATGGGCTCCACCGAGATGCCGCTGGCTTCCAGGATTTTCTCGCTGTAGCGGACGGTGTTGAAGGCGGCCGGGCGCGCGCCGATGGCGCCGATGCGCAGGCGGCGCAGACCGCGGACCACGCGGCAGACGGCGGCGAACCAATCCAGTCGCTTGCGGAAAGTGTCGGAGCCGGGCGCTTCGGTGTGGCAGCGTGGTCAGCGAGTAAGGGATGCCGTACTGCGCCAGATTATTGCAGGCCGACATCTTGCCGCAGAAGCTGTCGCGGCGGTCGGCGATGGTCATCAGGCCGGGCGTATCGGGGGTGGCCTGCACCAGCACGGGCACGTGCAGGCCGGCCATGCGGAGGGTGTCGGCGATGGCGCGCTCGTCGCCGAAATTCGGCAGGGTGACGATGATGCCATCGATGGAGTCGCGGTGCTTCTTGAAAAGGTCCGCGCAACAGGCCGCTTCGGCGCGCGTTTCAACCGCGCCGTACTTGGTCTCCTGCGGGGTGGGGGCCACCGCGCCGTAGCCGGCCTTTTCGAGGGCCGCCAGCATTTCGGTTCGGCCGCTCTGCGCCAGGTGATCGGGGAAGAAGCCCCGGTTGCCGACGATCACACCGAAGGTGACGGGCCGGCCGTTTCCGTTGGTCATGGGGTCAGTTTCCTTTTCCGGGCGCGAATTTGATGGTGTAGATGGCGCCGAGCGCGATCAGCAGCGCGCCCCACCAGACTCCGGCGTGCAATTCGGCCAGCACCACGGGGTGCTCCGGCGGCGACACCAGCTCGTAGATTCCCGCGCCGCAGATCAGCAGGCCATAGGCCAGCAACAGCAGCGCCGATGAAGAACCAGATGGAGATCATTCCAGGACGATGCATGGGCTTTTACCAGAAAATGATTTGCACGATCACAAAAGCCAGCGCCACTACGCCTGCCCAGAAGATCGGCCGCTGATAGAGCGGCAGGTGGCCTTCGGAGGGAATGTCGGTGCAGCCGTAGACCAGGCCGACCAGCTCGGATTCGGGCTTGGGCTTGGTCACCAGGCTGACGAGCAGGGTTACCACGGCGCAGATGAGCCAGGACCAGAGGGCGCGGAACATGTTTTCGGCCATGTCCTTGGCCATACGGCGAAAGGGCCACGTAGCGAAGAGCGGAGGGGTCGACCTGCACCCAGATGCACATGCCGATGGAAGAGCAGGTACCCGCCAGCAGGCCCCAGAAACCGGCCAGCCGGAGTGGCGCGCTTCCACAGCATGCCGAACAGGACCGTAGCCGAAGAGCGGCGCGATGAAGAAGCTGAAGAGCGCCTGGACGTAATCCATGATGCTTTGGAATTGCATCACCAGGTAGGCGGTACCGATGCTGACCAGCACGCCCAGAATGGTACACCAGCGGCCCATGCTCACATAATGCGCGTCGGCTGGCTTCCTTGCTGAAACACGGCGCGGTAGATGTCGTAGGTCCAGACGGTGGAAAACGCGCTGACGTTGCCAGCCATGCCGGACATGAAGCCGGCGATCAGCGCGGTGATGCCGAGGCCCAGCAGGCCCGGCCCGCAGTAGCGCGCCAGCATCAGCGGCAGCACCTCGTTGTAACTGTGGCCGCCGGTGGCCACGGCTTGCGTCTCGCCAACCAGGTGGTAGGGCAGCACAGCGAGGCCCAGCAGGCCCGGGAGGATGACGATGAACGGCACGCACATTTTGAAGGCCGCGCCGATGACGGGCGCGAGTTTGGCGGAGCGCAGATCCTTGGCGGCGATCACGCGCTGCACCACCAGGAAGTCGGTGGTCCAATAGCCCATGGAGATGACGGCGCCCAGGCCGAAGACGATGCCCACCCAGTTGATGCCCATGGGATTGTCGGAGAAGGACCCCAGGGTGCGCCAGAGGTGGGTGTAATCCTGGTTGGGGAAGCGGGTGTGGATGCGGGCGACCATGCCGCTCCAGCCGCCGGCCTCGACCAGGCCGATGATGGAGATCAGCAGCGCGCCCAGCCAGATGAGGACGAATTGCAGCACCTCGTTGAAGATGGCGGAAAGCAGGCCGCCCAGGACCACGTAGACGGCCACGGTGACCGAAGAGACCCAGATGCTGACGTGGATATCCCAGCCCAGCACCACCTTCATCACCAGGGCCATGGAGTACATGTTGATGCCGCTCATCAGCACGGTCATGAAGCCGAAGGAGACGGCGGAAAGCGCGCGCGCGGGTTCGCCGTAGCGCAGTTTCAGGTAGCCCGGGACGGAGTGAGTCTTGGAGATGTAATAGAACGGGATCATCACGATGGCCAGGAAGAGCATGGCGGGAATCGCGCCGATCCAATACCAGTGGGCGGCCAGAATGCCGTATTGATACGAAGCGCCTGCCCAGCCCATCAGCTCGAGCGAGCCGAGATTGGCGGCCAGAAAACTGAGGCCGGCCACCCAGGCAGTCATCTCGCGGCCGGCCAGGAAGAAGTCCTCGCCGGTATTGGTGTAGCGGCGGAGATAGAGGCCGATGCCGATGACCGTGCAGAAGTACAAAATGATGATCGCGAGATCCACGCCGGACAGGGAAACCAGGCGGCTGGGAACTGCCTGGAACCACAAGGCCAGGGGAGGGGGAAGCGCTGTAATCGCTTGCACCTGCTTATCTTATGTATGCGCAGGGAGGATGTCAAGCAATCCGCGAGGGGCGTCGAAGGGCGCCCAAAGAAAAATGAAACTGCCGCATTGCGCCAGGTGGAAACGGGCGGCCGGTGGAGCGCCGCGGGCTACGCGGGGGCCAGGCCGGTGGAATCGCGCAGCACCAGTTCGGGGTCGATCAAGACCTCCGGGCTGGGCACCTCCGGCTCGCCGGTCTTGGCCAGGAGATAATCGCAGACGATTCGGCCGATGCGGTCGCGGGGAATATCGACGGTGGTGAGCGGCGGGTAGCAGAACTCGGAAAGCTTGACGTTATCGAAGCCGGTTACCGAAATATCCTGCGGGACGCGCAGGCCGCGTTCGCGCAGCTCGCGCAGGGCTCCGACGGCCATGATGTCATTCACGCAGAGGATGGCGGTGGGGAGCGGGCCTCCATCCAGCAGGGTGCGGGCGGCCTGGCGGCCTCCATCCAGGCTATCGGAATCGGCGGTGGTGCGCACTTCGAGCGCGGGAATTCGCGACATAGCGTCCATGACCGACTTCATGCGCTCGTTGATCGGGCCGAGCACCGCGTGGTGGCCGATGAATCCCAGCCTGCGATGGCCCAAGCTGTAGACATAGTCGATCACCTTTTCCATGGCGCTGCGGTAATTGACCCGGATGTTGGCGATGTTGTGGCGGGGAGTGCCGACGTCATAGAAAACCACCGGGATATCGGTGCCCCCCAGCTCCTCAATCAACAGGGGGTCCATTTCGGAGACGATGGCCGCCAGCCCGGCGACGCGTCGGCCGATCATCAGGCGCAGGCTGCTGGCCAGTTGCTCGGAGCGGTAGTCGGTATTGGAGACCACCACCTCGAAGCCCGCGGTGTGGGCGCAGGACTCGATGGTCTTATAGATGTCGAAGAAAAACGGGTTCTCCATGTTGGAGACCACCACGCCCAGGGTGCGGCTCTTTCCTCCCGCCAGGCTTCGCGCATGCAGATTGGGATGGTACTTCAGCTCCTCGATGGCCTTGACCACGCGGGCGCGCGTGCTGCTCTTGACCACGCTGGCGTTATTCAGCACGCGCGACACCGTAGCGGTGGAAACGTTGGCGCGCCGGGCTACCTCATCCAGGTTCATGGCTTTCCCATTGTACTCGGATAGGACGGGAGGCCAGAGGCTGGTATGGCTTACGCGGCCCGGGGCGGATTTGGGGATCGGCCAAGCCATTCCGGGTCAACCGCTGAACGATTCGCCACTCACCCTGGGTTCCGAGGGTGCGGCGGGGCAGCAAGTTCGGCTGCCCCAGGCCAGTTACCCGGCACGGTTGGCCGGGACGGCTGCCCCTCCGGTTGCCACGGTTCCGCCGTCCGATTCCGCCGTCCGCTTCGGCGGTCCGGTTCGGATGCAACTGCCAAGCCATTGGCCGGCTGGTTAATGGCAGAGCGTGCCGTTCAGATAGAACGCCGTGGGCGTGGCGTTGGAGCCGCTGTAACTGCCGTTGAAGCCCATGCCGCTGATGGTTTGGCCGGCGGGAATGGAGGCGTTCCAACTGGCGTTGGTCAGGGCGGCGTTGGCCCCGGTCTGCGAATAATTGGCGTTCCAGGACTCGGTAATCTCCTGGTTTCCGGCCCACGTCCAGGTGAGGCTCCAACCGTTGATGGCGGTGGTGCCGGTGTTCTGGATGGTGAGCGCGGTGCCGAAACCGACGTTCCATTGCGTGGTTACGGTATACACCACGTGGCAGCCGCCGCCGGAAGATTGGGTGGTGGCGCCGGCCTGATTCGAGGAGGCCGATTCGCCCGCCGAATCCTGCGCGGTAACCAGGTAGTAGTGGGTGGTGGATGCCGCCAGGCCGGTATTGGAATAGGTGGTGCCCGCCACTGCGGTGGCGATGCGGTTGCCCGACGAAGGCGTGAAGCCGGAGGTGGTGCTGGAGTACACGTTATAGGTTACTCCCGAGGTAGTGCTGGCCGTCCAACTCAGGTTGATCTGGCTGGCGGAGGCGGCTGTGGCCGTGAGGTTCGAGGGCGCCGCCGGCAGGGCTGCGTTGATCGTCTGGGTCAATGCGCCGGAGGTGCTGGTGTTGTAGTTGCCGTCGCCGCTATAAACGGCGGTGATCGAGTGGCTGCCGGCGGCCAGCGTGGAGGTGGCGAAGGCCGCTGTGCCGCTGGCCAGGGTGACCGTGCCCAGCACCGTGCCGCCGTCCTTAAATTGCACCGTGCCGGTGGCGGCGCCCGGAGACACCGTGGCCGTGAAGGTTACGGTTTGCCCGGCGGTGGCCGGATTCAGCGAGGAAGTTACGGTGGTGGTCGAATTGGCCTTCGACACCGTTACTACCACGGCCGCGGAAGTACTGGCGACATCGTTGCTATCGCCGCTATAAACGGCGGTCAGGGTATATGGCCGCGCTAGTGGCCGGCCCGCCGTCGCCGTTGTAAGCCGTGGAGCCATTCCCCGCCAGGGTGCTGAGGATGCCCGTCGCGGCATTGATCACCCGGATGCGCGCGCTGGCGTATTCGTAGACCAGCAGGTTGCCCGAATGATCCAGGCTCACATCAAACGGGCCGCAATCGGGTTACCGAGTGCCGGAGATCCGTCCGGGGTGAAGGCCGAAGTGCCATTGCCCGCCACGGTGGTGATGATGCCGGTCTGGGCGTCCACGCGGCGAATGCGGGCATTGCCCATATCCGAGATGTACAGGTCACCGGCCGAGTCGAGCGCCACGCTGGTCGGAAAGACCAGAGAGGCGCTGGTGGCGGGTCCGCCGTCTCCGGCGAAGGCCATGGCCCCGTTGCCAGCCACCGTGGTGACGATGCCGCTCTGGGCATCCACGCGCCGAATGCGGTTGTTGTGGAAGTCGGCGATGAACAGGTTGCCGTTGGCGTCGAGCGCAACGCCTTCGGGGTAGTTGAGGGACCCCTGAACCGCCGGCCCGCCATCTCCGCCATAAGCCGCCGCTCCATTACCGGCCACCAGCGTGAGGATGCCGGAAGCGCCTTCGATCCGCACCACTCGATTGTTGTAGGTATCGCAGACGAAGAGGTTGTTGCCGCCATCGATGGCGATAGCGGAAGGTGCGGTCAACTGGGCGCTGGCCGCTGGTCCCCCGGTTCCCGCGGTGCCTGCGGTGCCGGTGCCGGCGATGGTGACGATGGTGCCGGTTTGCGCCGGCAGAACAGGGATCCAAATAAGGGCAACTAACAGCACGAGTGGAGTGGTGAGGATGCGTCTATTCATAGTGAGTGACTCCGCTTTTCACTTAGTAACCGAAACTTGACGATACAGGGGTTCCAGGAAGGGGTCGGCGTTAACAGGCCGCTCCAAGTATAAGGAGATCGGTCTGCTTTGGAAATATAGATTTGGCTAGTACCAAAGTGGCGACTATAGTTATGGCAAGTGAAGGGAAGTTAGTGCAGCGGATTCCAACGATTTGACGGAAAGGTTCGGGGTTCCGGGGCTGCCGGTAGAGGCGCCGCCGGCTCCGGGGACTCGGGCGCCGGGTCGGATTTCCGGCCTTCCGGCTTCCGCGATATTCTGGAAGTTACCCAAAGGAGCCTCTCTCATGGAAGCCCAAAACTACGCCAATCACCGGCAATTCGTGCCCATTTACCACGTGGTACTGTTTCTCCTGCTCCTGCTCACGCTGATCGGCGCCGGAGTGAACCTTTACCAATCCTGGGGCGACCACCAGCGGCTCTATAGCGCTTCGTTGATCCTGGTGCTTACGCTGGGGGTACTGATCCTGTTTTTCCTGTGCCGGATTTTCGCCTTGAAGGCGCAGGACCGCGCCATTCGCGCGGAGGAGAATCTGCGCCATTTCGTGCTCACCGGGAAACTGCTGGATTCGCGCCTGGCCCCGCTCCAGATTGTGGCCTTGCGGTTCGCCGCGGACGCCGAATTTCCGCCGCTGGCCCGCGAGGCGGCCGAAAAGAATCTCGCGCCGAATGACATTAAGAAAGCCATCAAATCCTGGCGGGCAGACTTCTACCGGGTGTAGGGATAGGCGACTGGGGCGACTCCGTTAATCAGCGCAATTCCTTTAATTGGTACGGGGGTACCTGAAGTACCCCGCAAGCCTTGCGCAACACGCGCGAGATTGCCAACATACCAGGAGTGGGCGCGGATCGCTGGTTAACATATATCTCTTCGTTACGCCCGGATTACAACCGGCAAGCCCCCGCCGATCGTCTGTATTTCTTCCGGGACTATGGACGGTTCAAAGACCTGGTGGAGGAGTTGCCCGCCGGCGAAAGAATTCCGCTGCTGATTCTGGCCTACGAGCGTTACCGGGAGTTCGCCCAATGGAAGGACTTCGATGTAGACCGGCACTTCTGGATCTCGGCCTATCACATCCTGATCGGGCGGCTCATGACGGCGCGGCTCAAGCCCACCGCCGCCGAAGCCTGCGTCCTGCTGGGGGTCGCCTGCCCTCTTTCGGGGCACGGCTGTAGTCCGGGGCAGCCGGTGGAAATCGCCCTGCGCGCCTTTCGGAACGGGCCCTATGCGGCGGATTTGTTCGAATCGGCGCGTGCGTACCGGGAGGCGCTGGAGCCGCTGCGTGCGGCGGAGGTGCGGCAGGCGCGCAACGCCCTGGACCTGCTGCTGTGGCACGATGTCCACCGGCCCGCGCGGCGTTGTTGGACCGGCCGCATCCAGAAGGCCCTCGCGAACATGCCAGTGGACGAGGCGACCGCGTGGCAGTGGCTCCTGCGCAACGCTTCGCCAAGCCTGTGGAATTCGGGCGTTGGGAAGGCCTGGACGGAAGAGGCCAAACGCCGGCTGGCCGCAGTGGGCGAGAACCGGTTCCTGGAATGCGTGGACCAGTGGTTTTCCTTTTCCGGCGGGCAGCGAGTGCAGTTGAGCGCGCCCGGCAGCCACATTCTGCGGCTGCTAATTCTGTACGCCGGACTGGCGGACGCCGCGCGGGCCCTTCCGATACTGGCGCGAGTATCGGCGGTGGAATGGTCGCAGCGCGAACCCATGAAGAAGGTTGTGGACGGGCTCACACGGATGCTGGAAACACGGCAATCCGCGGTCTGACGCCGGCGGGCGCCCAGTACCGATACTGCCCAGCCCACCGCTATGCACATAAAATGAGGGGATGCCGACTTCCGCGGCGGTTTCCCAGCCGCCGCCTCAAAGCCACTCCGCGGCGCGTACGGCGGCGGTGGTGTGCGCGGGCTTCTGCGCGTTTCTGACGCTGTTTGCACCGCAGCCACTCCTGCCGCTGCTGGCCGCGCAGTTTGCCGCATCCGCCGCCAAAGTCAGCCTGGTGGTTACGGCGTCCACGGTGGCGGTGGCGATCGCGGGGCCGCTGGCGGGCATGATTGGCGACCGCCTGGGGCGCAAGCGCGTGATCGTGCCGGCGGCGTTTCTGCTGGTACTGCCGACGCTGCTGGCGGCCACGTCGCAAAATCTCGGGCAGTTGATTTTCTGGCGCTTTTGGCAGGGGATCTTCACCCCGGGCATCTTCGTCATCACCATCGCCTACATCAACGAAGAGTGGGAAACCGGCGGAGGGGCGGCCGTGGCGGCCTATGTCACGGGCACCGTGGTGGGAGGATTCTGCGGGCGTATGGTGGCGGGGGTGGTGGCCGCGCATGCCTCCTGGCGATGGTCCTTCGTGGTGTTGGGGGTGCTCAACCTGCTGGGTGGAATCGCGATTTGGATGTGGCTTCCGGCGGGACGGCGCTTTGTGCGGGCAGGGCGCGGGTCACCCACCCTGCGGCCCATGCTGCGGCATATGCGCAATCCGCAACTGCTGGCCACTTATGCGGTGGCTTTCTGTGTGATGTTCACCCTGCTGGCCACCTTCACCTACATCAACTTCTACCTGGCGGCGCCGCCGTTTCGGCTCAGCACGCAGGCTTTGGCGATGTTGTTCGTAGTGTACCTGGTAGGCGCGGTGATTACGCCTGTGGCGGGCCGGGCTATCGACCGGATGGGCCATCGCGCCGCCCTGCTGCTGGCCTTCTCGGGTGGCATCGTGGGCATCCTGCTGACACTGGCGCACCACATGCCGGTGGTCATGCTGGGGCTGGCGCTGTGCTGCACAGGAGTATTCATCGGCAATTCGGCCGGCGCGAGTTACGTGGGACAAGTGGCGCGCGAGGCGCGGGCGGCGGCCGTCGGGCTGTACGTGACCTTCTATTACGCCGGCGGCAGTTTCGGCTCGGCGGTGCCGGGCCCCTTCTGGAGCCGCTGGGGATGGCCGGCCTGCGTGGCGCTGATCGCCAGCGTGCAAGTGCTCACGATCGTGCTTTCGTTGCTGTTTTGGAAGCCTTCGGCGGAGCCGGTTCGCGCGGTGCCGGCGGGAGTGGCGGGGGATTGAATCACAGGAACGCCGCCGGCAGCGGACAATAACCCGGGCTGGAGGGGACCCCAGACGCCCCGAGCGGCGCGGTTAACGGTCCCAAGCCGACTTATGGGGACTAATTCGAAACCTCATTCTCGACTTCGTGTCCAATCTGCTGTTGGGAACGCTCTTAATCAACAGAATCAACCGAGGCATGCGGCCTCATCAGTTCCGCACCGGCGAACCCGCGACGTCCAGCTTGGGAAGTGGGCGGTCGATTGTTAAATAAGGTAGATACAGTTTCTCCAGGTGGATTTCGGGTATCGAAATTAAGGCAATTGTTGGCCGCGGTTCTGTCGCGGATCTTGAATGCTGTCCAGATGCCGTTCAGCTTTTCCCGGGTTGCGTAGTTTGAACATCGGGATCGCCGCATTCATCAGCTTTTTGCGCGCGCTTCTGCAAACGCTTGGCTAAGGCATTTGTCAATACAGCCTCGGCTAGCCGTTTCATTTCCGCGACTTCGCTAAGCGTGATTGTGCCCTGCTGAACAGTGTGGGCTTCGTATTGCGCAATCAGATTGGAGTGTTTTATTTTGAACGGGTCATCGTCTTTCAGCGAAGCCATGAGCGACGGCATATCTGGGGGCAAGTCCTCGCTCAATTCGGGGCGATACAACCGAAGCGCTGAACCAATCGAAGACAAAAAAGCACCGTAAGATAGTACGCCCGGCAAAAGCGGCCGGGCGCGCGTTTTGGCCCAGGGCCTCCGCTCGGGAGTTTCACCAAAGAAATGGCAGGTTTTGTTTTGGCGGTCGGAAAGCAAACAGCCCTCCCGCGCCTCGATTCGGAGGGTAGCGGGAGGGCTGTGGTGAGCCGATTTCTTCGGAGCCAACTCCGTCGCATCGGCCCTGGGCATCCGCCGGGCGCGACCCCGAGCGGACCTCGATGCGGCCAGGCGCAGCTACAGCGGTAGCCGGTATTGGCCGTCAACTTGAACAATCAAACCTTGGCGGCAGGCTTCTCCGATCGCCAGTTGGGCGGTACGTTTGGAACACTCGGCCTGCTCCATGACTTGCTGGCGGAGTTGGTTATAGCGAGCCTGCCGTCCCAGACCGGCCAGCGCCTGAGCCACCTGTTCCTGCTCCACTTTCTTGCGCGCCACCGCTGCGCGGGCGGGCGCCGCCCCAGCGGCGGAAAAGCACAGCGTCTGCGGATCGAGTTGTAGCAAGCGAGGCTCCGAGGCCGCGGCGTAGCGGAACTGGAAGCGCAACTCGACAGTGGCGGCGAGATGGACCGAGGGGCGCGTGAGCAGCAGGTAGGAGTCTCCCACCGCATGCAGCGCCGAGGAACCGCGGAAGGCGCTGCCGATCTCTTCCCGTCCGATCGATTTGCGCACGTGATGCACGACGATGAGCGCGGCTTTGGAAGCATCGCGCAGCCGCAACAGGCTCTGGCACAGCGCCGCCATGGAACGGGTATCGTTTTCGTCCTGATCGTGAGTGGAGTACAAAGGGTCGAGCACGATCACCTCGGCGGCAGCCTGACGGGCGGCGTTGAGAAAGTGATTGAGTCCCTGCGGTGCACTCAGCAGATTGCCGCCGGCCCGCGTATCCACCAGCAGGTTCTGGTCGGCGGCCGCGCCCAGGGAGCGACGCATCGTCGCCAGACGCGAAACAAACTGCGGGGTGGGCAGTTCGAACTGGCAGACCAGAACACGCCGTGGCGCGGGGATGGTGAAACCGGCGCGGTCTTTGCCCGCGGCCAGCGCCAACGCCAGGTTGGCCACCAGCAGACTCTTGCCCACCTTGGGCTCGCCGCCCACGAACAGAATGCCCGACGGCGGCAGCAGTCCCGGCTCGATCCACCCCGGCGGCGGGGAGGCCGGTTGTTCGGCGAGTAATTGCGCCAGCGATAACACAGCGGGTTTCGGAGAAGCTTTGGCGCTCTCTTTCACAGCAGCGCCTCCGCCGCGGCATCGAGTAAGATGGCTTCATTGACGGTTTGCGACTTACTCGCCGCCGCCAACCGCAAGGCCGTCATGGCCAGTTTATTGACCTTGCGTGGAATGCCCTTGGTGGCCTGATACAGCCCCTGGCGTGCGGTATCGTCAAACAGCGGCTGCGACACGCCGGCGGCTTTGAGTTGCTGTGCCAGATGGGCGTCGAGTTCCTCGCGCGTCAGTCCTTCCAGGTGATACTGCGTGCTGACCCGCTGGCGGAGCGCTTCGTGCATCTGCAGCGAAAGCGTGCGCCGCAGCAACGGCTGGCCGACTAACAAGAGAGTAAGATAGCGCGAAGAATCCATGTCGAAGTTCAGCAGCAGCGGCAGTTGTTCCAGGGCGGGATGCGGCAGCAGATGGGCTTCATCGCAGATCAGAATGGGATGCTGCTTTTTGCCCTGGTTCAGGCGCACGATGGCATCGGCAATCTGCCGTACCAGGTCGCCGCGGAAGTGCGCCGGCTTCAGGTCCAGTTCGAGCGCGATCTGGCGGAGCAGGTCCAGCGCCGAGCCCGAGGAGAAGTGCACGTAGAGAATCTTGTACAAGCTGGTGTTGAGCGTGGCGGTGAACACGCGCGCGGCGGTGGACTTGCCAGCGCCCACTTCGCCGGTGATCAGGCCCACGCCATGATGCTGGGCCAGAAACTCCAGCCGTGTCTTGACCTGATTCCAGGCTTGAGAGGCGAAGAGTTGTTTGGCGTCGGGGCTGTCGGAGAACGGTGTTTTCTTGAAGCCGAAGAAGGACTCCCACATGATTACTTCTCCTCCGTTTCCCAGGGCGGCAGCAGTCCGTTGACGACGGCATCGACCAGCCGCGCCCGGCCCTCGGGCTTTCCTTCGGAGTAGATTTCCAGTTGGGTGAGATCGAGCGGGTCGAAGCGCACTTCGATGCGTTTGCCGGCCAGATGCGAGGGCGCTTCGAAGAAACGATTCTGCAACAGGAAGGTGGAATCGCGACGCACCAGCCGGTCCACGCGATGAAAGAACAGACGGCGTAAATCGGTGGCCGGCGGAAGTTGGCGAACCTGTTCGATATCGCGCTGCCAGCGCAGCAGCGGCGTAGTCTGGAGCGAGCTATGTTCGCGGCGATGATAATCGGTGTCGAGCCAGTGCCACAAGCGCTCGTTGAGTTGCGCGAGGGAAAGCAGAACTTTGGGATCGAGCGAGGCCAGAAACTGCTCGCGCACGGAACGGAAGAAACGTTCGATCTTGCCGCGTCCTTCGGGCTGATAGGGAGGGGTATGGACGATGAGGATGCCGATGGAAGCGGCGATGCGGGCCAACTGCGGAGAAGCGGTAGATCTTGGCGTTGTCCATGTAGAGGCGGGTGGGAATGCCGCGGGCTGAGATGGCCTGGCGCAGGCAGTCGAGAAAGGCGTCCAGCCCCTGATTGAGATAGAACTGGGCGTGCGGGATGAGGCGGCTGGCGTCGTCGAGTGCGGCTTGCAGGAAGACCTGGTACGAAGCTGAGTTCGCCAACCAGACGTGGCAGTCCGACATGTTGTTCGGCCCCTGGGTCGCACGGCCCGGCGGCGGCAAGCAATGCCTGCTTGTCCGATATTGCCCGACGGCCAATATCCGACATCGCCGCACGCGCTTTGTGGCATTGTGGGCGGGGGCCAGGAACGTAACAAAATGGCGAGGTCACCCATCCCGGGGGACCCCCCGTGCCCAGGCCTTGCATCGGGACGACTGCGAGTGCGCGGTCCGGAAGCAAGCTAGAAGACCAGCTTGGACCATAAAAGCAGGAAACCGTAGTCAGACGCGGAGACTCGTTCTCGCGCACTTTCGCGAATGTTGCAATTTCGAGGAAATCGACATCCAGGTCGACGAGGAAATCAGGGCGCCATCGTTGTGAAAACACCCCGGCAAGGCGGGGAACTTGCACGAGAGCTCCCTCCTCGGCCGAAGCAAGTACGAAAACGGGACATCCGCTCATGCCACCCAGATTGACGCTGCTCAAATCCGGTTGGCCGGCGTTGCCGCCGAAGTCGATGAGATCTCCGTAGGCAAACTGGCATTTACAGTAGCCGTCACCGACACTCGTGACCTGGAAGGTCAACCCGCAAGCCTGCCGGTCCATTGTTCCGCTGAGATCAATCGTCCGGATCTGGTTGGGATAACCTGCCAAGACGACGACTTGACCAACCTTCAGTTGAGGCGGGGGCCAGTAGCCGGTCAAGGGAATGATCCGCGCCTCGCCGCAGGCGGCGTGGGCTTCCTCTTGGCTCAACCGCAGAAAAACAATGTCGGTGGACCTGTACGGCATTTGGGAGCGCTTATAGGCTTCGGTCTTGTCACGCCATTTAACGCGGGCTGCAGGATCGAACGGAGGCGGTTTTCCGATTTGCCAATTAAGCATTTCACCGTCCTCGATCCGCTTTTCGTAATCAGCAAGAACATGTTCCGCTGTCACGAAATAGTGCCCCGACTGAAGTTGCAGCACGCATCCGCTTGCGCCGTCGACTTTTCCCAACGTCAGGGGCAGTTTGACGGTTGCGATCGAGCCGTCAGGAAGGGGAACAGGCGCGGTAACGAGCGGTGGACCAAAACACATCGGGATGGCATGGCTTTGTGTGAAGCTCATCAACTCGTGCATGATGAGCCGGTATTGTCTTTGCTGACCTTCGGAAAGCGATTTGTACGCTTGGATGCTGCCTGGCTGATCCATAGTCTTGTCCTTTATGGGATGCGGCGTTCACATGGTGGGATGACGTCTTAACTCAAACCCTGGTTCACCCAAAGCGTCAGCCTATCAGCCAGCCTCGCGAGTTCCGGAAATATCAGCAGCGAGGCGTGGACAGTATCGGCTGTGACGGGATCGATGCTTGTGGGGTGACCGGCGTCGTTTCGCACCGCGCGAATCTGTAGGGCAAACGCCGACCAGTAGGCTTCGAACGGCTCCTTAAGATCGGTGCCGAGTTGGCCCTTCCGCTGCTCGAAGAGATCGCGGAGGGCGTCGGTCACCGTCTTGATACGCCAATCCTCTAATTGTTTCGGAACAGTTTTGCCTAACGCCTTTAGTCTGGCAACGATGGTATCGCGAAGTGTGAGAATTATGCTTTCTGCGGCGCCAGCCACCATGACGGCCGCTGCTTTAAAGAGCCCGGCTACATAGCACTCCAGACCCTCAGTCAAATAGGACCTCGCGATGTCGTCAATGCGTGCGATGGAATCGAGATGGCGCAGGTATCCGTCCGGATTGGATGGATCGCGTGTCAGATTGGTGAGCGCCTGACGGCCACGATCAGTCAGGTGGAACCACGGCGGGTTCGGATTCGAGAGGTTGAATCCCCAGGCTATGAGCCCCGTACGAAATAGCTCGCTCCACTGGGTCAGAATTGCCTGATGCGCGACACCGGATAATTTTCGGGCTGCCGCATCAAGCACGGTGCTCTGAGACAAGTTCGCGTCGATTTGGCTCTTCGGCATTTGGGCGTGGATTTCCTGTAGAAGAACTTCCCGTATCGAGGTTTGTGGAGGTTGTGGCATTTGGTCCCTCTCCTACGAGATTACAAAAAAGCTCCACTCTTCGTCGGCTGCCGAATTCAAATTTCCCGAGCACCGAATCCTCGCGCCTGTGTGGTTCAAAAGGTGGAGCGGGAGACGGGGCTCGAACCCGCGACGTCCAGCTTGGGAAGATCGACTTCGACGAGCTCTCAATCGATCCCGTTCTGGCGTCTGGTCGGATAAGTAACGAAAAACGCGCTTGCATCCGCTAACGATCGCTCCGGCGGAGGCGTCCGTCCCGGCGCCTCCGTACGAGTCGGGCGTTACCCGCCGGAGCCGATGTCGACATTCTCTACTACGAGAGCCGATATGCCGCCCGATTGAAGTCTGTTTAATATCTTTCGAGCGGCGAGCGGCCTTTCGTTTCCAGTTCCTCTAACGCGAAGTGATCGCTTTGGGTGTCACATGGATCAGGGCGCCGGGATTGGCGTCTTCCAGCATCCACAGCGAACCATCGGGGCCTTCTTCCACATCGCGGATGCGGTGGCCCACATCCCAGCGCTCGGCGGATTTGGCGCCGCCATGGCCGTCAAAGATGATGCGATTGAGCGACTTGGTCGCCAGGCCGCTGACGAAGCCGTTGCCGTTCCATTGCGGGAAGGTCTGGGTGCCGTGGTAGAACATCAGATTGCCCGGCGCGATCACCGGCAGCCCAATAGAGCACCGGCTTCGCCAGGTCGGGCCGCGTGTCGGGATTGGGAATGGGCACGCCGTTATAGTTCTTGCCATAGGAGACCAGCGGCCAGCCATAATTCTTGCCCTTCTCGATCAGGTTCAGCTCGTCGCCGCCGCGCGGGCCATGCTCCACCTCCCACAATTCGCCGGTGGGCGAAAACGCCAGGCCGTAGGGCGTGCGGACGCCGCTGGCCCAGGTTTCAGCCGGCGTCAGATTCGGGCCGGGAAAGGTATAGGTGCTCACCACCTTCGCGGTCTTGGCGGCTTCGGTGTCGCGGGGCGGATCGATCAGGGGAATGGTGGCAGCGCCGGTTTTGCCGAAGTTGGGATTGCCGGGGGCGGGTTTGCCGTCCAGCGTCAGGCGCAGGATCTTGCCTACCGGCTGGTCCGGATCCTGGGCGGGGGTCATGCGCTGGCGGTCGCCAACCGTGAGGAACAGATACTGGCCGTCGGGCGAGAAGGCCACCTGCGCGCCTTCCTGGCCGCCCTTGCCCTTGGGCATCTGGCGCCACAGCACTTCGAAGTTTCCGAGTCTCGCCGAGGTGGCGGTGGCGTTCAGTTTGGCGCGGGCGAGCGCCAGGCCGCCGCCATAGTCACCCGGCTCGGCATAGGTGAGATAGATACTCTGGTCGGTGGCGTAATGGGGCGAGAGGAAGACGCCGATGCATGCCGTTCTGGCCCTGCCAATAGACCGGGGGCGTATTGCCCACCGGGATCTTCTCTCCCTTCTGGGACACCAGCCAAACGGGCCCGACCTTTTCGGTGATCAGCATGCGGCCATCGGGCAGGAAGGCCAGCCGCCAGGGCAGTTCAAAGGTGGCCACCGTGGTCATGGTGAAGGGCAGGCTGGCTTCGGGCTTCTGTTCGCCCATATTGACCTGGGCCCAGGCCGCCACCGACGCCAGGGTGAAAAGCAACGCCGCTTTCGCCAATTTCATCGTCATTTCTCTCCTTGCTTCTCAAGCGCCCGACCTTAAGCGATCCGCGGCGCCGTTGTTACTCGTAGGTTACCAAGCTCTCCCGATCATTTCGGCATCGGAATCGAGACTGCCTTGCCGGCGCCGCGTTCGGCAACCCAGATCGTGTCGCCCGCGGGCTCGACGGCGGTTGGCGTCTTGAGTCCTTCCTTGATTACCGTCACGCTGGCCTTGTCGCCCTGACAGTGATGACGGAGATCTTGCCGCTGCCGTTCTCAGCAAGGAGCAGCTTGCCATTGGCTGCGCGCATGCCATCCGGTCCTTTAACGGGCTGGTCCGTCGAGATTTCGACAGGTTCCCCGGCCTTGCCCGCAGGGCCCACCGGGATGCGGTAGAGCTTGCTCGAGATCACATTGTTCCCGTATAGCGTGCCGTTCAAAAAAGTGATCCCGTCGATGCCGCGGAGTGTCGCGAGGTCTTCCAGGAATAGTTCCGCAGTGGAAGCGCCGGCCGGCAGCCTGTAGATTTTCCCGTTGGCGGTGTCGGTGATGTAGAGCGCTTTGTCGGGTCCCACCGAGAAGTCGTTGCAGGTGCTATTCTCCCCAGGCAGGTTCCAGCGAAGCTTTTGGGCGCCCGTGGAGAGATCGAAGCCCCGCAGCGCGGTGTGCCGCTTCACCGGCCTGGCGTCGGGTACCGGGGTC
Source organism: Bryobacterales bacterium (assembly GCA_963803725.1). Classification (GTDB taxonomy): domain Bacteria; phylum Acidobacteriota; class Terriglobia; order Bryobacterales; family Bryobacteraceae; genus JOPF133. The sequence continues at coordinate 36,326 of CAWDOH010000045.1, read as the reverse complement.
AACTGACACGTCCACAGCGTATTTGTGGAGGCATCGGCAAGCATGCCGAAGAAGAAGGTGCCGGGGCCCTCAGCGCTGGCATCCACCAGCTTCTCGGCAGTGGCCGAGCCTGGGCGCACCCTGTAGACGAACGGGCTGCTGGCGCTGCCGACGATCGGGATTCCACCCGGCGCGACCGTCAAACTCTCCGGCTGGGATTTCACGTCCACAATCGGAATTTCAGCGGCGGCAGCAGCCTGCGCCAAGCCCGTCAATAATGCGACGCAAGCGGCAATCCGTCGTGGACTTAAATTGGGTATAGTCAAATTTCCTCACTTTTCCGGCCTTCCACGCCGAACCGATTACGATCGATACGTGATTACCAAACCTGTAGGCCTGAAGTCATGTTTACGCGACTCTGTCCAGTATACACGTCAATCCCGATCGGCAACCGCCGGTTGGGCGCTGGTATTGAACGGAAAACGGCGGTCCAGGCAGTTGTAACCTGCAAGGTCAACCAATATGCCCGGCGGATATCACTCTCCCCAGGCCCCCAACAGGCGGCGCACCAGCACAAGTTGCCCCAGGTGGTAAGAATTGTGGTCGGCAATGAGCAGGGCCTCGCGCAGCAGGGTCTGGCCGTCGCCCCAGGGAATCTTCTGATACAGGTCGGCGGCTGGATCGCGCACCATGGCCAGGAACTTGGCGAGGTCGTCGCGGAAGCTGCGCTGCGACGCCTGCCACTGGTCCGCCCGTTGCGGGGCCGGAGAGGCCGGCCAGTATCCCGAAGGCCAGGCCGGCGACTGGTGATCGGCCGACTGGCAGAAGCGCAGGATGTCGTTCTGGGCAATGCGCATATGCTCCAAAAGCTCCCAGGCGGAATGCGGCGAGCCGGGCGGGCGCTCTCCGGCATGGCCGGCGGGGAAGCCGTGGATGGCCTGGTCGAAGGTGGCGTGGGCATGGCCGCCCTCCAGCAATTGAACCAGGTGCTCGCGTAGCGGATCGGCGTGAGGCATGTCGGCAATCTCCTGGGCTCAGTCTGACATATCGCCGCGATTTGTTGTAGACTCCAGGATTACAAGCGCCATGACCAACACCGAAGTTTGCGCTCGCCTGGAAGAAATCGGGATCATACCAGCCATTCGCGTCTCCTCGCAGCAGGACGCAATATTCGCGGCCGAGGCCATCGCCGCGGCTGGAATTCCGATTGTCGAATTGACCATGACGGTACCCGGAGCCATCGATGTGATTGCCGGCCTGCGGCGGCAGGACCCGGACGTGATCGTGGGCGCCGGAACAGTCCACGATATCGACACCGCCAGGCGTTGCCTGGATGCCGGCGCGCAGTTTATCACCAGCACGGGGTTGGACCTGGCCATCGTGGAGTTCGCGCTGCGGGCCGAGGTGCTGGTGTTCCCCGGAGTCCTCACGCCGACCGAGATTCTGGCGGCGCGGAAGGCGGGGTGCGATCTGGTGAAGATTTTCCCCTGTTCGCAAGTGGGCGGGGCCAGCTATCTCCGCGCCCTCAAGGCGCCCTTTCCCAAGATGCGCTTCATCGCGTCGGGCGGGGTGAACCAGACCACGGCCGCGGAGTTCATCCTGGCGGGGGCCTCCGCGCTGGGGGTGGGGGGCGAGCTGATCCCGCACAAGGCCATTGAGCGCCGGGAGCGCAACTGGATCCGCGAGCTGGCGCGGCGGTTCATGAGCCTGGTGGCCGAGGCGCGCCAGCAGCCGGCTGCCTGAGGGCGGTATTTCCCCGAGACCTGACCCTACAAATTGTAAAACACCCTTGAAGATCTGAAACTCCTGAGTCTATAATCAAGACGGGGCGCTGAGCACCATCCGGAGGTGGGTCTATGACGAAAACCGGTCGGCCGGACCGCGGCCTGGTCCAGATGAACGCCGAAGAATGCAAAGGTTGCGGGTTGTGCGTGGCGGCCTGCCCGCCCAAGGTTCTGCGGCTGGCGGAACGCCTGAACTGCTCCGGATACCACCCGGCGGAGTACCTGGGCGGGGGATGCACCGGCTGCGGGATCTGCTTTTTCGCGTGCCCGGAGCCCGGCGCCATCCGGGTTTTGCGGCTGGCGGCATAGGAGCATCGTGCAATGCACAAGCAACTCATCAAGGGCAACCAGGCCATCGTGCAATCGGCGGTTCTGGCGGGGTGCCGGGCGTTCTACGGGTATCCCATTACGCCGGCCAGCGAGATTACCGAAGCGGCTGCGCTGTATCTCCCGCTGGTGGGTGGGGTTTTCGTGCAGGCCGAAAGCGAAGTGGCAGCCATCAACATGCTATACGGCGGGGCGGCCGCCGGCGTGCGGGCCATGACCGCGTCCTCAGGGCCCGGCATCAGCCTGATGCAGGAGGGCTTCAGCTACCTGGCGGGCGCTGAGCTGCCCTGCGTGATCGCCGATATTATGCGCGCCGGCCCCGGCCTGGGCAACATTGCCCCCGAACAGGGCGACTACAACCAGGTGGTGAAGGGCGGCGGCCACGGCAACTATCGCAACCTGGTGCTGGCGCCCGCTTCGGTGCAGGAGATGGCCGACTTCACCAGCCTGGCTTTCGACCTGGCTGACGCTTACCGCAATCCGGTGGTGGTGCTGGCGGATGCCTACATCGGGCAGATGATGGAGCCGGTGGCGTTCGCGCCCGCCCGGCCGGTTCCCCCAGCGCCTGCTTGGGCCGTCACCGGAACCGCCCAGACCCGGCGCAACCTGGTGACCTCGATTTACCTGGAACCCGACCTCCTGGAGCAGCAGATCCGCAAGCTGGAGGCTAAGTACCGCGAGGCCGAGCGCACCGAAGCCCGCGCCGAACTCTACCGCACGGAGGACGCCGAGGTGATCCTGGTGGGCTACGGTTTCGTGGGCCGCGTGCTGAAGGCCGTGGTGGAACTGGCGCGGGCGCGTGGATTCGCGCTCGGGCTGCTTCGCCCCCTCACGCTGTACCCCTTCCCAGTGGCTTCGTTCCGCGATTTGGCCCGGCGCGCCAAAGGTTTCGCGGTGGTGGAGCTGAGCAACGGGCAACTGCGCGACGACGTGCGGCTGGCGCTCGAAGGGCGCGCACCCGTCGAATTCCTCAGCCGCATGGGCGGCAACGTTCCCACGGCCGAGGAGATTGTGGCCTTCGTGGAACAGAAATTCGCTCTGGAGGAGGTTCTCGTCCATGCCTGAATCCGCTTACGCCGTGACGCACGAGAAGGCCGCGGCCTTCTACGATTGCTACGAGCGCAAATCCGAATTGCGCCACCAGACGCACTACTGCCCCGGCTGCGGCCACGGCATTGTCCACAAGCTGCTGGCGCAGGCCATTGACGAGCTGGGAATTCAGGACCGCACGGTACTGATCAGCCCGGTGGGCTGCTCGGTCTTCGCGTATTACTACTTCGACGTGGGCAACATCCAGGTGGCTCATGGGCGCGCGCCGGCCGTAGCTACGGCGGTGAAACGCAGCCGGCCCGAGAGCATTGTGATTGCCTACCAGGGCGATGGCGACCTGGCGGCCATCGGCACTGCCGAGATTGTGCACGCCGCCAACCGCGGCGAGGCCATCACGGTGCTGTTCGTCAACAACGGCATTTATGGCATGACCGGCGGCCAGATGGCGCCCACCACCCCGCTGGGCAAGAAGACCACGACTTCGCCGTTCGGTCGCAATTCCGCCACCGAAGGCTTCCCCGTTCACGTGTGCGAGCTGCTGAATTCGCTGGAGGCGCCAGCTTATATCGAGCGCGTGGCCCTGGGCAACAATAAGCAGATCATGCAGGCGGCGCGGGCAGTGAAGCGGGCGGTGGAGAACCAGGTTAAAGGCGTGGGTTTCTCCTTCGTGGAAGTGCTGTCGCCGTGCCCGACCATCTGGAAGATGCAGCCGCTTGAAGCCCAGGCCTTCGTGCGCGAGGAAATGGCGCAAGTTTTCGGTGTGGCCAGTTACCGCCAGAGGGTGGCGGCGGCTGTTCCGCAAACCACGCCGCCCCCTGCGCTGGAGGCTCTCCCTGGCATTCTGGGACTGCTGGATGGCGCGGACAAGCGGTCTTCCGCGCCGCCCTCCGCCGACCTGCGCATCAAGGTCGCCGGCTTCGGCGGCCAAGGCGTGCTGATGCTGGGGGAAGTGCTGGCGGAAGCGGGCATGGAGGCGGGCTACGAAGTGTCGTGGCTGCCTTCTTACGGCCCGGAGATGCGCTCGGGAACCTCCCATTGCCACGTGCGCCTGTCGAGCCGCCCGATCGATTCGCCGATGGTTTCGCGGCCCAACGTGCTGCTGGCGATGAACGAGCCTGCCCTGCGCAAGTTTCTGCCGGCGGTCGAGCCAGGCGGCATCGTGCTCTACAATGGCGCCGCGCTGCCGGATGGCTGCCGGCGCGCCGATGTGCGCGCGGTGGCTCTGCCGTTCACCCGGTTTGCCGACGAGATGGGCAACTCAAAGGTGGCCAACATGGTCATGCTGGGCGCGCTGCTGGAAGCTACCGCCCTGCTGGAGGAGGATCGCGTCGCGGCGGCGCTGCGCCGGCTGGTGCCCAAACACTGCGACCTGAACCTGGCGGCGCTGGCCCAGGGGCGGGAGCAATTCCGCCAGTCGGGCGGCCCGATGGATGCAGCTAGCGAAACGCAACGCCTACCAGGGCGCTGAGCCTCCCGCCATGCCTCCGCCGACCACCAGCAGTAGCGCACCCCACCACAGGTTCGGCCGCAGTTCTGCCAGCACAGTCTTATGCACCGGCGGCGCGAACAGCCACCACATTCCCTGGCCCAGGATCAGGAAGCCATACACAATCAGTAACACGCCGATGAAAAACCAGATCGGAATTGGACGCCGGTGTTGGAGTTGCATGCCCTCTACGATTGTACAAAAGGGGCCCGGCAATGGCAGTTACACGGTGCTCGGTCGGTGCTACCCCTCGCCCTCGTAGGGAAACTTGTTCAGCGCGTGAATGCACTCAGAGAGCGCCTCCAGCAGCGTCTTGCCCCATCCAGACGGCGTATACGGCGCAGTCTTCTGATTGGTCTGCTTATCCGCCTGCGCCAAGAAGTGCATGGTCGGCTCTTTGGGAGTCACATACTCCTTGACGGTGATGCGGAACTCCACCGGGCCGCTCGCGCTCTGCTTCATCACCGAGAACTCATGCAGGAGCGCCAGTTCCTGCGAAGGGCTGGTTTGCGCAAAGGCCCAGTCTTGCATAGGCTTCTTATTATAAAAGAGGCAGCGCGCGACCGAGCCTGGCGAATGCTTCAATCCGCCGGCCTGGCTTCCCCGGCGGTGATGGTCAGCAGCAGATCCTTGGCTTCCACGTGCTGCCCGGGCTGCACCAGCATCTGGGTAACAGTGCCGGCGGTGGGCGCGTAGACGGTGCTCTGCATCTTCATGCCCTCCATCACTAGCAGCCAGTCGGCCTACATGATAAGGGAACAGCCACGACGAACTTCCGCGGCACGCCGGCGCCGCTTCAAGCCGCCGGCCTGGCTTCCCCGGCGGTGATGGTCAGCAGCAGATCCTTGGCTTCCACGTGCTGCCCGGGCTGCACCAGCATCTGGGTAACAGTCTCGGCGGTGGGCGCGTAGACGGTGCTCTGCATCTTCATGCCCTCCATCACCAGCAGGCGGTCGCCCTTTATGATAAGGGAACAGCCATGACGAACTTCCGCGGCACGCCATGCCGCTTCAAGCCGCCGGCCTGGCTTCCCCGGCGGTGATGGTCAGCAGCAGATCCTTGGCTTCCACGTGCTGCCCGGGCTGCACCAGCATTTGGGTGACGGTCCCGGCGATGGGCGCATAGACGGTGCTCTGCATCTTCATGCCCTCCATCACTAGCAGCCGGTCGGCCTACATGATAAGGGAACAGCCACGACGAACTTCCGCGGCACGCCACGCCGCTTCAATCCGCCGGCCTGGCTTCTCCGGCGGTGATGGTCAGCAGCAGATCCTTGGCTTCCACGTGCTGCCCGGGCTGCACCAGCATTTGCGTGACGGTCCCGGCGACGGGCGCATAGACGGTGCTCTGCATCTTCATCGCTTCCATCACCAGCAGCCGGTCGCCCTTCTTGATCTGCTGGCCCAACTCCACCGCCACGCGTGGAGACGACGCCGGGAATCGGCGCGCCGATCTGGCCGGGCTGGCTGGGATCGGCCTTGGGCTTGGGCGGCTCCTTCACTTCCAGGCTTGCGGTCGCGGACGGTCACTTCGCGCGGCTGGCCGTTCAGTTCGAAGAAGACCGTGCGCGTGCCGTCGGGATGCGGCTCGCCCACGGTGAGCAACTTGATGACCAGCGTTTTGCCCGGCTCCAGTTCTACGGCGATCTCCTGGCCGCGCTCCATGCCGTAGAAAAATTGCGGCGTGGGCAGGACTTCGACGTCTCCGTAGGCCTGCGCGCGCCTTGGCGAATTTCAGGAACACTTCCGGGTACATCAGGTAGCTCAGCACTTCGTCGTCGGGAGGCTTGCTGGCCGATCTTCTTTTCGACGTGCGCGGCGGTCTCCTCCAGATCCACTTCGGGCAGGTGCGCGCCCGGCCGGCCGCGCTGCGGCTTCGCGCCGCGCAGAATGATCGCTCTGCAGCTTCTTCGGCCAGCCGCCCTCGGGCTCGCCCAGCGACCCGGCGAACATCTCGACGACGGAATTCGGGCAGCGTCAGATTGTGATCGGGCGCCAGGCGCTCGAACTGCTCCATGGTCATGTCGTGGCTCACCAGGAAAATCGCCATGTCGCCGACCACTTTGCTGGAGGGCGTGACCTTGACGATGTCGCCGAACGCCAAGTTGACTTCGGCATAGGTGCGCGCGATCTCGTGCCAGCGCGCGCCCAGCCCCATGGATTCGGCCTGCTCCTTCAGGTTGGTGTACTGCCCGCCGGGCATTTCGTGCAGGTAGACTTCGGCCGTGCCGGCCTTGGGGCCGGTGTCGAACGGCGCGTAGCATGTCGCGCACCGTCTCCCAATAATCGGCGCACTGATTGAGCGCGTCCAGATCGAGGCCCGTGTCGCGCTCGGTGTGCGCGCAGCGCCGCGACGATGGAGTTCAGATTGGGCTGGCTGGTCGTGCCGCTCATGGAAGCGATCGCGCCATCCGCGACGTGCACGCCGGCCTCGGCCGCCTTCAGCATCGACGGCGGCGTTCATGCCGCTGGTGTCGTGCGTGTGGAAATGAATGGGAATGCCGACTTCCTCGCGCAGCGCCTTGACCAGCTTCTCGGCCGCGTAGGGCTTGCACAAGCCGGCCATGTCCTTGATGGCCAGAATGTGCGCGCCCATGTTCTCCAGTTCCTTGGCCAGGCGGACGTAATATTGCAGCGGATATTTGTCGCGCTTCGGGATCGAGAATGTCGCCGGTGTAGCAGATGGCCGCTTCGCAGACCGTGCCGCGTCTTGCGCGACCGCCTCCATGGCGAGCTTGCATGTTGGGCAGCCAGTTCAGCGAATCGAAAATGCGGAAAATGTCGATGCCCTGCGCGCGCAGCTTCGTAGATGAACTCCTCCACCACGTTGTCCGGATAGGCCGTGTAGCCCACGCGCGTTCGAGGCGCGCAGCAGCATCTGGAAACAGATGTTGGGAATGGCCTCGCGCAGGCTGCGCAGCCGCGCCAAGGGATCTTCATAGCAGAAAGCGCATGGACACGTCGAACGTCGCGCCGCCCCACATTTCCAGGCTGTACAGGTTGTGCAGCCGGTGCGCGACGAAATTCGCGATGGCCAGCATGTCGTAAGTGCGGACGCGCGTGGCCAGCAGCGATTGGTGCGCGTCGCGGAAAGTCGTGTCGGTGATCAGCAGCCGCTGTCTGCGTCTCGGTCCATTCGCGCGAATCCTTCCGGGCCGAGTTGTCGAGCAGCTGGCGCGTGCCCGTCGGGCGGCGCGGCTGGGATCGTGCGGCGGGAACGGGCGCGGGCTCGCATGCGACTGCGGGCCTGGGCTTGCCGGCGACCTCGGGATTGCCGTTCACGATGACTTCGCCGAGGTAAGCGCAGCAGCTTGCGTCGCGCGGTCGCGCCGCGGCGCGAAGTGGAACAGCTCGGGCGTCTCGGCGAGAAAGCGACGTGGTGACGCGCGCCGGCCTGAAAATCGGGGTGGTTCACGACGTTTTCGAGGAACGGGATGTTGGTCTTCACGCCGCGAATGCGGAACTCGCGCAGGCCGCGGTCCATGCGCTGGCAGGCCTGCGGAAATTCGCGGCCCCAGGCCGTCACCTTCACCAGCAGCGAATCGTAAAACGGCGTGATCACCGCGCCGCCGTAGGCCGACGCGCCGTCCAGGCGGATGCCGAAGCCGGCGGGCGAGCGGTAGGTCTGAATGCTTGCCGTAATCGGGCACGAAGTTGTTGGCCGGGTCCTCCGTGGTGACGCGGCATTGCAGCGCGTAGCCGTGCAGCGGGATCTCCTCCTGCGGCGGCAGATTCATTTCCGGCCCGTGCAGCGTCGAGGCCCTGCGCGACCTGAATCTGGCAGCGCACGATGTCGATGCCGGTCACCATTTCGGTGACGGTGTGCTCCACCTGGATGCGCGGATTCACCTCGATGAAATACCATTCGCCGGTGTCGGCATCCACCAGAAACTCGACGGTGCCGGCGTTGTAGTAGTCGGCGGCTCGCGCGCCAGCGCCACCGCGGCGTCGGCCAGCGCCGTGCGAATCGTCGGATCGAGCGTCACCGCCGGCGCGACCTCCACCACTTTCTGATGGCGCCGCTGCACCGAGCAATCGCGCTCGTGCAGGTGGAGGATGTTGCCGTGGCGGTCGCCCAGAATCTGCACTTCGATGTGGCGCGGCGCGGCGGATGTAGCGCTCCAGAAAAACGGCGTCGTTGCCGAAGGCCGCCCCGGCTTCGCGCCGCGCTTCCTCCAGCCGGCCGGCAGAAGTCGGCGGCGCTCTCGACCACGCGCATGCCGCGCCCGCCGCCGCCGAACGCCGCCTTGATGATCAGCGGGATAGCCGATTTCGCCGGCGATGCTTTCGCGCGCCGTCCTGGGGTCGTCGACCGGCTCTTCGGTGCCGGGAACGACCGGGATGCCGGCCTGCTGCGCCAGACGCCGCGCGGCGGTCTTGTCGCCCAGCAGTTCCAGCAGTTCCGCGCCGGGGCCGATGAAGGTGATGCCGGCCGCTGCGCAGGCGCGCGGCAGGGCGGGATTTTCGGAGAGAAACCCGTAGCCGGGATGGATGGCATCGACCCCTTTTTCCTGCGCCAGCGCGACGATGCCTTCGACATCCAGATAGGCCTGCACCGGCCCTTTGCCCTCGCCGATCAGGTAGGCTTCGTCGGCCTTGAAGCGATGCAGGCTGAGGCGGTCCTCCTGGGAATAGACGGCGACGGTGCGCATCCCCAGTTCGTTGGCGGCGCGCAGAATGCGGATGGCGATTTCGCTGCGATTCAGCGCCAGAAGTTTTTTCATGTAGTTCGGAAACGACGGGGCGCTAACTCTCAGACTAGCAAAGGGGGAGTGGGTGTGAGATCAGCGGTAGCAGCGGTGGCAACTAACTTCGACGCGGAGACGCGGAGAAAGAGGCGAAAGCGATTGTATCTCCTGGGCGTGCTTCTCCGCGCCTCCGCGTCTCCGCGTGAAAGGGTTCAGTGGATCTCGGGTTCCGCCGCAGTCTCCTCGCGCGTAAGGAAATCGAAGTCGCATCCCTGTTGAGCCTGCGTCACCCGCTCACGATAAAGCGCCAGATATCCGCGATTCGTCCTTCGGCACCGGACGCATCCATTGCGACCGCCGCCGGGCGATCTCTCTTCCGGCACTCGCCAGATCCAGCCTGCGATTCGGAATATCCAGCGTGATCGGGTCCCCGTCCTCGCACCAGCGCCAGCGGGCCGCCCACATAGCTTTCAGGCGAAACGTGCAGCACGCAGGTGCCGTAGGACGTGCCGCTCATGCGCGCGTCGGAAATGCGCACCATGTCGCGCACGCCGCGTTTGCAGCAGCTTCTTGGGGATCGGCAGCATGCCCCATTCGGGCATTCCCGGACCGCCCAGCGGACCGGCGTTTTGCAGCACCAGAACCGAATTCTCGTCGACGTCCAGGTCTTCGCTGGTTGATGCGCGCCTCCATGTCGCTGGTAATCGTTGAACACCACCGCCGGCCCGGTGTGCTGCCAGAGGCGCGGGTCCGCGGCCGCAGTCTTGATCACCGCTCCATCCGGCGCGAGGCTGCCGATAGAGAATCGCCGTCCCGCCGCTTGGCCATCAGAGGAGCTTCGCGCGCCGCGAATCACGTCATGCGATTCACGACGCGCGCCCCTCCAGATTCTCCCCCAGCGTCTTGCCATTGACGGTGAGGCAATCGAGATGCAGAAGATCCGCGATCTCCGCCATCAGCGCGCGCAATCCTCCGGCATAATAGAAATCCTCCATGAGGAACTCGCCGGATGGCCGGATATTGGCCAGCACCGGAACGTGCCGGGCGATTTCGTCGAACACGCGCAAGGGCAGATCGAATCCCCGCCGCCGCGCCAGCGCCACCAGGTGAATGATGGCGTTGGTCGAGCCGCCGATCGCCATGTCCACGGTGATGGCGTTGCGAAAAGCCGCCAGCGTCAGCACATCGGAGGGCTTCACGTCCTCCCACACCATCTCGACGATGCGCCGTGCCGCTATCGATCGCCATGCGGACGTGGTTGGAATCGGCCGCGGGAATCGACGACGCGCCCGGCAGCGTCATCCCCATCGCTTCGGCCAGCGCGGTCATGGTGGAGGCGGTGCCCATGGTCATGCAGAAGCCGGGCGACCGCGCGATGCCGCTCTCGATGTCGTTCCAATCCTCTTCGCTGATGGTGCCGGCGCAGCGCTCGGTCCAAAATTTCCAGAGGTCGGTGCCGCTGCCGAGCGGCTGGCCGTTCCAGTTGCCGCGCAGCATCGGACCCGGCGGGCAGAAAGATCGCCGGCAGGTTCATGCTGATCGCGCCCATCAGCAGGCCCGGCGTGGTCTTGTCGCAGCCGCCCATCAGCACCGCGCCATCGATCGGAAGGCTGCGCAGGGTCTCCTCGGTATCCATCGCCAGCAGATTCCGATAGAGCATGGGGCTGGGCTTCATGTAGGTCTCGGTGATGGAGAACGCCGGGATCTCGACGGGAAAGCCGCCCGCCTGCCACACGCCGCGCTTGACGGCCTCGGCGCGCTCGCGCAAATGGGCGTGGCAGGGATTGATCTCGCTCCACGTGTTGACGATGGCGATCACCGGCTTGCCGGTGAAATCTTCCTTGCGGTAGCCCATTTGCAGCATGCGCGAGCGATGGCTGAAGCCGCGCATGGTGTCCGGGCCGAACCAGCGGTAAGCTGCGTAATTCTTCAGGTCTTTTTGGATTTGTCATTTTATTGGCGCCGCACCGGGCGCGTGAGCGGCGCGGATCTGAGTGGCCAGCGTGCCGGCCAACAGCATGCAGCCGGCCAGCACCCACAAGCCCGCGTCGTAACGGCCGGTGATGGTTTTAAGATAACCGAAAAGCCAGGGTCCTGCGAAGCCGCCCAGGTTGCCCAGGCAGATCAACCCCACCGCCGTGGCGGCCGCCGATTTGCCCAGAATGGTGGTGGGCAAGGTGAAGAAGGCCGGCAGGTAGGCCTGCGAGGTGAACCCCGCCAGACAAAACATGCCCATCTGAGCCATACCCGGTCGCCCGCCAGCACCGCCAGGCACAGCGACGTCCCCGTGGCCAGCATGGGTATGGCCGTGTGCCACCGCAGTTGGCCGGTCCGGTGCGCCCACATGCCGTTCAGCAGAATGCCCATGGCGCTGCAGGCGTACGGCAGGCCCGGCGGCCACTGCGCGCAGGGCCGACCGGCAGGCTCTTCATGCTGTCGGTGATCGACGGAAGAAAGAAGATCAGCGCCTGGTTGCCGGTGACGATCAGGAAAAAGACCGCGATCAGCAGGTACGTTTGCGGGAGCCGCAGCGCATCGGTGACGCGCACCCGGCCGGTGGAAACTTTGCGGGCCTCCTCGGCGCGCAGTTCCCCGATCAGCCACTGCTTCTCGTCCTCCGGCAGCCACTTGGCCTGGTGCGGCCGGTCGGTCAAGAAGAACAGTGTGACTAGGCCCATCACGGCCGGCGGAATGCCTTCCAGAAAGAACACCCAGCGCCAGCCTGGCAGGCCGGCCCAGCGGGCGTTATCCAGAATCCAGCGCGAAAGCGGTATGCCGATGGCCACCGCCAGCGGCTGGGTGATCATGAAGTAGGCCTTGGCCCGCGAGCGATCCTCGGCCTTGTACCAGTGCGAGAGGTAGACGATGACGCCGGGGAAAAATCCGGCCTCCGCAATCCCCAGCAGCAGACGCAAACTGTAAAACTGGGTGACCAGCCGGAACGAGCCGAAGAGCGGCGTTCCCACGAAGCCCATGAGCGCCGCCACCAGCCCCCAGGAAACCATGATGCGCGCGATCCATTTACGGGCGCTCCAGCGCTCCACGATGAGGCTTCCGGGAATGTCCAGCAGCAGGTAGCCCAGGAAGAAAATGCCCGCGCCGAAGCCGATCACGGCGTCGTTGAAATTCAGGTCCTTCTGCATCTGCAGCTTGGCCACCCCGATATTGGCTCGATCGAGATAGGCCAGGAAGTAGATGAACATCAGGTAGGGAATCAGGCGGCGGGTGACGCGTTTGCGCGTGCGGACCGGCAGCGCCTCATCGGCAGCGGCTGCGGGGTTGGTCTGTGCCTGCTGTCCGGAGGTCATGCCTGTGGTGAGTATATCGAAACGACCGCCGATGGTGCGTTTGGAGTGAGGGGGCGGTAGGGAACGGTGCGCGGCGGGCGCCCAGTGCGCTATCCGCTTACCGCTTGCTTACTTTACGCGCGCGGCTCCGAAGCGAGTGCCGGAGCCGCAGCCGTGAACAGCGCTGCGGCTGCGGGCGTCCGGATCTCGCGACCGCGCCGCGATTACAAAACTTCCGCGGCCAAGCCGCTCCGCGTCTCCGCAGCACCCACGCAGTGCCGCTATCCTATGGGACTGAGGTTTTCTCCCAAAATGCCCAGCCTCACCGAAGCCCGTCCCCGCGCACCGCGCCAGTTTCCTCTGTTCAAGGGCGTCCAGCCTCTGCAACGATCGCAGGTTATGCGGGATGCCCTGGCGGGGATCACCCTCGCCGCCATGAATATCCCGCAGGCGCTCGGCTACACGAGGATTGCGGGAACGCCCGTGGTCACCGGACTTTACACGCTGCTACTGCCGCTGCTGGCCTTCGCGGCCTTCGGATCGTCGCGCTATCTGGTGGTGGCCGCCGATTCGGCTACCGCTGCGATTCTGGCCGGTGGTCTGGCCGGCATGGCGCCCATCGCGAGTCCGAAATACGTGGCCCTGGCGGGATGCGTCGCCCTGCTCACCGGCGGCTGGCTGTTGCTGGCCCGGCTCCTCAAGCTCGGTTTCCTGGCCGAGTTCCTCTCCCAAACCGTGTTGGTCGGGTTTCTCACCGGAGTCGGTTTTCAGGTGGCTATTGCGGTGCTCGGCGAAATGCTCGGCGTGGAGGTTCACAGCCACGGCACGCTCGGGCAACTCTCCGCGGTCGCGGCCAGCCTGCCGCAAGTCTCCTTGCCGACGGTGGGCCTCTCCCTGGCGGTTGTCGCGTGTATCTTTGCCTCGCGCTATCTTTCGCCCAAGGCGCCAGGTCCCCTGTTCGCCGTGGCGGCAGCCATCGCGGCCAGCCGCATCTTCGATTTCGCGGGCCACGGCATCGGCGTCATCGGCCCGGTGCCGGGAGGTCTTCCGCATCTCGGCTTGGCGGGTGTGAGCTGGCAGGACGCCCGAAACCTGATTCCGGTGGCCGGATCCTGCTTCGTGATGATCGTGGCGCAAAGCGCGGCGACCGCCCGCGCGTATGCGGTGCGCCATCGTCAGCAACTGGACGAGAACGGCGATCTCGCCGGCCTGGCAGCCGCGAATCTGGCCGCCGGATTGAGCGGGACTTTCGTGGTCAATGGCAGCCCCACGCAAACCGCTATGGTGGAATCCTCCGGCGGACGAAGCCAGGTGGCGCACCTCGCCACTGCCGCGGTGGTGGCGCTTGTGCTTCTCTTCCTGACCGCCCCGCTGCAGTTCCTCCCCCAGTGCGTGCTGGGAGCCGTGGTGTTCACCATTGCGGTTCGGCTGATCGATGTGCGCAGCCTGCGCTCCATCCGCCGCGAAAGTCCCGGTGAATATGCGCTGGCCGTGACCACCGCGGTTGTAGTCATCGTGCTCGGTGTGGAACCGGGCATCCTGCTCGCCATGGCCCTGTCGCTGCTCCGCATCGTGCACCACAGCTACCATCCCCACACCGCCGTACTGGTGATCGGCGCGAAGGGTGAGTGGCGCTTGACGCCCGTCGTTCCGGGTGTGACGACCGAGCCTGGTTTGGTGGTTTACCGCTTCGGCGCTCCGCTCTTCTACTACAACGCCAGCCGTTTTGCGACCGAGATCCTGGCCCTGGTGGGGCCGGCGCCTTGTCCCGTACACACCCTGGTCGTGGATGCCGGGCCGATCACCAAAGTAGACTACACCGCCGCCCGCACCGTGCGCCAACTGAACGAGGAACTGGGCCGCCGCGGCATCGTGCTGGCCTTCGCGCACGTCCAATCGGATCTGCGGGCGGATCTAGACCGTCACCACCTCACCGAGGTCATCGGCGCCGCGCGCCTCTTCGACACCCTGCGCGATGCCCTCGCCGCGATACACAGCCAGAAGGTATAGCCGCCGCCCGCGCTCTCCGCGCTGATCGCCCGGTCGACGCCCCGGTGTGCTATCCCGCTTACCGCTTGGTTAAGGCGCGTGGCTCCGAAACCAGGATCGAAGCCACGACCGTGAGGGAGCGCGAGGGAGCGCCTTATGGTCCTGCGGGCCACCAAGGCGATGCAGACGCGCCGTGCGCCGACGAATGGAATCAATGGTTAGCGGCGCGCCTGCAAAGGAGTGCCCTATGGCCTTGGCGGGCCACCAAGGCGATGCAGACGCGCCATGCGCCGACGAATGGAATCAATGGTTAGCGGCGCGCCTGCAAAGGAGTGCCCTATGGCCCTGGCGGGCCACCAAAAAACGATGCAGACGCGCCATGCGCCGACGAATGGAATCAATGGTTAGCGGCGCGCCTGCAAAGGAGCGCCCTATGGCCCTGCGGGCCACCAAAAACGATGCAAGACGCGCCATGTGCCGATGCAAGGGAATCCATGGCTTGCGGCGTGTCTTCAAAAGAGCGGTTGTCAATTCCTGCCTGGGACACGACGCTCGAGATCCCGCACCGCGCTGACCGCCCGCGCTCCCAGAAGGCCTATCGCTTGGCCGCCAACTGCTTCACCACTGCCGCTTGCAGGAACTCAGCAATCGATTGCGTCAATGCCCGCGGATATTCCGAGCGCACCATCGCTAGCGCCTGCAGCCTGGTCACGCGTTTGCCGGCCGCGCGGAAGATCTGGTAGTAGTGCGGCCCGGCGTGCAGCGCGTACTCCGGCAGCATGGAGTAGCCGAACCCCGATTCCACCAGCTTCTTCATCACCTCGGTATCGTCCGCCTCCATGATCACCCGCGGCGTCACCCCCATCTCGCGAAAAAATGCCTCGATGATGGTCCGCATGTTGCTGCGCTTGGGATACAGCACGAATGGCTGCCCCTGCAACTCCTGCGCGGCCAGGGTTCCCACGTGCCAGCGGCGCACCTGGGTGCGCGAGGGACGCAGCAGCAACAGCTCTTCCTCGAACAGCGGCAGCACCGTGAGATCGTCGTGCGGATACGGCAGCGAAATCAGCGCCAGGTCGTAGCGCCGGTCGCGCAGGCCCCCCACCATTTCCTCGGTGGGCTGAACGGTAATCTGGATGGGCGTCTGCGGAAACTTCTTGCGCAACAGGCGCAGCGGCTGGCCCAGGTGATGGATTAGCGAGGTGGCGCCGGTGGCGAAATGGAACGGCCGCGCGTCGGCCGACGGGTCGCCAGCGAATTCCTGCTGGATCTGCCGCATCCCGCGCGTCACCCCGCGGGCCCGCTCTTCCAGCCGCAGCGCTGCCGGTGTGGGCGCCAGATGCTTCCCCGAGCGCACGAACAGATCCGTGCGCAGCTCCGCCGCCAGGTTTTGCAGTTGCAGGCTCACCGCGCCGGGCGAAAGCCCGATCCGCTCCGCCGCCCGCGTCACGCTCGAGCACTCCATCACCGCCAGGAAGACTTCCAGTTGACGGATGTCCATCAATCACCCATTTGTCAATTCTCTCCCAAGACGCCACACTGAGTACTGGAAACATGCTGCTCGAAGCCGCCGGAATCCGCAAATCGTTCGCCGGGGTCCACGCCTTGCGCGGGGTGTCGCTGGAATTGCAGCCCGGCGAGGTGCATGCGCTGGTCGGCGAAAACGGGGCGGGGAAGTCCACCCTGGTCAGGATCATCGCCGGCGCGGTAGGGGCCGATGCGGGCAGCTTGCGCCTCTCCGGCGAGGCCGTGTCGCACCACACCCCGGCACTGGCCCGCGCGCTGGGAGTGGCGGTGGTGTACCAGCAGCCGTCGCTGTTCCCGCACCTCACGGTGGCCGAGAACATCGCCCTGGCATTGGATGCGGGCAGCCCTTGGCGCCGCGTGCATTGGCGCGCTTCCGCCAACCGCGCACGCGACCTGCTGGCCCGCGCCGGCTGCTCCCTCGACCCGCGCCGCCTGGTCTCGTCCCTCAGCATGCCTGAGCAGCAGCTTGTGGAAATCGCCAAAGCCATCGGCGCCCGCGCCCGCGTGCTGATTCTGGATGAACCCACCGCCTCGCTCGGGGCCCACGAAGTCGAAAGCCTGTTCGGCGTGATCGAAGCGCTGCGCGCCGAGGGCGCCGGTATCCTTTATATCTCGCACCGGCTGGAGGAGATTCTGCGCATCGCGGACCGGGTGACGGTGCTCCGCGACGGCCAGACCGTGGCTACGCTCGCTCGCGGCGGATTCACCCGCGCCGATCTCATCCGGCTGATGGTGGGCCGCGAGATCTCGGCCATCTTTCCGAAACACGACGTTGTGCCGGGCGAGGTGGTCCTCGAAACCCGCGGCCTGGGCTCGCGCGTCGCTGGTGTCCGCGGCGTGTCGCTCTCGGTGCGGGCCGGCGAAATCCTGGGTCTGGCCGGCCTCGGCGGTTCCGGCCGCACCGAGTTCGCCGAAACCCTCTTCGGCCTCACCCCGCCGGATGCAGGAGAAATCCTGCTGGGCGGACGCCCCGTGCACATCGGCTCGCCCGCCGAGGCCATCCGCAGCCACCGCATCGCCTACCTGCCGGAGGACCGCTGCCGCCACGGCGTGGTGCTCGAAATGCCCATCGCCGCCAACGCCACCCTGGCCGCCCTGCCGGCCGTCTCGCGCCACGGCCTGCTGGATGGGGCGGCCGAGCGCCGCCTTACGCGCGGTTTCGTCGAGCGACTGCGCATCAAAACCGATTCGCTCTATACTCCGGCTGGAGCGCTTTCGGGTGGCAATCAGCAAAAGGTCGCCCTGGCGCGCTGGCTGGCCATCCGCCCCTCGGTGCTGATTTTGGACGAGCCGACCCAGGGCGTGGATGTCGGCTCGAAATCCGAAATCCACGGGCTGATGACCGGTTTGGCCGAGGAGGGCGTGGCGATCCTCATGATCTCTTCCGATATGCCGGAAATCCTGGGCATGAGCGACCGCATCGCGGTGATGCATGCCGGCTCCCTGGCAGGCATCCTCAGCCGCGCCGAAGCCACCCAGGAACGCATTCTTTCGCTGGCCCTCGGCGGGGAGCACGCCGCATGAAACCCCAGACGACCGGCGTCTCCGGAATCCTCAGAACCCCCAGCCAGCGCCTGACGCGGGGGGTGCCCTCTGATCCTGGGGGTGCGGAGAAAAAGAGGGAGAGGATTCGAGGTGTTTTCCGTGCTTCTTCCCCCGCGCCTCGGCATGCCGGCGTCCCGTCTGGTGTCTTCTCAGCCCCTTCCTCCGCGCCTTTGGGCCCAGAGGGCGCCTCGCGCGTCGCGGTTGGGATTTTCTCCGCGTTTCCTCCGCCCCCTCCGCGTCTCTGCGGAAACTCCGCTCCCTCTGCGACCTGTCCTTACCTTGGGTCTTCTCCGCGTTTGCTCCGCGTCTCCGGGCCCATAGGGCACCCCCCGCGTCGGATGGGCCCCGCCGCTGGCCTGTCGGGAGTTTCCTCGCCCAGAGAACATCGACATCAGTCGATGCCTGTGCTCCGCGGTGAAAGCGGCGCCCCCGCATGACCCACACCCGCGAGTTCGCCCTGGCCCTCGCCATCCTGGCCGGAAACTCCGCTCCCTTTGCGACCTGTCCTTACCCTGGGTCTTCTCCGCGTTTGCTCCGCGTCTCCGGGCCCATAGGGCACCCCCCGCGTCGGATGGGCCCCGCCGCTGGCCTGTCGGGAGTTTCCTCGCCCCGAGAACATCGACATCAGTCGATGCCTGTGCTTCTCGGTGAAAGCGGCGCCCCCGCATGACCCACACCCGCGAGTTCGCTCTGGCCCTCGCCATCCTGGCCGTCACCGTAATCATGGCCTTCGGCGCGCCGGGCTTCTTCCGCCCCGAGAACCAGCGCGACCTCCTGATGGCCAACGTGCCGGTGGCCATCATCGCGCTGGGCATGACTCTGGTGATCCTCACCGGCCAGATCGATATCTCGGTCGGTTCGCAGTTCGCGCTGCTCAGCGTGGCCGCGGGAGTGCTCGCCAAAAGCGGCCTCCCCACTCCCGCCGCAGCGCTCGCCACCTGTCTTGCGGGCGCGCTGCTGGGCGCGTTGAACGGAGCGCTGGTAGCCTACGCCCGCATCCCTTCCATCGTGGTGACCTTGGCCACCATGGTGGCGTTGCGCGACGGCCTGCGCTGGGCCACCCAGGGCGCCTGGGTGGAGGATCTGCCGCCCGGCTTCCAGTGGTTTGGCCGCTCGCAAGCCGCCAGCGAGGCCCTCACCCTCGGTGCCGTGGTAATTTTGGCGGCTGCGTTTGCCTGGGGATTGCGCTATCTTGGCCGCCGGCCGCGCCTTCTACGCCGCCGGTTCGAATCCCGAAGCCGCGCGGCTGGCCGGCATCGACCCTGCCCGCGTGGTCTTCGCGGCCTTCGCGCTCACCGGCGGGCTCACCGGCTTGGCCGCCATGTGCAATGCGGTGCGCTTCAACCAGATTCCCACCAACGCCGGACTCGGCCTGGAATTGAAGGTGATCGCCGCCGTGATTGTGGGCGGAGTCGCCGTCACCGGAGGCCAGGGCACGCTGGCCGGAGCGCTTCTGGGCGTCATGCTGCTGGGCATGATCGGACCGGCGCTCACCTTCCTCGGCATCAGCGCCTATTGGGAGCGCGCCATTCAAGGCGCCATCATCCTGGCCGCCGTAGCGCTGGACCGCGGCAAAGCTGCTCGCCGCACTGCCGGTCCCACCGCGGGCGCACCTTTGGAGAACCATGCTCAGCGAGCGTAGGCCCTGGCGCGAGGTGCTGGTTCCCCAATGCCGAGTGGGTGCTGCTGGTGGCGCTGGCGGCGGAAATTGCGGTTTTCTCCGTCATCGGCGAAAACTTCTTCACGTGGGACAATTTCTTCGAAGTGATCCGCCTCAGCGTGGAGTTGGGCCTGCTCGCGCTGGCCCTCACGCCGATCATCCTCACCGGCGGCATCGACCTCTCGGTCGGCTCCATGATGGGCCTCGCCGCGGTGGTCTTCGGCGCCGCCTGGCGCGACGGCCACTTCTCGATTCCCGTAGCGGCCGCCATGGCGCTGGCCGTGGGCGCAGTGGGCGGCGGCCTCAACGCGCTGCTCATCACGCGGCTCGGCATCCCGCCCATCATTGTCACGCTGGGCTCGTATTCCATGTTTCGCGGCATCGCCGAAGGCATCACCCAGGGCGCCGTGAATTACTCCGGCTTTCCGGCCGCGTTCCTGCGGCTGGGGCAGGGCTACTGGTGGGGCGCGGTGCCGGTGCAGTTGCCGCTGTTTCTGCTGGTCGTGGCTGGCTATGGCGTGATGCTGCACCGCTCGACGCTCGGCCGCAAGTTGTACGCCATCGGCTTCAGCGCGGCCGGGGCGCGCTACGCCGGCATCCGCGTGGAGCGGTCGCTGGCGCTCATCTACGTGCTCTCGGGACTGGTGTCTTCGCTCGCCGCCATCATTTACGTGGCGCACCTGGGCCAGGCCAAATCCGATGCCGGCACAGGATACGAGCTGGCCGCCATCACCGCTGTGGTGCTGGGGGGAACGTCGGTTTTCGGAGGCCGCGGGACGCTTTGGGGCACGCTCGTCGGGCCTCTTTGCGATCTCCGTTTTGCAGAACGGGCTGCGGCTGGCCGCCCTGCCCAGCGAGCTGGCCGGCGTGCTAACCGGCGTGGTGCTCATCTTGGCCATCGCCCTCGGCCGCGCCCGAAGTCCGTCCCGGACCCAACCGGCGCCGGTTGACGCTACTATCGAAGAAGCCCCCGAAATGCGGAACTCGCAACTGGCCGTGCTGTGCACGGCGATTCTGGCCGGATCGCTGATTGTGGCCGGCACCAATGTCTGGCTGGTGCATTCGCTGCGCCCGGCGGATGCCTCCACCGGGTCGGTCCTGATGCCCGGCGGACCGCCCACAACCCGCCGGCCGGTGATCGCCATGATGCCGAAAGGCCAAGGGCGACCCCTATTTCGTAAGCTGCCGTGACGGCGCCGAAGAAGCCGCCCGCGAAACCGGGCGTCGATCTGATCTGGGACGGCCCCACGGGCCTCGACGCCGCCAAACAGAACGAAGTGGTGGAGGGCTGGATCACGCGCCACGTGGACGTCATCGCGGTGAGCGTGGAAAACTCGGCAGGTATCTCGACGGTGCTGCGCAAGGCCCGCGAACACGGCATCCGCGTGCTCACCTGGGATGCCGACGCCGAGCCCGATGCCCGCGATTACTTCGTCAACCAGGCCACCCCGGAGGGCATCGGCTTCACCCTCACCGACGAAGCCGCGCGCCTGCTGGGCGGCAAGGGCGAATTCGCCATCATCACCGGGCGCACTTAGCGCCGCCAATCAGAATGCCTGGATCGACGTTCATCAAGCAGCGCCTGGCGAAGTATCCCGGGATGAAGCTGGCCACCATCCGCCCGCAGCGACGACGATCGCGACAAGGCCTTCTCCGAGACCCAGACGGTGCTGAAAGTCTACCCCCAGGTGAAGCTCGTCATGGCGATCGCCACCGCCGGCTGTTCCCGGCGCCGCCGAAGCGGTGCGGCAGGCCGGCCGCAAGGACGTCGTTCGTGATCGGCCTCTCGCTGCCCAATCTATGCAAGCGGTATGTACACGACGGCGTAGTGCAGGCGGTGGTCCTGTGGAACACGCAGCGACCTCGGCTACCTGACGGTTTACGCGGCGGCCATGCTGGTGCGCGGCCAGATTCCGGCGGGCGCCACCGGTTTCCAGGCCGGCCGGCTCGGCGCCATCGAGATCCGCGGCAGCCAGATCCTGCTTGGCAAGCCGGTGATTTTCAATAAGGCGAACATTGACCGGTTCAATTTCTGAGGGCCTTGGCATGAGGAACTTCCTGGAATTATGCGAGCGGAATCAGGATCGTCTATCGAGCCAATTCGGCGCGCTGCTGAACGGAGCGGACTGCACGACACGTAAGACGCTGGTCGAGTTTGCAGAGGCCATCAAAGCGAAAGGTCGGATTGGAGTGAATATGCGGCCCATGGTCCTGCTCGATTTCCTGGTAACTGACCGGTGGTTCAACATCCATCATTGGGCGAAGAAGATGTCGGCACGGGGCGGCAAACCGGTCGAGACAATTCTGCGGGAGAAACTGAGGGACTATTTCGACCGCAGGATGGCTTTCGACGGCTTCTTCGAATCGGGCCTGGAATTTCGCTACGGCGCACTTAATATTGGTGGGCTGGGCGCCCACCGTTTCGGAGAATACTGCGCAATCCTCCAGAACGAGTCGCTCGGCGGATGCCGCGTGGGCTACCTGAAGGGTGACAGCTTGAATCAATATATGGAGGTCGGGCTGAAGGTGGACGAGGACCGAATGCGAGCAGATTGCGCCACCGAGACGCAGAAGCACATGCTGCTGACGATCAAACACGCGTCAGAAGCCGTGGCCAAGCCGGACCATCAATGGCCCGATATGGTCTGCAGCGCCGACTGCTACGCGGAGGCGATCATTGTGGAAGGCGACGTGAAGGCAGGGCACCTGAGCTGCATCCGCATTGGCAGGGTGGATTTCGATCTGTATTGGGAGTATGCGTTCCTCGAGTTCTCCAACCGCCTTTCTGAGCTGGACCGCTACCGGGTAGATTGCTTCGCGGCGATCGACGAACGGCTTCAGCTCCTTGGCGTTTCGTGGGAAACTGTTTAATATGCTGCGATTGAGAGCCGCTGCCTGGGAAGACGGGTATGGGGTCGTGGAGGATGGCGGTGCCCTGTTCCTGGTCCGGCCTCCGTACCGGAAAGCCAACAAAGTCGCATTGCCAGAGTCGGATCTTGAAGCCGCAGTGTCGAAGCAGGGCTTTACTGCAACCGATCAGACCTTTGCAAGCTGGGCCGCATTGATCGAACACTTGAGACGCCGCTTCCTGGACGAACGTAAGGGACAGGTCCCCGATTCCGCCCGGATCAAGAAGCTGGTCGAGAGGGCGCCTGCGGATGTGGTCGCATCGTACCTGGATCGCATCGAGGGCGAACTGCTGCCCCGGCGGCAGTGGCGCACGGCGAATGGGGTGCTGGCACACTTGCTCCGCAATCCGGCGGTGAGACAGGACACCAACCTTCTCGATCGGATCAGCGCGCTTCTCGAAAGGACAGAGCTGGGAGGTGACGTGGATGCGCCTCCGTTAGAGAAGGAGTTCCCCCTGGTGGAAGAGCTTTATGGACGGGCCGCCCTGGAACTTGGCAATCGTATCCGCCGCGAAGGCCAGGTACTGCCAATGGGGTCCGCTGCGTAAGCACCGTGAAGACGATAACGTTTTACTCGTACAAGGGTGGTGTCGGCCGGACCTTGTTGCTCGCCAATGTTGCGAAATACCTGTGCCGCTTTGGCCAGAGGGTTTTCGCCCTTGATTTCGACCTGGAAGCTCCCGGCCTCCATTACAAGCCGACTCCGGGTGAACCCCAGGAAGCCGTCTTAAAGCTGGGAGTAGTGGACTATATATACTCGTTCGCAGTCGAGGATCGTCCCCGCCCGGAATCCCTGAGGGACTACGTGGTGGAGGTGGAGCGCAACGAAAATGTGGGCGGCCTGATCCACCTGATGCGCGCTGGCAACGTCCCGACGGCCGAATACTGGCGGCGTCTGGCCCGCATTAATTGGCACGACGTGTTCTACTCTGACGGCGCCCGCGGCGTCCCATTTTTTCTGGAGTTGAAGGCCAAGATCGAGAAAGAGTTCTCTCCGGACTACCTCCTCATCGATTCGCGAACCGGCATAACGGAAATCGGCGGGGTTGCTACCACAATCTTGCCCGAAGTGATCGTCTGCTTACTCCTGAACAACCGCGAGAATCTGGATGGGGCGCGGGAGGTTCTGCGCAGCATTCGCCGGACAAGGCGGCAGCGTGACCAGCCACCCGCGATGATTCTGCCCGTCGTAGCCCGGCTTCCGGCTTCCGACGAGTCTAATGAAACCGAAGTGTTGGAAACTGTGCGGAACTTCCTTAATGAGGACGCACCAGAGATTGAAGACAACCTTTCTTTCTCAGAGATGCTGGTCCTGCATACGGAGCCGCGCTTGGAGGTGAAGGAATCTCTTTTAATAGAGAGCGGCACTAGCAGCGATTCTCTGCTGTTTCGGGACTACATCCACGTCTTGGCCAAGGTAGTCCCCGCCGAGGTTTTGATGCCCACATAGTTCCTCTCGTTCTACAGGCGAAGAGCGGTTTCCTCGACGATCCAGAGAAAGCCGAGAAGGGGTGTGGCTCTCATCCTGGACATTGACCTCAAGCCGCGCGAACAGCCATCCGTAGCGGACGAAGTGTCAATTCGATAGCAGGCTCCCATCGGTCACTGAGTGCAAAAGCTCGGAGCTGCACGATGTGTTGGCCCGTGTCCGGCTTCCAGCGCGCCCCACAGCGCTTCATCCGCATTTCAAACAGACTCTTACAGGTGGCCTCGACATTGCCAGTACCGAGCGCCAATCCAAGTCGGCGCGCACGGGCATAATTCATGCGATCCGTTTCGCAGCCATGGTTTTGTAGATAGGTGATCGCTTCATGGACCGGATGGTCTGTGCCTACACCTTCATCGCGTCCGGAGACGACCAGTTCCCTGAGAATGTCGGCTGCTGCGCGGCTGCGGTGGAGTAGGGCTTGCTTCCAGCCTCCCAGCCGTTCGCCGGCCGCAGCCGCCGAGTCCTCCAGCGCATGCGCTGCTGCGCTGAGCTTTTCCGTCGTGTGATAGAAATCTACAAAACACTCGAGGTCGTTTCCGAATTTGGGCCTGAAGCCGTCCTCCAGCAGATTCCACATCTCCGGGGCCCGTCGCACAGCAGCTCAATTTTCAGGTCTGGACGCTTACTCCGTAGCGTCGCCACATCGGCCACCATGCGGTCGCGTAAGCCCACGATATCTCCCTCCGGCATGCATCCATAACGGATCGTATATCGGCCAACTCCGGTCTTGTCATGCAGCGTCACCGTGCCGCAATAGGCCATTCGGAAATTGCGTTCCACCGGCCTCTTAGCCGCTCCCTTTTTGGGCCGCCCTACGGGTCGCGGCCGCGGTTCTTCCATCGGCACACTGACCCGGTCTAGCGACACACTCACCGAGTATGCCTCCGCCGGCACTTCCAGGGCATCGATCAAAGCGTCCTCGATATCTTGGTGATCCGCTACCGCCAGTGCGCCCACCACGTGCGCCACTCGCTCGAAGCTGGCTCGTGAATATGGCAGCCGTTTAAACTCTTGCGCCGTCTTCTCCGCTTCCCGCGAGGTGCCTTGCTGTACGGCAAAGCTCATCGCCCGCGCGGTCTGCGGCAACCACCCGTCCCCCACCACTCCCGCGCGCAAGCTAACCGCGTCCACCACCCTGCCCCCAGGCTGTCCACCGCGCTCTCCCGATTGCCGGTACAACGATCGCTCCACCGATACCGAACCCACCATCGTGTGATAGGCCCCCTCACACCGTCCCACTCGCGTGTACCGAACCCCGCCGATCACCACTGCCGGAACATCGATGTCTAGACTCTTCAAGATTGCTCCGTGGGCCGCCAATTCTGTCCTGGAAGCCCCTTCCGCTATCGCCGCTTCCACCGCTGCATAATCCACCGCCTTCCCCCCACCCAGCCGATCTACAGTTCGCTGCAGCATAGCCAGGTGTTCGGCCATCGCCTTTCCCACTTCCACAAACTGATCCGGAACTTCAATCACCATCTTGGGCATCGCATCACTCCTCGTTTTGGACAGCCTTCGACAGCTTGTTCTATCAGATTTTCGGAGATTTGTCCAGCATGAGAGCCACACCCCCGAGAAGGACCTCGTCGCCCTGTGCGAATGCGCGTCCGTACCGGCGCCGCATCGGGCTCTGTTGAACTTGTGTTTCGCGACCAAGGCTGAGAAGGGTAAGACTCTGCATGCCGCTCATCGGTATTGGAGTATGACCGGCTGCACTGACGACCCGCTGTTACTTAAGGCTCTTCACGACTGTCTAAGTTTGTCGCCGGAAGGCGGTTCCCCATTGCGCGTCCCATTGGACTTCGTCGAGGTTGTCTGGCGTGCGCACGGTTCCCGGGACACCGCTGTCGGCACCCTTCTCGCAAACGCCTACCTCCTGACCAGACAGCGCGAGAGGGCGTGCGGTGTCGTCGCGTCGCTGATGGAACATGGCCACCCCTCGGCATCCGAAATCAGGCCAATGTCTCGGATTCGTAGTCCAGGCGGGCAACGAGTCGCTTTCGAACGATCTGATTGTCCGATATAAGGACGACCTGCTCGGAAATTCGGAGTCCGCCGACGGTTTCTGGCGCGCTTGGGCGAGGGCTGTTGTCTCCTTCGGCAGCAAACAGCAGGCCGCGCAGTTTCGTTCGGACGCTGGCATACCGCGTAAGGTCAGTGAAGCGACGTTGGCCGACTACTGCGAGATCCTTCTCAAAACGGAAACGGGAGATCCCCGCTCGGAAATTGCCGAATTGCTCCCGCGGTACGCTCCCTATGACAAGCCTTTCCTCCCATCCCTTGCGAGAAGGTTCTGGCGTATGATCGACGAAATGGGGCTTGAGCCAGAGTTACGCAAAACGCTGAGCCGGGACATGTCAGGAGAGGAAGTCACTCGTTACATCCGAGAGGGTAGGGCGAGGGGCGAATTCGGGAAGGCTCCTGGACGGTACCGCACACCGCCCCGCCCTTGACCCATACTTCCCGCACCGCATAAACTCGACCCAGGCTCTCATGAAACTTCTTTCTCTGTTTGTCTTCCTCTCCGCGCCGCTTCTGGCGCAGCCCGTCTTCACGGACGTCTTCCCGCCCGAGGAATATGCCGCGCGGCGGGCGCAGGTGATGGCGAACATCGGCGACGCGGTGGCCATCCTGCAAGGCACCACCGAGCGGCCGGGGGAGCAGCCGCTGCGGCAATCCAACCAGTTCGACTACCTCACTGGCGTGGTCGAGCCGCGGGCGCTGCTGATTGTGGATGGCAAAACGCACCGCTCCACGCTGTTTCTTAACCCGCGCAACGAGCGCCGCGAGAAGATGATGTTCGGCCCCGGCCTGTATCCCGGCCCGGATGCGGTGCGAGCCACCGGGATCGAGGCCGTCGAGCCGCGCGAGCAATTCCGCGATGCGCTGGCTGCCATCGCCGCCGGGGGCCGCCCCATCTTCACCTGCTTCCGGCCCGAGGTGCTGGGCAGCGCCTCTTCGTCCGACCCGCTGGCGCTGGCCCGCGCCACCAAGAACGATCCGTGGGACGGCCGCATCTCGCGCGAAGATGCCTTCATCGGGCACCTCAAGGAGATCGCGCCGCGCAGCGAGATCCAGAATCTGGATCCGATTCTAGACGAATTGCGCGGCACCAAAAGCCCGCGCGAAATCGCCATCATCCGGGAAGCCACGCGCATCGCGGGGCTGGGCATCATCGAGGCCATGCGCGACGCGCGGCCCGGTATGTTCGAGTACCAACTACAGGCGGACTGCGAATTCGTCTTCAAGAAATTCGGGGCATACGGCCCGGCGTATTTCGCGCTGATTGCCACCGGCCCCAACACCTGGTACTCGCACTACCACAAGGACACCGCGCAGCTCAAAGACGGAGACCTGGTGCAGCTCGACTATGCGCCGGACTACAAGAACTATGCCTCCGACATGACCCGCGTATTTCCGGCCAACGGCAAATTCACCGCGCGGCAGAAGGAGTTCTATAACATCTACCTGCAGCTCTACCAGGCGCTGATGACTTCCATCAAAGTGCACCAGCGCCCCAGCGACATTATCAAAGAGGCCGTGGTGAAGATGGACGCGATCCTGGCGAAGTATCCATTCACCGACGCCAAAATCAAGCAGGCCGCCACAGATTTCGTGGAGCGCTACCGCAACAGCCACGCCAACAGCCTGGGCCACACCGTGGGCATGGAAGTCCACGACGTGCGCAACCCGACCCCGACGCTCGAGCCAGGGCAGATTTTCACCATCGAGCCGGCCATGCAGATTCCGGATGAGCACGTGGGCATCCGCCTCGAAGACATGCTGCTGATTACCGGGAGCGGCTATGAGAATTTATCGGCTTTCGTGCCCGTAGAGGCAGGCGCCATCGAGAAGCTGATGGTGCGGCACGGGCTGAGCGACGCTATGATGAAGACCAGCGCCCGCTGATCGCGAGCGAGCGGCGGGGCACGCCTGCTTCAGCTCTTCTTGAACAGCCGGTCGAAGGCACTGCGGGCGTCATCCGCATTGCGCGGGGCCGGCGGTCCCGCTTGCGCAGACGGCTGCATTGCCGGACCGGACCCGTTGGAGGTGCCTTCCCGCGCCACTGTCACGCGCGGGGCAAACAGGGTGCACTCGTTAGCCTTATCTTTATAGGCAATCCGCACCGGAATGGGTTTCAGGCACTGAAAACGCGTGGAGGGTTCGAAGTGCGTGCACTGCTTGCAGCAATGCAGCGGCGAGCCGCACTTGGGGCAGTTGCCGCTGTAATCGGTTCCAGGGGGCAGGGTGATGGAGCAGTTGAAACACCGCGACGCCGCCACGTGCTGCACCAGGCGCGGCAGGCGAGGTCCGGTGACGTCCAAAGGCGGGCGGGGGCCTTGCGGTTTGGGACGGTCTTCGCCGCCGCGAGGTCCGTGGGAATCGCGGTCCGAATCCATGTACCCGTGTTGTCTGTACTTGCGGTCGCTATCCATGGGGAAGGTTGCTCCGTAACTAGCAGGAAAGAAACGTCTAAAGACTTCGGAACCTCAGGTGCCTCGGCAAGCACGGGCGCAATTCCCTACCTCATTCCCCCCCACACGCAAGGCTGGGCACGGCAATGAGCGTGGGATTACCGGAGGGAGTCAGCGGGAAAAACTGGCTAGCACATCCAGATTCGGCGCCCGCCAATGCTGCAAATTCATAAATACCACGGATTGGGTCCAGTTTGCACGCACGATTTCGGGCTATACAGGTCTATGCGCACAGTGAGGGGTGGCTTGCTGCCTTCCGATAGGTGGGCAGGCTACTGCTTTTGCATGACCCGCGTGGCCATGGGGGTGCCGCGCGCGGTCCCCATAAACGATTCGACGGTTTGCACCTTGCCATCCGCGGATACGCTTCGAATTTCGGTCATAGTCATGCCGCGGTCGCCCGTCACCACTGTTACCAGCCGTGCCCCTTCCCAGTGGGACTTGGAGTGGAACTCGTTGCCATTCACGTCATTAACCGACTCACTCCCGTCGGTGGCCAGCTTGAGGAAGGTCGTGGTGCGGCCGCGCGGGTCCTCGGAAACCGTGGTGATGGTGAGGCTGGGGTCGTGGTGCTCGATGGTTTCCTCGCAGGTCTTCGGGTTACGGCCGGTGCTTTTGGCGGCATCCATGACCCAATGGCCGGAGAGGTTGGGTTTGGAATCCTGCGGCCGGAGCGCGGTCGCGGTGGCGAGCAGCCCAATGACGAACTGACGGCGATTTTGCATAAGTTACTCCTGGCGAAGGCAGCGAATCGGGTCGGTGCGGGTGGCGCGAAGGGCCGGGGCAAAGGAAGCGGCGGCGGCCACAGCCAGCATCGCCACCGCCGCGCCGCCCAAGGTGAGCGGGTCCCACGGCGCAAGTTCAAACAGCAGCCCGCGCAGAAATCGGGCTGCGGCTAACGAAAGCAGCAGGCCCGCGCCGATGCCACCGCCGGCCAAAGCCAGACCGCGGCCCAGCACCAGGCGGAAGATGGCCGCGGGGCCGGCGCCCAAGGCGATGCGGATGCCCAGTTCGGCGGCGCGCTGCGCCACGATGTAAGACAACACACCGTACAGCCCGGCCATGGCGATGATCAGCGCCATGCCCGCCATGAGCGATGCGGCCACGGAACGCAGCCGCGGAGAGGCCATGGAAGCCGAGAGGCGCCGCTCGATCGGTTCGATGCCGGAAACCGCGACTGTGGCGTCGAGCCGCGCCAGCGCGCGCCGCAGCGGCAGGGCCAACGCGGCGGGGTCGCCATCGCTGCGCAATACCAAGCCAATGGCACGCAGATTCTGAGCCTGCTGGTACGGGCGAAAGAGCGTGGCTGGGACATACTCATCCAGCGCCGAGAGTTTGGCATCGCCCACCACGCCTACAATGGTGATCCACGGCGACGGTGACTCGGCCAAGCCGGTTTTGATGCGGCGTCCCACGGCTTGCGGCGTGCCGAAGAAACGCCGCGCCAGGGTTTCGTTGACCACCGCCGCATCGGTATCGTGGGGCGCCAGGCCGCGCCCTTGCCGCAGCGGCAGGCCCAGGGCGCGGAAAGCCTCGCCGCCCACCAGGATAGTCTCCACGCGATGCCGCTCGGCATCGGCCGCGCCGCAGGGTGGCTCGCCCTCCGCGCTGATGAGCGCGCGGGAGACGCCTCCGGGCGAAAACGGCAGAGCCGAAATGAGGCCGGCGGCATGCACGCCCGGCAGTGCCGCGGCCTGCTCCAGAGCCGCCGCGAGGTAGGGCTGATGGCGCGTATCCGGCAAATTCAGGGACGCCGCCAGTACTCCGTGCGGCTGGAAGCCGGGATCGACCGCGGCCAGGGTCGCGAAACTGCGCACCATCAGGGCGGCGGACGAAAGCAGCGCCAGGCTCAGCGCGATATCGGCAGCAATCAGAAAGCTGCGCAGCCCAAGATGCCGCGCTGTGGCCGTGGTGGGCGCCTGCTTGAGCGATTCGGCGACATCCACACGGGCCGCCTCGCGCGCCGGGGCGATCCCGCTGGCGAGTGCCGTGGCCAGCGCGATGGCTGCTGCAAAAATGAACACCGGAGCGTCCAGCGCCACGGGCCGCCCGGCCAGCAAAGAATCCGGCAGCAGCGGCAGCAGTGCGTGCACCAGCGCCGAGCCGAGCGCGAAACCTACCGCCGACCCGGCTACCGATAGCGCCAGCGATTCCGCCAGAAGCTGCCGCGCCAGTCGCCCCGCGGGTGCGCCCAAAGCCAGCCGAATGGCCATCTCGCGGCGGCGGGCAGCCCCGCGGGCAATCAGCAGGCCCGCCACGTTGGCGCAGGCGATCAGCAGGACCAGGCCCACGGCGCCCAGCAGCACGAACCACAGCGTGCGTGTCCGGCCGGTGAGCCACGTTTGTAGCGGAGTGACGACCAGGCGCGCGCCTTCCGCGGCCGTCAGGGCCGGAGCGCGCCGCCAGCGGGCGATGACGCGCACCAGTTGCATGGGACCGCCGGAACGCTCGCGCACCGGGTCGAGCGCCAGCGGCACCCAAACCCGTACGCCCGGCGGGAATGCGAAAGCGGCCGGCAGTGTGCCGATCACGGTATAGCGGCGGCCATCGAGCGCAATCGCCGAGCCAGTAGGGGCAGGGAAGCCCTCGTGCACCAGGGCAACACCATCCGAGCCGGGGAAATCCTCCGCGGCGGTGAACGTACGGCCGCGCACCGGGCTGACCCCCAGCACACGGAAGAAATCTGCGCTGACCATGGCAGCGGGCAGTCGCTCGGCGGGACCGCCGGACGCCCCGCCGGACGCCCCGCCGGAGTACGTATAGTCGCCCATGCTATAGGCAGCGATGCGGGCGGTGTGCTCCGGGGATGCGGCCACGCGATCATGCCAATCCAGATACACCGGGCTGGGCACGATGTTCTGGTTGAACGATGGGTAAAACTGGCTGACCGAATAAAGGTGCGAGGGGTCCGGAAAGGGTAGCGGCCGCAGCACCACCGAATACGCGAGGCTGAATACCGCCGTGCTGGCGCCGGTTGCCAGGGCGATGGCGGCCACCGCCGTAGCGGTGAAGCCGGGTGCGCGCAACAGCGGGCGAACGGCGGTGAATAGCGCCTTCATGCCACCAGCGTGGTCCAGCGCGATTCCGGCTCGGCTTCGCGCGTGGTGAAGAGCGCCCCATGGCCGTGGGGGCACAGGAATTCGGTGCCGGCGGGTTCGAAGGGAACGCGCGGGCCTAGGCCGATGCGCACGGGCATCCCCAGGCGGGCGAGACACACCGGGCAGCGCTCGCGCCGGTCGCGCCAGCAGTACCGAAGAGCCAGGAAAGACGCCGCCAGGTACGGCAGAGAAAGCGCCACTGGGTTGGCGGGTGTTTCCAGGGCGGCCAGGAAAAGCGCCGCCAGCCAGACAAGCGGATGCGCCAGGGAATAGGCGCGGGAGGGCGCCGACCAAAGCCACACCGCCAGCGACAGGAGCACCAACGCCAGGAAGGGCGGACCCAGCACCGCAATCGGGCGCCCGATTTCGGCGGCGTAGGGGGTGACATCCAGGAAGGCATTCCAGGCGCGCAACTCGGCCCTTGCCTGCGCCACCGGGACGCCGCGTTTCAGCCGCACCAGCGCCTTCAGGCGGCTCACCATTTGGATGCTTGCGATGGTGTGCGAGCGGGCGCTCCATTCGGCCACTCGGTCCGGCGGCAAAGCCCTCATTTGGCCCATGAACGGTCCGGTCTCCGTCAGGATCGCCAGGCCGTCCGGGACGCGCGTGAACACTGCCTGGCGGGTCTCGCGGAATCCGCCGGAGACTGCCGCCAGAATCGCCAGCAGCAGGGCCGGGACCCCCAGCCGGACGCCGGGCCGTCCCAGGAAATCCGAGATGCTGAAGCCCTCGCCCACGCGCAGCCAGAAGGCGTCGGCGACCGCTCCGGAGCAATGCCCGGCCAGCGCCAGGCGGGCCGGATCAGGCGTGCTCGAAAGCCACCACCACAGCTCGGCGTGCCATTCGCGGCGCCACTCTTCGCGGATTTCTTCCGGCACGAGCGCCGCGGCGGCGCGCAGCAACAGCGCCGATTCCAGCGGCAGCGGGGTGAGCGGGTATCTCATGCCTTGGAAACCTCCGGAAAGCGGTACCGCGTACCGGCCGTGGCCAGCGCCGCCTCACCCTCGCTGGTGACCTGGTAGTAACGGCGGGCGGGACGGCGTTCGGCCCGAGCCAGAGATTCGCGTTCCCACTGGGCGTGGATCAGCCCCGCCTTCTCCAGTTTGCGCAGGGCCGGATAGACCGTCCCGCTAGGCATGCCCGTCGCATCCATGATTTCGAATCCGTAGCGCCGCCCTTTCTGAATAGCGTGCAGGACAGTGGCGGCGGCATAGGATAGGGTGGTGGGCATCGGATCCCCTGCTACATATGTATCATTACTACATAGGTGGAGTCAAGAGCAAAATGATACCGTTGAGGATCGGAGGATCGGTGGCCGGCGGCCTGTTGGCCAGTGAGACCGTTGGTTCGCCGGACCGGCGGACTGGTGGACCCGGCCAGTGGACTGGTGTTTCGCTGGACCGGCAGGATCGGTGGCCCGAAGGGCCGGTGAGAGCGGTTGGCTGGCGGACCGTTAGGCCAGCGAGACCGTTGGTTCGTTGGGACCAGCGGACCGGTCTGTCGTTGGCCGGCGGACTGTTAGCCTGGTGGGCCGGCGGATTGGTGTATCGCTGGATGGCGGGCTGGTGTCCTGGTGGGCCGGTGAGACCGGTAGACGGCGGACTGGTGTTTCGCTGGACCGGCGGGATCGGTGGCCCGAAGGGCCGGTGAGAGCGGTTGGCTGGCGGACCGTTAGGCCAGCGAGACCGTTGGTTCGTTGGGACCAGCGGACCGGTCTGTCATTGGCCGGCGGACTGGTGTCCTGGTGGACTGGCGGGATTGGTGCCCGGTGGCCCGAAGCGCAGGTGAGAGCGGTGAGACCGGTGGACCAGCGGACCGGTGCGTCGTTGGCCCGGTCGACCGTTGGCTAGTCTAGTGCGTCAGAAGTCCTGTAACGCGCTTCCCGAAGATTTTGCTGGACAATTTGTGTGGGATCGGTTAGGCTACAGTAGATCCGGAGCGGTTCCCTGTGTTCAGCCCGGCCCATCCACATGCAGCGCGCTTACCGAATTCGGTTGACTTCTGAGCAGGAGGATGATCTGCTGCGCTTTGCACGCAGCCGCACGCTGGCGGCGCGACTGGTGGAGCGGGCCAAGATGCTGGTGCTGTATTCGGCCGGACATACCGCTGGGGAAATTGCCGACCAACTGGGAGTGTCCCGGCCAACCGTCCCCCGGTGGCTGGGCCGATTCGAGGAAAAAGGTATCCAGGGGCTGGAAGATGCGCCCCGCTCCGGACGTCCGCCTGTCATTCCGGATTCCAAAATCGCCGAGATCGTCGCGAAGACCACGCGGGAGACGCCTGCTGGCGCCACCCACTGGAGCACGCGCACGCTGGCTCCGGTGGCCGGCGTCAGCCCGTCCTCGGTGGGACGTATCTGGCGGGCGCACGGTTTGAAGCCGCACCGGGTGAGTCGCTTCAAACTCAGCAACGATCCCCGCTTTGCCGAGAAACTGGAAGACGTGGTGGGACTGTATCTCCACCCGCCCGCGAATGCGATGGTATTGTCGCTGGACGAGAAGTGCCAGATCCAGGCCTTGGAGCGTACGCAACCCGGCCTGCCCTGGAAAAAGGGCCGTTGCGGGACGATGACGCACGATTACAAGCGCCACGGGACGACCACGCTGTTCACGGCCATGAATACGCAGGATGGGACGGTGATAGACGTATGCATGCCCACCCATACTCATAAGGACTGGATTCGCTTTCTCAAGCTGATCGATGGACGGACTCCCAAAGACCAAGTGCTGCACCTGATCATGGATAACTACTCGGCCCACAAAACCCCTGAAGTCAAAGCCTGGCTGGAGAAGCACCCGCGGTTTCAGGTGCACTTCACTCCCACCAGTTCCTCGTGGCTGAATCAGGTGGAGCGCTTCTTTCGCGACCTGACGGATAAGTGTATCCGACGCGGTGTCTTTCATTCGGTCAAGGAACTGCAACAGACCATGCGGGTCTACATTGACCAGCACAATCGGAACCCCAAGCAATACCTGTGGACCGCTGCGGCCAACGATATCCTGGAAAAGGTCAAGCGAGCCTGGAAGGCCCTAATGGCCCGTGGCTATGCCCCCAAGAAACTGGCCGCCCTGCAGGTCTCGAGCGCCATCTGGCAACCGCGGGCGCTGTGGCTGCTCCTTGATTAACGAAGTGCACGTTACCCTCGTCTATCCCCACCGCGCATCGGACGCCTCGCCACTAGCTCTCTCCCTCCTCCGCGCTGACCGCACTCGTCCTGGCTGAACCAAACCCGAATTCAACCATTCCCGTCCCGTTGGATGCTTCAGTCCGCCTACCACGTACCCTCAGTGGCGATCTCCGTCCTCATCTTGTACCCGACTCCTCCTGTAACAGTTCAAGTACCCAGGCGATTTTGCTGGACTTTTCCGAAATGATCGGCTAAGGTATGGTGGATGGGTGCGAGGGCGGCCCGCCGCAGAACTCGGGGGCAAACGGTATCGGCGAAGCGCCATGGCCATGCACCTCAGCCCAACCGGGAAGGGCTACAGCGCGAAAACGAGCGACTCCGACGAGAGGTTGAAGATCTCCGGCGGAAGGTAGCTGAGCGCGAGCAGCAGATCGCCGAGCGCGAACAGCAGATTGGCGAAGCCGAAAAGCAGATCGCTGATCTGGAGCGCCAACTGGCGGCCCGCCAAAAGAATTCCACCAACTCCTCCAAACCCCCGTCCTCCGATGGACTGGCGGGGAATTCGCGGCAGCGCGGGCGCCGGAAAAAGAGCAAGCGCAAACCGGGTGGGCAGAAGGGCCATCCCGGCCATCACCGCCCGCTGGCTCCCCCCGAACAGGTCCAGGAAGTGCGTCCGGTGCTGCCGGAGGAATGCAAGCATTGTGGCCACGCGTTGTCGCAGCAGCCCGAGCAGATGCAGACGGTGGGAGAAGTGCAGCGCCACCAAGTGACTGAGTTACCGCCCATCCAGCCTTATGTCATCGAGTATCAATGTCCCAAGGTGGTCTGTCCGGCCTGTGGGGAAGGCACGCGAGCACCCCTGCCGGAAGAGGCGCAGGGGGACTTCGGACCGCAACTGATGGCGCTGATCGCCTACCTGACGATCTACTGCCGCATGCCGCGGCGGGTGTTGGAGGCGTTTCTGGAACACCTGCTGGGCATCTCTATGAGTCTGGGCAGCACCCAAAAGTGTTGGGAGCAAGCCAGCGCCGCAGTGGCCCAGCCCTGCCAGGAACTGGAACAGCAACTGAAAAACGAGCCCGTATTGAACAGCGACGAAACCGGCTGGCGCAACAACGGGGAAAAACGATATTTATGGCGTTGGTGGCCCGCGACTTCGTCTTCTACACGGTGGACAAGACGCGCAGTTCCGCCGTCCTGATCCATCTGCTGGGGGCGGTGTTCGCGGGCATCCTGTGCAGCGACCGGTTCAGTGCCTATTTCAAATATCACCAAGGCTTGTCTCAGTTGTGCTGGGCGCACTTGAAACGCAATATTCTGGGCATTCAGGAGTTCGCCAAGACCACCGACGCGCAGCGATTTTGCCGGGACGCGTTGGCGCTATATGCCCGCTTGTTCCGCCCCTGGCGCAAGTTCCAGGGCAGCTTAATCGACCGGGAGCAGTTGATCCTGCGCTCCCTTCCGCTGCAAAAGCGCTGGTTTGCGCTCGCCGAGCAGTACCTGGACAGTGACGACAAAGAAGTGCGCAACATGGCCACCGCCTTGTTCCAACACTGTGGCCGGCTGTTCACTTTCATCGAGCGTCCCGGGGTGGAGCCTACCAACAATTGCGTGGAACAAGCCTTACGTATTGCCGTGCAATTGCGCAAGATCATCTTTGGCAATCGCAGCGCCCAAGGGGAGGTGGCCACGGCCCGCCTCCTCACCGTCACCCAAACCTGCAAAATGCGGGGCCGCAACGCCTTGGAGTATCTGACCGAAGCGATCATCCGCTATCGCCGTCATCAGTCTGCGCCCTCTCTGCTCCTTCGGCAAAAATAGGCCACTTGAACTGTTACCTCCTCCTTTTCATCGACGGATCACCCCCCTCCGGCACCTACGTTACAGGACTTCTGACGCACTAGACT
>CAWDOH010000044.1:0-78775 GCA_963803725.1 Bryobacterales bacterium | reverse complement strand
TCGGTCGCCTTCGCCGCCACGGTGACCTCTTCGATGGGGCTTGCATGATAGTCGCCGTGCCCCGGACGCACCAGGGCAATCTGCGGTGGATTGGCCTTGCGCGCTTCGATATAGAAATCCTCACTGACGCGCACGGGCTGGCCAGCTTCGACCCCGGCGATGTGATAGAAACCGTCCTTGTCCAGCTTCACCGAGCCGCGGTAGACATTATTGCCGGCGGGCGTAAGATGGATCTGCTGTCCGCTATCGAGCTGAATCTGGCCGCCCTGGAGCGGCCGGTCGGTGGAAACCTCCAACTCGGCTTCGGTGCCGGTAACGGCGCGCAGATCGCCGCCGCGCTCCTCGGTCTCCGGGGGCATGCCGGTCCAGGCCGGGTAATGATAGACCACCTTGATCTGTTTCACCGCCGGCAGATCGCTCACCTTGATGGTGAAGTGCTTCGAGGTCATGGCGCCGGCGGTGACATAGTATTCGACATTCTCCGGCAGCCCGGCAAACACGAACTGATAGCCGCCCGCGAAATTGCCGGCCGCCTTGGGCTGCATGGTCACCGGCTCCCACTTGGACGAGCTTTCAAAGCGCGCATACAAGCGCACGGCGGGAGAACGCAAGCCGATGGGCAGCGCCGAGACCATCTGGTCGGCATGCCGCCGGATGACGGCATTGCCCGGGCTGACGCGCAGATCGTAGAGCGCGGGCTGATCGTGGTGCGGGCCGGTCCACAGCAGCGACGCGCCGTATCCCCAGAATCCCGGGCCGGAAGTGATCATCCACAGCAGCAGGGCGATGGCGCCCGTGCCCGTGGCCAGCGATCCCCAAAGGTTGAAATCGCTCACCATTTCCTTGGGCGGCGCCGATTGGGCCACATCCATGGTTTCGCCGGCCAGCAGTTCGATGAAGGGATCCTGACCGTCGCGCTCCGTGAAGGTGGTAAGGCGCTGCTGGAATTGCGGGAAGACGGTTTCCGCCGCGCCCACTGCCCGGCGGCGGGTAAGGCGGCGTAAGGGCAGCGCCAGCCCGGCGGCGGCGGCGATGGCCAGCACGAAGATCAGAGCGAAACGCCCGGAGGTCACGCTGCCTTCGGAAAACGCGCGCGCGTTGGCCACCAGGACGGCCACCACCGTCGCCAGCAGGGCGCTCACGGCGACAATCGCCGCGCCGCGCAGTAAAGTACTCCACCGCAGGCGTTTCTCCAGTTGCGCAATGTATGCGTGAAGCTGATCGCGAGAGTTCATTTCCCCTCCAGCCGCGTGGCGAAGATGCTGACTTCAGGATATCGCAACCCCGCGATCGGCGGACCGGTAATCCCAAACGCTGGCGGGCCAAGTTGGCGCAGGCTTCAGCCTTTGAGCCGGGCGGACGAAGGCCGTTCGGCCGTGGAACCGGCGGGCTTCAAAGAGGCTTTATGTATCTTACGCTTCTTCCCGCTGTGTATCCAGGTAGCGGCTGGCCAGCGCCGATTCGGCAATCGCGGCGGCCAACAGCAGGAGCATCACATACCACCAGAAACTCTCCGGGACCTTACGCTGCCGGACGGGGCCTCCCGTGGCGGCTTCCTGCGGCGAATCGCCACCGCCGCCGGTCCAGAGCGCCATCACGTCGGCGGGAATCACGTCCAGGTTGGATTCCTTGGGATCGGGATTCACGCCCACCACGTTCTGCCGTCCGTCGGCCAGGCGGAGCTGATAATAGCCCGCCTCGGTAAGCTGAATGGATTGTGCGGAGGCGGCCTCGCTCAGCGAAAGCGGCCGTTTGCCCTCCGGGTCGGTGACCTCCACTCCCTGCCCCCGCTCCTTGGCGTTGCGCAACTCGAGAAAGGCATCCACCGCGCGCGCGCCGCCTTGCCGCTCGCTGCCCGCCAGGTAACGCGCGGTCTGCTCGATGAACGGCACAAAGGCGGGGTGCAGCGGAAAATCGTTAGTCAGGTTGTCCAGTCCGCTGGCCAGCAGCACCACCCTCCCTTCGCCGATGCGCTTCTCCATCAGCAGCGGCGTCTGGTCGCCCAGGCGCACAATCACGCGCGCGTCGCCGGGGTCCACATCCAGCGCGTAGTAAAACTTCACCCCCGCCCAACCGTCGGCCTTCCCCACCGCGGGAAAGGAGGAATCGCCCGACCCGACCCCTACGTAGCGATCGGGAATCCGACTGTAATCGCGCGTCCCCAGAATCTTGGCGTCGAAAATCGGAATCCGCAGACGTGCACCGGCGGAGGTTCCGGCGGCGATCAGCACGCTGCCGCCCGAGCGCACGTATTGGTTGAGCGAATTCTCCAGCAGCGAGGGCACGGTATTCAGATCGGAGAGCACGATGAAGGCGTAGTTGGAGGGATTGCGGTCGGCCGCCTCATTCACCGCGATGGATTCCACCAGAAAAGCCGATTGCGCCGCCGCCGCCAGCGCCGCCTCGATGTACAGCGGCGAACGGTTGTCGCCATAATTGTGAACCAGCAGCACCTTCTGCGGGTCGGAGCGCTCCACCGCGAAACGCCGCTGGTCGTCTGCCGGAAAACCATCGCCGGAGTCGATGCGCACCTCGCAGCGGCTGAACCCGTAGGGCGCATCGAGCGCCGGAAAATCCACCGTGGCCCGCCCGTTGGCCGGAACCGCCACGCTCTTGGTGGCCGTCGTTTTGCCGTTCACCAGCAGCGTTGCAGTGCGCGTGGCGGCGGGCGTGCCGAAGCCCGCGATCACGGCGCGCACGTGTACCGGCTTGGCGTCCTTGCCCCACACCTGGCCGGGCGCGTCCACCGATTCCACCGTCCAGTTGGGCTGGGCCTTCGAGACCACTGCGTGGGTTACCAGCTTGACATTGCCCGGCAGTGCCATATCGGCGAAGGCCCCCGCCATGTCGCTGCGCTGCATGTCGCTGATGAGGTGCATCTCGACGGGAGTGTGCACCGATTCCGCCAGTCCGCGGATGGCGCGCGCCAGCTCGCCGAAATTGCCGTGCCCATCGCCCGGCTCGATGGCCTGCACGGCGGCCCGGAGCGCCGCCTGGTCTTCGATGGGTTGGGTCATCAGTTTGAGCTGCGAACCAAAGGCCGCCACCTGCGCGCGCGCCGCGCCTTTCCCCGCAAGCACTGCCATGGCCGCGTTTTTGGCGTCTTCCAGGCGCGTTCCGGCGCGCATGCTGAAGGAATTGTCCACCACCAGCAGCACCAGCCGGTTGCTGGCCAACGCCGCCGGGTTGCGATTGATGAACGGATTAGCGAACGCCAGAATCAGCAGCAGCAGCACCGCGAGGCGCAGCGAGAGCAGCAGGAAATAGCGCAGCCGCCGGTGCCGCGTGGAGCTTTGGGTGCGCGACTCGAAGAGCATCAGCGAGCTGACCTTCTTGGGCCGCGCGGTCTGCCGCTTGAGCAGGTGCAGATACACCGGCAGCGCCAGCCCCGCCAGGCCGGCCAGGAACCACGGCGCAAAAAGCCCCATTTAGTTGCGGCCTCCGCGTAGGGTGAGGTATTCGCGCAGCGCGTCGTCCAGCGGACGGTCGGTCATCAGCCGGCAGTAGCCCATGCCCGCGGCCTGCGTGCGGTCGCGCAGATCCTGCAGGTGCGCCTCCACCTTGCTGCGATAATCCCGCTTGGCATAATCGGGCGTCACTTCAAGCTGCTCGTCGGTCTCCAGGTCCACCAGGATCGACGGGCCTGCAGCGCCGGACGCACATCCTCGGGGTCGAGAATGTGGAACAGCACCACCTCGTTGCCGTGGAAGCGCAGCGGCTCGATGGTGCGCACGATGCTTTCCGGCTGTTCCCAGAAATCCGACACGATCAGCACCATGCCGCGGCGCTTCAGGAACTCCTGGAAATAGCGCATGGGCTTTGAAAAATCGGTGCGGGCCCGCGCTTCCGCCTGTTCCAGGCCGGCCAGCAGGCGATGGAGCTGCCCCTGGCGCGTGGAGGGGCGGATGTAGTTGCGGATCTCGTCGTCGAAGGTGATCAGGCCGGCCGCGTCGCGCTGTCCGTGCAGCGCCAGGTAGAATAGCGACGCCGCCAGGTAGCGCGCGTAATCCATCTTGTTGATGCGGTGCGAGCCGAACTGCATGGAGTTGCTGGCGTCCAGCAGGATGGTCAGCGGGCTGTTGGTTTCCCCGCGATAACGCTTCAGGTACATTCGCTCGCTGCGCGCGAAGACGTTCCAATCCACATGGCGCAGGTCGTCGCCCGGCGAGTAAGCCACGTACTCGGCAAACTCCTGGCTGAAACCGAAATCGGGCGAGCGGTGCAGGCCAGCCACAAAGCCATCCACCACCGTTTTGGCCACCAGGTCCAGGCCGGAGATGCTGGCCAGGACCGCTGGATCGAGGAAGCGCTGCAGCATTTCAGACGATGCCCCACTTGCGCCGCAGCCACCATTCGGAAAAGCGCAGCAGCACCAGCACCAGGAACACCAGCGGCAGATTCCACAGGTCCTTAGTTTCGCGCACGGTCACGCCGGCTTCGGAAAAAGGAATCCGCTCGGCCAACTTGCCCAGGTCGGAAGGCTTCCA
Organism: Bryobacterales bacterium; assembly: GCA_963803725.1. GTDB lineage: Bacteria > Acidobacteriota > Terriglobia > Bryobacterales > Bryobacteraceae > JOPF133. Next base: position 74,288 of record CAWDOH010000044.1, on the reverse strand, counting down.
GTATTGCCCGCCGGTCTGCGCGGCGAGGTGCTCCAGCAGGTCGCGATTCTGCTCCACGTGGAAATTTTCGGCCACGCCGTCCATGCGCTCGAAGGTGAGGACATCGCGCCCCAGTTCCTTCACCGCGCCGCCCGGTCCCCCGGCGTGCTGGGCGGTGATCTCAGTGAGGTACGCGCCGGGCTTGGGCGCCGACCACGCCGCCTGAAACTGCCCCGGCGAATCCGGCGTGGGCGACATTTCCACCAGCGCACTCACGCCCGCCGGCCCCAGAATGTGAGCTTCCACTTTGGCGTCGGCGGCGGGGTTGTAGTCCTGGTCGAACACCTCGGCGGTGAGGTTGACGGCGCCGTTATCCAGCAGCACTTGCGAAGGCATCGACGCCACCACGTGTCCCGGCGTGTCCGACACCAGCCAGCGCAGAAGCTGCTGCCAGAACAGGTCGTGCGCCGTGTCCCCCAAAGGCGAACTCATCTGCCAGCGCCAGCTTCCTCCGGTGGCCATGATGGCGCTGCGGCCGTGGCCGAAATTTTCGGTGATGAGCAGCGGCAGCCGGCGGCCTTCGGGGGTGATCATATTGGCCAGCAGGGTCGCCCCGGGCTTAGGCGTGCCGGGATCTTCGTAATCCATCAGGTAGGGCAGCTTTTTCCACTTCGCGGCGTTGGCCGCAGGGTCGTCTACCAAACGGGTGATAATACTGTCCATGCCCGCCGGCGCGAGTTCGGCGGTGGTGTGGGTGACACCATTTTTGGGATCGGCCTCGCGATGAAAAGTGTTGGCTTGGGTGGGCAGCACGGTGGGCATCACGTCGGTAAGGTTGGAGGCGTTCCAGGACCCGTCGGCGAGCGCAAACTGGCCGCCCAGAAACAGCACCCCGCCGCCGCGCCGGTCCACGAACTGGTGGATCAACTCCTGCTGGCCCGGTGAAAAATAGCCCGCTTCCACCGAGCCGATGATCAGTCCCTGGTACACGAACAGGTCCTCCGGCCGGGTGGGAAAGCCGCTGGCCAGCTCCTTCGGGTCGGCGATGCCCTGGCGATAGAACTTGTTCTCGGTAGTGCGCACGATGGAGGCGATCTGCACCATGCGGTCGTCTTCCTCCGCCTGCCGGATGAACTTATATTCCCAGCGTGGCTCTCCCTCCACATACAGGATGCGGCGCGGATCGGAGGCCACGTTGACAACGCGGGTAAGGGTGTTGTTGGCGCGATTCTCCTCATTGGGCAGCGGACCGGCCACAATCTCCAGCATCTTGGCCCCCGCGCCACCGATATTGAACATCAGGGTCTCGGTTTGCAGGTTGGCGTCCGCGCCCAGGGTGACGATACGGGAAGCCAGCACCTTGGGCTGGCCGGTGCTGACGTCGCGCACCGCCAGCGCCATCTTGCCGCCCGCATAGCCGCGCTGGTGGAAGGTGACCCTAGCGGCGATCCGCGATTCGGCCAGCGCGCGCGGGGCCACTACGGCGTCGTCCAGTTCCACATCGTGCGCGGCGTGCTCGCGCCCGAAGCCCACCGTGTGGACCGGAATGTGGCGCGCGCGCAAGGCCGCCACGGCATCGGCCGGCAGGCCTCCCGAATTATCGTCGCCATCGGAAAGCAGCACCACCGCGCCGATGGGCAGATCCGAGGTCTGCTCGTTGAACTGCTTGAGGGTGTCGCCGATCCGCGTGGTGGGCGCGACGGGTTTCAGCTCCTTCAGGCTTTCGATGCGCGCGGGCGTCTCGTCGAAGCGGTAGAGGCGGGTTTGGAAAGAGCGGTTGAGGCTGGCCAGCACGCCGCCATTCAGGGCTTTGATGGCCTGCTGCTCGCGCGTGGACCCGTCCTCCGCGATCGCCATGCTACGCGAATCGTCCACCAGCAGGGCAATGATGTTCTGCTGCGGCTTCAGCTCGGCCACCGTAATGGCCGGCTGCCACAGCAGCACCAGGACCACCGCCGCCAGCAGCGTCTGCAATCCCCAGATTACCCACGCGCGCCAGCTTCGGATCGCCGGCGCGGCGCGCGAGAGGCGCGACCGGATAAGCCACGCCAGGGCCACCGCCACGGCGACTATGAGCAGCGCCAGCACCCACTTCGGCCAGGCGCCCAAAAGCGCGATCTGGCCCCGCGAATAAGCCGAGTGCGGATACTTAAAGAAGAACTCGAACATGGGTCGGTGGGCCGCTCGCGAAATGCAGGAAGCGCGCCAGTTTCAATGCCTAGTGAGTCATGGCGTAAGTAATGTAATTCAGCACGATGCGAAACGCAAGTCCGGAGAATTTCTCGGGATACTGTGGACTATCGGCCCATTCCCAGGCGTCGCCTAAGTGCATGTTGGCGCAAATCGCCACCATGATTCGGCCGTGATCGTTACGGATGGCGCGCCACTTAGGCACATAGCCGTCCTTTTCATACGTGCGGCCGGTATTGACGTAAACCTCGCTGGGAACCTGGAACTTTTCGTTGATGTCGTAAAGGACGTGGTAAATCTCGTCCTGATCCTTCAGATCCTCCACCACCGCATCCGGCAGCACCATCCGCATGCCGGCCATGAAGTGCTCCCAATCGTCGGTGCCGTGGAAATCGTCCACCATCAGGAAACCGCCCTTGAGCAGGTAATCGTGCAGGCGTTTGGCTTGCGCCTCGGTGAAGCTCCAGGTGTTCACCTGGACGGCGTAAATCCAGGGATAGTCGAAGACGTGGTCGCTATCGAGATCCACAACGTTCAGAGGCGAGGGGGAATTGATGTGGGTCAGGCGGCGCAGGGCGATGAGGCAGTCGTTGTCCGCTTTGGGGAAATCGCGCATCCAACCGCCGCCGTGGAAGCCTCGGAAGCCGTAGCCGTAACTGCCGCCGCCGGCGTAGCTGGAGGTGTACTGCAGCCGCGTCCAGTAAAACTCCGAGGGCACATTGGGCCCCTGCGAGTAATAATACGATTGCCGGCCGTAGCCCTGGAAGCCCCCTCTTTGCACGGCAAACAGACCCAGGGCGAGAGGAAACAGGACGAGATTGGCCGTAAGAGGCCGCGCCAGCTTCATGGAAAATTCCCTCGACTGTTGAAAGGATAGCAGAACCGCGCGGGCAGCGGGCTTGCGGGGGAATCGGACCGCAAACGCGCTTGCGTTCACGTGCGGTACGCTGGTCTTCAGCACTTCCCATGGAACGACGCGACTTTATCAAGATGGCCGCCCTGGCGGCCGGCGCGGGCCGTCTGGAGGGCCAGCAGACGCAATCCATCCTCGCGCCCACGGGCGCGGCTGATGTCGCCAAAACCGAATACACCCTGGAAATAGGGCCGGTGGCTGTGGAACTGGCGGAGAACCGCATCATCAGCACCATCGGCTACAACGGCACGTCGCCCGGGCCGCTGCTGCGCGTGAAGGAAGGCACGCCGGTCTCGATCAACGTGGTCAATAAAACCGACGTGCCGGAGTTCGTCCACTTTCATGGCCTGCTGATTCCCGCGGACGTGGATGGCGTGGAAGAAGAAGGCACGCCTCCCGTTCCGCCGCATGGCTCCCGGCGCTACCAGTTCACCCCCACCCCCGCCGGCACGCGCTGGTATCACACCCACACCATGTCGATGGACGATCTGCATCGCGGCAGTTATACCGGCATGTTCGGCTTCCTGGTCATCGAGGGCGCCAGGAATCCCGGCCGCTACGACCAGGAGCATTACCTGGCGCTGCGCGATTGGGAGCCGTATTTCACTAATCAACTGATGGACACCGACGACATTTTCGATACCGCCGGCGCGCAGCCGGAAAAGCCGGCGGTGATGGATACGCGGGCGCCCGGCCTGGAAGTCACGGCCGACCTCTACTCCATCAACGATAAGGCGCTGGGCGCCGGCGAACCGATCCGGGTCAATGAGGGCCAGCGCGTGCTGTTCCATTTTCTGAACGCCAGCGCGATTGAGAACCGGCACCTTTTTCTGCCCGGCCATAAGTTCAACGTGATCGCGCTGGATGGCAACCCCGTGCCCACTCCGGCGGCGGTGGACATGCTGATGCTCGGCCCGGGGGAGCGCATCGACGCCGTCGTAGAGATGAACCAGCCGGGCGTGTGGATTATGGGAGCACCCGAGGATCCGGTGCGCGAAGGCGGACTGGGCGTCGTCATCGAATACGCCGACAAGCGCCGTACGCCCGAGTGGCAGGCGCCGCCCAAAGCGGGCTGGGATTACACCTTGTTCGGCAAACCGCCCTCCGGCCCCGCTCCCACCGAAAAGCTGGAGATGAGCTTCGAAAAAGTGCCGCGCGGCGCCGGCCGGTTCAACCTGTTTACGGTGAATGGCAAGCCCTATCCGCACGAGCGCGAGTTCGTGCTCAAGCAGGGCACGCGCTACCGGCTGACCTTCCACAATCGCACCGACGACGCCCATCCGCTGCACTTACACCGGCACCAACTCGAAATCGCCGAAATCTATGGCAAGCCGACCTCGGGAGTCATTAAGGATACGGTGGTGGTCCCCACCTACGGCCGGGCCAGCGTGGATTTCACCGCCAACCAGCCGGGCGACACCCTGTTCCATTGCCACATCCAGCAGCACATGGATTTCGGATTCAAGGCGCTGCTGCGCTACGCCTGAGTGACGGCGCGATCGCCGGACTCGGAGACAACGCTCCGCCCGCGGTTAAGAGCAAAGAGACTCCCTCTGTCCCCACCGTGGGCGGTTTGCGATCAGGCGACGCATGGAGAGCGGTTTACCGCGCCCCCCATGATGCCGATTATGCGGGTCTATCTGTCGGAAATGGCGGCACTTCGCGAGCGGTCGAAGGCGTCGGCGAAGGCTCCAGAAATTGAAGAAGCGTAGCTTGGTAGCAACACAATACACGGCGCTTACCGCCGCGGAGGGCCGGCCGTCAGCGAACGCCTCAAGCGCCAACCGAATCCTTTGGCAGCGCCATCTCGCAATGGGAGGACCCGGTCGGGCAGTCTTAGCGGCTCGGCGCCCGTCAAACCGCCGCTCGGCTCTCATACCGGCCTCATGGAGGGTTGCGGACTGGTCCGCTGCGATGGAAATTCGCTATCGTTGTAGTACTCCCTTCATGAGCAGCGACCGCAAAATCGTCAAACCGAAGCCCCTTAGCGGCTTCCCTGAATGGCTCCCCGAGCAGCGCCTGGTGGAGTTGCAGTGGATCGACACCATCCGCCGCACCTTCGAAGCCTACGGCTTTTGCAATATCGATCCGCCCTCGGTGGAGGACATGGACGTGCTGGTCTCCAAGGGCGAGGACGCTGACAAGGAAATCTATGGCGTCCGGCGGCTGGGCGGCGGTGAGATGCGCGATGAGCCCAAAATCGCGCTGCACTACGATCTCACCGTGCCGCTGGCCCGCTATGTAGCGCAGCATTTCAATGAACTGTCGTTTCCCTTCAAGCGCTACCAGATTCAGCGCGCCTGGCGCGGCGAAAGGCCCCAGGAAGGGCGCTTCCGCGAGTTCTACCAGTGCGATCTGGACGTGCTCGATACCGGGGAAGTGTCGCTCCACTTCGATGCTGAATTGCCGGTGATCGTCTACGAAATCCTGCGGCAACTGCACGTCGAGCCGGTCACCATGCACATCAATAACCGCAAAGTGCTGCAAGGTTTTTATACCGGCTTGGGCATCGCCGACGTGGTGGGCGCTATCCGCGTCCTGGACAAGCTGGACAAAGTCGGTGGCGAAGAAGTGACTCGCCTGTTGGTGGACGATCTGCATATTGAAAGTGCGGTGGCGACCCGGTGCGTGGCGCTGGCTTCCATCCGCACGCCGGATGGCTCGTTTGAAGAACGCATCCGCGAGTTCGGCGTGCATTCCGAATTGCTCGATACCGGCATCGCCGAATTGAAGTTCGTGATGCAGTCGGCCGAATCCATTCCGGCGGGCGTGGTCTTCGCCGATCTTTCGGTGGCGCGCGGTTTCGATTACTACACCGGCACCGTCTACGAAGGCAAACTGTCCGACTTCCCGGGGTATCCCTCGGTGTTTTCGGGCGGCCGCTACGATAATCTGGTGGGCGGCTTTCTGCGCCAGAACCTGCCGGGCGTAGGCATGTCGATCGGGCTGACGCGCATTTTTTCCAAGCTGCTGGCGGAAGGAAAAATTGCTATCGGCGCGTCCTGCCCCACTCAGATTCTAGTGATTCAGTTGCCTGAGACGCCGCGCGAGCAGGCCATGCAAACGGGCCGCGCCCTGCGCGATCGCGGCTTCAACGTGGAGGTCTATCACGAGTCGAAGAAAATCGGCCACCAGATCCGCTACGCCACACGCAAGGGTATCCGCTACGCCTGGTTTCCCGATCCCGGCAAGCACGAGGTGAAGGACTTGGCCAGCGGAGAGCAGTCCCCTGCCGACCCAGCCACGTGGGTGCCCGGGAAATGATTCGGTTCGCCCGCCGCCTAACGGGCGCCGCTCAATATCGAATCGGAGCCGCGACCGTGAGGGAGCGGACCTCGCGATCGGGCACCGAGCACGGCGAGTTACCCCCCAGTTCCGCGCGGCCATTCGCGTGACCATCCGACCGGACAGCACTTCGGTTTTGCACCGCGCCGCCTCCGCTGGAGCGAGCCGCCCTTACCCTCCCAGAATTCCCAGCCGCTTCCCCACGTGCTCGAACGTTTCGAGCGCGCGGTCCAATTCCGCCTGTGTGTGGGTTGCGGTCACGATGGTGCGGACGCGCGCCTTTCCTTTCGGCACCGTGGGGAAGCCGATGCCGGTTGCCAGCACGCCTTCCTTGAACAACTCTCGCGAAAGCTGGTGCGCCAGCGGAGCCTCGCCCACAATCACCGGCGTAATGGGCGTTTCGCTGATGCCGGTATTAAATCCCGCGCCGGTTAAGCCGCGCTTGAAATAGCGGGTGTTCTCCCACAGCGTTGCGATCCGCTCCGGCTCCTGCTCCAGCACGTCGAACGCTGCCAGGCAGGCGGCCGCGACAGCGGGCGGATGCGAGGTCGAAAACAGGAACGGCCGCGCGCGGTGGTAAAGAAACTCGATCAGGTCGCGGCTGCCACAGACGTACCCGCCCAACACGCCGATGGCTTTTGAGAGCGTGCCCACCTGAATGTGCACGCGTCCGTGGACTCCGAAGTGATCCACCGTGCCGCGCCCGTTGCGGCCCAGCACACCAGAGGCGTGCGCATCGTCCACCATCATGATGGCGCCGTGGCGCTCGGCCGCCTCCACCAGGCCGGGTAGCGGGCCGATGTCGCCGTCCATCGAAAAGACGCCGTCGGAAATCAGCAGCTTGCGGCCCGGCACGCCGTCCAGTTCGGCCAGGAGGCGCTCGGCCGCGGCCACGTCCTTGTGCGGAACCACGTGAATTTTGGCGCGCGAGAGGCGGCAGCCGTCGATGATGCTGGCGTGATTCAATTCGTCCGAGACGATGTGGTCGTCGGGCGTCAGAATCGCCGAGACCGTGCCGGCGTTGGCCGCGAAGCCGGATTGAAAGACCACCGCAGCTTCTACCTGCTTGAAGGCCGCGATGCGCTCCTCCAGTTGCATGTGCAGCCGCATGGTGCCCGAAATAGTGCGGACGGCGCCCGAGCCGACACCGTATTTGCGCACCGCCTCTACGGCGGCTTCCCGCAGTTTGGGATGCGTGGTCAACCCCAGATAATTGTTGGACGCCAGGTTGATCACTTCCTGGCCATCGAAGCGCGATTCGGCGGCGCTTTCCGATTCCAGGATGCGGAGGCGCTGGTAGGTGCCTTCGCTCTTCCAGCTCTCGATCTGGTCGTGCAGATATGCCAGTGGATCGCCCATCAACACCCAGTCTAACAGCCAGGGTGATTTCATTCGCGGTGCGTTGTAACCTGTACGTTATGGGGCCACACGGACGGTTCAGGGGGGTGGAACACCCGAAGGGAAAGACTTCCGATCATCTGCGCAGCGCGCTTCCGCTGATCATGGAACTGGTCCGGCCGCGGCGCGCTTTGTTGGGCCTGGGTTTTCTGCTGATGATTGTCAACCGCGTGTGCGGCATGGTGCTGCCGGCTTCCACCAAGTTCCTGATCGACAACGTCATCGGCAAACACAACACCGCCCTGCTCGAACCGCTGGTCGCCGCAGTCTTCGTCGCCACGCTCATTCAGGGCGGCACCTCATTTTCGCTCACGCAGTTGCTTTCCAAGGAAGCCCAACGGCTGATTGCGGAGCTGCGGCGCAAGGTGCAGGAGCATGTCGGGCGTTTGCCGGTGGCCTATTACGACGCCAACAAAACCGGCGCGCTGGTGTCGCGCATCATGAGCGACGTGGAAGGCGTCCGCAACCTGATCGGCACCGGCCTGGTGGATTTCGTGGGCGGCATCTCACGGCGCTGATCGCACTGTGCTACTTGTTATGGATCAGCCCGCTGCTCACCTGCATGGCGCTACTGTTCATAGGCGTCTTCGGCATTGGCTTGAGCAAGGCCTTTGGACGCATCCGGCCGATTTTCCGCGAGCGCGGGAAAATCAACGCCGAGGTACAGGGCCGGCTCACCGAATCGCTGGCCGGCGTTCGCGTGGTGAAGGGCTACCACGCCGAGGCGGCCGAAGCGAAAGTCTTCGCGGGCGGCGTGCAGCGCCTGCTCGATAACGTCATCAGCATCGCTTACCGCCATTTCGCTGATGAGCCTCTCCGCCACCACGCTGATGGGCCTTGTGGGCGCATCGGTGATGTATGTGGGCGCGCAGGCAGATTCTTCGCCGACCACATGACCCTGGGCGACTTCTTCAGTTTCACGGCATGTGCTGGCGTTCCTGGTGGCGCCCATGTTCCAGGTGGTGGGCATCGGCACCCAGGTGACCGAAGCGCTGGCCGGGCTGGATCGCACGCAGGAAGTGCTGCACGAACGCCCCGAGGACGAAGACCCGCATCGTACCGGTACCGATCGGGCGCCATCGATGGCCTACGTGACCTTCGAGCACGTGGATTTCGCCTACGACCCCGGCAAGCCGGTGCTGCACGATGTCAGCTTCGAATCGCAGCCGGGAACGGTGACCGCGCTGGTGGGGCCTTCCGGGCTCGGGCAAATCGACCATCATCAGCCTCATCGCCGCCTTCCACGAGCCCACCGCGGGCGCGATCCGGCGTGGATGGTGTGGACCTCTCCACGGTGCGTTTGGACGCGTACCGCACGCAACTGGGCGTGGTCATGCAGGACACGTTTCTGTTCGATGGAACGATCCGCGAAAACGTGGGCTTCGCGCGCCTCAAGGCGCCACCGAGGAACAGATTCTGAAGCCTGCCGCATTGCGCGCGTGGACGAATTCGCCGAACGCTTCGACAAGAAGTACGACACCGTGGTGGGCGAGCGCGGCGTCAAGCTTTCCGGCGGACAGCGCCAGCGCGTCTCGATCGCGCGCGCCATCCTGGCGGACCCGCGGATTCTGATTCTGGATGAAGCCACCTCCAGCCTGGACTCCGAATCCGAAGCCGCCATTCAGGAAGGGTTGGCCTACCTGATGAAGGGCCGCACCACCTTCGTGATTGCGCACCGGCTCTCCACAATTCGACGCGCCGACCAGATTCTGGTGGTGGAAGACGGCCGCATCGTGGAGCGCGGCACGCACCAATCGCTCTACGATCTGCACGGCCGCTATTACGATCTCTACACGCGCCAGCACGGCATCGATGCCAACCTGTTCCTGGCGCCCGGCGAAGGCGACTCCGTACCGGAAGCCCTCGAAGCGCCGCGACTGGCCGTGGCCGCGCCACCCTCCGCTGCGTCCCTGCTGCGGGGAGGAACGGCGTAGCCAATCGCCGGCGTTGAAGTTACTTCGCCGCGATCCCGCGCACGATTTGATAACTCAAAGAGGGTTGAAGAGGATATAACCGCCAGAACCTGGTGCTCCCCTCTTACATAGTAAGTGCGGGTTACAAGGGAGATCAGGACGTTGACGGTGGCCAGCTTCCCGATCCGGTCGCGCGGCTCATCGCCAACACGTCGCAGGAATCCTCGGTCTGCCTTAACGTCTTGCACGGAACTGCAGTGCCGATGGCGCAAGCCAACAGAGCAGCGGCCCCCCAAATCGGTCCAGACTCCCAATGGAATTCGCGTTGAACTGTTGGACCAGCGTCGCGATGCCGTTGCCTCCGCCACGGTGGCGGCTCAGGAATCGGTCGCCGGCCAGGAACCCGCGCGTGGTACCACAGAGCCAGTTTCGGAGCCGGGCGCCGGGCGCCCATACCAGACGGACCGTTGAACCGGAGCGCTGTAGCGCCCCAGCCAACGGTCCGTTAGAGAAGTAACGCTTAGAGAAGTGACGGCACCATGTAGTAATCGACTAACCCTCCAATTCTGCCTCCAGCCTGCTTAGGTCTCGTATGTCATCCCTGAGGTATTGCTGGCCTTGGTCAGTCAGGTGATTGGCGTCGACCACGGTCTGTAGAGCAGAAATCGTGTCATCGAAGGTGCGCCGGTCGTAAGTGCCGGTATTGAGCGAGCGCTGGCATGCATTCACGCGTTCCTGGGCACGGATGACCCGGTCCCGGGCCGGCGTGAAGGGCAGCGTATCGTCACGGACGCGGTCCAAATCCGTTCGTATGCGGTCGAGGACCTGATTCTGCCGCTCAGCCCCGTCTCGATCCACTTGAGCCTGGTAATGGTCCGGATAGTCCTGGCGAGGTAAATATTGCGCGCTCGCGGTCAAACTCATCAATAGAAATCCAGATCCCGCGATGGTTTTCATTAATAGGTGCTTCATTTTCTCGTGTACCTCCCTGCTTTGTTTGACGCAGCCATGCTCATCCCAGCTTCGCGTCAGTTCACAACCATCGTGTGCGCCATTTACCAGTTGCTTTGCCATCAGCAATTCCCGAAGTACACTTTGTAACGTTGGCGCGCAGTTTGCCCGCCGCGCCGCGACCGTCCCAGACCGCAGCGCCAGCCACGGTCCGGCTTCCGGCGCTATGATATCCGCATGGTCACTCGAAGAGGATTTGCCGCGCGCCTGGGTCTGGCGGCCGCGACCGCCCGTCTATTGCCCGAAATGGCCTACGCGCAGCGCGCCGCGGTCAAACTGTCCGACCTGCCCGCCGACATGGTGTGGCTGAATGCCAACGAATTTCCCGCGGGTCCCACTCCCGCGGTGCTGGCCACCATGCAGCAAGCTCTGCCCACTACCAATCGCTACCATTACCAGGAATTTCAGCCGATCTATGCCGCCATCGCGCATAGCGAGGATCTCACTCCGGAGCAGATCATCACCGGCTGCGGATCGAGCGAGGTGCTGCACACTTCCGTGGACGCCTTCACCTCGGCCACGCGCCCGCTCATCAGCGTCACGCCGGCGTATGAGGGACCCATCGAAACGGCGCGCGCGCTGGGCCGGCCGGTGGTGCTCACCAGACTGCGAGAAGACTATACCGCCGATGTGCACGCGCTGGCGCAGGCGGCCGATCAAGCGCATGGCGGCCTGATTTACTTGTGCAACCCCAACAATCCGACCTCGGCCATGACCACCGCGAAGGATGTTGATTGGCTGGTGCGCAACCTGCCTGCGAATACCACCCTGTTGGTTGATGAGGCTTACATTCACTTCGGTGAAAGTCCCGACCTGCAAAGCGCCCTGCCCTATGTCCGGCAAGGGAAAGAGGTCATCGTCACGCGCACCTTTTCGAAGATCTATGGAATGGCTGGCCTGCGCGTGGGCTTCGCCGCCGCCCGGCCTGCGCTGATCGAGCGATTAGCCCCGCTGCGCATGAATGTCATCCCGATTGTAAGCGCCCGCGCGGTAGTTACTGGGCTGGGCGAGCGTTCCACGGTTTTACCCGCGCGCAAAGCCGCCCTCTCCCGGACGCGCCGTGAACTGTGCGCCTGGCTTCAGGAACGCGGCTTGAAATACATTCCGCCGCACGCCAACTTCATCATGATCGATTGCGGGCGCGATGCGCATGAATTCATCAGCGCCATGCCGCGCCTGGGCGTAGCGCCGGGCCGGCCATTTCCGCCGCTCGATCACATGCTGCGGGTCACCATCGGCACGGATAAGGAAATGGCCAAATTCCGCGAGGTATTCTGGAAGGTGCACCAGACTGCGGCGTAAATCCGCCGGAGTCCCGCGCCTTCATGCAAAAGAAAACCTCGCTCGATAAAGCCAAAATCAAAATTCTGTTGCTGGAAGGGATCCACCAGACCGCGGTGGATACCCTTCGCCGCGATGGTTACACCCGCATCGAACATTACCCTAAAGCATTGCCCGAGGCTGAGCTGCTGACCGCCGCGCGGGATGCCTATTTCGTCGGCATACGCTCCGGGACGCAGCTCACCGCCCGCTTCTTCGAACAATCGAAACGCGTGACCGGCGTAGGATGTTTTTGTATCGGCACCAACCAGGTGGATCTGGAATCCGCACAGGCCCATGGCGTTCCGGTCTTCAATGCGCCGTTCTCGAATACCCGCAGCGTCGCCGAGCTGGTCTTGGCGGAAGCCATCCTGCTGTTGCGCGGCATTCCCTATCGCGCGGGCCGTGCCCGCCAGGGTGGTTGGGTGAAAAGCGCCGCCGGATCGCATGAAGCACGCGGGCGATGCCTGGGCATTGTGGGATACGGTCACATTGGCTCACAGGTAAGTGTTTTAGCCGAAGCGCTGGGAATGAGCGTGATTTTCTATGACATTGAAGCACGTCTGGCGTTGGGAAATGCGCGCGCCGTGCCCACGCTCGAAGTTCTGCTCGAAGCGGCCGATGTGGTTACTCTCCACGTCCCCGAGACACCGCAGACTTCGGGCATGATCAGTACAGGTCAATTGGCCCTAATGAAGCCCGGGGCGCATCTCATCAACGCCTCCCGCGGAACCGTGGTGGACATCGAAGCGCTCGCAAGCTCGCTGCGGGCTGGCCACCTTGGTGGAGCGGCGATCGACGTTTTCCCTCACGAACCAAAAAGCGCCGGAGAAGAATTTACTTCTCCACTGCGCGAATTCGAAAACGTCTTACTAACTCCACACATTGGCGGCAGCACCGAAGAAGCACAGGCTTCCATCGGCTCCGAGGTAGCCCATAAGCTCCTGAAGTACAGCAACAACGGCTCGACCCTCAGCGCCGTGAATTTTCCGGAGGTTTCCCTACCTGAACACCCGGGCAAGCAGCGGCTCCTGCACATCCACCGCAACCAGCCCGGGGTTCTCGCGTCGATTAACGCCGTCTTTTCCAATCGCCGGATCAATATCTCCGGCGAGTATCTGCAGACCAATCCCAAAATCGGCTATGTAGTAGTCGATATTGAATTAGCCGATCCCGCCGAGATCCTGCAGATCCGCCGGGGACTTCAGAAGATCCCCGGCACGATCCGCACCCGGCTACTCTACTAAATTCACCAAGTCTGAATGCGTCCGGACCGGATCACATTTCCGGCCGACCGGAGCTGCCGGGGAATGGAGGAGGGTCCCCGGCAACCGCGCCCGGCCTACTCAAAGACCACTGGCAGCACGGGCGTTACTTACCGCCGGCCACCGCCATGGCCTCCACCGTGGAATCCACCACCATGGAAACCACCACCGTGGTACCCGCCATGATACCCACCAACGTGGCCCACATGGCCATAACCGCCGTAGTATCCACCGCCGAAACCGAAACCAAGTCCGACCGACGGTCCTACATAAGGCCCGTAATAGTAAGGATCATAGCTATACGGCGCGTACCCGTAAGGATAAGCATAAGGGGACCCGTACGGATAGGCGTAAGGATAACTGTATGCCGGCGCAACGCCAACTCCCACCCCGAATCGCACAGCCGCATCCGCCTTGGGGGCGGTGAATGTTAACAGGCCAGCCATGGCAACAGTCGCCAATCCAATTTTTTTAAGCATCTTTTCCACCTCCAGTTCATTCGACGCCCCCCCATTCCCCCCGGACTGCAAAGGATTGTCAACGTCACCTGCACTCGCGACCTGGTCCCCGCTTAACCCTTGACCCAGCTCGTCTTGACAAGTCTGCCCGCATTGACATAGATTATCTATGTGACTCGAACCCAGCGCGAGGAGATCCCTCCCGGCACCCTCGACATGTTGATTCTTAAGACCTTAGCTCGCTCCGGCCCGCTGCACGGCTTCCAGATCGCCGACTCCATCCAGAAAACCACCGAGGACATTCTGCAGGTGGAGGAAGGGTCGCTGTACCCCGCCTTGCAACGTATGCTCATCAAGGGCTGGATCGCCGGGGAATGGGGCAAGACCGCCGAGAACCGGCGGGCGCGCTACTACCAACTGACCCCCGAAGGCCGCCAGCAACTGGAGCGCGAGCTGGCGCGCTACGGCCGCGTGGCGCAGGCCATCGCCCGCATCCTGCAACCCGCATAGGCCGAATTATGTTGGCGCGCCTCAAATACTTTTTCCACCGCAGCCGCCAGGCCGCCGACCTGCGCGAGGAAATGCGCCTGCACGTGGAGTTGCGCGCGCAACAACTGGAACAACGCGGCATCCCGGCCGAGGAGGCCCATTCCATGGCACAACGCCGATTTGGAAACCGCAGCCTGGTGGAAGACCGCAGCCGCGAGGCTTGGGAGCAGGGGCGCAGCGGGTGGGGCTTCAGCTCCTGGGAACGACTGGCGCAGGATTTCCGGCTGGCCGCGCGCACCTTGCGCAAGACGCCCGGCTTCACCGCCATCGCCGTGCTCACCCTGGCGGTGGGTCTGGGGATGAACACGGCGGTCTTCACGGTGGTGGATGCGGTGATGCTGCGCGCGCTTCCGTATCCTGAACCCGGCCGGCTGGTGGCGCTTTGGGAGCAGTTGTCCGGCGCGCAACCCGCCAGCATGAACAGCTCGGGCAGCAGTCAGTCCCGCATCGGCCGCTATACCGTCTCGCGGGCGAACCTGGCCGACTACGCAGGCAGCCCCTCCTTTGCCGCGCTGGCCTCCTACAGTCTGACCCCCAAGAACCTGATCGGCGAAGGCACGCCCGAACGCATCGCCGGAGAAACCGTCACCTTTCGGTTCTTCTCCCTGCTCGGGGTTCCTCCGTTGCTGGGCCGCGATTTTCTGCCTGAAGACGACCGCTTCGGGGCCGCTTCGGTAGTCATCGTAACCTACGATTTCTGGCAGCACCATTTGGGCGCAGACCAGCAGGTCTTGGGGCATTCACTCAACCTGGATGGCGCCCCTTATCGCGTGATCGGCGTCCTGCCGCCCTCCTTCCGCTCCCCCATGCAACTCGGCGTCCCCGACCGGATCGCCTTTTACGTTCCAGCGGCTTCGTCCCCCCAGGTGCTGGCCCGCCGCGGCGATCATGACGTGAATGTGGTCGCTCGCCTCAGTCCCGGCGTCACCGTGCAGGCCGCACAGTCCGGATTGAAACTCATCAGCTCCGCCCTGGCCCGCCAGTTTCCCGACACCAACAACCACATCAGCGCCAAAATCGCGCCGCTGGCCGACGACCTGGTGAGCGGCGTCCGCCAATCGCTTTGGGTGCTGCTGGGAGCCACCGCGCTGATCGTGCTCATAACCTGCGTCAACGTGGCCAACCTGCTGCTGGTGCGCGCCAATTCGCGCCGCCACGAAACCAGCGTGCGCTTCGCCCTGGGCGCCAGCCGCATACGCATCGCGCGTCAGTTTCTGGCGGAGAGCTTGCTGCTGGCGCTGGCCGGCTGCGCTGCCGGAATCCTGCTCGGCCGTCTGCTCATGCGCGTGCTCGTGTCGCTAGCGCCCGCCGATATCCCCCGCATCTCCGCCGTCACCATGCATTGGCGCGTATTCGCCGCGGCCACCGCCATCGCCACCGTCAGCGGCGGCGTTTTCGGACTGGCTCCCGCCTGGCAAGCCGCCCAAACCAAGGCCTCGGAGGCATTGAAAGCCGCGGCCCGCAACACCGGCGGCCGCAGCCAAGTGCGCTGGCGCGCTATCCTCACCGCTACCGAGGTGGCGCTCTCGCTGGTGCTGCTGGTGGGCGCTGGGCTGCTGCTCAAGAGCTTCGTACTGCTGATGGGTGTCAACCTGGGATTCCAGCCCGAGCGCGTCCTGGCCATGAACATCAATCTCCCCAAGCTGCGCTACGCCACCGCAGAGGCGCGCCTGCAATTCTTCCAGCAGCTCGAAAACCGGGTGTTGGCGCTGCCCGGCGTGCAGGCCGTGGCATACGCCAACCGCCTTCCGCTGCGAGGCGGTTGGGGCGGCAGCCTGGAAACCGATTTGGCGCCCGATGCCGATAACGACGTGGACATGCAAGCAGTCAGCCCCGGCTATTTCGAAACGCTTGGAATCCCGCTGCTGCGGGGGCGCTGGTTGACCGCGGCCGACCGCAACGGTTCTCCAGCGGTGGCGCTGGTGAATCAGGCCTTTGTGCGCCAGTATTTCCCCCACAACGATCCGCTCGGCCACCGCATCCGCCACGGTACCGGATCTCCCTGGATGACCGTGATCGGCGTGGTCAACGACATTCGACGCGGCGGCAAGGATAAGGATGTCACGGCGCAGGTTTATATGCCCGCCGCGCAGACTACCTACCCGGTCAGCCTGGCCGATTTCGCCATACGCACCGCCGGCGACCCGCGCCGGTTGGCGAGCGCCGTGCAAGCGCAGGTGTGGGCGCTCGATAAGGACCAACCAGTCACGGCGGTCCATACCCTCGAAGAGATCGTGACGGAGTCGGCCGCCCAGCGGCGCTTCCAGACCATCCTGCTGCTGACCTTCGCCGCGGTAGCGCTGGGGCTGGCGGTGATCGGCATTTTCGGGGTCCTCTCCTACTCAGTCAGCCAGCGTACCGGCGAACTGGGCATCCGCCTGGCCCTGGGCGCGCGGCCGCGAGCCATCCTGGCGCTGGTGCTGAAGCAGGCCGGCGCGCTGATCGGCGCGGGCGTGGCGCTTGGGCTGGCCGCCGCCTTCGCCCTCACGCGCTATCTGCAGAGCCTGCTGTTCGGCATCCAGCGCACCGATTGGACCGCCTACGCCGCGGCGGTGGTCCTGCTGGCCGCAATTTCCACGCTGGCCGCGCTGCTGCCCGCGCGGCGCGGATCGAAGCTCGACCCCATGGCGGCCCTGCGCGAGGAGTGAGCATCTCGCCGCCGTAGAGAGGCGTTCCCTGATTCGTGCGCATGATCGCCGGCCTCGGAGGTCCATTGGTCACCCGATAGCCACCGATGCTTTCCGTGTCGCCGTTCGGCGGCTACGCGTGACGACGGCCCGCCGCGCGGATAGCGTTCGGGTTTCTCCGGGCCAACCACCTCGATGGTCAGCCCCAATGCGGCCCCGCCATGCCGTAAGCATCACATGCGCCGCCAGGGTGGGCGCGGGCGGCTCAGATTACCGGCGTGAACGCTACGTGGGTGGTTCCCATGTTGACCCCAAGGGCGATGCTGACCAGAGCCGGGGAAGTCACGCCGGTGAAGTTAATCGGCGCGCCCTGGGCCGTCACCTCGTACCTGGCGTCACCCAGGGATTCGATCCGGATGCTCAAGATCACACCATTGAAGATGCCGCTGAATGACCATGCGCCGGGGCCGGCTGAAACCAGCGATCCGGCCGGAAGGGTGACGGAATAGCTCGCCACTTGCAAAGTGACCGCGTCGGTGGCGGAATCGAAAGTATCTTTGGTCGATCCCAGGATGATGGTGGCATTCAAATCGAAGTGTCCCAGGGAGCCGCTGACCAGACCGAGGTTCGCAGTGAAGGCCGAGAACTCCGCCAGTTCATAAGCGCCGCTGTCGCACGCCGGACCTTGGGGACGCGCCACGCCGCGCTGGTCGGTGGTGGGGCAAGCGCCGGTCGGCTGGTGATTGACGGCCGGGCTGGTAGGAAGCAGGGCGACGGTGAGGGTAGGGCCGCCATTGTTCTGGAGTCCGGCGGGATTGAGGCCGGCGGGCGTGTTATTCAGATCGCCGGTTCCCGTAAGAATGGCGGTGCAGGTGGTGTCATCGGAAATGTTGTACCCTGTCGATTGCAGAGTCCCTCCGGAACTGACGCAGTTTCCGCCGGATGCTCCGTGAGCCAGAACGCTGAATTCCAATAGCCCAATTCCGAGGTTGTAGAAGCCTCCGCCGGCAGAAGCGGAGTTCGTCGAAAGAGTGCTATTAATCAGGATTAAGATGGCATCTGCGTCGCTGTAGATGGCGCCTCCCTGGCTGCCAGTGTTTCCCCACAGGGTCGCGTTCGTCAGCACCACCGCTGAATTGCTGTAGATGCCGCCGCCGATGCCGGTGGCGGAGTTCCCGGTGAAGGTCACCCCGGTTACCGAGAACGAGCCGACCGTGGTGAGGTAGACGCCACCGCCATTTTGGCTGCTGTGGTTTCCAGCTATGGTCAGATTGTTGCCGACGACCGCGGATGTGGTGTACAGGCCGCCTCCTCCGAGGCTGGCCGAGTTCGAGGACAGAGTTGAATTGTTCAGCGTCAAAATGCCAGTGCTGTAGATGCCGCCGCCCTGGTTGGCCGAGTTCGCGCCGAGATTGGCGTTCGTCAGGGTTAACATCCCGTTCAGGTTATAGAGGGCGCCTCCTAAGCCGGAGGGCGCGGAATTAGCGGTCAGATTGACGTTCGTCAGGGTCACGGTGCCAAGATCGTTAAGCAAAGCGCCCCCATTGGGAGCGCCGGTGCAATTGGCGATGGTGAGGCCGGAGATGGCCACCGTATAGCTTCCATCGACCACGAAGCATTGATATCGGCCGTTTCCGGTAATGGTGAGATTGGCTGCGCCGGGACCGTTGATGGTCATGCTGGCAACGATGGACGGCAGCGCCGATTGCAGCACCAGAAACCCGTTGACGCCGGCGGCGAAGTCGATGGTGTCGCCGGAGGACGTGTTGGCTTCCAGGATGGCCTGGCGCAGGGTGCCAGAGCCGAGATCGTTGGTGGTAGTGACCAGGCGTGTGGTGGCGCCGCAAACCGGCAACAGGCCGAAAAGGAGCGGCGCGGAAAATCGTAATCTCATGGATTTGTAACAGTTACCGAGGGCCATTGTGGGAATCTTAGAACAATACGGACCGGACCGCAAACGCACCCTCCGCCCTGCGCGACCCGCTCTACTCCATGCGCAACGCGGCGCCGGGGTCCACGCGCATGGCCCGGCGAGCCGGCACGTAACAGGCCGCCAGTTCCACCACCAGCAGCATCGCGGGCACGCTCAGGAAGATGGCCGGATCGGTCGCGGCCACGCCGTAGAGCAGGCTGGCCAGAATGCGCGTCAGCGGCCACGCGGCGCAGCAGCCGAGCGCGATGCCGGCTCCGGCTTGGGCCAGGCCGCGTCCCAGGATCAGCCGCGCTACCTGCGAGCGCGTGGCCCCCAGCGCCATCCGCACCCCGATCTCCTGCGTTCGGCGGGCCACCGAGTAGGAAGCCACGCCATAGATCCCGGCGGCCGCCATTATCAGCGACAGGGTAGCGAAGATGCCCAGCGTGACGGTGGCGAAACGGCGTCCGGACGTCGCCGTATCGAGCAGAGACTGCATGGAGGCGACCAGGAAAACTGGCTGGTCCTTATCGACGTGAGCCACGGCGCGGCGCAACGGTTCAGAGAACTGCGCCGCCCCGGCCGTGGTCCGCACGGCCAGAAATTGCACGAAGAACGGCTGCGCCTGTTCCATGGGCAGATAAATGGCGGGCGAGGGCGGCTGGTCGGGCGAGTCCTCGTGGGTGGCTTTCACAATGCCGATGACTTCCAGCCAGGGCGGGCCGGGCTGGACATCGAGGCTGAACCGTTTGCCGATGGGGTCGCGGCCAGGCCAGAATCGGCCAGCCGCCACCTCGTTAATCAGCGCGAGCCGGCGTCCGGCGGCTACCTCTTCCGCGGTCCACTCGCGCCCGCGCAGAACCGGAATGCCAATGGTCTTCAAATATCCTTCACTGGCGGGCACGATCTCCGCCTTTGGACGCGCATCGCCAGAAGTTTCCGGAGCGCCTTCGATGCGGAGCAGCCGCGCGGGGAAGTTGCCCGAGAGCGGAACACCAATCACGGCGCCAGCGGACTCCACGCCAGGAATGGCGCGCACTTCCTCAAGCACCCGGTGGTAGAACTCCACCTTGGCGGAAAAAGCGCCGTACCGTTCCGGCGGCAGATTGCCGACAACCGCAGTCAGCACGTGTGCGGGCTGGTATCCCAGGTCTACGGCGAGCAGATGGGCCAGGCTCTTCATCAACAGACCGGCGGCGATGGTCAGCAAGACGGCCAGCGCGACTTCCGCCGTGACGAGCAGCCCGCCCCAGCCGCGACGCGGTCCCACGGTACCGCGTCCGCCGGAGAGCGCCGATTGGGGATTGGCACGCGCGGATTGCCACGCCGGAGCGACTCCGAAGAGCAGGCCGGCGAACGTGGAGACCGCCGCGGTGAAGGCCAGCACCACACCATCGATGCGGACGCGAGCGAGGCCCGGCAGATCGGGCGGCGCCAGCGCGACCACCACGTTGCGGCTGGCGGCGGCCAGAAGCGCGCCGGCTACTCCACCCAGCGCTGCGATGAGTAAGGCCTCGGTGGTCCACTGGCGAAGCAGGCGGGAGCGGCTCGCGCCGAGTGCCTGGCGAATGGCGGTCTCCCGCGCTCGTGCCGCCGCGCGCACCAACAGCAGGCCGGCAATGTTGACGCAGCCGATCAAAACGACCAGGCCGGTGGCGGCGAATACTATGAGCATGGTCGCTCGCGACCGGCCGATTACCGATTCCGCCAGCGGAACCACCCGGACGCCGCGGTTCGAATTGGTAGCCGGATACTCGCGGGTCAGGCGCGCGGCGATTCCGCTCAGATCCGCCTGCGCGGCGGACAGGCTCACGCCATCGCGGAGGCGCGCTATCACCGTGCCGCTGAATGTCTGCCGCGTCAAGTCGGGAGGGTCAATGTCGAGCGGAATCCAGAAGGCCATCTGCCGGGTAGGCAGAGCGGCGGCGTGGATGGCAGCCGGAAAATTGAATTCGGGCGGCATCACGCCGATCACCAGCCACTCCCTGGCGTTCTGGCCAACCAGCGGAACGGCCTTGCCGACAATCGACGGATCGGCGCCGAAGCGGCTGCGCCACAGGCTGTCACTGAGCAGGATGACATGCGGGGCGCCGGGCGAATCTTCAGATGCAGCGAACCATCTGCCCAGATGCGGTTGGATGCCGAGAAGCGGCAATACGCCGGAGGAAACGCGAGCGCCATAGAGCGCTTCCGGATAGTCCCCGTGGGAGAAATTCAGCATCGCGAATCCCTGTAGGCCCAAGCCAACCAGGGTGTGGTTCTGGTCGCGGATATCCGCGGCGTCGCGCCAGTTCATGCCAGGAGCCAACTCGCCAGTGCGGGAGTTGATCATTTCGAGCGCCACCAGCCGGTCCGGCTGGCGAAAGGGCAGGCCCCCGAGCAGCACTGCGCGGACCAAAGTGAAGACCGCGGTGTTGGAGCCGATGCCCAGCGCGAGCGTCAGCACGGCCGCGGCGGTAAAGCCGGGACTGCGCCGCAGCGTGCGGAGGCCATAGCGAAAATCCTGCAGAATCATGGTGGCCTTGTGGTTCGGTGGACGCCCCAGCCCCGCGCCGGGTTTCCCGGATTCCACCCGCCTCCCGAATGCTACCCTGGGAGTTCACCTCGAATATGCCTGAATCTCCAATTACCGCCCGCGGCGAAGACTTCGCCGCTTGGTACCAGGACGTGGTTCTGCAGGGCGATATGGCCGAACCCGCCGAAATTGTCAAAGGCTGCATGGTCATCAAGCCCAATGGCTATGCGGTGTGGGAAGTGTTGCAGCGCGAGCTGGACGACCGCTTCAAGGCCACCGGCCATCAAAACGCATACTTCCCGCTGCTGATCCCGCAGAGTTTTCTGCGCAAGGAAGCCGAGCACGTGGAGGGCTTCTCGCCCGAACTGGCCGTGGTGACCATCGCCGGCGGCAAGGAACTGGAGGAGCCGTACGTCATCCGGCCGACTTCCGAGACCATCATCGGCTATTTCTTCGCACGCTGGATTCATAGCTGGCGCGACCTGCCGGTGCTCATCAACCAGTGGGCCAACGTGCTCCGCTGGGAGCTGCGCACGCGCATGTTCCTGCGCACCTCCGAATTTCTTTGGCAGGAGGGCCACACGGCCCACGCCGGCCACGAAGAAGCTGTCGAGGAAGTGCTGCGGATTCTGGATATCTACGCCGCGGTGGCCGAAGACGTGATGGCCATGCCGGTGGTGAAGGGCGTGAAAACGCGCGCCGAGAAGTTCGCCGGGGCGCTGAAAAGCTATTCAATGGAGGCCATGATGCAGAATGGCCTGGCGCTGCAGGCGGGCACCAGCCACGACTTGGGCCAGAATTTCGGCAAGGCGTTCGACATCCGTTATCAGACCAAAGAGGGGCAGCTCGATTACGTCTGGCAGACGAGCTGGGGAGTGAGCACACGCCTGATCGGCGGGCTGATCATGACCCACTCCGACGACAAAGGGCTGGTGCTTCCGCCGCGCCTGGCGCCGGTGAAGAGCGTGCTGGTGCCGATTTACCGCAAGGACCAGGAGCGCGCCCAGGTGCTGGAGGCGGCCCATCGCATTGCCAAGGAGACCGGCGCGCGAGTGGACGACCGCGAAGGCCAATCGCCCGGCGCCAAGTTCTTCCATTGGGAGCGGCGCGGCGTTCCGGTGGTGCTGGAGCTGGGACCGCGCGACCTGGCCGCCGGCAAAATCGTGGTGAAGCGCCGCGATACCGGCGTCAAGGAACCGGTGGCGCAGAGCGATCTGGCGGCCCGCCTGCCGCAAGTGATGGAGTCGATGCAGGCCGGACTCTACCAGGCGGCCAAGCAGCGGCAGAAGGACAACACCGTATTCGCCAACTCAATCGACGAAGTGGAGGCCATCCTGCGAAATGCCAGCGCCGAAAAAGGCGGGGGCAAATTCGTGATGGCGCACTTGAAGGACGACCCCGCCTGCGACGCCCGCATGAAAGAGTTCAAGGCCAGCGTACGGTGCATCCCGCTGGTAGACGAATACGACGGCCCCGGCAAGTGCATCGTCACCGGCGAGACCGTGGACCGCCGGGCGCTGATCGCAAAAGCGTACTGAGCGGTTCCGCGTTCACCGCGGCGTTAGGTGGCGGTCGCCATTTTCTCGCGCAGCGTCGGTTCCGGCTCCGTAGCAAAGACCGAATACACCACGCCGGCGATCGCTGCGCCTACGATCGGCGCCACCCAAAACAACCACAACTGTTCGAGCGCCCACCCGCCCACGAATATTGCCGGAGCCGTGCTGCGAGCGGGATTCACCGAAAGGTTGGTCACCGGAATTCCGATGAGATGAATCAGCGTCAACCCGAGGCCGATCGCGATTGGCGCGAATCCCTTGGGGGCTCGCGTGTCGGTGGCCCCCAAGATGATCATCAGGAACATGAACGTCAGAACCACTTCGGCCGTCAGGCACGCCGGCAGTCCGTAGCCGCCGGGAGAATGCGCGCCGTAGCCGTTAGAGGCAAACCCGCCGGCCAGGTCGAATCCGGCCTTGCCCGACGCGATGATATACAACACGCCCGATCCGGCGATGCCCCCCAAGACCTGCGCGATGACATACGCCGGCAGTTCCGACAGGGGAAATCGCTTGCTCACAACCAATCCTACCGACACCGCGGGATTGATGTGGCATCCCGAGATGTGGCCGATTGCAAACGCCATGGTCAGGAGCGTAAGGCCGAACGCCAGAGCGACTCCCAGAAAGCCAATCCCAAGGCCGGGGAAAGCCGCGGCCAGCACCGCGCTCCCGCATCCACCGAATACCAGCCAGAAGGTCCCGATAAATTCTGCAAATGCTCTTTTGGACAGAGGCATACGGAAACTCCTTCCATTTCGCTTTCAGGACACCTGTGAAGAATATCATGATCCAGGTGAAGATTTAGCGACGAATCCGCCGCGACGAAGCACCCGCCGTCGCCTTGGCCGTTCATGCCAGTCAGTTAGACCGGGTCGCCAGCTTGCCCACAAGGTAAAGGCACCTCGCTTCAGGGGGTGCTTCTTATAACGAGAGTCGCTCGCGAAGATTTTTCCAGTTCCGCGATCCAAATAGCATGCCGGCGCAGAAGATCCTCAACCACGGACGTCCGGTACGTGTAGCGCTCAAGATGGACGACCTTCGGCGGAGCACCGCGAGAACTGGCAAGCTCCAGAAAGTCGGAGTCGGCTGTAACGACGATGAACCCGCTCTCTTTTGCATACTTCCAAATCGTCTCATCGGATGTGAAGCGAGCGAGGCCTGTGTCGAACACGTGGACCGAGTCGGGAAACAACTCCGCCAAGCGGGCCACGAGCTTAGGAGAGAGGTTTGCGTCAAACAGCAGCCTCAACGCGAAGCGCTCTCACGCCCGGCTTGGGAAGCGTATGCGTAGACTGCCGGGAAGTCGGCTCTTTCCAGATAGGGATAATCGCGCAGGATCTCATCCTCAGTCATACCGGACGCCAGCATATCCAGCACATCCCACACAGTTACCCGGAGGCCGCGGATACAGGGCTGCCCCGAGCGTTGCCCCGGTACCACGCTGATCCGGGAAAGATCGGCTCTACCGGCACTGCCCATACGCACATTATCTCATTCTCCGGCGGCGAACCTCAGCAGCACTTCCCGCGCGCGTACTTCGCCCGCAGGCGTTCTTCGGAAAACCTCCGCCACTCCGCGCCCGAGTGCGCGCGGCCGTGCCACTCCAAATGGCGCTGGTAGGCGTTCTCGTCGGCCAGCTCGCGCAGCAGGGCCAGCAGCAGACGGCCGAAGCGTCTCATAATTCCTCCACCTGTAGGCGCGAAAGCTCGAAGGGCGCTTCACGTACGCGGGCCTCCGCGGTGCCGCTCAGAATCCCTAACCACACCCGCACGGAATCGGCCAGGATCACCGCCACCAGGGCCATCAGCACCGCGCACACCACGGCGTCCAGGCGCGCGTTGAAGATCAGGGTCGCGGTAGCGGCGGTCTGCGCGCCAGCCGCCAGGCGATCGGCCTGCGCCAGAAAACCAATCGCCGGAACGGGCGAAAAAATCTTCTGCCAGCCCGCGGTGAAGGTGACCGTGACCAGCCAAACCAGCGGCGCGCAGGTGATCCACATGAACTTCGCTCCGTGCATTTTCAGCAGGATGGTGGTGGCCACGCACAAGGCGATGGCCGCCAGAAGCTGGTTGGCGATGCCGAACAGCGGCCACAGCGAGTTGATGCCGCCCAGCGGATCGCGCACGCCCTGCACCAGGAAATAGCCCCAGGCGCCCACGATCAGGGCGCTGGTGAGCCACACGCCGGGCATCCAGCTTGTCCGCCCGAGCGGCGCCCAGGCATGGCCCAGCAGGTCCTGCAGCATGAAGCGGCCCACCCGCGT
Source organism: Bryobacterales bacterium (assembly GCA_963803725.1). Lineage (GTDB taxonomy): Bacteria > Acidobacteriota > Terriglobia > Bryobacterales > Bryobacteraceae > JOPF133. The sequence goes on along the minus strand of CAWDOH010000044.1, from coordinate 49,134 downwards.
GCCGGCGTCGATGATGGTGAGAATGAAGAGCGCCTCGAACATGATGGCGAAGTGATACCAGAAGCCGATCAGCGCGCGGCCGCCACCGCTGGAAGCGAAGATGTGGGCCATGCCCAGCGCCAGCGAGGGGGCGCCGCCGGTGCGCGAGAACAGGGTCGTTTCGCCCACTTCGCGCGCCAGGGCGGCCATCTGCGCGGTGCTCACCGGGAAACCCCAGGAGGAAATGGTGGCCACGGCGGCCGCGGGACTGGCGCCCACCACGCCGCCCGGCGAATTCACCGCGAAGTACACGCCCGGCTGCAGCACGCAGGCGGCGATCATCGCCATAATGGCCACGAAGCTTTCGAGCAGCATGGAGCCGTAGCCCACCGGGCGCGCGTGCGATTCGCTGGGCAATCATCTTGGGCGTGGTGCCTGAGGAGATCAGGGAGTGAAAGCCGGAGATCGCGCCGCAGGCGATGGTGATGAAGCAGAACGGAAAAACCTTCCCGGCGAAGATCGGCCCGGTGCCGTCGACGAAGCGCGTGAAGGCCGGCAGTTGCAGTTCGGGGCGGACAAACAGAATGCCGACCCCCAGCATGAGTATCACCCCCAGCTTCACAAACGTGCTGAGGTAATCGCGCGGCGCCAGCAGCAGCCACACGGGCAGCGCGCTGGCCAGAAATCCATAGAGGATGATGCCCACCGCCAGGGCCATCGCGCTCAGCGTGAACCACGGCGCGGCGGTGGCGGATTGGGCGATCCGCTCGCCCGCGAAAATGCCCGCCATCACCAGCACGAATCCGATGGCCGAGATCTCCAGTACGCGGCCCGGCCGCCAATAGCGCAGGTACAGACCCATCAGCAAAGCGATGGGCATGGTGGCGGCGATGGTGAAGGTGCCCCAGGGGCTGCCCTTGAGAGCATTCACCACCACCAGCCCGACCACCGCCAGCAGGATGATCATGATGAGCAGCACCGTTACCAGGGCGATGAATCCGCCGACGCGGCCGATCTCCTCGCGCGCCATCTGGCCCAGCGACTTGCCGTCGCGGCGCATGGAGGCGAACAGGATCACGAAATCCTGCACGGCCCCGCCCAGCACCGCGCCGATGATAATCCACAGGGTGCCCGGCAGATAGCCGAACTGAGCCGCCAGCACCGGCCCGACCAGCGGCCCCGGCCCGGCGATGGCCGCGAAGTGGTGTCCAAACACGATCCACTTATTGGTGGGTTCGAAATCGTGCCCGTTGCGCAGGCGTTCCGCGGGAGTGGCGCGCTGGTCGTTCAGCGTCATCACGCGCGCGGCAATGAATTTGGCGTAGAAGCGATATCCGGTGGCGTAGCTGGCCGCAGCCGCCAGCACCAGCCATAGGCTGTTGATGTGCTCGCCGCGGTAGAGCGCCACGCCTCCCAGACAACCCGCTGCCACCGCAGCCACGGCAGCCCAGAACAACACCCTCAAGAGCTTCACGCCATCGAGTCTACTAAAGTCGGGGCTGCAGCGGGCGCGGCGCTCGCGGCCCGCGCGGTAAGTGGCCCCAAAGACCTGGCGCGCAAAACCCGGAGGTACGGAAACGGTGCGAAAAGCGCGGTTCGAGCGGTCCGAAGAACTCGTTGGGGTGCGGCCGAGGCGCGGGCGGTTTTTCGGCGTCCTGCGGAGTACCGCTTAGAACCGCTTCAAGGCGCGCAACAGGGGATCGGCCGATCGCCCATCCGGCAACAGCGCGGAGTGAATCGGCTTCCACCGGTCGTCCAGAGTGCCGATGTAGCGCGCACCCGCGCGTTGGCTGCCCATCAGAATCACGATGTAGCCATGCTCCGGGTAACTCAGCGCGCGGTATTGGATGGCGTCCGATTCGGCCTGCCAGCGATCGCTCGCGGGCGGTCCCAGTTTCGCCACTACGGCGGCCCAGTCATCCCGGCTGCTGAGCGCCAGGAAGGAATGATCCCGGAAAGTGTAGGCCGCATTGCGCGCACGGGGTACGCGCCACAGATTCAGATTGAGAGCGGCCACGTACACCATCGCCGACGCTACTACCGCGCCGCCGATCACCTTCAGCTTCCTGCGGTCCCTGTGGGATTCCAACCGGATGCCCACCACCGCGGCCGGACCGCGCCGTTCGGGCGCCGCCACCGGACCCGCGCCGGATGGCCCGCCAACGGCCATGGGCATTTCCACCACGCGCCGCTCGTAAGGCCAGACTGCGCCGGCCCGGTACTCCAATTCGCGATTCAGCCCCACGATCAGAACCGGATGGTCAATGCGGGAAACCTCACCCAGGAAGCGCCGCGGTATCCAGATTTCCAGGCCGGTCTTGCGATTGACCACCAGGATCTCGGGCCAAGTTGCCTTCCTATACAGCCACTCGTTGTGCTCGATGTTCAGAATCGGGGGATAGAAGGAGAAGGGACGGTTGGCAAAATCGTCGAACGGCGGCGGAATGGGCGGAGAGGCCATCGTGGCAGCTTTTATCGTATCAGCCCCCGGCGCACGCGGCGGGGCGTGGGCGCTCCCGCCGCGATGGCCCTCCGGCCCTCATGACGGCCTACTATTGGTGGACCGACCGATCGGCGGACGATTCGCCCTTAAACATCGAGTACCGGTCGAGAGCATGGTCCAGCCCCTCCGCCGCTGGTGGCCGGGCAATCGATCCCATGAGGATCTCGCGATTGCCTAGCTTGCGCCCATACAGGTGCTCGTTTTCATCCAAATCGGGGCGGAGGGTTGACCCGGCCACCGAGACCCCTCCAAAGAGGCCCCTGGAACGCGACCACGCCAGAATCTCCGCGTGCAGCATGGCGTCGGTTTCAGAAGTCGCCGTCCTGCCCACCGGTCCCGCCGCCACTGAAGCGTCGGCGCCCAGCGTGAACTTGTCCCGTAGCAATTTGTTCATCCCATCCTGGTTCGTTACCAGCAGGACCAGGTCGGTTGAAGAACCGCCGATCTGAAATCCCACGCTTGCGCCTTCCATGCGCACGGCGGCCGGCGCGCCCCACCCGGTCCCTGATTCCTTCCGGCAGACGGCGAACCCCCGTCCATATTCTCCGCCCACAACAAAGGCGGCTTTCTTCTCCCCAGGAATAATGACCACGCAGCGTGCCTTGGCCAGCAAGTCCTGCGGAATCCCCCTATCCGGTGTGGCCATGATCTCATTAAACACAGCCGTCGCATCGTTCAGGCGCTCCTGAACCGTGCGGGCCATCAGGCCGGTGGCCGGCAGCAGCATGGTCGCAGCTAACATAATAGCCTTCATAAAAACTCGGACCCTCCTATTCCAAGTATCTCAGCAACTTGGAAAATCGCGGGGCATTTCACCGAAGTGCATGTCTGGTTCCGTACCGGTTAGTGGATGGGGTTATGGCGAGACTTACACCCGTGAAATGCGGACGGTAACTTACTTGCGGCCCAGCAGGCGCAACCGTACGTTCAACGCGCGGGCCTGGCCGCGGCCGTAAGTGAGAAACTGAGGCGTCCCGGTCACGTTGTTTACTACGTTCGGATTACCATTGTTGGTAAGATTGTCGAATCCGAACCGCCACGCCCATAAGTAATGAAGAGCACGAAACTGGCGCTCGAAGGCCAGGTTGATGTTGAAGTAATACGGGAAACGCATGGAGTCGGGCGGTCCCACCATAAACCCGTCCTCATCCACCACTCCGAATGGAAAGCCCGTCCGGTACTCGGCGAGGTACTGCACGGCGGTGTTCCGGATCAGTAACCGCAGCGGCGGCGGCAGCAGGGTTTTGGGTAGGGGAACCCAGCCCCAGGTGTGAAACCGGTTGGTGGTGTCCCAGGGGTAGGGACCGGGGCCCTGCGGTCCGAACACCGGGTTCTGGAGACTGTAGTCCACCGCCGCATTGGAGTGGGCCGATGAGCGTGTGTATCCGGCAAACCATTCGAACCTGGCCGCGAAGGTATGGCGCAGCGATAGATCCGCCGCGTTGTACCAATCGCGCCGCCCGTTCGATAACTGGAATATCGCCCCCTGTTGGAATCCGTTGGCGACCGCCGAAGGCGGAGGCTCAAAAATCAATCCGTGCTCCCCGGCGCGGTGCGTAAACCCCGAGCGGAGATAGAAATCGTGCGGCAGCCTCTGTTCCACGCTGAAACTGGAGGTGCGTACAAACGGTGCTTCCAGCCCGCGATCGTTCATCGCGAAGGAGGTCGGTACGGGACCTTGCGGCACGCCGCCATCAGGCGGGAAAAATGTGGACAGGCTTACCTGGTCCGCCGGGTGCGTGATCAGCCCCAGGTTGATGGCATCGTAATAAACACCCCACCCAGCCGAGAATTTCATGCCGTGGAGGGCACGCGGCGACCATGCGGTGGCCAACCGCGGCGCCACTTCCAGCGCGCGCACCACTTCGTTCCACTCTGCCCGCAGTCCCGCTTCGATCGTCCAGCCTTCGCGAGGCGTCCAGGCATCCTGAACATATTGGGCGCCCTCGAAGTTTTTGCGGCCTTCAAACGGGCTGCCCGCAAAGGTCACGTAGCGGGCCACCGAGTTATCCGCGCGCAGCACCTCGTAATCGTGCAGCAGGTCGCTCTCGTGGAAGGCCTCGCGCTCGAAGTCGATACCAATCTTCACCTGGTGCGTGCCCCAAAACCGCCCCATGGGAAGAAACACGTTGCCAATCCATTGTTGCCGGTAAAAGTGCTCGTCGAGGTTCACAAAGTAGTTTCCCAGGTCGCCCGAGGGAGTGATTTCATAGAGCTGGTCGCCCTGGGGAAGGAAGCGCAATACGCCGCGCGAATCCGCGAAGCCCGCCTCGACGAGCGCTCCGTGGAAATACGCCTGGTCGTGAACGGTGCTCATGAACATCGTGTGGTGCTGGTTCACGGTTGCCTCGGCAGGCGTCAGGAAGCTCAAGCCGGAACGGGAGATATCGTCCAGGTTGAAAAGGAAGCTGCCCGTGAGGATGTTCGCCGGAGTCAGGTTCACCTGGAATCGCGTGAGGTCGCTGCCCGTCAGGCCGCTCGTGCGGTTGGCGCCCCGCGGCAGCCCGGGAATCGTATCGTTGCTATAAAAGAGATCGATGCCGTTATAGAACCAGGCGCGGCCTTTGTCGATCGGCCCGGAAAGCTCCAGGCGAGGGGTCCATTTGTTGATGTACCATCCCCCATCGGCGGCGATGCCGGGTATGAAGTTGGTTCCGCCGAACCTCCAGCGGTCGTCGCCCATCTTGGTATGAACATCCAGCGTGCCCGACGAGCCGCGGCCGTTCTCGGCGGAGAACCGGCTGGAGGTCACCTCCATGGATTGAATGCTGTCGATGTTGAGGCGGGCTTCGAGCGTGCCGGACACCGGGTCGGCGATGTTGAACCCATCAAGAGCGTAACTGGTCTGGTTGGTATCGCCGCCGTTGAAATGCGCACGGCCCTGGTTGTCCTGCACCACGCCGTCCACCATCGGCAGCGCGTTGCGGTAGTCCTGCGGGGCGGGGTACGGTACCGATTGAATCTCGGTGTTGTCCAGTTCTTTGCGGTCCGCCGGCTGTTGGGGATCGATCGCCGGCGGCGAAGCCGTAACGTTGATTTTGTCAGAGAATTCCTGCACGTGATTGAGCGTGATGGTAATCTCGCTCGACCCGTCGTCGAAGCGCTGGGATGCCGCCTGGTACAGATAGAAGCCCTGACGTTCCGCGCGGACGCTGTACTCGCCTGCGGCCGGCAGGCGCACGGCAAAATCGCCGGCGTGATCCGAAGAGGCCGAGAGCGACACCACGCCCGACGCCGCACGCAAGTCTACCCGGACACCTGCCACGGCGGCGCCTGTCTCGTCCACCACCCGTCCGGAGACTGCCACCTGGGCCAGGCCCGCCGCGCCGAACAGCGGCACCAGGAGTGCCACCTGCGCCAGAGAAAATCCCCTTATCATCGGTCGGAGCCGCTACCGCCTTAGGATACAATGCGGCAGGTCCCGAATGGGGGAAAACGGCAGCGCGGCTTCCGGGGTACTGGGTGAGGGACCGCACGCGTCACACGGCTGGATACGCGGAGCCGCCGTCCGCTCACCTGAGCGGCCAATCCACCCGTAAGTGGCTGACTCCACTAGCGCTCGTAGTCCGGCCGCCGCTAAGGTTGAGCGGTTTGGCCCGGCCACGGCCTCAGAAAATGACCTTCGCCGCGAGCTGGATATTCCGATTCCCGCTGTAACTCCCGGTGATGAAGCCGCTGCCCCCGTAAATGTACGCGGAACCCGTGTTGATCCCGAAGTTCGCGTGATTGTCCGCGTTATATGCCTCCAGCCGCAATTGCATGGTGGCATGTTCGGTGATCCGGGTGTTCTTATACATGCCCAGGTTGAGGTTCCACGTACCCGGAGAGTGGAAATAATCCCGGCCCGTAAAATTCGCCGGCCAGGGTCCGAAATCGGCATCCCCTGTAATCGGATTCAGATAGCTCTCATCCACGTTGACCTTGCTGAAATCGAAAACATTGAAGGTGTTGCTGCCGGCATTGACCCGCGGCAGATTGCCGTTAACGGGGATGGCCTGATTGGCCGCTACGCGGGTGTAAAGGTAGTTATCGTTGGTGATGTCGTAGATGCTGTAGGGCGCCCCGGTCCGTGCCGTGAAGATGGGAGCAAACTCCCAGCCGTCCAGGAATTTCGCAGCAAGGCCTCTCATGTGGTGCGCAAAAGGAACGTCCCAGATACCCGAAATGGCAATGCGGTGCCGGTTGTCGAATTCGGCGTTGCCGTAGTCGACCTTCGGATTGAATGTGTCCGTATAACCCAGGTTGAACTGGTTGAACGAGCTGCTGAACGTATCGCTCAGTTCATCCTGTGCGTGGCTCCAGGTATAGTTCATGCGGAGGGTGAGGCCGCTGTGGTGAATATTCTGAATGTCGTACCGGATATTCATCGCATTGTAGTTCGATATCCCCGCCGAGCCGCGCCGGTTGATGCCCCCGTACTGCGTGTTCAAAGGAGCTTCGCAGGGATTCGGACCGCCGGTCAGCGTATCGCCCGCCGTGCACGGCACGCCCAGGTAAAGGTTGCCCATGCCGGGGATGTTTTCGCCGGCGATGTCATACAGATTCTCCCCAATCGAACCGGAGTAGTCGATTTCCAGATGCGTGCTCGAGAACTGGTGCTCAATCGACGCGCTAATCAGGTGCGCATAAGCCTGCCCGATGTTGGGTTGGACCGCCCGCAGCTCCGAAGGTGGCAGCGCGGCCGATCCGCTCGACCCGCCCAAGGGGCCAAAGTTCGAGGTGTTCAAGGGAATAGAGGAAACGTTGCTGCCGGCAATCAGATCCACCACCGCATAGTTGGGCGGGTTGAATAGAACGTTGTAGGTCACGTTCCCAAAGTTGCGCTCATAGCCGATTCCGTAGCCGGCCCGGATGGCGGTTTTGCCATCGCCGAAAACGTCCCAGGCGAAGCCCACGCGCGGAGAGAAGTTCTTCTTGCTGGGCGTCCACAACTCACCGATAGGACTGCTGGGGGCCGGCTCCACAACCCCTTGGGCAATCGCTTCATAGGGATTCGAGTTGCTGGAGGGATAGAAGTTGGAATCCAGCTCCGCGTTGACGTTGTGTTGCACCCCGAAATATTCCCACCGCACGCCCAGGTTCAAGGTGAGGCGGGGAACGACCTTCCAGGAGTCCTGGAAATAGGCCGCGCCTTCATGGTAGCGGTTGCTGCGCTCAAAAGTGGGCGGGCCAAGCGGAAGGGTTACCGTGCAGGCGGGTGTCTGAACGCTATTGATGCAAGGGTACTTGCCCTGGGGATAGATGGCGCCCTGGAATTCGTAAACTTGGCCGGCCAGAAAATTGTCCATGCCCTTTCCTACGGTATTGCCCAGGATCTGCTGCCCTTCCTCGTACGCGCCGAAGGTTCGATTATCACGCAGATAGGTTACCGATCCTCCAAAGCGCAGCTCGTGCTTGCCTTTCGTGAAGCTGAAATCCTGATACGCCTGGCCGAAATTCTGCGGACCGCCGAAGGGAATTCCACTGCCGGGAGTAAGTGGATCGTAACCCGGCAGCGTCACGTTGTACGGTCCGAGTGAAGTAGCATTCTCGGCGCTCCCCAGGTAATATACCGGCACGACGCCCGTGGACGATAAAGGTTGATCGGTGTTGAATCGGTTGAAATCGAGCTTCGACTGCGAAACGAACCGGGCTGAGAAGGTGTGCGTCATCGACACGATCAGGCTGTTGTCGAAAATGGTCTGACCGGTGTTGTAGCCGGAGTACGGACTATTCGCGATGGAACCCGCGAAGTCATTTTCGCTGTAGAGCGCGTACCGTCCGTAGATCTGCGTTCGCTCGCTGAGGTTATAGTCGACCCGGCCGACTGTGTTGTAGGTGTTCTGCGGCGTTCCGGCGCCGGAATTACTGGGAACGCTATAGTTCACCAGATCGAACATCGGCGCCGTCGCGCTGTAGGACTGGCAGCCGCCGCCTTTCGCGGACCCGTCGCACGGATCTGCACCAAGAGCCGTAAGCTGCTGCCGGTTGAGGGTTTGTAGTACCTGAACGTTGGAGGCGAGCTTGCCGTACGTGGAAAAGACCTGCTGTGTGGCGGGCGCGGAAGCCGCGATCAGGCCCGGGTCGGGCACCAGGGCCTGGATATTGGCGCTGCTGCGCACGCGGGTCCATTCCGTGTTGTTGAAGAAGAACAGCTTGTTCTTTTTGACGGGACCGCCGATCGAATACCCGAATTGGTTGCGCGTGTAGGGTGACTTAGTCAAACCGTATGCGTCGTTGTTGAAGCCGGTCGAACCCAGCGCCGAAACCCGGTTGAACTCGTAGGCGGTGCCATGGAAATTGTTGGTCCCGGATTTGGTGGTCACGTTGATCACACCGGCATCGGCGCGGCCATATTCGGCTGTGAAATTGTTGGTGATGATGCCGATCTCCTGCACCGAATCGAGCGGCACCGTCTGCCCCACCGTCGCATTGAACTCATCATTGTTGGCCACGCCATCCAGAAGCACGTTGGTACCGGCGGAACGCAGGCCATTGATCGCAACACCCACGCCGCGCATGGAAGGGTCATCCTCGCTGACCGTGCCGGCAGTCATCACCAGGTCGTAGGGGTTGCGGGTGATGGTAGGAAGCTCGGTCAGGCTGGTGGTGTTGAGCACCTGGCTCAACGTCTGCGTTTCGGTGTTGACGGTGATGGCCGCGCTGGCAGCCTCCGACACCTCCACGGTGGTCGCCACCGATCCCACCTGCATCGTCAAATCCAGCCCCACCTTGGCGCCTACCGCCACGGTTACCCGCCGCTTCAGGGACATAAAGCCCTGGGCCTCTACGCTCACGTCGTAATCGTCGGGACGCAGGTTGGCGAAGGTGAAGTTGCCATTCGCATCGGTAGCTTCCGTGCGCACCGACCCCGTGGTAGCACTGGTCACTTTCACGGTGGCTTTGGGAACCGAGGCCCCCGACGGGTCCTTGACGCTTCCCACAATCTGGCCGGTCTCCGCCTGGCCCCACACGAGCAATGCCGCCGCCAGCAAAATGACGACAGATAGGAAAACTCGATTCCTCACGGTACCCTCCAAAACTCCGTATAGGGAGTAGATATTCGCGCCCGATTGATCTTTTCTTCAAGACACTGCCGCAACCGATCCTTTTGGCCGGTCGCTCTTACCCCTGCCCGCAAAGCGGTTCCCTCAGCGGAACATGGCTTGTTTGTATCTGTGCCTCCAACCCCGGCGCGGCCCCGGAGTTTCGTTCGTCCCGCGCTCCGTGGCCTGCCGGACGGGGATGAGCCGGCCTTTGTCAATTGCGACGGTACGGATACCAGGCGGCACGTGGGGAAAGCCGAATTGCCCCGCGCCGTTGCCCTAAGGCCAGAGCCCCGGCCGGAGATCGCCGCCGTCGAATCCAGTGGGACCCCTGTTTGGCAGTGCGATATCAGGGGAACACCCGAGAGGGGTGCCGGAAACGACCACGGGCCATCCTGGAAAAGAGACTGGTAATCCCTTTGGAGTGACATTGAAACCAACCAACCTGGCTGGCCCATTCGAAGCGGGCCCGCCCCCTTACGCACACTTGAAAGTGATTTTAGGGCCTAATCGCCCGTTTTGTCAAGAGGTTAGAGGAGCCAGCGGGCCGGAGGGTAACACGGGCGATTCCCTGACTGCAAATCCAGGGCGCCGCAAGCCGCTGGTCAGTTCGTAATCACGCCGTAGTAGCGGCCCATCCAATAGGGCAGAATGTAGTCGATTCCCGCCGTTTCGATATCCCCCTGGCCGCCGCCCGAAAGCGCAAAAGGATCCCGCTGCCACAGGAAGTCGGTCGTCACGCGATCCTGAACCGGCAGCGGCTGGCAGGCTTCGTTGGCGCTGCAGGCCGGGAACTGGCCGGCGAAGTCCCGGTACACGTCCGTGCGGGGGCGCAGCAGCCAGGCATCCAGGTAAGCCACCGTTTGCTGGTCCCGATTCTGGTTGGCCCCGCTGATCGCCCGGTCAATCATGTTGAAATGCGCGTTCTGGTGGCTGGAGGTGGTGTTGCGCAGCGTGTCATACGCCAGGTCATACCACAACGAGGACCAGCCGCTGCCCATCCGCTTCAGGGTGTAAAACGTCAGGTAGTCCAGGTTGAACTTGAAGTACGAGCTGGTCTGATCGGCGCAATCCACGCCGACCGGAATCACCACGGTGGGAGAGATTTCGTTCGACAAGTCGGAGTATTTCCCCTCGAAGGCGCCGCCATTCACATGCTTGCCGATCAGCAGCAGGGATAACTGCTCGTCGGGGCGCACCAGGAATGTGGTGCTTACCGTGCCATCCGGCAGCTCGATGCTCCAAGCGTTATTCAACAGGTTCTGAAGCAGCCGCGTGATTTCGTAAGAGCACCAGTTGCGGACGGTCTGGTCGCTCACCATGTCGTAGGTAACATCCAGACCGAAGAACACCCCGATGTATTGGTCGCGGGAGGTGTTGCCGACCCAGATCCAAGGCGCGCCGTAAGCCGTGCCGGTGTAGATTCCATTGGCCGACTCCTGGCTGGAAATGCTCGCCGCGTAGGGCGAATCCGCCGGCAGCGCGCAGCGGGCCAGCACATTCCCGCCGGTCACGTTCACCAGGTTGTCGATCGCGCTGATGGCGTTATTGATGTTGGTCAGGGCGTCGGCCGAGCCGGTGACTTTGTAGCGGAACGCTTCGGCCGCCAGGTAGTGACCAGTCCAGATAGCGGAATCGCCGCAGCGCGTATAATCCACAATCTGGGAGAGATCCGGCAGCGAAAGGATCGGGTCCAGAATGGTGCCGTAGGGCAAGTGGCGTGCCAGGATGTTAGCTTCAATGGCAAGGGCGTCCGGCTCGGCGCCAAAGGCCGCCGGCAAGAGGACAGACAGAGCAAGGATAGGGAAAATGCGGATGGACATGCAGAACCACCTGAGGACGCGACTATCCTATTATGCCGTATTTCGGGGCTGGAAGGAGACCTGCTCCCACCGCGGGGGTTGTCCCCTGGTCCCGGGGTCCGCAGAGGAAACGTGCAGAAAACCTCTTCTCTTGGCCTTTCTCCGCGTTTCCTCTCCGCACTCCGCGTCTCTTCGGAAACTCCGCTCCTTTGAAGACGCGCCGCAAGCCACTGATTCCATTGCATCGGCGCATCGCGCGTCTGCATCGTTTTTGGTGGTCCGCAGGGCCATCGGGCACTCCCTCGGCGACCTGTCCTTACCTTGGCTCTTCTCCGCGTTGGCTCCGCGTCTCCGGGCCCGGAAAGCACCCCCCGCGTCGGATGGGCCCGCCGCTGGCCTGTCGGGAGTTTCCTCGCCCCGAGAACATCGACATCAATCGATGCCTGTGCTCCGCGGTGAAGGCAGAGCCTCGCCCTCTTTGTTACAGTGACACCATGGTGACCAGGCGCTCGGTGCTGGCGGGCATGGCGGGCACCGGCTGGTCGCGCGCAGCCGCCTCAGCGCGGCCCAATTTCGTTTTTCTGCTGGCCGACGATCATGCCGGATACGTGCTCGGGTGCGACGGCAACCGCCAGGCCGAAACGCCCAACCTCGATCGGCTGGCCTCCCAAAGCGTGCGATTCGCCCGCCATTATTGCAATTCGCCGATCTGCACCCCATCCCGCCAATCGATCCTCACCGGGCAGTACCCGCATGCCAGCGGAGTGACCCTCCTCAGCACGCCCCTGGCGGAGGACAGGCCGACCATCGCCCGCCAATTGCGCAAGGCGGGCTACCGGACCGCCGTTTTCGGCAAGATGCATTTCAACCGCCCAGGCCGGCCGGGGATGTTCGGTTTCGACACCTGCTCCACCGAGGACGTGGTCCAGCGTGATTGGAGCCACCAGCCCGCGGCTCGCGCAGTGCCCGCCGGGATCCGGACCAAGCCGCCCTGGCGTCCGTTCCAGGACCCCGCCCGCATCTGGCTCAATGCCGATAAACTGCCGTACCCCCGCTATTACGAAGACATGAAGGGAACCTTCCTGGCGCGGCAGGCCGGGAGGTTTCTGGAAGAGCGCCACCGCGATGGCAGCGCCTTCGCCCTCTGGGTCAGCTTCATGGAGCCGCACTCGCCGTACGATTTTCCGGTGGAAGACCGCGACCATTTCCAGCCCGGCGCGTTTCCGCCGCCGCCCCTGGGTCCTGAGGACGCGCCGCAGGTCCCGGCGGTCTTCGATCAACTCACGGAGACTGATAAGCGCGGGATCATCGCGTCCTATTACACCTCGGTGCGATTTATGGACCGCAACGTTGGCGTGATACTGCGGAAACTTGCGGAGTTGGGTCTCGACCGCAACACCTTCCTGGTGTACACCGCCGACCACGGCTACTTCCTGGGCCAGCACGGGCGCTTCGAGAAGCACAACGGCTACGAACAGGCTCTGCGGGTGCCCCTGATGATGCGCTGGCCGGGGCGCATCCGGCCCGCCGTAGTCCGTGACTTCACCGAGCACGTGGATGTGCCCGCCACTATCCTGGATATGCTGGAAGCCGAGCCGTTGCCGGTGGAGCACGGCCAGTCGCTACGCCCGTACCTGGAAGGGCGCGCCATCGCGCACCCGCGCGATCATATTTTCAGCGAGTACCTGGAAACCGAGCAGGCTTACGTGCGCACCGCCCGGCACAAGTTCATTTATTGCTCCGGCCGCCGCCTGGACTGGTATCGCCCCGCGCAGCCCATCGACGGCCGCTGGCGGCGGCTCTACGATCTGCAGGAAGATCCGGAGGAGTTCCACGATATCGCCGTGCGCCAACCGGACTTGGTCCAGCGTTTCGAAGGCTTGCTTCTGGAGCGCTTCCGTAGCACTCATCCGGAGGCAGCCAGAGAGCCGCATGGACTGGCCGCGGAGGCCGCCCTCGATTTCTACGTGCGCCCGCGGGATGCGTAAGGCGGCGCTCGTCTACGGGCGCCGCGCCTTAGAGCCGGCACGTATACACGGTGGCCGGCGGCATGTTCCAGAAGACCCGTTCGGAGGACACCTCGCGAAAGTACCGGCCCAGAAATTCCCTCTCGGCGAACGGAGAGAATCCCAGCGAGGCTAGCAGCCGCGAGTTGGAACCGGCGTGCAGATACTGATACTGCGTCAGAAGCCCGTTGGGACCCAGATGCTCAGCCACCTGGTGCAGGATTTTCGACCGTTGCTCCGGGGCCATGCTAGTCAAACCGAGCGAAGATACGATGGCGTCGGCGCGCCCCACGCCGCGCTCCCTCAATAGCGAGGTCAGGCATTCCGCCCGGCCCAGAATCGGGAAAAAACGCGAGTCGCGGATGCGGTGCCGGACGTGCGAAACAAAATGCGGATTCAGATCCACGCCGTAGAGTACCGTCCGCGGTCCCAGGCGCCGCAGGATCTGACGCGTGATCGCGCCCGTGCCGACGCCCAGTTCCACGATCACGAAAGCGCTCTCGAAATCGATCTGCCGCAGCAGCGCGGCGGCCAGAAATCGCGAACTGGGGAAAAGCGAAGCCGTCACCGGCAGCGACCGCATCGACTGGGCGAGGAACAGCGCACAATCCGATCCGGGTGCCACAATCCTTGGCTGGCGCGGCGCGCGCCCCAAGTCGATTCGTTGGTGGTTCAACATGAGAATCTTTGAGCCCCGCGGTCCGGCTGGACCAGCCGCCCGTTTCTCCGCGCCGATACGGCATTTATGCCGTGTTTAAGATGGGTAAGCATACGCCGAAAACACCATTGTCCCAGAGATTACGACACCGCCGCCAGATGTGTATGCAGTTCGGGCACCTCAATCTGAATTCGCGTGCCCTGGCCAGGCTGGCTCTCCACCCACATGCGGTAGTCGTTTCCAAATAACACCTTCAGCCGTTCGTTCACGTTGGTGACCCCAATCCCGCGGTCCAGCAGAGTAGCCAGCTTGTCCTCCGGAATGCCCACACCATCGTCCTCCACCAGCAGGTGCAGCCGCGCCGGCGTGCGGTGCGTGCGAATCCGGATAGCGCCGCCTTCCACCTTGCGTCCAATGCCGTGCTTGATCGAGTTCTCCACCAGCGGCTGCAACAGCATGCTGGGTACCAGCATCTCCAGCGTGTCGTCGGCCACGTCCTTTTCGAAACGCAGTTTGTCGCCGAAACGCACCAATTCAATTGAAAGATAGTCTTCAATGAAGCTCAACTCTTCGCGCAGGGGGGTGAAATTTTCGTGCTTGCGCAGGAGCCGCCGCAGCACCTTCGACAGCCGCACCACCATCAGGCGCGCCTGGTCCGGGTCGGTGCGGATGAGCGACGATACCGAATTCAGCGTGTTGAACAGAAAATGCGGGTTGATCTGGCTGGTAAGCGCCGCAAGGCGCGCCTCGGCCAGCAGCCGTTCCTGCTCCTCCAGCTTTTTTTCGTTGCGGGTGTTGTTCCAGATTTTCAACGGAATGGCCACCGTAAACAGCGTGGCCAGGTAAACCGCCGAGTAAGCGATCAGGCTGGGATGCGGGTTCAAGGGAGTCTTGGGATTCAAACGGAACACCGCATTATCGGGGGAAAAATCCCCCATCGTCTGGCGCAGAAACTCGGCGCACAGAATGCCTGCCAGCGTGAGCAAATGAAACGAGGCCCGGCGGTAGTTGCGGCTCTCGGTGAAGAAACGATAAATGTTCAGATCGGGCAGCGGTGAGAAGCGCCAGATCTCCTCGGGGTCGGGCGCCCAATCGCGCAGTAGCCCGCCCAGCACTCCCACGCCCGCCAGCAACACCATCGTGAGATGCTGCCCGGCAAACATCGCCGGCAGGGAAATCAGAATGCCCGCTAGCAGACCCGTCACGTAGCCGCCCAGCAGGCCGGCCAGCAGGCTGCCCTCCAGCCCCAGATCGACCGCGCGATAGGTCGAGCTGACCACGCTCACCGCCACCGAAGCCCCGAACACCACGCTCAACCACAACGCCAATTCCACGCGCTGGTTCAGCGTGCGGGCTTCCCGCATCAGCGTGCGCTTGAACTGGCTGGAGCGCGCCAGAATGCTCGCAATGGCCGCCACCACTCCCAGCCGCACCAGCAGCGGAAGATAGTAGGACTCCAACATTCCAGGCTGCGCCGGTGGCAGTGCGTTAGTTTGCAGCATTCGCCGTCGGAAGCCATTATAATGGAAGCACTAAGGTTCCCATAACAAAGCATGAACATTTCCACACCGCTGAAGCTGGAAAAGGTGGCGGAAGCGGATTTCCCTTCCCAGTTCGGTTACTTCCGCATCTTCGGATTTCGCGGTCTGGCAGCCGGACGGGTGGAAGAGGCCGTGGTCCTCAAGATGGGCGACCTGGCCCTCGGCGGACCACCCCTGGTGCGCATCCACTCGCAGTGCCTGACCGGTGATGTCTTCCATAGCCTGCGCTGCGATTGCCGCGCGCAGCTCGATATCGCGCTTGAAAGCATTGCCAAAGAAGGCCGCGGGCTGCTGATTTACGAGCACCAGGAAGGCCGCGGCATCGGGCTGTTGAACAAGCTGCGGGCATACGAATTGCAGGATCGGGGGGCCGACACGGTCGAAGCCAACGAGATCCTGGGCTTCGATTCAGACCTGCGCAGCTACCTGCTGCCCGGCGCCATCCTACGCTATTTCGGCCTCACCGCGATCCGCCTGCTCTCCAACAACCCGGACAAAGTCGAGGCCGTGGAAGCCGCCGGCGTCCAAGTGGTGGAGAGAGTCCCCTGTCTGGCCGATGTGCTGGACACCCGCCAAGCCTACCTGCGGACCAAGCAGGAAAAAATGGGCCACCTGCTGGATATCTTTTAGATCAAGAGGCCACGGAGGAACACGGAGGAAAGCTAAGGTATCGATCCGCGTTCCTCCGGGGCCGGTTTCTTAAATGTCGTAATACAGCGCGAACTCGTAGGGGTGCGGCCGCAGCCTTACAGCCTCTGCTTCGTTCTTGCGCTTGTAGTCGATGAAGGTCTCGATCAGCTCTTCGGTGAACACGTCCCCGCGCATCAGAAACGCGTGGTCGTCTTCCAGGCAGGTCAGCGCCTCGTCCAAAGATCCGGGCATCGAGGGCACGCTCTTCATCTCCTCCGGCGAAAGATCGTAGATATCCTTGTCTAACGGCTGCCCCGGATCGAGCTTGTTGATCACGCCGTCCAGCCCGGCCATCAGCATCGCCGAAAACGCCAGGTACGGATTCGCCGCCGGATCGGGCGGCCGGAACTCCACGCGCTTGGCCTTCGGGTTCGCCGAGTACATCGGGATGCGGCAGGCCGCCGAGCGGTTCCGCCGCGAATACGCCAGGTTTACCGGCGCCTCGTATCCCGGCACCAGCCGCTTGTAGCTGTTGGTGGTGGGAGCGATGATCGCGCTCAATGCCCTCGCATGCTTCAACAGCCCGCCGATGTAATGCAGCCCCATCTGGCTGAAGCCCGCGTAGCAATCGCCCGCGAACAGCGGCTTGCCCCCCTTCCACAGGCTCTGGTGCGTGTGCATGCCGCTGCCGTTATCCGCGAAGATCGGCTTGGGCATGAACGTCACCGTCTTACCCTTCCGGTTGGCGACGTTGCGGATGACGTACTTGTACAACATCATGTTGTCGGCGCTCTTCACCAGCTTGTCGAAGCGCTGGTCGATCTCGCATTGCCCGCCGGTGGCCACTTCGTGGTGATGGCACTCGATGTTCAACCCCACCTTGATCATGGTCTGCACCATCTCGCTGCGCAGATCCTGATAGTGATCCGTGGGCGGCACCGGGAAATAGCCCTCTTTGTAACGCGGTCGGTAGCCCAGGTTATTCTCCCGCCTGCCCGAATTCCAGCGCCCTTCCTCGGCATCGATGAAATAGAACCCTTCGTGCTGGTTCTGGTCGAAACTCACGTTATCGAAGATGAAAAACTCCGCCTCCGCGCCGAAATAGGCGGTGTCGGCCAGGCCGGTGTTCGTGAGGTACAACTCGGCCTTCTTGGCGATCCATCGCGGGTCACGCTCATAGCGCTGCTTGGTAATGGGGTCCTTGATGTCGCCGAACATCACCAGCGTGGGGGTCTCGGCAAAAGGATCCATGAAGGCCGTCTCGGCATCCGGGATCAACAGCATGTCGCTCTCGTGGATCGCTGCCCAACCGCGGATGCTCGATCCATCCATGCCGAAACCGTCTTCGAAACTGCCCTCGTCCAGCTCGTTGATGGGGTAGGAGACGTGATGCTGCAGGCTCGGAATATCGGTGAACCGCAGATCGAGCTGCTTGGCGTCGTTCTTCTTCGCAAATTCCAGGACTTCTTTAGGACTCATATTCCTCCAACTTTGGGGATTTGGCGTGGACCGAATGTCGCAGATTTGCCACTTAGAATAACACAGTGCACTTCGCCGCGAGCGGCCGGTTCCTCTCCTTAGGTTATCCTGAAAGCAGGAGCTCCGAATGACCGTCACTCTGAATCTTCCGCCCGAGGTCGAGCAGGCATTTCGGGACGAGGCGCAGGCCAAAGGCGTTCCGGTGGATGAGTTGGTGCAAGAGGTCCTGGTAAAGCACCGCCCGGAGCCCGATCCCAACCGGCTACCCTACGAGGAGTGGTTGCGCCGGTTCAATGCCTTCATCGAGAGCAACGCGGATAACACCGTTGTCCTGCCCGATGAGGCTATGGAACGGGAGTCCATCTACGGCGATCATGGCCGGTGATGCCAGCCGATATCCTTGTTGACACGAACATCCTGCTTCGGCTGATGCAGCCGCTTCACCCTCACTCTTCAGTCGCGCGGAGCGCCGTCGCGAAACTACGCAACCGGGGAGAAGAACTCTGGGTCTCCCCACAAAACCTGGTGGAATGCTGGGTAGTGGCCACCCGTCCTTTGTCCGTCAACGGATTCGGGATGCCGCCCGCGAGAGTCGCCACCGAATTGCAAGCCATCCATGTTTTCTCCGCGTGCTGGAGGGTCAACCAGGCGTGGCAGCCGCCTGGGAAGCTTTGGTGCTACAGCACTCCGTCTCCGGCAAGCAGGCGCACGATGCCCACCTGGTAGCCGTCATGCAAGTCTACGGTGTGACCGACATCCTCACCTTCAACGTCGCCGACTTTCCGCCGCTACCCCGGCATCCAGGTGCTCGACCCGGCCCAATTCTAAGGGCCGCCCTCTCAGAAATACTTCGGCGGCTCCGGGATCGCCGCTCCGTCCTTGCGCGGGTCCGAAGCGCCAAAGTTCACTCCGGTGGCCGAGTTGTGCACCACCACCTGGCCGCCGCCCATCTCGCTCGAAAATTCGCCCTGCACCTTGAGCTGGTGGCCTTTGGCCTCCAGCGCCTGCCGCACCTCCACCGGGACGCGGCTTTCGATCTGCAGATCGCACCCACCAAAGGTCTTCTTGGTGAAGCGCGGCGCCTCCAGCGCAAGCTGAATGCTCATCCCGTGGTCCACCAGGTTGGAAACGAACTGCGCGTGCGCCTGCGCCTGGTTCAGCCCACCCATGATGCCGAACCCGATGTGCACGTCGCCCTTCTCCATGAACGCCGGAATGATGGTGTGGAAAGGCCGCTTGCGCGGCGCGAGCGCGTTGGGGTGCGACGGGTCCAGTTCGAAAAGCCCGCCGCGGTTCTGTAGCGCGAAGCCGTAATCGTCCACCACCACTCCCGAACCGAAGTGCTGGTACAGGCTCTGGATCAGCGAAACGATGTTGCCTTCGCGGTCCACCACCGAAAGATAAATCGTGTCCCCGTGAATCTTCCCCGGATCGCCCGGCGTCGCATCGCAGTGTGCCTTGTCCGGGTCGATCAGCGCGGATCGCTCTCGCGCATACTGCATCGAAATCATGCCTTCCACCGGCACTTTGGCGAAGCGCGTGTCGGCCACGTAGCGATGCAGGTCCTGATACGCCAGCTTCTGCGCCTCAATCTCCGTGTGTAGTTCCAGCACCCCGCGCGGGGTGTAAGTGGACAGCGGAAACAGCGACAGAATATTCAGCATCTCGATCGCCGCCACGCCCTGCCCGTTGGGCGGCAGTTCGTAGACTTTCCAGCCGTGGTAATCGCAGGCAATCGGCTCCACCCATTCCGATTCGAAGTCCGAGAGGTCCGCCGCGGTCATCTTGCCGCCCAACCGCTGGCTGGTCTTCAGCAGGGCCTTGGCAATTGCACCGCGATAAAACGCCGCCGCCCCCTGCGCCGCCAGCAGCCGGTACGCCGCCGCCATCTGCGGATTGTGGAACAGTTCGCCCACCTGCGGCGGGTGGCCGTGCGGAAGCAGCACGCGGCGCGCATTCTGATCCTTCGCCAGCTTATCGACTACGTCCTTCTCCTCCCAGGCCGCGCCAATCATTTCCGTCACTGGATACCCGTGCTCGGCATAATATATAGCCGGCTGGAACAGGTCCTTCCACGGCAGCCGTCCGAAGCGCTTGTGCAGCTTGGCCCATCCATCCACGCATCCCGGCACGGTGACGGACTGGATGCCTTCCTGCGGCATCTCTTTAAAGCCCTTCGATTTCAGAAAGTCGATGGTCTGCCCGGTCGGCGCCCAGCCGCTGGCGTTGATGGCCGTCAGCTTGCCGGTTTTGGCCTCCCAATAGATGGCGAACAGGTCGCCGCCCATCCCGCAGCTTTCCGGTTCCACCACCCCCAGCGTGGCATTGGCGGCGATGGCCGCGTCCATCGCCGAACCGCCCCGCGCCAGTACCTGCGCTCCCGCCTGCGAGGCCAAAGTCTGGCTGGTGGCCACGATGCCGCCGGTCGAAATGACCATCGACCGGGCTTGGGAACGGTCCTGCGCGTGCGCCACCGGGAGAAAAGTCATAAGGATCGAGGCCAGAACATAGCGCATGAATCGAAATCATACCACTCCCCCGCGCCGCTGCCGCTAGTCCCGCGCCCCGCCCGCTCATCCCTTTCCGCACCGCCGTGCGCCTTCCCCGCAGCACAATCGACCCATGAAACTTCTTGCTCTTTCGCTCGCGCTTGCATCCGCCGTCGCCGCCCAGCAGCCCTTCCAGGTCAAGGTCTCAGGCCACGGCCAACCCATGATCCTCATCCCCGGCCTCTCCTCTTCCGGCGAAACCTGGGACACCACCGTGGCGCATTACCAGGACCGCTTCGAATGTCACGTCCTCACCGTGGCCGGTTTCGCCGGCGTGCCGCGCGTGCCCGCGCCCATGCTGGACAAAGTGCGCGATGGCCTGGCTGCCTACATCCGCGACCACAAGCTCGCCAAGCCCATCATCGTGGGCCACAGCCTGGGCGGCTTTCTGGCGTTGGCGCTGGCCGCCAAATACCCCGACCTGCCCGGCCGCCTCGTCATTGTGGACTCCTACCCCTTCCTCGCCGGCGTCATGGACCCCAAGGCTACCGCCGAAACCGGCCGCCAGATGGCCGCCCAGATGCACCAATACATGGATCCGCAGACCCAGGACGATTACGAGCGCTACGTCAAATCCGGCGTTGGCAGCCGCGCCATGGTGACCAAGGAGTCGGATTTCGACCGGATCGTGGCCTGGGGCCTGGCCAGCGACCGCACCGCCGTCACCGACGCCATGGCCGAACTCTTCACCGCCGACCTGCGCGCCTCGCTCGCCGCCATTAAAAGCCCGACCCTGGTGCTGG
This sequence comes from Bryobacterales bacterium, assembly GCA_963803725.1. GTDB lineage: Bacteria > Acidobacteriota > Terriglobia > Bryobacterales > Bryobacteraceae > JOPF133. The sequence continues at coordinate 28,219 of CAWDOH010000044.1, read as the reverse complement.
GCACCTGGATCGGCTACAAGCAGTACGGTGCCAACCGGGAATCCACGCTCGCCAATCTGCGTGCGCAGTATGCCAAACTGTCCGGCGTGGAGCTTCGCGTGACCGACACCGCCCGCCACTTCATCATGTGGGATGATCCGGCCTGGATGTTCGACGCCATGGACCGCTTCCTGGCCTCCTCTGGAGAAACCAAGTGAAGGCCGGCCGGACCTACTGGCTTTGCCAGTTTCTCGGCTGGGGCATTTATTCCGCCGTGGGGGTGGTGTTCACGGGGCAGGATATCGGCTGGCGCGCCACCATCTTCGTCTCGTGGGGCGCCTTCCTCTTGTATAGCGTAGCGCTAACCCACCGGTTCCGCGCGGCAATCCGCCGGCGCCAGTGGGCCGCCGCCATCACCCGCCGGACCGCTCCGCGGCTGCTTCTGGGCGCCATGCTGGTGGCCGCTATCCAGACGGTTCTGGTCCTCTCGATCGACTTCCTGCTGGCCAGCGGCAAAGGCAACTTCGCCCACTTTCCGAACGCCCTGTGGCTGTGGGTAGGCGTCAACGGGGTCACCATTTCCTGGACCATCCTCTACGTGACCATCACTTCCATCCGCCGCTCGCAGGAGCTGCAACTGCTGCATCGCGAAGCCGAGCTGCGCGCGCTGGAGTCGCAGGTGAATCCTCATTTTCTCTTCAACTGCCTCAACTCCATCCGCGCGCTGGTCGCCGAAGATCCGCCCAAAGCGCAGGACATGATCACGCGCTTCGCCGCCATCCTGCGCTATAACCTGAACCGCGACCTCAACCGCCTGGTTCCGCTGGCCGACGAAGTGGAAGTGGCCGCCGATTATCTGGCCCTGGAATCCATCCGCTTCGAAGACCGCCTGCAGGTCCATTTCGAAATCGCGGCCGATGCCGCCAAGACAGCCGTTCCGCCGATGCTCCTCCAGACGCTGGTCGAGAACGCGCTCAAGCACGGCATCGCGCACCTGCCAGCGGGCGGCGAGGTGACCGTCCGCGCCTCTCTGGACGCCGGCCGCCTGCTGCTGGCGGTCGAGAACACCGGGCACCTGGCTGCGCCCACTCCCGGAGGCGGCCTCGGCCTGAAGATCGCCCGCGACCGCCTGCGTTTGCTGTACGCCAATGGCGCCAAACTGGAATTGACCGAGCGTGCCAACGGAGCCGGCGGCGCGACGGTCGCAGCCACTGTCACCATTCCGAGGGCGCAATGAAGGCTCTGATCGTGGACGATGAACGACTCGCCCGCGCCGAATTGCGCCGTCTGCTGGCCGCCCATCCGGAAATCGAAATCGTGGGCGAGGCGCAGAACGGCGAAGAGGCTCTGGCGCTGGTTCCCAATCTTGCGCCCGCCCTGCTCTTCCTCGATATCCAGATGCCCGGCCTGGGCGGCTTCGACCTTCTGGAGCGCCTCGACGATACGCCACAGGTGATCTTCACCACGGCCTACGACCAGTACGCCATCCAGGCATTCGAAGTCAGCGCGCTGGACTACTTGCTGAAGCCCATCGCTCCGGCGCGCCTGGCCGCGGCGCTGGCCAAACTGCGCACGCCTCCCGATGCCGTCCGCACCGGCGCCCGCGGCGATTCGCGCCCGATTGAGCGCGTCTTCGTCCGCGACGGCGACCGCTGCTGGATCGTCAGCCTACCCGAAATCTTCCTGCTTGAATCCGAGGGCAATTACACCCGTGTCTGTTTCGGCGCTGATCGCCCGCTCATCCGCCGTTCTCTAAACGTCATGGAAGAGCAGCTCGATCCGGCGCTGTTTTTTCGCGCCAACCGCCACCAGATCGTCAACTTGAAATGGATCGACAAAGTGGACCTCTCCATCGCCGGCGGCCTGACCGTCACCCTGCGCGGCGGCCGCACCATCGAAATGTCGCGCCGGCAATCCACCCGCCTCCGGGAGATTCTGAGCCTGTAAACGGCCACCGGCTGTGGGTTTCAGGGCACTCGACTCTGGTTTTCTCCGCGCCTCGGCAAACGGCTGACGCGGGTTGCCTTTTGGTCCAGACGTGGAGCAAGAGGCGAGAGAGCATTCCGACTCTTCTCGTTCCGATCTCCGCTCCTCCGCGTCTCCGCGTCCCGTGCTGTTCCCGGACTTCTGCGAGGTCACGCGCCCGCGCTGAGCTACACTTGCTGTCATGCGCCTCCTGGCATCCCTGCTGCTCGCCGCGGCCGCATTCCCGGCGCAAGCCGCCTCGCCCCTCCGCTTTCAGATTTCCTGGCCCAAACCCGCCGATGGACACGTGGTCCTGATCATCTCCACCAACAACCGGCGCGAGCCGCGCTTTCAGATTTCCGAGGGCCTGCAGACGCAACAGATGTTCGGCGCCGATGTGGAAAACGGCCGCTCGGTGACCATCGGTGGCGCCACCATCGGCTATCCACTGGCCTCGCTAGCCGAAGTCCCCGCGGGCGAATACTACGTGCAGGCGGTCCTCAACCTCTACGAAACCTTCCACCGCTCCGATGGCCGCACCCTGCAACTCCCCATGGACGAAGGCGAGGGCCAGCAGTGGGCGCGCAAGCCGGGCAACCTCTACAGCGAGCCGGCCAAAATGAAAATCGATCCCGCTTCCTCCGCCACGATCCGCATCGAGCTGAACAAAACCGTCCCGCCCATCGACCCGCCCCAGGACACCCGCTACATCAAACACATCCGTATCCAAAGCAAGCTGCTGAGCGCCTTCTGGGGCCGGCCGATGTACCTCGGCGCCATCGTCCTGCTGCCCGAGGGCTTCGACGAGCATCCCAACGCGCATTACCCGGTGCTCTACGACCAGGGGCACTTCACCCAAACCATCTCCAACTTCCGCACCGAGCCGCCCGGCGGCAGCAATCCCAACTCGCCCGCCCAATTCGCCTACAAGTTCTACCAGGACTGGACCAGCGGCCGCCTGCCGCACATGCTGATCGTCTACACCCAGGACGCCAATCCCTTCTACGACGATTCCTACGCCGTCAATTCCGCCAACGTCGGACCCTACGGCGACGCCCTCATCGAGGAGCTGTACCCCTACGTCGAAAAGCAGTTCCGCGGCATCGGCCAGGGCTGGGCGCGCGCTGTCTATGGCGGCTCCACAGGCGGCTGGCGCACCCTGGCGCTCCAGGTGCTGCATCCCGATTTTTTCAACGGCGCGTGGGTCTTCTGCCCCGACCCCGTCGACTTCCATGCCTATTCGCTGGTGGACCTGTATAAGGACGATAACGCCTTCTACGCCCCCAGCCAGTGGAAGAAGGTTCCCATCCCCATGGAGCGCGAGCCGGATGGCAAAGTGCTTTCGGTAATGGAAGACGCCATCCGCTTCGAGCTCGTGCTGGGCACCAGGGGCCGTTCCGCGGAGCAGTTCGATATCTGGCAGGCCGTCTACAGTCCGGTCGGCGCGGATGGCTATCCGGCCCTGATTCTTGACCCCCACACCGGCGCCATCGATCACCAGGTGGCCGGCTACTGGAAAGAGCACTACGACCTGGTCCACATTATGGAGCGCGATTGGCCGACGCTGGGGCCGAAGCTCATCGGCAAACTGCATTTCGCCGTCGGCACGGGCGACAACTACTACCTGGATCGCGCCGTCCGGCTGGCCGAAAAATTCCTGGAATCCACCAAGGACCCCGGCAAAGGTCCGTACTACGGCGGCTCCTTCGATTACGGCCCCGGCATGCCCCACGGCTACACCGGCGATCCGTACCTGCCGATGTCCGTTTCCAGCCACACCGTTAACCAGCGGCTGATGCCGGTGATGATGGACTTCATGCTGAAGACCGCTCCCGAAGGCGCCGACGTGAAGAGCTGGCGCTATTGACGAGCCAACCGGCGGCACGAGATATCATCGGATCATGATCTCGGCGGGTGGCCACCAGCGCATTGACCGGCGTAGTCTGGCTCTGCACCGCGCCATCGCGGACAAACTGCGCGCGCACCCCGAGCTACTCCAAATCGCCCGCCAGAACCTGGACCGCTGGTCGCAGCAGAACAGCGGCTCCCAACCCTACTGGGATCGCTGGCGGGAGCTGCTAAATCAGCCTCTGGAAGATCTGCTCAAGGCGATCGTGGAAGACAGCGAAACGATGACGGCGCTCCGCCAGGCGACGCCTTTCGCAGGCATCCTTTCACCGGCCGAACGCTGGGCCATTTACGCCGAATTCGCCCCCGGCCGGTCCGGGACGCCATGACGCGGGCGCAACTGGAACACATCATTCGCGTGGCTGGCGCCATCGCGGACACTCAGGACGTGGTGGCCATTGACAGCCTGGCGGTGCTGGGACAGTTTCCGGATGCGCCTGCCGAACTGCTATTGTCCAACGAGGCGGACGTCTACCCTCGCGGCGATCCGCAGCGCAGCGAGTTGATCGATGGGAGCATCGGAGAGGGTTCGCCCTTTGAGCATGAGTTCGGCTACTACGCGCACGGAGTGGATGAAACCACCGCGGTGCTTCCCGACGGGTGGCGCGGCCGGCTGATCCTCGTGGCCGGCGAAAACACCAGATTTGTCAGAGGCTGGTGTCTTGAGGTTCATGACCTCGCCATTGCGAAGTATGTCGCGGGCCGCCCGAAGGATCTGGATTTTACGCGGGCGCTAGTCCGCCACGCCATGGTGTCTCGCGAGATATTGGAGCAGCGCCTCGAAGCAACACGCGTTGCCGGCGAGTTACGAGAGCTGGCGCGCGCGCGAGTCGCCCGTGACTTCAGCGCACCAAGAGACGCGCCGGTGGCCAGTCCCGATTCCGCAGGCTGAGCCGCGCCGTCCCGATTCTCCCTCGCGCAATTTCCCTCCCTACTCCTCCTGCTGGCTCAGCTTCGAGATCACCAGAGATCTTCCAGCGTGCTGGTGTCGCCCTTTATCGCGCCACCCGCCGCGATCTCCTTCAGCAGCCGGCGCATGATCTTGCCGCTGCGGGTCTTGGACTCTTAAGCATTAGCGTCGAGCGGGTCGCCACTGCCTTCCGGCACTATTGGGGAGAATGGTCCTTACAGCGGCCCGCATCACCATTAGGCTCGTATCGAAAGGTCGCTTCGTTCCACCTGTACCCCAGGCAAGTGAGCTGTCCCAGAAGGCGCACTTCGAGGTCGCGAACCGCGAAGTCGACTGACGGATAGCTACCGAACGGTCGGCTGGCGTGCCCTTCGACCAGGATAGGGCCTCCATCGTAGCTGAACCAGCGCCTCCGAACCTCAACCAAAGGCCTGGGACCCCAAACAGTGCTGACGTAGCGGCTTTCGAATGAGATGATGGAGCGCATTCCGCCGTCGTGAAAACGAAAATGAGCTTCATTTTGCTGGTAGAGGCCAGTTCCCCCGCCGCTGGCGCGCATCACCAGTTCATAGCGGCCTTGCTGAGGGGAAGATCTCAGCGCCAGAAACTCAGCCATGACATGGTCGAGGTCGTACTTACACCAGCAATCGAATTGAGCGATACGCTGCCAACCGTTTCCGGTCGGGGTAGCCACCGTTGCGAACGCATAGTCTTCAATCTCGACGGCAACGATTGCCTGCTGAGTGTCGTCAGTCCCCAGGGGCGCATAACGCAATTCAATTTGGTCCGGTGCGCACTACGTTGACGGAACTCTTGTCCTTGTAATTCCACGATATGCTTCTAACTCTGAGCGCCTCTGGCACTCCCACGGATGCCAGGGCCTTTGCGCGAGCATCTGCATTCGAGGAACGCAGGTCCCGAACAATTGATTCAGGGGAGGGCCAGATCTTGTGTTCGGAGTTCATAGTGAGCTGTCCGAACTGAACCAGTTTCTGCTGCGCCCAAAGGGGCGAAAGGCCGATTAACAGAATTCCAGCCGCTTGAGCACGCAGTCTGCCGCTGGGCATGTCACTGATTCTAACGCTTGTTCAATCCTGGTAGCTGATCCGCCCGCTTGCGGCAGTAAGGGGCCGCGGAACAATAATCTGAACAGATGTTTCGACGCACCCAGCCGCTCCTTGCGGTCGCGGCTCCGCCAGACCGCGCTCTGAGCCGCGCGCGCCAGCAAGCGGTTGGATTTGAATGCACAGAATATTTCTCCGCGGCCCCTAAGAAGCGCTCAGGCCCCCAAGCCGGTCTCGAAAACCTGGTAAATCCACCGATGCAACCACCGGTTGAGAGACAATGAAAACGTGGCAAAGGCGATCATACGAGATCCGGAAATCATGCATGGGATCCCGGTATTCCGTGGGACCCGAGTACCAGTCCAGACGCTGTTCGAATACCTGGAAGGCGGCGACACGCTCGAAGATTTCCTGGAAGGCTTTCCTACGGTATCCCGCGATCTCGCGATCAGCGTTTTGGAAGAGGCCAAGGTCCTGCTGCTCGCTCGGGTTTCATGAAGCTTCTGATCGATGAGTGCATAGACGAACGCCTGCGGCTCTCGTTCCCGGAGCACGATTGTAGAACAGCACGATTTGCCGGGTTGGCCGGATTGAAAAATGGGCGCCTCTTGGAGGCCGCGGAAGCCGCCGGCTTCGATGTGCTGCTCACAGTCGATCGGAACATTCCGTATCAACAGAACCTGAGTGGGCGGAGACTCTCGGTCCTGATACTCTGCGCCGGTACTAACCGCCTGGTCGACTTGTTGCTCCTCGTCCCTGTGGCCAACGAGGCACTCGTCTCTATTGGTCAAGCGAACGTGGTTACGATTCGACCCCAGCTTCGCGGATACGCTGCCGCCCGCGGCGCGCCTCGCCGTGAATGGGTGACCAGCCGGAAGAAACAGCCGCGTCTCGCTGCCCTACTCCTCCTGCTGGCTCAGCTTCGAGATCACCGAGAGATCTTCCAGCGTGCTGGTGTCGCCCTTCACCGCGCCACCCGCCGCGATCTCCTTCAGCAGCCGGCGCATGATCTTGCCGCTGCGGGTCTTGGGCAGGGCGTCGGTAAAGCGGATATCGTCCGGCTTTGCCAGCGAACCGATCTCCTTGGCCACCCATTGTCGCAGCTCTTCCTTCAGCTCCGGGCCGGGCTTGTTGCCGGCCTTCAAGGTCACGAATGCCGCAATCGCCTGGCCTTTCAAATCGTCCAGCCGGGCCACCACCGCCGCTTCGGCCACTTTATGGTGCGCCACCAGCGCCGACTCCACTTCCATGGTGCTCAGCCGGTGCCCTGACACGTTAATGACGTCATCGATCCGGCCCATGATCCAGAAATAGCCGTTGGTGTCCTTACGCGCGCCGTCGCCGGTGAAGTACATGCCCGGAATCTGCGACCAGTATTGGTCCACATACCGCTTGGGGTCGCCATAGATGGTGCGCAGCATGGCGGGCCACGGCTGCTTCAGCACCAGGAACCCTCCACCCCCCGGCGGAACCGGTTCTCCCTCGCGGGTCACTACGTCGGCAATCACCCCGGGGAATGGACGCGTGGCCGATCCGGGTGTGGTGGGCGTCGCCCCCGGCAGCGGAGCGATCATGATCATGCCGGTCTCGGTTTGCCACCAGGTGTCCACGATGGGGCAGCGGTTATGGCCGATGTTCTCCCGGTACCACATCCAGGCTTCCGGATTGATCGGCTCGCCCACCGTCCCCAGCAGACGCAGGCTCTTCATGGAATGTTTCGCTGGCCATTCCGTGCCGAACCGCATGAAGGCGCGGATGGCCGTTGGCGCAGTGTAGAAGATGTTCACCTTGTGGCGGTCGATAATGCTCCAGAAACGGTCGGGTTGCGGGAAGTTCGGCGCGCCTTCATACATCAGCGTGGTGGCGCCGTTCTGGAGCGGGCCGTACACGATGTAGCTGTGGCCGGTCACCCAGCCGATATCGGCGGTACACCAGTAGATGTCATCGTCCTTCAGGTCGAAGACCCACTTGGTGGTGATATACGTGCCCACCGAATAGCCGCCCGTGGTGTGCAGGATGCCCTTGGGTTTCCCGGTGGTGCCCGACGTATAAAGAAGATACAGCGGGTGTTCGGAATCCAGCGGTTCGGCCGGGCATTCGTCGCTAGCGTGTGCCATCAGTTCGTGCCACCACAGGTCGCGCCCGCCGAACATGCTTTGCGGCGTGCCGGTCCGCTGGTACACCACCACATGCTTTACCGACGGGCAGGAAAGCACCGCTTCATCCACTGCCGGTTTCAGCTTCACTTCCGCGCCGCGCCGGTAGGAGCCATCCTGCGTAATCACCAGGCAGGCCTGCGAGTCGTTGATGCGGTCGACCAGCGCGTTGGACGAGAATCCGCCGAAAATCACCGTGTGCGGCGCTCCGATCCGCGCGCAAGCCAGCATGGCGATGGGCAGCGCCGGGCACATCCCCATGTAGATAGCTACCCGGTCGCCCTTCTGCACTCCCAGCGACTTCAACACATTGGCGAATTTGCAAACTTCCAGCAGCAGTTGCTGGTAGGTCAGCGTCACCACTTCGCCCGGTTCGCCTTCCCAGATGATGGCCGCCTTGTTCCGCCGCCCACTGGCCACATGCCGGTCCAGGCAGTTATAGGAAAGGTTGATCTTGCCGCCCGAAAACCACTTGGCCCACGGACAATCCCATTCCACCACCCGGTCCCAGGGTTCGAACCAATCGAGTTCCTGGGCAATCTCGCCCCAGAATTTAGCCGGGTCGGCAGCCGCTTCCCGGTAGAGGCGCTCATATTCCTCCATGCCCTGAACATGGGCGCGGGAGCGGAACTCATCCGGGCATTCGAAGACCCGCTTCTCCGTAAGTACCGAATCGATATTGGGTTGACTGGCGATCGTCATGTGGCTTCCTCTTCCTTCAATTAACGCACAGGCGGCGGCGCGGCGGGCCGCCTGGCGAACATTTCGCAGACCAGGGCCACGGCTGCCAGCACGGCCGCTGTATAGAACGCTGCCTGGTAGTTATGATACTTGTCGAACAACACTCCGCCGATGCGCGGGCCAATGATCCCGGCCACGCCCCAGGCGGTGAACAGCATTCCGTAATTGATGCCGGCGTTTTTGGTCCCCCAGAAATCGGCCGTGGCGGCGCCATTCACGGAAAGCTGTGTGCCGTAGCACCAGTAAACCACGAATACCGCCAGGTACAGCGCGGCCACGTTGCCTCCCGCGGCGTACAGCGCCGGCATGGCAATCACCGAAATGCCGATCATCATGCGCAGCACGTTGATGCGCCCGGCCCGGTCGGACATCCACCCCGACAGGATCCGGCCGGAGGCATTGCCGCACGCGCCGATCACCAGCGTCATGGTGGTCAGCGCCGCGGCGGCAATGCCTGCGCTCTTGGCAAAGGGCACCAGTTGGCTGATCACCATCAGGCCGGCCGAGCAGCCCAGCGCGTAGCCCACCCACATCAGGTAGAAGGCCGGAGTGCCGAGCATCTCTCCGGGGCTGAACTCGTAGGTGGTGGCGGCGGATTTGGATGCCGCCGGCTTCCATCCCGTGGGCTTGTACCCGGCGGGCGGATTCTTCAGCAGCAGCGCGCCGGCCATCGTCATCACAAAGAAGATGCCCCCCAGAATCTGGAAAGTGGCCGGTAACCCGTAGGCCGGAATCAGCTTCAACTGCGCCAGCGGTCCGAAAATGGCCGATCCGGCGCCGTAGCCGCCCACCGCCAGTCCCACGGCCAGGCCCCGTTTGTCCGGAAACCACTTGGCCATCACTGGAATCGGGGTGGCATATCCGAAACCGTTGCCCAGCCCGCCGATCACGCCGAAGCATAGGAACAGGTAAGTCAGGTTGGTGGTGTACGAGCACAGGAAGAATCCCAGGCTCACCAGCAGCCCACCCGCCAGTGAACAATAGAGCGGGCCGATCTTGTCCTGGATGCGTCCAGCCACCACGAAGGTGAGCGCGAACACCACCACCGCGATGGTGAAGACCATGGAGGTGTCGGCGCGCTTCCACCCGAACTGCTTCTCGAGCGGCGCCACGAAAACGCTCCAGGCGTACAGAGTGCCGAGGGCCAGGTTCATCAACAACCCGCCCACCACCCGCCACCAGCGGCTGATGCCGGGTTCTATGATCGCTTGCGATTCAACTTGCGTTTGGCTGGTTGCCATAAGGGGATCTCCTGTTCTTGCGGTTTCGGTGGTGCGCCCTTCGGGCGAAGGGCGGGGTGGCTGAGTGTGCGGGGTGGAGCGGCTGGGAGGGGAGGGCCAGCGTCTGGAACCACGCCAATGCCCCTGCCGACCACTGAGTCGTCACGTCTCGCCCCTCCAACTTGATAGGGACCCGGTTTCCAAAAATCCCCCAAACGACGCCCGAAGGGGCGCGGCCTTGGTGAAGTTGGGATTTGTGTAGAAGTATTACACGAATGCGATGCAGATTTCAAGAGAAAAAGAGGTGAATATCTACAAATTGTCCCGGAGCTAGAGGAGCGACTGTTGGAAGACTCTACGCACGCTGGTACCGTCGCCCGGCGGGATCACCCCCTTCCGGCGCTGCACTGGCGGATATCGTGCCGGCTGCCCGTACGAGGCGCCAAAATCCCCGGTCGAAACGGTTGAGAATTCCCCACCGGGACAAAAGGCCATGCCCGCGATCCGGCAGCTACTGGCGAAGGCGCCCGGGCGCAGGGACTGCCGGACCCCTCATGCCGCGGCCGGAAACCATGGCTGCAACTGCAAGGCGGATTGGCAGAGCATTGCGGTTCCCGTATGTGCGAAATCAGCCCACCGGCGGTGGCGACCTTGCAAAAAGTCAGGAGCCAGGCGATTCGGAAAGGGCGGCCTTCGTCACCTATTCCAGGGGGCTTCATTCGGTTGGGCAGGCATCGGTCAGAGACCGCGCTCTGCCGGGTGCGGCTCGGGGCGAGGCAACTTCTGGCCCTCAAATTGCTGGGTCTTAGCAGTAGGGTCGCTTAGAGTGTTGCAGAACGGAGGTCGGCGAGGATTTATGACGGACTGGATTGGACAGGTCTGGTGCAAAAGGATGCACCGTGGGGCCATGTGGCCGATTCACGGCAAATATGTTTGTCCGCGATGCCTGCGGGAGTACCCCGTGGCTTGGGAAGGCGACCGGTTGGAGGGGTCTGCCGCGCAAATCGCTCAGCCGGTGACGGGACTGGCGGCGCGGGTGGCGCTGGCGTCTTCCAACCCACTGGTGGGCACTGTCCACGTGGTGGACAGTTGTCAATCGCCCGTTCTACGATAAGTTCTGCGCTTAGGCATCCACACATTCACCGGCGGGTCGCTCGAAAGGGCCGCGCTCAAGGCGGGAGAGTTACGCGCCAATACCTTTCAGATTTTCTCGGCCAGCCCGCGGATGTGGCGCGCCCGGCTGGCCGATCCTTTCGAAATTAAGCGCCTGAAGGACGCTCGTGAGCGTTTTTCGCTCGATCCGCTGGCCATCCACGTCAATTACCTGATTAACCTGGCATCCAACGATCCGCTGATCCGCGCCAAATCCATCGAAGCCTTCCGGGGCGAATTGGAACGCGCTGCGGCCATCGGCGCCGAGTATCTGGTGCTGCACCCCGGCAGTTCCCGCGGCCGCGCCATGGAGGAGGGAATCGCCTCGTTCGCAGCGGCGCTGGGCGAGGCCACGCACCGTTTCCGGGCACCCGGCCTCACGGTGCTGCTGGAGAACACCGCCGGTGCCGGATTCCATCTGGGCAGCCGGCTCGAGGAATTGCGCGAGATCCGCAGGCAGGCCGCCGGCCTTACCGATCTGCCGCTGGGCTACTGCCTCGATACGTGCCATCTCTTGACGGCCGGTTTCGACATCGCGACGCCCGGTGGTCTCCAGCAGGCCGTCGAAAAAGCGGATGAGTGCCTCGGCCTTGCGCACGTCCACCTGATCCACGCCAACGATTCGCAGGCGCCCCTCGGCTCTCACCGCGACCGCCATGCGGGCATCGGCAAAGGCTATATCGGTTTGGAAGGATTCCGCCGCATCCTCCACCATCCCAAATTACGCAGCAAGCCTTTCATTTTGGAAACCCCCGTAGAGAAGCCTCACGACGACCGTCGTAATCTCAACACTCTGAAGACACTTGCCGCGCGCGCCGATACAAAGGTACGCCGCGTGATAGGCAAACGCTAAGCGCCTCGCCAGCGTCGCACTTACAGGCGCGCTTGCTGCCAGGCATGACGTTTGAGAGCGATGAGAGAATTATGCGGTTACTATCTCTGTCTTCGGTTGGTTTCCTACTGATGCTGATGGCGGGCGCCCCGGCCGAGGCCGGGCATCGCGCCCAGGTACGCGCGAATACCGCGGTGAAGGCCGCCGCGGACATCCGCGTGAATGTCAACCTGGCCCTTGTGCCGGTTACCGTACTGGATGACACGGGGCGCAATGTGGTGGGCCTCGTGCGCGATAACTTCCGTGTCCTCGATGGCTCCCAACCCCGCCCTATTGTATCTTTCAGCCGCCAGGATGCGCCGATCTCGGTGGGCCTGGTCTTCGATTGCAGCCGCAGTATGACCTCCAAATTCGCGGTTTCCCGCGAGGCTCCGTCCCAACTGTTCGCCCAGCTTAACCCCGAGGATGAGGCATTCCTGATTACCGTCTCGAGCCGTCCGGTACCGCGCACCAGCTATACGTCGCATTTCGAGGAAATTCAGAACTCGCTGCTGTTCACTCATCCCGAAGGATCCACTTCGCTGCTCGACGGCGTGTACCTGGGGCTGCAGATGCTCAAACACGCACACAATCCCCGCAAGGCGCTGGTGGTGGTGTCGGATGGCGGCGATAACAACAGCCGCTTCACGCTGCGGGAGTTATCCGACCTGGCGGTGGAGTCCGACGCCGAGATCTTCTCCATCTGTCTGTCTTACCGCCCGGCGACCGACGAGGAGTTGCGTGGGCCCGAGCTGCTCTACAAGATGTCCGATGTGACGGGCGGCATGCGGTTCATGATCTCGGACGTGAACCGGATGCGTGATGCGATGGCGCGGATCGGCGTCACCTTGCACAACCAGTATGTTCTGGGGATCGTACCGCCGCCCGCCGCTCCGGAGGGCAAGTACCGCCGGATCAAGGTGCAGCTGGTGGTTCCACTGGGCAGCCCGCGCATGCAGATCTTCGCGCGCTCAAGATACTACGTGCCATAAGAGCAAAGGCTTCAAAATCTGACGCAGATCCTCCACGCGCCGACGGGTGTCGCCCGTTCATGGAACCAGAAACTGGCGGGCAAGGACGGCTGTGACGCTGGGGATGCCCGCTGTGCCAAAGGCGTGGAGGTCCGCCTGCGAAGCGGCCGTGCCGAGTTGCGAACAGCGTCAGGATCAGTCACTTTCAGCTTCTTCCTTCCAGCCACCAAAGCACCCGGGCAGTTACAAACGGGCCGCAAGCCGGCCGTGCGGACCCCGCGGTCCCACTATCTCTCCGCCCGCGCGATTCGCTTCGCCCGCCTGCTTATGCGCACTGCTCAGCAGCGAAACGGAGCCGCGACCGAAAGGGGTGGACCCCGCGGTCGGGACCTACTCAACGCCCGTCCTCCATGAATAGGTATCGGCGGAACAGCGGCAAACTTTATAGCGCCCATTGAACTCGCCGCCAGCCGGCACCCCCGGCGCCTCCGAAGCAGCCCTCCAACTGTACTATCCTGGCGATGAGTGCCCGCTGCCGTCTCTTCCGCCGCGCCCCGCAAGCTGACCCTCCTTCCGCTGATCGCCGCTACCTATTTCATCGTGGCCGGCGGCCCCTACGGCCTGGAGGACATCGTCTCCAAGGCCGGCTACACAGGCGCTATCCTGATCCTGCTGGTGACGCCGCTGATCTGGGCCTTGCCCACCGCCCTGATGGTCAGCGAAATGGCCAGCACGCTGCCTAAAGAGGGCGGCTACTACGCCTGGGCGGATCGGGCCATGGGTCCCTTCTGGGGATTTCAGGAGGCCTGGCTTTCACTCGTGGGCAGCATCTTCGATATGGCCATCTACCCGACGCTCTTCGTGGGATACCTGGGCCATTTCGCGCCCGGGGTCACGGCCGGCGCGCGCGGGTATTGGATTGGGGTGGCCCTGGTGGCCGCGGCGGCCGCCTGGAACCTGCTGGGCTCCCGCGCCATCGGCGACAGCTCCATCCTTCTGGGCCTGGTGCTGCTGGCGCCGTTCGCCGTGCTTTCAGTCTACGCTCTGGCGCACCGGGTGGCCCCGGGCGGCGCATCCAACGGCCACGTTCCGCTGCGCAATGTGGATTTCCTGGGGGGAGTCCTGGTGGCGCTGTGGAACTACATGGGCTGGGACAATACGTCCACCGTAGCCGGCGAGGTGGAAAATCCGCGGCGCACTTACCCGCTGGCGATGGCGGGCGCGGTCGGCCTGGTGTCGGCGAGTTACGTGTTGCCCATCGCCGCGGTGGCGGCCACCGGCCTGAACCCCAACGCCTGGTCAACGGGCGGATGGGCCGATGTCGCGCGGGCGATTCTCGGCGGTGTGGCCGGCGGCATTCTGGCGATGGCCATCACCATCGGCGGCATGATCGGAGCCTCCGGCACGCTCAACGCGCTCACCATGGCGCTCTCGCGCCTGCCGGCAGTCATGGCCGGCGATGGCTACCTGCCGAAACTCCTGGCCCGCCGTCACCCGCGGACCGGCGCGCCCTGGGCCGCCATCATAGTGTGTTCCATCGCCTGGGCAGCCGCTTTGCAATTCAGCTTCACCAAGCTGATCATGCTGGATGTGTTGCTGACCGGTTTGAGTATTCTGTTGGAATTCGCCGCCCTGGTGGCGTTGCGCATCCGTGAGCCGGAATTGCCACGGCCGTACCGCGTGCCTGGCGGCCTGGCAGGCGCGGTGGCCGTGGGGATCTTTCCCCTGGCGCTTCTGATGCTGACCGTCGTGCGCAACCAGGCCGAACCGGTAGGGCCGATCAACGCCCTGGAATTCGGCGGGCTGCTGATCGCCCTCGGTTTCGCAGCCTGGATCGGCGGCAATCGCGCGCGGCGGCGGGAAAAGTCTAACGTTCCTTAGACTTGCGGTTACGCCTGACCGCGAATCACGCCAGGCTCACCGATTCCCATGGTAATCGCCGGCATCTGCCGGGCGTGGTTGCTCCGCCCCAACGACCACACCTCCCGTCCGAACGCTTCATTCAACATCAACGCGCTGGCCGTATACCAGGCGGCAATCGCGCAGATGATGAACAGATAGCCGGACAGAATCAATAACCCATCGCTGCCTACCAGCAGGGCGATGGCCGTCAGCGTGGAACCGGCCGAAAGAAAGGCCAGGGTTGTCACCAGAGCCTTATTCTCGGCGGTAGCGGCGCAGGTGCAAACCCAGGTGATGGCCGCCAGCACCACAAACCAATATCCCAAAGCCGGAAACATGGGGCCGGCCGGCGTCGCAGCTCTGCCGCTCGACATCATCAACGTCAGGACGCCGAAAGCCATCCAGAAGGCTCCCCACATGCCGTGGACCGCGGTCGCCACTCCATCACGGGCCTTGTAAGCCCACATACCGGCGAGGAACTGCGCCAGCCCACCGAATATTGCCGCAAATGGCACCAGCAGCAACGTGGTTTCCGTATTGCCAAACCAATGCGCCATGTCGGCGGCAACCATGAATGTCGACCCCGCGAGACCAAACAACCCCAGGATCGATGGGGCCGCCAGCGGCTGAAGAAACACGCGCGGCTGCGCCCCCGTATTTACCTGTTGCGACTCTTCGTAAATCATACAATCCTCCACTCTTTCTGCCGCCAATCGATCGCCCGCATCCAACCAATACCGATTTCGGCGGCCGGGGCGGCGGTACCAATCAATTGTCGGATTAACTATATAACATGCACATTAAATACCACTGTAAGTTAAATCGCTTGCCCTTACTAACTCCCTCCTTTTCTCCTGTCTTAGTCGGCATGGAAAGTCCTTCGGCTCCTGTCCGCGCCTTTGCCGCAACCCCCGCCGGACGCGGCAGCCTCCGGCGGGTGGCGCACAATGTTCGCGGTGCCCTCACCGCGGGATTGTCAATCCCGAAGATCGGCGGCCATCTCCTAGAAAGCCTTGATTCCAATAGCATATTTGCCGGGCCGGCCCCCTCCCTACATGCCAAACCTCGCCGCAGCTGCCTGATTCCGAGATCTTGTCCATCCGCGCGCAGCTTTCCTTACGAGACGGCGCCAGCCGCGCCGCCACCACTAAGTGCGCGAGCCTTCTGGATGAGGATGCTTCGGTATCCGGTGTACCTTGGCCGCAGGATCGCCGGATATCGGACTGGCTGTGAATCAATGCCCGCGCGGCCAAATAATCGCCGCAAACCAAATCGGCATTAGTACACTTTTGATTATAGGTCCCCGCCATGGCTGTCGCAATCGGTTACTGCATCGTAAATTACAGGTCAATCGTAGTAACCACCCGCGCATTCCGCGCGGGCGCATCCGCGTATACAGACTATTACAGCCCCTTACAGACTATTACAGTCTCCCCCCGCACGATGGCGCAGGCGTCGCGGAAATCGGGGCGCGCACGGAGAACAGCCCGCCGCCCCCGGCTCCGCGCCGCCGGTTGTTAGAATGACCAATCGAGATGACCATCGCCGACCTTTCGTTGATCGCCGGCCGCACCTACCCGGCCCGCCGCCGCACCCAAAACCTGGTGGGAGGCGCCAGTCCCATTCAGGCGTCCAATTTTTCCATGGGCCACGTCACCCTGGAACCTAACGGCGGCCAGGTGCCCTGGCATAACCAGGAGCAGGAGGAAATCTACTTCATCCTTGAAGGCGACGGGGAAATGTGCCTGGGCCAGGAGCGCCGCGAGGTACACGCAGGCCAGGCGGTCTACATCCCCCACCGCGTCTTTCACCAGCTCACTAACACCGGCGCCACGCCCATGCGCATGATTTACTGCTACGGCCCGGCCGGCGACGTGGCCCACTGGCGCCAGGAACTGGAGGGCACCCTGCCGCGCTCCGGCGTGGAAGCTCCGCCGTTGCCCGCGGGCGCGCGGCCGCAATGCACCGAGAAGGGTACCCCACAATGAGCGCGCAAACCGTCCACACCGTCGGCATCATTATGAATGGCGTCACCGGCCGCATGGGGCTGAAGCAGCACCTGCGCCGGTCGATCATGGCCATCCGCCAGCAGGGCGGCGTCAGGCTCAGCGACTCCGAAACCATCCTGCCCAACCCCCTGCTGGTGGGGCGCAGCCGCGCCAAACTGGAAGCCATCTCGGCCGAATGCGGCGGCCTGCCGTGGACCACCGACCTCGCCGCGGCCCTCGCCGACCCCGCCTACTCCGTCTACTTCGACGCCCAAACCACCGAGCGCCGCGCCGAGGCCGTCCTCGCCGCCATCGCCCGCGGCAAACACATCTACTGCGAGAAGCCCGTGGCCACCAGCCTCTCCCAGGCGCTCGACCTGTACCGCGCAGCCCGCCAGGCCGGCGTCAAGCACGGCGTGGTGCAGGATAAGCTCTGGCTGCCCGGCCTGATGAAGCTCCAAACGCTGATCAACCTGGGGTTCTTCGGCCGCATCCTCTCGGTGCGCGGCGAATTCGGCTACTGGGTGTTCGAGGGTGACCGCGTGCCCGCCCAGCGCCCCTCGTGGAACTACCGCGCCGAAGACGGCGGCGGCATCATCATCGACATGCTGTGCCACTGGCGCTACGTGCTCGACAACATTTTCGGCGCGGTGAAGGCAGTCTCCTGCCTGGGAGCCACGCACGTGCCCCAGCGCTGGGACGAATCCGGCAAGCCCTACGCCTGCACCGCCGACGATTCGGCCTACGCCACCTTCGAGCTGGCCGGCGGCATCGTAGCCCACTTCAACTCCTCCTGGTGCGTGCGCGTGCGCCGCGACGACCTGCTCACGCTCCAGGTGGATGGTTCGCTCGGCACCGCCGTGGCCGGCCTGCGGCACTGCTGGATCCAGCCCTACGCCGCCACCCCGCGCCCGGTCTGGAACCCCGATGTCGAAAGCCCTCTCAATTACTTCGAGGGCTGGCAGAAGGTGCCCGAACAGGACACCTTCGACAACGCTTTCAAGTGCCAGTGGGAGCTGTTCCTGCGCCATATCGTGAAGGACGAGCCGTTCCGCTGGGGCCTGCTGGAGGGCGCCAAGGGCGTGCAGCTTGCCGAAAAAGGCATCGAGTCCTGGCAGAAGCGGGCCTGGGTCGAGATCCCCGCGCTTACAGCCGATTGATCAGGCTGGCCACGTACCCTGCGCCGAATCCATTATCGATATTCACCACCGTCACATTGCTGGCGCAACTGTTGAGCATGCCGAGCAGCGCCGCCAGCCCGTGGAAACTGGCGCCGTATCCGACGCTGGTGGGCACCGCGATCACCGGGCACGAGACCAGCCCGCCCACCGCGCTGGGCAGCGCGCCTTCCATCCCCGCGCACACCACCACCACGCGCGCTTCGGTCAGCCGCTCGCGGTTCTGCATCAGCCGGTGGATGCCGGCCACCCCGATGTCGTGGATGGTGTCCACGCGGTTGCCCATCACCTCGGCGGTCACCTGGGCCTCCTCGGCCACCGGCATATCGCTGGTCCCGGCGCAGACCACTGCGATCAGGCCTTTGCCGGTGATGGTGCGGTCGCGCCAGAAGCGGATCACTCCCGAGAGCGGCAGGTAATCGGCCCCCGGCAGCCGTGCCACCACCGCATCGGCGCAGGCCCGGTCGGCGCGTGTGATCAGCACATTGGGCGCATGTTCCAGAATGCTTTCAGCGATGGCCACCACTTGCTCCGAGGTCTTGCCCTTGGCGAAAATCACCTCCGGAATGCCGTGGCGCAGGGCGCGGTGGTGGTCCACCTTGGCGAAGCCGAGGTCCTCGAAAGGCAGATGGCGCATGCGCGTGAGCGCGCCCTCAATCTCGATTTCGCCCGCGCGAACCTGCTCGAGCAGCAGCCGCAGTTGGTCCTGGTTCATGAGGCCAGCATACCAGGACCGGCCGCTGCTCAAGCCCGGCCCATATGCATAGAGCGAACCTCGCCGCCTCGCGGTACCGTCAAACGCATGGATACCCTCAGTAGCCTGACCGCTGGGCGTTGAACCGTGTCCAACAAAGGGCGATCATGCATAGAGAGGATTTGGATCGCGGAGAAAGGACCTGGCGATGCCGGCACAATCAGCAAGCAAAACGACCGTGGTTCTGCTCATGTTCCTCGCAAATCTGTTCCCCATCGGCGCGCAGCCGGTCTCGCTCGCTCCCAAAACCATGCCGCCAATCGGCGCCGTGGACGCCCGGTTCCAGTCCTACAACATCGAGATGGTCGAGGTCACCGGCGGCCGTTTCTGGAAACCGTACGACCAGCCGCGCGGCGCCGCCAGTCACGCCCCCGCGCCGGCCCGCCAGGCGGCTTCCACACCCGCCGGGATCGATCCCAACCTCTTCGAATATCGCCTGCCGATCGACCTGTCCAACGCCCGGCTGCGCAGGTTGGCCTCCGCCCTCGGCCCCGCTTACGTGCGGGTGAGTGGAACCTGGGCCAACACCGTCTACTTCGATGACTCCGACGGCCCCGCGCCCCCCAACCCACCCGCGGGCTTCAACGCCATCCTCACCAGGAAGGAATGGAAAGGCGTGCTCGATTTCGCCCGCGCCGCCGACGCCGGCATCATCACCTCCTTCGCATTCAGCGCCGGCACCCGCGACGCCGCCGGCGTATGGACGCCCGCTCAAGCCCGCCGCGTCCTCGCCTACACCCAGGCGGCCGGCGGCGCCATTGCCGCGGTCGAATTCATGAACGAGCCGACCTATGCCGCCGTCGGTGGGGCGCCCAAAGGCTATGACGCCGCGGCTTTTGCCCGGGACATCGCCGTATTCCGCCGCTTCCTCAAGCAAGCCGCGCCGGGTGTCCTGTTCCTCGGTCCCGGCTCCGTGGGCGAGGGCGGCGTGATTGCCAAGACGGCCGCTTCGCGATTGAACACCGAAGATCTGTTGGCCGCCACCGGGCCGGTCTTCGACGCATTTTCCTACCACATCTACCCCGCGGTTTCGCAGCGCTGCGCCGGCGGGATGCCCTCCGTCGGCACCACGGCCGAAGCGGCTCTCTCCCCGGAATGGCTTTCCCGCCCCGCCTCCATCAGCGCTTTCTACGCCGCCTTGCGTGACCGTTTTGAGCCGGGCAAGCCGCTCTGGGTCACCGAAACGGCCGATGCCGGCTGCGGCGGCGATCCCTGGGCGTCCACCTTTCTGGACACCTTCCGTTACCTCAACCAACTCGGCCGCCTGGCGCAACAGGGCGTTCAGGTGATTGCCCACAACACCCTCGCGTCCAGCGACTACGGCCTGCTGGATGAGCACACCTACCGCCCGCGTCCCAACTACTGGGCGGCGGTCCTCTGGCGGCGGCTCATGGGCCGAACCGTCCTGCAACCCGGAACGCAGCCGCCCGCCAACCTCTATATGTATGCGCATTGCCAGGCCGATCGTCCCGGCGGCGTAACCGTGCTGGCCATCAATGCCGGAACCACCGGCCGCGATCTCGAACTACCCTTGCGCGGAGAGCGTTACACCCTTTCCGCCGCCGAAGCCGATACCTCCGCCGTTCAACTCAACGGCCACACGCTCGAAGCCGCCAGCGATGGCGGATTGCCGCCGCTTACCGGAATCCCCATCCGCGCCGGGCGCCTGTCCCTGCCCCCCGCAAGCATCACCTTCATGGCGTTTCCGGAGGCCGGGAACCAGGCTTGCCGGTGACGTTCCCGCCAGGAACCCGCGCCCGTCCCCACGCTACCATCGGGTAAGGATGCAGATCCCGTTCCTCGCCCTCCTCCTCGCCGCGATCTTCAGCTTCTTCGCTCCGCCGGTGCAGCGCGCCGTCCGCCGTATCGGCCCGTGGATCTGGGCCGCCCCTCCCCTGCTCACCGCCTTTTTCGCGGCCGCCGCGGAGGCCGCTGGAGTCCACAGCCCACCGCTCCTCGCCATGGTGCTGCTCTACACCCTCGCGCCGGTGGCGTGCGCCGTCTGGGCCGCCCGCCGCACCCCAGGCCGCCGGCCCGGCCCTCCCCAAGGCCTCGATTTCCTGGCCATCCTGCTCCTCTGGCTGCCTATCGAATTCGGCGCCGGCCAAACCCTCATCCCCCGCCCCGCGCAGGGCTTCCTCCACAGCATCGCCTACGGTGTCGCCATCCTCCTGGGACTAACCCTGTTCCTCGGCTACCGCGGTTTCCCCGGCCTCAAGTACAATCTCCCACGCGCCCCCCGCGATTTCTGGCTGCCCCTGGCCGGCTTCGCCCTGCTTGCGCCTGTGCTCATCGTGCTGGGCATCGCCATCGGCTTCCTCCCCTACCCGCACCTGCCCGTGCAAACCGCCGGGCGGATGGCCGCCGCCGTGGGCATCATCTTCGCCGGCACCGCGATCCCCGAGGAGATCCTCTTCCGCGCTCTCATCCAGAACCTGCTCATGCAGCGCTTCGGCGCGGGGCCGCGCACCCTGCTCGCCGCCAGCGTGATTTTCGGCTGCGCCCACCTCGATAACGGCCCCCAACCGCTGCCCAACTGGCGCTACGCCATCCTCGCCACCATTGCGGGTTGGGCCTACGGCAAGGTGTTTGAGAGATCCTCCACAGTCCTCTCTTCAGCCGCTCTCCATACCCTGGTAGACTGGACGAAGCATTTCTTTTTCTAGAGGTCGCAATGTCCGCCTCCGCTACGCGCCGCGTGGCGATTCTGGAGCCGCTCTCCATTTTTGCCATCATCATGGCCTACATTTGGGAGCTGCGTTACAGCCACCACGACGTCTGGTTGGGAATTCTGGCCCTGATGGCCGCTTCGCACCTGGTCCGCCGGGAGCGCGCCACCGCGCTCGGCTTCCGCTCCGCCAACCTGCGCCAGTGCCTCGCCGAATTCGCCCCCGCCCTCGGCCTGTTCGCTCTCGCCATGCTGGGCGCGGGTATTCTGCTGCAAACCACCCGCACCATCGAGTTCCCCCAGGGCGCCGCGGCCCTGGGCGCCTATGTGCCCTGGGGCATCTTCCAGCAATACGTGCTGAACGGCTACTTCCTCAACCGCTTTGACCGCGTGCTTTCCCCGCGCGCCGCCCCCCTCGCCGCCGCAGCCCTGTTTTCGGGTGCCCACCTGCCCAACTTGTTCCTGATGAGCGTCACCCTGCCTCTGGGCTATTGCGCCGCCCGCCTCTACCGCCGCCACCACAACCTCTATTTCCTGGGGATCGCCCACGGCATCATCGGCTTCCTGCTCTTTCTGGTGGTCCCCGATTCCATCAGCCATCATCTGACCGTCGGCCCCGGCTGGTTCACCCACTAAGAATCTAAGTTTTGTAGCCCCAGCCGGCCCCACAGGCGTTAAGATAAGGCCGCTCGAACCTGCCCCGGGTGTTGGGCGATCCCGCTCTGCGCGCCGCGTTTTGATTACAACTTCCCAAAACCGGCGGGGTGAGGTCCACTTTCCGATGTGCCCATCTAACTGGCCAATGCTACGCGCAGATCTAACCCCTTTTGATGCCTTGATTTACGGGGCGCCTGCGCAGACTGGACCAGTTAATCCGATTAATACCGGCCAATCGACTCATTCGAGATCGCTTACGTGATCTCTCACTCCGATCGCGAATTGGCCGGTATAAAACTGTTTTCTTGCCCCTTACGTCTTGCGGCAGGCCGAAAGGTCGCTAAGCACTTCGCAACTTTGCGCGAATAATTCCGAGATCACCATGCCTTCGTCGGCACTTGTCCGAGATGATGGGTAGGATCGGTAACAGACTGCGTGCGAATATGAAGACGCGCGGATACGGAGATCTTTCACACCAGATTGGCGCGTGGTCGGCAAGCTCTTTTAGGCCGTTGCGCCAATTTCAGAGCAGAATCGAGGCGACAACGCAAGAACAGGTAGGGCACCATCCATTTCCTGAGAGCCTTGTGGCACCCACTGGATTCGCGGTTAAAGGCTAGATATGCGAAAAGGGTTTACGAGAAAACCGCAAGCAGACGATCCCGCGATGCCCGGCAAGAACTACATAACGCCGAGTGGGCTCCAGCGCCTCAAAGAGGAGCATCGGTTTCTGCTCACCAGGGAACGCCCGGCCGTGACGAAGGTGGTGGCGTGGGCTGCGAGCAATGGCGATCGCAGTGAAAACGCCGACTATCAGTACGGCAAGCGGCGGCTGCGCCAGATCGATGGCCGGATTCGCTTTCTCACGAAACGAATCGATGCCGCGGAAGTGGTGGACCCGGAAAGTCCCAGAACGGGGCAGGCGGCGGCGCGGGCATTCTTCGGAGCGACCGTGCGCTATGCCAATGCCGCAGGAACGGAGCGAGTGGTGAGCATCGTGGGCACCGACGAGGTCGATCTCAACCGCAACCACATCAGTTGGGTGTCGCCTCTGGGGCGCGCGTTGATGAAGTCGGCAGCGGGCGACCGCGTAGCTCTCCAAGCGCCGGGCGGTACAGAATACCTGATCGTCCTGAAAGTGTGTTACGAGCGCATTCCTGTTGAACCGTTCCGTGAGCCACCTGGAGCCGAGGCCTCGGCAGAAGGACTCCCTCGCCGGCCCCAATCGACCTGACGAAGTGAGCGGAAGCGGCACATGAATATTTCAGGCCCCGAGCAAGGACGAATGGTGACGCGACTACAGGACTATTTCGTTCCGATATTGTTCGCTTTCAGCAAGGATCGCTCGCGTGGAACGCCGTACCGTTTACGAACCTCGGCTGGTACGCGTCCGCGGCAATTTCCTCGAAAGTGGCTTAGCGAAAACTTTGCTCCCGGCCACTCGCACGCTTAGCCGCTATCCGCCGCACTGCAAGGCCGCCGCGACAGACCCGCATTGCAAACTGACCCATTATCGGAAGACGTGCTTGCCCAGAAACGCGGGAGTTGTTCCTATCAGCGTTCATCGGCGTTCATCAGCGGCTAATATTCTTCGCTCTGTCAAAAGCCCTAAAAGCCGCTGATGAACGCCGATGAACGCTGATAACTCAAGTCGCCGCAAATTCGTACTTCCCTGCCCTGCCGCTTAACGACACCTCATGATCGATGTGGTTGTACCTTCCCTTGGAGCTTGGCACGGCTACTTCCCTCAAGCCGGCGGTGTCAAAGTCGCTCCAGCGAAACCGATGGGTCCGGCCGAGGCCGCCGATGCCGATAACGGACCCCAGCCGGCCCACACAGGCGTTAAGATAAGGCTGCTCGAACCTGCCCCCGTGTTGGGCGATCCCACTCCGCAAGCAGCGTTTCGGTTGCAAGTTCCGAGAACCCGGCGGGCTGAGGTCACTTTCCGATATCGTCTACGGTCCAAAGCCCAGCAGTGCTGCCATCCCTCTAGACGTACAATCTAACCAGTGAAGGTTCGAGACTTGGTCAAACTCGTGGAGGCTGGTGGCTGGACGCACGTCAGGACTACCGGAAGCCACCGGCACTATAAGCACCCCTCGAAACCAAATGTGGTGACAATACCGGGACATCCCGGAGATGACGTTCCCGTCGGTACCCTGAGGTCGATCCAAAACGCGGCGGGACTGGAGAAAGAGAAATGAGCGTCAGGTACGCGGTGATTTTCGAACAGGCCGAGCACAACTGGGCGGCGTATGTTCCGGATTTGCCTGGCTGTATCACAACAGGTAGAACCTTGGAGGAGACGGAAAATAACATTCGGGAAGCGATCGAAGGACACCTGAGAACGCTTCGCGAATTCGGCGATCCGGTTCCGCAACCGACGAGCGTCGCCAGGGATATTGAAATCCAACCGGCGGCATAGCGATTTTCATCCCGGTCGAATTTTCCGGAATGCCGTGTTTCGTCCACTTATGCGTTTCCGCCTGTAGCCACAGGCCTTTGCACGGTTATGCGGCCAGACCGTCGAAGGTGGGAGATGCACATCTATTCGTCCGGGCACGGGTCCGGGAGGGTGAAAAACTGGCAAAACTTCCGCTCCATGGCCTATGGTGCTGGTGCCATAGCTGAGGGAGCAGGATCGGATTAGCCGGTAACTTTGTGCACACGGATTCGGCCCGGCCCGTTCTTAGCCGCGAATTGACCAGCCTGCCGTCAAACGGTAAGCCCCTGACCAGAGGGAGTCCGCCCGTCTTATCCGATGGCGAGCCGCGGGCTGTAGTTGAAGAACCGGGTTGGCCGGTCTTAGTATTGAGCCGGAGGTCTGGTTCCAATGATGCGTTGCTGGCGGTTGTCCGTTCTGATTGCCTGGATTGCCGGAGGCGCGAATCTTCCCGCGACGTCAGGCACGCCATCGTGGGTTCAGGCCGCATCTGTGGCCCTTTTCGACGCACAGGGCAACCTGTACGTGGCAGGCACGGTGAACACTGGCGCAATCCCGGTGACTCCAGGAGCTTTTCAGACTACCTTTCACGCGGGAATCTGCGGATACACGGTCATCCAAGTTCAACCGCCGCCTATTTACGAGCCGATTCCCTGCGACCACGTCTTCGCCGCCAAGCTAGTCTAGTGCGTCAGAAGTCCTGTAACGCGCTTCCCGAAGATTTTGCTGGACAATTTGTGTGGGATCGGTTAGGCTACAGTAGATCCGGAGCGGTTCCCTGTGTTCAGCCCGGCCCATCCACATGCAGCGCGCTTACCGAATTCGGTTGACTTCTGAGCAGGAGGATGATCTGCTGCGCTTTGCACGCAGCCGCACGCTGGCGGCGCGACTGGTGGAGCGGGCCAAGATGCTGGTGCTGTATTCGGCCGGACATACCGCTGGGGAAATTGCCGACCAACTGGGAGTGTCCCGGCCAACCGTCCCCCGGTGGCTGGGCCGATTCGAGGAAAAAGGTATCCAGGGGCTGGAAGATGCGCCCCGCTCCGGACGTCCGCCTGTCATTCCGGATTCCAAAATCGCCGAGATCGTCGCGAAGACCACGCGGGAGACGCCTGCTGGCGCCACCCACTGGAGCACGCGCACGCTGGCTCCGGTGGCCGGCGTCAGCCCGTCCTCGGTGGGACGTATCTGGCGGGCGCACGGTTTGAAGCCGCACCGGGTGAGTCGCTTCAAACTCAGCAACGATCCCCGCTTTGCCGAGAAACTGGAAGACGTGGTGGGACTGTATCTCCACCCGCCCGCGAATGCGATGGTATTGTCGCTGGACGAGAAGTGCCAGATCCAGGCCTTGGAGCGTACGCAACCCGGCCTGCCCTGGAAAAAGGGCCGTTGCGGGACGATGACGCACGATTACAAGCGCCACGGGACGACCACGCTGTTCACGGCCATGAATACGCAGGATGGGACGGTGATAGACGTATGCATGCCCACCCATACTCATAAGGACTGGATTCGCTTTCTCAAGCTGATCGATGGCCGGACTCCCAAAGACCAAGTGCTGCACCTGATCATGGATAACTACTCGGCCCACAAAACCCCTGAAGTCAAAGCCTGGCTGGAGAAGCACCCGCGGTTTCAGGTGCACTTCACTCCCACCAGTTCCTCGTGGCTGAATCAGGTGGAGCGCTTCTTTCGCGACCTGACGGATAAGTGTATCCGACGCGGTGTCTTTCATTCGGTCAAGGAACTGCAACAGACCATGCGGGTCTACATTGACCAGCACAATCGGAACCCCAAGCAATACCTGTGGACCGCTGCGGCCAACGATATCCTGGAAAAGGTCAAGCGAGCCTGGAAGGCCCTAATGGCCCGTGGCTATGCCCCCAAGAAACTGGCCGCCCTGCAGAGTATCGAGCGCCATCTGGCAACCGCGGGCGCTGTGGCTGCTCCTTGATTAACGAAGTGCACGTTACCCTCGTCTATCCCCACCGCGCATCGGACGCCTCGCCACTAGCTCTCTCCCTCCTCCGCGCTGACCGCACTCGTCCTGGCTGAACCAAACCCGAATTCAACCATTCCCGTCCCGTTGGATGCTTCAGTCCGCCTACCACGTACCCTCAGTGGCGATCTCCGTCCTCATCTTGTACCCGACTCCTCCTGTAACAGTTCAAGTACCCAGGCGATTTTGCTGGACTTTTCCGAAATGATCGGCTAAGGTATGGTGGATGGGTGCGAGGGCGGCCCGCCGCAGAACTCGGGGGCAAACGGTATCGGCGAAGCGCCATGGCCATGCACCTCAGCCCAACCGGGAAGGGCTACAGCGCGAAAACGAGCGACTCCGACGAGAGGTTGAAGATCTCCGGCGGAAGGTAGCTGAGCGCGAGCAGCAGATCGCCGAGCGCGAACAGCAGATTGGCGAAGCCGAAAAGCAGATCGCTGATCTGGAGCGCCAACTGGCGGCCCGCCAAAAGAATTCCACCAACTCCTCCAAACCCCCGTCCTCCGATGGACTGGCGGGGAATTCGCGGCAGCGCGGGCGCCGGAAAAAGAGCAAGCGCAAACCGGGTGGGCAGAAGGGCCATCCCGGCCATCACCGCCCGCTGGCTCCCCCCGAACAGGTCCAGGAAGTGCGTCCGGTGCTGCCGGAGGAATGCAAGCATTGTGGCCACGCGTTGTCGCAGCAGCCCGAGCAGATGCAGACGGTGGGAGAAGTGCAGCGCCACCAAGTGACTGAGTTACCGCCCATCCAGCCTTATGTCATCGAGTATCAATGTCCCAAGGTGGTCTGTCCGGCCTGTGGGGAAGGCACGCGAGCACCCCTGCCGGAAGAGGCGCAGGGGGACTTCGGACCGCAACTGATGGCGCTGATCGCCTACCTGACGATCTACTGCCGCATGCCGCGGCGGGTGTTGGAGGCGTTTCTGGAACACCTGCTGGGCATCTCTATGAGTCTGGGCAGCACCCAAAAGTGTTGGGAGCAAGCCAGCGCCGCAGTGGCCCAGCCCTGCCAGGAACTGGAACAGCAACTGAAAAACGAGCCCGTATTGAACAGCGACGAAACCGGCTGGCGCAACAACGGGGAAAAACGATATTTATGGCGTTGGTGGCCCGCGACTTCGTCTTCTACACGGTGGACAAGACGCGCAGTTCCGCCGTCCTGATCCATCTGCTGGGGGCGGTGTTCGCGGGCATCCTGTGCAGCGACCGGTTCAGTGCCTATTTCAAATATCACCAAGGCTTGTCTCAGTTGTGCTGGGCGCACTTGAAACGCAATATTCTGGGCATTCAGGAGTTCGCCAAGACCACCGACGCGCAGCGATTTTGCCGGGACGCGTTGGCGCTATATGCCCGCTTGTTCCGCCCCTGGCGCAAGTTCCAGGGCAGCTTAATCGACCGGGAGCAGTTGATCCTGCGCTCCCTTCCGCTGCAAAAGCGCTGGTTTGCGCTCGCCGAGCAGTACCTGGACAGTGACGACAAAGAAGTGCGCAACATGGCCACCGCCTTGTTCCAACACTGTGGCCGGCTGTTCACTTTCATCGAGCGTCCCGGGGTGGAGCCTACCAACAATTGCGTGGAACAAGCCTTACGTATTGCCGTGCAATTGCGCAAGATCATCTTTGGCAATCGCAGCGCCCAAGGGGAGGTGGCCACGGCCCGCCTCCTCACCGTCACCCAAACCTGCAAAATGCGGG